>NZ_JSYN01000021.1 GCF_000812965.1 Pedobacter kyungheensis
TATAACAGGTTAAGTTCATAATTGAAGAGTTAAGGTAAGTTCATAAAAATCTCCGGGGTCATCGATTTTCAGCTGGTAGCCACTTCTATAAAATGCATCCAGGCGCAGCCGGATGTTTTGTAGGCCCACTGCTTTCCGTATGCGGGGATGTTCGTTCTTTGATTTTTTTAAGTTCCGGCTGTAAAAAGTTAACAATCCGTTCTCGTCTACTGTCAATTTCAGGACGGCGGGTGAATTAACTTCTGTCAGGTTCCCATGCTTGAACACGTTTTCAGTCAGCGTAAGCAGGATAAGGGGGATTATTTTATAGCTAGCGAAATCACCAGCCCTCTGCAAATTAAGATGTAAGGGTTCTTTGAACCGGTAGCGGTTGATCGCGATGAGGTTATCGATCTGTTCTACTTCTCTACCTAGTTTAATCTTTCCATCTTGATCTGCTTCTTCCAGACTAAACCGCATGATCTCGGACAATAGCCAGATACACTGTGCAGCATCATCGGAATATTTTTGTGTGCTGTTGTAAACAAAATTGAGCGCATTGAAAAGCATGTGCGGGTTAATCTGTTGTTGGAGGTATGCATTTCTAGACTTGGACAGTTGGGCTTCTAACGCTGCGTTATTTTTTTCAACTATCAATTGTCGTTTTTCAGCTTCTAATGCTTTCCTTTTATACTGAGTAACATATTTCGCTGAACAATAAAATATGGCCAACAAGGTGAAATATACTGCGCGAGTCAGATTCCGTGGAAGAAACTGTTTGATATATATATAAGGATCGTTTGTGGCAGGTTGGGGATTTCCCAATAAGTGATCGGCAATAGCTTTAATAATCAGGAAAAAAATAAGTAGAGCAAAATATGCTGCTACACCTTTGAAGTAATTAACCCTCGTGCCTTCTAGTGTATAACTTAATAGGTTAAGGCAGGCATAAAACAGCGTAATATTTATCGCATAATAGACAATGTATATCAGAGGCCCTTCCAGGGATCCGATATGATAGTACACAGCCAATAACTCATACACTATAAAAAGTATCCAGAATGAGGTTTGGATTACGACTGCTTTTATAGTTTGCTCGGTGAATTTTAAACTTATCAAATTTATCATGAGAATTAGTGTTTTACACACAAACTCGCTCGAATCTGTAATATAATTTATAAATAAAACATAGACTATTAAATTACTATTAAAAATTAAAATTATGATGAAAACAAGCAAACTCCCAGCAAAAAGCAAGCAATTATTTGCGGACTATGAATCTTCGAGAAAGGTTGGTAAGCGATTGGAAACAGATCCCACAACGGTGACAAATACAATCATTTCTAGTACTCATATTTTCAACCAGTAAGTAGAACCTGAGAATAATGCACCAGTAGAATATTTTACTATGCTTAAGAATGAACTGAAGGATATAGAAGAAATATTATTTGAACAGAAATATTCAGACAGCAATAGAATAGTTCAGATTGATATTGAAAAATGCTTTAGTCAAATTCATAGGGCATGGGAAAAGGTTATATTTTCCGATATACCAGAAAATAGTCTGGTGCGTTATTTTCATTATCACCTCGAGGTGATCACAAATATTTCTGATAACTTATATAGGTTAGAGATAGACGAAAAACTTATAGTTCCGCAAAGTAAGCTTTTAGAGCTTATAGACCATCTGCGAAAATATTACTCAAACTATTTCAATGAAAACGTATTGGCACCTTTAATGTATCATCAAAGGTTAATGTGCCAACTTTCCAACAGTATCAGTTATATCCGGCAAAGACTGCAGGAAAGCAACCTGAATGCTTCTCTAATTACCTGTCTCGTAAAATGGTTCGCTTTGATGTCTGAAGATACTGATATAATAAAATTTAATTTTTGCTCGCTGCATTATTTCGAATATGTTGTTAATCGATTATCTTCAATTGATTACGATTCAGAAGACGCAGAGAGATCACTTGTTTCTCTGCTTGTTCGTTCAAATTTTAATAATCTTACTTTTCTTGTTTACTACCAAGATTATGTGGGGATTGCAATTGGCGATTTGAAAGACAGTCACGAGAAACTCAGGTATTTGGTTGAGCAGAAAGCAGAAGTTTTGTCAGTTCCTGAAGTGAAAAACAAAGGTTACGATCCCTCATGGCCTTCCATAAAAACAATGATAACGGATTGGTTGCAGGAAGAGATTTTGCTGACTAAAAAATCTGCATATAATAAAAATGAAGTGGCGGTGCTCAAGATACCACTTGAAATGTCAGTCGCTCACCTTTCCTGCCTGATTCGGTTACTCTACGAAGAAAGTGTTTTCGCCACGCAGAACCTCCAGTTCATTTTCAAAGGTTTTGCCGGTTATTTTCAAAGCAAAAGACAAGTCATAATTTCGCCCGGAAGCTTGAGCAAAGAATTCTACAGTATTGATCAGCATACTGCTGCACGTGTGCGGGATCTGTTACAGCGCATGATCCAGCGGATCAACCGAAATTTTTTTCCTATGGTCTTTGCAATAAATGCAACAGTCCTTTCTTATCTAAGTACGCGCTGAGTTCGCCCAACCAGCTGTAATTAAATCCTTTTTTATTTATCAGTTGTTCAGGCAGAACAGATGTGATGTCGTTTAGCGTGCTGACATTCATGGTATCACAAGCCCTGCGAAAATTCGAACTAAAACCAAGTTTTTCGATCGGGATATCTAGTATGTCCTCCTTTTCCATATTTTATTGGTATTTGAAACATAATAAAGATACAATTTTGTTTCTTATAAGATGTATCTAATATGATGTTTCTTTTTAGAAGTACCTTTGGCGCATCATTTTGGTTTACTTTATCCTATGAGTAGAGCCAAAAACGATCAGAACAGCGAGAATATAAAGCAGGTTTTAAAATTGGTTGGCGAACGGATTCGTTTCCTTAGGGAAGCTAAAGGGGAACGCAACTATGAAAAATTTGCCCCTATGAGTAGAGCCAAAAACGATCAGAACAGCGAGCATATAAAGCAGGTTTTAAAATTGGTTGGCGAACGGATTCGTTCCCTTAGGGAAGCTAAAGGGGAGCGCAACTATGAAAAATTTGCTTTTAAACATGACCTTAACCGCACGCAGCTTTGGAGGTATGAGAATGGGGAGGATTTGAATTTTTCGTCGTTGCTCAAGGTATTATCGGCATTGGATATTAGCCTTGCGGAATTTTTCAGCGAGGGGTTCGATCAACCAACTAAGTGATCGCAGAATGATACATTGACCCGTGATGGAAAATGAGGCCACCTTGCGCATTGACAAGAGTTTTATAAAAAACATTTGAGAAAAAGTTAAAGAAGCTAATAAAGGTTCGTCTTCAGCATGAAATTTGCCGCCTTCTACCACCTAGATGGGCTTATCGAAACTGCTTAGATTGACCGAGAGGCCAATCAGTGTATCAGGTAAAGTAATGTCATATGCTTTTGCCTCTCGGTTAATTTTCCTTAAGTCTTTGTTATAACGGGTGTTAGCCAGCTTTTGGGTAATAAGGTAGCTTGAATCTTTCAAAATGCCTTATCATCTGCCACCATTCCCAAAACCTCCACGGTTTTAGTGTGAATGTTCTAAACAATGTCTTGTGAGGATTATCTGGATTTTTAAGTTTGAAACTTTCAAACTTAGATTTAGCTACATCGAAATCTTGTGTAGGTCCTCCCTGTTCTGAAAATTGAAAACTTCCATCTTTGTTTTGATAGTGATAATTTTCCTGCAGAAAATATGTAATTGGTGGTAAATTGCTGATAAAAACGATTGAGGCAATTACCAATATAAGTGTTTTAATCTTTCTTTTCATTTCATTGAATTTTACATGGTCCGTGACTTTCTGGTATTTTTCCGCCAGCCTCATTAATATCTAAATTAGGGTTTTTCGCTTTTTGTTCCCGCAAAGCACTCGCCATTCCCGCTGGCGTTTTGGCATAACCGGCGCCACCAGGTCCCCCAAGTCCAATTTGCGTGGTGGGGTCTGGTATTGGGATTCCCCCTGCCTGCCCAGCCGAATAAACGAATGCTGAGCAATTATAGTCCGTAAAGTGATAATTTTTTGGCGGGTTACTTATAAAATCGATAACTTTTTGAAAGTTTTCACCCGTTACATAATATGTCGACGAGATATTATAGGCATCAAAACCATTATCTATTATTTGCGACCTTGATGATAGCTTGTCCAGTCCAACTCCGGTTGGATAGAAGCCAACAGTTTGTGTAATGCTGTTTTCGCCACTGGTTTTGGTCAATGATATGGCGACGTGTCCAAAACTATTAGCGCCAACATTAAATGAGGTTCCAGGCTGGGGTTCTACGACGTAAACCCTTACAACGAAGGCTGCATTGGGATTGGGTATTTGTGAAAAACATTCCATCATTTCCCTGGGGTTGACCGTGTTATTGTTTTCGCCAGGTAGATTGGATGGAGGGGGCGGTGATGGTGGGGAGGCACTACCACCTCCTCCGCCTCCCTGTTGCGGTTCAGGGCTTCCACCACCGATGCCATCATAATATCCTCCTCCGCTGCCACCGTCATCAATAAAGCTGGTGGAGCAAACTTGGGTGGAGTGGACGGTAAAATCTCCTTCTGCATCAATATAGAAATCCTGTACCCATACGCAGGTTTCCACAGCCCGAAGCATAAGTTTTCCCTGAGCTCCGCGAAAGTGGGTTACATCCAGTAGTTTTTGGTTTGCATTTTGGTTGAGATCCTTTTGGGCAATTTGCCTGATTAGTCCAACGGGCTTACCACTGCTATATAGCCGGCCGCCAGTCAGGTTATAGTTGAGGTCATATTCAAATACCCTTCCGGTGAAATCGGATGCGCTTATTTTTCTTTTCGTTTGCAGGTAAATGGCCTCTGGAATAATTTCCAATATCTTTGCAGCGATCTTCTGGCGGTTTTTATCCCTTAATATTACCAGTTCCCGGTATCCTTGTTTGTAACCCTGGTAAGTAGGTTGCTCGTTCAGCAGGATCGTCCACTTGTTTCCGCTTCCGGTGCTGTTATTTCTAGCTCGTGTCCAGTCGATACTGATTTTGCTTAGGACCTTAGCGCTATCTGGTTCGATCTGATCGATGTAACCTTTGGCGTCTTCGAGGCTTAATGAAGCTTGTTGTACTGGCTTTTCTTCCGCAAGGTCGCTGTTGATAGGTTCTTTATGACATGCTGACAACAAGAAAATAATCACTGTTGTAAGTTTAAACTTTGTATTCATGAGGTTAATTTTTAAATGGAAAGCGGAGCTGTTTTTTTGGCATTTTGTGTCTGGTGACACATTTTTAGTTTCTTACGCCTGATCCGGCTTAAAGTTTCCCGGCTGATTCCAAGGTACGAGGCAATATTGGTTTGACTGGTCTGCTGTTCGATATCTGGGTATTGTTCGAGTAATTTTTCATAGCGCAGCGTTGGTGTTTGAGTACGCAGGAAAATCGCCCGTTCCTCGCTCATGATGTAATACTTTTGGGTGACAATCCTGCCCAACAGATTGCCTTGTGGGAAATCCGCGTAATAGGCGTTAAGTTGCTGCCAGCTGATCGATTGCAATTTACAGTCCTGAAGTACTTCTATGTATTCATAAGCAGGTTTCTGGGTGAAAAAACTGTATACCGAGATCATCAGGTCTCCCTTCCCCATAAACCACGTGGTGCACTCTTTGCCAAGCTCGTCGATGAAAAAAGCGCGTAGGAAACCGTTGCGGATAAAATACAATCTTCTGGAAATTTCGCCGGGTTTGAGCAGGAGGTGTTTATGGCTGAAACACTCGGTGACTACCTCTTCATTTACTCTTTTTTGCAGGGGGGCAGGAAGTGGTGCGATGAAGCTCAGCGTTTCCAATAAATCGGCTTCTTGGGGAGCTTGTTTTTGCATAGGTTGTCGATTGTGTCACAAATCAACTTTTCAGCGCCTTTACCTCATTAATATTGTCCTGTCGGAAGGATATAGGTTTTAAACGGGATTTACTTGCTTTTGTTATATGCTACCTGTTAATAGACTACTTTTTTAGCTATCGGATTGATTGCTGTTCAAATTGTTAACCTAAAATATACGATGATGTGCGTAGAAAAACTATCGGAAAAAATTTTATGCCACGGTTTTGTGCAAGGTCAGGGCAATGCATTCAATTGTAGATTTAGCGGAGAAATTACGGACGGACGGGCAACGCTTCGGACAGTCCTGGTCTGGTTTAGTATCGGCTTTACCGGGAATGGTTTTCCCGCAAAAAAACAAGGATTTATTTTACCTAACATGCCTATGAAGATACTGCTACTTTTTTATTACCCCGGTGTGCAATTGTGGCCAGTTAACGGGCAGGGGTGATTTTTACTTAATCTACTCTATTGTTATGCGTAAGAATACGTTTAAAGTTTTGCTGCGTGAGGTGCGTGGCAGGTTAAAGTTGATCTCTGGCAGGGATATTTCTCTGGTAGAGAAGTTTAGTGAGATGCTTGTAGAAATTTCCGGCTTTTTAAAGCAGGTGAAGGCTCAGGTATTGCTTGTGGGCTTTGAAACCGGTTTGGATGAGATGTACTTTTTCAAGTTTGAGAAGCCCGAGTTTTATGCATTGCAGGTGTATCATGTGGCTTTGTTTGGTTTGCTTCAGGGCAGGCCTGTAGGAGTTCCGGAACTCCTGCGTGCTTATTATCTGGATGAGCTGCGGTTTATTGAGCGGTTTTTTAAGCAGTATGCCTTTTTGTATGAGTATTACCGGTCGGGGTTTACTGAAATGGATGAGCTACTTTTTGTGCGGGGTGTGGAGGTTGGTTTTCCGCTGATGCAGGAACTGCCGGTTCTGGATGCGGAGTTTGGGACTGCCGGGGATTATTTCTTTACCAAGTTTATGGCGTATGAGGATTTACGGGAATATATTTTAGGGGAGCTGGCTGCGCTGGATGGTGAGGTGAAGGCGAATGTTGTGGTAGCTGGTAAGGCCAGGTTTGAATGGGCAGGGGAGGTGATTAATCTGGTGGAGCTGGGATATGGGATCTGGCTGTCTGGTCAGCTTGGAGGTAAGGCGGGTTTGGGGGAAATCTTCTCCTGGCTGGAGGAGAGTTTTGGGGTGGATATTGGTATTCCGGCGAATAGGTTCCGGGAGATTAAGCGGAGGAAGCGCCTGAGCCGGACGCGCTTTATGGATTTCTGTAAGGATAGGCTGTTGGAATACATGGATGAAGATGATGCCTATCGTCCGGAATCTGGTTCCAGAAAGAATGATCTGAATTGATTTTGACAACTTGCTCGAACGTATCTCTGATAGAATAATGAGGTTTTTGGTCCTTTAAACTTTTATCATCTTTCCCGATGCCATATGGCATCGGGAATTGGTGTTATGGTAAGAAAAAAAATCATTTCTATGGCAGTATTTGCCGGTTATAGTACTGGTTGGCGTTAGGGCTCGTGCCTAGGATGGATAAGGTTTTCCTGGTTGACGGGTTTGTGCATAGGGCCTGGAAGAAGCAGGAAGAAACCAAGACGTGGAATAGGTCGGCTTCTTTTTCTTGTAATTTTTGCATGGGTGATCGATTGTTTCACAGATCAACCTTTTCCAGAACTTTCACGCTATTGAAAAAAGTACTCAAGGTTCATTAGAAAGTGCGGGCGATTTACTTTACATACCAGAATTGTTGGTTGTGCCAGCAGTAAAATTACTTAGCTTTATAAGGGTGTAAATACTAAAAATCTGCATCGACTTTAAAAATCTCTTGGATGCTTTCTAAAATATTTTTGATACTTTAGTACAACAAATAGGCAGGACGATGTTAGTCCCATACATACGCTATATAAAACAATCATAAGGAACAAATGAAAACATCACGATTTCTATTAATTCCATTTACGATCATTCTGATCGTTGGCTGCAATGTTAATTTAAGAAAAACTGATAATTCGAAAAGCACTACTGTAACAAATAATGTTACCAGTTCGGACTCAATTTTGTATTCAACGAGTTTAATAGATAAGGATCTCGAGGTTAGGAAAATTGCAGTTAGCAAAATAACTTTTGAACCAAGTTTGATAGAAATAGCAACAACAGATAAAGATTCAGAGGTTAGGAAAATAGCAGTTAGCAAAATAACTTTTGAACCAAGTTTAACAGAAATAGCGAAAACAGATAAGGATCCAGACGTTAGAAAAATAGCAGTTAGCAAAATTACTTTTGAACCAAGTTTGACAGAAATAGCAATGACAGATAACGATCCTGAGATTAGAAAAATAGCGGTTAGCAAAATATCATTTGATCCAAGTCTTACGGAAATTGCCAAAACAGATAAAGACGTAGAAGTTCGGAAAATAGCAGTTGGCAAAATTACTTTTGAACCAAGTTTGACAGAAATAGCAATAACAGATAATGATCCAGAGGTTAGAAAAATAGCAGTTAGCAAAATATCCTTTGATCCAAGTCTTACTGAAATTGCCAAAACAGACAAAGACCCGGAGGTCAGGAAAATAGCTGTTAGCAAAATGTCATTTAATCCAAGTCTTACTGAAATCGCGAAAACCGATAAGGACGTAGAAGTTCGGAAAATAGCAGTCAACAAAATAACTTTTGAACCAAGTTTGACAGAAATAGCAAAAACAGATAAGGATCCAGAGGTTAGGAAAATAGCCGTTAGCAAAATGTCATTTAATCCAAGTCTTACTGAAATCGCGAAAACGGACAAGGACGCGGGGGTAAGAAAAATGGCAGTCAGTAAAATTACTTTTGAACCAAGTTTAACGGAAATAGCAAAAACGGATAAAAACCTAGAAGTAAGAAAATTGGCGTTTGAAAGACTAAGAAATTAGTTGTAAAAAGGCCCAATCAAAATTAAAATCCTTTCACTTTCATTTGATGTCCCGTGAAACAACTTTGTTAAAAATCGATGGCTCAATTAAAACGAAAGTCGTTTAATTAAGGATGCTACATCCGGTTCTATCATTACTGTAATAAATCCTATGATTTTAATATTCGGGATTGAAACTTCGTTGATTTGTAGTCGACTATGTTTACAGTTCCTAAACTAAATATGCGCAAACGTTTGTTTGCTCCGCTTTGTTGAAAGCGAGAAAAACTAGTAAATATTGGAATATTTCTAGTGTTAATGACTGTTTTTTGTATCCCATGTTGTGCATTCTCTCGAAGATTAAAGGGATTGGTAATATCTTATTAAGTTTTGATTCCTTTTTTTACAAGTTGTATGTCTTTTACTGGAAGATTTTGAAGGAAAAACTACTTTGGCTTGTCTAAACAAACGCTTGTTCTTTCTTATTTTATAATTGTTTCATGACAAATATATACTTTCGGTAAGTCAAATTAACCCGCGATGCTCGATCAACTCAAAAAAAACAACCTAAATCCCATAGGTTGTATACTAGATATATTTTTCCCTCTTTTCAAAAAAATAATACCTTTCGAACTTTATCGATATTTAGCCGTTGGTGGTATTTGTTTTCTGATTAATTTCTCAGTCTTTCATTTAACCTATTTCCTGTTGCTCGATAAGAATTCTAATGAAATGTTTTTTTTGAACAATAATATGAAATCTTTAATGGCTTCAATGAGCATCACCTTGCCGATTGGCTTTTTTTTGAACAAGAATTTTGTATTTGATAGCAGTTTGACGAAAGGAAGCTCGTTTCTTCGGTATGGTATATCTACGATTGCTTCCGTTTATTTTTCAAAGAACCTACTTGATTATCTAGTTATTTATCTTAATTGGAATTTAACACTTTCATTTTTATTCACTACAGCTAGTATTCAAACCTTAAATTACTTTTTTCAGAAAAAAGTTTCGTTTCGGAATTAATTAGTTGAAATACTTGTTCTTGTTATAACAAAAAGTGCCAATATACAGTCTAAATATGTCCTTAGAATTACTTTTACTAGTTAGGTTAGTTGTTTCGAATACAATCGGTATTCTTCACGAGCAAAACAATCACAACAATATTCGGGGTATAACAAATGTTAAAATTGGGCCTAAGAAGCTACACTTATCAGTCAATAGCATAATAAGTTTAGAAATAGATAAAGTTACCCTAAAGAGAATATAAGAAATTGCAAATGTTTTAGAAATACTTAAAAAAAAATTAATACTGTAATAATTTAAAATAACGCTTAATAAAATGAATTTAGGAGCAAATATTAGAAAAATTAGAGAATTTAGAGGAATCAAACAGCAACATATTGCAGATAAAATGAATCTTTCAATCACTAGTTACGGAAAGATCGAAAGAGATGAAATAGAAATAACACTAAAGCGGCTAAATGAAATTTCTCAAATATTAAATGTTCCTATTGTTACAATAATTAATCTCACCGATGACATATTTTCCGAGCGACAAGCTGTTAACAACTATGAAGTCGCTTCAACAGTCGAGGTATACTTTTTAAAGGAAAGAAATAGGGAGCTGATGGAAGAAAAGGGAAAGTTGCTGCTCCTTTTAGAGAAAGCGTTATCCGATAGTTAAGGCATTTATCCTCAAGCTTTCCTAAATATCTGGATTCTGTGAACATCGTTAAGACAAAAAGTTATAACAGTGATATGCGCCTCAAAACTATCAAAGAAAAAACTGTTACGCCCCAATTTTTAAAAAAAATCAGCTATTCCCTTTTCTTTTTAACAATACTGATTATAGTAAAAAGTTTAATTTTAGACATCTACCTTGTGCCTTCTCGCTCAATGGAGACTGCCATCCAAGCTAACGATATCATCATTGTTAATAAAGCTGCATATGGCATTAATATCCCTAATTCTTTGAATCAGATCGGTGTGTTAAAAGGTTTATTTAACTTACATGATATGAATATTTTACCATTCAGCAATGTATGGTTTAAATCTGATCCCCGCAGAAACGAAATTGTCTTGTTTTATTCTCCCGAGAAGGCGAAAAATAACTTGTTGGTAAAACGGTGTATTGGACTCCCAGGCGAAGTGGTTTACATTAAGAATGATTCTGTATTTATAAACAGCGTGGTTCAAAATGATCTGGGTACATACAAATTTGATTATGTAAAGAAAACTGATTTCTGGGGAATTAAGGAGCGCAGAAAAAGTCAGGACTTACGGAGCAAGGGGGGGGAACAGAATTATGTAAGACATTTTTATATCTCTGTAACAGAGCAGGAAAACTTAAATAAGAAAGGATACCGTATGATACGATTTCAACATAATACAACATTTCCTCCTGTATTTCCATCATTTAAACAAGGCGAATGGAACTATCAAAATTACGGTCCCATCAAAATTCCGAAAAAAAATGAACAGATTATACTTACAGAAAGTGTGTACAGAATATATAAAGATGTAATCAAACAATTTGAAGGAAAAGAGGTAACAAGGTCAATTTCTGGAGTGTATTATATGGATGGAAAGGCAATAAAAACTTATAAGTTTAAAAATGACTATTATTTTCTTCTTGGAGACAATAGACTCAATGCCATTGATTCTAGATATTTTGGATTTATTCCACGAATTTTAATTAAAGGTAGAGTTGAATTTATAAAATAGAAAATGAGAAAATTAACGTACAGATGGATCTCAAGATTAATATTACTATTTCTAATTCTGGGAGTATATTTTCCTATCCTAAATAATAATTTTTCAGGTAGAGATGATGGTTGGATGTTATATAATAACGCCCAGGTTTACACGCTAGATTTCACTAACGTAATTTGGATTTTTTCAAATGCTTATGGCGGTCAATTTTCCCCATTAAATACGTTATATTACAATTTAGTTTATGCATTTTGTGGATTAAACCCTTTCTGGTTCTATCTTATTGGCATTTTTATACATATTCTTAATTCGTGTTTACTCTTATTACTCCTGGAGCGAATATTAGTCCGGGCACATGTTACTGAGAACTTAAAAGGAATTTCTGAATTAAATCTAAAATATATAGCTTTCTTTACTGCCCTAATATTTGCAATTCATCCAATGCAGATAGAGGCTGTAGCATGGATTTCTGCATCAAAGATCTTATTGTTTTCATTCTTTTTTTTAGCAGGACTTAACTTTTATTTGCAGTATATAGAAAGTTCGAAAACTGTGTCTTTAATTTTCTGTTTTATTTGCTCTTTATTAGCTTTTCTGTCCAAGGAACAATCTGTGGTTTTTCCAATTTTCTTAATAATGATAGATTACTTTCTTGGTCGAAATATTCTAAAAAGAAAAATTTTCACGGAAAAAATACCATTTTTTATCTCTTCACTTCTATTCGGATTGTTAAGCATACATATTCAAAATATTGGATTCCATAAAATGCTTGAACATCATTATTATCCGTTTTCGCAAAGAGTTATACTTGCTTGTTACAGTTTTAATGAGTATATAAATAAACTATTGGCTCCAATTGCTTTACATAAATTTTATCCGTTCCCTTACAAAGTAGGTGAATCAATGCCAGTTAAGTATTGGTTCTATCCTGTTCTGTTAATCTTTTTGATTTATTATATATGGTATTGGTATAAACATAAATACAAATTTGTTTTGTTTGGCTTGGGGTTCTTTTTCTTTAATTTGATATTAACTTTACATATCATCCCACTTGGTCGCACATCAATTATAGCAGATAGATATGTATATCTTAGTACCGCCGGATTCTTTTTTGTTCCCGCAGTATTGATCGCAAAATATTATCGGAATTTTAGTTCTAAACAGAAATTAGTAGTAAAGGTTCTTATTTGCGCCTATCATTTATTGTTGATAGCTTACACTGTCCGCCGTACAATTGATTGGGTTTAATGATAGAAGGCTTCTGAAGAGAATTTTTTTAAGTAATAATGAATGGCAGTATGGAGCTTGACCCCCTGAACTCGCCACCAATATCGGGTTTGCTTCCCCGCTTTGCAATGAAATGGATAGGTGAGTATTAGTGAAATAATATGCACCTTGCCCATATATTCTCCAATTATGCATTTTAATCTTATGGCATGAAAAGAATTATATTTTATTTACTCTTTCCAAATTGATTAGGGTAATAAGATAGCGTAAACATGAAGTATTGTTGTAATACTTTTTGGCTACCTACTCTGAAACCATTACCTATATTTTCGTTAATAATACTTGTGTTTTGATGTAAAATATCCAATGCTGAAAATTTAATTTCGGCATTATTCCCTTTCAACATACGATAAACTGCACTGGCATTCCAAATAGTGTAATTAATATTTTTTGAATTTGTTGTTGTGTTTGAATTGAAATTCAGATTGGAATTAATTGTAAATCTTTTTGTCAAATTCAAACTCGAAGCAAATGCAGTAGTTTTGCCATTACCGGAATATATCGAATTGAAAGATTCCTGTTTTGAAAGGTAGGTATTTAGCGACTGGCTGAGATTAATGGCTAAATAGGTTTTATAACTGAAGTTAAGCTCCAGGGTAGTGTTCGAGTTAAAATTTTTATAGAATAAATAAACACCATTGATATAACTTGGGTATTTAGCAGTGCTTATGTTTGTTCGAACGGTGGCCTGTAATTCTCCATTTTTGAACTTTTGTACTTTACGGATGTTGCCGTTTAAACTTAAAGATTTAAATCCATCTGCATTAATGAAGTAAATCGTTCTTCGATTCTGATTATCAATAGATAGACTATCCACAATATTATTGTCTATTTTTTCTAGTCTCCCGCCAAATCCATAGTTTAACGTGTTTTTATTTTTTTGGTCGTCATGTGAAAAATTGAAGTTTATACTTCTCGAAATAGCCTGTTTTAAATTTAAATTACCCTTTACGATAGAATAAACATTTGAACTATCCACTAGCGGAGCCAATTGATAAATAGTTGGTATACTCATCATTGTATTAAAACTTAGATTCATTCTGTTGATACTTTCTCCATATTGGTTGTTTGAGTAACCAATGGAGGCATCAGGTATAAACTGGGTATAGTTCGAATTGGTATTTTGGAATGATTTATTAGAGTTACTTCTTTGTGTACGAAACTGTTGTTTAGGACTAAAACTAATTATTAAGCTTTTACTGAAGCGATTAGTTAGGGATCTATTGAAGCTCTTGCTAATTTTTAATTCGGCGAGTTCGTCCAGATTATTTGTTCGTAACTGATTGCTTAGATATGAATTGTTTTCGTACGTATTTGTAGCTGAGTTTAGGTCATTAACAACAGAATTATCTTTATCGTTTCTTATTTTAAGCTGGTTACTGAGACTGGTACTAATACCTAGTTTCTGCAAAAATGGAATTCCGATACCTGGTAAATCAGCAACGATAACTTGATCGATAGTTTCCAAATTTTTTGCTGTTTTTCGATTGTAGTTTTTATTCTCACTAGGGGTGCTATAAGAGATAAATTCTATAAGACTTAAGTAGTTGGTTTGATTATCAATCACACCGAGTTTGTAGTCAACATTCAGCCCCCCAAATATTGTTTTTGCTTTAATATTGTCCAGCGGATATTTAATACTAGTATTTAAATTAAAATTGTTTCTAACAAAATTACCGGTATTCGTTAGGTTATTTGCGCTAATTAATTCACTTAATGCATTAGTAGATCGTTGTTGCGAATTATTGTTGCTCTCCCCGTACTCCCTGGTAAATGATGGTTTTATGTAGAAAGATTTATTGTTTTCGCTCCACTGGTAGCTCAATCCGAAGTTTTGATTCGTACTTTTATTGATTTGTGAGGTATTGTTTGTATTTATAATGCTATTATCTGAATTGATAATGGTGGTAGATTTTATATCAGATGAATTATCTGTTGTTTTGTTCTGTAAAAAATAATCTACTGATAGGGTTTTTTGATTAAAGTTGTCCGGTTTTCCCCTAAAATTATAGTCATAGTTGAAACCAGTCGCATTTCCTCTAGTAATACCCAAAGCTCTGAAATTCGATTGATAATCTATATTTGTACCTGTACCCTTAAACGTACTATTTAATAACAAATCAAGTACACTAGAGGCATTTTTATTTATATTATTACTTGCACCAACAATTGCCAATTTCATTTTTGGATTAAAGAAATTGATATTCGCGTCGGATTCGTATCGCTCACGACTACCATAACCTACCCCTATTTTGCCAAAATGACCTATGTCTTTTCCTTTCTTTAATTTTAAATTAACATTTAACGTGGAATCAAGTGGGTTCTCTTTATTTATTGTTTTATATACTTGCACTTTTTCCAGCGCGTTTTTGGGGATATTTTGGAGTGCGATCCTTAAATCACCTCCGAAAAAAGTTTGCCCATTTACTCGGATATTTTTTACTTCTCTTCCGTTTACCGTCATCGTTCCGTCATCCCAAATGGTTATATCTGGAATTTTTTTCAATAAGTCTTCTACCCTGGCATTGCTGTCTAACTTGAATGCGGCAGCATTAAATTCCAAAGTGTCGCCATTCATGGTGATTGGTGGCACGGTTACTTTTACCTCATCTAAATTAATATCTTCTGGTTTAATAATAATCGTTCCCAAATCAACACTGTTTTTAGGTGATAAAATGGTGAATTTTCTTTGCGTAAAAGCATGCCCTAAGTGACTAATGTCTAATCGGAGCTGTACGCCTACTGGAAGATTGATAAAATTAAAGCCCCCGTAATTGTTTGAGGATTGGTAACTTATCAAGGTGCTGTCTACAGCCTTATAAATTGAAACAGATGCCGATTTTAAAGTATAATTATTTACGGTGTCTCTTAAAATTCCTTTTACAGCACCATTGTTATTTACCGGTACAGTTTGTTTGTTGGTGTTTTTTAATTGTGAATAAGCAGAGTTGCAGGAGAGGGCCATCAAAAAGAAAATGGCCATGCAGCGTAATTTGATCATGAGAGTTTGTTAATTTTGCTTAGGTCTTAATTGAACAATTACAGGATTACTTTTTCTGTTTTCCGTTTTAAAGTAATTGTCTAGTGCTTCAGGATAAATGACTTGTTTATTTGTATTTTGATCTTTAAAAATGAACATGGCCAATGATGGTATACTATTATATATGTACTGGTCTTTGTGGAGAAGAATGCCATAATTGGCAAAATTGAAAGTGGCTCCTTCGTCAGTGATAGGTAAGTAACTGGATAATTGGTCTGGCTCTATATTTTTTATATTGAAAAACCCATTTGTTTTTAAATTATAAATAAATGATCTGGTTTCTTTTGAACTTGATAATTGGAACCAAAGTTGATCGTAGAACTGGGATATATTCCTTAAAGCATAAATTACATCCGGATTTTCTTTAAAAAAATTATTTCTTTTCAGGTAGCCAAAATATTTTGGGTCTTCCATAAAGTTTTTTGGCAATACATTCTTTATGGGCATACTGATTTTGTATGCTAATTGTAAGCCTGGCGGCCTTACCTCAAAAATATCGAGAGCATAATCATTAGTTATAAAATAACGACTTTGAAAATTGTCTGAATTTTCCCTGTTCCCATTTGGTAAATAGTCACCACGGTGCTTGATGGAGTTTAAAGGTAAAAACTTAGCATAGATGCTATCTTTTTTAAAGAAAGCAATTTTATAAACTAAGTCTTCTTTATCGCTTTTATCAACCCAATTTAATTTATAAGCATAATCACTATTAGTAATGGAACTTGGGCTATTTTCAAGACGTTTAGTTGCAGGTTGCTTCTTTACAAAATTGGCATTTAGGTTAAAATATAGATCATAATTCCCCTTTTCAATTTGTATGAGATTTTCTCCAAGAACTTTTACAATTTTAAAGCCGCCAAATTTTGTAGTTAAATCGTTTACATCATTTTGCTTGGCCATTTTTCCTGCATCAATTTTTCCTGTAAACTTTCCATTGTTGGTGAAAATTAAGACAGAGTAGGTATCAGCATCGAAAATTATAAAGTGGTTATCAACAAAATCAAGTTTCGATATTTTTCCAAACACACTTTCTTTAGTAGTTTCTAGTGGTATGAACTTTACTTCATCAAATAATTGAGAAACAGTAGTGCCACTAGCTTTATCAGGATTAATGCGTACTAAACGCGTATTTGTACTGTCAATTTTGGATGTTTGACCAAAGGTGAGTGCCGTATATAATAAGCAGCTGATAGTTACTGAGAGTATTTTTTTTAGTATGTTCATTAATTTGTTAAATATGTACTTAATTAAATCATCAACTAAATTAGATAATTATTGATAGTTCACAAATCGTGAGATTTTGATTTGTAGCTGTCGCCTTCTGTGTATGTAGGTAATTATAGGATTAATTTTTGCCCAAAATTGACATCTACCGTTCACATTGTTAGTGTAATTAAAATCAATCTTATAGAAAAAAAACAGCTGAATTCCTTGCAATGGGACTCTGGTTAGTTATTTTCCTTTGCTTTTAATTTTTAGGTAGGCAGGATCCTACATTTATTATAATCAAGAATGTGACGGATTGTTCTATATGACATATATCCTACTACTTGATATAAAAGTAATAAAAGGTTTATCTAATATCAACTTATAAAAATTGCTTTTAGAAACGAAAAAATAGAGTTTTATAAAAAAATCAAATAGTAAAAAATGAAACAAAAATTGATTAAATCAAGTGCGATTGGATTGTTTTCAATTGCCTTAGTTTTGAGTTTGAGCTCAAACCTAACTAAAGAACTCCTGTTCGAAAAAGCGTATGCTGAGGAAACTTTTCCAGACACAACTCCTGATTGGGAGGAATCTTTTACCAGTACACAAGGGGGAATGGAGCCAGATGAACCCTTTGATAACAACATGGCTCTAAATTTAAGGACAACACATCCGGAGTGCCCTGAAAATCAATGGGCTATGGAGTATTATACGGTTACAGAAAGCTGGGGGTTTAATGCAGGAGCAGGAGCAAAGGCAAAAGCAGAGGCCTACGCCGCTGGAAAAGGGCTAAGTGGTAGTGTAACCGCAAATGCCAATGGCAGTTATAGTGTTTCTAAAGTTACAAATGGAAGTCAATTAAAGGCAACTTTCAGAAAAGCACTATGTGCATCTGGTGGTGGTACCTGTCTTTCGGATAATCCTGAATGCGTAGTTCATCTGTAGCTCTGGACTCTTACCTATATCATCGCCTTAAATAGATCTTACTGACTAAGTAATTGCAAAGCAGACAAATAATATATAGCATTTACTCTACAGTAAGCTCTAAGTTTGTTTAGGTCCTCCGGAAATATTTTAAATTGATTTAGGGGATTGTTAAAAAACTTGAAACGATTTTAGGGTTAAACGAGCACCTTTCCTTTGCCTAGCACGGATAAGGTGCTCGTGTTTGCTTTATCCTAGATTATAAGACTGGCAAAATTTACAAATCAATACGACAATAATTTTATGAATAGATTTTATATACTCCTAATCCTGATGTTCAACTTGTTTATTTTTTCATGTAAACAAAATAGTAAACATAAAATTAAGAGCATTAGGGATGTTAATAGTGAAGAAATAAAGATTGATTCAAAAGAAAAGAAGCCATTGGTTGATTTCAGCCAATTAGTAAAAGAATTACACGTGGTTAAACTTGAGACTAATTCCATGTCTTCACTTGCTGAGATTTCAAAAATTCAAATATATAAGGGTAAAATATATGTTTTTGATTTTCAGTTTATAAAAGGAGTATCTGTTTTTGACAAGACAGGAAAATTTTTGTACAGGCTTAGAAAAGTGGGAAAAGGCCCTGAGGATTATATTAATTTATTTGACGGGCAGATTAATTTAAACGGTGATATTGAACTATTAGTAAATTATGGTACAAAACTAAATATTTATGATTCTTTTGGCAAATTCAAGAGGTCGATTGCATTTCCGTTTACCGCTGTAAAATTTTCTTGCCTGGATAATGTTAGATATTTTTATTCAGAATTTATTGAGAGGAGCAAAACAAGGGAATTTGGTTATAGATTACATGAAATGCATGGGGATGGAGATGAATTTTTTCATTACCTAAAATATGAATCAACTAAAGGTAAAAAACAAGTCAATTATGTCTATAATTCAAGACCCTTTTCTAATTGTGGAGTAAACTATTTATTTAATGAAGCGTTGAATAATAACATTTATGAAGCATCAGAAAGTGGGCTCCAAATTAAATATAAGCTCAACTTTGTCAATGATAATATTTCTAAAGTTGATTTCATGACTTCCAAAAAATATTTAGATAAAATTGGATTCGCAACGAAAGAAAATTTATCATCAATAACTTCAATTTCTGAAAATGGGAAAATCGTTTTTGGATTTTATCAGCATCCTGATAGCAACAGCCGTTATTTTAAATACTTTATGTATGATAAGAAAAAACGCCGATTAATCGAAAATGGGAATGACATTTCTTTTGGTAATATAAAATATCCGCTACAACATTTTGAATTCCCGCTCTATACTACACATGATGGCTTTGCAGTGTCTCAAATAGATGCCGTTAAATTGAAAAGTGTTTTGGAGGATAAAAAACTAAGCACTGAAGATGTTAGGAAAATTGAACAGTATTTTAACATTAAAACCGATTCAATAAGAAAGGGTGATAATCCTATTTTATTATTATATAAATTCAAGTAGTCGTGAATAGTAAAAAAAACTCCAAAATTTTAGGAATAACATTGCTAATCTTTATTATTTCTGCTTGCCAATATTCTTCAAAAAAAAAAATAAACCAGGATGATATTCGCGATATGCTGATACTAAATTCAGCGTATTCCGGAAGAACGGTTATTCAAGACAGTCTGCTTTTAACTGAACTGAATGGCAATAAAACTTCAATTGAAAATTTGATAAAAAAAGGACCCACGCTCTTTTTAAGATTAACAGAGAATAATTGCAATACATGCTATGAACAAGAAATTCTAAGATTGGAGAAATTGTCAGAGTTGGTCGGAATTAATAAGATAGCTTTATTAGTATCTTTTTCAAAACAGAAATATGTTGAAATTTTTGCGAGAAACTACAACATTAAATTTCCTATTTATAACGTCAAGCTTTCAAGCTTTTATTACAATAAGATAGAGGAATTAAATCAACCCTACCTTTTTGTTCTAGATAAATCAAATGTGTGTGAAAATATATTCATACCTAATTCAAAATATGGTTCTATTTCACAAAGTTTCTATGACAAAATAAAACGACGATTAGAGTAGTTTTATAATTCATGGAAAATAAGTGACCCGTGATATATTACTGATCTCTTGTCCATGGTTTAATTAATGCTGGTGATTTTAAACAGGAGCATTTTTCTTGATTAATATGAAATTAAAGTAGCTACTAGGCTTTGCGTAATTAACAAATGGAACAATTGAATATCCTGGAGTATGCCGGAAGCAATAAATGCCTCCATTTTTCTGTACAATGCAATATTAAAAATGAATGAAAAATATTTCCAGGTATAATTTTTTTTTCACAGTTTTTATAATTTTTATAACTTTCATCTTTTGCCTACTAAATCACAAAAAAGGGCATAATTGGGGAGGAGACTTTTCATTATACATTAGGCAGGCCTCAAGTGTTCTAAATGGTACGATTGAAAACCTCGTTAAATCCAACTCATTTACAGTTCAAGAATCCTCAGATCATACATTTAGTCCTGTTACTTATCCTTGGGGTTTTCCAAGTTTGTTAACCCCTGTTTATTATTTTTCTGGATTAAACTACTCAGTGTTAAAAATATATGAAAGTATATTTTTTATAGGGTTTTTAACCGTTTTTTTCTTTTCGATACGTCGGAAGTTTAATTGGATCTATACGCTTTGCACTATTACATTGGTTGGCTTTAATTATAATTATATAAGTTATACCAACAGGGTTTTGTCGGAGTTTCCTTTTATGTTTTTCTCATTTTTGACGCTTCATTTTATTAAAAAGCTAGAAGTAGAATCAAAAACTAACTTAGGGGTACAACTTCCGGTTGCAATTGGGCTATTGATATTTTTTAGTTTTTACATTCGAACAGAGGGGATAGTACTTTTGTTCACATTATTTATAGCCCAGGCAGCAAATTTAAAAGGAAACTTGAAAGTGGATCTTTTCAATATTAAACAATGCCTTAAATTAATTATTCCGTATTTAATCTTTTTAGCTTGTTATATTTTATCTAAGGCAGTATTTCCCACAGGATTCACATCACATTTTGGGTATCGGAACCTGGTAAATCTGGATAGAACTATAACGAATGTGATTTTTTACAAAAATCAACTGGCTAGAAGTGTTTATCCTAACCTACCGGAGTGGTTTTTTTGGGCAACGATTATATTTTTTTTAAGAGGCGTTGTTTTTAGATTTCGGACCGACAAAGCATTCCTGGTTTTTCTAGCATCTATAGTCACAGTTTTTTTAGTTTGGCCGTTTCACGAAAGTAGGTATTTGTTTACTATATATCCAATCTTCATTTATTTTGTGCTGCAAGGGCTTAGAACATTTCGGCGAAGGTCAGCTTTAAGATGGATTGTTGCCTCTATAATTTTCGTATACCTTGGACTTACAATTAACCAAACATTCCAGGCCACTATAGATTCTTTTCGAAATAGAGCTGACGTTATAGATGGACCTGAATCGGGGCCTAGCCAAGAAATGTTCCGATTTATTAGAAATAGAACATCACCTTCTGATGTGATAATTTTTTTTAAGCCAAGGGTTATGAATCTCTATACCCAAAGAAATTCTTTAATGGTTTATAATGATATCGAAAATGTCCGTAGAAAAGGGAATTATCTCGTTATTTATTCAAAAGCTGGTAAGGTTTGTCAATTATTCCTAAGTCCAAAGGAAATGAGCCTTAATAGTAATTTCAAATCGATTTTTAAGAACAACGACTTCACGGTTTATAAAATATTAAATTAGAATGGATAATATAGAATTATCAATAGTAATGCCTTGCCTAAATGAAGCGGAAACCGTCGGCTTGTGTATAACCAAAGCAAGAAATTACTTATTAGGCAAGAAAATCAAAGGTGAAATAATAGTTGCGGATAACGGAAGCGAGGATGGATCTATAGAGATTGCTAGATCATTGGGTGCAAAGGTTGTAAATGTTGCTCAAAAAGGCTACGGAAACGCATTGTTAGAGGGGTTTAATGCCGCAGGTGGGAAGCACATTATAATGGGGGATTCAGATAATAGCTATGATTTTTCAGAGTTAGATTTCTTCATAGATAAACTAAAGGAAGGTAATCATATTGTAATAGGTAATAGGTTTGAAGGGGGAATTAAGGATGGAGCGATGCCTACGTTGCATCGTTATTTAGGTAATCCAGTACTATCATTTTTAGGTAGGATATTTTACTGCCCAGAAGTAGGGGATTTTCATTGTGGCTTGCGTGGAATAACAAAAGCAGCCATTTCTGAACTTAATTTGAAGTCTCCTGGAATGGAATTCGCCTCTGAAATGATAGTCAAAGCATCATTGAAAGGTCTTAAAATCACACAAGTTCCAACAATTCTACATAAAGATGGAAGAAATAGAAAACCCCATTTGAATACTTGGAAGGATGGTTGGCGGCATCTAAAATTTTTATTATTACTTTGTCCAAGATGGTTATTCCTCTATCCAGGACTATTGATGATAATTCTAGGTTTTTCCCTGACAACGATTTTATCTCTAGGGAGGCTTCAAGTTGGTTCTATAAATTTTGGAATCCACACGATGTTTTATGGCGCGATTTTTTTCATTATAGGCCTTCAATTATCAATGTTCTATCTGTTCACAAATATTTATTACCATTCTGCAGGGCTTTATAAGTTAAAAAAAATACAACTCAAGATTGTGAGTTTACTTTCCATGGAAAACGGCTTAATTGCAGCTACTACACTCATCTTCTCGGGGCTATTTCTGTCATTTTACGCGATAAATATTTGGAAAGAGACAGGCTACCAATCTCTTGATCCAGTTAAAATGTTAAAGGTTATTATTCCTGCCGGAATAACACTAATAATGGGCATTCAGATTCTTATCGCTTCCTTATTCCTAAGTATTTTAACTCAAAATAGAAGTGATCTAAAAACTTAATACCCGGCTAGATGTACGATATACATTTCACCTTTAATTTTGAAAATATTTATTTGCTTCCTAAAAATTGAAGTGATTAAAATGAACTATATGAGAGAAAAAGATATTAGTTGGATTGTTAATTTAAGGTGTTTTGCAACTATTTGCGTTATTATTATTCATGTTTCATTTCCTCTATTAAGTCTCACGGACTTTCCAAATTATTACTGGTGGTCAGGAAATTTGTTTGACAGTTTCGGGCGTTGTTCCGTACCTGTATTTGTCATGCTTACTGGTTATCTGTTTCTGCCAAAACCGTTAATCATTAATAATTTTTTCGCAAATAGGGTGAAAAAATTATTGCTTCCATTTATATGTTGGAACTTTATCTATATTCTAATTTTATATAGATGGGGGTATCCGGAGACCAATGCATTTCAATTTTTAATAAATATTGCAATCCCTAAGATGATTTTAGGAAAAGTTTCCTATCACTTTTGGTATATCTACATGCTTATATTACTTTACCTAATATTACCATTGTTGGGTTCAATTTTAAAGGGTATTTCTAATAACGGATTACTTTTGTTGTTGCTTATTTGGGGTATTTCTGTTGGATTTGGCAAGTTTATTGGTTTTTCAGAACTCGATCCTAGAAATTTTGCATTCTATATTGGGTATTTAATTGTTGGTTATTCCTTTTCACGCAATTTTTCATTTTTGCAGCATAAAAAGTTACATGTTTTTGCCATAATAGGCTTTTTAATTGGATTGTCTGTTACTGTGATTGGAACATATAAAATCTCCACAATAGAATCCAGGTTCAATGGATTTTTTTATGGCTATTTTTCCCCTAATGTTTTTGTTATGGCAGTTTCAGTCTTTTTGTTTTTCAAATGCAAATTGGATAAAAAGCCTCATTGGATAATTGAAATCCTAGATAGATATAGCTATGGCATCTACTTAGTTCATGTGTTGGTGCTATATTATTTAAGAAGATTGGATTTAAATTGCAATCTGCTAAGTCCCATAATTGGAATTCCATTGACAACGATTGTTTGTTTATTTATTTCTTGTTTTATAAATATTTTTTTAGCTAAACTTGGTCATTACTTATTCTCTAATAATGCTGAATCAAAAATGAAAATAGTTAAAAGAATGTAATTAACTAACAACTTGATTTAATTGGAGCTTTACCCTTATAACAGCCATCGAGGCTAAGAATACAGCTGATAAAATTATGATCTTGAACTTCAGTGAACCGCAACGGCAGAATCTCTATAAATGATTTGAATGCTGCTAAAACTGCAAAAAGATTATTTAAATACTGAATACATCCAGGTTATATTCGAAAAACAATGAACACAAATTATTTTAAGTCACTAAAATGGAATTTTGGGTTGCTTTTACTACAAAGAATGTAATTTTACTGTTGATCTCAAAACCAAGAACCTTGCTAATCTAATCACATGAAGAAGCTTACCATTTTTTTTACATTGATTTTTTTATCGTTATCTAGTTTCGCGCAAAGTTCCACCGAGGAGAAAGAATCTTCGACTTACTTCAACGCCTTCCAAAGAACTCGTGATGGCTACCCGGATTCTGCAATAGTTTATATGCAAAAATTAGCCCCAATAGATCCTAGCGCTGCTGAAGAATTGATTCATAATAGCTTTGCACAAGCTTTTCGGAGTATCGATCGGGAGAAGTTGAGCAGTAATCCTGGCTATTTATCGATGATTAAAAAGATGGGTATAACGGTTGATTCTGCTTTTAAAGCGATGGAGGAGCATAAAGCAAACGATAAGCTTATTTTAAGGGCACTTAGTAATGATGCTAATCCATTGATCAAAAACACAATTTTTCCTCTGGCAAAGTGGGTTGATGTTCAGGGTAATATCACTAATACCACCAGATTATTAGAAATTGGAAATGATTATTTAAAGTATTTATCAGATTCAACTGATTTTTACACCTACCGAAAAGCAAGGTATGGTTTGCTGATTTCAAAATTAATGACTGGTAATACTGCGCTTCAAGCAATTTCTGATAACTTGTTAAAGTTGATTTACAGTAACCTTCAAAATTACCTGATGGCTGAGGATGTCGCTGTGCTTTCCAGGCAGCAAAAGGAAAAGAGGGCCTGGTACAGATACCTGTCAGCCTATACGAATTTTGTTTTTTCGCAACATACAACTAACAAGACTGAAAAAATCCAATTCCTGAAATTAGCTAGTGAGCTGAGTCCTGATGTTTTGGATAAGACTGTGTCCCACGCTTATTTTTACGATAAGGCTCTGTTGGTAGGAGAGGGAAAAGAATCGTTTGAAGAAGATTATTTGGCTGCTTTAGGTAATGGGGATGAAAAATTTAAGAGCATCATGGCAATGTCTATTAAGGAACCATCATTTAAGGCTCAGGCGAAGGGACTTTACAAAGAGCCTGCTAAATTCAATACATTATGGATATACGAATTTAATAACTATTATAAAAATGCTCCACAATTCTCACTTTCTCAGTTGGATGGAGTGCAGTATGTCCTAAGTAAACAAAAGAAAAAATGGACTCTAGTCGATTTCTGGGGTACGTGGTGTGGCCCCTGTCGACAAGAACATCCCGATTTGCAAAAGCTTTATTTACAAACGGTAAATGGGACGCTGCCAATGCTTAATATTATTACGATAGCAAGTAGTGATACCGAACAAGCTGTGAGAGCCTACATGAAGGAGTTTAGATATAGTTTTCCGGTTGCAATGTCTGATAATCAGATTGAAAAAGCTTATAATGTTTCTTCATGGCCATCGAAATTTCTTATTAGCCCGCAGGGAAAATTCGTCGCGTTACCTTCTAATGTTAATTGGATAAAATATGTTAAAGATTATGTTAATGACTGACAAATTTATCAAAACTAACGTGGGGTCTGTATCCCCTATAAAAGCTGTATATTCGATGAGTCGGTAATTTTTGAATTGAATAAATTAAGCTTAATTTATTGCGTAGTTTACAATGTTGTTTAATTGAAGTATTTTTAATTCAATTGCTTTTTGTTTTTTAGATATTACAGCTATTTACGATTTCTAATCTGGACTGGATGCCGGTAAAGTTTTTAGCCATCTAATTTTCTTTAGACAGGACATTCATTTGCAATTGTTTAGTTCCTATTCTCTACCCAAAGAACTTATCGTTTTCAATACCTGAATTTATGGGTACTGTATTTTTGTTATTATATTTCCAAGTTCGGTCGTAAAGTTTTGCACGCTGTGAAACTTTTATCTAGTTAAACAATATTGCTTGACGGATAAATTTTCTTTGATGTTACTTTTTCTATCTGATTTGCCGCCGATATTTTTGTCGCTGCCTGCCTGATGGCACCTTCCCGGTAGTGATTATTTTTTCTTTCTTAAAGATTTGCTTCGGGGTTCGTAGTGAGCCTTAGGTGTATGGTATGGCTTCTGATACTTATCGTCTGGAGACCGATTCCAGAAAAAACGGTTTGAATTGATTTTCATATTTTTTGACTGACTTTATTGAGTTTTTACTTGTGCGCTCAGGTTATTTATCTCTAGTAGAGTAATGCCGGTTTTGATCCTTTGAACCTTTGTTTATCGTCTCGGTGCAATGGTGCATCGGGATTAAAAGCAAAATGTTATGATGATAAAATCATTTTTATGGGAGTGTATGCCGGTATTTGGACTGGCGCTGGGGCTTGCGGCACTTCTGGCTCTATGGGCGTTCCGCTTAGCCAGAAAAGTTGGTGGCTCCTCACCGCCGCTTGAGCACCGCTGGCAAAAAGGCGTAGACGATTTGGATGGTGAGCGGATTTCTGGTGTTGGTGATGAATCTGATCAATCGCGTGGAGATTCAATGATGGGGCTGGCGGTGCCGGATGCAGGTGTGTTGGTGCTTGCCGCTGATGAGTTTGCATTTGCCGGGGCTTTGGGAAATACTGGGGTTTTTGATAAGAGCGATCAGCTGGGGATGTTGGCGGACGTGCAGCAGGAGATCAAATCGGTCTGTGCGCTGCTTGCTCAAAAGGATGGTGGTAAGCAAGATTTCTTTACGATGTTCGAGCTGGTGCGTCAGAAATACCCTCGTATCGCGGGGCATCCTGCTGCCCTTGAACTCCGGCCTTTTATCCGTCAGCAAGTACCTTTTCATTTGTCTGATGAGGAACTGGATAACCTTTGGGGCTAGTTAGCAGCCGTTTTTTTTGAATCAACTGATTTTTTAATCCTTTTAATTTTTTGAATGCGTAGAAAAAATATATGTGGTTCCTTTTTAGGGATCTGGAAAAATACGTCCATTAAGTTTTTGCTTGCGGCGATGTTGGTATGTCTTTCTAACCTGCTGTTTTCTGCAGTGGCGTTTGCCCAGGATGGGATTCAAGGCATTAATGAGGCATCGAACAAAGTGCGTAGCTATTTTGATGCGGGGGCGAACCTGATGTATGCCATCGGTGCAGTTATCGGCATTATCGGGGCAACCAAAGTGTACCAGAAATGGAATGCGGGTGAGCCGGATACGGGTAAGGTGGCGGCGGCCTGGTTTGGTTCCTGCGTGTTTTTGGTGGTGGTGACTTCGGTATTGAAGTCGTTTTTTGGAATCTAAATAAGAAACGATCAGGGCGGGCGTGACCAGGCCTGGCTTAAGAATGGCATCAAGGTTCGCCTGCCCCTGATTTTAATTTAACGGTTATGAGTTTAGTGTATCATATTAATAAAGGTGTAGGTCGCCCGATTATCTTCAAGGGTTTCCAGGGACAGTATATTGCCTGGCTGTCAGGAGGGCTGGTGCTGCTGATGCTCTGCTTTACGGTGCTGTATGTGGCTGGCGTTTCGCTTTTTGTACTGCTGCCTCTGGTATTTGTTTTGGGTGGCGGGCTGTTTTTTTGTGTGAATTATTTGTCCAAGCGCTTTGGTCAGAATGGGCTGGGTAAATTTTTAGCACGGCGCGGATTGCCTGTTTATTTGAGGTTTTCTTCAAGGCGTGTGTTTACCGGGTTGCGAGTAGCGGCCTCTAATCGGGAAAGGCAGGTAATGCGATGATGGAGATTGAAAAGATACTTCCGGTCTGGAAGGTGGAAAGTGATTGTATGGTGTCCATGTCCGGAGATGTGACAATCGCTTATAGGGTGAGCTTGCCGGAAACCGGGACGCTTTCTCCCAGCAGTTTTGATGTGGCCCAGCAAGCTTTTGTGAAAGCGATCAGGGTATTGCCGGCAGGTGTGGTCTTTCATAAGGCAGATTACTTTTTTAAAAGTAAGGTGAAAGCGGACTTTGAAAGCGCTTCTGCCTCGGTACTTTCTTTTGCTTCCGAAGGGCATTTTAATGAAAGGCCTTTTTTGGATCATGAGTGCTATTTGTTTTTGACTTTGCTGCCGCGTGGCAGAAAGCTATCTTCTTCTGCTTATAGCAATATCCTGCGTAAATCGATTGCGCCTGCCGGACGTAAGGACGAGGTTTTGCTGAAGAATTTTTTCTCTGCGGTAGGTTCCTTTGAGCGGATTTTATCGGATAGCGGCCTGTTTGCCTTGGCGCGACTGGGTGATAATGAGCTTTCGGGAACGGCAAATTTGCCGGGGATCATTGAGCGGTATCTGTTTTTGCTCGGCAAAGGTGAGTCTTCGATGTTGCGCGATGTGCATTTGAAAGAAGGAATTAGGGTGGGCGACAAGCAGGTGCAGTTATTTACCCTGGCTGATGCGAAGGATCTGCCAGGGATTTGCGGGAGTAGGATTGACTTTGATGCCTATTCTACGGAAAGGACCAAGTACAGTATTGGCTTTGCATCACCCTTAGGGCTGTTTCTGGATTGTAACCACATTTATAATCAGTTGATTTTTACGGGTGACCCGCAGCGGACAATCAAGGAGCTGGAGGCAAAAAAACTGCGGTTGCAGTCGCTTTCTGCTTATTCCCGTGAAAACGCGGTTTCGCGGGATTTCTGCAATGATTTCTTGAATGAGGCGGTAGTGACCCAGAAGCTGCCGGTAAAGGCGCATTTCAATGTGCTTTGCTGGACAGATGAGGCTTCGGGGCTGACGGAACTGAAGAACAAGGTGGGGTCAGCAATGGCAAAAATGGATGCGGTATGCCGCCAGGAAACTGATGGCGCGCCGCAGGTTTGGTTTGGTTGTATGCCGGGCAATGAAGGGGATTTTCCGATGAACGATACCTTTGACACCTTCGCTGAGCAGGCCTGCTGTTTTTTGAATATGGAAACGGCTTACCGTTCGTCTTTGTCGCCTTTCGGGATCAGATTGGGGGACCGCCTGTCCGGTGTTCCGCTGCATGTGGATATATCGGATGAACCGATGAAACTGGGCTGGACCACAAACCGGTCAAAGTTCATTATAGGCCCCAGCGGTAGCGGAAAGAGCTTTTTTACGAACCATTTGATGCGTTCTTATTATGAGCAGGGCGCGCATGTGGTGATCGTAGACATCGGTCACAGCTATAAGGGGCTTTGTGATCTGCTTGGTGGCTATTACTTTACCTATTCCGGTGAAACCCCGATCTGCTTTAATCCTTTTTATATTGCCGAGGGTGATGTGCTGGATACCGAAAAGAAAGAGAGTATCAAGACTTTGCTGCTGGCGCTCTGGAAAAATGAAAGCGAAAGTTATACCAGGGCGGAATACGTGGCGGTCAGCAATGCACTGACTTTGTATTATGAGTACCTGGCAACGAATCCATCTGTATTTCCCTGTTTTAATTCCTTTTATGATTTCCTGATGCAGGAGTATCTGGTGGTACTCCGTGATGGTAAGGTGAATCCCAAGGATTTTAATATAGATAATTTTCTGTATGTACTGAACCCTTACTACAAGGGCGGTGAGTTTGATTTTTTGCTGAATGCAACTGAACACCTGGATCTGCTCAAAGAGAGGTTTATTGTTTTTGAGATCGATACCATAAAATCGCACCCGATTTTATTTCCGGTAGTGACCCTGATCATCATGGAAATGTTTATTGCCAAGCTCCGCAAGCTGAAAGGTGTGCGCAAGGTCTTGCTTTTGGAAGAGGTCTGGAAAAGCATTTCAAAGGGCGGAATGGCAGAATACATCCAGTATGCCTATAAAACGTTCCGCAAGTTCTTTGGGGAGCCGATTGTGGTTACCCAGGAGATCGAGGACATTATTTCTTCACCAATCGTCAAGCAGGCGATTATCAATAACTCGGACTGTAAGATCCTGCTGGACCAGAGTAAATACCAGAACAAGTTTGATACGGTGCAGGAGCTGCTGGGCCTGACCGATCACGATAAATCGCTGATCCTTTCAATGAATAAGGCCAATGATCCTAAGCTAAAGTATAAAGAGGTCTTTATCTCCCTGGGCGGGCATTCCAAGGTGTACCGTACAGAGGTCTCGGTTACGGAATATCTGGCCTATACAACTGAGGAAAGGGAGAAACAAAAGGTGCAGGAATATGCCGCCAAGTACGGCTCAGTGGCTAGGGGCATTGCGGTGCTGGCAGCTGAGCTGCGCAGCGGGAAAAAGGTTTTTTAACGAATTATTCACCAATTAAAACTTAACGATATGAACAATTTAAGAACAAAAAATGAGGAAGAAATGAATGCGCGCTTATTGTCATGGGCTTCCAGGATGTTGATCATGGGAGCAAGTATGACGCTGGTGCTGATCATCGGTTTTCAGTCTTGTAAACAGGCCGCCTCACTCGAAGGTACTTACGTGAATGACGCGGGGAGCGAGTTTAGTATTGCCCATGATACCCTTATAGTTGAGCATGAAGAAGGCTCAAGGTATCTGCTGCACCGGAGGACTGGATTTCAGTTGCTTGATGATACGGGAAAAGCCGGAAAGTTGCAGCATGAAAAGGAAGAATGGACTGCTGTGCTGGACAAGGAGAGCGGGATTCTGACTGAAAACCGCAAGGGAAAGCAGATCAGCTTTAGTGCTGATGGGGAGACTATCACGGTGGGTAAACGCAAATACAAACGAATATTAACAAAATAAGCGATGAAATTATTAGAGTTTATGACAAAAATTTTAAAGACCTATATGGTTGTGCTGCCCTTAAGTGCTACTGTCCTGCTGACCGCTTTGCCCACTGGGGCAAATGCGCAGCTGGCGATAGCCGAGGTGATCAAGGCAGGCGTAAAAAAGGTGATCAAGGCGGTTGATCTGAAAGTCCAGCGGCTGCAAAATGAAACGATCTGGCTGCAGAATGCGCAAAAAGTGGTGGAAAATACGCTGAATAAGTTGAAGCTGGGCGAGATCTCGGAATGGACCGAGCGCCAGCGCTCGCTGTATTCGGAGTATTACGAAAGCCTGGTGAAAGTGAAATCGGTGATCTCCGCTTACAAGCGGATCAGGGATATTGCTACTACGCAGGCAGCGATTGTGCAGGAGTACCGCTGGGCCTGGGGGCTGTTTAAAAAGGATAAGCATTTTTCCGCTGATGAGCTATTGCACATGGAAGAGGTTTATGAGGGCATGTTAAAGGCTTCGGTCAATAATCTGGACCAGGTTTTTGTAGTGATCAATTCCTTTAAAACCCAGATGGGTGATGCTGCAAGGATGGAGCTGATTGATGCGGCGGCAGAAAAGATGGAAGGTAATTTTACTGACCTAAGGCAATTCAATGACCAGAACATTACTCTTTCTATCCAGCGGAGCAGATCGGTACTGGAAACTAAAACATTAAAGGAGCTATATGATGTCAACTAAGGGGATGGATATGGAAAAAAGGCGGCTAGGGGCAAGGCTCCTTTTAATTGCTATGGTTTCGCTGCTGCTGGCGACTGCTACACTTTCACGCTGCCAGGCGCAGACCTGGAATGAGATTTTCAAGCAGAAAAAAACGCAGATCAAGTACCTGGGCGAGCAGATCGCAGCCTTGCAGATGTACTTGGAGTATGCTAAAAAAGGTTACCAGATGGTCAGCTCGGGCTTGCAGACCGTGAGGGACATTACCGGCGGAGAGTTCAATTTGCATCATGCCTTTGTGTCGGGATTGAAACAGGTGAGCCCTGCGGTCCGTGATGATATTCGTGTAGCGGAGATTGTCGCCTTGCAGGCGGCCATATTGAAGTCTTTTTCCGGGGTTAAGGGGAGTTCTTTCTTGAGTCCTGACCAGTTGGTTTACGTGGCCGAGGTGGCGGATGGGGTGATTTCAGATTGTTTGGCCGATATGGAAGAGCTGCTGCTGGTGATCTCCTCCGGCAAGCTGGAAATGAAAGATGATGAGCGCTTAAATAGGTTAGAGGGGATTTATGGGCGGATGCTGGAAAAATCAGGCTTTACACAAAGTTTTTGTAGCGAGGCGCGCCTGGTGATCCGGCAGAAACAGATGGAAGGCTTGACACTGGAAAGATTAAGGAGGTACTATGAGATTGAGTAAATGGTTTTTTGGATTTCTACTAATGGCCGCTTTGACGTTCGGTTTTCGCTTTACTGTCTCTGCCCAGAGCCAGGAAGTGCAACAGCTGGTGCTGAATGTAGAAAAGCTTAGCCAGCTGAAAAATATCCTTTCGGATATGAAACGCGGTTATGAGGTGATCGCTAAAGGCTATAAGGCGGTGAAGGACATTGCCCAGGGTAATTTCTCTTTGCATCAGGTGTTTTTGGACGGGCTTTGGCTGGTCAGTCCCGAGGTGCGCAGGTATTATAAGATTGCGGAGATCATTTCTTATCAAAAGGATCTGGTGTTGGAATATAAGGCGGCTTACAAACGCTTTTCTTCAGGTGGCAATTTCTCTGTTTCGGAGCTGGATTATGTTTCCAAGGTTTACGGCAAACTGGTGGAAGAAAGCCTGGATAATCTGGATAGGCTGGCGATGGTGATTACGGCGAACAAGATGCGCATGAGCGATGAGGACCGGTTAATGGCCATTGATCAGATTTTTGCCGAGGTGGAAGATCAACTCATTTTCCTGCGCTCATTTAACCACAAGACCAGTCTGCTGAACGTTCAGCGCCAGCAGGAAAAATCAGAGATCAAGGGTTTGGACTATTATTTTAAAAGGGAGGGCTTATGAGGTTGGTAAATTGTTTTAAGTTGTTTTTGATGGTCTTTGCTGGACTTCTGGTGATGCCGGGCTTTAGTTTTGCCCAAAGTGGAGGAGGGCTTGCGGGTTCGATCACCGGCCTGCAGCCAGTATTGGATAATGTATATCGGGATATGATGCCGCTCTGCTCGCAGCTGATCGGGGTAGGGCGGGGACTTGCTGGATTCGGGGCATTGTGGTATATCGCCTCGCGCGTATGGCGCAGTCTGGCCAGCGGCGAGCCGGTTGATTTTTATCCTTTATTGCGCCCTTTTGCCCTGGGCCTTGCCATTGTGCTTTTCCCTTTGGTGATCGGTGTACTCAACGGCATCCTGCAGCCGGTGGTTTCAGCGACCGGAGGCATGGTGAAGAATTCCAATAGGGCGATTGAGGCGCTTTTGAAGCAGAAAGAAGCTGCTGTCCGCCAGAGTAAACATTGGCAAATGTATGTCGGGGAAACAGGTTCTGGTTCAGAGGATAAATGGTACCGCTATACACATCCCAAGGATCCCGACCGGGAAGATGAAGGCGTTTTTGAGGGGCTTGGCAATGATATCAAATTCCAGATGGACCGCATGTCGTACAATTTTCGCAATAACATTAAGGCCTGGATGAGCGAGGTGTTGCAGGTCTTGTTTGCTGCTGCTGCGCTTTGTATCAATACGATCCGGACGTTTTACCTGATCGTGATGGCCATACTTGGCCCGCTGGTTTTTGGTTTCGCGGTCTTTGATGGGTTCCAGCATACTTTAACGGTCTGGCTGGCCAGGTACATCAATATTTTCATGTGGCTTCCGGTTGCCAATATCTTCGGCAGTATACTGGGTAAGATACAGGAAAATATGCTGCGCATCGATATTTCCCAGATCGGAGAGGCAGGTGACACTTTCTTTAGCTCCAGCGACGCGGCATATTTGGTGTTTTTGTGTATTGGAATCGTGGGTTATTTCACTGTTCCGAGCGTAGCGGGATATATCATCAATGCCGGTGGAGGTAATGCGATGGTGCAGAAAATCAATTCGCTGGTGGTAAGTGGTGGTATGGGGGCAGCTGGTATGGCCGCGGCCGGCGGCAAGATGGCGCAGGATGCTTTTGGCGATACTTACCGCAGGATGTCCGGTTCTTTTGATTCTGCTGAAGGGGGGGATTACTTCAAGGACAAGGTGGCTGGTGAAAAGACTTAAGCCTTATGTTCGATGTTGGTGTCAACTGGGCATAATAAGTTAACCTATTATGCCTGGATGACACCGCAGATTCTTTAACCACATATATACATAACCATGTTTGCACAACTTAAAAATATAGACCGTGCTTTTCAGCACATTAAAAAGTTCAGTATCGCTTTTCTCATTGTCTGCGTACTGTTGTCGGGGAGTATCGTTTACCTGTGTTTTGACCAGATGAACAAGGCATCGGGGCGGGTACTGATCCTGTACAACGGTAAGGTGCTGGAGGCTTTTGCCTCGGAGCGAAAGGCTAACCTGAATGTGGAACTCAAAGACCACATCAAAACTTTTCACCGGTATTTTTTTACCCTGGACCCTGATGAAAAGGCCATTGCAGCTACAGTGGGAAAAGCGCTATACCTGGCAGATAACTCGGCAAAACAGGCCTATGATAACCTTCGGGAGTCAGGTTATTTTAATAACCTGATTGCTGCCAATATTTCGCAAGGCATCGACGTGGATAGTATTTCGCTCGACATTAACCGCGAGCCCTACGGTTTTGTCTGCTACGCGCGGCAGAAGCTGATCCGTTCGACCAGTACGGTGTACCGCAGGCTGATCACTAGAGGGGATATCAGGGTACTTCAATCCCAGACCGATAACAACCCGCATGGGTTTTTGATCTGCCGCTGGGAAACGCTGCTGAACCAGGATGAATCTGCTAAAGCTGCTGCGCCATGAGGTTTTCTGGGAAAAGGGAAAAGGAGCTGGAAAATGGTCAGGTTCGGTTTGCGGAGAAAGTTGCTGCGGGGATTCTTGGCGCGCAACGAAGACTTGCTGACTATTTGAACCGCAGGACGGCTGGCTTTTCCGCCCGGAGGTGGAGGACACTTCTACTGGGCTTCTGCCTGCTCTTTGGCAGCTATACCCTGTACCTGCTGATTGCAGCTATTTATTAATTATTCAATTCATTTAAACGATATCATTTATGACAAAAAAAGAAGATGAAAACCTTATTGCTGAGGTTCAGGATGAAAAATCTAAACAAAAGATTAACAAGCACAAATTGCTGCTGGTACTTATTCCGGCAGTATTGATATTACTTGCCGGGTTGGCTTATCACCTGTATAGCCAGTATGCTAAAGGGACGGTTGCATCTGCGAAGCCGGGTATCAATACTGCCTTGCCGGAGGCGAAGCTCGAAAAAGAGCAGCCCGTGGATAAAATGGGCTATTATGAAAAAGCCCGTCAGGATTCTGCGCATAGCGGCGCTTCAGGCTTAGATGCAGCGGCAGAAAAGCTGGGTTTTTCCGTGCCGGAGAATGCGCAGGAAAAGCAGATCGATGAAAAACTTGCGGCCATAAATGAGGTGATCGCTACCCCTCATGTGGCGCCGAAAACTGCGGTGCCGGTTTCATTGGGTTATAGCAATGCAGCGCCAATTTCCAAAGATGTGGATCGGCTGGAAACGCTGATGAAAGGTATGCAGGGTGATGAGGGCGCTGATCCGGAAATGGACCAGCTGAGCGAGATGATGGATAAGCTGATTGCGGTGCAGAACCCCCAACTTGCTGCGCAGCTGTATAGAAAGAAAGATTCCGATGCCGCCCCGGACAGTTTGTTCAAAGCAATACCAGCAGTAGTGGCGATAGACCAGAAAGCCAGGCAGGGATCGGTGGTAGAGCTGCGGTTGCTGGATACGGTCGAGGTTAATGGAGTGATCCTTCCGGCTGGGCATGCTGTTTTTGGCCTGGCTGCTTTTTCTAACCAGCGGCTGAACCTGGAAATCAAAAACATCAGGATTGGAACTTCGGTGATCCCGGTGAACCTTACTGTTTACGATAAAAGGGACGCTATGGTCGGGATCAATGCACCTGAGGCGCTTTTGAGCGATGCGGTAAACGGTGGGGCTATTGATGCTACGGGGAGTATCGGCATTACTGGCTTTGATCTGACTACGCAGATCGCTGGGGCTGGCATTGATGCGGCCAGGTCGCTTTTGACCAAAAAGATCGGACGTATCAAGCAGAACCTGAAGGCAGGTTATCCTTTGCTGCTCAGGGACAATAGCAGAAAGCTGAAGTAGCCGGGGATAGCGGTGATACAACTAAAGGAGAAAGATGGACTGGCGGGCGAGCTGGTCAGGTACCTGGATGAGCAGGCTGGCCTAGGCTATAGCTGGGCGGTGTATGACAGTGATCAGCCGGTTGGTGGGGTCTGGGATATCTTCTGTTTTAAGGATCAGTTCAGCGCCCTGCGTGATGCAGCAAAAAACCAGCAGATTTTTAACTGGCATATTGCCCAGCCGATCTCAGAACTCCGCTGGGAGTTCGCAAGACAAGAGTATGAACTAAAAAAATTAAGCATGAATAGAAATTCGTTAGAAGCCTTCAGGGAGGAAGCAAAGGCGTTAAAAGTTCCTCAGAATATGATCGATGCAGCCGAGGTGCTCATGGAGCAGAATGTGCCAAAGATTGAAGTCTTTGGCCAGGTTCCGGCTGACCGGGGAATGATGGATGTCACCATTCACATCAAACAGTCCGGCCAAAGTGATTTTTATTACTTTAATAAATTCGATGTGGCCCTGAGTAAGGCTAAACCACTGGAAAACGATCACCAGTACCTGGTCATTAGTCAAAGCCCTGCCGATAAGGATAAAAACCTGCTCCGCAGATTTTCCAGTCCTATACAGGCTATGGATTACTTTAAGGCACAAAAAGGCAATGCGGAATTATCTACCGGTAAGGCCAGTGATAAAGACCTGCAGTACCGTGATACCCTTGCCACCATGAAAGATGGTAAAGTGGATTATGTGAAAAAAGAGTTCAGCCAGACTTTCCGCAGCCCGGTGATCCAGAATTCTCATTATGTGGACCGTGGTAAGGGTTTTAGCATTGAGCAGGCAGCCAATATGTTGCAGGGCCGCGCGGTTTTTCGTGATGATCTGGTGAGCAGGGCTGGTGTGCAGTATAAGGCCTGGAATACTTATCAGTTCAATGAGCCAAAGGACAGGTATAATAACTATACCTTAAAGCAGTATGGTGAGGGTTACCGTTTTGATCTGAAAAAAGAACTGGCGAATTATGAGATCAAGGAGATGCAGCAGCCAGCTACGGCCAAACAGCTGGTTTCAAGGATCGAAAACGGCCATTCTCCGGTGGTGACTGTAATTGGTAAGGATGGTGAATCTAAACCGCTACGAATTGAAGCGGTGCCGCGTTACGGCAACATTAACCTTTCTGAACCGGGTGGAAAGCCGGTAAAACGCGAGAATTACCAGAAAGAGCAGGTTATCAGTCAGGATATGGGGAAAGAGAAGGGGCAGGCTAGAACCAGAGGCCAGCAGCAGGGCCAGGAAATGGGCATGTGAAGATGTCTAATTCGCAATATTTTCGTTAAACAATTTATATATTCACTATTTAAACCCTAATTTATTATGTCAACATTTCAAAAGTTAAAAGATTTGATCGCTTCAGCTGAAGCTGATGCAGTGAAGTTTCATGAGAGAGGCAATGGTGCTGCCGGTACGAGATTGCGTAAAGTTTATCAGGAAATCAAGGTGCTGGCGCAGGCTGGCAGGGCTGAGGTTACTGAGCTGAAAAACAAGCAAAGTAAATAACAGTAAACAAAGTTGTTTTGGGAATTATGGCCCTGCTCCGATTTGGGAGCAGGGCTTTTTTACGGGTGTTTGTAATGCGCTACTCTTCCAGATAACTGATTGTACCGGATTTATCAAGGTCTGTTATGGTTACCGTCATTTCCGTTTTTTGCACTTCTGTACTGCGGAGATTCAGGCGGGCCAGTTCCAATTTGTTAAAACCATATTTCAGGTCATGCATAGTCGGTATATAGGGAAATTGTGCGAAGCCGGATACACTGTCTTTGATGCTGAGCGGGATGGGCAGTTGAAACATAAATGACCCATAGGTCAGTCTGAACATCATATAAGGGTGGGACTCATCTGTTTGCGCTTTACGTTTCAAAACTATTGCAGAAATCCCTGCTTCGCGTTGGGTACTACTAACCTTTCCCTGCAGCATTGACAAGGCATCGAATTGAAACTGGCTCCCTTGATGACTTTTCTCATTTATCCATTCCAGCGTTTTTGAAAAATTTGGCATTTCATCCTCGGGAACGAGCGTTAGCGCCATTTTGACAAAAGATTTGTATACGGCTATGGGGATATATCCGGGCATTTTCTGGGTGATACGCACAATACCTGCCTGCTGATCGAAGTCGATATTTTCAGGTGGAACCTCCTTCCAGTCGATAAACGAGCCGGTAGTGGTTATTGCAGCATTTTCCATTTTATATTTGGGATACCCTTTCTTGCCACGTATTCCAGTAATGGTATGGTCCAGGTTCATAAAATTGGCAAATTGTGTTTCCAGTAGACGTCCAAACTTATTGTTGCAGTCATCGCATTCATTATAACTGAACAACACGTTGTTTCCAATACAGCGGGGAAGTGCGTGTGCAATTTTTTTGAATTTGACCACTGGCCAACGCTGATTACAAAACCGGCAAATTTTGTTATTAATACCCAGGAATTGCTTTGGGCTTCCGGCTGTAAGGTGGTGGTATGCCATGATCTGATATTGATGATCAATTACATTAAGGGCATTGAGCGCATCCCGATCAAAATTAGTATCACCATTATTGTAATTGTAAAACCATTTATCCATTTTCTGACTCGTTTTTCTCAGTGTAGATGAGTTTGATTACGCTGCTCCAATAGAAAAGGGCTTCACCTTTGGCCACAAATTTCAGTTTTTTGTTCAGGATTTGAAATTCGCGATGGGTGATGTGGTATTCAGAAACGGCTACTTTGGGATCAAATCTTTCTATGGTTGCTGTGCCTGAAAGGATAATAGCAGCCAGATAAGCTGCTTTTGCTGTCGCTACCTGTGCTTGCTCTATCCTAAAAGCGCCTTTGAACACGTAATGGCCAAACTGCCCTATACCTTTTGTCAGGTAACCATGGTGTTGCTTTTCCAAATCTCCAGCCTGATGCAAATTCCTGGCCAGTACCAGCGAGGTATTGATGGTATCGTGGAGAACTGTTTCCATGGATTCGATTTTTAGGTTGGCGCGGTATTTTATTTCGGCATCAACAATGGTCTGGTAGGCCTTTTTGAACGTATTCAGATCTTTGATACGGTCAAACAAACATCCAACGTCGAAGGCCTGTTTAATGATTTCCATGAACATTTCAGACTGAATCTTTTCTCCTTTGCTGTTGCTTCCTTCACGGTGATAGGGTACTCCTGTTGTATTGGGTGCAAATGCGGTGAGTTTATCCCCGGCAATAGAACAAACATCCGGGGTAGTAACCATAATGGGGTCTCCATCTGTTAACAACCATTCTGTATGGATCGGGCGCTGGGTAAGCACAGGGTAATGATTTTCGGCAAATAGAACATCAAGCAGGATTTCCTTTTCTGGCCGCTCCACAACCTGTCCTTCTTTGGTTCTGGTGGGCACATTGGAGCCGAAGGAAAATCCATAGTGTGCTTTTGGTATTCCCTGCTGGTAACTTCTTCTGTGATCAAGGCGGTATTTGGTAAAGCTACTGAGTTCGATCACCTTGTCCAGGTGCGATTCGAGTTCCTTCTGGCTTGTTCCTGCAGGTACGATAATATCAATGTCTACTGAGAACCGTTGTGGTTCTTCGAGCATTAAAATGAGGCTTGTCCCTCCTTTGAATATAAAATCAAGGCCGCTCAATTTCAATGCCTCCAATAAGTGAAGGGCATGGATCATATTTTCAATGAGACCTGGATCTTTTTTGTATTGTGTTTTCTTTTCCGCCAGCCATTCTGCTGAGAGCGATTTAGGGTTAATCATTTAAAATGTTTTGTGGTATATCCGTATATGCTAACAGGTATTCCATCAGATCAGCTTCTTTTCTTCTGCGTTTGGCATAGCTAAATAGCCTGGTAAAATCAATCTGATATTTACTGTAAGCAGCGTTAATGATGTTGGCCAATTCTGATCCCTGGTAGGTGCTGAATAATTGCTTATCGGTAAATATATCTACAATTATTTTTTCAAGTGTGACTGTAGGAATTTTTTTTATGGTCTGAATAGGCGATTTGGAAACCAGTGTTTCAATTATTGTCGCGGGTGGCCCGTCGTAAACATATAATTCAAGTTCTTTTTGTTCTGGTTTTAAATATATACCTGAGGTGAGTAAGTCTTTTAAAAAATGAAAAACAGGTTCAAGTGCATCTTTTTCAACTTCAAGGATAGTAACCGTTTTAGTAGGCTGATGTAACATAAACTCATTCAATATCTGAGTTGACCAGATGCACATTTTCAGGTCATCAAATTGCTTTTTTATCTGCGTGATGATTTTTTTCTCATTCGCGTGGAATTCTGGTTTGTAAACCGGCCGGTAAGTGAATGAAAACAAATCCTTGGAATAGGCTTGGATCATTTTTTTTTCCTTGAGCGCATAAATTCTCCACCGGAATGTTGTCTCTTTAAGATCAGGTTCATAGTTTCGGTAAAAATCAAGTAGCTCCTGTCTGCTAAAGGATTCACGTCCCGCAAATGCTTTTTTTAACTGCTCTGTAATGAAATCTTTTCCCAATTTTATAAGTTTTAATCAAATGTAATAATTCAAACAAAAGACAGCAAATAACATCATGTGTCTTTTGTTTGAATTCAAATATAGAACATTAATTGTAAAAAAGAGTCTCATGTTTGATTTCAAACATGAGACAGTATTTAGCCTTTAGTGTCTTATGTTTGATCCGGTTTTTACGCTTAGCGTTTGCTTTTTTCCTTAAAAATCGCTAACTTAGTTACACTATATTGCATATATGCAATATAGTGTACTTATAAGCTTAAAATTAATGTCTTTATAAGTATTTGATTATCATTTAGTTGATATGTATTGATTAGTATCACACTAACTACAAAATTTGCTGAAATCCTCATTTTTTTCTTGCCAATAGGCTCACAAATCAGATGACCGAAATTTTAAACTTTAATATTGACCGGCTCGAAAATTATTTGAAAGCTTATCACCTGAAGTCGTTTTCTCTTTCAAGATTTTATGAAATTTTTGAAAGAGAAAGATTGGAATGGGGCGTACGAAAAAAGGTTACTTTTCTGGACTTTCTTGAGGAACTTTTAAAATCAAGGGTTTTCTATAAGGAAGTATTTGTTGATCAGGCTGGCGCGGAAAAAACCTTGCTTACGCATGGTAAACAAAATCAGTTTACCATGTTATCGCCGCTGGCAAAAAATGGTTATTTTGCTTACCGCAGTGCAATGGAATTAAACCGGTTGTGCACTGGCGGTTCAAAAATCAGTTATTTAAAGACCGAACATCCCCGTGACCGGGGAATATTGAAAGCGGGTAATGAATTGACGCAGGATGCGATAACGGCGGCTTTCGAATCCTTGCCGAGAGTCAACAAAAATGTATTGGAATGGAGAAAGGGAGAAGTGATGCTTGCTAATGGTAAAAAAACTGACAGGTTAGGTGTGTTAAGGGTGGAAAATGAAATCGATAGTTATTGTTATACAGATTTGGAAAGGACATTGATTGATATTGTTGTGCGCCCATTTTATGCCGGTGGGACAGAGCAGGTTTTGAAAGCGTTCAAAAAAGCCAAACAACAGCTCAATATCGAAAAGCTAAATGACTATCTGCAAAAACTCGGGTTTATTTACCCGTATCATCAATGTGTGGGTTATTATCTTGAAAAGGCCGGATATGCAAAAAAAGAATATGCGTTGTTTAACAAGAATAAGGTTTTTGACTTTTATCTAACCCATGCAATGGAGTATCCGGACTATATCGAGAAGTGGAAACTTTATGTGCCATATTAGAATTACTTAAAATTCCTGCCCCCATGAAAAGCATCTTTAGTTTCTTTGTTTAGCTCTTCGCGGACTTGTGTGCGTTTGTTCTGGGCCGGGTAGGGAGCTGTTTTTTCATCAGCCCGTGATAAAGTGAGTATCGGCAGATCGTCAGTTTCTCTTTGTAACAGTTTGCCCAGCATCTTGGTGAAATCAAAACACTTGCTCACGATCACATGCACGACCTGGCCTTCGCGTTGCAAACGTCCTTCTACCATCAGTAATCTGGAATGCAGGATTTCTTTTCGGTAAGTCTCGAAAAGCTTTTCGAATACCACCAGGTTGGAGTAGCCTGTTTCATCTTCAATGGTGATAAAACATACCCCGCCGGCTGTGCCTGGTCGTTGCCTCACCAGTACCAGTCCCGCCACTTTTACCAGCTGGCCGTCGGTGGATTCATCGTTGATGTGATGGCAGGTGCGGATATTGAGCATATCGAGCTGATTTCTGACAAAGCTCACCGGGTGGGCTTTTAAAGATAATCCCACTGTTGCGTAATCCTGTACGACATGCTCTCCTTTTCCCATTAGCGGTAGTTCGACCTGGGTTTCCAGCACACTTTCGGAAGGTTGTCCTTTAAATAGTTCTACTGGCATGTCCTTTAGCGCTGAAACTTCCCAAAGGGCCTTCCTGCGGTCCATCCCCAGAGAGCGGAAGGCATCTGCATCAGCCAGTCTTTCCAGGGCCCCCAAAGAGACTCCGGCATCGCGCAAAGCGGTAATGCTCCGGTAAGGGCTACTGCGGGCGTTTACCAGAACTTGCATTTCTTCTTCGGCTATTCCTTTGATCTGCCTAAAGCCTAAGCGCATGGCAAAATACTTTCCGGATTTTTCTTCCAGGAGATTATCCCAAAGGGAATAATTGACATCGACTTCGCGGACTTCCACTTTGTGTTTCTGTGCATCGATGACGATCTGGGCAGGCTGGTAAAAGCCCATGGGCATGCTGTTTAACAGGGCGGTGGCAAAAGCATCGGGGTAGTAGTGTTTCAGCCAGCAGGAGACATAGACTAACAGGGCAAAACTCGCCGCGTGGCTTTCAGGAAATCCGTAGCTGCCAAAGCCTTCCAGCTGCTTAAATATCCGCCTGGCAAATTCTTCGGTATAACCCTTTGCCAGCATACCCTTGATGAGTTTTTGCTCGTACTGGTTCACTAGGCCCTTGAACTTGAAAGTCGCCATGCTTCTGCGCAGTCCGTCCGCTTCTGCCGGGGTGAATCCTGCTGCAACAATCGCAATCTTCATGGCCTGCTCCTGGAAAAGCGGCACGCCAAGGGTTCTGCCCAATATTTCTTCCAGCTCTGGAGAGGGATAAACAATGGGCTCCTCACCATTTCGCCTGCGCAGATAAGGATGCACCATATCGCCCTGGATTGGCCCCGGCCGGACAATGGCCACCTCAATCACCAGGTCATAAAATTCCTTTGGACGCAGCCGCGGTAACATGGACATTTGTGCCCGGCTTTCGATCTGGAATACGCCCAAAGTATCTGCTGCCGAAATCATGGCATACACATCCGGGTCATCCTGTGGGATATTGGCCAATGTTAGTTTCCTGTGGTAATGATCCCTTACCAGATCAAAAGCTTTGCGGATACAGGTCAGCATGCCCAGCGCCAGTACATCCACCTTTAAAAATCCCAGGGCATCAATATCATCCTTGTTCCATTCGATATTGGTGCGGTCTTCCATTCGGGCATTTAAAATGGGGCAGAGGTCGGTCAGTTTTCCCTGTGTGACCACAAAGCCGCCCGTATGCTGGCCCAACTGCCTTGGAAAGCCCATCATCTGGGCAGTCAGCTCCAGTGTTTTCTTTAAATGCGGATCATTGGGATTTAATCCCTGCTCAGTGACACGCTTACCTTCGAACCATTCATCTGTAAATTCCCAGATGGAACTGGAAAGCCTGTTAATGGTATCTACCGACAGGCCCATCGCTTTACCCACATCGCGGATTGCACCTTTTTGATGCTGCTGGGTAACGGTGGCTACAATTGCGGCCCTATCGCGCCCGTATTTATTGTAAATGTATTGGATGATTTCTTCCCTTCGTTCATGCTCAAAGTCCACATCAATGTCTGGCGGCTCGTTGCGGGCAGGGGAAATAAAGCGTTCAAACAATAGATCAAATTTCATCGGGTTGACTGAAGTAATACCCAGACAAAAACAGATGGCGGAATTTGCGGCCGAACCACGTCCCTGGCAGAGGATGCCCCGGCTGCGTGCTTCTCGAACAATATCTTCCACAAATAGAAAGTAATTCGCGTAATCCATCTTTTTCACAAATTCCATTTCATGGTGCACCATCTCGACTACCTTTTCAGGAATCACCTCTCCGTAAAATTCATGCGCGCCTTTCCAGGTCAGATATTCCAGTTCTTCCAGGGGTGAACGTCCGCTATTGTTGATCTCTTCTGGGTAAACATATTTTAGCTCATCGAGTGAAAAAGTGCAGGCTTCAGAAATGACCAGCGTATTTTCTATGGCTAAAGGGTAGCGGCGGAATAAGCGCTTCATTTCATCCACCGGTTTCATGTACCGCTCCGCGTTCTGGTGAAGCCTAAATCCAGCCTCCTGGATGGTGCACTTTTCACGCACGCAGGTCAGTACATCCTGCAGCTCTCGGCGCGAAGGGTCATGGTAATGAACGTCCCCGGTGGCTACAACCGGAGTATTAAAGCGATCTGAAAGCTGCGAAATCCTAAAGATCAGTTTATCATCATTGCCCAGATAACTGCGCGTAGCGGAGAGGTAAAGCTGCCTGCCAAAGGCTTCCCGATATTCAGCGAGCGCTGAAATAAAGTTCTTTTCAAATTCAAAGCGTCTGTTGAGTACGCTTGGCATAACCAGTGTAAAAATCATTCCTTTTGCGTGCGCATAAACATCTGCGCGGGAAATATGGCAGGAGCCTTTTTCCGCCCTCATATTGCCTAAAGTAAGTAGTGCCGATAACCTGCCATAAGCTTCCTTGTCTGTCGGATAGGCGAGCAGACTCGGGCCGTCAAGCAGATCCAGCCGGCATGCGGGAATAATGGAAATGCCTTTTTCTCTTGCTGCGGCATGCGCGCGGACAATTCCTGCCAGGGTATTGCGGTCGGTAATGGCAATTTTTTGATAACCGAAAGCTGCGGCCTGATCGATGAGCTCATGCGGGTGCGACGCGCCCCGGAGAAAGCTAAAATTAGACGTTACCTGCAGTTCACTATATCCCATATCAAATCCCTCCTTTAGGCAAAAAATCCATGAATAAACCATTTAAACTGTTTCTCTGAGCCATAATGCCCCGAGCGGAACAGCCAATACCTGCGCCCTTTGTCATCCTCTACCTGATAATAATCCCGGTGTTCTCCTTCATCCAGCCACCATTCCCGCTCGATACGTTCTGGTCCGTCTGCTTTTACCACCTGGTGCTGAACCCCATTGTAGCGGAAAAAACGCGGCGGGTGATCAGGTATCAGTGCCATTACTTCAATAGGGGCAGGAGTTGCCAGCAATTCGGTTGGCCTGGGCATGTCCATGCGCCATTCGGTGTCTTTTTTTGCGGTTATGGAAGTGGTATTGCTAACAGACCGTTCCGGCCAGTACCGCGTTGCGGGCAGGTAACGGCGGATGACCTCAGCTCCTACTTTTCCGGCCACCCGGTCAAGGAGCCTGATTACGCTATTATCATCCAGCCCGGGTTTTTCGGTCCAGATTGTTTCCTGTGGTAGTTCAACATCACCGGGCTTTGTCACTTCCAGGATAAACAGTTCTATTCCGAGCCCTGGCCTGATCTGATCGATTTTGAGCTGGAAAAGTTTGAACAGGTGGCTTACGCTATGGCTTGCCGCATTGGTGCCGATGGAAACCTGTACCAATTTCCCGTCCAGTCTGTAGCCGGTTAAAACGCCCTTCCTGAGGCCTTTGCCTTCGGCCTGCATACTGGGGCAAAGACTTTCCAGTAGTTTTGTAATCGCGATTTCAATCGCTGTCCGGGTTCTGATGGGTTCCATACATGGAAGCCGCTGCTGAAAAGCCACGGGTACCTGTATAGGCAAGAGCGCTTCGGCTTCAGTTCCCAGAGCCTGGGCCAAACGAAGTAAGAATTCTTCCCCGAACCGCCTGCGCAAGACAGATCTGGGCATATTAAAAAAACTCCTGATCTGGTAAAATCCCAGTTTGCGAAGACGTGCCAGCACTATTTCGTCCAGCCGTAAAGCCTCCGGTGGTAAGGGGAGCAGGGCTTCCGCCTGGCCGTTCACTTCTATAATCGGCGTAATGGTTCCGTAGCGCGAAATGGCCCACGCAGCGCCGGGGGTATCCGCAATTGCGGCACGAACGGTATATCCTTTGCTTTTTAATCTGGAAACTATATCTTTTAGATAAGGCCTTTCTCCGCCCCAGAGGTGGGGGCAACCGCTTACTTCCATGAGCAGTCCATCCATCCCGAATTCATCAATGGCAACAATAGGGGCGTAGCGGATGCACCATTCCCCTAATCCCTGGAGTAATTTTTTTGCCCGGCCGGGCTTATCGTCCAGAACTTCAAGTCCCGCGCAGATGGCCTTTGCATCAGCTGCCCGCATTCCGCGCTGGGCCCCTGCGGCAGCTGCAAGCGGGCTCGAAGCAGTAATTATCATTCGCCCATGATCCGGCGCAGCAAAAACAAAGGGAATTTCAGCTAGCTCCGGCCGGCGGATAAGCTGCCAGTCCGCCAGTAGCTGACGAAACCATATTGAAACAAAACGTCTTTGCATAATCTTTACCCAATCTGCCTGTTCTGCTCTTCCTTCCAGCCATCAGACTGCAATACCCGTTTAATCTCTAAAAAGCCCTCTCCGGCCCACTCTAGTATCCAGTTTCCCGGAATCCCGTTTCTTACCTTCAGCAGGTTTACGTTCCATCTTGGAAATCCCAGTCCCGGCATACCTTGTTCAGCTACACTTGCTATCGGACTGATCTGCCACCGCGCAGTTGCAATAGTAGTGGCCGTTTTTCCTGCGCTTTTTCGAAGAATAAAGCCAGTTACTCCGCTTTCTTCTACCGCTAGTTGCAACCTGCGGGATTCGATCAAACTTAAAGTATCAAGCTCAGCTACAACAGCAGCAAGGCCCTGACACCGTAATGCCTCTTCCATAATCCAAAGCGCATCTTTTTCAGATTTGGCGTCCATAAAGATGATTCTTTCCGGCTCTACATTGAATGATCTTAAGGAAGCCGGGAAAAGCCGTCTTTTGGTACTGATCCATGCGCAAGCCGCACCATCCTGCATCAAACTGGAAAGTATTCCTGCTATAAAGCCATCGCTGGCAGCAGCATCTTCTGGAAAAACCGAAATAAATTCATGGATTGCCCGCTTAGGAAATACTCCACCGGGAAAAGCATCCTCAATAGCACCAAGGCCAATCCGCTCCGCCTTTGATGCCGAAACGGGCTTAAAGCCCTGCCACAGCAGGATATCCTGCTGCAGTTTTGCTATCAATTCGCTTTCTGATTCCATGTTTATTACTAAAATTATTAGCTATTTTAATTGACTTTTGCAATTTAACAACAAACATAATGCTAAAAATGTTAGTAAAAAATGAAATGTGGAAAAGATTGGGGTTTTGGTGGATAAATGGAAGGTAGGGCGGTGAAATTTCCGCCCTAAGAAAATATTAAACAAGTTCCATTGAACTGATGAAGTCTCGTAAAACGGCTACTCCATTTTCTTTGTCATTTGTGAACCCATTATTATGAAGCTCAATGTTGAGGTCATCACAAAGGTTCATTAGTTTTTGAAATTTTACTGTATCATCAAACCCATTGACTTTCTTCAATTTAAGTGTTTCAGTAAAAGTTCGGACACCTTTTCTTGCGAGAATATCATCGGTGAGATGTGGTAGATATTTTTTGGTGTAGGTATCTTCTAAAATCTTTCGGCATTTAGAAAACCAACCTTCTAGATCTGTTATGTCCTCGCCATCATTCACTATTGAACTTATTGCTTTCAAGTCTTTTATCGATTCCTGCTCCAAAAACAAGTCTTTATTGATTCTACTTAATGAACTCTTCTTTACACCATCAGTCATGCCGTCGTTTATTATTTCCACACTGATACAAGTCGGGAATTTTAACAAACACCATTTATAAAAATCAAGTTCATGGGTTAAGATGAATATCTGCTTAGGCTTATTTCGATCTTGATTGACTTCATTGGTATTAGAGAGCGTGAGTATTTCGGTTATTGTAGCCCTTCTTCTCTCAGAATCAAAGCTTGAAAAAGGATCATCGAATACAACAATTTTTTCTCCTAGGTCCTTATCGTTGATTAGCGACGAAATAAAGAAGGTGAAAGCAAGAAGTCGCTTGTCGCTTTCACTCAGTGTGTTGCGGAAATTCGGAATAGTTGTGTTATCTCCTTCGAGAATCACATCATGTTTAGTGAAAAATGTTAGTGAAAAAATACGCTCATCCTTGCCTTTAATTTTTTTTAACGGCTTGAAGTCTTTGAGCCTAAAGTCCGCTTGCAAATTAGACAGCAACAAATTGATTGTTTTATGATGTTTTTCATAAATTTTTATCCCATACTCTTCTAATTCAGCTCGCTTAGCTTCTCGTTCATTCTTTTTCTTATCAAATGCAATGTCAAGTTCTTTGTGCTTTTCGAAATACTCATCCCAATTCTCACCGTGCCTGATTTTTGCAAATTCCAACATTTGCAACTGCTCCTTTAAGGATTCAAAGCTTTCTGTTATTTCTTTTAATCGTTCATTCTTAAGTTTAGAATAAGAGGAGTGAGCATTCAAAAAGCCTAGTTGTAACCGTTTGAACGAGCTGAAGTCCACAGAATATGATAGGTCTTGTAACTTTTTATCTAACTCTTTCTCGAAATCAGTCTTAAGTTGAGATAGGTTTGTATCGAAATCTATCCTTATACCAACATTCCCCGAAACAGTTTTTATGCGAGTAATGCTCAATTCAATATTCCAATCTTTAAAAATTGAAATCTCTTGCGCAATGGAAGCTTGAAGCTGTAAATATTGTTCAGAGAACAATTTATTAAATTCTTGGATCAAATCTAACGAGCTTTTGTTAAGCTCCTGTCCACAAAAGACACAATCTTTGGCATCACTCTTTAAAAGTGCCAGTCCTGTTTGAATGAAATTTATTGATCCGTTAGCGTCACTCCATGTTTTATTGATATGATCGGAAATAATCTTTTGGTTAATTTCAAACGGCTGCGAGGTTGCAGTAAAATCTAAATTGTATGCGGCGTCTTTAAAATATTTATCAACCTGATCACAGGTTGTTCTAATTTTATCCTGGTTTTGTACATCGTTAATTCTGATTTTGACTTTTTCGATTTCGCTATCAACATCTATAATTTTCTTCAGATTTTTGAACTTTGTTAGGGTTAATTCTGCATTTGGGAATCTATTGGTATAAATATTTCCATGGTTTTTTTTCTTGGTTGTAATTTCAGTAACTTCATTCTGGAGTTTTTCAATATCGTCAGCAATTTTTTGCCCCTCCTCGCCAATGATTACGGTGTTCAGGCTTTTATGGTTATCGTATGCAACTTCTCCGCCCAAGTGGATATTTTTACTAATAAAATCGTCATCAAAGATGACTAATCTTGGAAAGCCATTTGACCATTTTTGAGATGAGAACTTAATTTCGCCGTCACCAGTATGCAGGACGATCTCCTGGGTATTAGAGCCAAAAGACTGTCTTCCTTTAATAATAGTTTTATCCCCAGATTGGAGTGATTTGAATATCGCTGTTAGAGTTGATTTTCCCTTTGTATTTCCGCCATATATAAGGTTTATATCACTAAAGGATAAGCCCCCAATTGTTAAAACAGACCTGAATTTACCAACCCCCTCAATTTTATTAAAGCGTAAGATCATTTTAGATAATTTTATCTAAATATAATACTAAAGTAATTTAGAATTAACGAAAAGAATGTGATTTCTAGAATAAATGCTAATCGAAAGAAACTATTTAATTTGTTTGTGGCTGTGAACATTGCTGTGAGATCAAACTTGTCTAATTATCCCCTCCAATGGTCAAACGCCAATACCTCCTGATCCACAAAAGTTGAATCCAGTGCCGGATGATCTGCATATTCCTGGGGTGTGGCCTCTCCTGAAAAGCGGTAATCACTTGAAATGGTACAGGCTTCAAGCATTTTAGAGGGTATCTGCGAGACAGCAATTTCCTGAAGCCTTTCCTCGCTTGGTTCTTCCATCAGCCATTCCCAGCAAAGGTCATCAGGTGGTATAGTCGGCATACGCTCTTTTGAATTGTGGATATATTTCATAGTTCCGTTTGCAGCTGTGGTAGCAAAAGCAACAGTTCTCACCCATGCATTCTGTTCCGGATCAAACCAATCATTGTACAAGCCTACAAACCAGAAATATTCTTTTCCTACCACATTGATATGATAAGGGATTTTAGCAGTAGCTTTCAAAACCTGACCCTGTTTACCGTAAGTTGGTTCGTGACGAGACTCAATAATACCGGTGGACAACACCAAACAACGACGTTTTCTTGCAGCATCCGCCCACATTGACTTTTTACCATCATCTTTGGTAAAAAGATTTTCGCCCTTGAAATTTAAGGTGGTATACATCCGCCTGAACTTGGTCGCTTCCTCACGCGTTTTGATGTAACCGGGAACATATCCCCATTCCGCTTGCTGAATCTCAAAATCCCTACGATCGTCTGTCGGTACGACTATGGCACATGGCGCATAATTAAATCCATTATGCACACCGACATCCAAAAAATCATAGTCCCGTACTGCTTTTTCCAGTTGTTTGAGCTGGATAAACTCAGCTCTTGTTACTTTTTGCCCGTTATAATAACACATAAACCTGCCTCCTTAATTTTTCTTTTTTTTACCACGAATGTAGTCTGCAATTAACTTACCGATCCGCTGTGCTTCAGCTTGTCTGCCTTCAGGAATAGAAGTCCAGAACTTTTGGTCTTTGGCGCTGATACCTACAGCAATCACCAATGGCTTTGCGCCAGAACCAAAATTTACATGAAAAACCCTTTTGCCAGCAAGTTCATGTTCGGATATACGTAAAAGCTGATCATCCAGACTGAGCTCGAATGGTGGCTCTAATTCCCTCATTATTAAAGGTAAACAAATAATCTTTGAATTTCAATGTGCGTTTTAGCGATTACCCAACAATAAAACCTTTAGTGGCCGGTAAATGTTTAATCGATGTTATGAACAGTTATCACTTCAATATTTATCCTGTTGATACCAGCCAGGCGCAGGTTTGTATCGTACATTTCGACCGTGGGATTTATCATGTGTATGTAGAGGGGAACGAAGTTGGGATGATGGTCCGGGACAAAAGCGAATTTCTTGGTTTTGCGACCATGGATGAGCCTTTAAAACCATTGATCGAAGAGATATCAGGGCACTTGAATGAAAGGAACTTGAGGGAGAAATTTGCTATGGATATCCGCTCCAGGTGGAACGTGATCATTGAAGCCCGGTTTTTGAACGAAGAAACCCTGATGGTTTACATTAGCCCGGAAACCGATTTTGATGAGTTTGCCAACTGCGTCAGGGACACTGTTTATGACTACGTTGAATTTGATGAGCATTTAAACCTCATTCTCGCGCACATGAATGGGGAAGAAGTGGTTGACATTCAGATCAATTAGTTAATGATTTGCCTTAGGCTGGTTTAATATTAGTGCAATGCGCAGCAGGTAATGGTAATGATCGAAATCGTGGTGCAGTCCAAGTTTGGTCACCAGATAATCCACGTGCATGTCCATTATGTTGTCGCTCACTTGTGTATCTTCATTTTTCGAGATTAATGATTCATCGTGTACCTGGGCCATAAGCTGGTCTTCCTCTACAGCATCCCTGATTAATTTTAGGTCTTCGGATGGATCCCAGTCTGGGCTGAGCAGTCTTAATTCTTTAAAGGTTAGGTACGGATCCAGGTCTACGTTCATTTCGGGGATAAAAAGTTCAGCCAGTTCTTCCATTTTTCCTTCGTCAAAGGCTGAGTCAGCGCCGGCTCCGGCAAGAAGGGCAATAAAACTGATAAACCGCTGGTTACCGCCCTTCCATTTGATCTGCCACCATTCAGGGTTGAAAAAATCTTTGTCCGGGCCAGGCTGCCAGCCCTGCATTCTGGACATGATCATGGCAAGGGTAGCCATGAAATAGGAATGCCGCGTTTTGTCGACTGTGACGGCCATTTTTGCCATTAGCACGGGCGTTACAAATAATGATCCTTTCATGCCGAGCGCTTCACATATTTCCAGTATTTCGGTGGTATCGTCGGAAATTCGGAGGGTTTGTACAAGGATTTTTTCCAGATCACGGCAATCTTCCTGGTCACTGTTCCAGCCTGGCCTGTACATCAGGTTTATGATTGTTTTTTTATCGAGCATAAGTTAGTTTTTGTGCTGTTCTCAAATCTAATTAAAATCCGGGCAGCAATATGAATGGCTCAGCTTATTTTATCCCACCCGGGTGACTGACAATACGGTAGGTAGTCATTATCGCTTAGGTTAAACTTTAGTGAAAAAATACCTCGTAGAATTGTCGATGTTGCCTTATTTTCGTAGTGACTACGTATATTTGATAAACCAACAAAAATGAGGAGTCCCTATCTCGTTGATTTTCGAAATCAACTTTCTGAACTAAACAACAGGCTTTCTCATTACATTTTCGTATGGGAACAGTTTGCATTTGATAATGCTGAATTACTCTCAAAGAGAAAAAGTCAGCAAACTACTTCTGTTTACCCTGATAACCGGTATGCTAGGCAATATAATGTCAAACTTGGAAAATTAGCGGAATCTCATAACTCAACCTCGGAATTTATCTTAAAGAGCTTATACCTGCTACTTTATTCTGAGTTCGAGGTTTATATGCGGAGTTTATACGAATTGGCCAGGAAAGTGGATAAAGATCTACCCCATATCGATGTGAAGGCTAGGGTACCAGATAAAGTATTTGAACTTTTGAATATTGAAATGAACACTGTTTTTGATCAGAAGGAGCAATGGACGTTTGAATATTTTCGCTTACGCCGTAACCGGATTGTGCATAGTGGGGGGCAATCAAAGGGAGAATTGGCCGATGTTATCAAGCATCATGGAAATGCGTTACAGAAATACTGGGATGAGCGCCTTACCCGTGGTCTCTTTGGCCTTAATTTTCAATCAGAAGAAACCAATCACTTTATTAAAGAAGAATTCTTTGATTTTATTAATATTTGGCGGATATTGACCATCAAAATAGATGAGTTGATTTGTGCCCGAATGTCACGGGAGAAATTTATAAAATATGTTTACGCTGTTTTTATAAATGACCGTAAGAAGAAATTAAAGGGCTGGGGTGTTGAAAAAACAAAGGCAAAGTTTCTAGGATATACTAAAATGGAGTTTGATTTTCAACTCACTCAAGAGGAACAGGCACAATTTGATTACAATGGTGATGTAGCTTAGCTGGCAAAGCGCTTGCCTTGGAATGCGATTCAAATGGTTCTCATTCCAAGTAAGAGATGGGGGTTCGAGTCTCTCCTTTACCTCGAAAATAACTTTTTACCTTTTCTGTTTTAATTAGGTTTTTTGTAATGGAAAAGAATTTTTTAGAGATGTTGGACAGTCTTCCGGCAGAGCAAAAGCAACCCTTTATTGATCACTTTGTACAGACGGTATTGGGTAAGTCTGCATCACCGCTTATTTTGACCACCAGTAAGACCATTTCAAATGATGCTAGTTTAGATGAGAGGATAAGATTAACAGCCGAAATCTATGGAATTGATCCCAAACGAATCGACAAGGAAGAATTTCTTCTAGGTGAAAAGGAAATTGCAGAATCCAAAATGCAGGTTCGAGCAATTATCCAAGATTATTTTGGCCAAGAAAATAATACGGGACAGAGAAGCAAAAACGATGAACTAATTAGTTTGGGTAAATTTTTATATACCACCCAGATGAATTTTCAGATTACTCCAATGGAGGTTCCTGATTTTCTTTTAACTGGCGGTGATAAGGTCATCGGGCTAGAACATACTAGGCTGGAGGCCGGGAACGACAAGGCATATATTGCCGAAATCTGGAAAAAATACTTGAATGAGACAGTCTACAAACTTTTAAATGCGATGCCCGGGTTATGTGGAGTAGGTAATCTTACTCTGGATACTGATCGGAGGCTTTATGAGGGTAAATCGTTGAGGGATTTTAATGATAAAGCGATCAGCTTGAATCGATCAAAGATTATAAATCATCTTACTGACTATATTAGAGCAACGATTAATGGGGAAGCCATTACTACACCGGCATTTGTTAAAACCTTTAGCTATCAATCTTCCAACGAATCGTTTTCCTTAAAATACAATCAGGATTATTTTGTCAGAAGCGATTTTTCGGAAATGGTACAAGAAGCAGTACGCAAGAAAGAAAAAAGGATTGATGTTTATAAAGAAAATGCTAAAGTTGATGAATGCTGGCTTTTGCTGGTTTATGGGGATGCTAATCTCTCGTCCGGTTTTAAAGTGAATGAAAACTCCCTCATGACAGAGTTGGAAAGTACGTTTAATCGCATTTTTATATTAAACTCTTTCAACCAGGCTTGTTTTGAAGTGCAAAAGGGTACCTCAAAGTTAAAGTACATTGCTCAGAAACAATTTAGGGAACTATTGATAAGATAAGCCTAATTTATTACCAGTCGCCACCAAATGAAACCCTCAGGCCTGTGGTATCCATCTTTTTGTTAATGAATATGGTTGCTGCTTCTTCAGCAAGATTATGATCGTCAATATAATTGTTTTCTCTTAGGATCTGCCTTGCTACCGGGAACCATTCACTCCGGTCAATATTTCTAATATATTCTGTAGCCTCAGACATCAAATCTTCAGCATGTGACCCATCACCCAAAACTTTATAGGTGGCAGAATCAAAAGCTGTCCGCCAGGCAAGTTCTAATAACTCTTCTCTTTTTTTATCTGTCATATCCAAATTTAATCATTTGGAAAGACTTAATATAAAATGCAGGGTGCTTAAAACTTTACAAGTTTTGCTCCGATTGATAGGGATTGATTTTGGCTGTTTGCGCAACAAATTTCTGATTGGCAGGAGATTACCTAGTCAAGGCGGCTCCGCTTTGCTCCGCTGGTTTTGAAAAAATAATCTCCACACCTGCGCTGCGCTCCGGGTAGTATTTTTTTTCCAAAAGCCTTGCCTGTAATCCCTGCCCAACAGGAGCGGGTGCTTAACAAAAAGCCAGGAATGGCTCCCGCCGAAAGGTAGTAGGCAGGTTTTCACAAATTTAATTTATCAAAAAAATGGAAACAAAAGTGAAAGAAAACGGACAGGCTAATGTAAACAGCGTGAAAGCCGAGAAAACCCCAAGGTTTGTAGCTGGCAATCCTGTAAATGAGGTAGCTAAAAAAGCAGAGGTAAAAAATGGGGAAGAGGCTGAAAAGCCGGAGGAAGTTAAGGAGCAGCTTAAAACTGAACCCTCTAAACTGGAAATTAAAGAAGCTTTAGCACAGCAAAAACCTGCCCTGAACCTTGATGAAATGCTGAAACTGGTAGCTGACTTAAGCAAAAGGACGGCTTTGCGTGACCGCTACAAAGGTTATATCGATGCGTTGGCTGGCTTTGAGCAGGAGCAGAAAGAAAATGTTGACGAGTTGGAAGATGAAACGGCTTTTCAGGGCTGTGAACTGGAAATCAGCGATAGCCATGGCAATGTGTTCAGCACCAAAAGCCCATCAGTGATCAAAGGCACTATAGCGTTTATCAGTGGCCGTTTAGCCGAACGTTTGGCCGAGGTGGAAGCAGGTATTGTTTTGCCAGCCTAGAAACTGAATGCCTCCCGAGCATTCGGGAGGCTATTTATTCACCTAAAAACCAATGTTATGTTAGAAGCATTCAAAGAATATTTAGATCAGATGTTTTATCAGGGTTACGCAGATCAGTTTGAAGATGATAATCCGATGGAGTTTTACAGCCAGTACAGGGAGTTCAGGCTTAACCATGGAGGGCTGCCGCTATGAAGTACGAAACGATATTTATAATGGTGAGGGTGCAGGTGCATGCCGACCACGAGCATGTTTCCAGTATGGTAAGGGAATTGGAAACCCAGTCTGTTTTGAGCCTGAGCGATACGGCCAATATTAACGTCCTTGAAACCGAAATATTGGTTTCAAGGATCCATAACCCTAAGGTTCACCGCTGGGGAAGTTTGGAGAAAGTAGCCCCGCAAAAAAATAGCAGGTCATGAAATGGTTTGGGGAATGCAGTACGCTGGACGAGGTCAAAGCACTGTACAAAAAGCTCGCTAAACAGTATCACCCCGATTTAGGGGGTGATACCCTGACCATGCAGGAAGTAAATAAAGAATACGCTTTTGCATCAGCCAAGGTGATCAAGGGCAAAAACCTGAATGAGCAGGAAACAGAAAACGAAATCCGCTTTTCGGCAGAGTACAGGGAGGCTATAGAGAAAATTATCCATTTGCAGGGGATAACCATTGAACTGGTAGGTTACTGGATATGGGTAACAGGCAATACCATAGCGGTTAAAAACGAGCTGAAAAATGCAGGGTTCTTTTTCGCCTCCAAAAAACTGGCTTGGTACTTCCGTACTGGCGAATATAAATGCAGTAAGGGCAGCAAGAAAAGCTTGGAGGAGATCAGGGATAGATACGGCAGCGAGGTGATCAAAGGAAAGGCAAATGTTAAACAATATTTAAACAATTAATTATGGGCTGGAAAGGAGAAAATCCCGATACGGTTTATCATCATTTTGATGATTCGGGTATCAGGGTTTATTTGGATAAGACGGATTGCTCAGCGGAAACCGAAAATTGCGCAAGGTTTTTTTGCCAGCATCAAAATTATTCCTCAGTGCAGGTGAAAGGGTTTTATTACCTGCGTGGGCATAGGAAGCAGGTCATTCATTCAAGGGTTTTGGTCGGGGTTTTAGAAGCGGAAAGCCTGCCGCCCGAACTTTTTGAAATTGTCCACTGCCTGACCTTTTGGAATCAGGAGGGTGCAGATTGCTATATGATGAATGCTGAAAAGCATGAGACCTACAGCGATTTTATTTTAAAATGTATTGCGGCAGACTGCAGGGTTGTCGTTGAGCCCTGTGCTGATCGGTTTGCCACGGGCAAAGGTGGCAACCACGTTTGGGTAAGCCATAAGGAAAGCGGCATACGCATTTTATTCATTCATTTTTAATTAAAACGGTTTGCGTTGACCGCAATTGAGCGCATGAGATATGAAAACACTAGATTTAAATAATACCAAAATTTTCTGCGGGCTGATGGAAAAGATGGGGGACAAGACGCATTTAAAAATCGAAAATGAACCCTTTATGCCGCTAAGTATTGAAAAACTGGCTGATGGCATTAACATAGGTAGGTATGACAACGGCATTTTATATAGCCTTGCCCATTATTATACGCTAAACGGGGATTTGATGAGTGATCCGGAAATGACTTTTATTGTGGTATTGGGTGAGGCTGGATTGGCCGATCCCCAAACAGTTCAGGTTTTACCCTGCTCATACACCCAGTCGGATATGGGAATTTATGAAGAAGGGGTGCGCTTTAGCTATCAAAAAGCGATCGAATACGACACTGATTTGCAAACCGGTCATACCGAGTTTGCAGGTGTCTGGCTAAGCAATATTCATGATCAGGGATTTTTAGAGCAATGAAAGCGCTGCATTAATTATCGGGGTCAGAAAAAGCAAGGCTTTTACACGACCTGTTTCCTGAAGAAATGCCGATGCTGCTGGAAGATATCAGCCTTTTTTGCGAGGATTTCAAAGCAAATAAACAGCACTACCGCAAGGGCTGGGATAGTGGTTTTATGTCTTTTGATTACTGGCAGAATCTTGCAGGCGAAACAGCAGGCATATTAAAAAGGCACAAGGTGAATATGCTTCGCAGCAGCAGGGTATTCTCAGACCAGCTGTATTTTACCTACACCTCTTTATTTGTGACCAACCGCATTGTAAAATATGCAGCTAAAGGGTCTCAGAATGAAAAATTTAAACAGGCAGTAAACCTGCTGTTTAATCCTTAGAGTAGTTTGCCTGATGGTAGGGGCACCGCAAAATTTGCGCGGTGCCCTTGCGGGCCTTTAGGTTTGTATAAGATTTTGCTAAGAGCGAAAATAAGAATTTTTTAAGTGCTGATTAAGACAGTTAATAAGAGTAGAGAGGTGACTTATCCTACGGGCAAGATTAAAGATCTAATTTATGATTTATGCCTCTTTACTTTTATAGACTATAACGAAATATTGCAGACGTTTGCTTGAAAAAGTTAACACAGTCAGGAGCGAACTAACTTGCGGGCAAGATTAATGATCTATCTTATGATTTAGGCTCCTGACTGCTGTTTAAACAGGCTTCAAATAGAAATTAGAGTTTTTAAGACTCATTAGTAAGGTATTGAGTGTGTTCAAATATGTTGACCCTAACTAACTTATAATAAGAATGAACTGGAAGTATTTTATTGGCATTGATGTGTCTAAGGCTACCCTTGACGTATGCATTTTAGAAGGTAAGAGCAAAATTCTTAACCTAGAAATTGAGAACAAACCAAAAGCACTCAGCGCCTTTTGGAAATCTTTAACCAAACAGATACCAGGTATCTCTGCTGAAAACACCCTGTATTGTATGGAACATACAGGGATTTATAATGAGCATTTATTATCATTCCTGCATAGTAAGGGAACTAATATATGCTTAGAACATCCAGCTCATTTAAGGCTGTGCGTTGGCTTGACACGTGGTAAAAATGATCAGGTCGACGCTGAACGAATTGCAGCTTATGCGTACAGGGAGAGAGAAGTTGTCAAATTATGGGAACCATCCAGAACCATTATTAAGACTTTAAAACACCTTACATCTTTAAGGAACAGGTTAGTCCGAACAAAAAAGGCTTTGTCGATACCAGTGAAAGAAATAAAAATGTTTGATAAGGACGGTGGTAAGATGATCGAAAGCATTTGCAAGGGAACCCTAAACAGTATTGCACAGGATCTGGAATCGGTCGAAAGGCATATTCTCGATATCATTAAGCTAGATCCTACGTTAAAAAGACTTTTTCAAATATCAACCTCTGTAAGTGGTATCGGAACTGTAACTGCTGTGGAGATTATAATAGCCACGAATGAATTTAAAAATATCACTACTGCCAAGAAATTCGCCTGTTATTCCGGAATAGTACCATTTGAGCACAATTCCGGAACAAGTATAAGAGGGCGGGCAAGGGGTTCTCATAAAGCGAATAAACGTGTCAAAACGTTGCTTCACATGGCAGCTATGGCATCTTTGATCAGTGGAGATATGAAACGTTACTACCTTCGGAAAACCTCAGAAGGCAAAAATAAAATGAGCGTAGTGAATGCTGTAAGGAATAAGTTAATTCAACGCCTGTTCAGTTGTATCAAAGGTGACCGATTATATCGTCCGATGGATGACAGAGTGGTTATCAGGATGGGGGTCGAAGAACCTATGTGTCAAGATGCTTTGTCAATCCCGTAGTATTTCCTTCTAAGCCAAAAGGCAACATTTACCAGTGCAATAAGCGCAGGTACTTCGACCAATGGCCCGATTACGCCCACGAATGCCTGACCGGAATTGATGCCAAATACTCCGATGGCTACTGCTATGGCCAATTCGAAATTATTGCCAGCCGCAGTGAAGGCAATAGATGTGCTCTGTGAATAATCTGCACCCATTTTTTTTCCTGCAAAAAAGCTGATGATAAACATAATGGCAAAATAGATGACTAGCGGAATGGCAATGCGAACTACATCCATTGGTATCTGTACAATTAGTTCTCCTTTAAGACTGAACATCACCACAATAGTAAACAGCAAGGCAATCAAAGTTATTGGCGAAATAAATGGTATATACTTCTGCTGGAACCATTGCTCGCCTTTAATTTTGATCAAAGCATAACGGCTGATCAGCCCCGCAGCAAAGGGAACACCCAAGTAAAGCCCTACACTTTTTGCAATTTCAGTGATGGTAATGTTTACCGATAATCCATCTATACCAAACAGCGGCGGAAGTACGGTAATAAAAAGATAGGCATAAACACTATAAAGTAATACCTGAAAGATACTGTTAAGCGCAATCAGACCAGCTGCATATTCCCTATTACCCTCTGCCAGCTCATTCCACACCACCACCATTGCAATACAACGTGCCAGGCCGATTAGAATCAACCCGATCATATATTCAGGGTAATCATGTAAAAATACAATGGCCAGTATAAACATGAGTGCAGGACCAATAATCCAGTTTAAAGCCAGCGAAGTGCCCAGCACTTTAGTATTGCGGAAGACTTCTCCCATTTTTTCATACCTGACTTTAGCCAACGGTGGGTACATCATCAATATTAGCCCAATTGCCAATGGAATATTGGTCGTGCCACTGGAAAAAGAATTGATAAAACCTGATGAGGACGGAATAAAAAAGCCAATACCTACTCCAATCACCATTGCCAGAAAAATCCATAGCGTTAAGTAACGGTCTAGAAACCCTAATTTTTTACGCTCTGCCGCAGGGGCACAAGTATTTGCCGACATATTTATTTGATTTGTGAAAAGACATAAAACATTTCAGTTGCGATCTGCAAACTTCTTTCCTTATACTTTTCTGCTTGTTGTGGCGTATTATCAAATGCTTTTGGGTCTTCAAAGGTTATTGGAATGCGCTTTTCAGCTCCAGAAATGAATGGACAGCCACCATCGGCCTGCGAACAGGTCATTATTGCCGCGAATGCACCTGAAGGGTTAAATTCATGATCGTAGGCCTTTGAAAAACCGATAACAGGATGTTCATTGTCACTATATTTTATGGCATATATGGGGTTATTCCCTTCAGCGATATCCTGAACTTTAAAACCCGTTTGTCTTAAAGTTTCGGCAACTACGGGAAACAACGCAGTAGCCTCTGTTCCCCCTGAATAACAAAAGACATTTTTAATGCCGTAATAAGCTGCTGCTGTCTGCGCCCAAACTTGTGAAAGATGGCTTCTGCGTGAATTGTGTGTGCAGATCAGGTTGAGCCGTACCTCGTTTTGAGTACTGTGCTTGTCTTGGATAAAATCAATTAAAGGCTGTAATATCCTTTTGCGATCAGATGTAATGTTGTCAAACTTGAAATTGCTAACCACAATTTCAAGTTCCGGAAGAAGTTTTGTGTTCATTGTTATATTTATAGATCTTAAAATTAGCAGCACCCTCCACCTGGAGTACAAGTTGAACCTGAAGCCAGATTTACCAATTCAATTTTTTGTTTTTCGGCTGGAACACCACATTTGTCCATCGCAAGGCAGGCGGTTTTCTTGGCCAGTAAAAGAAAGTTTTCCCCGTCAAAGCCCAGGTCATACTTGCCAATAGTTTCGGCCTGGTATTCCACTTCAATTTCCAGATCTTCCATTCCCAAGACCTTTTCTGAAAGCGATATGATATGGATTAATTTACCAGCTTTTAAACGGTGTTCGTAATCGTCAGCATCCCATAGCTGGAAATTAGCCACTTTTTCATGGCGTACGGTTCCACCGCAGTCGATAAAGTCCTTTGTAATGATTCCGACCTCGGTTACATGGAAATGTTCGGGCACTGAATTGCCGTTTTCCAGTTTAAAATTCACTCCTTCAGCCGTAGCAAGGATTTCTTTTATTTCTGATAGTTTCATAATTTATGTATTTATAGTATTATTGCAATTTAACGATTGATATAGGCAAAAAAAGTTTAGCAACAGGTTGTTTCGCCTTTATAAGAAGCCAAAAATCCACCAAGCTGTTCTTCCAGCAGTTTCCATGTCTTAGGATTGATGCAGTAGCAAACACTTACACCTTCTATTGTGCCCTGTATGATACCGGCTAATTTCAATTCTTTCAAGTGCTGAGAAATGGTTGCCTGTGCCAGGCCAAGTTCACCCACCAAATCCCCGCAGATACAGGTGTTTGATATAATGATCCTTTGGAGGATAGCGATACGGGCAGGGTGCGCAATTGCTTTCAGCAATGTGGAAAGCTGGTTCTGCTCGTCTGTAAATATTTCTGATTTTGTAAGCCCCATAATTATGTATCGCAATATTACGATGTAAAAATGAAAGCGCAAAATAAATTTGATCTTTTATTTGGTTCAACCATAGAAATCATTAAGCTTTTTTCTAGGTATTAATGATATTTGTCATAGAGTGGACGCAAGAATTCCTGGCCACTTACCATTAGTGTATTTACAATTTTATCGGCGGTTTCCTTTTGACCGGATTGATAGAGGTATTCGACTAGGGAGGTTAGCTTATCATGCTGAAAATAGTTTCTAAATGTTATCAGATTGGCCAATGTGGCAACATGATGCGCTGGGCTTGTGTCTTTCCATTTCAACAAATCTGCCATCAGGCTGACCGTTGTGATGTCATCACTAAAACCTTTGAGCGTATCCTGAATTAGTTGCACCGAATCATCGTCCAGAACTTGGATGTAATCCATTAAGTGAATAATATTTCGGGCAACCCGTTGATCATTTATCGTATCGGTTTCGGTGAAGCGAAGAATGATGAATCTCCAGGTGGTAATGACTTTTTCTGTCAATGAGGACCGGCGAGGTTCAGGTTCTTGCTCTATGGCTTTATGTTGGGTTAAAAGTAAAGTTATCGTGTCTTCCAATAATTTGCTTTCTGCCTTTGACAGCACTTCGAATAAAAATGTCTGTTTAAAATCGGTTTCGTAGTCCCAGAAATAAAATGCTAGGAAATGACGCAGGATTCCCTGCTGGTGAGTGGTATCAATGTAGCCAGTGTCTACTGCGCGCTGGTAATAAGGTTTCATGATTGGGTAATATTCACCTGATATGGGTTTGCCAAATCCTATTCCTCCCATGAAACCGGCCCATAATCTTTGTTCCACATTTTGGTATTTTATAATGGAAGCTTTAAGCCATTCACTATCCAGGTACATGAATTGCGATAGGTACATTCCTAGTAAAACGAATGTGTCCACCATCCCTGTTTCCATTGCAACCTCGTAATTTGCTTTTGCTTCACTGTCCCAGTGACTATTGTCATTTTCATCAGTGCAGTTTCGAGCATATTTCAGGGAATAATCAACCAGCGCTCTGTAAACCTTCCCACTTGTGGAATTTAAGGAATGCATGATGTAATCGGGAAAGTCTTTATCAAACTGCCTATCCATCGGCAGGTTTGGTATCATTTCTAATATGATGCTCTTTGCAATTGGAAGTAAAGTATTGTCAAAACTGTGGGCGTCATCTCTTGAGCCTTCGGACAGGAGCCAAGAGACATTTCCATATACCCACTCCCTGGTCGCACGTCTGTCGTCTTCAGTTTTAAGCTGGTCATTCTTAAAAGCCTCACTGGAGATATAATTTTTACAAAAGACCAGGATCTTTTCCCAGTCCAGAGCAATGCCATTTTTCCAGGCTTCGTTAAAGCCACTCAGTAACTGATAGATATACAAATAAGTTACATCGTAAAACTGCTCAAGTACACTAGTAAACTTATCAGGATTCTGAGCAGCTGCCTTTCCCACTATATCTGCAAAACCTTCAACCGTAGGGTCTTCCCACCTGTCTCTGTCTCGGTAATTTTTTATCTGTGTAAGAAGTTCCTGGTTTTGCATTTCCAAAACTTCATCAATTGTATATGGAGATACATGCCCTACCCGAACTTGAATTTTACCCTCTTCCCGGTAGTTCTTTTTAACGTTTAATTTTTCGGTAAGGTGCTGATAATCCTTTTGAAATTCCTTTCTGGATTTCATAGCGTCTAACCAGCGGTGCTGCCAGTGTTCTTTACTGGCAGTATAATGCCGATCCCCAATAGGCCCGTTTTTGATGATCTCACCAATAACTTTTGCCTGTTCGCCGGTAAGTTCAGTCGCTACGGTTTCTAATAATAAATGTAGTTCAAGTTTGTAGGAATCAGTTGAAAATAACCTGAACTCTGATTCCTGAGCTAAAACGTCCATAAACAGTGAGCCTAAAGTATCCCATCTTTTGCTGACGATGAACATTGCCATCCGCTTGAAGAATGGAACGTTATACCTGTTGGCAAACAAAAGATCTTTTAATATTGGCTTTAGCTTTTCTACATTGGTATCTGCTAGTTTGACCAGCCATTCTCTAAGAAGGTAACTGAATGTATCTGTGACCTTGTCATCGTGATTTGTTGGATCATCTAAGTTTTTTATTGCACTATAACCCATGGCTGATCCGATGTCATTTGTCAGCCCCCAATTTATTGTATCAAAAATTCCCTCAAAAATTGATTCATCTAGTTTTTGCTCGGCAAACGCCTTTATCAGGTATTCTTTTAACCAATTCTGCTTTAAATCCAAGTAGTGAGTGAGTTGGTCAGAAAAAATCTGCTGCTCAGACGCCTGGTCTTTTCGGGTTATGGTGAAATTCAGTGTATCCCAATCCGGACTGAAGGTGAATACGAATGTGCTATCTTCAAAATCCGCCTGTGCAGCCAACTCGTGATCGTGCAGTAATATGTTAATCCCATCGATCAGATAGTAAACAGGACTTACAGAACACTTTTCAGTAATGACGTTTAATAAATTAAGATCTATCATCGTTCGTATTAACTGATAGCTATATACAGGGGAATAATAGTTTTGGGGTTGGCCAAATAGTTCTTTACTTGGATTCTCCTTTTTCTTTAGCTCTAAAAGAGCAGCGAGGATGATTTCGGCCTTTAGGTGGTCTTCTGAGCTTGTACCATCTTTCAGAAATTTAGGCAGCAATTGGTCACAAATGGCCATGGTCTGCAACATGGTATCAAAGCGGCTGTTCATCCAGATTGGGATGAGTTTTAGCAGTTCCTCTGTAACCAGCTTATTTGGGAGTTTAGCAAGTATGAAGATGAATACCTGCCAGGTACGGTAGTTATCCTTCGGATAAGCCGATGCTCTTTTAATGATTTCAATTACTTCTGGTATCAAATCCAGGTTCTCCCCTTTAGAAAAGCCATCCGCTATCTTTTCAAGGTATACGGCTGCATCCCAATCGGGTATCAAGGTCTGTCCTCGGCCGTTTTCAATGGGTTCAGGGTTGTTTTGAGGGTCAAAAAAGCCACTCTCTTTCATATAGTTAAACCAGGCCATTTTCTGCGAGTTTTCTTACAAAATATTTTCTATATCCAGGATGTTTTTCAAACAGTGCGTTCAGAATCACTTTTTCCAGGCTGTTTGGCTTGGACTTTAATAGAATGGTATCTAAATACATGCAGTTCTCTAAAAATTCAGGGTCTGCTTCCTCAGACATCATTACTTCTTTTACCCGCCTGTCTTTGAGCTTTTTATTCTCTTCAGCTTTTGCAAGGTGTTTTAGGTGCTCTTCAAATGAGGGCAAGTTGGGTCTTAGGTAATGTCCGAATAGTTTTTCAGCAAACGGTTTGCCTATTTCGTTTTCACAATATACATATTCCAGTCCGCACTCTTTGAAGTCACTTTCCAACATGGTGTGTAGTGTGTAACGCTGATTATCCGCTGAAAAATCCTTATAGTTAATAGTCGCAAAGTAACATTGAGTCAATTTGCTGGCTTTCAGAAAGTGTTTAAGAGAAAGGATGTTAATTGTGTCCCGATAACTGTCTTTCTTATGATTTGGAGCGTAGCAGTTTAAATTTTTCTTGGCTGCCTCTATATAAATCTCGTCATTTTCACGGGCTTCTAGAATTTTTTCGCTGAACATCTGATCTAACATAGCCACACGCTTTTCCAGTTTATCTTGTACCTTGTCAGGGGTATGAGTTGTTTTGATTGGATTTGAACTGTGGAGAATGCTCGTGAGTTCTTTGTCTTTTTCGCGAATGGAACCTAAAATTGCCTTCAGATTTATTTCTTTATTACGATTCCATTCCCGATTGATATTTTGTGTATTGACCAAAATTAATTCGCCGGTGCTTAGCCAGTATTGAATTTCTTCCAAGAGTCCAGCTTCAGCATCCAGATCTCGTTTTAATAACTCAATCCATACGCATGTATCTAGTGCCAGATGAATCATTTGAATATTTTTTAAGCGTTAAAATTGATATTTAGAGTGGTTCACTTCGATCAAAGTTACTGAAAAGTAGTTGAAAAGATACTGGCGCTTTACTTTAGAATTAAGAAATTCAGTTGTAGAGAGAACGATGCCAAGTTATCTTTATCTTTACAGGAATGGCAGATAAAAAAAGCATAGAGTATTTTACATTTTCCCAATATCGGGAGGCGCTAGAGCATTTTCAAATGCACTACGACATTCAAGATGTCATCATTACGCCCACCGAAGTGCAGCCCAAAGGGAAACCAAAGTCTGAAAGGGTGTGCCGTTTTTGCGGTAGAAAGAACGATCCCGGAGCCTTTAAAAGTGTATCACATCTGATCCCCGAAATGCTTGGTAATAAGTATCTGTTTGCAGATTTTGAATGTGATAAATGTAACCAGCAATTGTCAAAATATGAAAACGATCTGGCCTATTTCTTAGGGATATTCAGAACTTTGTTTCGTATAAAAGGCAAAAGAGGAATTCCCACCTTTGACTCAAAATCAAATACGGTAAGGGCAAAAGATGAAGATTTTTATGGGGGCAGGGCTTTTAATATTGAAGAAACTAGCGATCAATATAAGTCGTTTAAATTTGATAAAGAGACGGGCAGCTGTACTATAACTTACAAAAAGCACGGTTACATCCCAATCAATCTGTATAAGATATTATTTAAAATTGCATTATCGGTTTTACCACAAGAAGATGCTGGTCAACATCAAAGGGCTTACCAATTTATCCTGAGCGAGCAAAAGTATGACTGGGTAGCGGGCATGTGTAAAATCGTTTATTTTGATCTGCCTTTTGATTTCCGAATGACTCTGCCCGTATGTTATCTTTTTAAGAAACGTGAGGTGCAAGCCAAACTTCCAACCCACTTTTTCATGTTTCATTTTCAGCACATGGTGTTTCAATTCCCTTTGCATTACAATATCGAAGATATTCGTAGCGGCCTTTATCAAACTGGAGAAGTTGATTTGCCTTTTTGTCCGCCAATACTGTACCGCGACCCCGGCACCGCTACTTGCCATTCGGAAATTCGTGATCTTTCCTCCTATGAAAAAATGGAAGAAGTGCAGCAAATGAGCTTTGGCATGGATCCCGAATATCTTACACAGCTAGGTGCAATGAATCCAGAGACTGGCGAAATTACTGGTATCGCATTTAAACCTGATGAGATCGTAAGGATGGTCATCTATGAGGGGGACGAAAAACCTGAATTTCCAAAATTCAACGGTAGGAAAGAATCTGGCTCCTGATGATTTTTCAATTTCTATTCCTCAGATTAAAACTCAAACTAAACAAAGAACTTATTTAATACAATGAAGAAAAAGCAGTTAGATCAATACAAAATGCAAATGAAGCAATATGCCAATGACGATGGTAATTATTCCATTTACCAGAATCCAGCTATCGATCATTTAATAAGTTTGATGCTTAGTTCACCGGTGCCAACCAAACAGGACAAGTTTGTACCGCTTAAAGCGTTTGTTAAAAACGAAGATGGGACAGAAACCCCTGTTGTCAACATGTACCAGAAATCGGAAGATAGTGATACGATTAAACGGTTTACAGAATATGTCAAAGATGCTGCGAAGAACATTTTTACTGAAGAAAACCGTATAAGAAGGCCAGAGCAGGTTGAGGTAATGATAAATGTAAGCACTTTAAAGGGTAGGTACAATGAAGTAGATGTCGATAATTTGGCAAAATGCGTTCTGGATGCGCTGAATGGGGTGGCCTTTGATGATGATTCTCAAGTATCAACTTTGATTTCTCAAAAGATTGTTCACCCAATGGAAGTTGACGGTTTACTTATTGGAATTACAAAAATAACACCGACCCGGCGCGGCATTTTTGGTGATCCGGCACTTTACAGTTTTGAGAAATGGAAATAATATGATGAGTCAAAAATACCCGCACGCCACCTGGAACGGATATAGTTATTGGCATGGTACTTCAACAGTGTTCTTAAATTCGATACGCGAAACTGGTCTGGGAGCAATAAATCCCAGCAAAGACTGGCGATTGTTGGATCTTTTGAAATTCCTATATGATAACATTATCAGCCTTAAAATCGAAAGCAAAGTATTTGACATTCACCGGGCATCTATCACTGCAACTATAGCGCAAGGTACACTTGATATTGATGGACTAAAATTAAATTTTCAGCATGACGGTGTATATGTTTCTGCCAGTACTATTCGCGCAGCTACTTATGCCTGCGAAAATCATGTCGGCAGCGAACTGTTAGAGAAATGCATGGTTCTTTTGAGTATACTGATTTCTACCGGAAATGAGCCAAAGATCCCCAAGGAACTGGACGTTTTGAACATACGTCAGTATTTAGAGGTGCCTGCTAAACCAGTAATGATTGAGATCAGGGAGATTGCTGACTCAGATTTGAGCTTCGAAGATGGAACTGACGCAACTGAAAAGCTTAACGAATTGCGAAACATTTTTCCAACATTGCCCATTGCTCAACAGTTTGAAAGGCTTCAGTTTTATAATTTTCGTTTGCTTAGGCCAGTATCACCTGAACAACTTCATATCTATGAAGTTGATTTTGAAGGCGCTGTACGAACAAGAGATTTTCAGTTTTATCTCTCCCGAATTCGCTAATCAATATGTGTAAAGCAATTGGGGCCATTATACGAGCTGGAACCTAATTTTATAAATCATAAAGACCTGGTCGCATGGAAATCTTCCAGTTTTAGATAGTGGATTGTTGTTATCCCTTATAAAAATTCTTAACTTTAAGTACATCAGATTATCTAGCCAACATTGCAGGTATCCGACCAGCATTGCAAATTTGATGAATATTATTAGCATCGGAAACTTGCAGTCATCAGAAAATGGAATCACTTCAAAGCAGGTAATGCCAATATAAAGGCATAAATTTCAATGTTATGATTAATATACACCCTGAAAGAAGAAACGTAACTCCGGAAATGGCTGTGCGGATACTAAAACGTTACGGTCGGAAAATTAGTCTCAAGGAAGCAAGGCTGATGATGGATTTTATGTATAATTTGGCAATTCTTTCTCTTAATCAGGTGATTAATGATGAAAGAATGAGGAGGCTATGGGAGGATAGACGACAGAATGAACTTGTTGAGCGGTTTAAAGGGAAAAAGGTGATGTGAAAAGCTAGCATAATATTATCGGTTTTTTCTCCAGGGTTTCTGTAAGGAAATATGAAGGATCATTAAAAAACAAAGCCTGGCTATTGCTCGGTTTTCTTATATCACATAATATATTTTCTAATTAACTATCTGGATTTATAGGCCTCTTGTCTCAACTTATCAATCTCGAAAAATTGAAATTCATCGATTAAGTTATGTAATTCCTGATCAGATAAACTGTTGACCTTGGCAATCAATTTACCCATATCTTCTTTAAAGAGCGTAATATAATTGAGTGCAATATGGTAATCAGCTTTTGTAAATGAAGAGGGATCAAGTATGCCATCTTTAAAGTCCACATAAAAAGTTTGTTGTTTCAAATCATCAGCTCTTTTCCACCAATTATAGTTTCCGTAAGCACTAACACTACGGCTTAATAGTATCTGGATATTTTTTAATAGGCTATCTCCCTTGGACCTAGTGGGTAGGGTAGAGTTAAAAACAAAAAGATAAACTGAGAAAAAATCTTTTAACAGTTCGTGCCTAACCTTATGGTTATAAAAAAGCTTGGTGAACCATGGTAATTGTTTCAGGTTAATATTTCGGCTCATCAATAGGCACCAAAACGATTTGACTAATTCCTCTGATCCCAGTATTAAGTGGGAAATTGCATTTTGAGACTGGTCATTTTGGGCCAATATATCTGCACATAAAAAGTGTCGCTTTGCATTTTTGATCACTATGGGAACGATATCAGTATATTCTCTGGGCGTCAAGGAAGTCCAGCTTCTAACAGGTTGACTTTTGGGATTCACGTTAAAGATAGGTTAGTTGTTTATTCTGGCATGAAAAGCCCAAAAATGGTAGACATGTCACTTGTACCAATTGGGTTATTCTTTTGTGTCGGATAGGTGCTTATTAACATCCAAAGTCAATCGATCAATCAAGACTTCTAAACTTTTTGCTTTCTGATCACTCTCCATATCATCTGTAATTTTAAGTGCTAGGCTAATGTTCTGTGTAAGCACAAGTTTTTGGTGATATTGAGACATTTTTAAAATTGTGCGGTTATAGAAATAAAAGAATATCGCGGCAATAAACTCACTTAAGACACCAGCAGCAGTTGTCACATACGCAGGTTCAGCTTTACCAAGGTACATCATAATTATCCCTGAAACGACAATTAATAGGCCTATGATCGCAGCAAATGCTGAAAGTCTGAAACTCTTATCAGCCTGCTCCTGGGTTTGGAGGTAATATTGGTCCAGATATTTGAAATTAATTTGAACAAGTTTGGTAAAAAAGTTTTCTTCTATGTTTTCTTGTAATTCATCTGCGCCAGCCTTGACTAAATCCAATTCCAATCTTCTGAGCCTTGCGAAGAACATAAACCGAAAGGCGCCTACAAATAGGCGTATATAAAATTTCCGCCAAATGCCCCGAGAATAAAATTTATCAAAATCTTAGACGGTTCATAATCCTCTGAACTTAACGGTAGCTTCATGATATATATAAACGCTGCTCCGAATGTCGACGCGATTAACCAGCCATACCATGTGAAGTTAAATGTTCTAATTTGCTGCAGAAGATGTTCCTTTCTCTTTTTAATCGAGGCAATACTTTCTCCTATTTCTTCTTCCTTAGACTTTGTTGAGTCAGTTGATACAAGGTTGTCTTTTTGAGCGTTCATTTTTTCTGTTAGTTTGGTTTGTTTGGAAGACCGTGATTGAAATTATGTAAAGTTAACAATGTTATGCTAATACTCGATTTTTGACCTTAACCAAAATTGAAGTCTAGCTCTTTAATCAATGGCGCTCCCTTAAAAGCATCGCTTCGTAAAATTAGTTTACCCTTGATATATTTAGTGAATTCCGGGATTATAATCAAATCTGAAAGAAAAATATCGCCATCTGAATCATACTGTGGAATAGTTACAGCACCATTGCTATTAGCCCTTCTAGTTCTTTTAATTACATATTCACTATCCTCTTTTTTTAGTTCCACATGTAAATTCGGCATATATACACTTGGCAAATCCGTAAAGCCAAATAGGTTACTGTTTCTTTTGTTTCTTTGCCGATGAACAAATTCCTGGTGTATTAGATCCTCGGCAATGATCAGTGAGGCGCCCTTAGCATCAATTCTAAGTTCAACATCTAGGTGGATTTGCTCAGAGGATTGGTTACTGACTTTAAAGTCTAGGAAGTTCTTTCCTCTAATTTCACTATTAGTAGAATTTCCAATATAGGTTTCAATTTCTATGAAATCTTTCTTGTCGGGTGCATCAAGTCTGGATTTATAGATGCGTTCGAAATCTTTTCTTTCCATTTTTTTTGTGCCGCTGCCCAACCGGATATAACCATCACCTGTCCTAAAGCCAGATGGTTTTCCAGTTTCGGCCATAAAAAAATCTTTTTTGAACAAATAAGGCCTTTCATTATTATCATATATCCTAAAATAGGCAAGTTGATGATTCTGGTAGGCAAACGAACGGTATTCGAAATTAATGTTTGGCTCAATGTAGCTATTTAGAAACTGCTGATAATCTGCTTCGCTGACTAATTCCTCAATGTTAATGAAACCTTCAGCAGTACCTCCATTCTCGGAGATGCCAATGATAATGTATTTGTCCTCCTCGGCTTGACCATTGGCCATCGCAGATAAGTCCTTTAAAAACTCTCCTTTATGTTTGGCACTTCCAAGCGGGTATTGGACACGTTTAAAATCTAAACGTGAATTTTCCGATTCATATTCAATGAGTTGTATTACTTTTTCCAGCATGTTTTATCTATAATTATCCTCAAATACTCGCTTACTTCCACCTTTGCAGTTCTGTACCACCTGGTACTGAGGAAAGGCCTTATTGATGTAGGTTTTGTCTGGAACCTTATTATTGTGAATTATTTTTTTATCCATAGAACGTCAGGTACCACTAAGTTACTCAATAATGTGCTGGAATGGAAAGAGCTAAGACTTCCAGTGGTATTTCAAGACTTCAATTGATTGAAAATTAAATTCGGGGGGGGGCTTTTATTTACCCCCCCGAATTTCACTAGTAGTCATAAAGCTATTTTCTTTGTCGATTTTAGCGAGTCTCTAGTAGGTATTAGTATGGCTTTTTTTCATAAAAATACTATGCTAGAGGCGGCTAACATTTGCTGAATCGAAGATCTAATTAAAACAAAACAGCATTTGCTTAGCAAATTAAGCTGTTTTTAACCTTTCTTTTTTTTCCATGTTCGTTTATATTTTAAAGTGAAGTCCCTACTAAGAGGTTCCTGAGAAACAAGTTCGCTTAGTCGAGCAATTTTTTTTAAATCTTCTACGAATTTATTTGAGTTCAGTTCGAAAGGGAGCACATCGAAAGCTCCAGAGAAATCTGGAGCTTTTTTGTTTTGCTGATTTTCTTTGGCAAAATTGATAGCCTGAATGCTGGATCAAGCGGAAAAGTTGGGGGGCGATGTAATTCGCCGTCAAAAATCCATTTTTCGTAATATATCGAACCGGTAATTGCTCGTTTTACATCAGAATCTGCGTTTAAATAGAATTCAGGCAGGTTTTTAAGGTTTATTAATGCTAAGTCTGCCAAATCCTCAATATCCAGGTCTTGGTTTACCTGCTGGCTCAATTCCTTTAGTTCCGCTTCAAACCTTAAAATAGCATTTTCGCATTCTTTTTTGATCTGCTGATATTCTTCTGTCGATATGGTGCGTATTTCAATGAAACTATCCACCTCGTTTCAGGCTAAACTTTCCACATGAGATGATCGTGAGTTCGCCGTATCTATTGAGTTTTGTTATCTCCGCGATATTTTATATTCAATAGGGCGGACTTCATGTTAGTCTTTTGCAGCACTCAAGCCTTGACTTGAGTGGTTCTTGATGGTACCTCACTCAAAAGCATTGGAGTTCGTCTTATTGGTTTCTCACCAATCTGGTTTCCACTTGCTTTTAGGTTACATCGTTTTACATAAAATTACCGTTTATGAAAACGAACAAATTAACCGCCATCAATTGTGATCACTTCAAGGAATTGATAAAAGATTATTCCCTACAAAATATAAACCGGAGCGTATGTACGCAAATGAAAAGTTTCCTTTTGACTGGCTGTATGCTATTAAGCCAAAGAATCCTGTTTGAGGGGTGGCAGGGCAGGCGGGACCTAAATGGTTAATGATTTTTATGGGTTCTTTAATAATGCAGCCCGCCCTGTTTTTTTGTTTTTGGGCTTTAGCTGCTAGCGCTATAAAAAAATCATTAAAGCTTTTTGACATCGATTCAATGAGTTCACCTTTATATCTTTCTGGAAAACCTGCTTTAAAATCAGCCCAACAGGTGCTTGAGGTATTTTGTGAAAGTTATAGTTTAGAAAAGGTGAAACTTGTGCTGCTGGAGGTGTTTCAGGGATATGCCTTGAATGATAAAAAAGGTTTTCTGGAACTGGGTATCAGTGAACAGGAGGTGGGTGAGGTTTTCGATGGGCTGATCGAACTGGTCGGAGCGGTACGGACGTTGGTTGAGCAGGGTGAAACTGATGGGCTTGGTTCGGAGGTTTAAGGACAGGTTACAGTTTAATTTCTAATTTTTTTACGGTTTAAATCAATCAAAATGAAGCTGAAATTATGCTTCCTGCTATTGCTACGCCCATTTTTTTTGGAACTGTGTGTCCGGAATAATGATGTTTTGTGGTGGTTTTCTTTGGGGAACCTGGATGGCTGATCGGTAACCGTTAATTCAACTAATCATGAGAAAAAATATTTATTGTGTTTTATTGCTGCTTTGCAGTATCTGTACTGGGCTATGGGCTCAAGGCAAGCAGGTTGATAGCATTGCACCGCTTTATGTGGGTGCAAAGCTGCCACGTTCGTTTCTTGCTTTAGAGAGTAGGGTGCTTAAAGGCATGGAACTGTCTACGGCTTCGCTTTCGGGTGATTTTAATAAGCTGATTATTATTGATTTCTGGGCAAGCTGGTGTGGGTCCTGCCTGAAAAAGTTTCCGCTGTTGGAGGAAATGCAGGAAAAGTTTCCTGATGACCTTAAAGTGTTGCTGGTGAATTCCGTTGGCACGGGTGATACGGTTGCTTCGCTGATTGTGAAGGCTAGGCCGGATGGGGCTTTGGCTGGGCTGGGGCTGCCATTTGTGGTGGAGGATAAGCTGTTTTTGAAGGCTTTTCCACACCGGGCTATCCCGCATTATGTCTGGATCATCGGTGGAGAGGTAGCAGGGATTACTTCAAGTGATTTTTTGACAGCAGAAAACGTGGTGATGATGGTGGAGCGTAACCGTATGTATGTGCAGGCAGTGAGTAAATTAAAGCGGTTTAGGGAGCCGGGATATTAGTTATGCGCAGGATTATTATAATGTTTGTTTTGCTTTTTTGTGTTTCCCGTTTGAAAGCGCAGGAAGCTTTGAAAGGTGTAGTGGTGGATGGAAATGGGAAAGGGATTGCAGGAGTGGTGGTAAAAGTAGGGGTTGGTGGACAGGTGTTAACCAGGGATGATGGCTCGTTTGCGTTGGGGATAAAGGCCGGGAAAGTTAAATTGTCGTTTTCGGCGATGAACTTTGTCAGGCTGGATACTGTAGTGTCGTTGCCTTTTACTGGTTTGTTTTCGGTAGTGCTCAGTGGAAAGGACCAGGATCTGGGAACGGTGGAAGTGAGTACTGGTTATCAGACGCTGCCTAAAGAGCGGGCGACGGGTTCGTTTTTAAAGTTATCGGGTAAATTGCTCAATGAGCAGGTGGCTACGGATATTGTTTCCAGGCTGGAAGGGGTGACCAGTAGCTTGAGCATAGACCGTAAGAGTAATGGTGGTGAAGGGTACGGGATTATTATCCGTGGGATTGGTACGCTGCAGGGGCCGCGAAGCCCGCTGGTAGTGTTGGATAATTTTCCTTATGAAGGGGATCTGGGCAACATTAACCCAAATGATGTGGAGAGTATTACCGTGCTGCGTGATGCAGCTGCGGCATCTATATGGGGTGCGAGGGCAGGGAATGGGGTGATTGTGATCAATACCAAAAAGGCGAGGTTTAATGATAAACTGAAGGTGTCTTTTTCGGGCAACTTGAAAGTGACTGCAAAGCCTGATCAGTATTACCAGAGCAGGATTAGTGTAGGTGATTTTATAGATCTGGAGAATTATCTTTTTGATAAGGGCTATTACAGCAGTTTTGAAACAGACAATTCTCACCCGCCGCTCTCTGAGGTGGTTGAACTGCGTATTGCAGCGCGCGATGGGCTGATCAGTGCTACAGATGCGCGTTTGCGGATTGATGCTTTAAGGGGCTATGACTTGCGGGAGCAGCTTAACCGTTATGTCTTTCAGAACGCTACTGCCCAGCAGTACAGTTTGCAGCTGGGGGCTGGTACGGAGAAAAGGAACTGGCTGCTATCGGCAGGTTTTGACCATAATGTCAGCTCGCTTGCTGCGCCTTTTAGCCGTTATAATGTAAAGACGGAACAGAATTTTAAGCTTGGCAAGCGGTTAACGCTGACCGGAAATCTGATGCTGACCCTTTCTAACATTAAAAACGGTAAAACAGACCCGTCGCAGATCAACTCCGCTACTGGTATCCTTCCACCTTATACGCAGTTGGCCGATGAGTCGGGAAATGCGCTTTCAGTAATCAGGGATTACAGGACGGGCTATATTAATGGTGCCGGAAACGGTAAACTTTTGGACTGGTCTTATTATCCGCTGGAGGATGATAAGTATGCCAGCTCGGTAAATAAAGTGAACGATGTTTTGGCATCGCTTCGGGCAGCTTATCAGCTGACCGGGTGGTTGAAACTGGCCGGTACCTACCAGTTTGAGCAGCAGGATGGGCAGATCACGAGGATCAATAGTCCACAAAGTTATTATGTGCGTAACCTGGTGAATGTGTTTTCTTCTATTGATGCCTCCGGGGCGTTAAAGCGAAATATCCCACTGGGCAGTATTCGCGATCAGGATTATTCCTTACTGTCAGCGCATAATGCAAGGGTGCAGGCAGATATCAATAAAGTGATGGGCAGGCATTCGCTCTCGGGGATTATTGGTGGAGAAATCAGGAGCACGGGCGTCGAGACCAGCACAGGGCGGATATATGGGCTAAATGAATCCACCTTAACCACTTCGGTTGTAGATTACCTGAACTCCATTAAAACCTTTGTTACCGGAAGTACCCAAAATGTGCCAAACAGGGACGCTATGGGAAGAACGCTCAACCGTTATGTTTCGCTGTTTGCCAACCTGGCCTATACCTTTGATGAGCGCTATACGCTTTCATTGAGCGGGAGGAGGGATGCATCCAATCTGTATGGCCTCAATACTAATGATAAATGGACCCCCTTATTTTCTTCTGGGTTTGGCTGGGAAGTTTCCAAAGAGAAATTCTGGGGAGGGGGCCTCGTTTCTTTCTTGAAACTCAGGACCACATTTGGAGCAAGCGGGAACACTGACCCAAGGACTACGGCAGTGACTACGATTACTTACTTGGGCTTCAATTCTGTATTTACCCAAAGCCCTTACGCGGTGTTTAGTAATTATGCCAATCCGGATTTAAAGTGGGAACGGGTTTTTATGTTCAATGCGGGGCTCGACTTTGCTTTACGTGGAAACAGGATAAAGGGCAGCCTGGAATATTACCGCAAAAAATCTGTCGATCTTTTGGCGCAGACCCCGATAGACTTGACGGCAGGGGTGGGTGCTACGCTGGTGAAGAATTCAGGGGTGTTATCGGGGGATGGGCTGGACCTGGAACTCAGCAGCCGAAATATAACGGGCAGGTTCAGCTGGTCGTCGGACTTCTTTCTGAACTATTATAAAGATAGGGTGATTAAGAATTACAACAGCACTTTTAATGGCAGGGGAAAACTGGGCGGGGATGTTAATTATACAGGACTTGTGGGTTATCCCCTTTATGGGATGATCTCTTTAAAATGGGCGGGGCTGGACCCTGCAACAGGCGATCCTCAAGGGATATTGAACGGGGCGGTGAGTAAAAACTACGATGCGCTGATGGGGAGCTCGCTTAAATTCGAGGATATGGTATACCACGGTACCGCGCTCCCCATACTTACCGGCGGGCTGGGCAATAGTTTTGCTTATGGTGGTTTTACGCTAGCTTTCAGGATGAGCTTTAAGCTGGGGTATTATTTCAGGAAAAATGCACTCGATTACGGTTCGCTCATGATAGCTAGGCAAGGGCCTGCTGACTACGCCAGCAGGTGGCAAAAACCGGGTGATGAACTCAAGACCAATGTGCCGAGCCTGATTTACCCCAACTCGGACCTCAGAGATGAGTTTTACTGGGGATCGGAGATCAACGTATTAAAGGGCGACCACATCCGGATGCAGTATGTGAACTTAGGATATGATTTTAAGCCTGCCGTTTTAAAAAAGACAGGCTTTTCCAAACTGCAGGTGTTCGTAGTGGCGAGTAACCTGGGGATCATCTGGCGGGCCAACAAAGAAGGGATCGATCCGGATTATGTGGGCATACCTGATTCAAGGGGCATTGCATTTGGTTTAAAAACAACTTTATAAGCTTAAGCGATATGAAAAAGTTAATTTTTTTAAGCATGATGGTGCTTTTGTTTTGCAGCTCATGCAAGAAGTTTCTGGACGAGAAGTCCAACCAGAACCAGGCCATACCTGAAACGCTGACAGACCTGCAGGCTTTGCTCGATCAATATCAGGTGCTGAATTATGTAGATGGGAATGCGGCCGAAATCAGCACGGATGATGTGTACCTGAACGATGCAGACTTAGCTGCACGGCCTGAAAATGAGCGCAACATGTATACCTGGCAGCGCAGCAATATCTTTTTACAGGATGGTAATGAATGGTTTTATAATTACAGGGCCATTAACCGTACCAATGTGGTGTTGGAGGTTATCGTTAAAATTGGCAAAACTGCCAGTAATGCTGCCGAATGGAACAATGTTTCAGGCCAGGCCTATTTCATCCGGGCGAAAAACCATTTGCGTGGACTTTATATATGGGGTAACGCCTATGGTGAACAGTCGCAGTCAGATTTGGGCGTACCACTCAAGCTGGCGTCTGACTTTAATGTGCCCTCGGTGCGGGCAACTGTTGCGCAAGGTTATGCGCAGGTAATCTCCGATCTGCAAAGGGCAGCTCAGGCGCTTCCGCTTAAAGCGGTACATGTGATACGGCCCTCTAAACCTGCCGCTTATGGCCTGCTCGCCCGGGTTTACTTATCTATGCGCAATTACGAACTGGCAAAGTTGTATGCTGATTCCTGTTTATCGCTAAAGGCTGATTTGCTGGATTATAATACGTTAAATGCAGCAGCAAGTTATCCCATTGGGCAATTTAATGTTGAGGTAATGCAGGATAGTTACTTTACTTCTTTGATGCTGAGCAATGCAAGGGGCAAGATCAATCCAGCGCTTTATGCGCTCTATGAGGCGAATGACTTGCGAAAGACTGTATTTTTCAGTGACAACAAAAACGGAACTTATGGTTTTAAGGGAAGCTATGAAGGAAATTCGAATCTCTTTAGCGGCGTGGCTGTAAATGAGATCCTGCTGATCAGGAGCGAATGCCTGGCCAGGGCCGGCAGGCTTGTAGATGCGTTGGCTGATTTAAACCGTTTGCTGCGCAACCGGTATAAGAAAAATACTTTCTTGGACAGGACAGGAAGTGATCAGCAAGCGGTGCTTACTGAAGTTCTTTTGGAGCGCAGAAAGGAACTGCTGCTCAGGGGGCTGCGGTGGGTAGATGTGAAAAGGTTGAATATGGAAAATGCAGGTATTTCTTTTAGCAGGAGCTATAAAGGTGTGACCTATCAGCTTAAGGCTAACAGTACGGGCTTTACCCTTCCGATCCCCGAACGGGTGATCGAGGTAGCAGGTCTTCCGCAGAATCCTTAAATGCAATGGTGCAGCATTAATCTGCACCATTGACTACTGTTATTGCTCTCTGGCTGAAATCAATTCTTTAGAGTTCAGAACGGCCTGGTTGTCTTTACCTGAAAGGTAGGTAGACAGCGAAGTTTCGATGGCAATCGTGCAAGGTACTTCCGGGTTCCCGCTACATTCGAACGAAGAAGGGCTTTCCGCAGGTTCCCATGAGCTCGTCTCGTAAACAGGGCCATTACCGGTTTTGTAGTGGTAGTAAGTGGTTTTTTTGTTGGTGAATGCACTTTGTGAGGTGATAAGGCCGAACCCTAATACAAGGGCTGCAAGGCCTAAGTTGAATTTTTTTGACATGATATTTAGTTTTTAAATGATCTCCGCTAAGGGAGGATAAATGAAGTCGATCTGGTTGTATGGTCTGGCGATCAGTTGATTGTTTTCGTATTGGATAGGACCGGTATCCCGGGTGTGATGATTACTCTTTGTCACGAACCTCCTGCTTTAGGTAAATAGTTAAGCTAGTTATAGCTAGTGTGGTGAATACAAGATTAAAAATGAGATGCGATTTCCATCCGAGGCCATTTAATACCCCGCCGCAGCTGCAGGGTGTCTTGCTGAAATAACCTGCCAGTACAAGCGTGATGTAGGCGGTGAAAGCTAGTAGCAGTAGCGTTGAACCCAGCAGACCAAGTATTACGGTCCTTTTGAAACATAGCAGGAGTGCGGTAATAAGTTCTGCCGGGATCAAAAAATACAATAGAAAATCTGCCAGCCAGTCTGGAAAAGCCTGGTTGTGGAGCTGCTCATCAAAAGTTGTAATTGTGAAGAGTTTACTGAATGCCGCATAACTAAATAACAGTACGAGCAGTGGCGGCACGGTTAATTTAAGGATTGCTTTCATGATAGACGAATTATGAAACAAATTAATGGGGATTAGAAAAGTTAAAACAGTATGAGATGGGTATTATACCCTTTTAAACAAGGATGAGATGAAAGAAAGCGGGTCTATGGTTTACCGGTTTTTACCGAAGGTATTTTTAAGGGCACCTTATTATAGCTTCAGTGGTTATGATCTTTCGCGATTGCCAGAGGTACTTCAGGAGTGGGCTTTCCGGAATGCTGTATTTCTGGCGAGTGCCGGGTTTTATCACTTGCTGGAAAAAAAGGAATTTGATTTCGATCGGTTAACAGATAAGGAGAAGCATAGCCTATTCAAATATTACAATCGGATGTGCTTCAGGTCTACACCCTTCGGTAGCTTTTCGTCATTTACTTTACTCCAGTGGGGGAGCGGCGGTCAAGTGAGGCTCTCTGAGGCAGATGAGTCGGTACTTCACCTGTTGCCGGACCAGGCGATGTTAAGGGAACTAAAAAACAGGGTGGATAGCGATCTGGCTGAAACGTTGATAGTTAACCCGATGTTGTACAGGTTTAATGATGTTTTGCGCTACACGAAATCAGCTTTGGATGATCGGGGCAAGTTTAACTTTTCCCTGCAGGGGATAGCTGCCGAAAAATTTAATGTGAAGCTGATCGCATTTTTAGATTCAAAAAAGGTGTCAAAAAAAGTAGCAATAAGCTGGGTGATGGAGCATGGTGAATGCTCAACTTCAGAAGCAGCAGATTACATCGGCTTTTTGCTAGATGCAGGGGCTATATTTGCTGCCAGTCAGGGCGGGGTCATTGATCAGGAGTTGATTCAGGATTTTCCCAGCTTACCGGGTTGGAAGGATTTCTGGAAAAATAACTCCAAAATCACTTTATCAGATGGTGTATCCCTGTCAGTTTTGGCCCGGGATATCACCAGGATTGGGGCTGATCCAAAATTTAACAAAGAACAGCCCTTCTATGCAGCCCTGGAAAGGCCGGTTAAGGTTGGAGGGCCTGATAGTGTTCAAAAGGAAGAGCTCTCCCGTGCAGTCCGTATTTTACAATTATTAAACGTGGCGGAGCAGCCTGCTGACCTGTCGCGCTTTATCCGGGATTTCCAGTCCCGCTTTGATCAGGAAAAGGTGCCTTTGCTACTGGCGCTGGATCCCGATAGCGGACTGCATTATGCGGATATGGAACCGTCAATGCCTGAGCAGGATATCTTAGAGGATATGCCGTTTGCTAACGGTAAAGAAAAAAACAGGAGTCTTGCCTGGCATACCACCCAGCAGTTTATCTTCAGACTGTGGGTAGGGAACACCCTCCGCGACCCCTGGGCACCCTTGCAAATCAGCGACGATGATGTGACGAGGCTTGAAAATGAAGTAGGGCCTGGTTTGCCTTTGCCCCAGACGCAGGCGTTGATGTATCGTTCGACGGGAGAATACCTGATTATGGAGAGTTTGGGCGGAGTGACTGCCACCGCGCTTATCGGAAGGTTTTCATGTTTTAGTGACAGCGTATACCGCCTATGCCGTGAACTTGCTGAAATTGAAGCTGCAGCAAACCCCGATATTGTCTTTGCCGATATCGCGCAGCAATCTGACAGCCATGTAGATAATATCAATCGCCGTAAACCCATTTATGTTCATGAGATACCGCTTAATGTATATCCCTCACAGCCGGCTGAAAACCTTGTGCTTCCAGCAGATCTCCTGCTTTCCCTGAAGGGAGAGGAACTGATACTGGAGTCTGTTAAATTGAAGCAAAGGGTAGTACCTCGCCTGGCAACTGCCTATAATTTTCGCAATAACCATTCCCCGGTTTTCAGGCTTTTATGTGATCTGCAGTTTCAGGGCCTGCAAGCCGGACTTTCATTTAGTCTTGAAAACTTTTTCCCCGGCCTGAATTATTATCCGCGGGTTTGTTATGGAAAAGTTGTTCTTTGCCTCGCCAAATGGATTTTCAGGGATGCTGATATCGCACACTTATCTTTAAAGGATAATCATGTTTTGATTCAAGCCCTGGATAGCTTCCGCAAAAAGCACCACCTGCCCCGCCACATCTCTTTGGGGGAGACAGATCAGCAATTGGTGTTTGATCTGGCCGACCCTGCTGAGGCTAGTTTTTTCCAGCAGTGCATTGAAGGATCAAAGCGCGTGACGATCCAGGAATACCTATTGCCTGACCGGTCTGTACTTGCCGGTAAAAAGCCGGTTGCTGGACAAATGGTTGCTTTCCTGGCTCACCAGAATAATATTTATAAGCCTTTAAAAAAGGAGAATATCTCTATCAAGGGCGAAAAGCAACGTGATTTTTTACTGGGAAGCGGCTGGTTATACTTTAAAATTTTTTGTATCCCCCGTGCCTCGGATGAAATCCTTACGAACGTGATCTTCCCTTTTATCAAAAGTCAGAAAAAGCGGATCAAAAAGTGGTTTTTCATCCGCTACAACGAAAATGGTTATCACCTGCGCTTGCGTATAATGGCAGCCGAAGATGATTTGGGAGCGATAATAGTAGCCTTGCGTAAAAAAATTGAAATATCCGGACATGAGAAACTCGTCCGGGATTTTCAGGGAGATACCTACCGCAGGGAGATTGAGCGTTATGGTGCTGCGCTCATTTCAGAGGTTGAGGGCCTTTTTTATGCAGGGAGTAATCTTGCGGCAGCTGTCTTAACCTTAAGGCGGAAAGGAATGCTTGAACTTAGCGAATTTGAACTGGCTATGTTTACGGCCTATCAAATGATTACTTGTTTTTTGCCGTCTCTGGCGTCTATCACGGAATACCTCTCAAGGGTAGCCGGACGCTTTATGGGTGAGTTTAATGCCGGTAAGCCCCTGAAAGTTGCAATGGATGTCAAGTACCGGGAGATGAAATCGGTTTTGGCAGACTTATCCGAAAGCGGCGCTTTATCAAAACATCTTTCGCCGGTTTTAAAGCAAATGTCGGTTCTAAATGAGCTTACAAAAAAATATTCGGAGGATAAAAAAATGGAGCTGTTGGCAGATTTGGTACATATGCAACTGAACAGGACTTTTTCCGTCAACCAGAGGCAACAGGAATTGCTGATTTATTATTGCCTGCAAAAGTATACGGCCTCGCTCAGGGCCCGTGAAAAATCTTTGGGCTAGTGATCGCTTTTGTCTCTTTTACTAATCAATATAGTTGGCTGAATTTTTTCCCGGAAGGATGTGCGGTAGGTGCTACCGATTGGGATGCTAACCTCCCCGGTCAATCTTACCTGGCCGTATTCCAGGGAATTAATGACTGCATGATTGATGATATAGGACTGATGGATCCTGGAAAAACTTTCGATGGGCAGTTTGGAAAGGACTTCTGCCAGAGTAAGGTAAGTGGTCACTTTTTCATCATTCATATGAATGATGATATAGTTGCCAATGTTTTCAATATAAAGGATCTTCGAGATCGTGATCCGGTTAAACTTTCCTTTAATGTTACTTTTAACAAAAAAGAATGGATTAATACTGGCCTGATCTGTCGCACTGCTGATGTTTGAGCGTACCCGGGTAACCGCCTTTAAAAACCGGGTGTAATTGATAGGCTTTAACAGGTAATCTACTGCATTTTTCTCAAAGGCTTCCGGCGCATATTCCCGGTAGGAGGTTGTGAAAATAATGTTGCTTGCAGAGCCGATAAGGTCAGCCACATCAAGGCCGTTGAGTTGAGGCATATCGACATCTAAAAGGATAATATCAGGTGTGGTAATCTTACACAGTTCTTCGAGTGCTAGCAGCGGATTGGTAGAACTGCCGGCAAGTTTGAGGCCCGGAGTTTGGTTGATATATTTTTCGAGTATCTCTATCGAATGATATTCATCATCTATGATATAACAGGTTAAGTTCATAATTGAAGAGTTAAGGTAAGTTCATAAAAATCTCCGGGGTCATCGATTTTCAGCTGGTAGCCACTTCTATAAAATGCATCCAGGCGCAGCCGGATGTTTTGTAGGCCCACTGCTTTCCGTATGCGGGGATGTTCGTTCTTTGATTTTTTTAGGTTCCGGCTGTAAAAAGTTAATAATCCGTTTTCATCTACCGTCAATTTCAGGACGGCTGTGGAATCCGCTTGTGTTAGGTCTCCATGCTTGAACACATTTTCTGTCAGCGTAAGCAGGATGAGGGGGATTATTTTATTGCTCTTAAAATCACCATCCCTCTGCAGATTAAGATGTAAGGGGTCTTTGAATCGGTAGCGGTTGATCGCGACGAGATTATCGATCTGTTCGACTTCCCTATCCAATTTGATCTTTCCATCTGGATCTGCTTCTTCCAGGCTGAAACGCATGACCTCGGATAATAGCCAAATGCATTGTGCGGCATCATTGGAATATTTTTGGGTGCTATTGTAGACGAAATTCAGTGCGTTAAAGAGCATATGGGGGTTAATCTGTTGTTGCAGATAGGCATTGCGTGATTTGGTAAGCTGGGTTTCTAGCTCTGCTTTTTCTTTTTCAATAATTAACTCTCGCTTTTCAGCTTCTAGGGTCTGTCTTTTAAAGAATGCAATGTGACCGGCCGACCAATAAAACAGCCCTAGAATTGTGAAGAGTAGGACCCTCATTATATTCCGTTGGAAGAAATTCTCCACATATATGGTTGTAATCGGTGGTCTAGCTGGCGAACTACTAAGCAAATAATCCGCGCCAGATTTAATTATAAGGTATAAGCCGAGCAATAAGAGATACCCTGCCATACCTTTGAGATATCGATGTTTCCGTACTTTGAACGTATAGCTCAACAGTGCTGCAAATACGTAAAAAAAAGAAATATTAATAGAGTAAAAAAATAAGTAGACGTACAGTTTTTCCAGTTTGCCGTAGGCGATATACACCATTGTCAATTCATAGGTGATAAAAAATGCCCAGCAGATAATGTGTATCAGAAAAGTTTTTTTGAAAGATTTTGTTACGGCTAGTTTTAACATATTCTGTGCGAGGATCGCTATTTTAATTCCAAAACACTCCAAATCTGTAATAAAGATTTTTGAAGGTTCATAAAGTCTTAATTTACCATAAAAAATATAAAATCATGAAAAATTTACTTAAACTTCCAAAGAAAAAAATGATCTCAGTGAGCAACTTTAAACCAACAGAACGTAGGTTCAAAAAAAAAGATACTGATACTGATATGACCAGTATTACTACAAGTATCACCAGTACCCATTTGTTATAGAATAGTTGTGACGGCGTTGGAATGATTAGCATGATGCTTAAAGATGAACTGCACAGTATTGAAGAACTGTTATGCGCTAGGGAAACTGCAATCACTTTTATTGGCGAAGAACCAGTTTTTCAATCAAAATCTGAGCAACTTTTTGAGGCATGGAAAATGACTGCATTTTCAGAGATCTCCGATCAAAGTTTAAGGCGTTATTTCTATTATCAGCTGGAGGGTATCCTGAAACTTTCGGATACCCTCTTTAGCATGTCGGGTATCGATATTCCTGGAAAGCAACTGAGACCTTTACTACCTCTTCTTGATCATTTAAAGCGATATTTTCCTAATTATTTCAACCAGGACGCTATTGCGCCTATAGCCTTTCATCAACGCTCAGTTGAACAATGGAGGGCAGATGTTCAGTCGCTGAAAAGCAAAATTAAAGAAGCAGAAATAAGCGCTGAGATAAAAAAATCGGCTTGCAAATGGGTGGAGGAACTGGCTATGATTAATTACACCAGGCGATATACCTTTCGGGAAATAGCCTATTCTAAGTATATTATTGAGCAAATGCTTTTGATTGATATCTCTTCAGATAACGCTGAAGACAATCTCATCTCTTTTCTTTCCAGCGCTAATTTTAACCACCTTGCTTTTTTAGTTTACAGACAAAATAAAATCCATCAGGAATTGAAATCTTTCGTTTCTCTTGAGGATAAAATCAACTATCTAGCCACTCGAAAGGCTATTGTTTCAGCTTCTCCTGAGGTGGAAAATTTAGCTTATAATATATCATGGCCATCGATTAAAACAATGTTTGGAGAGTGGCTCAAAGAAGAAATCCTGCTGTTAGAGAATTGTTCAAATAAACACCTTCAGTTAGCTGTTCCCAGACTACCATTAGAATTGTCAGTTGCTCACCTGTCTTGCCTGATTCGGTTACTCTACGAAGAAAGTGTTTTTGCCACACAAAACCTTCAGTCTATTTTTAAATGTTTTGCCAGCTATTTTCAAAGCAAAAGACAGGCTGTAATTTCTCCGGGAAGCCTGAGCAAAGAATTCTACAGTATTGATCAGCATACTGCCGCGCGTGTGCGGGATTTGTTACAGCGCATGATCCAGCGGATCAACCG
>NZ_JSYN01000022.1 GCF_000812965.1 Pedobacter kyungheensis
AAAAAGTACTTGTCAGTAGAGGTGTTACAGAATGATATTGATGAGTACATCGATTACTATAACTACAATAGGATTAGGTTGAATCTAAAAGGAATGAGCCCGGTTGAATACCGAGCTCACATCCAAATAATTAATTGTTAAGTTTGTCTAAACTTTTGGGGGCAGTCCATACTCAATCCGGGGTTTCTTTTTTAAAGTTTATTCAAGCTTTGCGCTTTAGTCTTTTTGCTTTTAGCTTTTTAAACTACCACATTGATAATCTTTCCTTTTACGAAAATGATTTTCTTGGGTGCTTTTCCATCTAAAAACTTCTGGAAATGTTCATCAGCCAATAAAATGCTCTCTACTTCTGGTTGCGCTAAAGTTAAGCTCAAATTCAGGTTCATTTTCATTTTACCGTTGATAGAAACCGGATAAGCGAACTCGTCTTCTACCAGATATTCGGGTTTAAAAGTTGGGAAAGCTGCATAAGAAAGCGTTCCGGCATCGTTACCCAATAATACCCAAAGCTCCTCACAAATGTGCGGTGCATAAGGCGAAAGGATAATCACCATATCTTCTAAAATCTGGCGGTTTTTACATTTCAGATCGGTTAACTCATTTACAGCAATCATAAAGCTCGATACAGAAGTATTGAACGAGAAACGCTCGATATCATCCTGCACTTTTTTAATGATTTTGTGCAAGGCTTTCTGCTCGGCTTTAGTTGGTACCGCATCGTTTACATGGAATACCCACTCTTCATTGTGGAACAAACGCCAGAATTTACGTAAGAACTTAAATACGCCCTCAATACCGTTGGTGTTCCAGGGTTTGCTTTGCTCTAACGGACCCAAAAACATTTCGTACATGCGCAAAGTATCGGCACCGTAACGCTCAATCAAATCATCGGGGTTAACCACGTTGAATTTCGATTTCGACATTTTTTCTACCTCAACACCACAAATGTATTTTCCACCTTCCAAAATAAATTCTGCATTGGCATATTCTTCTCTCCAGGCCTTGAATTTATTTAGATCCAATGTATCGTTTTCTACAATATTTACATCAACATGCAATGCCGATGTTTTATATTCCTTTCTTAAACCAGCAGAAACATAGGTATTGGTTGGTTTACCGTTCTCATCATTAATGCGGTAAACAAAATTACTTCTGCCTTGAATCATGCCTTGATTAATCAGCTTTTTGAAAGGTTCTTCTTCTTTGGTATAACCCAAATCCTTCAAGAATTTATTCCAGAAACGGCTGTACAACAAGTGCCCTGTAGCATGCTCAGAACCACCGATATACAAATCAACTGCCTTCCAGTAGTCAACTGCCTCTTTTGATGCAAATTCATCATTGTTATTGGCATCCATATAGCGGTACCAGTACCAGCTGCTACCTGCCCAGCCTGGCATCGTACTCATTTCGTAATGACCGCCTGCTGCAGGTATCCAATCTTCGGCCCTCGCCAAAGGTGGTTCACCGGTTTCAGTTGGCAAATATTTATCAATTTCGGGCAACAACAAAGGCAATTCTTCTTCCTGTACCAGGTAAGGCAAGCCATCTTTAAAGTAAACCGGAATAGGCTCGCCCCAATAACGCTGGCGACCAAAAATCGCATCGCGCTGACGGAAGTTTACTTTCGCTTTTCCAAAGCCTTTTTCTTCCAGCCAGTTATTTAAAAATGCGACAGCCTCTTTATATTCCATTCCATTAATGAAACCCGAGTTGATATATTTTCCTTCTTTGGTTGGATCGGCCTGAACATCTATGTCTTTTTGCGCATCTAAAATCTGAACAATTGGTAAATTAAAGTGAGTAGCAAATAACCAGTCGCGCTGATCGCCACTTGGTACACCCATTACCGCACCTGTTCCGTAACCAGCCAGCACGTAATCCGCAATCCACAATTGGATACGCTCGCCACTTACCGGATTAATTACGTAAGTACCGGTAAAAGCACCCGAAACCGTTTTGGTATCGGCCATACGGTCTAACTCCGATTTCTTTTTGGTTAAAGCAATATAAGCTTCAACAGCCTGTTTTTGTCCAGGTGTAGTTAATTCGGCTACCCATTCGTGCTCTGGTGCCAGTACCAGGTAAGAAACGCCAAAAATGGTATCTACACGGGTGGTAAAAACTTCTATATATTTTTCAGTATTCAGTTTTGAGTTTTCAGTTTCTCCAACTGCCAACTGCGAATTGTCAACTGCAAACTTAACTGATGCCCCTACACTCTTCCCAATCCAGTTGCGTTGCATTTCTTTGATCGGCTCCGGCCAATCAATGGTATCCAAACCTTGCAAAAGACGATCAGAATAAGCTGTAATGCGCATACTCCATTGCATCATTTTCTTTTGCTCAACCGGGAAACCGCCACGCTCAGAAAAACCATCTTTTACTTCATCATTTGCTAAAACGGTACCCAGGGCAGCGCACCAGTTTACGGTACTTTCCCTTAAATAAGTTAAGCGGTATTTTAATAATTCTTCTTGTTTTTCCTCTTCTGTAAAAGTTGCCCAGTCACTTGGCAGGAAAGATTTAACGTCATCATCGCAAACAGCTTTCACATCAGCAGATCCTGAAGCATTAAATTTTTCGATCAAAGTGGTAATATCTTCTGCCCTGTCGTTTTCGATGTTGTACCACGAGTTAAACAACTGCATAAAAATCCACTGTGTCCATTTGTAGTAAGATGGCTCACTGGTACGCACTTCCCTGCTCCAATCGAAAGAGAAACCAATCTGATCTAACTGACGGCGATAGGTTGCAATATTGGCTTCGGTGGTAATGGCCGGGTGCTGACCTGTTTGTATGGCATATTGCTCTGCGGGTAAACCGAACGAATCGTAACCCATTGGATGCAATACATTAAAGCCTTTAAGGCGTTTGTATCTCGAAAAAATATCAGATGCAATGTAACCCAGTGGATGGCCAACATGCAAGCCTGCACCCGATGGGTACGGAAACATATCTAACACATAATACTTTGGCTTTTCAGAATTGCTTTCGGCTTTAAACGTTTGATTGTCTGCCCAAAATTTCTGCCACTTTTGTTCTATTTCTTTGAATTGGTAATCCATTGCAGGTTTTAAAATTTTTTAATGCGCGAAATTACGCAAATAAAGGGGTTTAGTAAAACTAAATTTTAGCGCTAAAAGCAAGGCTTTTTCGATAAAAAACCTCGCAGGTTTTAAAAACCTGCGAGGTTTAAAGTGCCAAATCTTCTTAACTATGCTCTGATGATTTAGCTGGTCAATATTTTTCTGGAAAACGGGCGGTTCTGTTTTTCATCGGAGGATTCAGCCTCGCTATCCGTTTGTAGTGCCGACGTGAGGCCGGCAGCTACCACTGCTATCGCCCGCCTGAACGAACGGGCAGGGGTTTATTTACCACAGATAGCTGCTCAATGGCTGCCACCTAAACCCGACCGGAGTGGGATGCTGTTTTTTTCAACCAGCAGAAGCGGGGGCGGGACCATATTAACCTAAGTCTTACTACAACTGCTTTCCAAACTAAAAAGGTATCGATTATCTATCATAACAACAAAAGCGCCATTGATTAGAAACCAATGGCGCTTTTAAATAATAAGGAGATCTGAATATTATCTCGATAAGTAGTAAACCTTTTTTATCCTGTTGTTAATGGTTGCGGTAAACTGAAATTGACTCCCTGTCAAGCTGTTAACCATACAGAAATTATTTCCATCATTCAGCTCCATGGTAAACTGATCGGAATAAATAATCTGATAAGTACCGATAGTTCTGTTTCCTGAAAGGCTTATTTCTACCTGATCATCGTTGTTCGATTTGTAATCAACATAATCGCTGGTTTTGCCATAAGTTACATCGCCATTAATTTTGGTAGGATCTTTTAAGGTCTCATCGGCTGTATAACCGGTAGTAACAATCCTGTTCAACTGCCATCTGCCCATCATTTGGGCTTTTAATGAAGTAGTGTCTTTTTTACAAGAAATAATTGTACTGGTAACAATTAATAGCAGGCTTAGTAACGCTATTTGTCTTTTCATAGTTTAGATTTAGTCTTAAGTTCTTATGATTAACGGCGTTTCAACAAATTTCGTACCGCATTTTTACAAAAGGATGAATTAATTAAAGAATTTATGCTTTGAACTAAAACTTTAACCTAGGTGTTAATGTTCATTTAAGGGCCTTTTAAATTGGTGTTTATCAGGTATAATTTATATTTTCGCAGAAACAAAAATGAAATACATGGAAGAATTCGAAGTAAGTGATGCATCTAAGAAAACCAAAACCGTATATATCTCTACTATCATTAGTATTGCTTTGGTTTTATTAATGCTGGGGCTGCTTGGGTTGGTACTTGTACACGCCAAAAACCTGTCTAACTACGTTAAAGAGAACATTGTTTTAAATATTATTGTGGATGAAGGCGCTAAAGAAGCGGATGTACTGGCCTTTCAGAAGGAGTTAAATACTAACCCGGCTGTTAAGCAAACACAATATGTAAATAAAGAACTTGCAGCCAGAAATTTAACACAGGATTTAGGTGAAGATTTTGTTAACTTTTTAGGTTACAACCCCTTAACCTCTACTTTCGATGTGTATTTAAAAGCAGAATATGCGAACAACAAAAGCATCGATGCTTTAAAAGCCAGTATTTCGAAAAATCCGGTGGTTAAAGAAGTGGTTTATCAGAGTTCGTTAATTGATATGGTAAATAAAAATATCAGTACCATTGGTTTAATTATTTTAGCCTTTGCTATCCTGCTGTTAATCATCTCTATAGCACTGATAAACAACACCATACGGCTAGCCATTTATTCGCAACGCTTTTTAATTAAAAGTATGCAGCTGGTTGGTGCAACGAAAAATTTTATCCGACGTCCTTTCTTACTGTATGCTGCCTTGCACGGTTTAATTGCGGCCTTTATTGCCATTATTATCCTGCTGGCCACTTTAATATATGCCCGTAAGGAAGTGCCTGAAATTATAATTTTAAATAATTATACCGAATTTGGCTTCGTATTTATAGGCCTGTTAATTGTGGGCATATTTATAACCGGTATTAGTACCTGGTTTGCAGTAAGCAGATATTTACGTTTAAAATCTTATCATCTTTATAGATAATGGCAGAAAAAAAAACAAGTCCGGTTGTTAAGGACGTTAAAAGCGAATTGGTTTTTACCAGAAAAAACTATCAGTTATTGTTAATCAGCATTGCTATTGTAGTGGTTGGTTTCATTTTAATGATGGGTACCATCGGCGATATCTACGATTTCAGAAGAACCCTCCTTGCACCTGTTGTTGTACTTTTTGGTTTCGCTTTCGGGATTTACGCCATTTTAAAAAAATAATTGCTTCGGCAATTACGCGTTTTTGTTAACTTTAAAGTATGACTACAACAAATCTACAACTCGAAATTAATTCGCTTCCCCTAAACCTTAGGCAGGAAGTTGCAGATTTTGTGGCTTTCTTAAAAACAAAACACCAAAACACCCCGAAATTAAAATCACGCGAGTTTGGTTATGCAAAAGGCAAGATCAAATTATCTGACGATTTTGACGAGCCCCTCGAAATGTTTTCAGCATATAGGTAATGGCTTATTTATTAGATACCCATACTTTTTTATGGTTTGTTGCCGGAGATAATCAGTTACCGGCCTCGATTAAAAAGAAGTTGTTGGATATTAATGAATCTTGCTTTTTAAGTATTGCTTCCCTATGGGAAATTGCCATAAAAAAACAAATCGGAAAGCTTGATTTAAAAATAGGCTTTGAGGAACTTTTTCGCTTTGCAGAACGCAACCAGATTGAAATCATTTCTATTAATGAAACTCATCTTACTACGTTACTAAGCCTTGACTTCCAAAACAATGATCCCTTCGACCGGATTATCGTATCACAAGCCCTTTCAGAAAATTTAATATTAATTTCCAGGGATAAAAAATTAAAAACTATAAAATAAAATTACTGTGGGAATAACCCATTAAGCATATGAACTCTTTTCAAGCCATTGTCCTTGCCATTATTGAAGGAATAACCGAATTTTTACCTGTTTCGAGTACCGGACACATGATTGTGGCCTCATCGTTTATGGGCATTGCATCAGATCCATTTGTAAAGCTATTTACTATTGCCATACAGCTGGGTGCAATTCTCTCTGTTCCGGTATTGTACTTTAAAAGATTCTTTAAATCAATTAATTTTTACATTAAACTATTGGTTGCTTTTATCCCTGCAGCTGTTTTTGGATTATTATTGAGCAAAAAAATCGATGAACTTTTAGAAAGCCCGATGGCAGTTGGTATTTCTCTGCTGGTAGGTGGTATAATTTTGTTATTTGTTGATAAATGGTTTAACAAAGCTACCGTTGACCAGGAAGAAAATGTAAGTTATTTGACGGCTTTAAAAATTGGTTTTTTCCAATGTATTGCCATGATACCTGGCGTTTCACGCTCGGGAGCCACTATTGTTGGTGGCATGAGCCAGAAATTAAGCAGAAAAGTTGCAGCCGAATTTTCTTTCTTTTTAGCCGTTCCAACCATGTTTGCAGCTACAGCTAAAAAACTTTATGATTTTTATAAAGAAGGTCACACCATTACGCACGAACAAACCAACCTCTTAATTATTGGTAATGTTGTTGCCTTTATTGTAGCCCTTTTAGCCATTAAGAGTTTTATTGGTTATTTAAATAAAAATGGCTTTAAAGTTTTCGGTTGGTACCGGATTGCTGCCGGCTTAATTATTATCATCTTATTACTGAGTGGACACAACTTACAAATTATCTAACCGCCATAAATATCTTAACCACAGACAAAAAAGATAAATACAGGCAATAAGCATCTGTATTTATCTGTGCGCATCTGTGGTAAAAAAACAATATCGAATCCTTATCTTTGCGCAAAAAAGATTTGTGAGTACCGAAAATCCTAAATTTAAAGATTTCAATTTTGCCGAAGGCGAATTGCTGTTGATTAATAAACCATACAAATGGACTTCTTTTGATGTGGTTGGTAAAATCCGTAATTCTTTAAAACCATTAAAGCTAAAAGTTGGCCATGCAGGCACTTTAGATCCCCTGGCAACAGGTTTGCTGATTATCTGCACCGGTAAGTTAACCAAGCAGATTGACACCTTCCAGGCCGAAGAAAAAGAATATACAGGCACCATGATACTGGGCGCCACTACTCCATCTTTCGATATGGAAACGGAGGTTGACGAAACTTTTGATATCAGCCAGATCAGCAACGAAGAAATTTATGCTGCCTGCAGCCCTTTTATTGGCGATATTGAACAATACCCACCCGCACACTCTGCAGTAAAGGTAAATGGCGAACGTTTATACGTTAAAGCCAGACTGGGCGAAGAAGTAGAACTGCGTAAACGCTTTGTAAGTGTTCCTGAATTTGAAATTACCCGCATCGAGCTTCCTGAAATTGATTTTAGGGTGGTATGCAGTAAAGGAACTTACATCCGTTCGTTAATATCCGATTTTGGTAAACAACTTAACAACGGCGCCTATCTTTCTAAACTTACCCGCACCCGTAGTGGAAACTTTTTGCTTAAAGATGCGTTTGAGGTATTAGAACTTGTTAATTATATTCGTAGCAAGAAAGAAGAAGCAAAAACCCAGGCGGAGGTATGAACCACATTAAAAACAGGAACACCAGATTTGTAAAAGAAATCTTTTTAATCATTGCAGGTGTAACTTCGGCATGTTTTGGCCTCAAAAGCTTTTTAATGCCCAGCCACTTTATTGATGGTGGCGTAACCGGTATTTCGCTCTTATTAAGCACTTTAACAGGCTGGAATTTATCGTATCTCATTGCCTTGATCAACGTTCCGTTTGTAATACTGGGCTACCGCCAAATTGGAAAAGGCTTTGCCCTAAAAACCGCAATAGCCATAGGTGCACTTTCGCTGGCCTTAATTTTTCTGCCCTTCCAACCCATTACCCACGACAAACTATTGATTGCCTTTTTCGGCGGACTATTTTTAGGCGGCGGTATTGGCCTGGCCATGCGCGGCGGCTGTGTAATTGACGGCACAGAGGTATTAGCACTTTACATCAGTAAAAACAGTATTTTAACTGTAGGCAACATCATTCTCATTTTAAACATCATCATTTTTGCCTTTGCAGCCTACTTTTTAAACATCGAGACCGCGCTTTATGCCATTTTAACCTACCTATCGGCATCGAGCACCATCGATTTTATTGTAAACGGTATTGAACAATATACCGGCGTTACCATCATCTCCGAACATCAGGAGAATATCAAAAACTTTATTATTAACGAGATGAAACGTGGGGTTACCATTTATAAAGGTGAAGGTGGTTATGGAGAAAAAAATGATATAGATATTATTTTTACCGTAGTAACCAAGCTAGAAATGAGCAAATTACAAACTGCCATCAGACAAATAGATGCCGATGCTTTTGTAATACAGCAACAGATTGCAGATTTAAAAGGAGGCGTTGTTAAACGACATGCCTTGCATTAGAACTTTACCACGGATTTGCACAGTTAAACACAGACACTTGAATATTTAAATCCGTGTTAATCCTTTTAATCTGTGGTTATTTATTTTGCCAACAGGCAATGATTTTAATTTAATTACATTGAAAATATACCATAACCTATCCGAATTTTCGAAATTAGATAATGCTATTGTAACCATCGGTACTTTTGATGGTGTACATTTTGGTCACCAGAAAATTATTAACCAACTGGTACAAAAAGCAAAAGCCGATAATGGCGAGAGTGTAATCCTCACTTTTTTTCCGCACCCCAGAATGATTATTGATCCTGAAAACCAGGATTTAAAAATGATCAATACCATCAACGAAAAAGCCGATATCCTTAAGAACCTGGGCGTCGATCATTTGATTATTACTCCGTTTACGCGCGATTTTTCTAATCAGTTGCCTGAAGATTATATTAAAAATACCTTGGTTGATAATATTGGTACCAAACACATTATCATAGGTTACGATCATCGGTTTGGTAAAGATCGCCAAGGCAATTTAAATGATTTAAAAGCTGCCGGCCTGCACTATGGCTTTACTGTTGAAGAGATAATGGAACAGGATATCCACGATGTAGCGGTAAGTTCAACCAAAATACGGCAGGCACTTTTAGCCGGCGATGTAAGTTTGGCCAGCGATTACCTGGGCTATCCCTTTTCTATTTTCGGCAGGGTAATTAAAGGCGATAAAATTGGCCGTACCATCGGTTTTCCTACAGCAAATATCTTTGTTGAAGAAACGTATAAACTCATCCCCGGCGACGGTATTTACGCAGTAACGGTTGAAATAAATTCGGCGCCGAGCGTTGAGAGCTTGGCAACTGATCAACGCCAAACCTCAAACCCCATACTCCAAACTTACCAGGGAATGGCCTACATTGGGCAGCGCCCCACCATCAATGGTATGACCAGGAATATTGAGGTCAACATTTTCGATTTTAACCAGGAGATTTACGGCCAGGACATTAAAATGAACTTCTTAAAATTCTTACGTCACGATGTAAAATTTACCGGCCTAGAAGCTTTAACCATTCAGTTACAAAAAGACAAAGAAGCTACTTTAGCTTTTTTCGAAACGATAGCTTAAAAAGCATAAAATCACGTTTTTTCTTTCAAAAAAGCCTCATTTTCGCTATATTAGCAGCAATGAGGCTTTTTTACATCATTTTCTTCTTTGCCATTTCCATTCCTTTTGTGGTATTCGCATCGCAGAAAAAACAAGATGATGCCTTATCTAAAAGCCAAAAAACGACTTTCGTAACCTGTAAAAAAAGTAAGCAACTCAAAAGCGATTTTCAACCCGATACGGATAGTCTGCAAAAAGATCTGGTTAATAATCCTGTGCTTAAAATATCCTCATCGCCTTTTTTACTACTTGGGTTTTTAGTATTTCTTTTCTTTAAGCATAATATCGCCGATACCAAAGCTGCAATTAAAAGATTAAATTATAATTATTGGTGCCTTTTTAAAATGCTGTACCCAAAACATGTTTTTTGGTAAGTAATTTCATTTTCTAACCACAGTGATGTGGTCTGATTAAAAATGCCGGGGTATACCCCGAACATAAATTATTTAATATCATTACTCGTTTTTACAGATGCATTTACCAGATTTAATTGCCGATTTAGGGTTAATTCTTGCTGCCGCAGGAATAACCACACTTATATTTAAAAAAATTAAACAGCCCCTTGTTTTGGGCTACATACTGGCTGGCCTTTTGGTTGGCTCGCACCTTAACTTTTTCCCTTCTGTTACCGACACCAAGAGTATTAACATTTGGGGCGAAATTGGTGTAATTTTCCTGCTCTTCAGTTTAGGTTTAGAGTTCAGTTTTAAAAAATTAGTCAAAGTAGGCGGTTCTGCATCCATTACCGCTATTGTGAAGGTGCTGTTCATCATCCTGGTTGGTTACTTTGTAGGTAAAGCCATGGGTTGGGCCGATATGGACAGTTTGTTCCTGGGTGGGATTTTATCCATTTCCTCAACCATGATTACCATCAAGGCCTTTGAGGAGCTTGGCTTAAAACATAAAAAATTTGCAGGGTTGGTTTTTGGCGTTCTAATCGTAGAAGATTTGGTAGCCATTTTACTGTTGGTGTTATTTTCTACGCTCGCAGTAAGTCAGCAATCGGCTGGTACCGAAATGCTTTACTCTATTTTAAAACTGGCCTTCTTTTTAGTTTTATGGTTTTTAGGAGGCATTTTCTTAGTTCCTTCATTTTTAAAAGCCACCAGAAAATTAATGAACGATGAAACCATGTTGGTAGTATCGTTAGCATTGTGCCTGGTTATGGTTTTACTCGCCGACAAGGTAGGCTTCTCGCCTGCGCTGGGCGCATTTATCATGGGCTCAATTCTGGCCGAAACTACGCAGGCCGAGCGAATCGAACACCTCACCAAATCGGTGAAAGATTTATTTGCCGCGGTATTTTTTGTTTCAGTAGGGATGCTGATCGATCCGGCTATGCTGGTTAAATACTGGGTACCTATTTTAATTGCGACATTGGTGATTATTATTGGAAAAATCATTTTCACCATTCTGGGAGCACTACTTTCTGGTCAGCCGTTAAAAACTTCGGTGCAATCGGGTATGAGTTTGGCGCAGATTGGTGAGTTTTCGTTCATCATTGCCTCATTGGGTTTAACCTTAAAAGTGACCAGCGATTTTCTTTACCCCATTGCCGTAGCCGCAGCAGCCATTACCACCTTTACCACGCCCTACCTGATTAAACTTTCAGAGCCTTTTTACGAGTTTTTAAAACGTATTTTACCAAAAAAATGGCAGGATGGAATTGAGCGCTACAGTTCGAGTACAGAGGGGATTACAACCTTAAGCGATTGGAGGATTTTATTAAGATCGTACATTTTTAATACCATTATTCATTCGGTAATTATCATCGCCATTATTTTTCTGGCCTATCGTTATGTACAGCCTTTTATTGTACGCAACATTGCCAATAGCCTGACCTCAATTATTATTAGTGTAATTGTTTCCTTCATTCTGATGTCGCCTTTTTTATGGGCATTATCTATACGCAGGATTCAGAAAACAGCCTATTCACATCTTTGGCTGAATAAAAAATATACCCGCGGACCACTAATTGCCATTGAGGTTTTCAGGATTGCGCTGGGGATATTTTTCGTTGGTTTTTTAATGTACGAATTCTTCGACACCTGGATTGCAGCAGTTATTGCACTGGGGCTGATTATTTTCGGCATGGTTATTTTCTCCAGAAAACTGCAATCGTTCTACGACAGGCTGGAAAGGCGTTTTATGTTAAATTTAAATGCCCGTGAGAACCAAAAACCTGCTATTTTACCCTGGGATACCCACTTAACTGAACTGACTGTCTCGCCCGAATCGGAAGTTGTAGGCAAAACACTTACCGAATTAATGATCAGGGAAAAATACGGGGTAAATATTGCACTGATTGAACGTGGCAGAAACAACATCCCTACCCCTGGCCGGGATGAAAGGCTTTACCCTAACGATAAATTGCTTTTGATTGGGGCCGACGACCAACTGGCTGCAGTAAAAACCATTTTAGAAGTAGATACACCAGAAAATGCAGCGGAAAACAATTTCCCGAATAAGGAAATGACCTTGCAAAGAGTAGTGGTACATGCCGAATCGCCAGTATATGGCCTAAGTATCAGAAATGCCGGAATCCGCGAAAAAGCACAGGCGCTTATTGTGGGTATCGAACGTGGCGCCAAACGCATCTTGAATCCTTCGTCTGATTTTGTTTTCGATACGGGAGACGTAATTTGGATTGTAGGAAACAATAAGAAGATTAAAGAGGTTATTTAAATGTCGGAGGTCATTGGTCGGAAGTCAGGGTTCCAAAAGCTGGAACTAAAAACTTCGGACTAATGAATTAAAAACATATCTTCGTACAGAACCTAACCTATGAAAGTCGACAGAGAAAAGAGTGAATTTCTGGATGATATGATTGAGCAATGGCAAAGCGATGGCTTAATTAACGAAGAAACCGGCGATAAGCTCCGTAAAAGTTATGAGGCTAAAAACTTCGACTGGTTACGCCTGGCGCAATATGCATTTTGGGTAGCTTTGGCCTGCGGATTTATTGCCCTGGGCTCATTACTGATAGACAATTCGATTTTAAACTACTTAAAAAGGGTTTACAACACACCCAATATTGTAATTGCAATAGTATCGGGTGGCTTAGCGGGCTGGTTATATATTTTAGGTTTCAGGCGAAAAAAAAGCCTTCCCCACCTCAAATTCAGCAATGAAGCTATTGTTTTCTCTGCCATTTTACTAACGGCAAATGCCATTGCCTATTTTGGCAAAGTACTGGATAATGGCTCTGGTAATTTTTCAATTCTCATCCTGATTTCGGTTTTCATTTACGGAACCCTTGGTTATATATTTAATTCAAGGCTTATCTGGATTTTTGCCCTGATTTCTTTAGGTGCCTGGTTTGGTACCGAAACTGGCTACCTTAGCCGATGGAATTATTATTTCCTGGGTATGAACTATCCATTGCGTTTTGTTGTTTTCGGAGCAGTGCTAACTGCAGCATCGTTCATTATGAAAGCCATCCCAAAAACTCAGCATTTTTTCCTTGCAACCTATATCGCCGGAATGGTGTATCTGTTTGTATCGCTATGGGCGCTGTCGGTATTTGGAAATTTCGCCAGTCTCGATGAGTGGTACAAAGTGAGACAATTGAGTTTATTCTACTGGGCATTAATTTCGGCAGCTGTTTGTGCAGCCAGTACGTTGTTTGGTTTAAAATACCGCGATGATATTGCCCGGGAATTTGGCATTACGTTTTTGTTTATAAACCTCTACACACGCTACTTTGAGTATTTTTGGGATAGCTGGCATAAGGCCTTATTCTTTTCTGTTCTGGCGGCTTCTTTTTGGCTTATAGGAAGAAAAGCTGAAAAGATATGGAATGTGGAGTTTTTGAAATAAGGAAGATTATTGCAACATGCATTTAGGCGACAAGTTTTAAAGGTTTTTAAAATGGAAATAAACAACCAAAATCTGTTTAATAAAGTTATTGAATTGTTGGTTAAGGCGCGACAGAAGGTATCGCAAACCATTAATAATACAATGGCTACAGCTTACTTCGAAATTGGCAAAATGATCGTTGAAGAGGAGCAGCAAGGAAAAGAAAGAGCTGAGTATGGCAAACAAATTTTAAATGAGCTTTCTGAAAAATTAGTTTCTGAATTTGGCAAAGGCTTTTCGAAAAGAAATTTAGAACAAATGCGTCAGTTTTATCTAACTTACTCAATTGCGCAGACAGTGTCTGCGCAATTGAGTAAGGGTCAGAAGCTGTCTGACGAATTCAAAAATATCCATATTTTCTAAAGGTGTTTAGAAAGTCTAAAATCAATTAGAATTAATGAAAATATACCAGCAAGCCCTAACACTCAGAGAAAGAAGAAGAGGCTTCCATATCATTACCAGTGAAATTGAGTACGCCCTACCCCAGATTGCCGAAATTTCGGTGGGAGTATGTCAGGTTTTTATTCAACATACTTCAGCATCATTAACCATCAACGAAAATGCCGATCCAACCGTCAGGGCTGATTTTGAAATGTTTTTCAATAAAACGGTAAAAGAAAATGATCCGGATTATGAACATGATTATGAAGGATCGGATGATATGCCTGCACATTTAAAAGCAGCACTTTTAGGCAGTTCGGTAACCATCCCTATTCGTAATGGCCAGCTTGCACTGGGCACCTGGCAGGGCATTTATCTTTGCGAACACCGCAACTACGGCGGGCAAAGGAACCTGATTATTACCGCATGGGGCGCTTAGCTACAGCTTAAGATTTCTTTACTTCTTCTTTTATTTCAGGGTGATTATCCTGTATGGAATTATTTCCGGTTTCTACCTCAATTTCTTTTGTGGTTACGGCATAGTGAGAAGGGTAAATTTCTGATCCAAAAGCCACTGCATAGGCTTTGGTAAACTCGGCACCAAAATACAGGATTATGGAAGAATAATACGTCCATAGAAGCACAACCACCAGCGAGCCTGTTGCACCATAAGTACCGCCCACATTGCTTTGCCCAATGTATAATGAAATGGCAAACTTGCCAATCATAAATAAAACGGCGGTAACAACTGCACCGGCTGTAACATCCTTCCACTTGATAATGGCATCGGGTAAAACCTTAAATATGACACCAAATATCAATGAAATAACAGCCAATGTAACCACCTGGTTTAAGATATAAAAAACTACTATCGATACATCTTCAAACCTGGCTTGTAATCCTTTGCTAAAAGCATCCAGTAAAGAAGTAATGGCTAACGATACGAGCAATACGAAACCAAGGCTAATAATTACCGAGAACGACAAAAAACGGTTCTGCAGCATTTTTACCCAACCTCTCTTTGGTTTCGGCTTCAGTCCCCAAATGGTATTAATCGAATCCTGAATATCGCCAAAAACCGTTGTAGCTCCGAGCAATAGTGTAAATATGCCAATAATTAAAGCAATGGTGCTTTTTCCATCCAGGTAGGCATTTTTGATAAGTTGCTGTAAGGACGTTGCAGACTCACGACCTAAAAAGCTTTCCAACTGGGCATAAACCTGTCCTTCTGCAATTTCGCGACCTAAAAATATGCCGCAGAGCGAAATGATTACAACTAACAACGGTGCCATCGAAAATACAGTGTAGTAAGCCAAGGAGCCACTTAGCTTGGTAACCTTATGATCGGTAAAACCTGTAAATGATGCCTTCAACACAGACCAGATTGCCTTTAAAGTAATTTTATTCTTAGCCATAGCAGTTTAAGGATGATATGTTAATATTTAAACCGCCGTTTTTTCGAATTGTTTGAGATTATGTTGATGGCTTAAACAACAAAGCCCCGGTTTAAAACCAGGGCTTTGTACTCAATTCGCTTGATATAAACTATTTGGCTTTAATCCATTGGGCAATGTCGTTTACCAAAGTTTCTGATACACTGACCGCCGCCTGGTATTGTGCCATGGTGCCTTTTTCGCTTTGCGAACTTAAAAGGTGGTTCAAATCCGGATAAAATTTAAGCACTACGTTTTTCTTTTTTGCTAATGCTGCATTCCATAGATCGAAATCGGTTTTACCTACCTGAAAATCATTTCCACCTTGTAAAACATAAATTTTGGGTTTGCTCAGGCTTTTTGCAACTGCTACCTGGTTGTACGAATTTAAGTCGGCCCAATATTTTGCAGGAAGACCTAAAATAACTGAATCGGGCTTAATAGTAGTGCCCAATTGCGTAATCCTGCTTTTGTCAATCTCAACCATGGCATCGGCCAATTGCTTTTTAAAAGCAGCAGTGGTATCATTGGCCAGATTAAACATATAATTATTCTGATCTACAATAATATCAGTTAGCTTTCTGGCAGGTGCCGCAGCCAGAATAATTCCAGCCAAATCGGGTGTAAGTGTTGCCATTTTAGGCGCCAGCATACCACCAAGGCTATGTCCAAATACATAAACACTTTTCGGATCAGCTCCTGCAACGGTTTTAGCCATTGCTATAGCTGCACCAGCATCATCCAGCACTTCTTCTTTTACGGTATAAGGGCTTGCAAATTCATTTGGGTAAACCAAAGTCCGTTTTACATAACGAATAGAACCAATGCCTTTTGAAGCTAGGCCACCAGCCAAATCTTTAAACGGTTTGTTAGCGCCAACAGTTTCATCCATATCTCCAGGCCCCGAACCATGCACAAAAACCACCATAGGAAAGTTTTTAGCATTTTTGGGTGTGGTTACAATTGCAGCCAGCTGCTTTCCGGCAGGACCAACATATACCGATTTTTCACTGTACAAGCTGGTATCTACATAACTTGGTTTTAAATAACTCGCTACTTTTTTCGATGGTGCCAGAAATATTCCCACTATCTTTTGCTGTTTATTGAAGCCAAGAATAAAGTTCTGATCGCCATTGGCAAATTTACCTTCCACCGTAACTGAAAAAAATTCGCCCTGCGTTTTACTTTGAATGGCATCAAAAGATTCTGATTTACCAAATTTAGTCCCGATATCACCCCAAAGCTTCTTTAAACTTTCTTCCGGCAGTTTAGTTTTTAGTGTATCATCAAAAAAGGCGTGTGCCTGGGTAAACTTCTCTTCCTGTAACAGTTTAAAAAAATCGTTGGCACTGTTAAATAACTGGATTACATTTTGAGAAAATGCAGTAGTAGTAAACAGTAAGGCAATTATGAATAGGATACTTTTCTTCATCTATGTTTGTTTAGTGCTTTACACCAAAGTTAATAATATTTGGTATGCAAAAGCCTGTAAACAAACGAGCCATTTAGTTTTAACTATTTTTAACATTTGCCTGCACCTTCTTCCATAAAATATAGGGGATAAACATGATAACCAATGCTACTAAAGGTGGGATTAAAAGTGCCACACCATCGCCAACGAAAGCGCGCGAGGCAAAAGCACCGATAAAATTAATGGCAAAACCTGCAAATGCCCATTCTTTGATGGCTACAAATTTTTGTTGTAAAATGGCTAAAGCCCCCAGTAGCTTTGCAATGCCAACTATAATGAGGAGATACATGGGGTAGCCTAAATGTCTTAACACCTCTTTACCAGCTTCTTGCTGTGTTACCCCACCAAAGCCATCCATGAGCATCATCAGGGCAAAAATAATAGTGGCAATCCAGTACCACGTGCTTAACTTTTTCATTTTTTTATTGATTATCGTAATTAATTAGCCAGTTGTTTCCATAACGATCAGTCAAATCGCCAAAAATAGCCCCCCAAAATGTTTCCTGCAAAGGATGTACAGCCTTACCACCCTGAGCCAGTTTATTGTAAAACTGATGGGCTTCTTCTTCTGAGTTGCAATTGAGCATCATCGAAATGGCATTCCCTTTAATTAAACCTACTTCTTCTACCATATCAGTAGCCATAATTACCAGATCGTCTTTAGCCAAAACTGCATGTAAAATGCTTTTCTCCAGGTAACGGGGCATTTTAGTGGCTATGGGCGATTCGCCAATGGTTTGCAGGGTTAATTCGCCTCCAAGGCAAGCCTGATAAAAAATCATTGCTTCCCGGCAATTGCCGTTAAACGTAAGGTAGGAGTTGATATGTGCCACGAGATTCTATTTTAAGATGCCCACCATACAGCGCACATCGGTTTCATTTAAATATATTTCCAAACAATAACCATTGGGATCGATATTAGGCTCGTTCAGCAGCTTTTCGAAAGTCTTTCCTATCTGAGATACATCCTGCATAAAATCAGGAATCAGTTCACTGATGTAGGGGCCTTGCTGAATGGTAAAATGTTCCAGTGACGAATGATCTTCATCCATTTCCTCCACAGCTGCTTTGTATATAATTCCACGGTTTCCATCTGGCCGGCTAATACCAAAGTACCTGCGCCTGCCATCAGGAGGAAACAGTACATGCAGTTTTTGATGCGCTGCCAAAACACCATCAGGAAAAGAACTGGCAGTAATGCAAAGCACTTTAATATCTTGCTCTATATTGTAGGTTTCCATCATTTAACAATTAACAATACAAACATACGGTCAGCAACCGAGAGCTTTAAGCTGCATAAACGACAATTGCAGGGGTTGTTTACGACATTACAGCTCGTTATATTTGTATTGATAACACCAGCTCCCAACCTGTTGGAGATTCACCTAACCAATAAAAATAAGCATAGACTAATGAAACATGTATCTATCCTAATTCCCGAAACTGCCGTAATTGAAGCCATTGCCGACCCTCGCTATCTGTTTACTGCCGTTAACGAATTTTTACAGGCATCGGGCAAGCTACCATTGTTTAAAGTTGAACTTGTAGCCATGACCAAAGAAGTACGTTTAAATAACAGCCTTTTTTCGGTACATGCTGATAAACTGTTGCATGAAGTTGAAAATACCGATCTTATTTTTGTACCGGCTATTAGCGGTAACGTAAATTATGCGATGAATATAAACCGCGATTTGTTACCCTGGATTACCAAACACCATGCAAAAGGTGCCGAAGTAGCTTCGTTATGTTTGGGAGCATTTTTGCTGGCTGCTACAGGTTTGTTAAACGGCCGAAAATGTTCTACCCATTGGTTGTTTGCCAACCAGTTTAAAGAAATGTTTCCGGATGTTGAACTGGTAGATGGCAGCATTATTACCGATGCACAAGGGCTCTATTCAAGTGGTGGAGCAAACTCTTACTGGAACCTGCTTTTGTACCTTGTAGAAAAATATACCGACCGCGATACTGCTATTTTAGCTGCCAAATACTTCGCAATAGATATCGACAGGGAAAGTCAGCTGGCTTTTATGATGTTTCAGGGCCAAAAAGGCCACGAAGATGCCAAGATTAAAAAAGCACAGGAATTTATTGATGGAAACTACCAGGATAAAATTACCGTCGATCAACTGGCGGATATGCTGGCTCTTGGTCGGAGAAGTTTTGAACGAAGGTTTAAAAGTGCAACCAAAAATACGGTAATTGAATATATCCAAAGGGTTAAAATTGAAGCAGCTAAACGGAGTTTCGAATCGAGCCGCAAAAATATCACCGAAGTGATGTTCGATGTAGGCTATACCGATACGAAATCGTTCAGGGATGTTTTTAAAAAAATTACCGGCCTAACCCCTATTGAATACCGGAATAAATACCATAAAGCAGCACCGGTATTACAACAGGTTTAGTTGAAAAAGCTGAATGCAAAACCATTAATTTTAAAAAAAGTTAAAAAAAAATTAACCTGCGCACAATATATTCTATTAATAGCGTTTATGTATGTGAGAGCGTTAATTTAGATGACGGGGATGCTGCCTTAGGGTGGAATCCCCGTTTCTTTTTTGGTATGGAGAGAGGAGTACAGAGCATAGTGCAAAGCGTTTAAAACTTCCTCATATCCTTTGCTCTTTATGATTTTGCATCTGGCAAAGCACCCTATACTCCATGCCCTCTGCTATTTCCACAAAAAAAAAAGGGACACCTGTTCAAAAATGTCCCTTTCCAAAGTATATGATAGAGTTACAATTTTTATTCTCCTTTATTGCTAAAGTCAACTGGTTTCTTTTCGAAATACTGATCGAAGTTTTGAACCCTTTTAGGTTTTAAGATGACATATAAACCTAAACCGATCAATACCAAAGCTGTGCTGATTCTCGACACGTCAAAATCAAAAACAGTGATCGATTTAAGGGTAAATAAACCACCAATGATGGTTAAGGCCAGCCAGCCATTACCGTTAAAATCTTTGCGATAACCTAACCACAAACCAACACCTAACATAATCGTGTGCCATTTTAAGATCCAGTGTGGAATATCTATTCCCGAATTTCTAAGTAAGCAAACAGAACCGATTACTAAGATTAAAATGCCTAAACCAAATTGTTTATCAGCGTGATTTTTTTTGATGAAAGTTTCCATGACCTTTTGTTTTTATACTTCAAATGTAGCACGGATATGCACGCCGGAGAATAGCCTTTCCCTCAGTGATCAGGTTTTATCGGTGAGTGAAACAAAAGTGTCGGTAAAAATTTTGGGAAAATTTAAGATCCGGTGATTTTACCGGTGAATGGAGTATGATCAATTCTCAATTAGCAGTTAACAATTTTCAATCACTAGTTGGCAAATGACCAGGCACCAATAACCAATTTTCAATAAATCAATAATGAATGAACTTCGGATAAGATTGCTTCACGCTCACACCCCGCACTGCCCTTCGGTTCGCAATGACGATGAGGGATAATAATCAAGCACCAATAATCAATGACCAGTTGGTAAATGATCAAGCACCAATAACCAATTTTCAATAGATCAATAATGAATGAACTTCGGATAAGATTGCTTCACGCTCATACCCCTCCCTGCCCTTCGGTTCGCAATGACGATGAGGGATAATGATCAAGCACCAATAATCAATGACCAAAAATCAATTTAGAACTAATAAAGTATAACGCACCAGGCTATGAACTATTGACTATTGACCAATATTAATGACTATTGCCCCTGTAAAGCGCTTGGAGACAGTTAACCGATTTAAACAATTAACCGATTAACTTTTACAGTTCGCAATTGGCAGTTCACAGTACCAATAAGCTAATGACTAATGAACTACTGAACCATCCTATTCAAATACGATAATCTCCATCCCCTCGCTCATTATTACTTTTGAGGTGATGTTGATAAACAAACCATGCGCCAGCACGCCATTAATCTGGTTGAGACTGGAAGACAGTTTTGCAGGATCATCAATGAGGCCGAAATCAGCATCGATAATCAGATTTCCATTATCGGTAATAAAGGTTTTATTTTCTTTTACCCTGAGCTTGCCTTGTCCACCTAATAAGGTAATCTGATCGAAAACATATTGGTAGGCCAATGGAATGACCTCAACAGGTACAGTAAAGGCGCCCAGCTTTTTTACCTTTTTCGAAGCATCGGTAATTACAATAGCGTTTTTACTTAAAGAAGCAATAATTTTCTCTCTGAAAAGTGCACCACCTCCACCTTTAATCAAATCGAGCGATTCGGTAAATTCGTCTGCACCATCAATACTGATATCGATTTTACTTAAGCTGCCCAGATCAAGAATTTCTATCCCTAAAGATTTGGCCAGTTTTTCTGTCGCAACAGAACTGGCCGCTGCAGTAATCTTCAAACCTCCCTTTACCAAATCCCCTAATGCTCTAATGGCAAAAGTAGTGGTAGATCCCGTTCCCAAGCCCACAACATCGCCATCTTTAACATATTTTACAGCAGCAAGGGCTGCAGCCTGTTTTTCGGCATCTTGCTGGTTTTGATTGGTCTTTTCCATAAAGTAAAAATAGGAGTTAAATGTTACAGATTGTAAAAACGTTAAAATCATTTCGATTCGTGCGGACACGAATCAATGCGAAAAATGCAAAAAAAATTATAGCCAACACAATAAATCCGATTTACAGCGTTTATGTATATGAGAGCGTTAATTTAGATGATGGGGATTCTGCAATTGCGGAATCTCCATTTCTTTTTTCTGTCATCCTGAGCGTAGTCGAAGGATCTCTTTTCAGTTCCCTTACATAAAAAAATCGTCGTTGCGATAAGGCTTTTTCGGCCAACGAAGCCTGTCTGCTAGAGGCAGGTAATCTTTAAAGGAAAGAACTCCTGCATAAAAGATTGCTTCGTCGTTCCTCCTCGCAAAGACGAGCATTCCATTTGATTCTGGCGAAGTAAGGCTAACCCCATAAAAACAAAAACGGCTGATGTTTCCATCAACCGCCTTTTTACTTATTTAAGCTATTTTTATTTTAAAGAATTGATCCAGCTGGCAATTTTATATGCTTCAGCTTTGGTTACCTGAGGCATTGGAGGCATTTCTGTTGAGTAACCCGGCCAGTTTTGTGGCTGTGGATTGTGGATCAACTGAAATATTTTCTCAGGTGAATATTTACGTTTTGCAATTTCTGCAAACGGCGGACCAATTTGTCTTTTGGTTTGATTGTGGCAAGCCAGACAAGTGTTTTTTGTTAATAAACCTTCTACTTCTTTAAATGTTGGTGCTTTAGCCGTAGTTGCAGCAGTTGCAGGTGCTTTGGCTTCGGCTGTTTTTGCAGCAGCTGTTTTAGGCGCCGCTGTTTTTTTAGCCGGTGCAGATGTTGCCGGGGCAGCTTCAGAGTTTTTAGTACTCACTTCGCTCATGCTAAGCTTAGTTCCATCAGGAATCTGATTTAAGGTATAATAAGCTACCGGGTGAATCAGTGAATAGAAACCATCCTGCGAACGGATACCATCTAAAGTTAAAGTATGGATGTAATATTGACGCAGGTTCTGAACAATAATTCTTGCTTTCAATCCATCAGCAGAAACTTTAACACCTGAGATTTTTAATTTCTCGGTATTTACCGGTGGCGAACCATAAACCGGGTGGTATTTATAAATAAAACTCTCTGCATTGTAAGAAGCTAAATCTTCAGCAGATTTACGATCTACCGGCATAGTAAACTCAACTTCGAAACCATCAGGCATTGCCCTAACAGCTTTCATTTCGAAAGGTGTTTTATTGTTGTAAACCAATCTTTCTAAACCTTCATTGGCATCACCAGCTGATCCCCAGCCACGGTTGGTTTCTCCAACAAATAACGAACCATCTGTACCCCACTCTAACCTTAACACACCTGAACGGAAACCTTTACGGAACAAGAAGGCAGCGCCTTGCTCTTCACCTTTTACGGTTTCCATAAAAATTCTCGAAATGATACTCATACCCTGGTCGCCAACTAAAATCTGACCAGCAAATGGTCCGAATGTATTTTCAGGAATTTTAACCGGCTCAGCAGAAGAAATACCCAAAATACCGTAAGGTAACCAAACTGATGGTAAACGCAACTCAGGGAATACTTTCTTCATATCGAACAAAGTTTTGAAGGTTTCATTAACCCTGTTTTCTGGTTTAATGTATCTTCCCTGCTCGTTTTTAGTTCTACGCTCGTCTATTTGCGAATAAAAGAAATCAGACTGTAGCTTAACCGGAGAGTTTGGCAGGTTGGTCCACCTTAAACTTGCAGGGTGTCCCATAAAATCGCCTTTGTTTACTTTCCATAAACCACCCGATCCTACCCAGTCGCCCTGGTTTTCGGTGTAATAAAACTTACCGTCAATTTCGCCAATACCTGCAGGCGAACGGAAACCAGCTGCATAAGGACTCATTTTACCATCTTCGGTAATATTCATGGCCCAACCACGCATCGGTACGCGGCTTTCTGCACGCCACCATTCTTCATCTCCGAAGGCAACGTTAGCAGTAACCATAAAAGTGCCATCAGGCATTAACTTAGGTCCGAAGCTATATTCGTGGTAGTGACCACTTAAAGGCCATGCATATACGGTTTCGTACACATCGGCCTTGCCGTCCTGATCTTTATCAACCAGTTTGGTCAATTCGCCACGTTGCGCTACGTAAATAGCTCCATTTTTATAGGCAATACCTAAAATCTCGTGCAAGCCATAAGCAAATCTGCGCCAGTAAGGTTTGGTTGTTGTTGGGTTTTCTACGATAAATACTTCTCCTCTACGGGTAGAAAGCGCTAAATCGCCATTGGGTAAGGTAATTAATCCACCAACCTCTAAAATAGGTCCTTCGGGTACGCGTACTTTATTTATTTTGAAAAAATCTTCTTCTTTCGGTGTTTCCTGTGCAAAAACTGTAGTAAAGCTAAAACTTAATGCCAGTATTGCTAATTTCTTAAATGTATTTCTCATTACTATCACAATTAAAACAAAATGGTATAATTCAACTTACTTCCAATGGCTACAACCATTTCTTTCTTGCCATTTACATCTCTGATTACCGGTTTGGCAGTGCCATCAGCCAGCTGGATGTAATAAGATTTATCATCAACCAGGTATAAACCTTTCGATACTTCTTCGATATTTGAAGCAGTAGCTAAAAGGAAATACAAATCTTTTGAAGCATTGTCGATAGTAATTTCTCTGTTTAAACCTTGTCCGTTTTCCATCACTTTTACCGCATCGGTAACCGTGGTACCATAAATACTGTATTTAAAGGTAGGTCTTTCCTGTTTATCGAGTACATATCCTTTTGTACGGAAACCTGTACCAGCAGTATCAGCTACCCATCTATTCTGTGCATTGGCCAGTTTAGAAATGGCTAAAACAGGTTTTTGTGTAAAACGGGTTACGCTGCCTAATGCACGCGAGGTACCATTACCACGGCCATCCCACATTGGTGTTGCATCGATAAAATCACCGTGCCAGCCTTGCAATAGTGTTCCGTTGTCCAAATCATAGCTGTAAGCTGTTTTTTCTGGTCCGCCTACCGAAATGGCATGCACTGAACGTACGCCCGGCTGTACATCTACGAAACTTCTGATCATGTTGTTGCTTGCAGCTTCGATATAGATCGGATCTGCGCCACCTCTTTGGTCAGACTTAGGAATATCGGATAATGCTGTAATTACGATGTTTCTGAAAGCAACACTACCATGATCGCCTTGTAAACGCAATGGTCCGGTAGCTTTTTCGGCACCGGCAGCACCACGGGTAGCACCAAACAATTCTACATTTTCGTGAATGGTTACACCGTTAAGCACTACACTGATTACTTTAGCATTTTGGGTTTTCTTTCCCGAAGCATCAAATTGAGGTGCCTGGAAAACAATTTTAATGTGCTGCCATAAACCAGGTGCTTTACTTGCATTCTGACGTGGAGCTACGCCACCAAAACCTTTTTCGGCTTCTGGTTTGCTGTCATCCCAGCGTTGGTAAATACCACCGTTGTTAGATGAGGTTGCATTTCTCAATCCCCAGGCATCATCAATCTGGATTTCGTAATTACCTTGCAGATAAATACCAGAGTTTGCGCCTTTAGTGGTTAAATAATCAAGTTCTACTGCTACGTTACCATATTCGTTTACGGTAAATAAATCAGATCCGGCTTTTTTAGCCGAAGACTGGTTAACCAGAATTCCTTCGCCTTTGGTTGCTTTTAAAACATTTTCGCCGTTTAAATCGGCTACAACATTTTCGGCCAGCGACCAGGAATTTCCTGGGTTACGGAAAGCAGAAAGATCTTTTAGTTCAATGCGCTGGCTGTAGGCCAGCATGGTTCCACAAAGCCAGAGCATGGCTGTAAAACCCGTCTTTGAGACGTTTCGTATCATATATTTGGTTTCATTTGTGCCGGCCTCGTTTGGGCAGGCTGTGTTTTAAAATTTCCATTGAGCAGGTGTTTACTACTCAATGGAAAGGTAAAAATAATTATTTTTCTGTTGATAATGAATACGGGAAATCAGCCGGATTTGATCCTCGGGTTTTGTTTGGAGAAGCAGTCATGTTAAAGTTTAACACTGCACCTTTTTGCATTCCACTGTGGCTGATCCAGTTTTTGGAATATGGCTTACCATTGATCTGCAACGATTGTACATAACGGTTGTTATCGCTGTTTGCAGGCGCGTTAATGACTAACTGCTTTCCGTTTTCTAAGGTAACGGTTACTTTTTTAAACAAAGGAGCTCCCAAAACATACTGATCTGTAGCAGGTGTTACCGGATAGAAACCCATTGCCGAAAACACATACCAGGCTGAAGTTTGTCCGTTATCTTCATCTCCGCAATAACCATCAGGTGTTGCTTTATACATTCTGTTCATGGTTTCGCGTACCCAATATTGTGTTTTGTAAGGTGCACCACCATAGTTGTACAGGTAAATCATGTGTTGGATCGGCTGGTTTCCGTGTGCATACTGACCCATGTTAGCAATCTGCATTTCACGGATTTCGTGGATTACACCACCATAAGCACTTTCATCAAATACCGGAGGCATAGAGAAAACTGAATCCAGTTTGGTTACAAATTTCTGATGACCGCCCATAAGTTTGGCTAAACCATCAATATCCTGGAAAACCGACCAGGTGTAATGCCAGCTGTTACCTTCAGTAAAGGCACCTCCCCATTTAAACGGGCTGAACGGACTTTGGAAAGTTCCATCCTGGTTTTTACCACGCATTAAACCCGAAGCCGGATCGAAAAGGTTTTTATAGTTCATTGCCCTTTTCTTGTAAATATCAATCTCAGACGCAGGTTTACCCAATGCTCTTCCTAACTGGTAAATGGTAAAATCATCGTAAGCATATTCTAAGGTTTTAGCTGCATTTTCGTTCTTTTTAACATCGAAAGGTACATAACCCAATTCGTTGTAATATTTAACACCATCGCGGCCAACTGCTTCCATCGGGCCTTCGTTGTTGGCACCATGTTTTACCGCCTGCCATAAGGTTTCGATATCATAACCACGCATACCTTTGATGTAAGCATCAGAAACTACCGAAGCAGAGTTATTACCTACCATGATATTGGCGTAACCCGGACTGCTCCACTCAGGCAACCAACCACCTTCCTTGTAGTCGTTAATTAAGCCTTGCTGCATTTCTTTGTTGATTGACGGATAAACCAGGTTTAAGAAAGGATATAATGCCCTGAAAGTATCCCAGAAACCTGTTCCGGCAAACATATAACCTGGTAACACCTGACCGTTATACGGGCTCCAGTGTACAATCTGATTTTGTGCATCAATTTCATACAATTTGTTCGGGAAGAACAAGGTGCGGTACATAGCAGAGTAGAATGTACGGGTTTGATCGATGGTACCACCTTCAACAGCGATTTTGCTTAAAGTTTTGTTCCAGGTAGCCCGGCCTTTTGCTTTTGTAGCTTCGAAAGCATCATTAGCCAATTCTCTTTTCAGGTTTAAATCTGCCTGCTCGAAACTGATGAAAGATGAAGCCACTTTTGCAATTACCTGCTCGCCTTTTTGGGTAGCGAAACCGATAACAGCACCAGCATGATCAACTGTAAGCTCTAAATCTTTATCGTTTAATTTTTTATCATCCCAGGTTTTAGCCAGTTTAAAATCTTTGTTAAAATAAATTACAAAGTAGTTTTTGAAATTTTTAGGCAACGGGCCACGGGCATACTTAGAAGTGTAACCGATAATTTTTCTTTCGGCCGGAATGATTTTAATATAAGAACCGCGATTTTGTGCGTCGATTACCACAAAAGAGCTATCGGTTTTAGGGAAAGTAAACCTGAACTGTGCTGCTCTTTCGGTTGGCGTGATTTCAGTAGTTACATCAGCATCGGCCAAATAAACACTGTAATAGTAAGGTTTAGAAACCTCTGCTTTATGGCTGAACCAGCTTGCGCGGTCATCGTCAGTAAACTTTAATTTACCGGTAACAGGCATTAAAGAAAATGCGCCGTAATCGTTCATCCATGGCGAAGGCTGGTGGGTTTGTTTAAAACCGCGGATTTTATCGGCGTCGTAGGTATAGGCCCATCCATCACCGCTTTTTCCGGTTTGTGGCGTCCACATGTTCATTCCCCAGGGCAAACCAATTGCCGGGTAGGTATTTCCGTTTGATAATGCCGGTTTGGATGCGGTTCCCATCAGGGGATTTATCCAGTCAACCGGATCTGTAACCTTACCTACGGTTTGTGCGAAGCTGGTTGTTGCCGCAAAACCCAATAAGGCGATAAATAGTCGTTTCATTTGTTTTGTCCGTGTTTTTATATGCGTGTAATTATTATTTAAACTTGCGAATTTTTAACATAATCTGCCCAAAGTGCATCTAAATCTTTTCCTGTTAATTTTGTCCAGACTTCTTTGGTATAAGTATGGTCTCTTAGTGAAGCATCGACAGCTTTAATAGTACCAGGCTTTACATTTTTCTCCATCCAGGCAAAAAATGCAGCGGTAATGCGATAGCTGTTTTTATAGCTATGCTCGGGCTTTAAAGCTGGCAACGACCATTTGGCCCCGGCATTATCAACGCCAAATTTATAGCGGGCATAATCGGCAATTCCTTCGGTTAACCAACCCGGGCCAACACTACGACCGTAATCCTGTACAATGTGCATTACCTCGTGGGTTACCACATCAATATCTTCCGGGTGTTTAACCATCCAAAGCGAGCTGAATGTTACTTTACCATCGGCAGTTGCCGCAACACCTTTGTAAGCCGTATCGACAAAAAATTTCACCTCTTTTATGGTTGAGGGATTGTACTCTTTGGCCAGTTTTGGATAAACTTCGAAAAATGTTTTAATCAAACGCTTTTTCAGTTGTAGATCAAGTGCCGTAAAATTACTTTCGAAAGATAAGGTGTAGCCACCTTTTTTGGTAATTTCCTGAGCTTTTAGTTGTGCAGAAAAAGCTGAAATCAGCATTGCACAAATCGAAATGTTAAATATTTTTTTCATTTATCTGAGATTTATCGCTTTGGTTAGCACGTTTGGTCCTGCAAAATAAATATAATATGTAAAACGTTTTACTAAACGATCAAAAATTTTACTTTATTGATTGATTATTTTTACAATAGCGATAGAGAAGTCAAGTTTTTCTGAGCACGTGCCTATAAAATCTGACTTCTCTTCTATTACTTTTTACTGCTATAAGTAAGCGTTACTTTGTCGGCGGCTTTGCCATAATCTTCCCAAAGTTGATCGACGGTCTTTCCCGTTAGAGCTGCCCACGACTGCTCGGAATATTGATGCGCCCTTAACTGTTGATCAAGCGCTGCAATTAAACCTGGTTTTACATTTTGCTCTAACCAGGCGAAAAAACGTGCGGTAATGCGGTAACTGTTCTTATAGCTCTGCTTTTCGTTATAAGCCGGCAAACTCCATTTAGAGCCCACATTATCTACCCCAAATTTATAGCGCACATAGTCGGCAATGCCCTCGGTTAACCAAACCGGGCCAGCACTGTAGCCATAACCCTGTACAATGTGCATGGTTTCGTGCGTTACCACATCAATATCAGTTGGGTGTGCTTTCATATAACCCGCACTGAAAAGAATCCGGTTTCCACTGGCTTCGGCAACTGCCTTATATGCAGTATCAACCACAAACAGCACATCATTTGTAGATTTGTTATTAAAGGTTTTAACCAAAGTAGGGTAAATTTCGAAATAGGTTTTAATCAGGTTCTTTCTAACCTCAGGATCTAAATCCGGATCTTTACTAATGAAGGTTAAAGTATAGCCTTTGTGCTTTTCTTTGCTGTAAGAAACCCAGTTTTTAGCAAATGCTGTAAACAATTCTTTTTCTATTTTCTTTTGCGATTTATTTTTTACCCATTGGCTGTTTACTTTAATTTCGCCAGCTTTGGCTTTAATGGTTGGAGTTTCGTTGGTTACAAAATCGAGCACCACATTTCTTTTGGTACGGTATCCATCTGCCTGGGCAAAACCTGGGTAAACGTTAAAAAAAGCGGCCTTTAGTTTGGCATCTGCAATGGCATTTGTAGCGCTATCAGGATCATTAATGGTTAACTTGTATCCCCTTTCCCTATTCTGTGCAGAAGCAGAAAATGCGGAGCAGTATACCAATACGAAGATTAGAATTTTCTTGATCATTTGTTTTATTTGTGTGTTGAGGATTAAAAAGGAAAGATTCAGCATAATAAGCCTGAACCTTTCCTGATAATTTAAAATTTAGTAGTTAATGTTGGGGAAATCAGTTTTAGCTTTTGCAAGCATTGGTGCCCAATCAGCTCCTTTTTCATCTTTAGGCCCAAAGGCGGTTAATGCCAGGGGCGCCAGATCTGCTTTAGCTGCACCACTCCAAAAGTGGATAAACTCACCAAAATTCATTTTCCTTGTATATTGCTGATAATTTTTTCCCTGCACTGTAATGGCCTGTTTAGGAAAATGTAATGATAATAAAGTAAAAAAACCATTTAGCACTTTGGTTTTTCCATAGTTCTCGTAAACTGGCAAAAACCAGTTTTTAAACCATTGCGTACCCGCCCGTGGGTAATTATCGGTTGTTGTCATCATTTTGTTCAACCAACGTTGCGCATCGGCAGGCCTGTTTAAGCCCAGATACACATCATATTGATAAATTTCCATCCATTTACTATCGTGCCAAATATCAAAAGCGGGAGATTCTTTTACTCCCTTTGATGCGCCCTCTACAATGTGACCAATCTCGTGGGTCGATAAATCGATATCGTTATCTACTCCAGCAGTCCATGCGTTTAAATCGTTAGAACCACAATCGGTTACGTTCCGGTAATCGTGGCCTGCATCGAGGTAAGTACCCGGATGGCCGCCACCATATTTACCGGCATGATAAATTACAAACAAACGGCTGTCATCACCAAATTTTCCGTAGACCTTTTTTGTATAGTTCCAGGCTTCGGCCATGTAGGTTTTGGGCCATGTAACGGTGGGTTTGACATCTCCATCATAGTAAACCACTACGCTGGTATCGTAATATATTCTGTTTAGCAATTGAACATGTTCAAACCAATGTTCTTTCCAGGTTTTAGGGGGTGCATCTGCAGGATCTACAGTTTCTATAAGTGGAGGAGCCGGGCTTACGGTTTCAACGGGTGCCTTTTTAGTATTGCATGCCAAAACAGCAAAAACAATAATGGCAAATAGTAAAGAAAAGTTTTTCATAGCCTAAATTTAGGAGGTTTAAAAAAAGCACCGGGTGTAATACCCGGTGCCTGAATGGTGTTACCAACCTGTATTTTGCACAATTACAGGTACTTTTTGGATTTCGCCACTTGGTATTGGCCACAAATAGTGTTTCTTTTGGAAAACCCTGTTTTCAGTTACAACCGGAATGAAAAATCCTGGGGCATTTTGCGTAATATTTAATCCCCTAATCTGGGTATCAGTTGTTTCTGCAATTTTCCATTCCCTGGTATAGAAATAACGATCTAACTCGAAAGCCAGTTCTACCCTTCTCTCTCTACGGATGGCATCTTTCATATCTGTTGGCACAGGCAAACCACCACTTCCATAAACCGGGATACCGGCTCTTGTACGGATTCTGTTTAGGTAGATTAAAATATCCGGATCAGAAGGATTTGATTCCTGCAAAGCCTCAATATAATCCAGGTAAATTTCTGCGAGTCTGATTACGGTAAAAATTGTTCTGCCACTTGTCCAGCCGGCAACAGTTAAATGTTTTCTGGACGTATAGCCTGTTTTAGTATAATCATTATTAGCAATAGCACTTTTACCTGCATTACCGTTAAACTCAAAACTGGTAACAATATTTGATGATGGGTTTATCCATTTACGGCCACTGTAGGTAATATCAGCATAAAAGCGTGGTTCGCGGTTAACATACATATTACTAATGTTTCTGCTAACGCCCTGATCATTCGGATCTGGTGCCTGATAACTTGAAGTTCCATTTGCCGAATAAGTAGGGTCGCTTTCTATTGGCAAACCATTTGCAGTAAAGAATGCGTCGACTAACTGTTGAGATGGAGACAAGAAAGAGCCACCTTTATCTCCACCGGAGGCACCACTGTGGTTAGGGGCTAACGAATATTGATAGAACGTTACATCGCCACCTCTACCAAAAATAACCTCCGAATTCCAGCCATTCAAAAACACATCCCTTGTGGCTATAAACGCCCTGTTAAATGCAGTATTTGGTAAACCTGACGGTGTTGCGGCAACCGTATATAATGCGTAGCCAGAATAATTAGGATTGTTTAAAAATGCTTTTGCAGCTGTTGCAAGTCTTGTCCACTTTGCCACATTATAGGTCTGGCTAATCAGTTGTTTACCATCCTGATTTTTAAGATTGGCATAATCTGTATTGCCATTAAATAACGGGCGAGCAGCGGTTAATAACGCTTTTATTTTATAGGCGTCGGCTACAGCGGCATTAATATGGCCATAATCTTCATTAGCCTGTGGCGTAGCTGGCAGCCTTTGGCTAACGGCTTCCAATTCGCTTACAATATAGTCAATGCACTCATCCATCGAATTACGTGGCTTACTGATTTCGGCTAAAGGCGCGTCTGAAGCAATTGGATCATTGCCTAATAAAACAACAGGTCCGTATTGCCTTACTAAATAGTAATAATAAATGGCTCTTAGTGCTCTTGCCTCATTATAATAACGATTTACAATGTCGATACCCCCAATATTACAATCGGTACATTTCGTTACATTGGCCATAAATGAACTGGCTGCCTGTATGCCACGGTAATAATTTTGCCAGTGGTAATTTACTTGCCCGCTGGTTGCATCCCAGGCACCTGAATTCACATTTTCAGTAAAATTGGGTAACGTGTAGTCTGCTTCATCGGAAGCTGCCGTCCATGGGCCTATGTTCCCGCTTGCAGAGGCAGAACGATCCTGATTCTGATCGGGTAACGTTGAATAAACATTGGCCAAAGCCTGGTCAACAGTTGCTTTTTTCTGATACATCTGATCGAAAGTTAACCGATCATCAGGTACCTGATTTAAAAATTTCTTACAGCCATAACTACCTGCAATAAGTAATGCTCCGGCGGTATATATTAATATTTTTTTCATTCCTTTTATTTTAAAAATTAGCGGTAAGACCTAAAGAATAATTAGATGTTAGCGGATATCTGGTACCATTGTTGGTTAACAGTTCAGGATCCCAAAGCTTAAATTTGCTGATGGTAAATACATTGTAGCCAGTTGCATATATCCTTAAGCGCTTAACGCCTAAAGATTTAATGCCATTTTTAAGGGTGTAACCTAAATCCGCATTTTTCAATCTTAAGAAACTGATATCCCGTTTCCACCAGGTACTTGACTGATAGTTATTGTTGTTGGTACCTCCATAAGATAAACGCGGGTAAACTGCATCCTGACGAGGATTGGTGGTAGTCCAGCGATCGGCAGCAACGGCCAGCATATTACCCAAACCGCCCGAATTGGCAAATGATGGAATGTTTAACAAAATATCTGCATTATCCTGCCCCTGAAAGAACAAACCAAAATCGAAGTTTTTATAGGTTAAAGAAAAACCAAAACCATACGTTGTAGTTGGCACATCACCTCTGCCGATTACAGTTTGATCGAATGAATCGATCTTGCCATCACCATTCAAATCTTTGTACTTAATATCGCCTGGCATTAGCGTTCCAAATTGTGTCGGACTTGCATTAATTTCTGCCTGGCTGTCAAATAATTTCTCTGCAATGTAACCCACGCGTGTAGCAGCCAATACATTTAAGCCACGTTGTTCCATCCACGGATAAGGCTTTGGTGCCTGATCATTTTCAATCACCTTATCTTTATTGAAAGTAAAGTTGGCCCTTAAATTAAGCGACCAGTCTTTACCAAACTGCGCATCGTACTGTAAAGTACCATCAATACCTTTATTTTCTACAATACCCAGGTTACCAATTGGGGTGTTTGCTAAACCAATATAATTTGGAACAGTACCTCTTTGTATAAACTGATCCTTTCTTCTTTCTTTAAAGAAATCGACAATTAATGATAAGTTGTTGTTTAGTGTTTTTAATTCAAATCCTAAATCCTGCTTACGTGTTTCGGCCCAGGTTACATCTACTCCGTAAGCGGTTACGCCTAAACCACCTGGCGAAATGTTTCCGTTTTGCCCGAATGTATAACCACTTGCGCTACCCACTTTTGTTAAATAATAGAAACGGTCGCCTTCGCTACCCGCGTAACCAGCACCACTGCCGCCACTACCTACTATACCATCAGAATAACGGAATTTAACCATCTGAAAAGCATTTTTAAGTGGCTCAAAAAACTTCTCGCTTGACAATAACCAACCAATACCCAATGCCGGGAAGAAACCATAACGTTTATCTGGTGCAAAGTTTTCTGAACCATTGTAACCAACATTAAACTCGAAGAAATACTTATTGTCGTAAGCATAAGTAGCACGACTGGCGATACCTTGCAGGCGGTATGGAAGAGAAAGGGTTAAATTACCTGCAAATGGTGTTGTATTATCGTTTTGGTTATATAACAACAAACCAGTTACTGCATGTTTGCCAAATGTACGGTTATAGTTAATAGCGGCCTCAAAATACATTTTTTTATCACCACCATTTCCGATACCGTAGTTCAGGAAATCCTGTCCCTGCAATACCAAACCATATTTATAACCTGAAGCAGGATTTCCTGCAACGAGGTAAGGATCGTTGGGGTTTATCCTGTATATCGTTTCACGTTTCGTTCTGGCTATAGAATTGTTGTTGTTTACGTCAAAAGAGAACATTGTAGTAACCGACAAACCGGGGGTTAGCTCTTTTAAATCCTGAGTTAAACGAAGATTAGAATACAACTGATTGTTATAGCCAACTCTGTAGCCGTTTCTGGTAATATCTCCGTAAGGGTTACGCTGATCAGCCTGTGGACTTATACCTGGTAAACTACCATTTGGATAAAGAACAGGGAAAGAAGTTGGGTTGATCAGGAAAGCCTGACTAAAAATATCTTGTGCCCCTAAGTTACTTGGATAGTTACTTTGTGCCAAAATACCTTTGATACCCAAATCCATTTTAGTAGTTCCGGTGATATCCCAGTTTAAATTGGTGCTTACGTTGTAACGGCTAAAATTTTGCTTAACAGCTGAATTTACCGCTTCATCGGTTTTAAACAATCCGTCTTCGCCATAATAGCCTAACGAAACATAATATTTGGCATTGCTAACGCCGCCCGAAAGATTAGCAGTTGCCGATCTGTTTCTACCAAAATCGTTGTAGATGGCGTCAAACCAGTTCACATTTGGATAAAGAACCGGATCGGTACCTGCGGCAGTTTTTTGAATGGCATCTATTGAATATGCAGGGGTAAAAGCGCCTGCTGCACCTCCCCTTAAATAATCAGAATACTTGGCCTCATTAGCTAAGTTCATGTAATCTACCCCGTCAATCAATTGCGGTTTTTTGGTAAAACGACTTATCCCTTCATAATACTCTACATTAATTCGCGGCGACCCTGTTTTTCCCTGTTTAGTGTTAATTAAGATTACACCATTGGCACCACGAATACCGTATACCGCCGTTGCAGCAGCATCTTTTAATACGGTGAAGTTTTCAACATCGTATACGCTGATATCATTTAAATTACGGTTAGGTACCCCATCAATAATAATAAGCGGACCTCTGTCGCCTGATGTTAGCGACGATATACCGCGAATGAAAATATCAGATCCGGTTGCACCTGGCTCCCCATTTCTGGATACATTTACCACACCAGGGATACGACCAGCCAATAACTGGCTCATACTCGAAACCGGTTGTTTTAATTCGTCGGCCTTAACCGATGATTGCGCACCAACCAGACTTTCTTTTTTCTGTGTTCCAAATCCTACAATTGCCACTTCTTGCAGGTTAGCACCGGTTGTTTCTTTTAACCGGATATCCAACGTGGTTTGCGTGCCGACAGGAATTTCCTTTGTATCGTAACCTACGTATGTTACAATTAAAATAGCATCCTGATTTGGAACAGTAATGGTGAAGGCTCCATTAACATCGGCAGCAGCACTTGTAGAACTGCCTTTTACTTTTACGCCAGCTCCAGGCAGTGGCAAACCTGCCTCATCTTTAATAATACCGCGAATCACAATATCAGCCTTTGATTGATTGATTGAAACGGTAGTGTTTATATTAACAGCAGCAGCATGAGCCGTTGCATAAAAACCACTGCTTAGGGCTAGTGTAAAAACTACAGCCTTAAAAGCACAATTTTTAAGCCTGAGCCTGCCCCCAGTTAAATTTGTATTTTTTTTCATCATAAATTTTTTATTTTAACAGATATACTGTTATTGGTCTGTTTGGTTGGTTGAAAATTATAGCCCATCCATTTAGTGTGGACGAATAAATTTTGATCTGTCTTGATTTACAGAAATCGATTATTGTTGTTCCTCGGGTACCTCAATTACTCTCCACTCTGATAACTGGAATAAAGAACCACCATTATTTAAAGTAACACTAAGTCTGTAATATTTATACAATACCTTATTTTTGAAGTTGTATGTTTTGGTTAAGTTACGGCCCGAAAATGTTTCGCCCGTTCTGGTATCGAGGTCTACCCAGTTGCTACCATCAGTAGAACCACTTAGTTTCCAGTTTTTAGGATCCCTGTCAGGAGCATCGCCACCGGATGTTAAAGTATAAGATGCAACTTGCTGAGCTGAAGGGAAAGTTAATTGCATGTAAAGACTTGCCTGATAGGGATTGATCAGGAATTTTGAGTTGATGTCGTTATCAATCAACTTTAAAGATCCTTCGCCAGCCGATGCGCCACCCGAATTTTCGATGTTAACCGTGAGTGCAGCTTTTGCCGTCACATCGACTTTGGCCTTCCAGGTAAAAAGATCCACTGCAGGGTATTCTTCTTTACCACATCCAAGAAGTAAAACTGCAGCTAAGCATAGCCCGACAGCGCCCCTTGTCATTTTTAAAACAGTCATAATTAATTTAAGGTTTATTAGTTAGTAAAAGTGTTATAGTTTGCGGCAGTTTAATAAACAGTATAGCGCATTGATTAAAGGGGAAGTAAATTGTACAATAGTTTAACTGCCAATTCCAATAGCCCAGGCAAGAACTCGTTTCTGATTATTTTCTGACCTATAATGCCAGTTACTCAGATTGGTACTGTATACGAGATACTTCCAGGCATTTAGCTTAGTTAAACTCTGCCTCCTTTTTCAGTACCAGAAGCACAGCGCCTGCCAGTTAACGGCTAAAGTTGGTTTAGTCGTTTTTTTGTTTGGTATTATTGGTTGTTTAGTTTGGTTGTTTGTTTGTTTTTCGCTGAGAACGATAAATAATGATGGTGATGTAAATTTTCTTCTTATAGGCACTCCTTTGCTTTTAAATGAACAGATAATGTTTTTTATTAAACTAAAACGTTTTAGTAAACCCTTATAAAAAAAAGCTTCAATGCTATTAAAACTTCTTGCTAAGGCCGATAAAAGATTGAGTGCCAGGGAGGAACAACCCTATAAGCACAACTAAAACGTTTAACTAAACAATTATAAGCATATTCTTGCAATTCCAAAATTATTTTTGACTTTTTTTTAAATAAAAGCGCTAAAAATGTGATTCATCACCTACTTAGCATTAGAAGATACAACCTGAACACCGATATTGCGTAACCAACCTGAAATGAGGGAGAAAAAAGAGAAAAATTAACTACAGAATTGATAAAAAATCGTTAATTCTGTAGTTAAAATCAAATTAGTTGCATTTTTTAAGCAGAAGTTTAAATTAAGCTTAAATCGCAGCAACTTGCGGCACCAATAAGGGCTGCATGTTCTTTCAGTTCCGATATTTTTATTTCCGTTTCGATGCCATTTCCTTTCAGTGTGGCAATTAGTTCAGGTGCAAAGGCATTAAACGACTGTGCGATATTGCCACCAATAATTACGGTATCAATTTTATGTTGTTTAATAATCGGAATTAAAAACTGCGCCAGGTTGTTACCAAATTCCATAAAAACCATGGTTGCATGGTGATCGGTTTCTACAATCTCGACCAGCTCTTTAACCCCTGCCACCACCTTACCACTTAGTTGGTTAAAACGTTTTACGAACCAGCGCGTAGATAAGTAATCTTCTGCAATTCCGTCTAAAAACGCTGAGTTCCAGAGGTCAGCATCAAAGGCTTTATAGTTGAGGCAAAGCGATGAACCTAAACCGGTACCCAATGTTAGCCCCAATACACTTGCATTTCCTTTGGCTGCGCCTGCAAAAACCTCTCCTTGTAAAAAGCCTGCTGCATCGTTTATAAAATGAATATGATCAGTAGGAATATCCAATCTTTTAGAAAGTTCTTCTTTAACATTAATCTGATAAAGTGATTTAAACTTATCCTGTTCTTTAATTAACGAAATGCCTTCACTGTAATTAAACGGACCTGGCATGGCAATACCTACACTGCGAACGCCATTTTTAACATTTTTAAAAGCCTTATCGATAATATCGCACCATGCCGATAAAATCACTTCTTTACTCTCCTGCGAATTCACAGGGCTACGCTTGATAGAATCTTTCACCAAAGTTCTTGTTTCTAAATCCACCAATGCGGCCGTAATATGCGAGCCGCCAATATCTACACCTAATGCAACAGGCTTTTCCATTCTATATTTTATATTTCTTTATTGTTCTTCGTACTTTTTAATAATTTGCAAAAGTAGCAAATCATTATCTATTTGCTAAGTGAAAATGGCTTATCTTCAGCTAATAACCCTCTATTTAACGAAGGTTTAACATTCATTTCTAATTTTAGCAACCCTCCTTTCAACAAATCGCTGTGATTGATGAAGTTTTTGGTAAAGTTTTTACCATTAAGGGTGGCCGATTTAATGTAAACATGGTTCGCATCATTAGCTGCTGCATCGATCACGAATTTTTTACCATTTTCTAAATTAATGGTCGTTTTTTTGAATACAGGACTTCCCAAAACATATTCGCCTGTGCCTGGGGTTACGCTATAAAAGCCTAATGCACTTAACACGTACCACGATGAGGTTTGCCCCTGGTCTTCATCACCCGGATAACCATTTTCGGTAGCATCGTAAAGTTTACGCATCACCTCACGGGCATAAAACTGCGATTTCCAGGGTTGGTTGGCATAATTGTACAGATACACCATGTGCTGTATAGGCTGGTTGCCATGGGCGTACTGCCCCATATTAGCCATCACCATTTCAGTCATTTCGTGTATCATGCCACCGTAGGTACCTACTTTTACTTTATTGGGCTCACTAAAAACAGAATCGAGTTTACTGGTAAAATTCTGGTATCCGCCCATCAGGTCAATTAAACCTTTGGTATCCTGAAAAACCGACCAGTGATAATGCCAGGCGTTGCCTTCGGTAAAAGGCCCACCCCACTCTGTCGGGTCGAAATTTGGTGACCATTTTCCGCTTGCATCTTTACCGCGCATAAAACGAGTAGAAGCATCGTAAACGTTTTTGTAATTGTACATGGGTTTCTCAAACACCTCCATATAGCGCTTATCACCGATCATTTTGGCTAAATGGTAAGCACAATAATCATCGTAAGCGTATTCTAAAGTTTTAGCCGTTGCCTCTCTGTATTTTGGATAGGGCACATAACCCAGTTCGTTGTATTCTTTAACACCATCCCTACCATTTGCAGGTCCCCAAGGCCCTTTATTCATGGCTTCGTGGTAATAGGCATCCAATGCTTTTTTAGGATCGAATGTTCTGATGCCTTTTGCCCAGGCATCGGTTAATAACGAAATGGCATGGTTTCCGATCATGCTTCCGGCTTCGCTCGGGAAAGACCATGAGGGCAACCAGCCACATTGCTGATAAGCATCGAGTAAAGCCTGCACATAACGACCATGCATTTCGGGTTGCACCAATGTATTTAATGGGAATTGTGCACGAAAAGTATCCCAAAAACCGGTATCGGTGAACATATAGCCATCGTGCACTTTGCCATCGTAAGGGCTAAAATAGTATGGTTTACCCGCTTCATTCAGCTCGTAAAACTTTCTCGAAAACAAGCTTGCCCTGAAAAAGCAAGAATAAAAAGTTTCCATATCGGCTTTAGAACCGCCTTCAACTTCAATTTTACCAAGTGATTTATTCCATACCGCAGCGGCATTTGCTTTGGTATCTTCCAGCGTTTTATCGCTACCCAGTTCTCTTTTTAAATTGAGTTCGGCTTGTTTTAAACTGATATAAGACGAAGCCGTTTTAACCTGTACTTTTGCTCCGGCTTCGAACTGTACAAAGGCACCTTTGCCTAAGCCCTCGGCCATGGTAGAATCGGCTGAAACGGTATTGTTTTTGTTTTCCCAGGTGCCGTATGATTTAATGGGCTGATCGAACTGGATTACAAAATAGCTTTTCCAGCCTCTTTTAAATCCTTCGCCGTTATTTACCCAACCGGTAATTTTATTTTCTTTGGGAAAAATCTGTACGCCGCTTAACCGGTTGTAACCATCCAAAACCAGGAAACTTCTTTTACTTTTCGGATAGCTGAAACGCAGATGTGCCCCCCGCTCTGAAGGTGAAATTTCGGTCGTAATGTCGTTTTCGAACTTTACTTTATAATAGTTTGGTTTGGCTATTTCATTGTTATGGCTAAATTTCGCTTCACGTTTGTTTTCATCAACTACCAGCTCATCAACCATTGGCATTAAAGAAAATACAGCATAATCTCTGGTCCATGAGCTACACTGGTGTGCCTGCTGAAAACCCCTTATTTTATCTTTAAAATACTGGTATTTCCAACCGTCGCCATTTCTGCCGGTTTGGGGTGTCCAGGTGTGCATGCCAAAAGGCAATGCGGTTGTGGGGTAAGTGTTGCCACGGGTCAGCTCATGCTTGGAGTTGGTTCCCTGCAAAGTGTTTACATACTGTACCCAGTCTTTTTGCTGTGCCAATAACCCCTTGGCAGAAAGGCAAAACAGAACGGATGCGATTAATTTAATTTTCATTGTTTGTGTGTGTGTTTATTTTTTGCGCTTTTTTAGCTGTATAAAAAAAACCAGCATTACTTACAGCTTACACTGCAGGCTATGCTGGTTTAAAAAGTTTTATTTAATTTCCCATTTATCGGCTAACATCTTAATGAAATAGCCCCCAACTACACTCCTGGCCTGAAAGCCGGTCATTTTGCCATTGGTAGTTTCGTGCCAGTCGCTTAGCGGCACTTTACTTTGGGTTTCGGTTGCATAACGATATACCGGGCTAATAAATTTCCCGAAATCGGCATCATTATCTGCGAGGGTGGCTGTCCACATGATCCAATCCGATTTGGTATAGGTTCTGCGGCTATCTAACGGTAAGCCAAAATCTTTTTGTTTGGTTAAGTAGAAATTGATTTCCTTTTTATAAACCTCTTTTGGAAAGAGATCAAGTTTTAAGAGTTTATCCCAAACCAGGTTGTATTTCTGGCTCCAGGTATTTTTATCGTTAAAGGTTAAGGCATAATGGTCGCCATCATCTGCCATTTTCATCCAGTTCTGTGCCATTTGTAAAGCCGCAGTCCGGTATTTAGTGGCAACATCTGTTTTACCCAATTCCTGGGCCATTTGCGCATAAGCACCCAATGCTACGATTGCTTTTACCGATAAGTTTGCATTGCGGGCCAAATGACCGGCAAAATCATCGGTACAAAGCTGGTTTGCCGGATCAAATCCTTCTCTTAATAAGTAGTTTGCCCATACCGACATTACTTCCCAATGCTTTTCGGCATATTTGGCATTGCCCTCTGCTTTGGTGATGGCAGCAGTTAAAATAATCATGTTACCTGCTTCTTCTACCGGCATATCTTCACCGTAGGTTTGTCCGTTAGCCAATGGATAAGTGCCCAAATCGTGAGCAGCGAAAGGTTTTTTCCACTTGCCACTTTCCGAATAATAGAAAATTCCATTTAGCATACCTTTTAACAACTCGGGGTTATAGACTAAAAATTGTGGTGCTGAAGGATAGGTAACATCAACCGTGTTGATTGAACCATTACTAAAATTCTCTTTGGATAAGAAGAGAATATCGCCATTTGGTGCATAAACAATTTTGTGGGCAGCAATGGCCTGCCTGTAAGCCAGTTTACACATGTCTGCATATTCAACACCTCCAGCCTTTTTAGCATCGGCATATAATTTAGCATCAAATGTTGCACATTCGGCTTTTAATGCAGGGTATTGTGCAGCGGCTTCGGCAAGTTGATCTTCAAAGTGCCCTCCACCAGCTTGTCGCCATACGGGTAATAGTTTTTCGCCAAAGTATTCTATCGATTTCAAATCATCATAACCCAACATCACATATTTCTCTACCACAGCAGAAGAAACTGTGCCAAAAGGAATCACACTGTTCAGGCTTAAGTTTTTGGTATTTAATATCTGGCTTTGCGCTGGGTATTTAGCCGATAGTAAAGCTTTGAGACTTTCGTTTGGCGTGCCGATAAACTGAATAGCTTTAAATTTTGAAGGAACAGCAACGTAGAGATAACCCCAGTCAATGCGCACATCGTCGCCACGTTTTTTCAATACAGGTTGCGCTACAGTTCCTGTTTTTAACAGCGATAAATTGTTGCTGGTGCTTTTCCAGGCCGAAACGGGTTGGGCAGGATTATTTACCGCAATGTTTGATGAAGCACTAAAATAAACATCAACCTGGTGTGTTTTACCATCGGTTGCATTTACGGCATAGCTGATGTAACTAATGGGGCGGGCAGTTAATTTTATATTGCCGGCCAGTAAAGGCGAGGTAAAATCGACCTTTAAATTTACGGGGCCACAACTAAAAGTATATTGTGTACTGGTGGCCTGAATGTTTACCTGGGTTTGTTTGGCTACATCTGTTTTAATCTCTGAGGTTTCTTCTTCAACAATACCTGCATCTAAATGACGACCACCGGCTGTATTTTTAACGTAGATTGCCAATACATTTTTGCCCTTTTGCAACACTCCGTTTTCGATTGGGAGGTAAGCATAATCAGAAACCCAGCCGTTTTTCCTGTAAATAACCTTACCGTTTAAGTAAACAATTACATTATCATCGTGATTAAGCTTTAAATATTTTTTAGTAGCAGAAACACTGTTCAGATCGAAGGTGCGACGGAAATAAAGATCATTCGTGGTCCATTTTGTTTTTGCGCGTTCATCATCGCCAAAAGGTGCCTCAGCTTTTTTCCAGTCAGCATCGTTAAAAGTGTTGCTTTCCCAACCTTCCTGTGGTTTATCGAAGCTGTAGCTTGCCTGATATTTCGATTCATCAGCAGCTGGAAGTATGGTTTTGAATGTTTTACTTTCCTCACCTAAGAAACGGTACAATTTTCCATCAACTTTAATAATCCCCAGTAATGACTGTTCCTTACCGGTCCAGTGTTTGGTAGCAGAATTGGTAAGGCCATCGCCAAAAGACCAAATGCTGAAATAAGCATCGTGCGTAATTAAGGGATAAGCGGGAGCTTTATCTTGTGCTTTAACGATAAAATTAAGCAAAAGACAAAGTGTTAGTAAGGAAAGTTTTCTCATAAATTAATATTTGGTTCATTGTGGTTGATAAAACGTTTTACCAATTTATCTACCAAATATCTTATGCCAGACCTGATTAAGGAGCGAAAGATGGTGTTGGTTTAAAAATGGATTTCGGGTTGTAAAAGCCTAAACAAAGTAAAACGTTTTACTAAATCAATATTAGTGAAAAAAAGTGCAATTTCAACTTCTTTATTTCGTAACATATAGGTTACATAATGTTAATCCGAAAGCAAACTATTTTGGAGATAAATACAATACAAAATATTTAGAAAAAAAGAAGCCGCATCATAATCGATTATGATGCGGCGCTCTCCTATACCTAAACTATTTATTAATTGTAGCCAGGGTTTTGGGTTAAGTTTCCGTTCAAACTACGTTGAACCTGAGGAATTGGATAGAGTGCTTTTGTAGCAACCGTTGGAGTGTGATCCCACCATGTACCGGTAGTAAACTTTCCAAAACGGATTAAGTCATCTCTTCGCATTCCTTCGAAGATAAATTCTCTTCCTCTTTCAGCCAACAACTCATCCATTGTTAAAGATGATGTGGTATAAGCACGCGTAGCAAAATCTGCATCACTAAATGCACGTTTTTTACAATCATTAATTAACTGTACAGCTTCTGCTGTAGCTACTCCCCCATTCTTACGCATAATGGCTTCTGCTTTGGCAAAATAAATCATGGTTAAACGGTAAATGTTCCAGTCACCATTGTTATAATTCGGGTCAATAGCCGGTACACCACCCGGGCCTGCAAACTGGTTGCCCAATTTATATTTGTTAAAACGAACACCAGAATTTTCTTCGCCTTCGCTCATGTTACTCACAGTAGAACCGCTTTTGTTCTTACGGATATTATCTACAAATACCAATTGCGATCCGTTGTATTCTTCTGAAGCCAGAACCGGCTGTGTTGGTGCTACGAATTGAAACATCGGGCCTTCTAAAAGCCAGGTTCTTTTTCTTAAATCGGCATCTTCGTATGTAGTAAAAACACCTGGGATTAACACAATACCATCGTTACCATTTCTACCACCACCATAAATCTGTTGCTGTTTAAAGTGATAGAATTCTCCTGGCCATGATGGCTGGAAGTTAGCGATTGAATAATTGTATGCAATCGAAAATATTGCTTCCTTAGATAAATCGTTGGTAGTTTTAAACTGATCAGTAATGTTTGGATCTAATTGCATTGTGCCATTTTGAGCTCCCCCATCTCCTGCAATCAATTTATTCGCAGCTGCGATACAATCATCCCAACGTGGAGTTCCGGTCCAAACTTCTGCATTTAAATAAAGTTCTACCAACATGGCATACGCACCAGCCTGACTCATACGCCCAAGCATACTGCGCGAAAGTTTAGGCGCTTTATCAATGTTCGATTTAATTTCCGATTCGATAAAATTAAATACTTCCCTGCGCGATTTCGTTTCCGGTTTTACTGGCGTGCCAACCTGTGTAACTACTGGAATGTTACCAAACAAATCCATCAATTTTAAATAATGGAAAGCCCTAAGTAATTTCAATTCAGCAAGAAAGGCATCTTTTTCTGCCTGGGTAATCCCCATTTGGCCGATATCTCTTTTCTCTATATTCCCAATCGGGTCGTTACATAAGCCCATACCCCAAAACATTAAAGACCAGGCGTTGTTTATTCCTGCTTCATCGGTTGTCCAGGTGTGGTAGTGCAATCTTTTCCATTTACCACCATCTTCACCATGGCGGCCTTTTGTTGGCCATGCCAGCTGATCGCCCGAAAGCTCAGCTAAACGCCACCAGCCATCCTGACCAGATGGAGTAACCCATGCGTTAGCGTGTGTGTAAGGTCTTAAAACTGCTGATAAAACCTCAGTTTTATTGTTATAAAAATTATCTGTTAATAATTGATCGTATGCGTTTTCATCCAGCTTGGTACAAGCACTTGTTAGGCTTAGTACGCCTGCCAGCACACCATATATGATTGATTTATTTTTCATTTTTCTACTCTTTAAAATCCAATATTTAATCCAAACAAGAAAGAACGGGTACTTGGATATGCGCCACTGTTATCTACCCCCGGGCCGGTACCGTTATCGGCAATAAAATCAGGATCACTACCTGTGTAACCGGTAATGGTTGCTAAGTTTTGTCCGGTTGCATAAACGCGCATGTTTCTAATTAATTTGGTTTTTAATTTGAAGTTGTAACCAATAGTTACCTCATCCAGCTTAACATAGTTTCCTTTTTCTAAATAGTAATCAGAATACATATAAGTATCGTTGATCTGGCTATATTTATCGAAAGTGCTGGTCAACAAGTTACCAGACCATGTTTTGTTAGCATAAGAAAGTGCATTTCTGTTTAAGATATCATAATCGAATTTACCTCTTAAGAAAACACGTAAATCAAATTGTTTGTACCTGAAATCGTGCATCATTGATGCGTAGTATTTAGGGATCGCATTTCCGATCATCTGAAGGTCGGTAACGTTTTTATCCCTTGAGTTGTTAATCTGCGCATTTGGAACAGCCTGGCCGTTTCTGTTGTAGAATAACCATTTACCATCGGCAGTAAATCCTGCGAATTTTTTACCCCAGAATTCACCTAAAGCACCACCTTCGTAAGTTACAATTGCATCACCAAGGGCACCAGCTCCACCAATTCCACCAAATGTTTTATATAAAATTTTATACTCATCGTTTGAGTAAGAATCTAATTTATTACTCAAAGTACTTGCCGTCACATCAATGTTCCATCTAAAATCTTTGGTATTTACCGCAGCATAACCTAAAGCAAGCTCTATACCTTTAGAAGAAAGCGTACCTACGTTGGTGTAGATTTGATTTTGAACAAAAGGAGGTTGAGGAGAAGTATAGGTATCTAATAAATCTTTGGTGGTACGTTTAAATAAATCGATTGTACCAGTAAGTTTGCTCTTAAACAAAGTAAAATCTAAACCAATGTTAGCTTCTTTTTTAGTCTCCCATCTCAGATTTGGATTTGGGTTTCTGTTAGGTCCATAGGTTTCAAGGTATTGCCCATCCGGATATAAATAACGACCACCGCCACCAAGTGTTACCCTCGATGCATTGTTTGAGAAACCACTGTTACCAGTTTCACCGTAGCCAGCCCTTAACTTTAAGTTATTTACCCATTGGATATTTTTCATGAAGTTTTCCTGAGTGATGTTCCAAGCTCCTGACACTGCCGGGAAATTGCCCCATTTATTATTGTCACCAAAACGTGATGAACCTTCACGTCTTAAAATTGCGGTTAACAAATACTTTCCATCATAGTTATAATTGATCCTACCAAAGAAAGCGATTAAGGTGTTATCATTTTTAGCACTGCTCATTGAAGCTTTACCAACACCTAATGCGGCACCTTGTCCGAGATTATCCTCATGAAAAAGATCATTAATAAAACCACGGTTAGATGCACTTGAGCTCTCTTCCATAAAATAACGGTAGCTATAACCCAGCAAGCCTGTTAAATTATGCTTAGAAGCAATTTTGGTAGTGTACTGCAAAGTTGGCTCTACAGCCCATGCCTGCGATAGGTAATCGCCTTTATAAGCATAACCACCGCCTGGAAAGTCTGTGTTCTCTATTGAGTTTTCACTTGCTTTTAGGCGATATTGTCCATCGTAACGGTTATCGCGGGTTACTGAACCAAAAATTGAAGCTTTTAAACCTTCTACAATGTCTAAATCGGCTTTAACATCTGCAGAACTGGTTTGTTGCTTACGGTAAGAAGTTTCCTGAGCCAAACGGGCGAACTCATTGGTACTGGTCAAATCGAAACGATAGCTTCCATCCGGATTATAGTTAGATAAAGTAGGGTTTTTGGTTTGCTCACTTTCCCAACCGCCACCACCAAGCAAATTGGCTTTGTTAAAGTTGGTTACCAAATTCGCCTGAATTTTTAATCTGTTATCTAAACCGGTTTGGTTAATGTTAAACCTTAAAGTATACTCTTCGCGGCTGTTTTCTTTGGCAATACCCTGCAAATCGCGATAGTTGATACTGGCCCTGTAACTGGTTTTATCAGTACCTCCGCTAAAGTTGAAATTGTGGTTTTGAGTCAGATTATCATGGTTTATCAACTGATCAACGAAATCAGTCTCACTTCCGAAATTCTGTTGTTTAATCTCACCAGAGGCAATTTTTTCTTTGTATTCTGCCGGTGTTAAGAAATCTAACCATTGGTTGTAATATTCCTTTCTGGCATAACCAGAGTAATTGAACTGAGCCGGACCAGCTTTACCTTTTTTAGTGGTAATCAGAATTACCCCCGCATTGGCGCTCGAACCATAGATTGCAGCAGCTGAACCATCTTTTAAAACGTCGATAGATTCGATATCATCTTGCTGCAAAAGATCCGGATTTCCCCCTGGTATACCATCGATTACAAACAAAGGGCTGGTGCTTCCTGTAATTGAAACTACACCACGGAGCTGCACATTAACACCAGAGTTAGGGTTAGAACCACTACGGCTAATGTTTAAACCTGCCACCTTACCCTGGATCAGATCCAATGCATTTCTTGAGCCACTTTGTCTGAAATCTTCAGATCCAACGTGCGCAACGGCCGAAGTTACCTCTTTTTGCAGTTGTGTACCGTAACCAACAGCCACAACAGTTACTTCCTGCAAATTGGTATTTTTAGAGACAGCAAGTTTTACATTAATTACTGAAGATTCTCCAACAGTGATATCCTGTGTTTCGTAACCGATATAGGTAAAGCGAAGTACTTGTCCGGCACTCGCTTCGATTACAAATTTTCCGTTAGCATCGGTAACAGTTGTTTTGCCGGTACTTTGGTTTTTAATTCCCGCTCCCGGTACTGGCAGCCCACTATCGTCAACAACGGTTCCGGTTACATTTTTTTGCGCTTGAATACGCCCGGCGGGCACGTTTCCATTCAAGAACCTCCGTGTACCTTCCCACTCCGGATGCATCGAAAACGCAGGACTGTTTAGCAGCACAATGGCAGCAGACAGCCCCGTAATTTTGAGTAAATTAATTTTCATTAACGGTTTTGTTTTAATTATAATTGATTAGTTATTGTTTTCTGGTTGTTTATCTGCGAGAGCGATAACCAGACAGGGCTAGTGCCCGATATGTATGTTATTGTTGTAATTAAGGTTTGATTGGATAACCACAGAAAATCGCGATGACAAGACTCATACCTGTGCTTGATACAATCCCTTAATAATCAGCAGGGAATTGGTGTAATGCTCATAAAAATTTAATCCGGCAAGGCTAAAACGTTTTAGCGCATCAATATTAAGCATTATAATTATTAATAAAACGTTTTAGTAAGTAAAAAAAATATGACAATCGACAACAGACCGGCTTGCTGTTAGTCTCTGAGTACTAAACGGGCGGGGATAATTACCTCTTCTGCAGGCAGTTTAGCTTTTGAAGAAAGCTGGTTTAAGATCATCTTAATAATGGTTTCAGCTATCTCTTCCAAAGGCTGCTGAATGGCCGAAATGCGTGGGGTATGCAGTTCGAAGGCTTCGTGGTCATCGTAAGCGATAACGGCGAAATCGTCTCCTATTTTTTTGTCGATTTGTTTTAAAGCTTTTAAACCACTAATAGCCAGGTAATTGGTTGCAAACAATACTGCATCTACTGCTTTGTGCTGCAATAATTTCTGAATCTGGGCAATGGTTTCATTTTCTTCCTGGTTGAAATGGATTTTTAAAACGAGGTCTTCATTATATTCAATGCCGCTATCTTCAAGTGCTTTTTTGTAACCTTCCAAACGTTCGGTAATTTGGGCTACATTAATATCGATGGTAACTAAAGCAATGTTCTTTTTACCCTGATCGATAAAATTTTTGATGGATTGATAAGAAGCATTAAAATGATCTGCACCTACATAACTGGTACTGATGTCGGGCAGGTTCCTGTCAAAAAGAATAACAGGATTGCCATCGTTCATGAGCATTTGGATATCTTCTTCAATCCCTTTGATAGGCGAAATGATATAAGCATCGACCTTGCGCGATTTAAACATATTGATCAGCTCTTTCGCCTTATCTACACTGTTTTCGGTGCTCGAATAGATAATTTTATAACCCCTTTTGTATGCTTTATCTTCAATCAGCCTTGCTATACGCGAAAAGAAGGAGTTGGAAATATCTTCGATAATTAAACCAATGATATTAGAATTTCCGGTACGCAGGCTCCGTGCAATCTGATTGGGTTTATAACCACTCTCAGCAATAATTTTCTCTACCTTTTCTATTACCGCCTCGCTAATCGACTTCTCTTTTGCTTTTCCGTTAATGATAAAAGAAACTGTAGTGATAGATACGTTTGCTTTAACGGCGATGTCTTTGATAGAAAGCGATTTCATGTGCTGGGGAGTTCTATTAGGTTAATATTTCAAAACTAAACAAAAATTATAGTTTTTAAATTTTTGGCAACTTAAAAGACGCAATTTAACATTTTTTATGTTAATCGTTTTAGAAAGAAAGAGGAGGGAATAATTATCTTAAATTATTTGAATAATCATCAAATAATGTGAAAAACCAGCTATCATACACCTTATTTATTCCTACTAACGACAAGTTATGTGAGAAAAATCGTCATTCCCGCGAAAGCGGCAATCTTAAAGCTGATATATCGGATCAAGTTGGGAATGACGATCTGCTTAACACAAGTGAATAATTTAATTCAAATACCCCTTAATCAGCTGAGCAGTTTTTGCCGATGCGCCTGGTTTCCCCATAAGCCCCAAAAGCTCGTCATAACCGTTAAGCATTTCGCTTCTACCTGTGCCTTCAATGATCAGATCTAACTCCTGGTTTATCTTTTGTGTATTACAATCTTCCTGAATCAGTTCTGTTACGATCTTTCTATTTACAATGAGGTTAACCAGCGAAATAAATTTAATTTTAATCACCAAACGGCCAATCGCAATAGAAATGGCACCGCCTTTATATACCACCACCTGTGGTACTTTAAATAAAGCAGTTTCTAAAGTGGCTGTTCCCGAAGCTACTATGGCTGCATGTGCCTGATACAAAAGATTATAGGTATTGCTAAAAACCAGAGCAGCTTTTTTATCCCCCATAAACTGCTGATAGTATTCGGCAGTAAAAGTTGGTGCAGCAGCAATTACAAAGGTATAGTCTTTATGATTTTCGACTACACTTAGCATTACCGGCAGTAAGCGTTCTATTTCCTGTTTCCGGCTACCAGGCAATAAGGCTATAATTTTTTGATCTCCCAATTGGTGCTTTTCTCGAAAAGCCGGATCTGGTGTAAACTGTGCAATTTCATCCAGCAAGGGGTTGCCCACATAATCTACCTGCATGCCCCAGGTTTTGTAAAAATCGACCTCAAAAGGTAAAATGCAAAACATGTGATCTACAATCCTTTTGATTTTAAGTACCCGTTTCTGGTTCCAGGCCCAAACTTTTGGCGAAATGTAATAACAAACTTTTATACCATGTGCCTTGGCAAACTCGGCAATTTTGAGGTTAAAACCCGGAAAATCGATCAGGATTAATACATCAGGTTTCCAGGCCAGCAAATCTTCCTTACAGGCCTTCAGGTTTTTAAAAATGGTACGCAGGTTAAAAATAACCTCAGTAAAACCCATAAAAGCCATATCGGCATAATGTTTTACCAGTTCCCCTCCTTCTGCAGCCATTTTATCGCCACCAAAATAGCGGAATACAGCATCACCGTCTTCGGCTTTTAAGGCCTTCATCAGATTTGCGCCATGTAAATCGCCCGATGCTTCTCCGGCTACAAGGTAGTATTTCATAGGTTATATGTAAGATGTGGATGGATAATGGCAGATATAAGGTAACCCCCATTCATCTTACCTATTCCATTTTCCATCATTTAAAAAACTTTATAGGCAAAAAAAGCAAAGGCACATAAAAATGTAGCTGCCAAAATGCCCCGCCCTATATTTTCCCTGTTGTATTTAAAAAAGTACTGCATGGTATAGGCATTTATGGCAATACCACCAATGTAAAGCAAATCGGCTTTTGCCAAAGAAGCCACATGGTGAATGATATACCAGGCCATACTGCAAAGGAAAGCCGGCAACAATAAACCAATGACCAGACCAGCCCAAACCGAGTTGTTTATTTTCTTTAACTGTTCGTTCATGACAGCAAAATAGCCTTAACCTAAATTAATTCCATCAGGTGCCGAAACTTTTATTGCTGTGCCAACCTGTTTAGACGAGCCCTTTCCGGCTGTAAAGTTCCAGGAATTAAGTGTTTGGATTGCATGGTGCGCCGTTAAATCGAATTGCACGGGAACAATAGATACGTAACCGTTTTCTAAAGCCCAAACATCGGTATCTTCTCCTTTATCAAAGTTTTCGAAAACGCCGGTAAGCCAGTAATACGGGCGTTTATAAGGATCGGTTCTTTCTTCAAACTCTTCCATCCATTTGGCATTGGCCTGACGACAAACTTTAACACCCTTCAAATCATCCCCCTTAGGGAAATTAACATTTAACAAAGTGCCCTCGGGCAAGCCGTTCTCAAGTATCTGTTCGCAAATATTTTTGATAAAAGGTTTGGTATGACTAAAATCGGCATCAGCGGCAAAATCATCCAAAGAGAAACCCACAGATGGAATTTTCTCAATAGCACCTTCAACTGCAGCCGACATGGTACCCGAATACAGCACATTAACCGAATTATTTAAACCATGGTTAATTCCGGATACACATAAATCAGGTTTTTTGCCTTTAAAAATTTTATTAACGGCAATTTTAACACAATCAACAGGTGTACCGCTGCATTTATACATTTCAACGCCTTCGTAAAGCTCAACTTTATCAAAACGGATGGGTTTGCCAATGGTAATGGCATGGCCCATGCCACTTTGCGGGCTATCGGGAGCAACTACTACCACATTGCCCAGCTCCTGCATTACTTCCATTAAATTCTTTATACCTGTAGCTGTAATTCCATCATCGTTTACAACTAAAATATTCGGTTTTGTGCCCTGCTTTGTCATGCCGGTAAAAATACAGATTATAAATTCAAGGCACAATAAACTTACTTTATATGCCAAAATCATTTATTCCTGTTTATTTAGTTCTGAAATGAAAAAGTATTTCATAAGCTAGCGGAAAGCATATATATTTGAACAAATAACTTATTAAAAATGAATGCTGTATTTTATCAGATCATAAAAAACTAAAATACAAGCGCATGATCATAAACCAAAACCATTTCAATGAAATTCAAACTATTTACATTGGCTTGTTTTCTGATTACGGGTTCTATTGCAAAAGCACAGACCACCTATCAATGGAAAACAGGAACTTCGGGCGGCTTTACATATAAATATGTAACCAACGACCCAACTAAAACACGTTTTTACACACTAAAAAACGGTTTAACAGTAATTTTATCGCAAAACAACAAAGAGCCAAACATTACCTACAAAATGGCAGTAAGGGCGGGTAGCAATACCGACCCACGCACCAATACCGGTTTGGCGCACTATTTAGAGCATCTTTTGTTTAAAGGAACCGATAAGTTTGGAACATTAAACTATGCTAAAGAAAAACCGCTTTTAGATAAAATCGAATCACTTTACGAAGTTTATAATAAAACTACCGATCCGGAAAAACGTAAAGAAATTTATAAAGAGATTGATAAAACTTCTGGTGAAGCTTCGAACTACTCAATTGCAAACGAGTACGACAAGATGATGAAAGCAATCGGAAGTGGCTCTACAAACGCCCATACCTCGGTTGAAGAAACTGTTTACGAAGAAGATCTTCCATCAAACGCCATCGATAAGTTTTTAGCTGTACAGGCAGAACGTTTCCGTGCACCGGTTTTCCGTATTTTCCACACCGAATTAGAGGCGGTATACGAAGAAAAAAACATTGGTATGGATAACGACGGACGTAAAATGTACGAAAAAATGCTTTATGCCTTGTTTCCTACACACAACTACGGTCAGCAAACTACCATTGGTACCATTGAGCATTTAAAAAATCCTTCATTGGTAGAAATCAGAAAATATTACAACAAATATTATGTGCCGAATAACATGGCCTTAATCATGTCGGGTGATATTAATTATGATGAACTGATTAAAAAAATCGACAAAGATTTTGCCTACATGGTTCCAAAGCCATTTACGCTTTACAATCCAGCTCCCGAAAAACCTTTAACCCAGGTACAAACTGTTGATATTTATGGTCCAAGTGCCGAAAATTTATACGTTGCCTACAGAGGTTTTGCTCAAAACACCCACCAAAGCTTATTGTTAGATTTAATCGGTAGTATTTTATCTAACGGCAAAGCAGGTTTAATGGATATCAACATTAATAAACAACAAAAAATGTTGCGTGCAGGTGCAGGTTATAATTCGATGAAAGATTACGGTGTATTCATTTTATCGGGATCGCCAAAAGCGGGACAAAGTTTAGAAGAAGCACAGAAATTATTGTTAGAACAAGTAGAATTACTTAAAAAAGGCGAGTTTGATGAAAGCCTGATTAAAGCTACTGTGGCCAACATTAAACTGGCTGAACTACAAGGTTTCGATAATAACGACGTACGCGCGGATGCAACTATGAATGCCTTTATCCAAAACCGTGGTACTGAATGGGATAAAACTTTAGCTTCTACTGATGCTATGGCCAAAATTACCAAAAAGGAAATCGTAGATTTTGCCAACAAGTTTTTCGTTAACAACTATGTAGCTGTACTAAAACACAAAGGCGAAGACAAAAGCATTATAAAAGTAGAAAAACCTGCCATTACTGCCGTTAAAACCAATGTAAACGAGGTTTCTCCATTTACTAAAAACATTATTGCTGCTCCTGTAAAACCAATTGCACCTAAGTTTTTAGATTACACCAAAGACCTAAACTTTGGTAAAGCAGGCATTGCCGATGTAATTGCTGTGCAGAATACCGAAAACGGCATTTTCCGCATGAGTTACCGTTTTGATATGGGTTCTTACAATTACAAATTATTGCCTTATGCAGCGCAATACCTTTCATTTTTAAGTACTGATAAATACTCGGCAGAAGATATCAGTAAAGCTTTTTACAACATTGCCTGCAGCTATAACGTTAACGTGGCTACCGATGTAACTACCGTTTCAATAAGTGGCTTACAGGAAAACTTTGAGAAAGCAGTTGCTTTGGTAGAAGATGTTCTGGCTAACTGCAAACCAAACGAAAAAGCACTGGAAGACTTAAAAGGACGTTTATTAAAATCAAGAGAGAATGCAAAACTAAACAAATCATCAATTCTTGGTGGTTTAATGAGTTATGCACAATATGGTGCAGTTAACCCTTTCAATTATGGTTTAAGCAATGACGAGATTAAAAACATGAAATCAGCTGATCTGATTTACATCTTACATAATCTAACCAATTACAAACACACCATTACTTATTACGGTCCTAAAACACTTGCAGCTTTCTCTGCCGATATTGTGAAAGCACATCCTTTGGCTAAAGAATTTACAGATGCTGCCCCAATAAAGAAATTTACCTACACCAAAACCGATTCGAACAAAGTTTACTTTGCAGACTACGATATGGTTCAGGCGGAAATCCGCTGGGTACGCAATGCTGGTTTATATGATCCGGCTAATGCTGCAAAAATTGCTTTATTTAACAACTATTTCGGTGGTGGCATGGGTTCGGTAGTATTCCAAACCATCCGCGAATCTAAAGCGTTGGCTTATTCTACTTTCGCGGTATATTCTTCTCCAAACAGCAAGGATAAAGAAAATGCCATTATTGCTTACGTAGGTACACAGGCTGATAAAATGAACGAGGCAGTAGCAGGCATGAACGAGTTATTAACTACTTTACCAGAGTCTGATAAATCTTTCGCGCTTTCTAAAACCAACTCGTTGAATGGTATGGAGACCAGCCGTATTACTAAAGATGGTATCATTTACAGCTACCTTGCAGATAAAAAATTAGGTTTCGATCATGATTCAAGAATCGATGAATACGCTAACCTGAAACCACTTACTTTTGCAGATGTAAAATCGTTCCACCAGAATAACCTTTCGGGTAAACCTTACAGCTATTGTATCGTTGCTTCTGAAAAGAAAATCAACATGGCCGATTTAAATAAATTTGGTCCGGTAACAAAATTAAGCCTGGAGCAGATTTTTGGATACTAGGAAAGACTAAAGCTTAAAGACCAAAGCTAAAAGCTTAGATGCCCTAAGGTGTGTGAGGTGGTGAAAAAAGCTTAAAGCAAAAAGACTAAAGCGAAAAGCTTAGATGCCCTTAGGTGTCTGAGGTGGTGAAAAAAGCTTAAAGCGAAAAGACCAAAGCGAAAAGCTTAGATGCCCTTAGGTGTCTGAGGTGGTGAAAAGGCTCAAAGCAAAAAGACCAAAACTTAAAGCTCAAATGCTCTTAGGTGTCTGAGGTGGTGAAAAAAGCTTAAAGCGAAAAGACCAAAGCGAAAAGCTTAGATGCCCTTAGGTGTCTGAGGTGGTGAAAAGGCTCAAAGCAAAAAGACCAAAGCGAAAAGCTCAGATGCTCTTAGGTGCCTGAGGTGGTGAAAAGGCTCAAAGCAAAAAGCTTGAGCTTAAATTAATAAAAGGAAAGCGTTCCGATCTTGTATCGAAACGCTTTTTGTTTTTAGATCAATTATCCGAAAACGCTGGCAAATAGCTTATTTGAATACAATTTTGCTTCATGATCGTATATATGTGAAGTGCTCATGATTTCGTTCACACCATGTTTAGCAATGAAGTTACTCAACTCAGTTTTAATAGTCTCAGGACTCCCAATAAAAGAATAATACAGCATTTGTTCTACTGCTTCTTTTTCAAGCTGATCCCAATAGCTATCCATATTATCGACAGCAGGTTTCAACAATTCTCTTTTACCGGTAATTACCCCTAAAAACATTCTTTTAACTGAAGTAGCCAGGCGATCAGCCTCGGCATCAGTATCAGCAGCTACCACATTTACGCAGGCCATTACATAGGGTTCCTGTAAAAATTTAGAGGATTTAAAATTATTGCGGTAAATGGCAATGGCCTGCTCAAAGTAAGCGGGCGCAAAATGGCTGGCAAAGGCATAAGGTAAACCTTTTTCTGCTGCCAATCTTGCGCTATCGGTGCTCGATCCTAATACCCAAATCGGAATATCAAGTCCTTCTCCGGGAATGGCGCGCACATTGGCTTTATTGTTTTCGGCCGAGAATAAACGTTGCAGCTTATCAATATCGCCTGGGAAATTATGTACGGCATGCATATTTTCGCCCCTGATGGCCATAGCAGTGATCTGATCGGTACCAGGAGCCCTTCCCAAACCTAAATCGATCCGGTTAGGATAAAGCGAAGCCAGCGTACCAAACTGTTCGGCCACAATTAAAGGTGCGTGGTTGGGTAACATAATGCCACCAGAACCTACACGAATAGATTTGGTACCACCTGCAATAAAGCCAATTAACACAGCAGTGGCTGAACTGGCTACACCAGCCATGTTATGGTGTTCGGCAAACCAGTATCGCCGGTAACCCAAATCTTCTGATTGTTTAGCCAATGCTAAGCTGTCTTTAAAAGTATCGGCGGCGGTATGGCCATCCAAAACAGTAGCCAGATCTAGTACCGAGAAAGGTATATTTTTTAATGAATTAGCATCCATATTTATGGGAAATTATAATACCGGCAAAAGTATTCTTAAAACCTTCAACTACCTTCGGTTAGCCCTACTTATGACCTAAAGGCTACATTAACCGAAAGCAAAAAAAGAAAGCAGCCTGATTTGGACTGCTTTCTTTTTTTGCGTGACTACTATTAAAGGGAATTTATCCACTTTACCAGCTCTTCCCTACCTTTTCCCGTTTTTTGTTGCAGTTTCCCCAACAACTCATCATCTTGTCCCTCCTCATGCTTCAAATCATCATCTGTTAAATCGGCATAAGCCTGTTTAACTTTACCCTTTATTTCATTCCACTTTCCTTTTAATTCTAACTTATCCATGCGTGTATGTTTTTCTAAATGTTAATGTTATATCTAAAAAACAGGTAAAACTTATTATTGTTTTAAAAAACGTAAGGAGATGAATGTATGCAGCATCTAAAAAAAATGCCCCCGGGTTTTCCGGAGGCATGGTATATCTCTTGATTTTACATCAATTATTTTAGCGTTTTGGCCGCTTCGATAATCTCTTCCACAACTGCCGGATCCAGCAAAGTAGAAGTATCACCCAAATTAGTGGTATCGCCTTCAGCTATTTTTCTTAAAATTCTGCGCATAATTTTACCTGAGCGAGTTTTCGGTAAACCAGACACAAACAAAATCTTATCAGGCTTGGCAATGGCACCAATTACACGGGTAACAGTTTGCAGGATATCTTTTTTAGATAAATCGGCTTCTCCATGCATTTCAGGATAAATTACAAAGGCATAAATGCCCTGCCCTTTTACATCATGTGGGTAACCTACAACAGCACTTTCTACTACACCAGCATGCATGTTAATCGCATTTTCTACTTCGGCAGTTCCAATCCGGTGTCCCGAAACGTTTAACACATCATCCACGCGACCGGTAATCCGGTAATAACCATCTGCATCACGCAAACAACCATCTCCGGTGAAATATAAATTTTCGTAAGTAGAAAAATAAGTCTGCTTGCAGCGTTCGTGATCACCGTAAGTGGTGCGCAGCATACCTGGCCAAGGAAATTTAATGCAAAGGTTACCCGTTACATCATTCCCGGTTATTTCATTACCGTTTTCATCAACCAAAATAGGCTGAATACCCGGTAAAGGCAAAGTAGCAAAACTAGGTTTGGTTGGCGTTACGGTAGCAATAGGCGAAATCATAATCCCCCCGGTTTCCGTTTGCCACCAGGTATCTACAATAGGCGCTTTTCCATGACCAATTTTCTCATCAAACCAGTGCCATGCCTCTTCATTAATCGGCTCACCTACTGAGCCCAATACCCTGATTGTGCTTAAATCTTTACCATTCAAAGGCTCATCGCCAAAGCTCATTAACGAACGGATGGCTGTAGGTGCAGTATATAGGGTATTTACCTTATGTTTTTCTACAATATCCCAAAAACGCGATGGGGTCGGGTAAGTTGGTATGCCCTCAAACAACACAGAGGTTGCGCCCTGCGAAAGCGGTCCGTAAACAATGTAAGAGTGACCGGTAATCCAGCCAATATCAGCAGTACAGAAATATACTTCGCCTGGCTGATAATTAAATACGTTGGCAAAAGTATAACCTGCGTAAACCATGTAGCCCCCACAGGTATGTACCACACCTTTAGGTTTACCGGTTGAACCCGAAGTATAAAGAATGAAAAGCATATCCTCTGCATCCATTTCTTCGGCTTCGCAAATATCGTTCACATGTTTAACCTCGTCCTCCCACCATACATCACGGCCTTTCAGCATGGAAACAGGGGTACGGATATGGGTTAAAACGATACACTTTTCTACCGTTGGGCAACCGATCAAAGCATCGTCAATTACATCTTTAAGCGGAATTTGTTTGTTACCACGGTATGAGCCATCGGCAGTAATTACCAGCTTACATTGCGAATCATTGATCCGATCGGCAATAGATTTGGCAGAAAAACCACCAAAAATAACCGAATGTACTGCACCAATACGCGCACAAGCCAATACTGCAATAGCCAGCTCAGGTACCATAGGCATGTAAATGCAAATGCGGTCGCCTTTTTTGGCACCATTGCGTTTTAACACATTGGCAAAGCGGCAAACGCGTTCGTGCAACATTTTATAGGTATAGGTAACGGGTTCTTCTTCCGGGTTATTGGGCTCCCAGATAATGGCAGGTTTATCACCATTGAGTGCAAGATGACGGTCTAAACAATTTTCGGTGATATTAAGCTTAGCGCCTTCAAACCATTTGATATTAGGTTCATTGAAGTTCCAGGACAATACCTTGAACCAGGGTTTACGCCATTGAAAGTTTTGCGCAACCTCACCCCAGAACTGCTCGGGGTTTTCTACGCTTTTCTTATAATCTTCTTCGTATTGCTTAAAAGATGTAATTTGCATTGCTCGTTTTATATTTTGGATTAGTTGCGGCTAATTTAAATAAATAATAACAAGGAGAAATAGTTAAATCGTATCAAAATAAATATCAAACGTTTGATTGGAAATAATTATTTTTGATATATGAAAAATATCGCTTTATCACTTGTTCTATTCTTCATGGTTATGGGAAATAGAACGCTCGCCAGCTCTGAATTTCACCTGCTTGTCAAAACAGACACTACTAAAACCTCAACCTACAAGGTTTTAGGCAAATCTAAAAACATAGAATCAGTTGAAATCCGAAAGAGCAAGAAATCAGGTCAAATCGTTTACATTACTGTAGGTAAAAAGAAACTGACTAGTGTTAACAATAATTCAACTGCTTATGGAGTTGTTGGCAAATCGGAATCAGTAGAAGCAAAAAGTGAAACCGGACCAATTTTTGACAATATTGAAGTTTTGAACGGCGGGTATGATAACATTAAAGTTGACAAAAAATCGACAACACAAAATTTCTATACGCTTACCAATATTAATTTCCCCTTACGCTTACGGCTACATGCTGGTACAGAATATATAGATTTTGAACTAAAGGAAGCCGGAAGATGGGATGTTGATATAAATTATAAAAATAATTAGCTAGGCTCTTGCCTTTTACAATTATTATTCAGATATTTGCACACTCTTAAAAAAATTAAGCGACGATATTTAACAACTATATTTACAAGTCATGTCAAGAGTTTGTGATTTAACAGGAAAAATGGCAATGAAAGGTAATAACGTATCACACTCGAACGTTAAAACCAAACGCAAATTTTATCCTAATTTGAAACTTCAGAAATTTTATATCCCTGAAGAAGACCGTTGGATTACGTTGAAAGTTTCTACTTCAGCGATTAAAACCATCAATAAAGTGGGTATTAGCGAAGCAATCAACCGTTTCGTAAAAAAAGGATTTTTGTAAAAAACATTAACTGTTGAGATTAACAGTTTACAACTAATATTAAAATGGCAAAAAAAGGTAACAGAGTTCAGGTTATTTTAGAATGTACTGAGCACAAAGAAAGTGGCATGCCAGGTATGTCTAGATATATTTCTACCAAAAACCGTAAAAACACTACTGAGCGTTTAGAATTGAAAAAATTCAACCCGGTATTGAGAAAAGTAACCGTACATAAAGAAATTAAATAGGTTAAAGGATAAAAGACCAAAGCTTAAAGACTGAAGCATTTTGTATGTCTTAAATCTAATGTCTGATATCTCAAATCTAATAATTAAAATTATAAGAACATGGCAAAGAAAGTAGTTGCAACCCTTAAAACAGGTACAGGTAAAGAATATTCGAAAGTAATTACAATGGTAAAATCACCTAAAACTGGTGCTTACTCATTCAAAGAGCTTATCGTACACAACGACCACGTAAAAGATGCTATTGCATCTAAATAAGGTTAATATTTTTTAATATTGAAAATATTACAGGCCGTTCCGTTTCAACCGGGAGGGCTTTTTTTGTTATTGAAAATTACCTCAGAAAATAATTGATTATCTTTGAAAAAACATAACCATGGAAGCATATAAGTTTAAAACCAAGGTTTCTGAAGATGGAACCATTTCTGTTCCAGAAGGATTCGATGTAAAAAACAAAGAGGTTGAAGTCATTATTTTAAACGAGACAACCAAAAATACCCCGAAAAAAAATATGAGAGAATTTCTTGATAAATTTTCGGGCATTTTAGAAGGAATTGATCCGGATAAAGCTAAATACGATTATCTTATGGATAAGCATAAGTAAATGAATATTCTATTTGACACCAATATTTTTATAGATGTTAGCCTTAAGAGGGCTCCCTTTTTTAGTGATTCTTTCGAGGCACTGAACAAAGTTGATGGTATCAATGTAAATGGATACATACTAGCTTCAACTTTTACTGATATATACTACATCTGTAAAAAAAATATTGGCCATGACAGAACAATTGATATTCTTACGACCCTTATTGGTACGGTTAATATTTTGGGCATTAACCACGATACGATCATCTTCGCGATCCATTCTAAATTTTCGGATTTTGAAGATGCAGTACAAAATGCAGCAGCAGAACTAAATCAGATTGATCTTATCGTAACAAGAAATGTAAAAGACTTTGTTAGCAGTAAAATAGCCGTACAAACGCCTACCGAATTTTTAAAGAACATAATTAATAACTAATGGGCTTATTTGACTTTTTCAAAAAGAAAGAAACCGCACCTGAAGCTCAGGAAGCACTGGATAAAGGTTTAGAGAAAACAAAAGACGGTTTCTTTAGTAAAATTACCAAAGCTGTTGCCGGTAAATCTGCTGTTGATGATGAAGTACTCGATAACCTCGAAGAAGTGCTGGTTACTTCTGATGTAGGTGTTAGTACCACCTTAAAAATCATTAAACGTATTGAAGACCGCGTTGCACGCGATAAATACCTGAATACTTCCGAGCTGAATTTTATTCTGCGCGATGAGATCCAGTTACTCTTATCAGAAAATAACAGCAACGATTTTCGCCAGTTTGAATATGGCGACCATAAGCCTTATGTAATTATGGTTGTGGGTGTAAATGGTGTTGGTAAAACCACTACTATTGGAAAGCTTGCCCATAAACTTAAAGAATCGGGCTTAAAGGTTGTTTTAGGCGCTGCTGATACTTTCAGGGCTGCCGCAGTTGACCAGATTAAACTCTGGGGAGAACGTGTAGGCGTTCGGGTTGTGGCGCAGGCCATGGGCTCAGATCCTGCTTCTGTAGCTTTTGATACGCTACAATCGGCTGTTGCCAACAATGAAGATGTTGTAATTATCGATACAGCAGGTCGTTTGCACAATAAAATCGGCTTGATGAACGAGCTGGGTAAGATTAAACAGGTAATGCAAAAGGTGGTGCCAGGTGCGCCTCACGAAATTTTACTGGTACTGGATGCCTCAACCGGCCAAAATGCCTTTGAGCAGTGTAAACAATTTACCGAAGCTACCGATGTAAATGCTTTAGCCATTACTAAATTAGACGGAACAGCTAAAGGTGGTGTAGTAATCGGTATTTCCGATCAGTTTAAAATTCCGGTTAAATATATTGGTGTAGGCGAAAAAATAAATGATTTGCAACTCTTCGATAAAAAGGAGTTTGTGAATAGTTTGTTTAAATAAGCGTATGATTCCACAGATTTATATGATTTCACAGATTTTATATAAATTTAAGTATGATCGAATATGAAAAAGATACGCTAACACAAAAGATTATAGGCTGCTGCTATGAAGTTCATAATCAGTTAGGTCCAGGATTTTTAGAGAAAATATATGTGAATGCGCTAAAAATTAAACTCCAGCAAGCAGGTTTAAACTACATTGCAGAAAAGGAATTTAATGTAGTATTTGAGAATATTATCATTGGGAAATTCAGATGCGATCTTTTTGTTGAAGATAAGGTAATTGTAGAATTAAAATCCGTAACAGGGTACCAGCCTAAGTTATTTCAAAGTCAACTTATATCATACTTAAAAGCCAGTAAAATTAAAACAGGATTATTGATTAACTTTGGCAACTCAAGCTGCGAAGTAAAACGACTGTCCGTTTAAATATATCATCGGTACTCACCTAAATCGGTGTAATCATTTTATATCGGTGCTATTACACATAACATGAATACCAAAACAATAAAAAAAGCCACTGTTAAACAACCTAAAATCAATGTCATTACATTAGGTTGCTCTAAAAACATATACGATTCGGAAGTATTAATGGGTCAGTTGCGCGGCAACAACCTAAACGTTACCCACGAATCAGACAAAATGGGTAAAGATGATATCGTAGTAATTAATACCTGCGGTTTTATCGATAACGCCAAGCAAGAATCAATCGATACCATCCTGCAGTTTAGCGAGCTGAAAGAAGCCGGGAAGATTGGTAAGGTTGTAGTTACCGGTTGCCTTTCTGAGCGTTACAAACCCGAACTGGAATCGGAAATTACCAATGTTGATGCCTTTTTTGGCACCAACGATTTACAAAATATCCTGCACGAGCTGGGTGCCAATTACAAACATGAGCTGATTGGCGAACGTTTACTCACTACCCCATCTCACTTTGCCTATTTTAAAATTGCCGAAGGCTGTAACCGTCCATGTTCTTTCTGTGCCATTCCGCTGATGCGTGGTAAGCACATGAGCAAGCCTATGGAAGAATTGGTTAACGAAGCCAAAATACTGGCTAAAAATGGCACCAAAGAGCTGATCCTGATTGCGCAGGACCTTACCTATTACGGTTTGGATCTTTACGGCGTACGTAAACTGGATGAATTGATGCGCCGCTTATCAGATGTACCAGGCATTGAGTGGATCCGCCTGCAATACGCCTACCCTTCTGGCTTCCCAATGGAAATTTTAGATGCCATGAACGAGCGTGATAACATTTGCAAATACCTGGATATGCCGTTGCAGCACATTACCGATAATATGCTAAAATCAATGCGCCGCGGCACCACCAAACAGAAAACCATCGATCTGGTTAACCAGATCAGAGATAAGGTACCTAATATTGCCATGCGTACCACTTTAATATGCGGTTATCCGGGCGAAACAGAGCGCGATTTTGAAGAGATGAAGGAATGGGTTGCTGAAACCAAATTTGATCGCCTGGGATGCTTTACCTACTCGCACGAGGAAAAAACACATGCCCATACATTGGTTGATGATGTTCCGGAGGAAGTTAAACAACAGCGCGTAGATGATATTATGGAAATACAGCAAGGTATTTCATTTGATATTAACCAGGAAAAGGTTGGCAAAACTTTTAAAGTGCTGATCGATAAAAAAGAAGGCGATTTCTTTGTCGGCAGAACCGAATTCGATTCGCCTGAGGTAGATAATGAAGTATTAATTGATGCGGCTACAGGATATGCTGCCAACGGAAGCTTTGTGAATGTTAAGGTTGACAGAGCTGAAGATTTCGATTTGTACGGCACAATTGTTTAATAAAATATAACTGTTTAAAAATCCCGAAGGCTTGCTTTCGGGATTTTTAGTTTTAAGGCTATTGTATTAATTCATCCCCTTGTAATAAAAAGAGGCTGTATCACTGGCCTTAGTTTCCTCAAGAGTTTGTCACGTTGAGCCTGTCGAAACGTATTGCACAGCGTTTGAGCAAGTCCTTCGACAGGCTCAGGAAGACAATTCTATATTTAAGATACCGTCGGCGTCTTAATTAGTTTTTAGACACTGGCCTGTCTTTAATCTGGCTTGGTTTTAACCAGATTTTAGCCCCTTTAGCGTTAACATAATATTTTTCGTTCTTTCCGTTAATATAAACATCAGAACCATCTGGTGCCATTTTACCTTTCCAGGTTTTATCGGCTACTTTCGAGCTGCCTTTTACGGCTACTTCGGCGGTTTTATTACCAACAGATTTAGCCCCTTTGCTTATGGCTTTACCGGTATGGTCTAATGCCTTACCTACTTCAGTTTTTTTCTTTTCTTGTGCGTTAACGCTAAGGGTTACACCGCCAATTAAGGCCATTGTTAATAAACCCATTACTAATTTCTTTTTCATGACAGCTATATTGTTTTTATGATAACAGCGCCATACGGTTTTTGTTTGGGGCACCGCCGGAAATTAATAAACCTCATTGTAGCGGATATACTTTTTGTATTGGCTGGCTTGTACAAAAGATTGTTGAGCACTGCTATTTATTATAGCAATAGTTTAACCTTAAGCACACAAAAAGATAGTAGAGGAAAGAAGGACTGCTGTAACCGATAAGCACAAAACCTGCTTTACAAAAATTATGTTCACCAGCCTTTTTATTGCATTAAGATTGCCAGTCAAGCTGGCAATGACGTATAGTGTAGCGGGATTTGCAAAAGCTGTATCTACACGATAGCTGCGCTTTGGGGATGCCGCTGCGCCCACCCGCCTGCAACGGGCAAGGGGCTAAAAACACAGTTGTTGCAATGCACAAAGTTCAGGATATACCAGCAATTTGCAAACCGATGCCTGGTTTCTTAAACTGCCTTTTGTTAAATAAACCTTATTGCAGCGGTTATCCTTTTTGGTGCACTAACCAAAATGTTCCAACTAACCCCTCACAAAAAGATAATAGTGGAAAGAAGGACTGCCGTAACCGATAGCACAAAACCTGCTTTACAAAAATTATGTCCACTAGCCTTTTTTATTGCATTAAGATTGCCATCCGATAGCTATCGGATCAAGCTGGCAATGACGCATAGCAGCGGGAATTGTAAAAGCTGTTTCTACACGATAGCTGCGCTTAGGGGATGCCGCTGCGTGCCCAGGGCTAAAAACTAAATAACTGCGGGTAAAGCTTAATTCAACTTTTCGGCCAGCAGCTTCATTTCTATCTGCGGCGAACGTTTCTCGTAAATAATGCTATGGACGGCTTTGCAAATAGGCATATCAACATTATACTCCTGGTTTTTAATGTGCATACATTTTGCAGCATAGTAACCTTCGGCCACCATATTCATTTCTAACTGTGCCGATTTTACGGTATAGCCCTTACCCACCATGTTACCAAAAGTACGGTTGCGGCTAAATTGCGAGTAAGCAGTTACCAATAAATCGCCCAGGTAAGCCGATTCCTTAATATCGCGGTCAATGGGATGCACCACATCTACAAAGCGCTTAATTTCGCGTATGGCATTGCTGATGAGCACCGCCTGAAAATTATCACCATAACCCAAACCGTGGCAAATACCGCTTGCTACCGCATAAATATTTTTTAAAACCGCAGCATATTCGGTACCGAAAATATCATCAGAAACGTTGGTTTTAATGTAACGGGTATTTAAAATGGAGGCAAATGCTGCCGCTTTCTCAATATCTGTGCAGGCTATGGTCAGGTAAGATAGTTTTTCCAAGGCTACTTCTTCGGCATGGCATGGGCCACTCACCACCAAAATATCGTGATATGGAATATGGTAATTCTGGTGCAAAAATTCACCTATAATCAGGTTATCTTCAGGTACGATCCCTTTAATGGCCGATACCATTTTCTTGCCCTTTAAATCTTCGGGTGTGATAGCTGAGAGTGTTTCTTTTAAAAAGGCTGCAGGAACATTTAAAATAACAAAATCAGCTGATTTTATAATCGAATTGATATCTGATGAGATATTATCCTGATTGAGCTTTAACTCAACAGAACTGAGGTAATGCGGATTGTGCTTAAATTTTTTAATGTGCTCAATGGCTGTTTCATTACGCATCCACCAAAAAATCTCTTTCTCAGATAAATTATCTGCAAGCATTTTTACGATGGCAGTAGCCCAGCTCCCGCCCCCTATCATTGCTATTTTAGGTACCATATTTTAACGAGGTATAAGGCTAAAGGTAAAAGGCATAAGGTTATTATGTCCTATGTACTAAAGCTCAAGGTAAAAGGTGTAATATTTAGATTCGGGAAGCATATCTCCTACCTAAAATCTTACATCTCAAGCCCGCAAGTTACTATTTCTTATACATATTTACGACAAAAGTGTGAGGCGAATAGGCAAAACCCTACACCTCACACCTTTAATCTTACACCTCAAAAGGCTACTTCTTCGCGTCTTTGCTAAACAATTGGTCTTTAGATGTTTTTTCTACAACCATACCATCTTTCAATTTGTTCTGAATGGCAGAATACGGGCCTGTTACCACTTCGGTACCAGCTTTAACACCCGATTTTACAATGATAAACTGATCGTTCTGGATACCGGTAGTTACCTCTGTTTTCTTAACTTTCTTGCTCTTGGCATCGTAAGTATAAACATATTGTTTAACCTTTTTGTCGGTTAGTTTCGATTTCTGCTTATCGGTGTTTTCCTGATTACCCTGATTATTATTATCGCTACCCGATTTTGCATTATCGGTAAATACCGCCTGGATCGGAATGGCCAATCCGGTTAACGATTCGCTTTCAATATCTACAGTTGCCGACATACCTGGACGGAAAATAGATTGCTGCTTGCCTTCCATTTCTTCACTGATCCTGATTTTTACCGAGAAATTGGTTACCTGATCAACCGAGGTAGATGTTGTAGTTCCAACAGCTGTTGATGAACTTGCAATTTCGGTAACCACACCTCTGAATTTTTTATCTGAAAAAGCATCCACTTCAATTGAAGCTTTATCACCAACTTTAACACGGGTAATGTCGTTTTCGTTTACATCAACATTAACTTCCATTGATGACAGATTAGAAATACGCATAATCTCGGTACCTGCCATCTGCGAAGTTCCTAAGATACGGTCGCCCAATTCGATTGATAATTTAGAAACCACTCCATCAACCGGAGCATAAATAGTGGTTTTTGCTAAGTTAGCGCCAGCTTCTTTTACATTTGCACCTGTTTGCTCTAAAGTAAACCTGGCACCGGTTACATTTTCTTTTGCACTTGCTAAATTTGCTTTAGCGGTTAAAAATGCAGCTTTAGCCGAATCGAACTCTGAAGCAGAGATTACCTTTTTATTGAAAAGCTCGACATTACGTTTGTAAGTAGCCTCAGCATTTACAAAGTTAGCCTGATTTTGAGCAAGTTGCTGTTGTGCCGCTGCTACACTGGCTTTCTGTGCATTAAAAGTAGCCACGGTTCTTTCGTAACCCGATTGCAATACATCCGGACGTACTTTACACAACAACTGACCAGCTTTAACAATATCGCCTTCTTTTACTTTGAGTTCTACCACCTCGCCCGATACCTCCGAACTTAATTTAACTTCGGTTTCCGGCTGGATTTTACCACTGGCCGTAACTGTTTCGACAACAGTTTTATCTGATGCTTTTTCTGTAGTTACCTTTTCAGTTTTATCGCCACCAATTACACCAGCGAGTTTTAGTATAACCAGGAGCGCTATAATCGCAACTACGGTAATAATAATATGCTTCAGTTTCATAATTTATGTATTGTATTTCGTTTGTTTAATAGAGTTGTAATGTTTTAAAGTTGGAAGGTTTTAATGTTACCCTTTGCTTAAAACTTTAATCTTAAAAAGTAATTTGTTTGCCTAAGTAATAGTCAATAACCTTGGCCCTGAATAAAAGATCGTATTTGGCCTGAATAAAATCAATTTCGGCTTTATTTCTATTCGTTTGTGAGGTATTGTAATCTAAAGAATTAACCAAGCCTACATTATAGCGTTGCTCAATTACATAAAAGGCATCTTTTTGTGCCTGAAATGCATTTTGAGTAGAAGAATAACGGCTTTCAGCAGCTTTTAAATCGTAAACCGCTTGCGAAATTACCTTACTCAGGTTATTTCTGGTAAGTTGTTCCTGTACCTGGGTATTCTGATAGTTAATTTTTGCTTTCCGTACATTTGTTCTGGCCTGAAATCCATTGAAAATGGGAATTGAAAGGCTTAAACCTACATACTGGTTAAAGTTATCTTCAATTTGCGACCCGAATGTTTGTTTGCCCAAAACCGTTAAAAAATCAGGTGCCACAACCGATTCGTTTGTAGTTGCAGTTCGGCCTATTTCAGAAAAACCATTTGGTGTAACAGAAACTACCTTGCTTCTTCCGCTTGAATAGTTAGTTCCAAGACCTCCACCAATTGAAAGTCGTGGGTAATACGATGATTTGGCTACACTTATTCCTCTTAATGCCGCCTGGGTTCTTAATGAGGCCAGTTTAATATCCGGAAAAGAAGTTGCTGCTGTTGCAAAAATAGCATTGATATCATAGCTGTTTTGCAAAGAATAATTATCGGCAATAGCGGGTGCCTGTACTTCAAACCTGTTCTCCGGTTGCATTTCCATTAATTGGTTTAAAGTAAGAAAAGAAATCGATAACGTATTTTGAGCGTTGGTGGTATTCAGTTCTGCTGTTGCCACCTGCGATTTTGCCTGCGAAACATCGGCAAGGGTTTTATTACCTACATCCAATAAAGCCTGTTCTCTTTTTAAAGTTTGCTTAGCCACCTCTAACTGTTGTTGAGAGGCCGCCAGTAAATCTTTATTATACAGAATCTGCATGTAAGAAGTAACCACCTGTAAAATTAAATCGTTTTTGATCTTTTCTACATTGGTCTGATCGGCAGCAAGCAAAAGTTTGTTCTGTCTGATCTGGTTAATTTTTTGAAAACCCTGGAAAAGATCAGCACTGGCACTTACGCTCCCATTTGCCGATGAAAATTGTTGCGAAATAAACTGGTTGGTAGAGGGATCGATACTACGACCAAAATTTTTATTGTAGCTGGCTGAGCTATTTAATGATGGTAAAAGCGCGTTTTTCGATTGAGTTAGTGTTTCGTTACTTAAAGCGGCACTAAATGCAGCTTGTTTGATCTGCAAATTATTTTTAAGGGTATTATCTACAGCCTGTTGAATGGTTAAAACTTGTTGGGCATTGACAATATTGGCAAAACCGAGCGCTGCAACAAAAGTAAAACCAGTAATTAACTTCTTCTTGGTAAACATCTTCATAATTTGTTTCAAATCTATATAAACAACTTTAATAATTTCAATCTGTACAGGCATTTACTAACTTTGAGCTTAAATGTACCTGATCAAATCACCGCTTCTGCTAAAATGGTATTATCCATCATTGTTATGGAATAAATCCCGCACCGAAAAAGTTATTTATCTGACCTTTGACGATGGACCCATACCCAATGTTACAGATTTTGTATTAAAAACTTTAAAAGTCTTTAACGCAAAAGCTACATTTTTTTGCATCGGCGATAATATTGTAAAACACCCCGAGGTTTTTGAGCGTGTAAAAGCCGCCGGACATGCCATTGGCAACCACACTTTCAACCACTTAAAGGGCTGGAAAACCGACGACAAAACCTATCTCGAAAACACGCTAAAATGCCAGCAACTTACCCAAACCAACCTTTTTCGTCCACCTTACGGGAGAATCAAAAAAAGCCAGATTAAAAGTCTGAAGTCCGGAGTCCGGAGTCCGAAGACTGGCGCGCAACTGCAAACTGAAAACTCCCAACTGCAAATCATTATGTGGGATGTACTCAGCGGCGATTTCGACATTAATCTTTCGCCCGAAAAATGCTTCCAAAATGTGATTAAACATACCGAAAATGGTTCTATAATTGTTTTTCACGATAGTTTAAAAGCATTTGATCGTTTGGCATACGCACTTCCAAAGGTTTTAGCCCATTTTACCGAAAAGGGTTTTACATTCGCTACGCTTTAGCCATAGTTATGCCAGAAGTGGCAATACTTACGCTAATGAGTTAAAACAGGCTTTTAACCAGCTCATCAATTTTCTGCTGTTCAAAAACGAACAAAACTGTACGGAATTGAACGGTTAAATTGATTTAGCACACACAATCATCACCCTGCTTTTTGCCGGTTTTTATGACTTGCCATTAACATCAAATTTCGTAGTTTAGAACAATTCCAAATTGCGTAATTACCTGCTTTAATTCCATTTAAAGCTTGCTTTTTATTATTTTTGTTTTATCCGAAAATTCATTTTTTTGGGTTGATAACCACAAATTAATTACAAATAATAGTATTCTTTTGGGAAAGGTGTATTTTATTACGCAAAACTTAGCGAAAAAAGAATAAAATATCTAAGATGAGTATTTATAACGATTATATCCAGGAGATTGAAGAGAGAAAAAGCCAAGATCTTCACCCTAAACCTATTGATGGCGCCGAATTGTTGAGCGAAATCATCGATCAGATTAAAAATGTAAATAATTTTAACAGGGCAGATGCTGTTAATTTTTTCATATACAATACCCTGCCGGGTACCACAGCTGCAGCGGGTGTTAAAGCCCAGTTTTTGAAAGAAATTATTGCGGGTGAAACTGTTGTTGCAGAAATCACACCTGATTTTGCTTTCGAACTGTTATCGCACATGAAGGGTGGCCCTTCTATTAAAGTTTTATTGGACATTGCTTTAGCTGACAATGGCGATAAAGCTAAAAAAGCAGCTGATGTGCTTAAAACACAGGTTTTCTTATACGATGCAGATACCGATCGTTTAAAAGAGGCTTACAACAATGGTAATGCTATTGCCAAAGAAATATTAGAAAGTTACGCAAAAGCAGAATTCTTTACTGAATTACCTGCTGTTGCCGAAGAAATTAAAGTAGTAACCTTTATTGCTGGTATTGGCGATATTTCTACCGATTTGTTATCTCCGGGTAACCAGGCACACTCGCGTTCTGATCGTGAGTTACACGGTAAATGCATGATTACACCAGAAGCACAACAGGCCATCAGAGACCTTCAGGCGCAACATCCTGATAAAAGTGTAATGCTGGTAGCCGAAAAAGGCACCATGGGCGTAGGTTCTTCGCGTATGTCGGGGGTAAACAATGTGGCCCTTTGGACAGGTAAGCAATCAAGTCCGTATGTTCCCTTTGTAAACATTGCACCAATTGTGGGTGGTACCAATGGTATTTCGCCGATTTTCTTAACTACAGTTGATGTAACCGGTGGTATTGGCATTGACCTTAAAAACTGGGTAAAGAAAACTGATGAGAATGGCAATGTGGTACGCAATGAAAACGACGAACCGGTTTTAGAAGAAGTATATTCAGTAGCAACCGGAACTGTGCTAACCATTAATACCAAAACCAAAAAATTATATAACGGAGATCAGGAACTAATTGATATCGCGAAAGCGTTAACTCCTCAAAAAATGGAGTTTATCAAAGCTGGTGGTTCTTACGCCATCGTTTTCGGTAAAAAAATCCAAACATTTGCGGCCAAAACTTTAGGTATCGAAGCTCCGGTTGTATTTGCTCCGGCTAAAGAAGTTTCTGTTGAAGGACAGGGCTTAACTGCCGTAGAAAAAATATTCAACAGAAATGCAGTAGGTTTAACACCAGGCAAGGTGTTACATGCAGGTTCTGACGTGCGCGTAGAAGTAAACATTGTAGGTTCGCAGGATACTACCGGCTTAATGACGGCTCAGGAATTAGAGGCCATGGCTGCTACAGTCATTTCTCCGATTGTTGATGGTGCTTACCAGTCAGGCTGCCACACTGCATCTGTTTGGGATAAAAAAGCGCAGGCCAATATTCCTAAACTGATGAAGTTTATGAATGATTTCGGTGTAATTACGGCCCGCGACCCTAAAGGTACCTATCATTCAATGACCGATGTAATTCACAAAGTATTGAACGATATTACTATTGATGAATGGGCAATCATCATCGGTGGCGATTCACATACCCGTATGTCAAAAGGTGTGGCTTTCGGTGCCGATTCTGGTACTGTAGCGCTAGCACTGGCCACTGGCGAGGCTTCTATGCCAATTCCGGAGTCGGTGAAAGTAACCTTCAAAGGTGCCATGAAAGAACACATGGATTTCCGTGATGTGGTTCATGCTACGCAATTGCAAATGTTGCAGCAGTTTGATGGCGAAAACGTATTCCAGGGCCGTATCATCGAGGTACACATCGGTACTTTACTGGCTGACCAGGCCTTTACCTTTACCGACTGGACTGCTGAGATGAAAGCCAAAGCATCTATCTGTATTTCTCAGGACGATACTTTAATCCAATCGCTTGAAATTGCTAAAAACCGTATTCAAATCATGATTGACAAAGGTATGGACAACCATAACCAGGTGCTTCAGGGATTGATTAACAAAGCAAACAAACGTATTGAAGAAATTAAAACAGGTATTAAACCTGCTTTAACACCAGATGACAATGCTAAATATTATGCAGAAGTAGTAATTGACCTGGATTTAATCAACGAACCGATGATTGCCGATCCGGATGTAAATAACGCCGATGTATCTAAACGTTATACACACGATACCATCAGAGATTTAACTTACTATGGCGGCGACAAAAAAGTAGACCTTGGTTTCGTAGGTTCTTGCATGGTACACAAAGACGATTTAAAAATCGTTTCTCAACTGTTGAAAAACGTAGAGAACCAAACCGGTAAAGTAGAATTTAAAGCACCATTGGTAGTTGCTGCACCTACTTACAATATTATTGATGAGTTGAAAGCAGAAGGCGACTGGGAATACTTACAAAAATACTCTGGATTTGAATTCAGCGATGCGCTTCCTAAAAGTGTAGCCCGTACCGAATATGAAAACATCATGTATTTAGAGCGTCCGGGTTGTAACTTGTGTATGGGTAACCAGGAGAAAGCTGCTAAAGGCGATACCGTAATGGCTACTTCTACGCGTTTATTCCAGGGTCGTGTGGTAGAAGACAGAGACGGTAAAAAAGGCGAGTCTTTACTGGCTTCTACACCAGTAGTTGTACTTTCAGCTATCTTGGGTCGTATTCCGAGCATCGAAGAATACAAAGTAGCGGTTGAAGGCATTAACTTAACCAAGTTTACCCCTATCTCTACAAAACAATAGGAAACAAAAAAACATATTAATTGTTAAAATAACAGAAGAGGCTATCCGAGACATCAGGTAGCCTTTTCTTTTGCACAAACGCTGCATAGAATGGTTTTAAATAACAGATTATGACAAATCTTAAAAATAACTGTGTTTAAAATTGTTTAATTTAGATAGTACCTTATTGACAATAATTATAAAAAATTAAAGTATGGCTTTTGATATAGACATGATTAAAAAGGTGTATGCAAACTTTGGCAGCCGTGTTGAGGCGGCACGTAAAGTTGTAGGCAGACCTTTAACCTTATCTGAAAAAATATTGTATGCACACCTTTGGGATGGAGATCCTAAAACGGCATTTAAACGTGGTTCTGACTATGTTGATTTTGCACCGGATCGGGTAGCGATGCAGGATGCTACGGCGCAAATGGCTTTGTTGCAGTTTATGCAAGCGGGTCGCCCTCAGGTGGCTGTTCCATCTACAGTGCATTGCGATCACTTAATCACGGCTAAAGAAGGTGCAGCTATAGATTTGCCTCATGCTAAAACAGAGAGTGCCGAGGTTTTTGATTTCTTATCATCTGTATCCAATAAATATGGTATAGGTTTCTGGAAACCAGGAGCAGGTATTATCCATCAGGTTGTTTTAGAAAACTATGCTTTCCCCGGAGGGATGATGATTGGCACCGATTCGCACACGGTAAACGCCGGTGGTTTAGGTATGGTGGCTATTGGGGTTGGTGGTGCCGATGCCTGCGATGTAATGGCAGGTTTACCATGGGAGCTAAAATTCCCTAAGTTAATTGGGGTAAAGCTAACCGGTAAATTAAACGGCTGGACTGCCGCTAAAGATGTAATTCTTAAAGTTGCCGGTATTTTAACTGTAAAAGGCGGTACCGGAGCAATTGTAGAATATTTTGGCGATGGTGCTACATCAATGAGCTGTACGGGTAAAGGTACCATTTGTAACATGGGGGCCGAAATTGGTGCAACCACTTCTACTTTCGGTTATGATGAGAGTATGGAGCGTTACCTGCGTGCTACAAACAGAAATGAAGTGGCAGATGAAGCGAACAAAATTGCAGCTTATTTAACCGGCGACCCTGAAGTTTACGCCGATCCTGAAAATTATTTCGATCAGGTTATTGAGATCGATTTAGATACTTTAGAACCTTACTTAAATGGCCCTTTTACACCAGATTTAGCTACTCCCGTTTCGCAAATGAAAACTGAAGCAGAGAAAAACGGCTGGCCTTTAAAAGTAGAATGGGGCTTAATTGGTTCTTGTACCAACTCTTCTTACGAAGATTTATCGAGAGCAGCTTCTATTGCCAACCAGGCTATTGCCAAAGGTTTGGTAACCAAAGCCGAGTTTGGTATTAATCCAGGTTCTGAGCAAGTGCGTTACACTGCAGACCGCGATGGTTATTTAAAAACTTTCGAAGATTTAAATGCTACCATCTTTACCAACGCCTGCGGACCATGTATTGGTATGTGGGATCGTACGGGCGCAGAAAAAGCAGAAAAAAATACCATTGTACACTCGTTTAACAGAAACTTTGCCAAACGTGCAGATGGTAATCCGAATACTTATGCTTTTGTGGCTTCGCCAGAAATGGTTGCTGCTATTGCCATTTCAGGTAATTTAGGATTTAACCCTTTAACTGATACTTTAACCAACGATAAAGGTGAACAGGTTAAATTAGACCCACCTACCGGTTATGAGTTACCAACCAAAGGTTTCGCTGTAGAAGATGCAGGTTTCCAGGCACCGGCAGCTGATGGTTCAAAAGTACAGGTTTTGGTTTCACCTACTTCGCACCGTTTGCAATTGCTGGATCCGTTCGCTCCATGGGAAGGTACCGACCTTAAAGGCTTAAAACTGTTAATAAAAGCTAAAGGTAAATGTACTACCGACCACATTTCCATGGCTGGTCCGTGGTTAAAATTCCGTGGTCACCTGGATAACATTTCTAACAACATGTTAATTGGTGCAGTAAATTATTTTAACGATAAAACCGATACCGTTAAAAACGAATTAACCGGCGAGTACGGACCTGTTCCGGCTACACAGCGCGATTATAAAGCTGCTGGTTTAGGTTCAATTGTAGTGGGTGATGAAAATTATGGTGAAGGCTCATCACGCGAGCATGCTGCGATGGAACCTCGTCATTTAGGCGTACGTGCGGTATTGGTTAAATCTTTTGCCCGTATACACGAAACAAACCTTAAAAAACAAGGTATGCTGGGCTTAACTTTTGCCGATAAAGACGATTACGATAAAATTTTAGAAGACGATACCATCGACATTTTAGGCTTAACTGAATTTGCTCCTGATAAACCATTAACATTGGTATTGCACCATGCTGATGGCACTACCGAGCAGTTCCCGGTTAACCACAGTTACAATGCGCAACAAATAGACTGGTTTAAAGCTGGTGGTGCGTTAAATATCATCAGGGCTGAAGCTGCTGCAAAAGCTGCACTTTAGTTGGAAAGTCCGGAGTCCGAAGTCTGGATGTAAAATATCAATCCCATTCTGTTAAATGGACTGCCCCCAAAAGTTTAGACAAACTTAACAATTAATTATTTGGATGTGAGCTCGGTATTCAACCGGGCTCATTCCTTTTAGATTCAACCTAATCCTATTGTAGTTATAGTAATCGATGTACTCATCAATATCATTCTGTAACACCTCTACTGACAAGTACTTT
>NZ_JSYN01000023.1 GCF_000812965.1 Pedobacter kyungheensis
TGCTGAACTTGTTTCAGCATCTCTTTGGAAGTAAATGCATTAATGGCTTTTCATCTTGCCAGCCACTTTTTCAAGGGTACTTTTTAGTTTGGTTAAAGCACCTGTAATTGCCAAATCATAAGTATTACCTAAGTTAGTTACCGCAACAGGCTCTTTGCCGCTAATTCTGGCTTCAAGCAAGCATCTTTTATCTTCCAGTCCTTCTTTACTGCCATTCTCATCAGATAAATGAACCTCAAGGCGTGTAATTAAATCACTATATCTGTTCAGTCCTTCGTTTAACTGGTTATGGATTTTTTCTTCGTATTCCTGGTGTATGGTTAGGTTTTTGTCGGTGTTCAGTTGAATCGTCATCATATAATATTTATCTTTTTTAGCTTAACACTTAAGCTTACTTATTTGTTTCAAGGTGGGCTTAACTGCCTTTTATTTTTAAACCTGATAGGAGCAGGCACGATCCCGATTTTTGATCGGGAGAAGTAAAGCGGATAGCAGGACTGAACTTTCCGAAAGGTACAGAACCCTTCATTTTCAAATATGGTTAATTGTTTAAACTGTATAAACTGGTTAACTGTGTTTGACCTTGCTAACAATCTTTCAACTTTTCAACAAAACAACCGCAGAATGCATATTCGTGCTATCTTTATGGCTTTTGCAAATTAATTTCAGTTTTGGCTAAAGACACGAATAAAGAAACCCCGTTAATGCAGCAATACAACGCGATAAAAGCGAAGTATCCGGGCGCATTGTTATTATTTAGGGTAGGCGATTTTTACGAAACCTTTGGCGAAGACGCCGTAAAAACAGCACAAATATTAGGTATTGTTTTAACCCGCAGAGGAACAGGGCCCAATGGCGGCGCCCTCGAACTGGCCGGTTTTCCGCACCACTCGTTAGATAACTATTTATCGAAACTGGTACGTGCCGGGCAGCGTGTAGCTATATGCGATCAGCTGGAAGACCCCAAAACAACCAAAACAATTGTAAAACGTGGTGTAACAGAGCTGGTTACGCCAGGCGTAGCTTATGGCGATAATATTGTAAACCAGAAATCGAACAACTTCCTGGCTTGCGTTTACTTTGATAAAACACAACTGGGAGTTTCATTTTTAGATATCTCGACCGGCGAATTTTTAATTGCGCAGGGTAACAGCGATTATATTGACAAACTTTTACAGGGTTTTAAACCTACAGAGGTTATTTTTCAGAAATCGAAACGGCAAGCCTTTACCGAAAATTTTGGCGACCGTTTTTATACTTTCGGTTTAGATGAATGGCCTTTTACCAGCGATTATGGTAACGAAACGCTGATGAAGCATTTCGAAGTAAGCTCTTTAAAAGGTTTCGGTGTAGACCGTTTGCAAAGCGGAATTGTAGCTGCCGGAGTGATTTTGCACTACCTGGGCGAGACCGAACACCGCAACCTGCAGCATATTACTTCGATTAGTCGCATTGAGGAAGACCGTTATATGTGGCTCGATCGTTTTACCATCCGCAATCTGGAGCTGGTAAATTCTGCCAATGATAATGCCGTAACCTTATTCGATATCCTCGATCATACCTGCACGCCGATGGGCGCGCGTTTGCTCCAGAAATGGATCATCATGCCGCTAAAAGAGCTGAAGCCTATTCAGGAGCGCCTGGGCATGGTAGAATATTTTGTGGCCAACGCAACTTTACAGGAGGAATTTTTAGCGCACATTAAGCAAATTGGCGATTTAGAACGTTTGATTTCTAAAGTAGGTTTGCAACGCGTTGGTCCGCGTGAGTTGGTGGCTTTAAAGCGTGCTTTATACCATATCGAGTCGGTTAAAAAACTGGCTGCAGAATCTAAAAATCAGTTTTTAATCAAAATCGCCGATCAGTTAAACCCTTGCCTGGCTATTCGCGAGCGTATTGAACGCGAATTACAAGCCGATCCGCCAGCTTTACTGGTGAAAGGAAATGTAATTGCCGATGGTATTGACGAGGAACTTGACCGCTTACGCAAAATCGCTTTTGGCGGAAAGGATTACCTGGTACAAATCCAGAAACGTGAAGCAGAAGCTACCGGCATTCCATCCTTAAAAATTGCTTTTAATAACGTATTTGGTTATTATTTAGAAGTAACCCATACCCATAAAGATAAAGTACCCGAAGGCTGGATCCGTAAACAGACTTTGGTAAATGCCGAAAGGTACATTACGCCTGAGCTGAAAGAATACGAAGACCAGATTTTAGGCGCAGAAGAGAAGATACAGGCCATTGAAGTACGTTTGTACAATGAATTGATGTACGAAACAGCAGGTTATATCAAACCTATCCAGCTCGATTCGTTTTTGATTGCTCAATTGGATTGTTTGCTTTGCTTCGCGCAACTGGCCACTAAAAACCATTACAACAAGCCGAAAGTTACACCTGACAAAGTACTCGACATTAAAGGCGGGCGCCACCCGGTAATTGAAAAACAATTGCCAGTGGGACAGGAGTATATCACCAATGATGTATACCTCGATACCGAAAGTCAGCAGATTATTATGATTACCGGTCCCAACATGGCCGGTAAGTCGGCTATTTTACGCCAAACCGCATTAATTGTGCTGATGGCGCAAATGGGCTCGTTTGTACCGGCGAAAGATGCCGAAGTAGGTATTGTAGATAAGATTTTTACCCGTGTAGGTGCATCTGATAATATCTCATCCGGCGAAAGTACATTCATGGTCGAAATGAACGAAACGGCCAGTATTCTGAATAACATTTCGGATAACAGCTTAATTTTATTAGATGAAATTGGCCGTGGAACAAGTACTTATGATGGTATTTCGATCGCCTGGGCTATTGCAGAGTTTCTGCATCAACACCCAACCTCACGGCCAAAAACGCTTTTTGCCACCCACTATCACGAGCTAAACGAGCTCGCCAATACCATGCCGCGCATTAAAAATTTTAATGTTTCGGTTAAGGAAATGACCAATAAGGTGATTTTCCTGCGGAAACTTGTTCCGGGTGGAAGTGAGCATAGTTTTGGTATTCATGTGGCCAAAATGGCTGGTATGCCGCCGAAACTGATTGGCCGTGCAAACGAAATCTTGAAAAAGCTGGAGATTGACCGCACAGAAGGTCAAAGCATTAAAGACAGCATCAAAAAAGTACAAAATCAGGCTTACCAATTGCAAATGTTCGCCATTGACGACCCGATTCTGGTAAAAATAAGGGATACATTGAACAACTTAGATGTAAATGCCTTAACACCTGTTGAAGCTTTACTGAAACTGGATGAAATACAACGTTTAATTAAGAATTAAGCCGATAAAGATTCAGGTTGTAACCTTTACAGCCTGAATCTGAATAATATTTTAAACCTATGCATACTACCTTTAAACCTTACGCTTTCTATTTAGTTGCTTTAGTGCTCTTCCTATCGTCGTGTGGTACGCGTAAATACACCGTTAAAAGTGATACCAAAGGTGCAAAAGCTGCCGATGCGATGAGTAATCTAAAAAGCAAACCACTTTATCGCTTTATTACCGACTGGACGGGTGTGCGTTACCGTTTTGGTGGCCTGGATAAAGGAGGGATTGATTGTTCTGGTTTTGCATATTTACTGGAAAAGGAAATTTACGGTGTAACCCTGCCACGCATTTCCCGCGATCAGGCCAATGTAATCCGTAAGAAAGATATCGATAACTTAAAAGAAGGCGACCTGGTGTTTTTCTCTTTTGGCGGCAACGATGTAGATCATGTTGGAGTATATCTCAACAATGGCTTTTTTGTACATGCCAGCACTACCAGAGGGGTTATTGTTGATGATTTAACCTTGCCAGCCTATCAAAAGGTGTTTGTTAAATCTGGCTCGGTAAATTAATTCGTTGCCTTGGGTTTAAACCCAAGGCAACATGCAATTGCTTAGCAAAACTTATTGCCAATATTTGCGTTATATCATTATGCGTACCTTTCTTTTAATCTGCTTATCTTTAATTAGTTATTCGCTAAGTGCACAGGTAAAACTGCTTACACTTGATGAACTGGATAAACGCATGGCTGCCGGAAAAGACACCACTTATGTAGTTAATTTCTGGGCAACCTGGTGTGCGCCTTGTGTAGCCGAACTGCCTAACTTTGAAAAACTGCGCGTAGCGAACTTAAAAAAGCCTGTTAAGGTGATATTAATCAGTGTAGATTTTAAGTCGAAACTACAAAAAGAGGTCATTCCTTTCGTGGTTAAAAACCAGATCAAAGCTGAGGTGTTTCTGTTAAATGAAACCGACCAGCAAAAATACATTGAAAGGGTAGATCCAAAATGGACGGGTGCTATACCTGCAACCTTATTTGTAAAACAGAAAATCCGCCGGTTTTACGAGCAGGAATTTACAGAAAAACAACTCAAAAATACTTTGTTAAACTTAAAATAATTGGTTATGAAAAAGTTATTGCTAATGGGTTTGGTGTTAATTTCGCTGGGTGCATGCGCACAAACCGGAGGGTATAAAGTTGGCGATGTAGTTAAAGATTTCGCCTTAAAAAACATCGACAATAAAACGGTTTCGATGGCAGATTACAAAGATGCCAAAGGTTTCATTGTAGTTTTTACCTGTAATACTTGTCCGGTAGCCCAGGCTTATCAGGACCGGGTAGCCGAACTAAATAACAGTTTTGCGGCAAAAGGATATCCGGTTATTGCCATTAACCCCAACGATGCGGAAGCCGTTCCGGCCGAAAGTTTTGAAAAAATGCAGGCTGAAGCTAAAGGAAAGAATTTTAATTATCCTTATCTGCTCGATCCTGATCATGTGGTTACGAAACAATTTGGTGCCAGCAGAACACCACACGTTTTTATCGTAAATAAAACCGATAAAGGAAACACGGTTGAATATATTGGCGCAATAGATAATGATCCTGAAGGCGTAAATGCCACAAAAGAAGATTATGTGAAGAATGCCATCAATAATTTAAGCAGTGGCAAAAAGCCAGTAGTTACTTCAACCAAAGCGGTTGGCTGTAGCATTAAATGGAAAAAGGGTTAAACATACCTTAACCACCATTGCCGGTGTGTTTCTTTATAATGTTTAAACCACCTGCAGGGTAAATAGAGCGATGCCACCACAGCCATCCATATGAAATAAACAATTGGTAAACCAAAACCAAATGCTACTGGCCTGAACATAAAGGGAACCTGAACAATTTCTTTACTGCTGTGGCCTGTTGCAAAAAATACAATTACCAGTAAAATGTGCAAGAGGTAAAAGTGCAGTACGTAATAAAAAAACGGAACAGCACCATATACAGCAGTTATTCTGGTAAACCAATTGCTTACCTTTTCGATAACGGCCAAAAAGAGCATCGCCGGACCTAAAGTCATAGCAATATATTGCAGCGATGGCGGGTATTTGTTCACGTTAAAAAAACTAAGCAGGTCTTTAAACAGATCGTCATATTCTTTACGTGGAACCGGATCGCCGTATACATTAATTAACCGCAGTGCCACAAAGATAAATACGGTTAAAAAGCCCATCATTAATAAATTGCGGCGCCTGCGTTCGGCGTCATAGCCCTTTCTGTACCAGGACCCTACGCCGTAGCCTACAAACATGACGCCTGTCCAGAGGAGGATAGCATAAAACACCCCCACAAAATGATTGGCAGATAGCGGTACAACTGTGCCTGAAGCCGTAAAAAATACTTTCAGCAGCATTCCGGCAGCTGGATCTTTTGGCGCAGGGAATAGGTTGAAAAGGTTATGTCCGAAAACCAAAAGCAACCCAATAAGCAATATTACTTTATAGGATAGCACGCGACTAAAGATAGCCAGAAAGATCATACTCGCACCTATTGCCCAGATAACCTGCAGGATAATAAAATTGTAGCCCGGGTTAAAGGTTAAGCCGAAAGTGATTATGGCTAACTCTATAAAAATGAGCCAAAGGCCGCGCTTCAATAAAAAGGCACTGGCGAGACCAGGTGATTTGCCCTGGGCCGATAAATAGGCCGATAATCCGGAGAGAAAAACGAAAGTCGGTGCGCAAAAATGGGTAATCCAGCGGGTAAAGAAGAGCATTCCGGTAGTGGTATCCGGATTTAGGGGATCGCCCGTCATGGCGCCTATATGGAAAAAATCGCGTGTATGGTCTAAAGCCATGATGATCATGACCAATCCGCGGAGTATATCGATGGATAAAATGCGTTTTGAAAGCGTAGTTTGTGCTGCATCCATAGCAATAAGTTTGGTTACTTAAAGATACGAATTCATACGGTTTCTGATCTTCTCCGAAACATTGTAATACCGGTGTTTTAGCGATGGGTTTAAGCTAAACTGGAAAATCGATTTAGGAGTGCCTGAATTGGCAATTTGAATTTTGATCTTCGGAAAATTATCATAATATTTGTTAAACGCTAACCGAATAAACCTATCATTAAAACAGATCATACATCAACGATAGCCGAACCTCGTTTAGGCAAAACTAAAAAAAGACCATCACACATCATAATGAAAAGAAGAACATTTATACAAAACACAGGTTTGCTGGGAGCAGGCGTAGTAGCTTCCAAATTCTCTTTTGCAGCTAATTTAGCCCCCGAATTTCCTGTTGTACGTGTAGCATCGGCGAAAAGACATTTCCAAAGCAAAGCAGTAGATAATGCCATTAAAACCTTCCAGGCAAACGTTAAAAACCCTGAACTGGCCTGGTTGTTCGAAAACTGTTTCCCAAATACTTTAGATACTACCGTTTATCATAGCGAAAAAGATGGCAGACCGGATACTTATATCATTACGGGCGATATTGATGCCATGTGGTTGCGCGATAGTTCAGCACAGGTTTGGCCTTACCTGCAATTTGTTAATGAAGATGAACCACTAAAAAAACTGATTGCCGGCGTAATTATCCACCAAACCAAGTGTATTTTAAAAGATCCTTATGCCAATGCTTTTTATGGCGATGCCACCAAAGTAGGCGAGTGGAAAACCGATAAAACAGCCATGCAGCCGGGTATACACGAACGTAAATGGGAAATCGACTCGTTATGTTATCCTATTCGTTTAGCTTACCATTACTGGAAAAAAACGGGTGATAAAAGCCCATTCGATGCTAATTGGAAAAAAGGAATTGAAGCTACTTTAAAAACCTTTAAAGAGCAACAACGTAAAGCAGATAAAGGTCCTTACCATTTCCAGCGGGAAACAACCACGCCAACCGATTCGTTGCCAATGGCTGGTTATGGTTTCCCGGTTAACCCGGTAGGTTTAATTTGTTCGGCTTTCCGCCCGAGTGATGATGCCACTATTTTCCCTTTCTTGGTACCTTCTAATTTCTTTGCCGTATCGAGCTTAAAACAAGCTGCCGAAATGATTAAGGCTTTAAACAGCGATGCGGCACTTGAAAGCAGTTTATTAAATCTTGCCGATGAGGTAAATGCTGCCCTTCAAAAACATGCTATTGTAAACCATCCAAAATATGGTAAAATTTATGCTTTTGAGGTGGATGGTTTTGGTAGTTCGTATTTAATGGATGATTCGAACGTGCCTAGTTTATTGGGTTTACCATATTTAGGTGCCATGAAAGTAAGCGATCCGATCTATCAGAATACCCGGAAGTTTGCTTTATCAAAAGATAACCCTTACTTTTTTAAAGGTACAGCTGCAGAAGGTATCGGTGGCCCGCACGCCGGACAGGATATGATCTGGCCAATGAGTATTACCATGCGGGCATTAACCTCTACCGATGATACCGAAATTAAAAACTGTATAGAAAGTTTACGTAAAACACATGCTGGTAAAGGCTTTATGCACGAGTCGTTTCATAAAGATAATCCGGCCAACTTTACCAGAGCCTGGTTTGCCTGGTCTAACACTTTATTTGGCGAGTTGCTTTGGAAAACTTACCATGAGAAACCAGCTTTACTAAAACCATAATTATTAAAAACCGTGCTTGTGTTTATCGTCTTGTTTTTAAGCAGGCGATGATATAAGTACGGTTTTCTTTTGCTTAAAACCTGTTAAAATTGCTGCTCAATCTGTAACTTGTACAGTTTTATCCGCATTTATATGACCAACATTTTTGTACACGATAAACTGCCCACTTCAACGCTCCTGGAACTGAAGGTTGGTGATGCAATCAGCAACAATCACGATCTATCTGGTAACATCGAAAAGATTGAAATCAGCGAAACAGATGAGTTTTTAATGTTCCGTTTTGTATTGCCCGCTGGAGAAATAATAGTAAGAAAGCTTAAACAGGTTTGCTAATTATAACACAGGCCTGGGATCAAATATCACTTCGAACGACTTAATTTTTTCGTCTTCAAGCTTATACCAGCTGGCACAAAAGATGGTTTTTCCGCCCATGTTGATGTCGTACCACACAGAAACCTCTTCATTATCAGTAAATACCTTTTTAATATCGTATTTGAATTTCATTTTCTGCATATCGGCAATGTAATTGTCGGCGCCATCACGTTCGCCCATTACACCTTTAAAGTGCATATCATCATGCAATTGCTGCCTGGCCAGCTCAAAATCTTCTGCGTTTAAAGCATTTAAGAAATCCTGTACGACCACCTTTGCGTTATGTTCGGCTAATAATTTATTGGAAGTATTCATGATAATGTTTTTAAAATAAAACGCATATCAGGATAAAAATGTTTGCGAATTATTTGGTGGAAGTACGCTGAATGAGCAAAGCCCTGTAAAGACTACTGCGGTTTTAAACCGCAGTAGTTCAAGATTAGCCTTCGGTTTTAAGATCAAAAGGCATTTTTCTAAAACGGGTTCCGCTGGCAGCAAAAATGGCATTGGCAAGGGCAGGGGCAAAGGGTGGTAGACCGGGTTCGCCAACCCCTTTTACTTTTCCGCCATCGGCCAGTATGTGCACTTCAACAACCGGTGCTTCGTTAATGCGTACCATTGGGTTGTCGTAAAAGTTTTGTTCAACTGTTTTACCGTCTTTGAAAGTGATACCGGGTTTTGTTGCCGCCCCCAGCGCCATAATGATAGCGCCTTCAACCTGGTTTTTGACATTATCTTCGTTAACTACCGCGCCAAGATCAATCACAGCAATTACCTTATCAATGCTGATGGTTTTATCGGGATGGTGGCTTACTTCTACAATTTGTCCGGCAAGCCCTGCAAAGAAATCCCAAACGGCTACTCCGCGACCTTTTCCCTGAGGCAGTTTCTGCTCCCAATTGGATACTTCTTTGAGTTTAAGCAACACTTTTTTAGTATCTGAGGGTTTACTAAGCAACTCAAGCCTGAATTCCATCGGATCTTTTTTGGCTTTATAGGCCAGCTCATCTATAAAGCCCTCGTGCGCAAATGCAAGTGTAGAACTGGTAACTGAACGCCATGCCGCAACAGGAATATGAAGATCGGCCCTTACATAAGTAGTTTTTAAGTTCGGGATTTCATAAGCCTGCTCAGCAATGCCTTCCATCATAATGGTATCTACTTTTGTACGGTCGTAATTGGCCTGCATCGACTCGAAATAGGACGGACTAATTACCTTATGCTGAAAGGTACTCAGTTTTCCATCAGTAGAAAAGCCTGCAGAAAGCTTTGAAAAAGTCATTGGTCTGAAAGGTCCCTGTGTTGTAGTATCTTCTCTCGACCAGATCAGTTTTACCGGAACATCGACCAGTTTGGCTACATTCACAGCTTCAACAATGTAATCGAAGTACAACCTGCGGCCAAAACCACCACCAATAAACTGATTATTTAACTTCACATTTTCGGGCGCAAAGCCTACCTGTTTAGGTAAATCGTTAGGCCCGCTTCCAGTCATGGCGCTGGCCACCTGGGTAGATGTCCAGATTTCGAGTTTATCGCCTTTTACATGTGCAGTACAATTCATGGGTTCGAGTGGATGATGTGCCACTACAGGTGTTTCGTAAAAAGCCTCGAAAGTATTTTCAGGTGAAATCTGCATGGTTTCTACCGAACCGATATTTTTACCGGTTATGCCAGGTTCAGCAGCGAGCTTACGTAAATGGTTTTCGTAATCAACCGTGTTAAATGTTTCATGACCGTTGTTTTCCCAAACCACTTTCAGTTTCTTCCGTGCCTGACTCACGGTCCAGTAGCTGTTGCCGATAATGGCTATGCCGGTATATTTGTATTTTCCAACAATACGTTCAATTGGCCCGACTTTTTTAATGCCTGCAATTTTCAATACCGCAGTGGCATCGTAACTCTTTAAAGTAGCCCCAAAAACAGGACTTCTTTCTACAACAGCATAGAGCATACCCGGTACTTTTACATCAATACCAAAACCTGCCGTTCCGTTGGTTTTAAGTGGAATATCCTGCCTTTTGGTTGTTTTACCTAATATTTTAAAATCTTTAGGGTCTTTTAATTTGGGGTTTTTGGGCAGTTCTATTTTTGAAGCTTCTTCAATCAGTTTACCGTACGGAAGCATTTTTTTACTGGCTCTGTGGATCACCGTTCCATTTTCGGCATAACATTCGGCTGCATCAACGCCCCAGATTTTGGCAGCAGCCAGGATGAGTACTTCTTTTGCTGCTGCACCAACTTTACGCATGGGCAGGTAATTGGTCCGGATAGAAGCACTTCCACCTGCACTTTGTCCGCCACCAAATGCCTTTTCACCGTTTGATTGTTTAATGATCACCTGATCCATAGAAACTTCCAGCTCTTCGGCAATTAATGCCGGGAACGACTGCAGTGTACCCTGACCCATTTCAGGCTTGGTATTAAAAATGGTAATCTTTCCGCTGGCTTCAATGAGTATGTAAGGACTAAAATTGGCTGAGGCAATATCCATTGCCATTAATGGATTTCCTTTTGCCGATAAACCCAACCAAATGGCAAAGCCAGCAGTACCTGCACTTTTAATGAAATGGCGTCTCGAAATTTCTTCCATAATTGTATGTTTTATTTTTTCCTTTTCAGGTGTATTGTTCAGTTAAATTGATATAATCGGCCATGGTGTCGATATCTATATGCCCCATTTCAAAAGCTATTGTAGCTACATCATTGGGGTTATTGTTAATTATCGCTTTTGCGCCACGGTTACCACTTAAAGCTAAAAGCTGTTTAAAATATTTTTGCGTAAAAAGCACGGGGGTACCAATCGTATCTGTATACCGACTGGCCACAATTCCCTTTTGGCTGATTTGCTGATTTTCAAAAAGTTCCTTAAATACAGCTACGCTAATGAAAGGCTGATCGGACACCGTTAGGATTACCTGATCTAAATCCGGATCGCTTTGAAGCAAGGCGCTAAGTCCGGTAACTATGCTGCCTGACAGCCCTGATTCCCAGTCACTGTTGATGATAAAATCTGTTTTCAATATTTCTGCAAGCTGATCTGCATATCCTCCCAGTACTGTTAATACCGGCGAAAAACCACTCGCTATAGCGGCTTCGGTTACAATATCCAGCAAAGCTTTGCCATTATAAGTAAGCAGCTGTTTAGGTTGCCCAAGTCTGCCCGAATTTCCTCCTGCCAGAATAATCATTCCTGTTTTCATAAGCCAACGTGTTGATGAATAGGAAGGACTTTATCTTTTAAGGGCTCTTTTGCTGCTCCGGCAAAGAATGCTTTAATTTCGGCTACAATTGAAACGGCAATTTCTGCCGCTGTTTCTGCTCCAATGTCGAGTCCGATGGGGCCGTGTACCCTTTGTCTGTTCGGTTCTGTATCTAAACCCAGCTCATCGAGCATTTTAAGCAGTTTCTTTTTTGGTCCGAGCGAACCGATATAAGGTGTATTGGTGGTCAGCAGCCTGCCCAGCAGTTCTACGTCGTAATTGTAATTGTGGGTCATCAGTACAAATGCGGTGTGGGCATCACTTTTTATGAGATCTACCTCACGCGCTTTAGCCACCAGTACATCATCGGCTGTTGGGAAACGTTGTTTCGTTGCTTGTGCAGGCCTTCCATCTACAACGGTAACCTGCCAGCCGAGTAAATGGCACATTTGCGCAAGCGGCTGCGCATCATTGCCCGCACCTGCAATAACAACAGCAATAGGAGCACTTATAAATTCCAGAAATGCTGTAACCGGCTGGTTATGGCATGTATAAGATTTAAATACAGATGTTTGGGTTAAGATTACTTCCCGAAGGTCTGCTTCAATGTTGCTGTTAAAGAAGCTGGGTATATTTTTAAATTGGTTCTTTGACTTTAAAAGGAACTTCGTACCGGTATGTTGCTGTCCACCTAACGAAAACAGCACTGCAATGGCGGCATCCTCACGCTTGCCAGCCACCTCGCTGAGTATGGCAATAGGATTATTTTCATTTTCGGGCTTTAAGGGCTCAAAAAGTATGTATACAATACCATTGCAACCCAGTTGTATGCCGAGTTTAGCATCATCCTCGTCGGTAGTATCGTAAGTAACGAGGCGATTTTCCTGCAGATGTATAGCCGTTAATGCTTTTCTTAGTGCGTCTCCTTCTAAACAGCCTCCGCTAATGGCACCGGTAAGCTGTCCGGTTTCGGTAACCAGCATTCTGGCACCCGGCCTGCGGTAAGAAGAACCCTCAACCTTTACTACTGTAGCCAGGGCCGTTCTGATATTGGCTTTGCTGGCCTTCTTATAGGCATCAAGGATCTCATTAATTTCATTCATATCACCAAAGTTTATGGGTTGATGCTATAGCGATTACATTATTTAGCAGGAGCGTAGGCACCGGTTTTCAACCAAATTGTCCATTGTTTTTTAAATTCGGCATGACTCAAAGGAGGTAGTGTACGCCCTTCTCCCGGATTCCATCCTGACAACACGAGGCCATCATCGGCGTGCTCAAGCAGTTTTTTCAGGTCTTTATTGCCATTTTGTTTTGGATTTATCAGTTGTTTGGCCAGTTGATGGGCCGAACGTCCCTGAAAGATCATCTTCATGTTTGCAGGTGGCAAATGCCAGTCGGGGTTACCAGGTGGCGTATGTTTTCCCGCTGTATTGGTCGGTTGATGGCAGTTGGCACATTTCATGGCGTACACACCTTTCCCATCTGCGCCACGGCGCGGCGCCATGGTATGCAAATGGCTGTCATCGCCCTGCAAAGGAATATCGCCACTGGGGTGGCAGTTCATACAGCGCGGGCTCATCAATACCTTGTACACCTTTTTAAAGGCTGCAACAGAGGCAACACTGTCTTTCACTACAACCAGTGTTGCTGCTGGTTTAGGATCATGATGGAGTGTAAAAGCCATGAGTATAACCAAAGAGCCGATTACCCCCATTACGGCAACCATGCGCAAAGCACCTGCATGCCCCTTGGTAAATTTTAAAAACCTGCCTGTCATCCTTTGGTTTCTCCCTTCTTTTGCAATTCGGCCGCCAGATGGATCGCTTTTCTGATCCGTAAATAAGTACCGCACCTGCAAATATTACCGGCCATAGCCTGATCAATATCTGCATCGCTGGGGTTAGGGTTTTCGCGTAAGAGTACAGCCGCCGACATTAACTGGCCCGAATGGCAATAACCGCACTGCGGAACATTGACCTCGTTCCAAGCGAGTTGCAAGGGATGGTCGTTATTTTTAGATAAACCTTCAATGGTTCTTATTTTTTGCCCCCGGGCACGGCTAACTTTGGTAATGCACGACCTTACTGCTTCGCCATTGAGGTGTACTACACAGGCGCCGCATTGCGCCACCCCACAGCCATATTTCGTGCCGGTTAAACCAACCAAATCGCGAATGGCCCAAAGTAAGGGCATATCAGGATCGGCATCAATGTCGAAATTCTGGTCATTAACGTTTAATGAAATCATGAGATTCAGTTTATGTTTTGTTAATTATTGCAGTTGTAGTGCCGCTTAACTACGCCTGGATGTGGCGCCAACAGTTAAGCGTAGTTCAATACCCTAATTTACAATTTTGTACGGCAAAAGTTTACTGAACAGTAATTTTGGTAGGAAATGAGGAATAAAGGTAAGTAGTAACGTACGGCTTTATCCGCAGAAAAGGCATCGCTGAGGATGCCTTTTTAATATATTGCTCTATTTTAACTGAAAAATGTAACGGAGAATTTACCCCCATTTCTTCCTCAGCCATTTGCGTATCGGTTCATCATACCATTTCAAAGCAACGTAAGCCAGAATAATGCTGCCAATCAAAATCAGCAGGGCATAAGGCCAGGCCTGCACAATTGTAGTGCCTTTATTGTTACTGATCCAGGCCACATAAAAATATACCAGCGGATAATGCACCAGGTAAAGCGGATAGGAGATATCGCCCAGAAATTTACAGATTTTACTTTCTGTCTGGCTATCCACCATACCACTCGCCCCCATATACACAATAAGCGGAAAAACAATGATGATACACACCGACTCATAGATACCGTTCATCCAAACATGATCGGCACCACCAATGCGTGGCATATATAAAACGATGGCCACCAACATGCTGCACCATAAAAAGGCATTTTTAATGTGCTTTGGTTTGGCTATTCGGGAGAGTAGTAAACCAGCAAAGAACGGATACATGGTGCGGGTAATACCTACGCGGAGTTGTTCAGCATTAAGTGTCCATCCGCCGCTCACATCGCCATTAGGGCTGGTTATAGCCAAATGCCCTAAGGCTATAGCGGCAATTAACACCAGGATACTCAATGCGGTTTTAGAAAATTTTCTGATGCCAATGGCGTACAGGATATTGGCAATATATTCGAAAAATAACGACCATCCTACACTGTTTAACGGATGCATTTCCTGCCAGCCGCGTATATCCATTGATAAAGGGATAGGCAAAATGGTGTAACCAATCAGCAACACTAATAGCATTTTCCAAAGGGGAATGGTATGGATAAGTGGCCAGATGGTCGAATCGGTAAAATAGAAACCTATGGCTCCGAGGGTCATCCCCAGTATCACCATGGGTTGCAGTCGCTCAATCCGGCGTTTAAAGAAAGTACCCACCGTCATTTTTTGCCAGCGATCGTCATACGCATAGCCGATTACAAAACCCGATAACAGGAAGAAAAAATCGACAGCCAGGTAGCCATGGTTTACCAGGATATCGAGGTGTCCGGTGCCCAAAGGCTCTGTAAGGTGAAAGGTTACAACGATAATGGCCGCTACGCCACGTAATCCGTCTAATATGGGGTAATGTGGCTTTGCAGCAAGGCTGGTCTCAGGCATTGTTTTGTTTAGGTTTTCGCTTATAAATGGTTATTTTGTTGAATTTGTAAAATTAAATAAATCCATATTTTGCTTTCCACTTATTGTATCAAAATACCTGCAAATAGTCTCATTTTGTATGGCCACGGAAGCACAGAAGGCACGGATTTAAGAAGGTATTTTTAAGCTATAACACTCCTGCCAGGATAAAAACCCGATTTTACTTAAAAGCCACACTATTGGCAATTAACAAGATTCCCAGGCCAAGTAGCACGAGGTAACTATAGCTAAAAAACTGATCGTCCTTCATCCGGGTATTTATCAATCTACCCAACAATATAGCTGGTATTAGCGCAGGTAGTGACCAGAGATAATAGCGGAATAAAACCCAGGTAAACAAACCGCTTATTCCATATCCGATTAACCCAACCATACTGGCGATTAAAAAATAAGCTTGCAGTGTTGCCCTGAAGTGTTGCGCGCTCCATCTGCGTTTGGCACCATAAACCACAAGTGGCGGACCATTTATCCCATAAGCTCCACCTAGAACACCTGAAAGGAAACCACAACCCAAAAGCCAGCGTTGGTCATCGTTCTTCAACTCCGTTAGTTTTTTGCCGGTTAACAAATAAATTGCGAACAAAATAATAACCAATCCTAAAATCAACTTTACCAGCGATTCTTCTACATGCACCAATAACCATAATCCGGCGGGTATACCCATAACTGCGTAGACCGTGAGGTTACCAGCGCTTTTAAAGTGTATTTTTTTATGATCCTGAACAACCACAAACCCCGCAATGGTAACCGAAACAAGCACTGAAAGTGGCACAGCCAGGTCAATCGGCATAAAAAGCGCCAGCAATGGAACGGCCACAAGCGACTCACCAAAGCCAAAAGCCGAACGGAACACAGTTGCAAGAAAAATAATAAGGGAAACAGCGAAGATGACAGGACTGGCAGACATGACCAAAGATACGAATCAGGGCTTGTTTTCACCAATAATCTGCCTGTTAATTGGTGTGCTAAATGCGGGTGCTATTGAGTTTAACCAAATATTATTTTATGAGACTTATGGTATAATAAAGTTTTAGAGAGACAAAAAGAGGGGAGAATAATTGAAGCTGTTTAGTCTAACAGAAATATAAAAAGCCCACTACAAAATCAATTTCATTTTTCGTTCATCGAAGAATATTGGCCATTCACAGAGCAATAATATCTATCTGGCGAGTCTATATTGATAAATAATTCAACGACGATTAGATTTACATGAGATGTAATGAATAAACTTCCAAGATCTTAGTCAAAAAATAGTGATCATAGCGCAATGTCGATACACAGATCGTTGGTACAGGAATAAGTTACATTCAACTATAAGCTTTTTTACCTATGAATTAAAAAACCGATAAAAGTGAATTAGATCCAAAATTTAATTCCTGGAGGGCCGATCACCGGATTATCCATATTGGTTACACAAAATTATACCTGCCAGCAGCAACACAGAGACTCAGAAATTGTTTTGTCGAAAACAGCTTCCAAAACATTAGATACCATTACGTAAAAGGAAAAATTTATACCAGAAATTACCGGAGGTAAAACGTAGCATAAATTTTAACGCTTCTCTTTCTGATCAGCTATTAGATAAAACTTATTTGCAAGGCGGTTAATGCCGGTTGCAATTTTAAAGCTGGCAGGATAATCATAACAGCTAATAAATAACCAAATATGACCAAACCTAAATGAGATCTATGACGAAAAAGTACAAAAACTAAAACATCGGTAAATACAAAAAACGGTAATATCTACGGTATTGCCAGCTCAATTATTCAGCCTTATTAATGCTTTCCAAGAGCATTTACTGTAACCGCCAGGAGGTTGAAAAGGGCTGTCTTACCAGTTGAGAATCAAATGAACCATTAACCAAATAAAAATTATGAAATTCAAACCGAACCTCATAACCATAATAAAGATTACATTTTTACAATTGGCATTAATGCTATTAATGATAGGAAGTGCAGTTGCAAATGACGGAAGGACACAAGTTATATTAAAAACCAAAGTCTCTTTATCCGACAGAAATGTATCGCTAAAAACTGTGATTAAAGATATTGAATCCAGATACCACATCAGTTTTGTTTTTAGTCAGGCGCTTATAAAAAGTGACCAAAAAATCTCTGCCTCGTTTACTGCTAAACCATTGGGAGCTGTTTTAAGTGCGGTTTTTGAACCACTTAACATGGCTTACCAGGCTTCAGGGGATGTAATTGTGATCAGTGCCGTTAAACCAGAAACCCATCAACGCAAAGCCGGTTTGGACATGTCGGTAAGCCCGATAACAGGTAGGGTATTAGATGATAAAGGCGGTCCGGCCGTGGGCATTAACGTGGTTGTAAAAGGAACGAAAACAGGTACTGTTACCGATGCAAACGGAAATTTTTCATTAAATGCCAGCCCCGGAGCCATATTAACATTCAGCTCTGTGGGATTCGATCCATTAGAACTTCCGGCAACTGCCGAACCGATGAAAGTAATCCTAAAATCATCCAGCAGCGCCCTTACAGAAATTGTTGTGGTCGGCGCTACTTTCAAAAAAGGCGATCTCACCGGTTCGGTAAGTAATGTAGATTCAAAAACTTTGCAAGACAGGCCTGTTACCAATGTAAACAGTGCACTTCAGGGGCGTGTTGCAGGGGTATTTATTGGAGGTGGATCAAAACCGAGTGATGATGCAGTTATTAAAATTCGGGGAACGAATACGATTAATTCTGGCTCAACGCCTATTTATGTAGTGGATGGTTTAATCATGGAAAATAATCTTGGCGGGTTTAATTCGATCAACATGAACGACGTTGCCTCTGTCGCTATTTTGAAGGATGCATCCGCCACAGCACTCTACGGATCACGTGGTGCAAATGGGGTTGTTGTAATTACGACGAAAAAAGGCAAAAAAACAGGCGGCGATGGTACAATTAGCTATGATGGCTGGGCCGGCTTTTCAAATATCGCAAAAATGCCGGAGACCATGAATGCCGGGCAGTTGTTTCAGCTTCGCCTTGATGCTTACGCCAACGGATACCTAAAAGACAATCCAAACGCAAACCGACAAGACTATATCAATAACACCTTACTAAAAACAAATGTTGCCTTCTCTCAACAGGAATTTAACACTTACAACAGCGGTAAAACCTACAATTGGCTGGATCAGATCAAACAAACGGGGTATCAACAAAACCACGCTTTAAGCTTTACAGGTGGAACAGACAAAAGTTCTTTCTATTTAAGTTTAGGTTATGCAGGCAATAGCGGTATTATACAACAGGTAAATCAAAATAAATACACAGGCCGTTTCAATGCAGATTATGCGGTAAAGAAATGGTTGAAAATAGGAACAAATACCGGGTACACCCGTACCGATGATCGCCAGGTCGATGATGACGTCTATAATCAGGCACTGAATGCAAATCCCTTGTTGGATTATGCTCCATATCAGGCAGATGATACAAGGTATACCGCCAATTACCTGACTATTTATTACCGTGCGCTTGGCCAGAACAGCAACAATAACTTTAATCCGTTTAACGCCATGGAAATTGTCAGGAGGCAAAACCGAAATCGATTGGTAACCTCTAATTTTATTAACGTTAATCCGATTCCCGGGCTCGATATCCGCTCTACTTTTTCGGTTGATTATGGCCAGCAGTCTTATTTTACTTTTACCCCAAACAATATCCAGGAAGCTATACGCAATTATAACGGCGATGCGAGGGCTAAAGCGGAGCGGTGGAACGATCTGTATTGGCAATGGGATAATACTGCCACTTATAACAGAACCTTTCAAGGAAAACACCGGATAACTGCACTTTTGGGAACCAGCGCAAGTAAACACACCTCTGACTATACTTTAGCGCAGGGAGACCGTTTTGCAAGCAATGACCTTTCTTATTTTAATCTGGGTGGCGCTGCGGCACAGGATAAAACTACAATAGGATCTAATTTCTATGCCTATTCGATGTTTTCAGTAATCGCACGTTTCACTTATAGTTATGACGATAAATACTATGTCACCGCTACTGCCCGTGATGACGGATCATCAAGATTTGCTCCTGGGCATCAGTATGGTATTTTCCCTTCCGGATCAGTGAGATGGGAGATCAGTAAAGAGGACTTCTTAAAAAACCAGAAAGTATTTAATCAGTTAAGCTTAAGGGCAGGTTATGGCGTGGTTGGTAATCAGGATATTACCAATTATGCATTCCAGACGCTGTACGGCTCAAAGGTTAATAACAACAATGCATTACTCGCCAACGATGGGTTAAAAGGTAATCCTGACCTGACCTGGGAACGTCAGAAACAAGCCAACCTTGGTTTGGATATGGCCTTCCTTAACAATAGGTTATCTGCTACTGCCGAGGCCTTTTACATCAATAACGATAACCTTTTGCTTGATCGTGGCTTAGCGCTTACCACAGGTTATAGCCACCAATTACAGAATATCGGGCGGGTAAACAATAAAGGTATCGAGCTTTCATTAAGCGGACAAATCATTAAAAACAGTGATTGGAACTGGACTGTAGCAGGAAACATCTCATTTGCAAAAAATGCTGTAAAACAATTGTATGGAAATGCGACTGTGATTTACAGCTCTTCAGGCGACAGTCGCGAAAACAATTTGTTTGTTGGACAGCCCCTGCATAGCATTTACACCCTTCGTTCAGGAGGTATAGCGCAAGAATCAAACCGTGCTGAATGGCAGGGATTAAATTACAACGGCAAAACAGTAGGACTTGGTGACCTTTTTGCACTTGATGTTTCAGGTCCTAACGGTGTAAAAGATGGGATAGTAAACCAATACGACAGGGTTATTGTGGGGAAAGAGGATCCGAAATATTACGGCGGTTTTTCAACTAACCTGACTTACAAAGGCCTTGATCTGAATGCAGTTTTCGTTTATTCGCATGGCGCAAAAAAAATAAGCAGTTACTACGAGGGTTTAATCAACAGTGTTGGGTCGAGTATGGCTTCGATCGATTTGCTTAATCGCTGGACCCCAACAAATACGGATACCAATATTCCGAAAGTAATTGACAATACGAGCTATAACAGGTTTGCCCCATCTGATTTAGACTATGCCGTACAGGATGCTTCCTATCTCCGGCTTTCAGCACTTACTTTGGGTTACAATTTATCGCAAAAGTTGCTGGATAAGTGGCATGCAAGCCGGGTACGTATCTACGCCACCGGCTCCAACTTATTCTTAATCACAAAGTATAAGGGGCTCGATCCCGAAACCGGTGATTATGGTTATCCACCTGTACGAACATTTGTAGTGGGTGTAAACTTTGGGTTTTAATTTTTGATGCAGAAAATTATGAAAAAATTTATTCTAAAAGTATTTATTGTAAGCGCGTTTATAGGTTTAGCGTCTTGCAAAAAGCTATTGCAACAGGATAGTTTAACCAAACTTGACGAAAGCGCTGTTTATTCTGATGTTAATTTAGTACAAACCAGTTTAAAAGGCATTTATGCCAACTGGTTAAATTGCCGTGTAGACGAACAGGGCACCGTGTTAATGATGGGAACAGATGAAACCCAACAAGGGGCTTTTCAGATGAAAACTGATGCATCCAAAGGAGGCCTTGATCGTTACGACGGGAACCTGAATTCACTTCAGGGTCAGATCACGACGCAATGGAACCTGCGTTGGCCCCTGGTTAATGAGGCAGCGAAAATCATTAATGGACTGGATAAGCCAGGATTGGTACCGGGCTCTAAAGCAGCAGGTGTTGTGGGCGAAGCCAGTTTTATAAGGGGTTTTATAGATTTTGAACTGGCCATGTATTGGGGATCTATTCCAATAAGAGACCTGAGCCGGGAAAATACGCTGGGGCTAAAGCGCCAACCCCTAAAGGATGTATGGGCCTTTATTATTTCAGATCTCATTAAGGCTTCAACGCTATGCCCCCAAACTAATGCACCGGGCAGAGCAACCAGCGGAGCTGCACTGGCCATGCTGGGTAAGGCCTATATGTCGGCACCTGAATCAACCGGTCTGCGTGATTTTGACAAGGCCAGAAATTGCTTTGAGCAAATGATGGGCAGGTATACCTTGGTTCCTTATCAGAATTTGTTCGATTACACTAAACCCAATACCGTTGAGGCAATTTTAGAGTTCCAGTACAGCCCGGTATCGCCCAATAATAATAAAGTTCAATTTCAGATTGGATCGCGTGCGGTACAAAATACCTTCGGTGATGGTTGCTATTTTTCGGGATATGACAAAATTGTTCCGACAATTCATGCCTATGAAACAGTAGCGAACGGTGGGGTTTGGGAAGATGGCGACCTTCGCCGTGATCAGAGTATCCGTTATGATTTTTCATATTACGGCGTAACCCCAACCTATGATATCATTTCGTGGGAAGGCCTTGGTGCAAATCATGATGAATTAAATCCTCACATTAAAAAATACGAGGATTTTCGCACGGATTCGCATAGCGGTTTAGGATACAATAACATGTACAATTCAGGTAAGGATATGCCGGTTTTAAGACTTGGCGATATTAAGCTATGTTACGCAGAATGCCTGAACGAGCTCGGCAAAACCGGCGATGCCGTTGCTGTTGTTAACGAGGTTAGAACCAGAGCATGGGGCGGAACACTTCCGGCTGATAGAGCATGGACCGCTATGTCGCAAGACGATTTCCGTACAAAAATTATGGATGAACGCATTCGTGAGCTTTTTGCAGAAAATTGGCGTAAAATCGATTTGATCAGGACCGGAAAGTTCGTCGATCTGGTTAAAAAATACAACAAATGGGCGGCGCAATCCGGAACTATTCAGGCTTTTAACAGCTTGTTGCCGATTCCTGACTCGGAAATGAAACTGAATGATCAAATTACACCAAACGATCAGAACCCTGGTTACAAATAAAACAAACAATTAATCTATAACTATCTTAAAGCCGCCCCTGCATAAAGGGCGGCTTTTTTGATTCTTAAAACACCAATTTTCATTCCTTGCAACGGGAGCGACAAAAGCCTGCATAACAAGTAAATACGCTAATGCTGTTTCCCTATTGATGCTTTATAGAGCGATTTGCAGCATCCATGGAGCGTTTGTGCCTTTCTGTCGATCATCTGTTTTATATTACACGAATGCAGCTTAACTTAGTATATTGTATGATGATAAAGATTACCAATTAACTAAACATCAACCTAAAAGCAAAAACAATGAACAAACAATTATTACACTCCATTTCTGGCTGCGCAGCAGCAGCCATGCTTTTTTTTACAGTATCCTGCAAAAAAGCAAATAATACAGTTCAGCCTGTTTCAGAAAAAAACGCTACCGCCAGAGCAGCGACCGTAGCTGGTGACACCATTTTAAATGCTACTTACGAAAATAATTCTCTTAACTCCGGCTATCCATTGATAACCCCCACCGAAGCAAGCGCTGCCGATGCAGTTTATATGGTGTCGCCAGGAGCTACCGGCAATTACGCGGTGGCGCATAAAGTAGTGGCTGGTGATTCGAGCTATTTTTCTGCCGGAAACTGGAGAAGCGAAAGCGCTCTTATGAAGCCTGGGCCGGCACGTTTCTCGCCTGGTCAGGAACGCCGTTACGAATTTAGCATGCTACTCAAAGACTTTCCGGTATCGCAAGCGGAAAAATCAGAACAATTTACTTTATTTCAGCTGAAAAATTCGGCCGAAGGAGGGGCGCTGAGGATTATAAGAAAGGGCAATACTATTCAAACTGCCAGAGCCGGTAATACATTCCATGATCTATTGGTAAGTAATTTTGCACCCTATGTTAATCAATGGATGCATTTTCGTATAGATGTAAAATGGGCGGAGGATAATACCGGGTACATGAAAATATATACCAAATTGCCAGGACAAACAACCTACACTATGGTACTAGACGCAGAAAATTGCAAGACCTATTTTGGCGGGATTGGCTATCTGAAATGGGGAGTATATAACCCACCCTTGGGCAGTACCCGTATTGTTTATCATGATGATATCCGAATAATTGCGCTAAATTAATTTTACAAAAGGAAAATGGTATATGGAAGATCAAACAAGATAGATTAATTTCAATTACAGATTTCTCATGAAAAACGAAGCAAATCATCAGAAAAAAGCGGTGTCAGCTCCGCTTTTTTTTCTTTATCGAGCTTAAGGTATTATATGGTTCCATACCATCCAGCGCCATGCATGGGCTTTCCTGTCTTTGATAAGCTCACCCCTGAACATTAACGAAGACACTCTGAAGCACAAGAAAGATACTCTATACCTTGACGAAGTGAGTAAAAAACAGGGGATTGCTTACCAGATTCAGACTCCAAAACATAAAAGCACAGTTAGATATAAATTTTAAAGATACGTCTAACAACATAAATAAGACTAAGCTGGCGCAAGGCTCTTTCTTAACGCCAGATTCTAGGTTAATTCTAGATATATGTCATGTCTTCTATACTTCTGACCCAAGATCTTGCAGAAGCTGGTCTCTATAAAATTTAGACAATGGAATCTTATTCCCCGCTACAGTTACCTGATGCTTCTCAATCCGCTCAATTTTCTGTCTGGAAATTATAAATGATTTATGTATCCTCAAAAACTGATCCGCAGGAAGTTTTGATTGCAATTCAGTTAATGTAATCCGCGTAAGCGTATGTTTACCTGTTTCATGTAAATCCACATAATTATCTTCGGCTTTTGCATAAACCAGGTTATTAAACTTTATTTGCACCCAGTCATGGCCGTCTTTTACAAATAAAGCCTGTTCTTTGTTCCTTTTTTTACCTTCATGCACTTGAAGCCTCTTTTCGGCAAGCTGACAGGCCTTTAAAAAACGCGTAAAATTGATAGGCTTTAATAAATAGTCTGTAGCAGCCAACTCAAAACCTTTTAATGCATATTCCGGATAAGCGGTAGTAAAAATGACTTGAATTTCAGCGTTTATCATAGTGGCAAACTCAATACCCGACAGATCAGGCATCGCAATATCGAGGAACACCAAATCTACACGTTCATTTTTAATGTAAACCAATGCATCTGTAGCACTCAAAAACGTGGCATCAAGCGAAATAAAAGGTATCTTTTCTGCATGGGTACGAATAATATCATGCGCTACAGGTTCATCGTCAACTGCAATTACTTTGATCATTTTATCGGTAATACTTGTTTAAGCTTCTCCATTAATTCTGTCGCTTCAATATCTTTTGCTATAATTACACCTTGAGGATCAATCAGAAAGCTCTGTGGAATTTTCCTGATACTATAAAGCTTTCCCACTTCATTTTTCCAATGCTTCAAATCCGAAACCTGGGGCCAGCTTAATCCATCATCCTTTATTGCTTTTAACCATGCATCCTTTCCATCTGCACCATCAAGTGAAACACCCAAGATAGTAAAATTTCTATCTTTAAATTTATTGTAGATTTTAACAAGTTCAGGATTGGCATCTCTACAAGGTCCACACCACGAGGCCCAGAAATCAATCAAAACATATTTCCCTCTAAAGGAGGCTAAATTTACAGGATTACTGCAGTATCATTTTGAATAAAAACAGGAGCTGTTTTACCGGGATTAAGGTCATGCTGGTTTGATAGAAATTTCCGAAACTGTATACCTGATGGTGTATTCTGCAATTTTACCGAAAGCCGGTTTAACATTGGCTCAATAACAGCAATATCCGGCGAGATTCCTGCATAGTCATCCAATGCACTCAGAGCAATAAAACTATCTGGATTATCAATAATAAATTTCAGACGAATGGCCTGTTTAACCGCGCTTAAACTATCTAATTTCTTGTTCAATGCTGAGGTGCCTGGCTCATGGTGAGTTTCCCTCAGATTAATTTTGTCGATCTCTTCATAAATAGGGTTAAGCAATTTTTCTAACTTAATATGATCATAATTGATACCCCTGCCAGCAAAGGTTGCGTCAGCAATTGAAGGGCTAGAGGTCTTCAGCGCTACATGCCCCGGATAAATATACATTCGCAATAAATCTGGTTTATCATATTGTTTTTTTATCATTCCTGATAAACCAATATTTGTGGTATCGCAAACAAGAGTACTATATTTTGGCTCATCTATTTTACCTTTAAAAACGAATAAGCCATTAGTCTGCACTGCAGAATCAATTATTTTTTTACCCTCCTCTTGGTATAACAGGTAAATTTTAGCCCTTGAAGGCATTTTTGGTGCAGTTATTTTAACAGTGAACAATGAATCTTTAGTCTGACATACAGACATAAGAGGAACTGCTGCTCCCCAAAGCAGTAACATTACTTTTTTAATCATGATTAAGAAAATTGAATGATGTATTTAAGAACTGAGTTTCAACCAAAATGAAACTTTATAATCTAAACCGGTGTTCTTATGATCCAACCGGTAACTATCTGGATAAAGAAGATCCAGACGCTTAATCGTATTTTTTATTCCTGTATTATTTCCGCCAACTTCTGCCCGGTTCTGAACAATGGTATTAAACACTTCCATCTGGAGCTCATTTTCTACCACAACAATTTTTATCTGAACTTCGCACTGCGCATCCATACTGATCCCGTATTTAAAAGCATTTTCTATAAACGGCAGGAGCAAAAGCGGCGCTATTTTTTGTTTATGATCATCTGAAACAATTTGTTTGTTAATTTTGATACTTTCCTTCGCAGGCAAACGCACCTGCTGAAGTCGCAGATAGTTCTCCATAAATTTAAGTTCATCCTGGAGTTGAACAAAATTCTCATGCATTCCATGAATAGTATAGCGCATCATATCAGACATGATGTCAATCCCATGAGCAGTGTCAGGTGCATTTTCTTTTAAAGCAGTACCGTAAAGATAATTTAAGGCATTAAATAGAAAATGTGGGTTTAGCTGTGCCTTTAAAGCATGTAATTCGTTCTCCGACTGCTGGATCCTATATAGCTTTCTATTTTTATATTGAAGGTAATAATCCCTCACTATTACGTAAATAAAAGCATAAACGGCTATATATAAAATAGGTTCAATAGCAGAAAGTTTACCTTGTTGCTTGAAAACATTTGGGCGTAAATAAATAATTCCTGCGCAGGAAATCATTCCAGTCAATAAACATCCCCCAATAAAAACAATGAAATGATATTTTTTAAACAGAAATATTCTTACAGCTTCAGTCAACAAGATACAAAGAGCAACAACAAATAAATCACTACGTAAATTGGTGGCGTACTGCCAACCTGAAACTGGTGTACCATCGGTATTTACGATGTAATTACCCCACATATGTACATGATAAAGATAGGGAATAAGTGTAAATGCAGTAATTGCAATCCACATCATTACAAAATGGGCAATCCAGTTTATTAGTAATTTTTTAAGACCTGTTAACATAGTATTTCTTTTGATTGAGAGCAAAGGAAGCAAACTAAAGGAATATTATTTAATTAATGTGGCAAGTACACTCAAATATGTGGTGAAATGACTGGGCTTAGTATTATTATAGAGCTTTCAACAATCCAATCGAAATCTGCAAGCCTACCACTGTAGAAAATATCTATTTATGCAAAAAGCCCCACATTTCTGTGAGGCTTTCTGTGATCCCGCTGGGATTCGAACCCAGGACCACTACATTAAAAGTGTAATGCTCTACCAGCTGAGCTACGGAATCATTTTCCCTTTGTTTAAGGAGGTGCAAATATAGAGATTAATCCTTTCTTTGCAAATGTTTTTATAAAATGTTTTTGGTCTTTAACGTTAAAATTAGGTTATCTGTTTGTAACCTCTTGATTTTAAAAAGGCTAAGTGAGAAAATAATTTTCATCTTTTTTTAAATAAAAATTAACCCGGAGGAAACAGGCCGTTAATTACCCGGTTCTTATTTAGCCGCCTTCGGTATAAAGTTTAAAAACGATTGAAACTGCGCTTTGTGTTTGTTTTTATCGAGCTTAAAATAGAAAGCACCACGGCGCGAGCTCGATTTATCTTTATCGGTTTGTTTAATCAGCAAACCACTGGCCGTTATTTTACGAATAAAGTTGCGGTTATCAATCGGGGCATCGTACACCTGCTCATATAAAGCTTGTAATTGCGGAATGGTAAAACGTTTTGGCAATAACTCAAATAAAACAGGGTGGAGGGCTGCCTGATAACGGATTTTATCCATTGCTGCCTTTACCATAATGTTGTGGTCGAAAATCAGTTCCGGCACCTCTTTAAGTTTAAACCACTCGGCATGGTATTGGTCGTTAATTTGTTTACTGTATTTATTGATATCGATCAGGGCAAAGTACACAACTGATACCGTACGCTCAATCGGGTCACGATCGGGGCTACCGTAAGCGTGCAGCTGCTCTAAATACACATCGTGCAAGCCCGTAAGTTCTAAAAGAATACGTTTGGCTGCGCCATCGAGGTTTTCATTTTCGCCAATAAAACCACCCATCAAACTCCATTGATCTTTTACGGGCTCAATGGCCCTTTTAATCACCAAGAGTTTCAGTTCTTCGCCGTCGTAACCAAAAATAATACAGTCAACAGCAACCAGTACAGGTTTTTGATTTAAATATTTTCCCATGTTTTAAAAAAGCATATTTAATTTAGTCTCGTTGTAATCGGTAATATAGCCCAAAATATTCGGATAACCGTCAAATTCTTCGATGGTATGTGTAGTGGTAAGCACCAGGCAGGGCATACCCGCGTTCAGGGCAGATTCTACGCCTTTAGGTGCATCTTCAAACACCAGGCAATCGGCCGGGGCAATGCCGAGTGCAGCTGCAGCCTTTAAAAAGGTTTCGGGATCGGGTTTACTCGTTTGTACATCATCGGCACTCACAATCGCATCCAGGTAATGGCGGATGTTTAAACCATCTACCACGAAATCGATGTTGAAAGGAATGGCAGCTGAGCCAATGGCCATCGGGATTTGTGCGGCCTTTGCCCGCTCCAAAAACTGATCCAGACCAGCTATTAAAGCCAGATGTGGTAAATAACCCGATTGGTAACGCTTTTCCTTATCAACTGAAAGGCGTTCTATTTCTGCAGGGCTAAACTTGCCTTTACCAAAAACGCGCTCCAGTACTTCGTGGTTTTTACCATACATTTCTTTTTTTACACTTGCATAATCCAGTTTTGCACCTAAATCTTCGGTCATAATACTATACCAGGCCAGCGTATGGTATTCCATATCGTTAATCATGGTGCCGTTTAAATCGAAAAGAAAAGCTTTAGGCCTGAAATTAAAATCGTGCATATTCTTGCTAAATTATGTGATTTTTTTTGATGTAGGGAAATGATGGTCAATATTAAGCGAAATAATATTATAATCGTCACTTTGACGTTAATTATTTTTTACTACTTTAGCTGTAACCAAAAATAAATCTGTATGCAAGCATCAGGGGTTTTGCCCGGTAAAATCACGATTGCTTCATCAAATAAAAACCCATAACTGATGAAAAAACCACTTCTTAAGGCCTTACCATTGGCTACCTTATGTTTAGCCCTTGCTTTCAGCGCGTGCAACCCGAAAACGGATAAAAGAGCAGCAGCCAGTACCCAAACCGATTCGTTAAAATACAGCAGCACCATTGATGGTAAAGCGGTTAAATTATATACCCTGAAGAACAAACAAGGTGCTTCGGTATCGATTACCAATTACGGTGGCCGCGTAGTTTCGCTGCTGGTGCCCGATAAAGACAACAAACTAACCGATGTAGTATTGGGTTATGATAGTGTGGGTGCTTACCGTAAAAAAGGCGAACCGTTTTTTGGGGCCTTAATTGGTCGTTACGGAAACCGCATTGGTAAAGGCAAATTTACTTTAGATGGCAAGGAATACCAGTTACAACTGAACGACGGCGTAAACACTTTACATGGTGGTACCGATGGCTTTTTCGGCAAAGTGTGGGATGCGAAACAAATAGATAGCACAAAGCTGGAATTAAGCTACGTTTCTAAGGATGGCGAAGCCGGTTATCCGGGTAAACTGGATGTGAAAGTGACTTATACTTTAACGGATGACAATGCGCTGCAAATTGATTATGCAGCTACTACCGATAAAACTACAATTGTAAACTTAACCAACCATGCTTATTTTAACTTAAACGGCGAAGGCGACAGCACCATTTTAGACCATGAATTAATGATTGATGCCAGCGCTTATACGCCAGTTGATTCGACTTTGATTCCAACCGGTAAATTACAACCTGTTGCAGGTACGGCTTTTGATTTTAACAAAGCGAAACTAATTGGTAAACAGATTGGCGATAACGATGAGCAGTTAAAATTTGGTAAAGGTTACGATCATAACTTTGCTTTAACGCACCACGATGGTAAAACCCCGGTAGCCGTGGTTAAAAGTACTAAAACAGGCATTGTCTTATCGGTAATTACTACCGAGCCTGGTTTGCAGTTTTATAGTGGTAATTTCTTAACCGGAGCAGATAAAGATGGTAAAGGTGGTAAATCGTACCCACACCGTTCGGCTTTTTGTTTAGAAACGCAACATTTCCCTGATGCACCGAATCACCCGAATTTTGCTTCGACCGTGCTTAAACCAGGCGAAACGTATAAAACGAGTACGACTTATAAGTTTTCGAAATAAGCTTCATCTATCGGTCGGTGTCTCACCGACCGAAACATTGGATAGCCCTCACAGGTTCTAAAAACCTGTGAGGGCTTTTTATTATGCGTAAGGCTTTTTGCCACGGATGCACAGATAAGCACGGAAGAGCATGATTCTTATAGCTAATCAGGTTAGCACATCTCGGCCCCCTTTGAAGGGGGCAGGGGGATGAACTGGAGCTGATCATGCGAAAATGCTATGAGCCGGTTGGTGCGACACCAACCAGTAGATAGTATACGATAGACCTCGCAGGTTTTTTAAACCTGCGAGGTCTTTTTTTGTTCGTCTCTCGGTTGGTGTCTCACCGACCGAAAAAGTAGATAATCAATTTAACCTATCTCGTTCCCCTTTTGAAGGGGGCAGGGGGATGAACTAGCGCTCATCATGCGAAAATGTATGAAAGGAGCTGGTTGGTGTGACAGCAACCAGTAGATAATCGTCATTTCGACTGGAGCCGGCCGGTTTTTCACCGGTGGCGCAATGGAGAAATCTATTGAAATAGATTTCGAGCGGAGTAGAAGCTGGTTGGTGTGACACCAACCAGTAAGAAAGGCTACACTAAGTGTTTGAGCTGGTCCTTCGACAAGCTCAGGATGACAAGTCTATATGATTACATCCGGATGAAATTACAATAACCGAAACACTTAGGCAGCCAATAATGATAAATAGAGCTGGTTGGTGCGACACCAACCAGTAGATAAGTTAAATTACAATAACCGATCAGGGAATTGCGAAATATTCTCTATCGTAAGCTGCTGCATAATCTGGTACAAATGAGTTTTAAACATATTGATGGTATGCTCGCCGCCTTCATTACCCAATGCACCAACACCATACATAAACGGGCGGCCCATAAAGTTAAATTCGGAACCTACGGCGTGCGCCCTGGCCAAATCAACTCCCGAACGAATTCCACCATCCAGCATGATCTTGAGTTTTGATTTATAGGCATCATTTCCGGCAAGTTTAATTAAAGAATTGATCGATGATTCACCTGCATCAATTTGTCGCCCACCATGATTCGAAACAATTACCCCGTCAACACCAATCTGTATAGCTGCCTGCATATCTTCATCAGTAGCAATGCCTTTTAATACCAATGGGCCTTTCCAGATTTCGCGGATAGCCGAAACTTTTTCGATATCGACTTTGCCGGTAAAAGTTCTGTTCATAAATTGTCCCAGCTGCGACATATCCATTCCTTTTTCCATGTACGGTTTTAACGTAGCAAAAGAGGGGATACCATGCTGTAGAGTTTTAATGCCCCACAACGGCCTTGCAAATGCCTGCAAAATATTATTTACCGACATTTTAGGTGGTATAGAAAGACCACTCTTAATTTCCTTATACCTTAACCCAAAGGCAGGCACATCTACCAGTACCACCAAAACCGGGCATTCAACTGCTTTCAAACGCGATAAAATATCATCCCTCAGTTTGTTTTCGGTAGGATGATACAACTGAAACCAGGCTTTACCTTCCGAAACTTCAGCAATGCGCTCGATACTGCTGGTAGATACCGTACTCAGCGTATAAGGGATATCATGTTTGGCTGCCGCTTTGGCCAGAATTTCGGGCGCATTGGGCCACATCAAGCCTTGTAATCCAATAGGAGAAATACCAAAAGGCGCACTATATTTACGGCCAAAAAGCTCAACCGACATGTCGATATCTCCACCCACGCGTAAATAGTTTGGTTTTAGATAGATATCATCGAAATCTGATTCGTTACGGGCAAGATTTAGCCCTTCGTTACAGCCTCCTTCTAAATAATCGAATGCAAATTTTGGTATTCTTCTTTTTGCTTTACTTCTAAGGTCAGCTACCGAAGGATATTGACTGTGATAAGGAAAGGTAATTTTTTTACTCATTATTTTATTTATTGTCTTGGCCGCAGGGGTGTTAAAAAGCCGAAAACTAACACAATATAATGTAATCTCCGTCCTGCACTATCGGCCATATTTGGTTTCTTTGAAGCATTGCGTTGCCAGGTATTAGCCGCTGCAACACCAAAAACAGCTATTAAAGTTTGTAAAACTGCTTTGCATTATCAGAAAAAATCATTCTCCTTTCTGCAACTGTAAAACGTTCTGTGTATTTATTTACTACATTAAACCAATCCTGATAAGGCCTGCTTAATAACATTACCGGCCAATCGCTGCCATACATTACGCGTTCCGGACTAAACTGCTCGAATATTACATCAAAGCAATTAAACAAATCCTGTTCGGTCCAGTTTTGCCAGTCGGCTTCTGTTAAAAGGCCCGATACTTTGCACAATACGTTAGGGTTTGCGGCCAGGGTTTTAATGTTTGCTGTCCAGGCTTTCAAATCCCCACTTTTTACATCGGGCTTGCCACAATGATCCAATACAAATGGCTGATCGGGAATTTGATCAACCATTTGTATAATATTTTCCAACTGATTGTGATAACACAATAAATCGTAAGTATAGTTGTATTTTTTTAATTGCTTAACACCTGCAATAAAAGCCGGATTTAAGATAAAATCGCGGTTTTCAGCCTGCAGGATATGTCGCCAGCCTTTAATGATTTGATGATTTTGCCAGAAGCTTAAACGTTCATCCAGATTGGGGTCTAGTAAATCAACCCAGCCCACAATACCTTTGATGATTTCACTCTCTTCCGCCAGTTTCAGGAGAAAATGATTTTCTTCTTCCGACTGACTGGCCTGTACCGCAACACATCCGGTAATATTGAGATCGCTATACACATCCAAAAGATTCTCCGGAGAAAAATCTTTGCGGATAATTTGCATATCATCGTTAATCCAGTTATCTCTCACCGGGTCGAAATTCCAAAAATGTACGTGGGTATCAATCATATTATAAAAGCACTAAAGTGTAAATATCTGATCCATTAAGATCCATTTTTCGCCAGGTTTGGCTCCCGGTAAAGCCTGCTGGAACTTCCACATCAAAGTTTCCCATTCCTGCACTTTCGGGTTGGCTAAATCGGCTGCTCCTTTGGCTTCAAAAGAAAAGCTATCATTCACCTCCATAATCATAAACAGGCGGTTACCAGTGAGGTATATCTCCAGGTTTTCGATACCAGACGAGCTGATACTTTCTTTAATTTCGGGCCAAACCGATTGGTGGTATTGCTTATATTCTTCAATAAGCTTTATATCATCAACCAGATCGAGTGCCAGGCAATATCTTTTCATATTAATTTTCGCCGTAAGCTTTAACAGTTTGTTTGCTGGTGCCTAAACCATCAATACCCAACTCAACTACATCGCCAGGTTTTAAATACCAAGGCTCAGGTTTTTGGCCTAAACCAACACCTGCAGGTGTACCTGTAGTAATTACATCGCCCGGTAAAAGGGTCATAAACTGGCTGATATAGGAAACCATAAACGGCACATTAAAAATCAGGTTCGAGGTGTTTCCATCCTGCAAAGTTTTGCCGTTAACAGTTAACCAAAGACGCAGGTTGTGCACATCGGCAATTTCATCCTGTGTGGCAATAAATGGCCCGATTGGCGCAAAAGTATCGGCACTTTTTCCTTTAACCCATTGTCCGTTACGCTCTAACTGGAATTCGCGCTCGCTGTAATCGTTATGCAATACATAACCCGCAATATGATCTAAAGCATTTTCTTCAGTTACATAGCTGGCTTTTTTACCAATAACAATGGCTAATTCTACTTCCCAATCTGTTTTTTTACTGTTTTTAGGGATAATCAAATCGTCATTCGGTCCTACAATAGCGGTAGTAGCTTTGAAGAATAAAATTGGCTCGGTTGGAATAGGGGCATTGGTTTCGGCTGCGTGGTCTTTGTAGTTTAAGCCTACACAGATAATTTTTGAAGGGCGCGCCAAAGCCGGACCAAGGCGAACACCTTTATCAACCTGTGGCAAATCGGCAGATGCGATAGCTGATTTTAGTTTTTCCAAACCATCGCCACCAAAAAATGCTTCGTTATAATCGCTAACCAATGCAGATACATCATAATAATTATCTCCGATAATTACGCCTGGTTTTTCTGCTCCTGCTTCGCCAAATCTTATTAATTTCATGTTATATTTTCTTTATTGTATTTAAAAAGGATATTAATTGTTTAAAGTAGTAAATCCACCGTCAATCGGGTAATCGCAACCAGTGATAAACGAAGCTTCGTCGCTACATAAATATAAAGCCAGTGCACCAATTTCTTCGGGTTTAGCCATACGGCCAATCGGCTGGGTTTTAGATAACTTCTCGAACATTTCAGGGATGTTATCCGGATAGTTTTTCTGTAAAAAGCCATCAACAAATGGGGTATGTACCCTTGCCGGAGAAATAGAATTACACCTGATGTTTTCGCCAATGTAATCTTTGGCCACACTCATGGTCATGGCTTTTACCGCACCTTTTGCTGTACTGTAGGCAAAACGGTCTGGCAAGCCAATTAATGCTGCAATAGAAGCCATATTGATGATTACACCTCCGCCAGCTAAACGGATTTGCGGAATAGCAGCGTACAGGCAGTTGTAAACACCTTTAACGTTAACACGCATCACTCTGTCGAAATCGCTTTCTTCAGTAGTATCGGCCTTGCCAATGTGTGCGATACCGGCATTGTTTACTAAGATATTGATGCTTCCAATTTGTTCAAAAACAGCTTTAACAGCATTGTGGTCTGAAACATCGCAGGCATAGCTAAAAGCCTGCTTACCCGCTGCTTTAATTTCATCCAATGTATCTTGTGCCTGCTCGATACCCAGTTCAATGATGTGCACTTCGGCATCCTGTTTAGCTAAAATAGTTGCTATAGCCCTGCCAATTCCACTTCCGCCACCTGTAACTACTGCTTTTTTATTTTTGAGTGAAAACATGTTTGTTGTTTAAATTGATTGATGATGTAATATACGTATTTTGATTTCGCATCCTTAATATTATAGGTTTATCTTGCTAAGCCGAAAAAACGGCATAATGTTATAATTGATTAGAATACGACTACAAATAAAATAAATATTGTTGATTAAAAATTTTATCTTCTTGTCTAAATATTAACAGATATTGTCATACCCGCCACAAGCCTTTATAAGCGCTTTACCTTGCATAAATATTACAAAAGCGAAAGGCTAATTTACTTATATTTGAATATTATTTTTATATTTAAATAATATTACAACCAAATATCATACAAAAGCCTAATTTTTAAGGCTTTGTTATAAGAGCCAAATTGAATGAGAAAATTTCTGATTTTTATTTCCTGTTATTTTTTATCGATCTCGTTTTCAAGTGCTGCCAACCGCACGGATAAAAACATTTTAATATCTCCAGCTGCGCATGTAAGGGTAAAGTTTGGTGCAGACCAGGTTTTAAAAGCCTTGAACAAAATTGGTTATCAGACTAAAATAATACAACAGACAAAATCAGGAGCGGGCAAACCGGGCATTGTAATCGGCGTATTTTCTGATGCGGTTATGGCTGGAAAACTTCCGGCAGCCGTAAAAACCAAGGTAGCCGCCGCTAAAAAAGAAGCCTACACCATTTATACCGATAAAAACGGAACCATTTATATAGCGGGTCATGATGCATCGGGCACTTTATATGGCTGCATCGAACTTGCCGACCAGATTAAAGACACTGGCAAGTTACCTGCGGCCTTATCGCTTACCGATCAGCCTGAAATGGTGTTACGTGGCACTTGTATCGGTTTGCAAAAGCCTGATTATTTACCCGGACACGATGTTTATGAATATCCGTATACTCCTGAAACTTTTCCCTGGCTTTACGATAAAGCTTTATGGATTAAGTACCTGGATATGATGGTGGAAAACCGCTACAACTCGCTTTACTTATGGAACGGTCACCCGTTTTCTTCTTTATTGCGATTGAAAGCCTATCCTTATGCCGTAGAAGTAGACGATGCTACCCTCAAAAAGAACGAGGAAATTTTCAGGTTTTTAACACACGAAGCCGATAAACGTGGTATTTGGGTAATCCAGATGTTTTACAATATCATTATCCCTAAACCTTTTGCCGATAAACATGGCTTAAAAACGCAAGACCGTAACCGCCCGATTATCCCTTTAATTGCCGATTACACCCAAAAATCAATTGCAGCTTTTGTAGAAAAATACCCGAACGTAGGTTTAATGGTAGCTTTAGGCGAAGCCATGGAAGGAGTTGGGCAGGATGATATCGACTGGTTTACCAAAACAATTATCCCCGGCGTAAAGGATGGCTTAAAAGCTGCCGGTATAAAAGAAGAGCCGCCTATTGTATTGCGCGCACACGATACCGATGCGCCCAGCGTAATGAAAGCCGCTTTACCACTTTATAAAAACCTCTATACCGAGAATAAATTTAATGGCGAAGCTTTAACTACTTACACGCCTCGAGGGGCCTGGGCAGAACTGAACCGTAAACTGGCTGCTATTGGCACGGTAAATATCTCAAACGTACACATCCTGGCCAATCTGGAACCTTTCAGATATGGATCTGCTGATTTTATCCAAAAATCGGTGCAAGCCATGAACAAGATTTATGGTGCCAAGGGTTTACACCTCTACCCGCAAGCCAGCTATTGGGATTGGCCTTATGCTGCAGACCATGTAAAAGGCCGCTTGTTAGAAGTAGACCGCGACTGGATCTGGTACAAGGAATGGGCCCGGTATTCGTGGAATTCGCAAAGAGACCGCACGCAGGAAATAAACTATTGGGGCAAAGCATTGGCCGATAAATACGGCACCAGCTTAACTGGTGGCAAGGCCATTCTGAATGCTTACGAAGAATCGGGAGAAATTTCGCCCAAACTCCTGCGCCGGTATGGTATAACCGATGGCAACCGTCAAACTTTAACACTGGGCATGTTAATGACGCAGCTGATTAATCCTTTCCGTTATGGCGTATTTACCTTAATGTACGAATCGGAAGCGCCAGAAGGAGAGATGATTATCGATTACGCCGAGAAAGAATGGAAAAAGCAAGGCCATATTGGCGAAACACCTGTGCAAATTGCCAAAGAGGTTGTAGCACATGGTCAGAAAGCTTTAGCCGCTATACAAAACGCCGCCCCAACCGTAACCAAAGATACGGCAGAATTTAACAGGCTTAAAAACGACATGTATTGTTATGATGCCATGGCCAATTTTTATGCTGAAAAGGTAAAAGCAGCCCTTTGGATCTTACGCTATAAATACTCAAACCAAGTGGCCGATCTTGATCAGGCATTGCCTTTTCTTGAAAAAAGTGTAGCACACTATGCCAACCTGGTTAAATACACCGAAAAAACTTATCTGTATGCCAACAGCATGCAAACCAAGCAGCGTAAAATCCCAATGCGTGGGGTGGATAAAACGTTTATTCACTGGCGCGAAATGCTACCGGTTTTCACGAAGGAGCTTAATCATTTTAAACACAGTATCGATTCTTTAAAATCGGTTAAACAAGGAGAAACGGCTAAAATTATTAATTACAAAGCTGCATCAGTGCAAGTTTTAAATCATACAGCCAGTTATACAATTGCTAAAGATGCTGTAGTTTTTAGCGATACTACCATTAAAATTAAAGAGGTTGCCGACGTGTTGCTGGGTTTAAAGGGCATTCAACTTTCCAAAACCAGCCAAATTAAAACCGGAACAGAAATTAAGTTTACTACCACGCAGCCCGTTAAATTGTTGATTGGCTTTTTTAACCAGAAAAACGCTGAATATCTGGCGCCACCACAACTGGAAACAGATGCAAGTGCCAATAATTATGGTCAATCGGAAATTAAGATATCGAATGCGCTGGTTGCAACAGGTTTTCCGCCGGTAAACGTACATGCTTACGCTTTCGCGGCAGGTACGCATACCTTAAATTTAGGCAAAGGAGCTTGTTTGGTACTGGGTTTTATTGATGACAAACAGGAACTGCGGATTTTCAACGCAGGTTTGGACGGACACGGAAAAGATATAGATTGGTTATTTGAATAATGATAAACACAAGAAATTTTATAGCCACAGCGGCATTATCGCTATGTGCTTTTACAGGCTTTACGCAGCAAAAAACGGTTATCGGAACAGATAAACTGAAAAAGTATGTCACATACTTTAACTCTATTGATACTGAGGCTGTAAAAAACTACGTACCCAATGCCGAAGCCTTTACCTGGCTTTCGGGGCAGATTCCTTTATTCGAATGCCCGGACGAGGTGCTGGAGCAAAACTATTATTACCGCTGGTGGACTTACCGCAAGCATCTGGTAAAAACACCGGAGGGTTTCATTTTTACCGAATTTATAGAACCCGTAAAACATGCAGGTAAATACAATTCAATTAGCTGCGCTTTAGGTCACCATCTTTACGAAGGCAGGTGGTTAAAAGACAATAGCTATTTGCAGGACTATGTGAAATTTTGGCTCTATCATGCTGATGTAGGTCAAACTAAGCAACGTTTTCACCAGTTTAGCAGCTGGGTTGATGATGCCGTATATCAAAACAGCCTGGTAAAACCCGATCAACAGTTCCTAAAAGAGATATTACCTGCATTGGATAAAGATTATGTGAAATGGGAATCGGAGCGGAAGCTTAAAAACGGTTTGTTCTGGCAAAACGATGTGAAAGACGGAATGGAGGAATCGATTAGCGGATCGAGGAAGGATCAAAACCAAAGACCGACCATTAACAGCTACATGTATGGCAATGCTATTGCTTTAAGTAAGCTCGGTAAAATGTTTGGCAACAATAGCTTAGTAACTAAATATAACCTTAAGGCCGATTCGATTAAAAAACTCGTACAGGATAGTCTTTGGAATCCAGCTTCAGCTTTTTTCGAGACCAGAAAGGCAAAAGGCGGACATGCTGAAGTTCGCGAAGCCATTGGTTTTATTCCATGGGATTTCAATCTGCCAGACGATAAAGCCAGCTATGCAAAAGCCTGGGATCAGTTAGTGGATACCGCGGGCTTTAATGCACCCTGGGGCTTAACAACCGCCGAACGCAGAAACCCAACATTCAGAACGCGCGGTACAGGGCACAGTTGCGAATGGGATGGTGCACTTTGGCCATTTGCCAGCTCGCAAACACTCAAAGGATTGGCCAATCTGCTTACCAATTATAAACAGCATGGTAAAATGAGCGCAGCCGTGTTCTATAAAGAATTACATAAATTCGCTGCATCGCATACCAAAAATGGCAAACCATATATCGGCGAATATCAGGACGAGAAGAATGGCGAATGGTTAAAAGGCGATAATCCGAGAAGCAGTTTTTATAATCACTCTACTTTTTGCGATTTGATTATCAACGATCTGGTTGGTATCAAACCACGTGAAGACAATACATTGGAAATTTACCCACTGATTCCCAAAAATCAATGGAATTGGTTTATCCTCGATAATGTTTCTTATCACAACAAAACTTTAACGGTATTGTGGGATAAAACCGGAAACAAATACCACAAAGGCAAAGGGTTTTTAGTGTTTGCAGATGGTAAAATGATTTTTAAAGGCAAAGATTTGAAACCTTTAAAAGTAGTGATGAATTAAGGCGATAATGCTGCCTAAGCCTGGGTTCGTGTCTACACGAATCTAAACAATAATTATAATTAGCGATACAATCGCTTGACTCGCTCATCCTCGTTACAAACGAGGACGATTTAAAATAATTGAGAGATGCTGAAATAAATTCAGCATGACGAAACTTTTAATAAAGCAGATGAAATATTTAATCAGGACTTTAATTTTTGCAATAGCCTTAACAGGTTACCTCAGTGTTAATGCACAGGAATACTACAATGTTATCAAATATGGGGCGAAAAACGACAGTAGTAAGCTGGCTACTACAGCCATTAAAAATGCCATCGATGCCGCTTCAAAAGCTGGTGGAGGTACCATTTATTTCCCTGCAGGTAAATATTTAACAGGTCCAATCCATTTAAAAAGCAATATTACCATTTTGATTGATGCCGGAGCAGAACTGCATTTTAGCGATAACTTCGATGATTACCTTCCGATGGTTAAAAGCCGCTACGAAGGGGTAGATGTAACCAGTTTTTCGCCTTTGTTTTATGCCTATAAAGCCGAAAATATCTCGATTATTGGCCGTGGTATTATTGATGGTCATGGCAAAAAATGGTGGGATTTTGTTGAAGGTTATAAAGAAGGTCAGCCAATCTCCAAATGGCAAACCACCTTTGCCAGTCTGAATAAGGATATCATTTTACCTGATGATCCCAAACAAATGAAACGTGGCTTTTTACGTCCGCCGTTTATTCAGCCTATGTTTTGCAAAAACGTGCTGATAGATGGCATTACCATTCGCAATTCACCATTCTGGACAATTAATCCGGAGTTTTGCGAGAATGTGAAAGTTCATGCGGTAACAATAAACAATCCGCATTCGCCAAATACCGACGGTATTAACCCCGAATCGTGTAAAAACGTTCATATTTCCGATTGCCACATCAGCGTGGGAGACGATTGTATCACCATTAAATCGGGTAAAGATGCGCCAGGCAGGAAAATGGCAGCTCCGGCCGAAAACTATGTAATTACCAATTGTACCATGCTCTCAGGTCATGGCGGTGTGGTAATTGGCAGTGAAATGTCGGGCGATGTACGCAAAATAACCATTTCCAATTGCGTGTTCGATGGAACCGATCGGGGTATCCGCATTAAAACCGCACGCGGAAGGGGTGGTGTAGTGGAGGAAATCAGGGTGAGTAATATCATCATGAAAAATATCCGCGAGCAAGCCATTGTACTCGATATGCAATACGCTAAAACCAACGTTGAACCTGTGTCAGCACGTACACCCGCATTCCGGAATATTCATTTCGCCAATATTACCGGGCAGGTAAACCAGGCAGCCTATTTAAACGGGCTGGAAGAAATGCCCATCAGCAACATTACTTTTAACGACATCAACCTTGATGCGAAAAGCGGTTTTTCGATTGGAAATGCTACGGATATCGAACTACACAATGTAACCGTTAATACGCAAATTGGCCCTGCAGTAAAAGCCACTCAAGTAAGCAACCTGATTATAGATGCTTTAAAAAGTTACAAAGTGCCTGCAAACGCCGCTGTAATTGATTTAACCAATGTTTCTGACCTATTTTTATACAATGCTTTTCCTGCAGCCGAAATAAATACTTACCTGAAATTGAGTGGTGCTGAAACCAAAAACATATTTTTAGGCAACAATAATTTCAGAAGGGTGAAAATGCCTGTTAAAAAAGAAAAAGAAGTAACGGCCACCGTTGAAATTATTTCAGGCGACAAAGGACAATAACATGAAATTTAAATTTTTACTTGGCACTTTAATTTTAGGAGTAACCATTCACTCGAATGGATGGGCACAAGAAAACAACCATACTTTGTGGTACAATAAACCTGCAGAAAAATGGACAGATGCATTACCGATTGGTAATGGTCGCATTGGCGCGATGCTTTTTGCTGGTACTATGGTTGATCATATCCAGTTTAACGAAGAAACGCTGTGGACCGGAAAGCCAAGAGATTACAACCGCAAAGGTGCCTATAAATATTTAAACGATATTAGAGAACTGCTTTTTGAAGGGAAACAAAAAGAAGCCGAAACGCTTGCACAAGCACAGTTTATGGGCCTACAAAGCGAAGCCGGAGACAAAAATACCTGGGTAAACGAGATGAAAGCTGGTAAAGGCTTAACTGGTAATCCGGCATTGGCTAATTTCGATGACAAAAACTGGAAAACCCTTCAGGTACCTGCTTTTGATGGCTGGGAAACGGTTGGATTAGCCAATTTAGATGGAGCAGTTTGGCTGAGAACTACTTTCAATGTGCCCGCAAACTGGAGTGGAAAAGATTTGGTGCTCGATCTTAACCGTGTTCGCGATCAGGATTTTACCTACATTAATGGCACACTGGTAGGCAATACCGATAATACCGAACCGAGAAAATATACCATCCCGGCAAAACTGATTAAAACAGGCAGCAATAGCATCGCGATTCAGGTGCTTAACTATGCCGATAAAGGCGGATTGGTTGGTTATAAAGATACCAGCAAGAAAATTGGTATTTATCCGGTAGGATCAGATATTACGCAAGGAGTTTCACTGGAGAAAGCATGGAAATATAAAATACAAGATGAAAATCCACCTGCTATACCACAATACCAGGGCAGCTATCAACCCTTCGGCGATTTAAACCTATACTTTAAACTTACTAAATCGCTGGTACGCAATTACAAGCGATCGCTTGATATCAGCACAGCGGTTGCTAAAACTACCTTCACCAGCAATGGGGTAAACTATCAGCGCGAATATTTGGCCAGTCAGCCCAACCAGGCCATAGTTATTCAATTAACTGCCGATAAACCTAAAGCTATCAGTTTCGATGCCGAATTATCAAGCCCGCACCGTAAATCGTCGATAAAGGTACTTGATAAACAAACGCTGGCGCTAAGTGTACAGGTAAAAGATGGTGCATTAAAAGGAGAAAGCAGGTTAACAGCTATTGTTAAAAAAGGCAGTTTAAAATTTGTAAACGGAAAAATCACTGTAAATCAGGCCGATGAAGTAACACTTTATTTAACTGCAGGCACCAATTTTATTAACGCGCAGGATGTTTCGGGCTCACCAGCTACCGCCAATGTTAAGGCATTAAACAGCCTGAAAGGGAAAACCTATGCTGAAATTAAGCAGAACCACATTAAAGAATATCAGCAATACTACAACACGTTTGAGGTTAGTTTTGGTCGTTCGGAGAATGAAAAATTACCCACTGATGAACGCCTGGAAAAATTCGCAAGCGCTAACGATGCTGCCTTTGCAGCTTTGTACATGCAGTATGGCCGTTATTTGTTAATCTCGAGCTCAAGGCCCGGCACCCAGCCAGCCAACCTGCAAGGTATCTGGAACGATTTATTAACCCCACCATGGGGCAGTAAATACACCACCAACATTAACCTGGAAATGAATTATTGGCCAACAGAAGTTTTAAACTTATCGGCTTTAAACGAGCCTCTATTCCAGAAAATTAAAGGCTTAACCAAAACTGGTAGCGAAACAGCCAAAACATATTACAACGCAAGGGGATGGGTACTACACCATAATACCGATTTATGGAACGGAACTGCTGCTATAAATGCCTCTAATCATGGCATCTGGATGAGCGGTGCGGCCTGGTTAAGTCAGCATTTATGGGAACATTACCAGTTTAGCCAGGACAAGAAATTCCTCGAAACAGAAGCTTACCCTTCGATGAAACAGGCAGCCTTGTTCTTTGTAGATTTTTTGGTAAAAGATCCTAAAACAGGTTGGCTAATCAGTACGCCATCTAACTCACCCGAAAATGGAGGTTTGGTAGCCGGACCAAATATGGATCACCAAATTATCCGCTCACTTTTTAAAAATTGTATTGCGGCTGCCGATGTACTCCATATTGATGCAGATTTCAAAAAAACGCTACAGGAAAAGCTAAAACAACTGGCTCCTAACCAGATTGGTAAATATGGCCAGTTGCAGGAGTGGCTAACTGACAAAGACGATACGACCAATAAACACCGTCACGTTTCGCATTTGTGGGGTGTTTATCCGGGCAACGACATTACCTGGGATGGTGATGCTAAAATGATGCGGGCGGCAAAGCAATCGCTTTTGTATCGCGGAGATGACGCCACCGGCTGGAGTTTAGCCTGGAAAATAAATTTCTGGGCACGCTTTAAAGATGGCGATCATGCCATGAAACTGGTGAAAATGTTAATGAAACCAGCCAATAACGGGGCCGGATCTTACGTAAATCTTTTCGATGCGCATCCACCGTTTCAAATTGATGGCAATTTTGGCGGATCAGCCGGGATAGCCGAAATGATTATGCAAAGCCATCAGGGCTATCTTGATATTTTACCCGCTTTGCCAACGGCGATGCCTACGGGTAACATCAAAGGTTTACAAGCCAGAGGCGGTTTTGAGGTAGATTTAACCTGGGATAAAGGTACATTAACTTCATTTACCCTTAAATCTAAAACCAGTGGAGATTGCAGGTTGCATTATAAAAATTTAGTGGTAGAACTGCATACCAAAGCAGGCGAAGCCTATAAACTGAACGGAGATTTGAAATTGCTTTAAAACATGAATAATAAAATCGTCATTGCGAGGAGGAACGACGAAGCAATCTCCTGTAACAGATACTTCAAACGCTTAGGTTCGTGTCAACACGAACCTAATTATAGCAAATACCTAATTGTTGTGCTGCTGTCTTTATGCAGCATAAATTTCGTTAAAGCACAAAATCCAATCCGCAAAACGATTTCCTTAAACGCCGGCTGGCTTACTGTTGCCGATGAAAAAAACATAAATGCTTTTGAGGGTTTTCAGGCAGCCGCTTTTAACACAAAAAACTGGAAAAATGTAAATGTACCCCACAACTGGGATCAATATGAGGGCTATCAGCGCAAGCTACATGGCAACAAACATGGTTATGCCTGGTACCTCAAAAGTTTTAAAACAAATGAAATTAAGGCAGGAAAACGCTTCTTTTTATATTTTGAAGGCGTGGGCTCTTATGCAACTGTTTGGTTAAATGGTAAAAAGGTGGGTTACCACGCAGGTGGCAGAACGACCTTTACGCTCGATGTTACAGCAGCCATTAAACTTAACAATGCAGAAAATGTACTGGCGGTGAGGGCCGATCATCCGGCTAACATCCAGGATTTACCATGGGTTGACGGCGGTTGCTCTACGGAACGTGGTTTTTCAGAGGGATCACAACCAATGGGTATCTTCAGACCTGTACACCTGATTGTGACCAATGAAGTTCGGGTAGAACCTTTTGGTATTCACATCTGGAACGACAATAAAATTTCGGAAAAGGCTGCTGTTTTAAATTTCACTACAAACCTTAAAAACTATGGTTCAAAAAGTAGGTCGCTTAGCCTGATCAATCAGTTAACAGAAGCGAATGGAAAAGTGGTACAAACCTTAAAGAGTACCATTCATCTTGCTCCAGGGAGAGAAATTGATGTGGCACAAAAAACGGCAACCATAGCAAACCCGAAATTGTGGTCGCTGGAAAGTCCTTATCTCTATACCCTTAAAACCACCCTTATTGAAAATGGCAAGGTGGTAGATGAACAGCAAACACCTTACGGTATCCGCTGGATTAGCTGGCCAATAGGCGATCAGGCCAATCAGAAAGTATTTCTCTTAAACGGAAAACCTGTATTTATTAATGGGATTGCCGAATACGAACATTTAATCGGTCAAAGTCATGCTTTTAGCAATGAGCAAATCCGATCACGCGTAATGCAGATTAAAGCTGCAGGTTTTAATGCTTTCCGCGATGCACATCAACCACACAACTTGCTATATTCTGATTATTGGGATAAAGAAGGGATTTTATGCTGGACACAAATGGCAGCACACATTTGGTATGATACGCCGGAGTTTAGAAAAAATTTCAAAACACTTTTAACCGACTGGGTAAAAGAAAGACGGAACAGCCCTGCTGTGGTTTTATGGGGGTTGGAAAACGAAAGTACCTTGCCTGAGGATTTCGCGCGAGAATGCACCGAATTAATCCGTAAACTCGATCCAACCGCATCCTCGCAAAGAAAAGTAACCACTTGTAATGGCGGTAAAGGTACCGATTGGGATGTACCCCAAAACTGGACAGGCACCTATGGGGGCAATCCCTTAACTTATGGCGAAGATCTGCAAAGACAGGTTTTGGTAGGCGAGTATGGCGCCTGGAGAACCATCGATTTGCATGATGTTGATGCAGCTGGCAAAGGTTATACGGAAAACAAAATGACCGCTTTAATGGAAACTAAGGTGCGCCTGGCCGAAACGATAAAAGATAAAACAGCAGGTCATTTCTTCTGGCTGTATAGCTCGCATGATAATCCGGGACGTGTTCAGGGTGGCGAAGGGCTTCGGGATTTAGACCGTATTGGCCCTGTAAATTACAAAGGTATGTTTACGCCATGGGAAGAGCCTACCGATGTTTTTTACATGTTCAGGGCCAACTATGCGCCAAAAACAACACAACCGATGGTGTATATCGTATCGCATACCTGGCCAAACCGCTGGAGCACGCCTGGCATAAAAGATAGCGTGGTGGTATATTCTAATTGCGATGAAGTTGAGCTTTTTAACGACATTAACGGACAATCTTTGGGCAAAAAGAAGCGAGGGGTAATCGGCACCCATTTTCAGTGGGACAAGCCTGATATTAAGTATAATGTATTGTATGCGATAGGTTACGTTAATGGAAAGGCTGTCGCTAAAGATCAACTCGTTTTACAAAATCTGCCACAAAGCCCTGATTTTAATCAACTTGTTTCTGATAAAAAAATAATGGCTCCCGAAAAAAACTACCACTATGTTTATCGTTTAAACTGTGGGGGCGATGATTATATTGACGCCAACGGCAACCAATGGTCGGCAGATAGGAACTTAACGGCGAACGATTGTTTTGGCTCAAGCTCCTGGACTAAAGATTTTCCCGGCGTACCTGTTTTTTTCGCCAGTCAGCGCCGTACTTTTCAACCCATTGCAGACACAGCCGACTGGAAACTATTCCAGACTTTCAGATATGGCCGGGATCAATTGAAGTACCACTTTCCCTTACCAGATGGCGAATATTTAGTAGAACTTTATTTTATAGAACCCTGGTTAGGAATAGGCGGCGGTTTAGATGCGAAAGGTATGCGCTTATTCGATGTGGCTTTTAATGGCAAAACGGTCATTAAAGATTTAGATATCTGGAAAGAAGCGGGAAGTAATACACTGTTGAAGAAAACCATTAAAACAACCGTTAAAGGTGGTGCTTTAACGATTCATTTTCCGGAAATAAAAGTTGGGCAGGCAGTAATATCGGCCATAGCCATTGCCAGCTTAAATCAAAACATTAAGCCTGCACCAGCAAGCCAATCGCTTTTAACCAAAATTAAAAATGCAGAGCTGCATAACTGGCTGGATATCGGAGAGGCACAATTTACCAATGAAAAAACAAATTTTACCAGTTTACCTTCCAACTTATACGGTGCCGAATGGCTGAAAGCTTCGCGCGGGCAGGAGGGTATCGAATTTACCGCGACCGATACAGTAGATACCTTTGTGGCACTAAACCCCAACGGCAGTGTGCCAGCGGGGTTTGAGGATACTAAAACTGCCCTGATCAACAGTAAAGCTGAAAGCTTTCAACTTTACCGTAAAAGACTTAATCCAAACGAGCAGATCATTTTTGATAGCCGCACTGCAACTATTTTCGTTTTACCGGTTACACATTTACAACCTGCTTACGATTTAAAAAATACCACTACTTACAAAGCTACCGATGCCACTTTAAAAGGCAACAACATTGCGAAAGAAGAATTGATGGGTAAGGAGCGCGTTACTTTTAAAGCCAATACCGATGCTGTTTTAACCTGGAATATCGCCGTAGGTGTTGCCGATACTTATTCTTTAACCATTAAATATCATAACCCTTTTGAACAAAGCCTTAAAGCTAAACTCGAGTTTTTGTCGGCCGATGGTACTTTAATGAAAACAGAACAGGCAGAATTTGCGCCAACCAAGGCCGGTAAATGGAACTATTTCAGTACCAATACCGGTAGTATGATTAACGCAGGTGCCTATCAGTTAAGAATTACTGCGAACGAAACCAAAGGTTTAAGTATTGACGCTTTGGATGTTCAATAAGATAAGATGGTACAATATGTAGCCAAAATCTTATATGAAAACTGTTTTTTAGAGATGCATATTTGTTTTAACCAAATTAATAAACGAGCCAACCAATAATGAAGGGTCTGCCTATATTCGATCTTGCGATTATCGCCATTTACCTGGTTGGAATGATATTAGTTGGTGTTTATTTTTCGCGGAAAAATAAAAATTCCGAGCAATTTACAAAAGCTTCGGGCCTCATTCCCGGATGGGCAATAGGTTTATCTATTTATGCAACGTTTTTAAGCAGCAATACCTTTTTAGGCGTACCCGGAAAAGCTTTTGGTGGCAACTGGAATGCCTTTGTATTCAGTATTTCGATGCCGTTGGCCGCATGGGTAGCTTCTAAATATTTTGTACCATTTTACAGAAACACAGGCGAAATATCGGCCTATACCCATCTCGAAAAGCGCTTTGGTGCCTGGGCAAGGGTATATGCAGTGGTTTGTTTTCTGCTGACGCAATTGGCAAGGATGGGCTCTATATTTTTCGGCATCGCCTTGAGTTTACAGGCTTTAACCGGCTATTCTATGCAAATGATTATGGTTGTAATGGGCATTTGTATCATCGTTTATACCGTTTTAGGAGGAATTGAAGCGGTAATCTGGACAGAAGTGGTGCAAGCCATCGTAAAGACCTTTGGTGCTTTACTCATTCTTTATCTCGTGATCAGCAATATGCCTGGTGGGGTAGCGAAAATAGTAGAGATTGGTAAAACCGCCGATAAGTTTAGCCTGGGAAGCTTTAAACCTGACTTTATCAGTTCGTCGTTTTGGGTGGTACTGCTTTACGGTTTTTTCATCAACCTGAACAATTTCGGTATGGATCAGAATTATATCCAGCGCTACCACACAGCTTCATCAAGCCGGGCGGCTTCGAAATCAATCTGGCTATGTGTATGGTTGTATATTCCGGCATCCTTACTATTTTTTATTATAGGATCTTGCTTGTTTGCCTACTATGAAATTAACCCCGAGCTGGTACAATCGATCAAACATCAGGTAGCCGTAGAGCGCTTGCCATTACATGCTTCTGCAACTGAGATTTTAAAAGTGCAAAACGCTTTGCAACCGGCAGATTACGGCGATAAAATTATGCCGCATTTTATGGTGACTAAAATACCAGTAGGATTAGTAGGGCTGATAGTTTCGGCGATATTATCAGCAGCCATGAGTACCATCAGTTCAGGAATGAATGCTTCGGCAACCGTTTTTTCGGTTGATATTTACAAAAGGTATTTTAAACCTGAGATCAGTGAAAAACAGAATTTATCATTGCTACACATCGCAACTGTAGCCTTTGGTTTATTGGGCATGATTGCCGGCATAGCCATGATTGGGGTAAAAAGTATATTGGATGTATGGTGGGAGCTTTCGGGCATCTTCGCCGCTGGTATGCTGGGTTTGTTTTTATTGGGCATTATAAGCCGGCAAACCAAAAACCACGAAGCCATAACCGCAACTATTATCGGCATTGCCGTAATTATATGGATGACATTTTCTTCTCTTCTTCCTCCGGAATATGAAGCTTTTAGAAATCCGCTGCATAAAAACATGATTATCGTAACTGGTACTTTAACCATTTTTTTAGCAGGGCTTTTCCTGACGAAAATTAAAAACAGAAAAATCAAGACTGCTAGTTAAAATCCGGAAGGTTAAATCGGGCAATTATTTAGGACAATTTTATCACATCAGAATACAATGGAAAACTCACAAAAAGGGTTCATCCCGGTTATGCTTACGCCTTTTTTAAGCAACGGAAATATCGATTATCCCGCACTTACCCAGCTTACAGAGATTTATTTGCAGGCCGGATCATCGGGTTTATTTGCCAACTGCCTTTCGAGCGAAATGTTCGAACTAAGCGATAAAGAACGAATTGAAGCCATAAAACACATCGTTAAAGTAGTAAATGGGGCAGTACCCGTTATGGCTACCGGAACCTTTGGCGGGGCCATTTCCAAACAGGCCGATTTTGTAAAAGCAGTGAGCGATACCGGTGTTGAAGCTGTTATTGCCATAACCAGCTTACTCGCCGATGAAAAAGAAGATGATCAGATTTTTAGTGAGCGCGTTTTCGACTTGCTAAAACAAACAGATGATATCCCTTTAGGCTTTTACGAATGCCCCGTGCCTTATAAAAGAGTGATAAAACCCGAGCAACTGGCAGAATTTGTGGCTACCGGTCGTGTAATTTACCATAAAGATACCTCGCTGGATCTTGCCGCCATTAAACAAAAATTAAAACTGACCGAAGGCCATGCTTTTGGTTTGTACGACGCTTACGTAGTTCATGCTGTAGAATCACTAAAGGCCGGTTCGGCTGGTTTATCCTGCATTCAGGGCAATTATTTCCCAGAATTGATTGTCTGGCTGTGCGACCACTATAACGATAACCATTTAAAGGATGAAGTGGCAGTTGTGCAACAATTCCTGATTGATAATATGGATGTAATGCATAATGTTTACCCGGTAGTCTCTAAATATTTCCTGCAAAAACGCGGTTTAAACATTTCGACCTTTACCCGTAGAAATGTGGGCGCATTTACACCAAATGTAGTTAAAGAAGTAGAAAAATTGTTTGATGATTATACCGCTTTACGAAGCGATTTAAATATCGAAGTGTTTATATAATTTTTACTTTGTTGTGGTGTCAGATGTAACCATCTGACATTTTCCAACCAGACCTCGCAGATTTTTAAAACCTGCGAGGTCTGACGCTATCTACTGGTTGGTGCCTCACCAACCAGCTTCCAGATAACCTTAATTCAAATACTTCCGCTTATAATCCAGCGGAGTCATCCCGGTAACCTTTTTAAAATGCCTGTAGAAGTTTGAAACATTGTTAAAGCCACAATCAAAGCAGATCATCTCAGTAGGTAATTTGTTTTCGATTAAGAAGCGGCAGGCATGACTTACCCTGATTTCGATCAGAAAATCGTAGAACGTCTTCTTCGTCATCAGCTTAAAGTAGCGGCAAAAAGAAGTGACACTCAAATTGCTTAACGAAGCCACTTCTTCTAAAGTGATATCCTTTTTATAATTGCTTAAAGTATAATTGCAAATTTTATTAATGCGTAGCGTTTCAGATTCATTGCTCTGATAAAAAGTATTTTTGCTTGTTACAATGGTCGAATATTCATCTGTTTCTGCCAATGTTTTTAAAATCGAGAGTAGAATAATAATCCGGTCCAGGTTGGTGGCATCAACAGCAGCACGCATTAAATCAATCAGTTTATCTTTGGCTTTACCCTTAATCACCATGCCGCTTTTTGCCTTTTCAAATAACTTCGGAATCAGGTAAGCCTCCGGTAAAGTGAGCATGTATTTCCCCAAACAATCCGGCAGGAAGTGAATCACCATGGCCTCGGTAGTTAAATCGGGGTTGCCCTGAAAATACTCATCTTTACAACGCCAGGTATGCGGCAGGTTTTCGCCCAGTAAAACCATTTCATCAGGCACAAAATTACTGATGTTATCGCCGATAAACCGTACACCTTCACCTTTAATTACATAGTGCAATTCAAGCTCCGGATGGTAATGCCAGATATTGCCGAAATCGGGCTTAATATCGTGACGGATACTAAAAGAACTTTGCAGGGTAATGGGGACTTTATGAAAATGAGGTTTCATGATTTTAATAAAAACATTTGGTTAGGATTGCCTTTCAATGTTGGTGAGCGCATTAATTGCAACAGCCTAATTTAGGTACTAAAATGATAATATCCTATATTAATTTGATAAAAAACATTATAAAATGGTGTATTTCATTACAGATTTTTGTATAGAGGCCGTATGGCATAACCAAATTAACAAATAGCATATTATTTTTATATAAATTATATGTTCATTAATAAAATATGAGACCCGATAAACCAAGCGAAATCCTTATCGTTTCCAGTGGAGATTTACGCCTTTCAGCAAACCAGAGTTGCTGGGCCGCGCAAGCCGAAATGGAGCAAAAATTAACTGCTGCAATTGAGAAATTTGGCTGGACGGTTAAACGGGCACATCCTTATGATCCGGACAAAAAACACGGCTTCATCGATTCGCAAAGAATGGGTATGGATATCTTCAGGAGTATTGACCCCGAGCAGCCATTAATCGTTGCAGAAAGCGTTTGGCAGTATTCTCATCATGTGCTGGCCGGATTAACCACACATCGTGGCCCCATATTAACTGTCGCCAACTGGAGTGGGCAGTGGCCTGGTTTGGTAGGTATGCTAAATCTCAACGGTTGTTTAACTAAAGCACAAATTCCTTACAGTACCCTGTGGAGCGAAAATTTTACTGACGATTTTTTTATTGACGGATTGCAGGAATGGCTCTCTACCGGTAAAATTAGTTATGATCAAAGTCACGTTAAAAGTTTTGCCTTAAATAAAATTCCTTTAAGTGATGATAAAAAAGGTCGCGATTTTGCCAGAAGCCTGAAAGAACGAAAAGTGATTATGGGCGTTTTTGATGAAGGATGTATGGGTATGTACAATGCTATCATTCCTGATGAGCTACTACACCGTACAGGTTTCTTTAAAGAGCGACTTAGCCAGTCAGCTTTATACGCCGCTATGTTACAGGTAACTGATGCAGAAGCTGAAGGGGTTTTAGAATGGTTATTGCAAAAAGGAATGACTTTTAACTGGGGCACCGACGAGGCTACACAGTTAACCAAAAGACAAACGCTTGAACAATGCCGCATGTATATTGCTGCGCTACGCATTGCTGATGAATTTAGTTGCGATACCATTGGTATTCAATACCAGCAAGGTTTAAAAGATTTAACCGTGGCCAGCGATTTGGTAGAAGGCCTGTTAAATAACGAAGACCGTCCACCGGTTTATGCCATAAACGGTGAAGAACTGTATGTCAAAAAGGCTTTGCCACATTTTAACGAAGTTGATGAATGCGCCGGTTTGGATGCTTTACTAACTTACCAACTTTGGAATGAGCTCGGCATGACAGGCGAAAATACGCTGCATGATATCCGTTGGGGTGAACATTATAAAGGTGGCGAAATTGATGGCTTTGTTTGGCTCTTTCTGATTTCAGGCGCTGCGCCGGCGGCACATTTCATCAATGGTTATGCAGGTGCAAGCAGCGACAGGCAGCCCGCGATGTATTTCCGATTGGGTGGTGGATCTTTAAAAGGCATCAGTAAACCCGGTTTTATTGTTTGGAGCCGCGTATATATAAAGAATAACGAATTACACTGCGATTTAGGTGTTGGCGAAGTGGTATCTTTACCAGAAGCCGAAACCAAAAGGAGATGGGAGGGAACCACGCCCGAGTGGCCTATAATGCAGGCCATTTTAAAAGGGGTAAGCCGCGATCAGTTAATGGCGCGCCACCAGGCCAACCATATCCAGGTAGTTTATACCAATTACGAAGCCGCTGCACATGAAGCCTGTAGAATTAAAGCCGCTGCTATGGACGAACTGGGCATAAAAGTGCACTTTTGTGGTGATGTAAATCTTGGAAAAAAAAGAAATGCTAATTAAAAAATATAAAGAAATGAAATCACAAATTTTAGCCCTGTTCTTAATGTTCTCCGTTACAACGGTAGTTTTTGCTCAAAATAATGCCGTTGCAGATAAGGCTGCCTATACCAAAACCATTACCGAGCGTGCCGCTAAAATTGTAAATACCCTGGGTATCAACGACAGCAAAAAGGCTGAAAAGGTTACCAATATCATTAGAGATCAGTACAGCAACCTGAACGATATTTATACTGCCAGAGATCTTGAAGCGAAAGACATCAAAGAGAAAAACAAAGATAATAAGGTATTGCGCGATTCGGCTTTGGCTAAACAAAACCGCGCAGTAGATGCGTCGCTGGCTAAGCTCCACAAAAAATACATTAACAAATTGGCTGACCAGTTAAACAATGAGCAAGTTGAGGGCGTAAAAAATGGTATGACTTACGGTGTACTACCACTTACCTATAAAGCTTACCAGGAAGAAATACTGACTTTAACTGAAGAGCAGAAAAAGCAAATCCTGGTTTGGTTAACTGAAGCACGCGAACGTGCCATGGATGCAGAATCATCGGATAAAAAACATGCCTGGTTCGGCAAGTACAAAGGCCGCATCAACAATTACCTTTCTGCTGCTGGTTACGACCTGAAAAAAGAAGGCATAGAATGGGAAAAAAGGCGCAAAGCAAAGGCTCAGGGCAATTAATTCCTATTGGTTGTAATGCCCTAAAATTTTTTACCATTTTTTATTTAAGAATATTTCATTTATATATGAATTTATTTATATCTTGTATCAGTAAATAATAAAGTAAATAACTTGAAGCGAGGAGCTTAGTATGATACCGGTAAAATGGTTTAACAGGTTATCGCTTTAAGTTTAAAATAACAGATACACCTTCATATTAAGGTGTATTTCTAACCAGATTTTTAACGCAAACAACAAGAATTATGAGCCAATTCTACAAAAACTCAAATTAGGAAGGTCTATTTTAACGCAATCGAAAACCTTTGCCTAACTAGCAGGCTGTAAAAAGCAAAAACAAACATCCCTCTTTAACCGGAAAACATTATTAATTAAACATTAGCTAAGCATATTCAGATCATGCCTGGCCCAAATTGTAACTACCCATAAAGTGTTGCGTGCCTGCACGTGCCATCGCATGGACATAATTAATATTAAAAACTAACCAAATAACTAATATGAACTTAAAATTTCTACGTAAATTATCCTGGGTTTTGTTGCTCCTGACGATGATCAGTACCACGTTGTTGGCTCAGCAACGGCAAATTACGGGTAAGGTTGTCGATAAGAAAGACGGTCAGCCTGTTCCCGGCGTTACCGTTGGTATACGCGGCAAAACCAATAATGTAAGTACCAATGATAAAGGTGAATTTGCATTGGTAGCCGATCCCTCAACCGATGCATTGGTTTTCTCTTATGTAGGTTACACCAGACAGGTGATTCCGCTGGCCGGCAAAACCAATATTACGGTAAGCTTTGTTGAAGATTCCAAAAATTTGGATGAAGATGCTGTTGTGGTAATTGGTTACACCACCAAAAAAAAATCAGAAATTCTTGGTGCTGTAGCAACTATAAGTGGTGCTGAAATTCAGGATGTTCCAGCTCCGAATTTGGCAGGCGCATTAAGAAATAGAGTAGCCGGTGTTGGTGTAAGTCAAACTTCCGGACGTCCGGGTTCGCCAATTACTTTAAACATTAGGAATTCTACAACCACCACTGCAGCAGCCGGTACTACTGACGAGCCGCTTTACGTGGTAGATAATATTACAGTAACCAGAGATGCTTTCGACAATATCGATGCTTCTATGATAGAGAACCTAACCTTTTTAAAGGATGCTTCAGCTGCAATTTATGGGGCCGCCGGTGCAAAAGGTGTTATCTTAGTCACTACAAAAAAAGGCAGGATTGGTAAACCAAGTATAACCTACAACGGTTATTTAGGTATTTCTGATGCGATTAAGGTACCCAAAATGTTATCTGCTTATGAGCATGCCTCATTACTAAATGATACTTACCGTTCGCAAGGTGCAGCAGCATCAGAATACTTCGCTCCTGAAGATTTAGAATACATTAAAACGCTTGATTATAAAAGCTGGTACGATGAAGTTTGGCAGGCAGCTACCACACAGAGACATAATATAGGTATTTCTGGTGGCAGTGATAAAATTACCTTTTTTGCCGGAGGAAGTTATCAGGGTGAAAATGGAAACTATGCCGGAATGAAATTTAATAAATATTCGTTCAGAAGTGGTGTGGTGGCAACAGTAGCCAATGGCTTAAAAGCCGATGTTAACTTTAACGTTGATTATGGCACTAAAGAACTACATCATAATGCTCAAGATAATGATGCACCTTTTTTTGAAAGACTGATAACCATTCCAAGATGGGTTCCAATTAGTATTGATGGAAAATATGTGAACTATAACGTAAACGGAGTAAACACTGCCAATATCAATCCTTTAGCTATTTCCGAATCTGGTTATTACAATAATGGTTCAAATAAATCATACCGCATCAATGCTTCATTAACTTATGAGCCAACTTTTCTGAAAGGGCTTGTACTTAAGGGCCAGATTTCGCAATCAAGCGGCTCGTCAAAAAACACGCAATACGTTCCACCTTTTACCTTATATAACTTTGTTAAGCGAGGTAATAACCAGGAATTGTTTACCAATCAGTTACCAACTGCTACAGCGCCTACTTTTCAGCCAACTACAGCAACAAGTGCAAACTTTACACCTGGATTAAGCGATAATAACAGCTACCAGTTTTTCTTAACACTTCAATACAATAAAACCATTGCTAAACACAGCTTTAGTGTTTTAGCCGGTGCTGAGCAAAGCGAAGGTAATTCACAAAATTCTGCTGTCCGTTATACCAATCAACTTATTCCGGGGGTAGATCAGTATTTTGCTTTTGATGTCAACACTTTGGTGGCATCAAATTTAGATCGAACAGCAGTTTCCAAACGTTCAGGTTTTGCCCGCTTTAGTTATGATTTTGATAAGAAATACCTGGTTGAAGGTATTGCCCGTATCGACGCGTCATCTAACTTCGCTTTAGGTAACCGCTGGGGCGTATCACCTAATATCGGTATTGGATGGGTAGTAAGTCAGGAAAAGTTCTTTAAAAACAGTAACGCCCTTAGTTTTATCAATTTCTTAAAATTAAAAGCAAATGTTGGTATTACCGGTGACGACAGGGTTGGTGTTCGTTTATGGCAGGATCGTTTCCAGATTGATGTAACCAATGGATACATATTCGGGAATACCAATGGAAATAGTTTGAACCGTTCGCGCCTGGCTAACCCTGATATTACCTGGGAAAAGAAGAGAACAATTAACGTGGGTTTAGAAACTTCGATGTTTAACAACAAATTAGATATCAGTATTGAGGCATTCCAGAACTATACTTACGATGGTTTCGAACTAGGCGCAAATAATCAATACCCACAATATTTCGGTACTCAGGCGCCCGTGTTAAATTACAGACAACTTTATAACTGGGGCTCCGAATTTACTATTGGTTATAAAGCAAAACTTGCAACAGATTGGAACCTTAGTGCCAGCATGAATTTCTCTTATGGTAATTCAGTTACCGACAGAATACTTTACACACCGGGTAACTTAATTAACAATACCTTTCCTAACTTACAATTGTTCGGAACCGATCCACGCAAGTACAATACCAGCAACTATGGATTGAAAAATCTAGGTATGTTCAGAACACAAGGCGAAGTTGATGCCTGGATGGCGAAATATCCGAACTACAGGATCTACGATAAAATTCCTCAACCGGGATGGCTTTACTACGAAGACACTAATGCTGATGGGGTAATTTCTGATAGTGATTTGGCTCCGATGTATAATAATACCAATCCATTTTTGTCTACTGGTATCTCATTAAACTTAAGCTATAAAAACTTCAGTTTAAACACGAATATCAATGCCAGGTTTGGTGGTAAAATTTTCTATGACAGCAGAGCCAGAACAGCTCCATCAAAAACCAGAAACACCCTGACTATCTGGCAAGACCGTTGGACAATAGATAATCCAATGGAGGGTAAATATCCTAGATTCGATGATCCGTCATTAGGAATAAACTCAGATTTCTGGGCAGTTGACGGAACCATGATTCGTATCAATACCATGACGTTGAGTTATAAAGCACCTACTGCTTTTGCAAACAAACTAGGAATCAATGGTGCCCGCATATTATTAACAGGAAATAATCTTTGGACGATTGTAAATCCTTTGCCTTACAAAGATCCATATACTTCAAGTGCGTGGGATTACCCAATGTTGAGGACGATCTCTTTAGGATTAAGTGTTAACCTATAATTTTTGAGCAATGTTTAAGCAAATAAAAAACAATATAAAAAAGGCTGTAGCTATCTTAAGTTTAGCAGCACTTTTGCCGGCTTGTGTAAATAAAGATGAATTTTTCTTATTGCCAGATACCGGAGGTATCGATCAGGCCATCTGGGATAACGAAGGTTCTGTACAACTACACCTGAACAGGGTTTACGATGTAGCCATGTATCAATTCCCTTTGCAGCTAACACCAGATCGTTATGGTGTTCATTATGCCAGCGATGAAAACTATTTTCCGGATGGTGATGCCAATGCAAAAGCTGCCCTTGGCTTACAGGGTGTATTGGGAAATAACGATGTGAGATATACCGGAAATACCTATGGCGGTAATCCTGGCAATAATAAGTACTGGGATATTGCCAGATGTAATGATGCTATTGCCAATCTTCCGAACAGTACGATGGCAACCCCTAAGAAAAATGAACTGCTTGGACAGTACTATGCATTGAGGGCAATTACCTATTTCGAATTGGTTAAAGTTTATGGAGGTGTTCCGCTTCCACTAACACCACAGGGAGCCGACAGTATTTATGATGAAGGTAGAAGGCCTGCCAAAGAATGTTTTGCGGCGATATTGAGTGATTTGAACAACGCAATTGCTTTATTGGACGGTTTTGCACCAGATGATAATAGCGGAAGAGGTAAAATTACCAAGCTAATTGCCACTTGTTTAAAAGCAAAAGTGTTGTTCTATTGGGCTAGTCCTCAATTCAATCCGACCAATGATGCCAAGCATCCTTATCAGGCATCGAGATGGACTGATGCTTTAACCGTTAATAAGGAAGCTTACGATATGTGCGTTTCGGCAGGGAAAAAATTAATGCCAAATTATCTGGATATTTTTCGGGTAGAAGGTACCAACAACACTGAGGCAATTCTCGTTAGGACTTATTCAAATACGGTACCCAATAGAGGTAATGGAACAGAACAGCGTGTTAGACCAACATCTGAAGGTGGAAGCCCTAACACCTATTTTATGCCCACAACAAAAATGTTGGATGCCTACCCGATGAAAGATGGAAAACCACTAAATACTTCTACTGCTTTTCCGTATGATGCGACCATGTTCTGGCAAAATAGGGATCCGAGGTTTGAAGCAACTTTTGCTACAAACGGATCAGTGTATCCTTTGAGTGGAAATACAAATAGAAAACAATGGAATTATAACTTAGCAGTTGGTGAGAGTAATGGAAATGCGGTGTATGTTAAACGTTTTTCTACACCTACCTTAACAGCAAGTGCTTCTGTTTACAATAGCTCAGTAGGTGGAGGAAGTGGTATGGATTGGATTGAACTTAGGTTTGCAGAGGTAATGTTAAATTATGCCGATTGTTTGAATGAAACCGGAAATATAGCAGGTGCAAAAGATTTGGTGAGACAAATTCGCGTTAGAGCAGGAGTGGTAGCAGGCGATGCCGATTACGGACTTGCGCTGGCAGGAAGTACCCCTCAACTACGCAACTTAATTCTTAATGAAAGACAAATTGAATTCGCTTTCGAAAATAAACGTAATTCAGACTTGAGAAGATCGCGCACCATGCACTTGCTAACAGGGAATATGTCTAAACTGGAAATTCAATTAGTGAACCCTCCTGTAGGAGCAGACCTGAAAGATAAAAAGGTATTGGAAGATCCAACAGTTCCCGGAGGTACAACCGCTTTTAGAGAAACTTTAAACATTAACGATAAGGCTACTTATACCAAATATTTTAAGAACGTTGTAATTACTAATACCACTTATTTACCATATAACGTACCTGAGTTTCACTATTTCTATACCTTCCATAATGATTTTGTAAGTTTTGGTAATAAAATTTTGCCAACAATTGGATGGGCCGGAGGTACATTTGACCCCCTTGATTAGTCTTTAAAGAACAGATGTTTCAGTTGATTAAAAATTAAAATAATGAAAACTAGATATATTAATAAGTTACTCATCGGGTTGTGTGTGATTCTTTTTGCATCATGTAAAAAGGAATCGGCAAACATATTTAACATGTTCGAAGATGTTACTGTAACTTTCAACAATAGCGATCCGCGTTGTGTTACCGATTATAAAGTAATTAACGACAAAGAAGAGGTATGGATTGATTTTACCATTAACTCTGCTAAAGAAGATATGTACTCTTACATATTTGAAGTTTCTGCAGGTACAGCGCAAGCAACTCGTTATACAGTTGCAATTACCGATCCTACCCAGCGCAGAAATTTTTCATCAATTATAAAACTTCCTAATAGTGCTTTCCCGGCAGCAGCGCTTCGTGATGGCAAACAAAGCTATCGGATTTGTGCCTTGAATGAAAAGGGAATATATATTGGCGATGGTTACAAAAAAGTAACTGTTGATGTAAATCCAAGTTTTATGATTTATGCCAACAGGGATATTTATTTACCAGATACTGTGGGTAAAAGTTTACCAAGCTTTTTCTCACTTACTGATGCAACAGGTTTTAGTTATACAAACGCAGCAGCTAATGCAGCGAAGATAGATTTTGGGATCTATAGAAAACCTGGTTCCAATACTACTGTACAAACACCAACCTGGGTAGTTAATTTATACTCCCCAAGTGTAGCTACTAATCCATTAACAGTTTATGATATTAGTGGTTTTAGCCCAAAGAGAACCACTAAGTTTAGCCAGCCAGTTACCGGACAAGCAAATGCATTTCTGACAACAGCAATTTCAGGCTCTTCAATAGAGACTTTAGCGAAAGCAAGGGTAATTACTTTTAACGAAACTACCCAAGCTGCTCCGGCTAATGGGTTGGCAGCAGGTAACGCAGTGTTTTTCCTTACTCCTGAAGGCAAGTATGGTATGCTGTATATTAATGCGGTTACTTCTGATTTACAGAAGCGGCCTTTCATTAACGTGAGCATAAAAGTACAACGCTAATTAAAGCATCACCCGGCGGGTAACACCGCCACAATTTTATATATTTGGTTAGAAGAAAAAGGGAGCAGCGAGTGCTCTCTTTTTTTGTTTTTACACTACACTAAATACAAAATCTGACCAAAACATTCCCTTTGTGCAGCTATAATTCTCCATTAGCAACCTCTCTTCTATACCAAAACTCCCGTATTTAAGCTTGAATCTTAAAATAGTTATAAAAATACCTGTTTTACTTTTGTAATTCTTTCTTTACCAAAGTCTCCAAATAAACGTCTAAACAACGTTTTAAATAGCTCAAATGTTAAATTTTAAAACTTTAACACTTTTTTATTTAAATATTGTATTTATATATGAATATAATACTTAACTTGTACTCAGCATTTAACATTGCATAATACAGATTATTATATCATTGAAAGTTGGATAATATCTTATACTAATTAGATAACATCTTGTTTAAAATAAACATAATCTGTCGGCAAATTTGAATTAATATACTTTCTAACCAAAAAAATAAATACTGAGACCAATACAAAACAGGAGCCAAGTCATCAATTCTATTTTAGGCCTTTTTACCTGAAATAAAAAACAGACCATTTTTCCTGCTTTGTTAAAAATCAAAATTAGACAAGAAAACAAACCTTATTTTCTCTATCTCAGATTAGCGCACTCCAATTAACAAGCAAAATAAAAGAAGAAATACACGATGCGTTCACGGCAACAAATCGCGTAAGCATTAAAAACTAACCAAATAATAAGATGAACTTAAAATTTTTGCAAAAAATTTCTTTGTCCATGCTGTTTATGCTTCTTGCAAGCACCATTCTCTATGCCCAGGACCGTAAGGTTACCGGTAAAGTGGTAGATCAGGCAGACGGACAGGGGATACCCGGCGTAAACGTAAGTTTAAAAGGGGTTCCGAGCAATGTGAGCACCAATTCAGATGGCGTTTTTACCATTCAGATAAAATCAAACAGCGATGTGTTGGTTTTCTCGTACATTGGCTATGTACGCCAACAAATTACCGTGGGCAGCCAAAGCAACATTACCGTTAAACTGGTATCGGATAATAAAGAGCTTGACGATGTTGTAATTGTGGGTTACGGTACGCAAAAGAAAGCCTCTTTAACAGCAGCTATCGCACAGCCCGATCTTAAAAAGGTGGAAGATGTACCCGCATTGAGTTTAAGTGCTGTATTACGCGGTACTATGCCAGGCGTAACTGTTTCTGGCGGTGTACAACGTCCCGGACAAACTGCCAGCATTACCGTTAGAAATCCATCTGTGCTTTCAAAAGATAGTCAGCAAGGTACAAATCCCATTTATGTAATTGATGATGTGGTGCGTACACAACAGGATTTCGAGCAACTCGATCAAAGCATGGTAGAAAGTATCTCTGTATTGAAAGATGCCGAAGCGGCTATTTTCGGGGTTTCAGGCTCAAATGGTGTGGTTTTAGTCAGAACAAAACGAGGCAGAATTGGTACGCCACGTATCAATTTCAGTTCTACAGTAGGCTTTTCCAATGCAACCAAACTTCCTGAACTGATGTCGGGATTAGACTTGGGTAACTACGTTAATGATTACCTGAATGCATCTGTATATGCACAAACTGCATCAGGTGTTCCCAATACCAATTATATCAATACCGATGGTTATCGTGTAATTAACGGGGTGGCCGATCTTACGCGCCAAACACAATGGTACACACCAGATGAGTTGCAGTATTTTGCCAATAACAATCACAACTGGTTAAAAGAAGCTTTCCAAACTTCAACACTGCTGCGCAATGCGCTTAATATTAGTGGTGGTACCGATAAGGTAAACTATTTCATTGGGGGCGATTATGTAACACAGAACTCCAATTTTAAAGGAATCAATTCTGATAAATATGGTTTGAGGGCATCTATTGAAGCTAAATTATCCAAACGCTTAACCGTATCAGGATCTATCAGCGGCGATGTTAACTCTACAAAAAGTTATTTCTACAAACTAAACAGCACATCAGAAAGTTTAGATAACGATGTGGCCAGCTTACAAAACGTTAACCCCTGGTCTGAATATTACATTGATGGAAATCCGGTAATTCTTGGTTCAAGCAATACCGGTGGTTTAGATAACGTAAACTTCTTTTTGGTACAAAATTCAGATAACTTTACCGGTGGTAAACGTTATACCATGAACTTCTTAGGTAAGTTAACCTACGATATCCCGGGGATAAAAGGCCTTCAGGCTACTTTTACAGGTAATAAAAACATCAATTCATCCAACTCTAAACAATTCGGAACCACCTTTACTTACTATAAATATGCCGGACAGGGTTTAAACAGCCACATTCCGGGTGGAGCTTTATTGGGTACTTATACCATTAAAAATGGCGACCGTGTACGTTTGAACCCAATTTTCGCTGAAAACTATCAGTTAAATGCAGGTTTTAACTACAACAGGAGTTTTGGAAAACACAATATCTCGGCGCTTGCCCTGGTAGAGCAAAGAGAAAGTAGCTCTGAAGGTGTTGCAGCCATGACCGAGGGCGTTGTAGCGGGTGGTTTACCATACCAAACATTTACAGTGGGTACCCAAACCTCTACACAATCTTCGCAAATAAGCCAGGATGGTTTTCAATCTTTCATTTCAAGAATTAACTACGATTACGACAATAAATACCTGTTGCAATTGGTATATCGTAGAGACGGTAGCGCCAAGTTTAGTCCGGGTAACAACTGGGGTAATTTCCCGGCCGCATCGGTAGGATGGGTAATCTCGCAGGAGAACTTCTTTAAAAATAATGTTAAATGGATCGACTTCTTAAAACTAAGGGCCAATGTAGGCTTAACCGGTACCGACGCAACCAAAGCTTACCAATATTTAAGCTCTTACAATTTAGGTACAGGTAGTTCGGGCGGTGCAGTATTTAATGAAGGCGATAGAAGCATTGCCATTAAAACCAACGTGGCTATTCCTAATGGCGCAGTAGTTTGGGACCATGCTTTAAAAACCAATTACGGTTTTGATATGCAGCTGTTAAAAGGAAAATTAAGCTTATCAGGCGATTATTTCTGGAACCACAACTACGATATGCTGGCAACCTTGCAATCGTCGGTTTCATTCCTGATTGGTGCTGCGGTACCAACCGAAAATTATGGTTCGCTCAATAATTTTGGTTACGAATTTTCAGCTACCTGGAAAGATAAAATTGGCGATAAATTCACTTATAGTTTTAGTCCTTTCTACACCTGGAATGACAATAAAATCATCAAATACGATTTGGCCTCAGGAAAAGTAGGTACCATTGAAGATTTAACCGGAAAATCAAGCGATGCAGGTTATTTCGGATACAAATCTTTGGGTATCATCAGAACTCAGGCAGATGCCGATGCCATTATCGCCCAGCGTGCAAACGCAGCCGGTGGTATCAATAAAGTTAAAATCCTCGATAACTTCCTGCAGCCGGGTATGATCAATTACGAAGATGTAAACGGCGATGGTTTAATTACAGTGGCCGATAAACAATTTATCACCAAACGTCAGAATAACCACAACAATTTAGGTTTAAACTTTAGCGTCGGTTACGAAGGGATTAACCTCAATGTAATTGCAGGTTTATCATGGGGCGGATATACATCAGTAGGCGGGTTAAAAGCAAGTGGAACCGGTGCAACCGTTTACAACAACCGTGCTTCTTACTGGGCCGATCACTGGACCCCAACCAATACAGGTGCTGCATATCCAAATCCTTATTTTACAAGTGCGCTCGAAGACAGCGATTTTTGGCTCGTTTCAGCTACGCAACTGGGTATTACCAATGCTAACCTAAGTTATAGTATTCCAAGTAAAGTAACTGGTAAAATCGGTATCAACAGCATCAGGGTATTTGTTCAGGCAACCAACCCAGTACAGTTCATCAATCCCTTTCCAAATAATTACAGGGATTTCTTAACCCCATTGGGTACTTATCCAACTTTGCGCACAGTGGCGTTTGGTTTAAATGTTGGCTTATAAAAACATGGTCATGAAAAAACTTATCATATTATCATCATTGGCGCTTTGTGCCACCGTATTTTTTACCAATTGTAAAAAAGTATTGGAGAAACAAGATCTGGGCAGCTTTACTGCAGATCAGGTTTATAACGATTCAACTACTGCAACCCTGAGCATTAATTATGTATATAGCCAGAACCAGCCGGGTTGGTTTGGTAATGTTGGAGGCTTAAGTGCTTCTGTAAGTGCACTATCAGATGAGCAATCGGGAGATAATGTATTTACACGCGGTACCGCTACCATTGAGTCGGTTACCGATTTAGGCAACATAAATACGGCAGGTAACTACTTTAAAATCCGTACCATTAACATGTTTATCAGGGATATTAATGCAGGAACCCTGGCACCAGCTGTTAAAAACCGTTTTACTTCACAGGCCGTTTTCTGGAGAGCTTTCCGTTATTTCGAATTGGTTAAGTTATATGGTGGTGTTCCCTTGGTTTTAACCCCTTTGGATGCCGTTGGCGATGAAGCCAAACAAGCTGCACTTTTACCCAGAAACACCACATCCGAAACCTTTGCCCAAATTGTAAAGGATTTAGATACCTGTATCAAATACTTACCAAACAAATGGCCCAACAATGCCGATTATGGCCGCATTACCAAAGGTGCTGCAATGGCTTACAAAGGCCGGGTATTGCTTTATTGGGCAAGTCCGGAGTTTAATCCTACCAACGATATTACCAGATGGCAGGCAGCCTACAAGGCTAATGCTGATGCGGTTACCAATTTAACGGCAAATGGTTTTGGTTTATATGCCAAATGGGATTATTCGATGTGGACCACAGAAGGCAGCGCAGGTGGCAGTACGCCACGCAATCCCGAGGCTGTTTTCGCCACACAATACAATACCGGTCAAACCGATATTGGTCAAAACAATTCGACTTATCCAAATGCTACTGTACCTAAATATATTGGTACATCTGGTGGTTCTAACCTGCCTACCTGGGAAATGGCTATGGCTTTTCCGATGAAAGATGGTAAAGATGCCGGTACTTCAACCAAATACGCTTACAACTTAAATACTTTTTATAAAAATCGTGATCCTCGATTCGACCAGACTATTGCTTACAATGGTTGTAACTGGCCATTACTAGGTAACAACAACTACCGTTTGTGGACCTATTATTTCACCAAAACCACGGGCCTTACCTCTACGGAAAGTGCCGCTACGGCCTCTGGATTGTATTTAAGAAAAGGTATTGACCCAACTTTAACACTTACTTCTTTCCCGAATGCAGGAACCGACTGGATTGAGATCCGTTACGCAGAAGTATTGCTTAACCTGGCCGAATGTGCAGCAGAAATCAGTAATATTGGCCAAGGACAAGAAGCTTACGCCAATCTGATTGCATTGAGAAAAAGAGCAGGAATTGAAGCAGGAACCGATGGTTTATACGGTTTAAACGCCGGAATGACTAAAGATCAGCTGGTAACTGCCGTGATGAAAGAAAGACAGATTGAGCTGGCTTTTGAAGGTAAACGCTTTTGGGATTTAAGGAGAAGAAAATTATTGGAATCGACTTTAAACGGTAAAAAACGAAATGGGGTAACCATTACATTAAAAAATACCGGCACAAACTCCGATTATATTTTAGCCACGCGTGATGCTGCTGCAAATACAGATTTAGATGCATTTTACACAGCTAATTTTACAGTAACCACCAAAACGCTTGATTCATACAACATCAATTATCAGGCTGGTGTTTACTTTTTCGGTATCCCAACGGCATCTATCCAGAGTAATGTTAATCTCTTACAGAACAATACCTGGGGTGGTAGTTTCGATCCGCAGAAATAAGAAGGAATTGAGCGGTTTGCTCATCGCTCATGTTTTTTAATTGGTTTGAAAAAGGAAACATTAATTTGTTTCCTTTTTTCATTTAAGAATGTTACATTTATATATGAATTTTATTTCTATCTTGTAACAGGGTTGAGAGATTGAATTTGATTTGTTACAGGTATTTTCGCCAATTGGTAATATCATACAAAACAAAGCCAAAATTATACAGTAAACCACCCCAATTAGCATGCAATTTTGAAATATAATATACTTTCTAACCAAAATACTAACAACGGATAAACAAAGAAATGAGCCGCAATTTTTAAAAAATTTGTTCTGGCATTCCTGCTAACCAAAAATATTTGCGTAAATTCTTTCGCTTCCCAAACAAGCAAAACACAAATGAAAAAGAACCTTTTAAATCTGTTGCTTGCAACAGCATTAACGCTCCCGGTAAATTATGCATTTGCGCAATATCCCAAAATCCCTGAAGATGTAAAAAAAGCATCCGATTCGATGTTGAAAGAAGCTTATCGTCAATCAGACATTGCCTGGGAAAAAGCCAAACCCATTATGGAGAAAGAAGCTAAAATGGGTAAACCTTATATTCCGTGGGCAGGTCGCCCGAACGATTTACCGCAATCAGAACTTTTGGCCTTTCCGGGAGCTGAAGGTGGTGGCGCTCACAGTTTTGGTGGTCACGGCGGAAGGGTGATTGTAGTTAAGAATTTAAACGATAGCGGTCCGGGTTCTTTGCGTGATGCCTGTGAGCAGGGCGGAGCCCGCATTGTGGTATTCAATGTTGCAGGCATTATCCGCTTAAAAACACCTTTAATCATCCGTGCACCTTATATTACCATTGCTGGCCAAACGGCACCTGGCGATGGGGTTTGCGTAGCCGGTGAATCGGTATGGCTAAATACACACGATGTAATTGTACGTTTTATGCGCTTCAGAAGGGGCGAAACTTTTGTTGGCCGCAGAGATGATGCCATTGGTGGAAATCCGGTAGGTAACATCATGATCGACCACGTTTCGGCCAGCTGGGGATTAGATGAGAACATGTCGATGTACCGCCACATGTATAACGACAGCACAGGCAAAGTAGAAGAAAAGCTGGGCACTGTGAACATCACCATCCAGAATTCAATCTTCTCAGAAGCATTAGATTACTGGAACCATGCCTTCGGCAGTACTTTAGGCGGCGAAAACTGTGCTTTTATGCGTAACCTTTGGGCTGATAATGGTGCGCGTAATCCGTCAATTGGCTGGAACGGTATTTTCAACTTCGCCAATAATGTGGTTTTCAACTGGAACAACCGCTCTACAGATGGTGGCGATTATACTGCACAATACAATATTATCAATAACTTTTATAAACCAGGACCGGTTACCGAATTGGGCGACCCGATCAGCTACCGCATTTTAAAACCAGAATCAGGCCGCAGTAAATTGCCTTATGTGGTATTTGGAAGGGCTTATGTAAATGGCAACATTATCGAAGGGAATGAAAAAGTAACCCGCGATAACTGGGCTGGTGGTGTGCAGATGGAAGATAAAAAAGGTGGCTTAATGTCATTCGAAACCGCAAGTAAATATTTCCCGGCAATGAAAGCACAAAAACCTTTCCCAATGCCAAAAATCAGTATTATCCCAACGCTGCAAGCCAAAGATTATGTATTGGCAAATGCTGGCGCTACTTTACCTAAACGTGATCCGGTTGATACACGTGTTGTTAAGCAGGTGGCAACAGGTAAAATTGAAGTACATCCTGATGCCAAACCTTCAGCCTTCCAGTTCGAACACCGCAGGCTAAAAGGCGATTCGTACAAACAAGGTATCATTACCGAAATTTCACAAGTAGGTGGTTATCCGGAATATAAAGGAACACCTTACAAAGATTCAGACGATGATGGTATGCCTGATGCTTACGAGATCAAAAATGGCTTAAACCCTAAAGATGCTTCAGATGCCGCTAAAATTACCAAAAGCGGTTATTCGAACATTGAAGTTTATTTAAACAGTGTGGTTCCGGTTTCAATTGTAACACCTAGCACCAAATAATATGCGTACCTGGAGCTCAATTTTCAGCATAATGGCCATTTGTGCCATCGCAAATACAGCCTTTGCCCAGTATCCGGTTATACCCGTGGCGATGGAAAAGAAAGCCGATTCGCTTTTAAACAGCATAGAAGAGCGATCAGAACTTCAATTCCTAAAAGTAAAACCGATTGTAGATGCGGATGCCAAACATGGCAAACCCTACATTCCATGGGCAGCTAAACCAAGTGATTTACCTCAATCTAAACTCGTAGCCTTTCCGGGTGCCGAGGGCGGTGGTGCTTATTCATTTGGCGGTCGGGGTGGTAAAGTTTACGTGGTAAGCAACTTAAACGATACCGGCAAGGGCAGTTTACGTGAGGCCTGCGAACAAGGCGGCGCCAGAATTATCGTCTTTAACGTTTCGGGAATTATCAGACTAAAAACCCCTTTAATCATCCGCGCACCTTACATTACCATAGCAGGCCAGAGTGCCCCGGGTGATGGTGTTTGTATTGCCGGCGAGTCGGTTTGGATCAATACCCATGATGTAGTAATTCGTTACATGCGTTTCCGCAGGGGTGAAACCGATGTTACCCGCAGAGACGATGCCATTGGCGGCAATCCGGTAGGCAATATCATGATCGATCACGTTTCGGCCAGTTGGGGATTAGACGAAAACATGTCGATTTACCGCCATGTTTACGATAAAAAAGACGGTTCGAAACCAGAAAAACTGCCTACTGTAAATGTAACCATTCAAAACTCTATCTTTTCGGAGGCTTTAGATACTTACAACCATGCTTTTGGCAGTACCATTGGCGGTTTAAACAGTACTTTTATGCGTAACCTTTGGGCTTCCAACATCAGTCGTAACCCATCTGTGGGTATGTATGGCGATTTTGGTTTTGCCAATAATGTAGTTTTTAACTGGTGGAACCGCAGTGCCGATGGTGGAGATAACAACTCGTTTTACAGTTTCATTAACAACTATTATAAACCCGGCCCAATTACACCGGCCGGCGAACCGATTTCTTATCGTATCTTAAAGCCAGAATCGGGTAGGGATAAGAAATTTGCAAACGAGTTTGGTAAGGCTTACATTACCGGAAATATTACCGAAGGCAACCCTAAAGTAACCCAAAACAACTGGGATGGTGGGGTACAGCCGGAGAGTAAACGCGATAAGCAGAAACTGCTCGATTCGATGCGTGTAGATAAGCCCTTGCCAATGGCTAAGATTTCGATCATCGACACCAAAAAGGCTTACGATTATGTACTGGCTAATGCCGGTGCAAGCTTACCTGTTCGCGATGCGGTAGATCAGCGCATCATTAAACAGGTAGCTACAGGTAAAATTGAGCATGTAGAAGATGGTAAATTACCCGCGAAGCAAAGTTATGTGAAACGCCGTTTACCAGCCGATTCCTATAAACAGGGAATTATCTCTGATATTGCACAGGTTGGTGGTTACCCGGAATATAAAGGAAAACCTTACACAGATACCGATAACGATGGCATTCCGGATGCATGGGAAAGTAAACACGGCCTCAATCCGAAAGATGGAAAAGATGCTGCAAAAATTACCGCTTCGGGTTATGCCAATATTGAGGTGTACTTGAATAGTTTGGTTGATATAAATAAAGTAAGGCCATAGCCAAATCGTCATTGCGAGGTACGAAGCAATCTTAAAGCGAAAGCTACAGTAGTAGGATTGCCTCGTACTTCGCAATGACGGAATAATAACAAAAACATAAATGCCAAAAACTAACCATATATTAAAGGCAAAGCCATTCAAAACCTTACCAATCCTGGTAATCGCTTTTTTGATTAGCCATGCATCCTTTGGCCAGAAAACCAAGCCAGTTGAGCCACCTAAACCTATTTTTAAAGGGAAAGATGGTAAAATGGCTTACACGTCCGATGCTCAGGGCAACCGCATTCCCGATTTTTCTTATGCCGGTTATATGGCTGGTGAAAAAGACATTCCTACAGCAACGGTTAAAATTGTGGTTCCTTTGGTTGAAGGTGACGCCACAGCTTATATCCAACGGGCCATTGATATGGTTTCGGCTATGCAGCCGGGCAAAGATGGCTTGCGTGGTGCTGTTTTATTGGAAAAAGGAACTTATCAGGTTGCAGGCACTTTAAAAATAGCGGCTTCAGGTGTCATCATCAGGGGCAGCGGAATGGGAGCAGATGGAACCAAGATTTTCGCCACCGGTTTAGATCGTATCGGCGTAATCAGGATTTTGGGTAAAAATGATAAGATACAGGAAGCAGCAGTGGCTATTACGGATGCTTATGTACCTGTAAACGCTACTCAGCTTGCCTTAGCTAACGCCGGTGGTTTTAAAGTGGGCGATAGGATTACTATTCAACGTCCATCTACAAAAGAATGGATTGAAACGCTTAAAACCGTTGAGTTTGGTGGAGGTGAAAGCGCTCTAGGTTGGAAACCCGGCACCAGGGATATTTTCTGGGACCGCAAAATTACCGCCATCAACGGATCGACCATTACTTTCGATGCGCCCATTACCACAGCACTCGACGCTAAATTTGGTGGGGCAACTGTGTCTAAATACAAATGGAATGGCCGGATTGCACAGGTTGGCGTAGAAAACCTGAAACTCGAATCTGATTTTCGTAAAGACAATATTAAAGACGAATACCACCGCTGGACAGCCATTTGCCTTGAAAATGTGGAAGATGCCTGGGTACGCCAGGTAGTTTTCGAACACTTTGCAGGCTCGGCGGTGAATGTACTGGCCAGTGCCAAAAGAATTACCGTTGAGGATTGTAAATCGTTAGCGCCAATATCAGAAATTGGTGGCGAACGCCGTTATACCTTTTTAACTACCGGACAACAAACACTTTTCCAAAGGCTATATTCAGAATATGGCTACCACGATTTTGCGGTGGGTTTCTGCGCTCCCGGCCCAAATGTTTTTGTACAATGCCAGTCGTACCTGCCATTTTCTTTCAGCGGAGCTTACGATAGCTGGGCTTCTGGTGTATTGTTCGATATCGTAAATATCGACGGACAGGCACTAAGTTACTTAAACCGCGGACAGGATGGTCAGGGAGCCGGATGGAGTGCCGCCAACAGTGTTTTTTGGCAATGCAGTGCGGCCAGGATGGACAATTATCAGCCACCAACTGCTCAAAACTGGGCTTTTGGTACCTGGGCTCAATTTGCAGGCAATGGTTATTGGGATATGTCTAATGAGCAGATCCAGCCACGCAGTTTGTACTACGCACAGCTGAAAGACAGAGTAGGTAATAGTGTAGATGCCAGAACTTTTGTACTTCCGGTTGAAACAGAAGCATCGAGCAGTCCACCGGTTGATGTGGCATTGAAACTGACGAAATTAGCCTATAAACCTGCTTTAACCTTATCCGAGTATATCGATTCGGCCACCGAAAGAAATCCTATTCCTACGGCAAAAGGTCAGGCCAAACTGGTAACCAGCGAAGGCTTCCATCGTAGTAACACCATACAAACTGCAGGTGTAATGGCTGTTAAAAATGGCTGGCTAACCCGTGGAAATGAAATTGTACTCGGCGACAGACAAGATGTACCCTGGTGGAACGGAAGCGCCCGTCCTTATGGATTAAAAAACACCAAATTTCACATTACCCGTTTTGTACCCGGGCGTGAGGGCAATGGTTTAACCGATAACCTCGATGATATTACCGATTCGATGCAAAACGGTCCGGTAAAAATCCTCGATCACAATTATGGCCTCTGGTACGATAGGAGAAGAGACGATCACGAACGTATCCGCAGGATGGACGGCGAAGTTTGGGCACCTTTTTACGAACTTCCTTTTGCCCGTAGCGGACAAGATAAAGCCTGGGATGGTTTAAGTAAATACGATATTACCAAATACAATCTATGGTATTGGGATCGCTTAAAAACCTTTGCTAACCTGGCCGACCAGAAAGGTCTGGTACTCATTCACGAAAATTATTTTCAGCACAACATTATCGAAGCTGGTGCGCACTACGCTGATTTTCCATGGCGTACGGCCAACAACATCAACAGCACAGGTTTTCCTGAACCCGTTCCCTATGCCGGCGATAAACGGATTTTCATGGCCGAGCAATTTTACGATATCAGCAACGAACACCGCAGGGCCATTCATAAAGCCTATATCCGCAAATGCCTCGAAAATTTTGATGGCAATTCAGGCGTTATCCAGCTTATTGGTGCCGAGTTTACTGGCCCTTTGCATTTTGTGCAGTTCTGGATCGATACCATTAAAGAATGGGAAAAAGAAACTGGCAAACACCCGATTATTGGCCTGAGTGTAACCAAAGATGTGCAGGATGCGATTTTGGATGATCCGGAGCGTGCCAATGTGGTTGATTTAATCGATATCCGCTACTGGCACTATCAGGCCGATGGTACTGCTTATGCGCCTCAAGGTGGCCAAAGTCTGGCGCCACGTCAGCATGCACGCTTGTTAAAACCAAAGAAAACCTCTTTTGAAGAAGTTTACCGTGCCGTTTCCGAGTATAAAATCAAATTCCCGGAAAAAGCGGTAATCTATTCGGGCGATAGTTACGATAGTTTCGGCTGGGCCATTTTAATGGCAGGAGGTTCATTGTCCAACGCCGATCTGATCGATAAAGCAACTTTAAACCTGATTTCGGGCACCAAACCTTTTCTTCCGGCAGGAAAAAATGCCAAACAATATGGTTTGGAAAATACCGGAAAAACTTATGTGTTATATAATGCTTCGGCTGAGGCATTAAGTTTAGATCTGAGTAAAGCTACCGGAAAGTTCAGTGTAAAAATATTGAACCCAAAAAATGGTAAAGTGCTGAAAGAAGAGAAAATAAATGGAAATGCCGTGTCCAAAATCAGTAAAACTGGTGCTGGCGACGAGCTCATCATCATTAACAAAATTTAGTTATGACCCTTAAATCTAAAATATTCCTTTTATCCCTGGTTTCCCTGCTGGCTTTTGGCTGTAAGGAAAAGCCACATTTTGGCGATAAAAGCTTGCTGGTTTCGGAAAATGGAAGGTATCTAACCACTGGAGATGGCAAACCTTTCTTTTGGCTAGGCGATACTGGTTGGTTGCTGTTTGGCAGATTAACTCGCGAGGAAGCCGAAACCTACCTGGAAGACCGGAAGCAGAAAGGTTTTAATGTGATCCACGTAATGGTCTTGCATGACGTACCCTCGCGCAATGTGTATTTAGATTCGTCGGTTGTACATGGCGATGTAGCCAAACCCATGCTTACCCCGGGCAATAATCCGAAAGATTCTGTAGCCTACGATTACTGGGACCATGTAGACTATATTGTAGATAAAGCCGCCGAAAAAGGCCTTTACATGGCGCTGGTGCCCGTTTGGGGAACCAATGTTAAAGCTGGCAAAGTAAAGGAAGCACAGGCCAAAAAATATGCAGAATTTTTAGCCAAAAGATACCGCGAAAAATGGAATATCATCTGGTTAAACGGTGGCGACATTAAAGGTTCTGATGGATTGAAAGTTTGGAATACCATTGGACAAACCTTACGTGCAAACGATCCGAATCACCTCATTACCTTTCACCCAAGAGGAAGAACAGCATCTTCGCAATGGTTTCACAATTCGCCATGGAGTGATTTCGATATGGTGCAATCCGGCCACCGCCGTTATGAGCAGGATACTTCGAAGAACGAAAAGTTGCATTACGGAGAAGACAACTGGAAATACATTGAAGCCGATTACAAATTAAAACCGGCTAAACCAACTATTGATGGCGAGCCTTCGTATGAAGATATTCCGCAAGGGTTGCACGATACCACACAACCACGCTGGGTAGCTGCAGATGTGAGAAGATATGGTTACTGGTCGGTTTTTGCTGGCGCCTTTGGTTATACATACGGCCATAATTCGGTAATGCAGATGTATAAGCTTACCGATAAAAAACCAGCATATGGCCCTAAAGATCCCTGGAATATTGCTTTGAATGCTGAAGGTGCAAGCCAAATGCAATATTTAAAAGCATTAATGCTTTCGCACAGTTATTTCGACCGTGTACCCGACCAAACGTTAATTGCAGGCCAAAACGGCGAAAAATATGACCGCATTTTAGCAACCCGGGGCGAAGATTTCGCCATGTGTTATACCTACACCGGTAGAAATTTCAAAGTACAAATGGGTAAAATTGATGGCGATGATGTAAAAGCATCGTGGTTTGATCCACGCACCGGAAAAATTACTCCAATTGGTGAGTTTGAAAACAAAGGTATTCATGAGTTTAACCCTCCTGGCGAAGCCGCAAATGGCAATGATTGGGTGTTGGTTTTAGAGAAAATATAAATTACCGTCATTGCGAGGAAGGATGACGAAGCAATCTCAAAAAAAGATTGTCATTAAGAGAATCTATCGCGATCGTCATCCTGATCCGATAGCTATCGGATGGGAATCTTAAGGCATTTGTATTCAGATTCCCGCTTTCGCGGGAATGACGATCCTGCAAGTAAACGTGGCGTCAGATGTTACCATCTGATGCTGAAAAGAAACAAATAAAAGTGCCAGATAGCTATATCTGGCACCACGATAAAGAAAGAAAGTGTTAAAATTAAAGTTCATATCATCCTTACGCTTAGCCATTTTAGGCCTGGCACTTTGCGGATTAACATCCTGCACTAAACAGGCTTATTTGTTTACCTCATTCCACGAACCAGCCACAGAAGGCTTACGCTTGCTGTACAGTTACGATGCTTACCACTGGACCGATTTAAACAAAACCTTTTTAAAACCAACAGTCGGAACTCAAAAAGTATTGCGCGATCCATCCATGGTTCAAGGCCCTGATGGTACTTTTCACCTCGTTTGGACTTGCAGCTGGAAAGGCGATAAAGGTTTTGGCTATGCCAGTTCTAAAGATCTCATTCACTGGAGTAAACAGCAATTTATTCCGGTAATGGAAAACGAACCTAAAACCGTGAATGTTTGGGCGCCAGAGCTTTTTTACGATGAAGAAAATAAAGAATATGTAATTATCTGGGCATCTACCATACCTTTCCGATTTACCAAAGGGATAGAAGAAGAGGACAACAACCACCGGATGTACTCGGTTACGACAAAGGATTTTGTAACCTTTTCTCAGCCTAAACTATTTCTCGATCCCGGATTTAGTGTAATTGATGCGGTAATTGTTAAACGCGAAGCAAAAGATTATGTACTGGTTTTGAAAGACAATACCCGGCCTAACCGCAATTTAAAAGTGGCTTTTGCCTCATCTGCTTTAGGCCCGTACACGAATGTTTCTGAAGCTTTTAGCCCGAAATTAACCGAAGGGCCAACTGTGGTAAAAACCGGAAAAGACTGGCTGATATATTTCGACGCTTACGGGCAAAAAAACTATTCGACCATGAAAACAGCTGATTTTAAAGCCTTTAAAGATATAACCAGCGAAGTTTCAGTACCGGAAGGGCATAAACACGGTACTATTTTAAAAGTGAAGAAGAAAGTGATTGAAGATTTATTGAATAATAAGTAATTCGTCATTGCGAGGAGGTACGACGAAGCAATCTTACAACGATGGGGCTTTATTCCTACTGCACCAAGATTGCTTCGTTCCGATGAAAAATCGGAAACTCGCAATGACGTAGAACATAAATTAAAATGAAAATACAACAGATATTTGGTTTAGCTATCCCACTTGCATTGGCACTATCTACTGTGCAGGCACAGGATACCGTGCGCTATACCGGCAAAACCCTGGTTAATGCCGATTATCACCACGGGCAGCTAACACCCGTTGTTGGTGTACACAGCATCCAAACTTTCCGTGCAAACCGTGAGCATCCAGAGCTGGCCGAGAACTTTGGCTGGACTTATAACCACGCACCCATGCTGGCTTATTGGAACAACCGCTTTTATGTAGAATATTTAAGCGATAAAGTAGGTGAAAGCATCCCGCCAGGACAAACTTTGCTGCAATCGTCAAAAGATGGCTACACCTGGACCAAACCCGATGTTATTTTCCCTGTTTACCGGATTCCGGATGGCACCACGAAAGAAGGACGTACTGATGTAGCCAAAGATCTCGATGCGGTAATGCACCAAAGAATGGGTTTTTATGTTTCGACCAAAAATGTTTTTCTGGTACTGGGCTTTTATGCCATTAGTTTCGATGCCAAAGATGATCCCAATGATGGACATGGCATTGGCCGGGCTGTACGCGAAATACAGGCAGATGGTAAGTATGGCCCGATTTATTTCATCCATTACAATCCAGGCTATTCTGAAAAGAATACCAAATATCCATACTACACCAAAAGCAAAAGCAAAGCTTTTATTGAAGCCTGTAACGAACTGCTGGCGAATAAATTAATGACCCAGCAATGGAACGAAGAGGCCGACCGGAAAGATCCGCTAATTACTTTGCAAAAACAATACAAAGCCTTCAGTTACTATCATTTACCCGATGGTCGTGTAGTGGGGCTATGGAAGAACGCTTTAACCGCCATCAGTACCGACAATGGTAAAAGCTGGCCTGAAAGTGCATTCCGTGCGCCTGGTTTTGTAAACAGCAATGCCAAAATCTGGGGGCAAAAAACCAGTGATGGCCATTTTGCAACCGTATATAATCCATCCGAATACCGCTGGCCACTGGCCATCTCAACAAGTAAAAATGGTTTGGATTATACTGACCTTTCATTGGTAAATGGCGAAATCACGCCAATGCGTTATGGCGGCAATTATAAATCGTATGGTCCGCAATACGTTAGGGGTATTGAAGAAGGTAACGGAAAACCTGCCGACGGGAAGCTTTGGGTAACCTACAGCATGAATAAAGAAGATATCTGGGTTTCAGGCATTCCGGTACCCGTAAGCACAACGGTTAACAGCCATGTAAACGATGATTTCAGTAAAATGCCTGCCGACAAAGCTTTGGCTTTGTGGAATATTTACAGTCCACTTTGGGCACCGGTAAAGGTAGAAGATGGCAATTTAGTACTAAAAGACAAAGATCCTTTTGATTATGCAAAAGCCGAACGCGTATTTCCGGCCTCAAGTAAGCTAAGTACTTCTTTTTCGGTTAGCCCTAAGCAGGATAATTTCGGTTTACTGGAAATTGAGCTGCAAGACGATAAAGGTATGGCTACCGTGCGTTTAACTTTTGATACCGCAGGTGTACTAAGTGCAAAAGCTGGTGCGCGCTACAAAAATTTCTTAAAATATAAAGCTGGTGAAACCTACGATATTAAGCTAAAACTAACCACGGCGAATCGTTTTTACACCATTACTGTTAACGGCAAAGATGTACTTACCAGTCTGGCTTTCCAGCCAGTAGCCAATGTTTCGCGCATTGTTTTCCGCACGGGCGATGTACGCCGTTTCCCGGATGTAGACACCCCAGCCGATCAAACCTACGATTTAAAGAACGCAGGAGAGGCCGAGAAAAAAGAAGCAGTTTATCTGATTAAATATTTAAAAACGGAGGGATTATGAGGCAGTTTGCAGTTTTAAGTTCAAAGTTGGCAGTTTTGGCTGCATACCCTTCCAGCGCGTTCGTCATTCCCAACTTGATTGGGAATCTTAAAGCTAATTGCATTAGGATTCCTGTGCAAGCGGGAATTGCGGCACTAATTATTTTCCTCTCATTTTTCTCTTTCTCCGCCAACGCCAAAATCCTGTTGCCACAAATCCTCTCCAGCAACATGGTTTTGCAACGCGATAAAGCTATCAATATCTGGGGCTTTGCAGCAGCGGGCGAGCGGGTAACCGTAACTTTCGCCGGGCAGAAAAAAGAGACCCTTACCGACAAAAACGGAAACTGGGCAGTAGTTTTAAATCCATTAAAAACAGCTGCACAACCGCAAAGTATGCTCATTTCGGGTTCTAATACCATCGAGCTAAGCAATATTCTGGTTGGCGAAGTATGGCTTTGTTCCGGTCAATCGAACATGGAGTATGCCATGCGCAAACTGGCTAAAATCCCGAAGCCGAAAAATGAAAAACTGGGCTTTCCTGCTGATGAAGTAGCACAGGCCAAAAACAAGCAGATCAGGATTTTCCTGGTAAACAGAAAAACTTTAATCAAACCCGATTCCATTCATAAAAGCTGGAGTGTAGCCGAAGATTCTGCCTTGCGTGCCTTTTCGGCTGTAGGTTATTTCTTTGCCAAAGAGTTGCAGCAAAAACTGGGTGTTCCGGTAGGGGTAATTTCTTCTGCAGTGCCCGGCAGTGCCATCGAACCCTGGATTTCGGAAAAGGCATTTGCTGCTGAAGCCTATTTTAAAGACAAAAAAGTAGGCAACGATCCGGGTAAATTTTATACACCTATGATTGAGCCACTTACCAAATTTAAAATCAACGGTTTCTTATGGTACCAGGGCGAAACCAATTGCTTTTTAAACGAAAACATCAGCTATGCTTATAAAATGAAAACACTGATTAGCCTTTGGCGCAAAGCCTGGGGCGAAAGTAATTTGCCTTTTTATTATGTGCAGATTGCGCCTTTCGATTACAGCAAACAAAAAAGCGATAAAGTAGTACCAACTACTGAAACTGAACCTGCTTTCTGGGAAGCACAGGAACAGATTTCACGTTTGCCGAATACGGGAATGATTTCAACATCCGATTTAAACGATAATGGTAGTGACTTACACCCAACCTATAAATGGGAGGTAGGCAGACGCCTGGCACTTTGGGCTTTAGCCAAAACCTATCACCAAAAAATAGATTTTTCAGGTCCAATTTATCAAACAGTCACTTTTAAAGCGAACCAGGCCATACTCGATTTCGAACATTTAAACGCAAAAGCTTCAGGTCCTGTTAGCGGCTTTACCTTGGCTGGAGCTGACGGGAAATTTGTAGCCGCCAATGCAGAAATTAAAGCCGGCAAAGTGTGGGTATCGGCCAAAGAAGTGGTGCAACCTAAGGCGGTACGTTACAACTGGGCAGAAAACCCTTCGGGGAATTTTTACAGCAACGGCTTGCCCGCTTTACCTTTTCGAACTGATAATCCACTAACCCAGCAATTTAAAATCAATTAATGTTAAAACGATCATCACTATTTCTTTGCTTTATTTTACTGTTTTGCCTGGCTAAGGCACAACAAACAGAGAAATTATATCTATCGGGTACGGGGAACGATCATACCGTAAACTGGGAATTCTTTTGTACCGAAGGCATGAATTCGGGCAAATGGACAACTATTCCCGTTCCTTCAAACTGGGAGCTACAAGGTTTTGGAAAATACAATTACGGTTTCAATAAAGAAGAAAATAAAGGCAAGGAACAAGGACTTTATAAGTATAAATTCAATGTTCCTGCTGGTTGGAAAAACAAACAGATTAATATCGTTTTTGAAGGCTCCATGACCGATACTGAGGTTAAAATCAATGGCCAGCTGGCCGGAGAAATTCATCAGGGATCATTTTATGTGTTTAAATATGACATCACCAAACTCCTTAAGCTGGGTAGCGATAATTTACTTGAAGTAAAAGTAGCTAAACATTCTGCCAATGAATCGGTTAACAATGCCGAACGCAAAGCAGATTTTTGGATTTTTGGCGGTATTTTCCGTCCGGTTTACCTTGAGGTTTTACCCCAAAGCCATATTGAACGGATACAAATCGATGCACGTGCTAACGGAACATTGACGGCTAATCTTTTCACTACAGGCGATGCTGATAAAATTGCTGTTCAGTTAACAGATGCCAAAGGAAATAAATTTGGCAGCAGTGCTTCTTTTAAAATTACCGGTAGCACAACAAGCATAACTCAAGCTTTTAAAAATCCGGCGCTTTGGTCGTCAGAATTCCCCAATTTATACACCGCTACTTTTATGCTCAGTAAGAATGGAAAAATGCTCCATACCCTTACCAAAAAAATAGGTTTCAGAACGGTTGAAGTCCGTGAGCGCGATGGCGTATATGTTAACGGCGTAAAAATGAAATTTAAAGGGGTAAACCGGCATTCGTTTTATCCTTCATCTGGCCGTACCACCAGTAAAAAAATCAGTATTGCCGATGTGCAGCTAATGAAAGAGATGAACATGAATGCCGTTCGCATGTCGCATTACCCGCCCGACGGTCATTTCCTCGACGTTTGCGATTCGCTTGGCCTCTTTGTAATGGACGAACTGGCCGGATGGCACGGTACCTACAACACAGCCACCGGCACCAAATTATTTAAAGAAATGATGGCCGCAGATGAAAATCATCCATCCATTATATTTTGGGCCAATGGAAACGAAGGTGGACACAACCGGGAACTCGATCACCTTTTCCCTGAAAACGATCTACAGAAACGCCCGTTAATCCATCCATGGGAGGTTTTCGGTGGCTTTGAAACCACGCATTACCGTGAGTATAATTACGGTATCGGCAATTATGATCATGGGCACAACATATTAATGCCTACAGAATTCCTGCATGGCATGTGGGATGGTGGCCATGGCGCTGGGATAGAAGATTACTGGAACCAAATGTGGAACAACCCGCTTTCTGCTGGTGGCTTTCTTTGGGATTTTGCAGATCAGGCTGTGGTACGCACCGATAAAAATGGCATTTTGGATACTGATGGCAACCATGGTCCCGATGGGATTGTAGGGCCATACCACGAAAAAGAAGGTAGTTTTTATACCATTAAAGAAGTTTGGAGTCCGGTATTTATCGAAAAAAGAGAAATCACCGCTGCATTTGATGGTACTTTCCGTCTCGAGAACAGGTATGCCTTTACCAACCTGAACCAATGCAGTTTTGAATGGAAGTTAAAAAAATTGAAAACCGACGGTTCCGAAACAGATTTCAAAGCCGGCAAAGCAGATGCACCTGATATTAAACCTTTGGAGAAAGGAAAATTACAAATCAAACTTCCGGCAGACTGGAAAAATTTCGATGCACTGTATCTAACCACTAAGGATGTTTATGGCAAGGAATTATTTACCTGGAGTTTCCCGATCAGCCTACCAAAAGATGATGCTGCTAAACTGGTTGTAACCACCGGATCATCAAAAGTGAACCTCAAACAATCGGCTACGGTTTTTGAAGTTTCGACTAATGGCATTCAGTTAACCTTCGATAAAACAAACGGTCTGCTACAAAAGGTCGAGAATACCAAAGGAATTATCCCATTTAACAACGGACCGGTTTTACAGGAAGGTGTAAATAACTTTAAAAATTTCACGACCAGAATGGATGGTCAAAACCTGGTCATCGCTTCAACCTTCGACAGAAAAGATAGTTACAACACCCTGGAATGGACTATTTATCCTTCAGGATGGTTAAAAATGCAGGTAAAATATTTCCCTTCGGCATATTTTACCACTTTCGTTGGCTTAAATTTTTCTTATCCCGAAACAGAAATGAAAGGGGTAACTTACAAGGGTAACGGACCATACCGTGTTTGGAAAAACCGCATGAAAGGCACCCAACTAGGCGTATGGAAAAAAGATTACAATGATTCGGCAACCGGAGAACCACCGTGGCAATACCCTGAATTTAAAGGCTATTATGCCAATATGTACTGGTGCGATTTTATTGGGAAGACACAAAATTTCAGGGTAGTAACCGATCGGGAAGATGTTTTTTTAAGGCTGTTTACCCCGAAGAAATCGAAAGACACAGAATACGATAACATGAGTCCGACTTTCCCGAATGGCGATATTTCTTTTATGAATGGAATTTCGGCCATTGGTACCAAAACACAAAAACCAGAAACCACTGGCCCGATGGGCATGAAACATGTGTTTTACGATTTTGAAAAAGAACCCGCGAGAGCGTTGGATATGACTTTGTATTTTGATTTTTCTAATCCAAACACGTCATTGCGAGGAGGTACGACGAAGCAATCTAATTAGAAAAACAAGAAAAAATAGCCCGCAGATAGCGTTGATGAACGCAGATAGGAGAATTTTTATCTGCGAAATTTGTGAAATCGGCGGGAGAAACATTAAAGCTTAAATGAACATTAAAATTTATATAACGATTATCAGCATTTGCTTCCTATCCTTTTCAAAAGGGATGGCACAGGTATCGTTGCGAAGTTTAACTTGCGAAATGCTTGAAAATCCGTTAGGCATTGATGTTTTAAAACCACGTTTGGCATGGCAAATCACTTCAAAAGAAAGAAATGTGATGCAGACAGCTTACCAAATTTTAGTGGCCTCAACCGCTGAAAAACTGGCTCAAAATGAAGGAGATCTCTGGAATTCAGGAAAAGTAAGCAGTGATGAATCTATTCATGTTGCATACAAAGGAAAAAAATTAACCAGTCGTATGAAAGCCTACTGGAAAGTTAAAGTTTGGACAACTGCAGGTGAAAGCGAATGGTCCGCCACTAATTCGTGGACCATGGGCTTGCTCAACTACAAAGACTGGCCAAAAGGTTGGATTGGTTTCGATCGGGCCTTTCCATGGGATAACACCAAAACCGACTCCCGTTTATCGGCACGCTATTTCAGAAAGGAATTTCAAAACACCAAAAAAATAAAATCCGCCACAGCTTCGATTATTGGTCTGGGTTTGTACCAACTTTATCTGAATGGCAAAAAAGTAGGTGAGGAGGTACTCACTCCTTCACCAACAGATTACAATAAAAACGTGAAATACAATACCTACGATGTGACCACTTATTTGCAGGAAGGGAAAAATGCAGTCGGTGCCATTTTAGGAAATGGTCGTTTCTTCGCCATGCGGCAAAATGAAAAACCCTATAAAATCAAAACTTTTGGTTTTCCTAAAATGCTGCTGAACATCCATATTGTTTATAGCGATGACAGCACAGTCAATATCGATACGGATGATAGCTGGAAAGGCACCGCCGATGGTCCCATCCGTGCAAATAACGAATACGATGGCGAAGAATATGATGCCACAAAAGAAGCTGCCGGTTGGAATAAAGCAGGTTTCGACGACAGCAAATGGCTGAAAGCAGAATTTGTACAGGAACCTTCGGGAACCATCGAAGCGCAGATGAACGAAAACATGCGGGTGATGAATACGCTCAAACCGGTTGCTGTTAAAGCAATCTCTGGCGGCAGATTTATTCTCGATATGGGTCAAAACATGGTTGGCTGGTTACAAATTAAAGTTAAAGGCCAAAAGGGCAAACAATTGAAAATGCGTTTTGCCGAATCCCTGCAGGAAAATGGCGAGTTATTTACGGCAAACCTGCGCAATGCCAAATGCACTGATTTATACACTTTTAAAGGAAGCGAACCAGAATTATGGGAGCCCACTTTTGCCTATCGCGGCTTTAGATATGTAGAGCTATCTGGCCTTAATTACACGCCAAACCTCAGCGACTTTGTTGGAAAAATGATCTACGATAAAATGAATACTGTAGGCACTTTCGAAACGTCAAATGCATTAATCAACCAGATCTTTAAAAATGCCTGGTGGGGTATCGCCGGAAATTACAAAGGTATCCCGATTGATTGCCCGCAACGCAACGAGCGTATGCCCTGGTTAGGCGATAGAGGTGCTGTTGCGCATGGCGAAAATTTCCTTTTCGATAATGGTCGTTTTTATGCTAAGTGGCTACAGGATATCAGGAATGCACAGAAAGAAGATGGTGCCATCCCCGATGTTGCCCCTGCATTTTGGCGCTATTACAGTGATAATATGAGCTGGCCGGGCTCTATTGTGCTCATTACCGAAATGCTTTACAAGCAAACGGGCGATGTGGGTGCCGTGACTGAAAATTATCCGGCCATCAAAAAATGGTTGCGTTATATGCAGGACCGTTACATGAAGGATGGCATCCTCACCAAAGACAGTTATGGCGATTGGTGCCTGCCACCGGCAACGATCGAAGCAGGCAGGGGCAAAAGTGCTGATAAAAAGTATCCTTCCGAACTAATTTCGACTGCTTACTACTATCATTTTACGCAAGTGATGATGCAGTTTAGCAAGATAAGTGGGAATGAGGGTGATTACAAAGATTATGAGGCCCACGGCGAGAAAATAAAAGCTGCATTTAACCAGAAATTCTACAACGAAAAAGGCTTTTATGGCAATAATAATTTAACAGACAACATCATTCCGCTCTATTTCGGAATGGTTCCTGAAAAACATATCGATCAGGTTTTCAAAAATATAGTGTATACGGTTGAAGTAACCAATAAAGGGCATTTAAGCAATGGTTTGGTTGGGGTGCAATGGTTAATGCGCTGTTTGAACGATTACGGCAGACCTGATTTGGCTTATACCATCGCTACACAAAAAACTTACCCCAGCTGGGGTTATATGATCGATAACGGTGCAACCACCATTTGGGAACTCTGGAATGGCAATACCGCTGATCCGAAAATGAATTCGCAAAACCACGTGATGATGCTGGGCGATTTACTGATCTGGTATTATGAAAACCTGGCTGGTATTAAGACCGAAAGTCCGGCTTTTAAAAAAATTAGCATGAAGCCAGAAATAGTCACTGGATTAGACCATGTAAATGCGAGTTATCAATCAAGTTATGGATTAATTAAAAGCGACTATACCAAAAACACAGATAAGTTCACCTGGAAAGTAAGTATCCCGGCCAATACCAGCGCTACACTTTATATTCCGGCAAAAAATAAGCAAGCAGTTACAGAAAATTTAGGTTCAATAAAGGATTTAAAATTTATAAAATTAGAAAAAGACAGAGCCATTTATGAGGTGGGCTCAGGCGATTATGAGTTTGTGGTAGAACGTTAAACGACAAAATAAATCATGGTTTGTGTGGACACAAACCATGGCGCAAGAACAAATCGTCATTGCGAGGAGGCACGACGAAGCAATCTTTCCAGCAAAATAGATTGCTTCGCCTGATGAAAAATCAGTCTCGCAATGACGGGTAAACTAAATATAGATTATGAGAAAGATTTTAAGATTATCTATGCTGTTAAGCTTACTGATCACTTCAGTAAACGTTTTCAGTCAAACCAAAGACATTGTTGTACCTGAAGATATTTTAACCAAAGCCAAAGAATGGGTTTCAGCTTTAAATTTAACTGATGCAGGCAAAAGAACATCGGTCGAAAACATCATTGCCCTTCACTTAACAACGGTTAAGGATTGGCATAACGATCACCCTTCATCAACAGTTCCTGATGGGATAAATCCGGTAACTGGAAATAAACTAAGTGATCTCGATAAACAGATCATTGCCGATTCGGCCATGCCTGCAACTGTGCACAAAGCATTGATGGATGGCTTAAACCAATATTTATCAGCTGATCAGGTAGAAACAATTCTCGATAAATACACCATTGGCAAGGTAGCTTTTACGATGAAAGGTTATAAGGCCATTGTTCCCGATTTAACGGCTGATGAAGAGGCTAAAATACTCGCTTTCTTAAAACAGGCAAGAGAGCAGGCCGTAGATTATAAAAACATGAAACAAATTTCGGCCATTTTCGAGATTTACAAAACCAAATCAGAGCAATTGCTTAACAACAATGGCAGGAGCTGGAGAGCACTTTACAGCGCTTACACGAAGAAAATTAAAGAAGAAAAAGCAGCAAAAGCAAAACAGTAATAGATGTACCGTCATTGCGAGGAGGTACGACGAAGCAATCTATCTAGCAAAAAAGATTGCTTCGCCTGATGAAAAATCAGTCTCGCAATGACGAAAACTAATAAATATGATATTTAAAAGAATTTTAACCATAGCCGCAGTAGCTTTCGCGCTTACTGCCAACGCCCAGGTAGAAAAATGGCAAACCGGAATAGTGAAACAGGAGTTTTTATACGCTAAGGCTCCGTTTCCATCCTGCCACTCAGCTACCATTGCCGAAACACCGACAGGCTTAGTGGCCTCGTTTTTTGGAGGCACCAAAGAAAGAAATCCCGATGTAGAGATTTACATCAGCCGTTTTATTGATGGAAAATGGCTTGCACCGGTTTCCGTTGCCAGTGGTATTTTGGCCGATGGTAAACGGTTACCAACCTGGAACCCTGTTTTGTACCAGGTGCCGGGTGGCGATTTATTGTTGTTCTATAAAATCGGACCTAAACCATCTGAATGGTGCGGCATGATGCGCAGCTCAAAAGATGGTGGTAAAACCTGGTCGGATGCTACAAAACTGCCAAATGGCAATATCGGTCCTGTTAAAAATAAGCCTGTTTTATTGAGCAACGGAAATCTCTTCGCCCCATCCAGCCGCGAAGGCGATGGCTGGAAAGTACATTTCGAGGTAACCAAAGATAATGGCAAAACCTGGCGCACAGTAGGACCATTACAGGAAAATGGCATTAAAGCCATCCAACCCAGTATTTTACAGTATGGAAAAGGTAAACTCCAGATTTTAGCGCGTACCGCAAACCGCGCAATTGCCGAATCATGGTCTACAGATAATGGCGAAACCTGGTCACCGCTTACCAAAACCACTTTGCCCAACAACAACTCGGGTACGGATGCGGTTACGCTGAAAGATGGTAGGCAGGTATTGGTTTATAACCACGTATTGCCTCCGGGCGATTTGGCCAAAGGTGCGCGCACACCTTTAAATGTTTCGGTTTCTAAAGATGGTAAAACCTGGTATGCTGCACTGATTTTAGAAGATTCGCCCATAAGCCAGTATTCATATCCCGCTGTAATCCAAACGGCTGATGGCATGCTGCATTTCATTTATACCTGGCGGAGGGAGAAAATCAAACACGTAGTAGTAGATCCCTCAAAATTAAAGTTGAAGAAAATCGAAAATGGTATTTGGCCAAAGCTAAAGGGATATACTGCACCGGTAATTACTGAAACTAAAAACGAGGAGGGTTAAAATGATAAATTTATTTAAATACGTCCTTTCGAGCGGAGTGCAACGCAGTCGAGAAATCTGTATAAGTAGATTTCTCCATTTCGCACCTGGCGAAAAGCCGGCTGGCTTCAGTCAAAATGACGATCGACTGAGTGGTTATCAAAGAAATGTTATTATCTTATTGCTGTCTATTCTCTCATTTACCACTTTTGCCCAAACTCAAAATTCAGATCACGCATACAAAAAGCCTTTATTAGAGGTGCTTAAGGATATTGAAAACCGTTACCACGTAAAAATCAAATATGCCGAGCCCCAGATAAAAGATAAATGGGTAAACTATGCCAACTGGCGTTTTCGGGCAGATGTAGATGAAACCTTAACCAATGTGCTTACCCCATTGGATATGAAGGTGAACAAAGAGAAAGCTGGCGTTTACAAGCTCAAAGAATATGAATATTACCGCTGGGAAGTACAGGATGGCTGGGCTTATCTGGATAGTTTAGCTTCCAAATACAGTGATCGGGCCAGCTGGGAAAAACGGAAAGCATTGATTAAACCTCAGCTTTTTGAGGCTTTGCAATTATCTCCTTTACCGGCCAAACCCAATTCAAAGCCCATTATTACCGCAAAGCGGATTTTTGATGGCTATTCAGTAGAAAATATAGCTTTAGAGATTTTGCCCGGCGTTTGGATCAACGGATCACTTTATAAACCATTAAATATCAAAGGAAAAATACCGGTTATCTTAAGTCCTGATGGACATTGGGAAAAACAACGTTACCGTCCGGATTGCCAGATTCGCTGTGCCATGCTGGCGCGTATGGGGGCTATGGCCTTTAGCTACGACCTTTTTGCCTGGGGCGAATCGATGCTGCAGTTCAAGTACGAAGACCATAGAAAAAGTTTATCACAAACCGTGCAAACACTAGGTGGGATCCGCATTTTAGACTATTTCACGTCACTAAAAGAAACCGATACCAACCGGGTGGCCATTAGCGGTGGTTCGGGCGCTGGCAGCCATTGTATTTTAATGACTGCAATAGATAACCGCATTAAACTCAGTGCGCCTGTGGTGGCCATGTCATCCTACTTTTATGGCGGCTGTCCGTGCGAAAGCGGGATGCCCATTCACCAATGTGGGGGTGGAACAGATAATGTTGAACTTGCGGCAATGGCTGCTCCACGACCACAACTGCTCGTATCAGATGGTAGCGACTGGACTGCACATACTCCTGAACATGATTTTCCTTACCTGCAAAAAATGTATGGTTACTATGGCGTAAAGGATAAAGTAGAAAATGTGCATTTACCAGACGAAAAACATGATTTCAGCCCGAATAAGCGTATTGCACTTTACGATTTCCTGATTAAATATTTCAAAATCAATGGCAATGCCGTTAAAGACAAAGCCGGAAAGTACGATGAAAGCAAGGTAACCATCGAAAAAGAAAATGCTATGTATGTTTTTGGCGATAAAGGTGAAAAACTGCCTAAAAATGCTGTAATGGGTTTTGAAAACCTGCAAAAATTGTTTCCACAAAGCCAGAATTAAATGATGCAACACCAGAACAGAAGAACTTTTATCCAACATCTTGCCTTAATTGGTGGGAGCTTAATGTTGCCCAATGTTTTGCTGGCTGCAACCCCAAAGCGCAGATACAAAGTGGCCGTAATTGATTTAATGATCCTCAAACGCCAGAAATTAAGCGCTTTAGAGCTGACCAGTGAAATTGGTGCCGATGGATTGGAAATTGATATGGGCGGGCTGGGCGACCGGGAAACCTTTGATAATAAACTGGCTGATCCGGCCATCAGGCAACAATACCTTGAAAAAGCAAAAGCACTTAACCTCGAATTTTGTGCCCTGGCCATGACCGGCTTTTATGCCCAGTCTTTTGCCAAACGCCCGACCTATCAAAAAATGGTGCAGGATTGTTTAGATACTGCCAAAGCCATGCAAATCAAGGTTGTCTTTTTGCCGCTTGGCATACAAGGCGATTTAGTTAAAAATCCCGAATTAAGGGCGCCGATTGTTGAACGCTTAAAAATTGCAGGTAAAATGGCTGCTAAAGCAGGGGTGGTTATCGGTATTGAAACTTCACTCGATGCAAAAGGTGAACTACAGTTGCTGAAAGAAATCAATTGTAAGCACATCAAAAGCTATTTCAACTTTTCGAATGCAATTAAAAATGGTCGCGATTTACATCAGGAACTAAAAATACTGGGGCGAAAAAACATCGTTCAAATTCATGCGACCAACGAAGATGGTGTATGGCTCGAAAATGACCCAAAAATTGACCTCAAAAAGGTAAAACAAACTTTAGATGAAATGGGCTGGAGTGGCTGGCTGGTTATAGAACGCAGTCGCGATGCCAAACAACCTACCAATGTGAAGTACAACTTTACAGCCAATACCAAATACCTGAAATCTATTTTCCAAGCCGGATAACCCTTGTTTATGAGAACCTACCTAACCATTTTGCTGATTTTAAATTTAATGTGCGCACAATTATTCGCGGCGGATATTTATGTCTCCAAATTGGGCTCCGATCGCAATAACGGCACAAAGGAAAAACCATTGGCCTCCTTGCATTTTGCCATCAGGAAGGCAAGGGAGTTGCGCAGGTTAAACGACAGTTCAGTTAAAGGTGGGATTCATATCATTATCGAAAATGGTTATTACGCTCTGGATGAAGCTATTGTACTCCGCCCCGAAGATTCGGGCACCAAAGAAAGTCCAACACAGATTGTGGCGGGTCCAGGTGCTAAAGTTATTTTTAGTGGTGGCGTAAAAATTAAAGGCTGGAAAAAATTAACTAGCCCGGTTGCAGGCTTACCTAAAAATGCCATAGGTAAAGTTTGGGTGGCCGATGCACCCATGTTTGCCGATAATACACTACTGTTCAGACAGCTTTGGGTGAATGGTATTAAGGCTATTAGGGCAAAAGATGCAAATGGCGATGCCATGAACCGCATTTTATCCTGGGATGCCCAATCGCAAACCTGCAAAATCCCTTTAAACAAAAATATCAACCTCAATGGGGCTAAAGGTATAGAAATGGTAATCCACCAGTGGTGGGCCATTGCCAATTTGCGGGTAAAATCGATAAAAACCGAGCACAACACTGCCGAACTTTCCTTTTTGCAGCCAGAAAGCCGCATACAATCAGAACACCCATGGCCAGCGCCGTGGATTTCGGATAAAACCGGAAACTCGGCTTATTATTTAACCAATGCCATTCAGTTCTTAGATGAACCGGGCGAGTGGTTCGAGGATTTACAGCACCGTAAAGTTTATTACTGGCCTAAAACAAAGCAGAATATGCTTCAGGCAGATGTGGTTGCACCTGCTTTAGAAACCTTAGTTAAAGTTGAAGGAACCATTGATCATCCGATAGCTTATATTTCTTTCCAGGGGATATCTTTTCAGCATGCATCTTGGTTATTACCTTCCAAACAGGGCCATGTGCCGCACCAGGCGGGTATGTATATGCTTGATGCTTATAAATTAGACCAACCAGGTACTAACGATAAACCCACACTAGAAAACCAGGCCTGGGTGGGGCGTCCGGCTTCGGCCGTACAAATCAATTATGCCAATCATATCGATTTTGAGGCGTGCCGGTTCGAACACCACGCTTCAACCGGACTCGATTACCAAAAAGGAACCACCAACAATAACATAAAAGGGAACCTGTTTAAAGATATCGGCGGATCTGGGATACTAATTGGCACTTTTTCTGACGAAGCCACCGAGGTACATTTACCTTACCAGCCAAGTGATGAACGTGAGATTTCTTCGGATAACCGGATTGAAAATAACCTCATTACCGACGTCACCAACGAGGATTGGGGTGCTGTAGGCATTGGTGCCGGTTACGTACGTGGATTGAAAATCCTGCATAACGAAATCAGTGATGTTTCTTATTCGGGGATTAGCATGGGCTGGGGCTGGACAAAAACAAAAAATGCAATGAAGGACAATACCATCAGCGCCAACAAAATTCATCATTATGGCAAGCACATGTACGATGTGGCCGGCATTTATACCTTATCTGCTCAACCAGGCTCATTCATTACCGAAAATGTTGTCGACAGTATTTTCACAGCCAAATATGCGCATTTGCCCGATCATTGGTTTTACCTCTACACCGACGAAGGATCTTCGTATTTCACCATCAAAAATAACTGGACGCCCAGTGAAAAATACCTGCAAAATGCCAATGGCCCAGATAATTTATGGGAAAATAACGGACCTGGAGTTGCCGAAAAAATCAAAGAAAACGCTGGTCTGGAAGCGCAATATCAATATCTGCTAAAAGATAAATCACCAGTTTCTGACACCAGGAAAATTAATAAGGCGGTAGATAAACCTGTGGTTTTTGAGCTCATTTTCAAAAATGGTGAAGTACCAGGCGAAAAGGCATTAACCGCATTCGCCCGTGAAAACAACCTGCTGTGTTCATCAATTTACCATTGGGAAAACCGCCTGGTCATTTACACCTCGACCTTAAAAACAGAGAGCTTGCAGCAAACCCTAAAAAGGCTCAAAGCCAGCGAGATTAAGCTGTATGATGATATGTTTTACGATTTCGACAGGAAAAAACAGTGTGGAACCGAACCAGTAAAAGAATGGGAAAATATTATACTATCTGCCAACCTGGTGAAAGATGAAAAACTGCAAAAAGAATACCTCGCATACCACAAAACGCAGTTTGAAAAATGGCCCGAAATATCAAAAGGCTTTTGTAATGCTGATTTTCAACGGCTGGTTATTTTTAAAAAAGGCCGCCAGCTGATGCTGATTATCAGCATACCCAAAGGCGAAAATTTAGATAAACTGAACCCGAAAACAACGGAAAATAACCCCAGGGTAGACGAATGGAATGCATTAATGAAAAAATACCAGGAAGGAATTGAAGGCACAAAACCCGGCGAAGTTTGGGTTTTCTTTAAACCGATCGACTAACTGTCCCCCTTTGGAGGGGGCAGAGGGAGGAAATAAACAATACTTATTAAAATATGTTAAGATTAGGAATACTAGGATTAGGCGAGGGTAGAAGCACCATTTCGGCCTCACTGGCAAGCAAAAAGTTCAAATTAATTCAAATTTGCGACGCCAATAAAAAACTTTGCGAAGAACGCGCTTTGGAGTTCGATTTCCAGAACTGGACTACCGATTACAACGATATGCTCAAGAGCGATAAAATTGATATGATTGCGATTTACACGCCTGATCATTTGCATTTTGAGCACATTAAACTGGCTTTGGAGCACGATAAGCACGTGGTTTGTACCAAACCATTTATTGATGATCTCTCGCAGGCAAACGAACTTTTGGCGCTGAGCAAAAAGACCAAAAAGAAAATTTTTGTGGGGCAGAGTTCCCGTTTCTTTGAACCGGCTATGCGCCAGAAAAAAGATTTCGATAAAGGCTTAATCGGCGAGTTGATTACCATCGAAAGTCACTACCATGCCGATCATCGCTGGTTTTTGGAAAAAGGCTGGTCGCTAAAACAATCTTTCAAATGGCTATATGGCGGTTTAAGTCACCCGGTCGATTTTATCCGCTGGTACATGCCCGATATTGAAGAAGTAATGGGCTATGGTATGCTCAGCAGCAATGGACAAAAAGCTGGCTTAAAAAACCAGGATACCATGCACTTTATCTTCAAGGCCAAAGATGGCAGAATTGCCAGGGTAAGTGGTGCTTACACCGGACCAACCCAGCCCGCAAGTCGCGATAGTGGAATGAGCTGTATTTTGCGTGGAACGGAAGGGGCTAGCCAGGCCGATTACCATGAATTGCGTTATGCAGTAACCACCAAAACGGGCGAAGAAAAAATCATTACCTGGGGCGATGCCACTTTGAAACATTATTTCCGCTTCGAAGGCCAGAGTCACCATGCCGGCGAATACCAAAACTATCTTGAATATTTTGCCGACAGCATTAACAACAAGTTTACGGCTTACCCTGATTTAAAAGAAGGCATTGGAACCATTGCCCTTTTGCAGGCTATGGATAAATCGCTTGAAACAGGTTTACCGGTAAAAGTAGATGAAATATTAAGCAGTTATAACATTAGCCGGGAATCGATAGGATTATAAAATATTAAACCACAGATGAAAAGGATGGACACAGATAGTTGAGAAGCAATAGTTCGTATCACATCGAAAGTTAAAAAATGTGTGTTATAAAAATCGGCCACGGAAACACAGAACTCACGGAATTCAAATTAGTTAGATGCTTAAATATCGGAAAAGTATTAAACCGAAATAAAAGTTTCCGTGTTAATCCGTGTTTCCGTGGCAAACAAATAAAAACCAAACTAACCAAATGCACAACATTGTAGAACGTTTAACCAGTTTAGATTACATCATCGTAATCGCCTACCTCATCGTCCTGATGGTGATTGGGTACCGCGCTAGTTTTCCGAAGAAGAAAAACAGCGATGAAACCTTATTTCTAGCCAATAAATCTTTAGGCTGGGCCAGTATTGGCTTCAACATGTGGGGCACTAACGTAGGCCCATCCATGCTGCTTGCTTTTGCCAGTATCGGCTATACCACAGGTATTGTAGCCGTAAACTTCGATTGGTATGCCTTTATTTTCCTGTTCCTGCTGGCTATTGTTTTCGCGCCAAAATACCTGGCCGCAAAGGTGAGCACCATGCCCGAATTTATGGGAAACCGTTACGGCGATTCTACCCAGAATATATTAGCCTGGTATGCATTGGTGAAGATTTTAATCTCCTGGCTATCGTTAGGTTTATTTGCCGGCGGTTTTTTAGTCCGTCAGATTTTAGGCATTCCCATGTGGCAATCAGTAACCGTTTTGGTTGCTTTTGCGGGCTTATTTACCTTTTTCGGTGGTTTAAAGGCTATTGCCAAAGTCAACATTTTCCAGATGATTTTATTGATTGCTGTTTCGCTTTCGCTTACTCTACTGGGCCTGCACAAGGTTGGAGGGATCTCAGCACTCTACAGCAAAACACCAGGACATTTCTGGAACCTCATACAACCTGCCAGCGATCCCAAATATCCCTGGTATGCCATCCTTTTAGGTTATCCGGTGGCTGCTGTAGCCTTTTTCTGTACCGATCAGTCGATGGTTCAGTCGGTTTTGGGTGCTAAAAATCTGAAACAAGGGCAGTTGGGCGTGAGCTTTATTGGCTGGCTAAAAATCCTTTCGCTACCGCTCTTTATTGTTACCGGGATACTCTGCTATGTCTTGTTCCCCAACCTGAAAGACCCCAACGAAGCTTACATGACCATGGTAACCAATCTTTTCCCACCAGGCATGAATGGCTTGGTAATCGTTGTACTTATCGCGGTTCTGGTGGGCACCATAGGTTCATCGCTGAATTCGTTAAGCACCGTGTTTACCATGGATGTCTACGTCAAGAAAATCAATCCACAGGCCAGCAATAAGCAGATTATCAATATTGGCCGTTTAACTGTTATAGCCGGTTGTATTTTTGCAGTAGTTGTAGTGTTGGCTATCGATAACATCAAAGGTCTAAACCTCTTCGATGTATTTCAATCGGTATTGGGTTTTATTGCGCCGCCACTTTCAGTGGTTTTTCTGTTAACCGTGTTTTGGAAACGGACTACTAGAAAAGCCGTAAATTTTACGCTATCCATTGGTTCGATCCTGAGTTTAAGTACCGGAATTATTTATTTATGGGTTTTACCACCCAGCGAATATACTTTTTGGCCGCACTACCTCATGTTATCTTTCCTGATCTTTGGGGGTTTATTGCTTATCGCCATATTGATTTCGCTTTTAGACAGAACACCTAGTATTTACACCATCAACGAAGAACATGAAGCCAATATTGAAAAACCAGATAAGACTGTTTGGATTTCCTGGGCTGCACTGGCTATTGTAATGGTTGCACTTTATATTTTCTTTAACGGACATTAGAAATTTCGTCATTTCGAGCGTAGTGTAACGGAGTCGAGAAATCTGCTTAATAGATCTCTCCATTTCGCTGCGCTTCAGTCGAGATGACGGTAACAAAAAACATGAAAAACCTAAAAAAAATATTCCTGATTACCCTGCTGCAAGCCATGGTAATCCCCGCTTTTGCGCAAAAGGCATCCTGGATCTGGTATCCCGGCGATTTTGATATCTACATGAGCAATGTGATGCAGAACCGCAGAACAGAACGTGGATCATTTTTTCCTGTATTCTGGAAAATGGATAGCCATTATGTGCTGGTCGATTTCCATAAAGAGTTTACCCTCAGTCAGCCAGAAGAAGTTAAGCTCTTTGTAGAAGGCACTTACAATGTTAAAATTGACGGCCAGGCTATAACCGGCTTTCCGAAATCCATTCAGATCCAGGCCGGAAAGCATAAACTAAGCCTGAAAGTGTACAGCCAGGCTACAGTGCCAGCCATTTTTGTACAGGGTAAAACTGTAGTATCAGATGAAAGCTGGTTAACCACTTTTGAGGATAAAGAATGGATTGATGCCAGCGGCAAAACCTCCGATAAATCGGGAACAACCTTTGTTTCTGCTGGCTCCTGGGGTTTAACCGATCCTTACAGCCTGCCTTCTGCGTTTAAATTGCCTGTTGTGAAACATACAACTGTTAAAACAGAAAAAGCAGGCACAGGTTACGTAGCCGATTTTGGCAAAGAAACCTTCGGTTTTATTAAAGTGCATGGCTTAAAGGGCAAAGGCAAATTGAGTTTGTATTATGGCGAATCGAAAGAAGAAGCTTTATCAACCGATAAATGCGAAACACTGGATCATCTCAAGATTGATCTTACCAAAAAAACAGACTCGGTAATGCCACTTTCCAAAGCTTTCCGCTATGTTAACTTTCAGCCTGAAAATGGCGTTTCTGCCGACTCTATATCAATGCTTTACGAATATGCTCCGGTTAGCGAGCGGGGAAGTTTTAAATCATCAGATGCGGAGTTGAACAAGATTTACGATGTAGCCAAATACACTTTTCACCTCAATACCCGTGAGTTTTTTATCGATGGCATAAAACGCGACAGATGGGTGTGGAGTGGTGATGCCTACCAAAGTTACCTCATGAATTATTATTCGTTTTTTGATGCTCCAACCGTAAAAAGAACGCTGTTGGCCCAGCGCGGCAAAGATCCGGTTACGGCACACATCAATACCATTATGGATTATTCTTTTTATTGGTTTTTAGGTATTTATGATTATTACAAATTTACGGGCGACAAAAAATTTGTGCAGGACATTTATCCCCGCATGCAATCGCTCATGACCTATATTGATGGCCGTAAAAACAAAAATGGCTTGCTGGAATGGATGCCTGGCGACTGGATTTTTATAGATTGGGCCGATAAACTGAGTAAAGACGGGGAAGTGAGCTTTGAACAATTGTTATATGCACGTAGTTTAGAAACCATGGCTTTATGTGCCAAACTAACCAACGATAGCGAAAATGCTGCTAAATATGAGGAGCAGGCTAAAACATTGAAAGCCAAAATATTCGATATTTACTGGAATCAAAGCAAACATGCCTTAGTGCACAGCAGGGTAGCAGGTCAGCCCACACAAAATGTAACCCGCTATGCCAATATGTTTGGGATTTTCTTCGATTACTTTACACCTGAACAGAAACTGGCTGTAAAAGAACATGTATTGCTCAACGACAGCATTAACAAAATTACCACACCTTACATGCGCTTTTATGAACTGGAAGCACTTTGCGCCATGGGTGAGCAAAGCTATGTATTAAAAGAGATGAAAAACTATTGGGGAGGTATGCTCAAGCTGGGTGCTACTTCTTTTTGGGAGGAATATAATCCCGATAAAAAAGGTACCGAACACCTGGCCATGTATGGCCGGCCATTTGGAAAAAGCCTTTGCCACGCCTGGGGAGCCAGCCCGATTTATCTGCTTGGCAAATATTACCTGGGGGTAAGCCCCGATTCGCCGGGTTACGAAACCTATACCATTGAGCCCAATTTAGGCGGTTTAGCCTGGATGGAAGGCAAAGTGCCAACCGCCAACGGCGATATATCCGTGTACATGAATAAAAAGGAAATCAAGATCACTTCGGCTGTTGGAACCGGGAAATTAAGGATTAAAAGTAAATCTAAACCTGTAGCAAAAGCTGCTGAAATTAAATCAATAGGAAAGGGCTTCTATGAAATTACCGTCGAAAAAGGTAAAGATTACACCGTAAGCTACAATTAACAGGAATTTATAACCGGGAACATCATATTTGGTTTTCCCGGTTTGCTATTCAATTAGGTATCGCGACGGCTCTCTACCGTGTATACAAAACTATCGGCATGGTAGTAGCCTAAATTGTATTCAATTGGCCGCTCTGCCTGATCAAAAACATAACGTTTTCTAAAAAGCAGCGGACTTCCCACTTCAACATCCAGTTTCGAAGCCATAAATTTATCGGCCGCCTTAGCGCTTATTTCTTCTTTCGATAGATTCGCAATTATCGAATGGTCTTTCTCCAGAATTTCATACAAAGGGCGTTTAAAATCTTCATCGCCTGTAAGGCCAATCCTGGGGTGAAAATAAGAGATAAAATAAACGAATGGGCCTTCTTCTTTCCCTCTTAAACGCTCCAGTTTTAAAACCTTTTTATCGGTACCAATGTCAAAGAAATGCGCCAGTTTCTCATCAGCATATACCCAGCTAATGTGAAGCTCGAAATTTTTAATCGGAATGCCCCTGGCTTGCATTTCTTGCGAAAAACTTAGCCAGTTACTGGCTTTCGAGCTCACACAAACCTCAGCAACTTTAGTCCCAATACCTTTTTTACGGATCAGCAAGCCCTCATATACCAATTTATTGAGTGCCTGGCGCAACGTTGTTCTCGATATAGCCAGTTGTTTAGCCATGTCAACCTCGTTAGGCAAAAATTTAGTGGCATATTCCGGCTGTTTAATCAGGTTCCGCAATAATTCTTCTGCCTGGATATGCAGTGGCACAGGACTTTTATGGTCGATTGAAAATTTCATTTTATTTAGACTACAGCGCTTTAAGCAAACAAACTTTTCTGATGCAGCCTCACAAAGATAAAGAAAGCATATACAAACAACAATACTATGTATGTATCCATACAGCCTGTCAGGGCAAATTTGGTGATCAAATGCCTGTAATCCGATCCAGTTAAAAGAATTTGAGTAAAAAATTAGGATATATGTACATACATAGATACATTTGTTATTTAATAAAACATTTATCCATTTATGGAAGTAAAAAATAATCCTCAGGAAACACCTGTAGCAGCACAATGGAGACAAAGTGGAGAGCAGATTTTGCCTGAAAACATACACGATTTTAACCCATCGCCAGAGGGTTACAACCTTTATCCCGTACACACTTTAGGAGCGGGCAAAATATTTGATGGCTTTACCACATTGGCCGCCTGGATTATTGAAAAAAAAACCGTGTTGATAGATGGTTATGTTGGTGTATTCTGGTCTGAAATCGAAAGACTGCTACAAACAGAATTTACCAAAAAGCAGGTAAAAGTTAACTGGTTGCATACAGCTGATCAAATGAAAACAGCAGCAACGGTTATGGAACTGGTAAATCCTTTTTTAGGCGAAGCGAAAAGTGTTTGGGGTAAAAAAACAGACCTAAAGCTTAATGATTTTTTTGAAACCGGATTTAGCACAAACCAGCCCGATACGGAATACGAAGTAAATATTGTAATTGGCGTAGGGGCAGCCTTGCTTAATTGGGATGCACCAATCATTTACCTCGATATTCCTAAGAACGAAATTCAATACCGCATGCGTGCAGGTTCCATTACCAACCTGGGCGCTGCCACTACAGCAAGTGCCTTCGAAATGTACAAACGGTTTTATTTTGTAGATTGGCCGGTGTTGAATAACCATAAAGCAGAAATTTTAAAGCGCATAAGTGTAGTTGCTGATGCGCAACACAAATCATCGATAAAGTGGGTCGAGGCCAATGAACTGAACAAAGGTTTAAAACAGATCAGCCAATCGGTATTTCGGGTTAGGCCATGGTTTGAGGCTGGTGCCTGGGGTGGGCATTGGATGCAGGAAAATATTGAAGGATTGAATAAAGATGAGATAAATTATGCCTGGTCTTTCGAAATGATTGTTCCCGAGAATGGCATTATTTTCGAAAGCAGCGGAAACCTGTTAGAGGTTACTTTTGATTTTCTGATGTTTAGCGAAAATCAATCGGTATTGGGCAAACATGCTTCCATTTTCGGTACCGAATTTCCAATCAGATTCGATTTTCTCGATACCATGGATGGCGGAAACCTTTCCATCCAATGCCATCCTTCATTAAAATATATCCGTGAAGAATTTGGCGAAAACATTACGCAAGATGAAACCTACTACATTTTGGAATGTAAAGACGATGCAAAAGTGTATTTGGGTTTTCAGGAAGATATTAATCCAATTGAATTTAATCAGGCCTTAATTAAGAGTCAGCAGTTAAAGCAGGAAATAGATATCGAACAGTTTGTGCAGGTACATGATGCCCAAAAGCATGATCTTTTTTTAATCCCAAACCGTACTGTACACAGTGCCGGAGCCAACAATCTTGTGCTCGAAATCAGCGCAACACCTTATATTTTTACCTTTAAAATGTACGATTGGGTGCGTTTAGGTCTGGATGGTCAACCACGACCAATTAATATAGAACATGCCTTTAAAAACCTGGATTTTAGCAGGAAAGGTGAGGTGGTTAAAGAGGAGTTAATTTCGAAACCATCGGTAATAGAAAAAGGAGCTGATTGGGAATTAATCCATTTGCCTACACACCGCGAACACTTTTATGCTATTCAGCGAATGGAATTTGATGGCGAAATTACCGTTAATACCAACAATACCTGTCATATCTTAATGTTGGTAGAAGGCAGTACCATTCAGCTAAAAAATACAGATGGTCAGATTACGGAATTTCATTATGCAGAAACTTTTGTAGTTCCGGCAGCGGCCGAAAGTTATACCCTGATTAATAAGGGCTCAAACAGGGCCAAAGTAATTAAAGCGTTTGTAAAAGACAATCTGACTGCTGTAAATTTATAAAACAGCAGTCGGGTATGATTTGCAATCCATTGTCAAATCATTTAAATTTTTAACCAAAATATAAATTATGAGTGCGCAAAAAAGAAGCAGTGTATTTTTAATAACGCTCGTAGCATCGCTGGGTGGCTTTTTATTCGGCTTTGATATGGCTGTTATATCGGGAGTTTTGCCGCTGGTGCAAAAACAGTTTGCATTAAGTGCCTCACAAGAGGGATGGTTTGTATCTTCTGCATTGTTAGGCTGCATCATCGGGGTGGCCTTTTCAGGAGAACTTAGCGACCGATTCGGCCGGAAAAAGCCATTAATTTTAACAGCTGTTCTTTTTGTTGCATCAGCCCTGGGTTGTGCATTATTTCCAAACCTTAGTGGCGTTATTGCTTTCAGGCTCCTGGGAGGTATTGGTATCGGTATCGCCTCAAACGTAGTGCCTTTATATATTTCAGAAATCGCCCCTGCACACATCAGAGGGCGTTTAGTTACCTATTACCAGTTTGCACTTACACTGGGCATTTTGGTTGCTTATCTCAGCAACGCAGCCCTGCTAAGTGGTGTCTCAACAAGTTCAACAAATACTTCAGCTTTAAGCACGCTTTTTAATCACGAAGTTTGGCGCGGTATGCTGGGAATGGGGGTACTACCGGCAGTTTTATTTTTATTTGGATTATTACTGATACCCGAAAGTCCGAGATGGCTCATACAAAAAGGCCATATCGCAGCCGGCACTTTAATCATTAGTAAAATTAACGGACAGGCGCAAACTGAAATTGACCCCAAACAGTTTGCATCAGAAAGCAACGGCACCAAAAGTTCATATAAAGAATTATTCGCACCAGCAATGCGTAAAGCTTTGTTAATCGGCATCTTATTGCCTTTATTTTCTCAGTTTAGCGGTATCAATGCCATTATCTATTATGGTCCAAGAATACTCGGAAATGCGGGTATATCTTTAAGTAATTCACTCATCAGCCAGGTAATTTTTGGGCTCGCGAATGTACTCTTTACCCTGTTCGCCATCTGGAAAGTAGATAGCTGGGGAAGGAGACCACTTTATCTTTACGGAACGGCCGGTGCAGCCATTTCGCTGATTTTAACTGGTGTATGTTTTTATTTTAATGCTACCTCAAGCATTTGGCTGTTGGTATGTGTTTTGGCCTTCCTTGCATTTTTTGCATGCTCTATTGGCCCCTTAAAATTTGTTGTGGCAGCAGAGATCTTTCCCGGAGCTATTCGTGGAAGAGCATTAGCCATCAGCATTATGGTGATGTGGGTAGCCGATACCATTGTGGGGCAAATTACCCCCAATTTATTAAACGAACTGGGTAGTGCAGGTACATTTTGGTTCTTCGCCTTTTTCTGTACCATAGCCTTTATTGCAGTTTACAAATTGCTTCCCGAAACCAAAGGAAAATCGTTAGAGCAAATAGAGAGCGAGTGGAAACAAGAAGGAGATAAACCCGTGTTTTTTCATTAAAAGATAAAAATCCTATGAATTTAAAATATAAGCTTACTGCTTTATTATTGCTTAACTTATTTTACAAACCGGTAAGTGCACAATCAGACCACGACCTATTAACCTATGCCGACCCGCGGATTGGTACGGCCCACAGTCGCTGGTTTTATTTTACGCCCGGGGCAGTTCCTTTTGGAATGGCCAAAGCTGCGCCATCTACCAATGGTTCGTACGGCAATAAAAGTGGCTGGGAAGCTGTAGGTTATGATGAAAGGCATAACTCCATTGAAGGTTTTGCTAATTTTCACGAATTTCAGATTGGCGGAGTTGTTTTTGCGCCATCAACCGGAAAGCTGCAAACACTGGCAGGAAGTTTAGAGCATCCTGAGACAGGTTACCGTTCTACTTTCGACCACAAAGATGAAGTTGCCACACCTGGTTATTATTCGGTATTGCTGAAAGATTATGGCATTAAAGCTGAATTAACTGCGACTAAAAGGGTGGCTTTTCACCGCTATACTTTTCCAAAATCAACTCAGGCTAATATCCTTTTCGATATCGGGCACCAGCAGGGAGAAAGTGGCGAAGTAAGTGATGCTCAAGTATACCTGACCAAAGATGGCAGAATTGAAGGTTATGTAATTACAAAACCGGTTTATGTACAGAAATATCAGCCCGGTGCAGATGTAAAAATGTACTTCTCTGCCGTAGCGAGTAAAAGACCTGCAAAATTTGGCACATTTACCGGAGCGCAGATTACCGAAGGAAGCAAAAGTACTACAGGCAAAGGGGCAGGTTTATACCTCACTTTTAATACGCATGAAAAGGAGAGCATTACTATAAAAGCCGGACTTTCTTATACCTCGATAGCTAACGCAAGGCTTAATCTGAATAAAGAAGCAGCAAATCTTTCCTTTGATCAGGCTAAAACACAGGCGCTAAATACCTGGGGCAGTTATTTGGGAAGAATCAGGGTAACATCTGATAATAAAGCAAATCTCACCAAGTTTTATACTGGCTTATACCATGCTTTATCAGGACGTGGGTTGGCCAGTGATGTCAACGGCGCTTACCCTAAAAACGATGGAGGAATTGGCCAGATTCCACTTGACAAAAACCATGTGCCGCTTCACAACCATTACAATACCGACGCTATCTGGGGCGCTTTCTGGAATTTAACCCAGCTTTGGGCTGTAGCTTATCCCGAATATTATTCAGATTGGGTTAAAAGTCAGTTATTGGTTTATAAAGATTCCGGATGGTTAGCTGACGGGATTGCCAATAGCCGCTATGTATCTGGTGTAGGTACCAATTTTGTGAGTTTGGCTATAGCAGCCGCCTATACCTCCGGAATTCGCGATTTTGATGTAAAAACTGCTTATCAGGCTGCACTTAAAAATGAACTGGAATTTCAAAACCGGCCGTTTGGAGCGGGTAAATCAGATTTGGATAGATTTTTAAAATATGGTTATGTAAACCATCTAGACAGTGGAAGTGGCGCCAGCGAGCGCTGGCAGTTCTCGGCATCGCATACCCTTGAATATGCCTTTAGTAGCTATGCAGTTGGTCAATGGGCAAGACTTTTAAACAAAACAGCCGATTACCAGAAATTAACTACGCCTTCAAACGCCTGGAAAACCATTTTCGACCCTGCTACTAAATTCATCAGACCAAAGGACGAGCAAGGTAAATTTATATCCAATTTTAATCCCAAACAGGCCTGGAGAGGTTTTCAGGAAGGAAATGCCTGGCAATACACCTTTTATGTACCACAGAATCCAAACGCTTTAATTGATGCTATTGGTAACACTGATTTTAACAACAGGCTGGATAGTATTTTTACGGTATCAGAAAAAAATAAATTTGGGGGTGGTACAACCTTAGATGCTTTTTCCGGACTTGAAGGTTTGTATAACCATGGCAATCAGCCCAATCTGCATACTTCGTGGCTTTTTAATTTCTCCGGAAAACCATCACTTACGCAAAAGTGGGTCAGAAAAATTATGGATGAATTTTACGGCACTGAAGGCATCCATGGTTACGGATATGGTCAGGATGAGGATCAGGGCCAGCTTGGTGCCTGGTACGTGATGGCTTCGATGGGGATTTTTGATGTAAAGGGATTTACCGATGCCTCACCAGAAATCGGCCTCTCGGCACCCATTTTTAAGACTATCCGGATTAAAGGCAATAAAAAATACTTCAGTGGTAAAGATTTCGAAATTGTAACCCTAAATAATAATACCGAAAACCAATACGTCCAGTACTTTTCTTTGAATGGTAAGCCCTTAAGAGCTCCTTTTATGAAACTGAAGGACATTCAAAACGGCGGAAAATTGGTTGTGCAAATGGGAAAGATGCCGAAAGATGTGTATTGATTAAACTTATGCGTAGATCTTAATTCCCCTCTTTTAGAGGGGTATCCGAAGGACGGGGTGTTTTAGATGCTGCAATAATACGATTACTATAGGATCGAGATGTCGGTCTTCTTTGGGGATCCGTCATTCCCAACTTGATCCGATAGCTATCGGATGGGAATCTTAATACGATCGCTACAATCACCTTGTAAGATTGCTTCGTCGTTCCTTCTCGCAATGACGAATAGAAAAAGGGATAATAAACATTCGGTTCATTATCCCTTTTTTCGTTTTTATACAGATAAATCTGCTATTTCTTTTTCTCCAGTTCCGTTATTGCTGTCCACAATACACCAGCTTCACCTCTGAAACTCGATGATCCTTTGGGTTTATTATCTGGTGTATACCATTCATAAAAGCCATTGTTGCTGATTACGCGTGCCAACATCGGGTCAAGTGCCTCTTTAGCTTCAGCCAGTAAATTATACCTGATGAGCTGCGTAACCATTCTGCCGCCAAACCAGGTCCAATCGCCGCCATTTTGGTAAGAATATGGTCCCATTACCTTATTTTGGAAAGAGCCGGCCGGATAAACAGGGTAGAGCGTAAGTCCGATAGTTGCCGCATTGGCATCTTTTACGTTTTGTTGCATCTTTTCATAAGCTTCCTTTACCTGTTTTTTGGTTAACAAGCCAGCTTCAATGGCCACTGCTGTACCACCATGATAGTAAACTTTCGATTCATCAAAAGAAGCCGGAAAAGGAGAGCCGTTTAAATAAATGTGTGGAATGTATTTTTGCGCTTTATCATCCCACAAATATTTATTGATATTTTCACGCACGCTTTTATAAATGCCTTTCCATTTGGTAATCTGCGCAGGACTTAAATCTCCAACCTGGATAAAATCGTTTATGGCAATTAAAAACATGGCGTTATCGTAAATATCAATGGCACGGTGGGTATTCTCGTCAATCACAACACCCCAGCCTTGCTCAGGTTGCACATCGCCCCAATCGGCAGTGGTTGCTCCCCAGATTAAGCCATACTTCTCATTAAACCTTTCTTTCATCAGAAAATCCATAGCCCTTTCCATTTGCTTTTTAACCGGTAAGCCGGCTACCTGCTCATTTAAAATGGATTTATCGCCCGTAATATTGATGTATTTCGCTATGGCTTGAATTAAGGAGGTTTCCTGATCAGTTTCCACGGTATTTTTATGTCCGAGGTATCCCGGTACTAAATCCGATTTGTAAAATGTACCTTCAGATCCGGCCTGTTTTGAGGGGATATATCCATCCAGGATAGCACCATCTGCTTGTTGAAACTGAAAAAAGGTTATCAGGTGTTTCCTGATCTGCGATTTATCGTTAACCTTACAGCTTAATTCGATAAAGGTATTCAAATCCCTGATCCACACTTCACCATAGCCATCTCCGGCCGTAACACCTTTCTTGATCAACGCCTCGGCCATGGTTTTAACCTGATTCATGACCGCAGGGGATACATTTTGGTGTGCCTTTTGTGTAATAGCCTTCGCCTGGGCTAAAGATACACCGGGCGTCGCCAGTGCAATAAACATGGCTAATGCAATATTTTTATTCATCGGTTATAATTTATACTGTTTTTGCTACCTCATATTGAAGCACTTAACTATTCATAATCTATATGTACAAACATATATACATTTAATCAATTATCAAACAGTTTCACAATATAATTACACCTCTGTTTGCATTGGGTTTAAACCCATGGCTAATTCAGTTAAACACCAATTCTTTGTTCAATCTTTTTAACGCATTTGTTGGCTTCGGCTAAAATTACCTTGCTGTCAATCGCCTGATCAGAATTTAAAGCGTTCAACATCGAAATGGTTAAACAGGCAATAATGCCATTGTTGTTGGCAATACCAATGGGCACCGAAATATCGGTTACACCCGAAACAGCATCACTGTTTTTGAAATAGGAGCCCGTTTGCTGAATTTCGGTCAAAGAGTTTAAGAAATCTTCCTGCTGTGGTTTGGCGTATTTTTTAAAAATAGCATTGTTTTTTAATACCGTATTCCGCTCGGCTTCGGGCATATAAGCCAGTAATACTTTACCCGATGCGGTTAATGGTAACGGAAACAGGTTTCCTTCTTCAATAGAAAGGGCAATTGGCCCCGGACTTTTTGCATGGATAATGACCATTACCTGGTTCATATACAAAATACTGAGGTGACAGGATTGGCGCACCGAATTGGCCAGTTCTTCTAACGGAAACTGCGCCGCTTTTCTCAACTCATCAATAGGTGAGTGGCGGTGCGAAAGGTAAAAAAGTTTAAGCGATAACCGGTATTTCCCCGAAACCTCATCGCGTAAAATATAACCACGGCTTTCCAGACTCATCAGCATCCTATAAATTTCATTCGGTGTTTTTTCAATACCAATGGCAATTTCGGTTTGTGATAAGGGAATAGATTGCGCCGATAGATACTCTAAAATATCAAGGCCTTTATCTAAAGCTGGCGCCTGATACTTCGATTCATTTTCTTTCATACAGGTTTAATTTGGTTGTATCGTATTTTTTACAGTTCCAAACATACAAAATGCATTCATATTTCTCATTCAGAATGAAATTATATAATTATTACATGAATATATGTTTTCATATTTAAAAAAAAGATTTATATTTGAATTACTTGTAAAATTTAAAGTTAAGCAAATTCTACAGCTTATGCTATATGGGCTAAGAATTTATTTCTAACTAAATTGAGCACGATAACCAACTATAAACCTAAATCAAGCATCGAAAGCGATCTGTACGGCTAATGAACAAACTTGTAATCTTTTCTTTTTTTTACCTGTTTACTTTTCCGCTGTTTGCTCAGGAGGTTAAGATATCGCATTTAAGCTGCGAATACCGCACAAATCCAATGGGAATTGATGCTGCGCAACCACATTTTAGCTGGCAAATGGTTTCGGATAAGCATAATATCATGCAAACTGCTTATCAAATTTTAGTTTCAAAAAGTCTGACCGCCCTTAAGCAAGATAAAGGTGAAGTATGGGATTCGAAAAAGATTACTTCTAATCAATCGATCCAGATAAAATATAAAGGAGCAGAACTCCAGTCAGCGCAAAAGTATTATTGGAAAATCAAAGTTTGGGATAACCAGGGCAAGCAATCTGCCTGGAGTGAACCCGCATTTTTCCAGATGGGCTTGTTAAATGCGGCTGACTGGAAGGGCGCAAAATGGATTGCTTACGAGAAACTGGCCGATTCGAACGTAAACGCGTTGCCTACGGATGGTAAAAAAGACAAATTTACCGGCAATAATATACTGCCGATGTTCCGTAAGGAATTTGCAGTAACCAAAAGCATTAAAAAGGCTACCGCCTTTATTTCCGGATTAGGCCATTTTGAGATGAGTTTGAATGGCGAGAAAGTAGGAGATGATTACTTAGCACCTGGTTGGACCAAATATGATCGCGAAGCTTTATATGTAACTTACGACATTACCAAACAACTAAAAAAGGACGCAAATGCTGTTGGCGTAATGCTTGGGAATGGCTTTTACTACATTCCACCAGTAAAAGAAAGGTACCGGAAATTAAAAGTGGCTTATGGCTTCCCGAAAATGATCTGCCGTTTACTGATCGAATATACAGATGGTACTTCGGCCAATGTAATCAGCAACGAAAGCTGGAAAACGGCACCTTCACCAGTTACTTTTTCCAGTATTTATGGTGGCGAAGATTATAACGCAGGTTTAGCACAAAAAAACTGGAACCAGGCAGCTTTCAACGATAGCAAATGGAAAACCCCTTTGGTTGTGAATGGTCCGAAGCTAAACGCCCAGAAAGAAGAGCCTGTTAAAATTTTCGATCATTTTCCGGCAAAGCAGATTACACCATCTGCTAATGGTGACTGGGTTTATGATCTCGAACAAAACGCATCGGGCATTATTGAACTCCAGGTGAGCGGCAAAAAAGGCGACACCATCCGCATTACACCAGCCGAATTATTAAAAGAAGATGGCACTGTTACCCAGAAAAACATGGGTGGGCCTGTTTACTTTACCTATATTTTAAATGGTGAGGGCATCGAAACCTGGCGGCCACGTTTTTTCTACTCGGGTTTCCGCTATCTGCAGGTTAAAGGAGGCGTTCCGGACGGGAAAGAAAACCCATTGAACAACGCCATTATCAAAGATTTAAAAGGCCTGCATGTACGCAATGCAGCTCCAACTGTTGGCGAATTCACCTCTTCAAACGAATTGTTTAACAAAACCTTTAAACTGATAGATTGGGGAATTAAAAGTAATATGGTTAGTGTTTTTACCGACTGCCCACACCGCGAAAAACTCGGCTGGTTAGAGCAATTGCATTTAATGGGCAGCTCGGTAAATTACAATTATGCTGCTGCACCATTGTTTGCAAAAGCCTCAGTCGACATGCAAAATTCGCAGCTAGCCAACGGACTCGTTCCTGAAATTGCGCCTGAGTACGTTAAATTTGAATGGGGAGGCGATATGTTCCGCGATTCGCCTGAATGGGGAAGCAGCAGTATTTTAGTACCCTGGGATTTGTACAAATGGTATGGCGATAAACAGGCTTTGGCCAATAATTATCCCACCATGCAGCGTTACATCCAATATTTAGGCACCAAAGCCAGTAACCACATCTTATCGCAAGGCTTGGGGGATTGGTATGACCTTGGGCCAAAACCACCGGGCGTTTCCCAGCTTACACCAATGGGCATTACAGCCACTGCTATTTATTATTATGATTTAAAAATCCTTGAAAAAATAGCCACCCTATTGGGTAAAAAAGCTGATGCGCTAGCATATGCCAAACTTGCAATTTCAGTACGAGATGCATTTAATGCCAAATTCTTTAATCCAGAAACCAGGCAATACGGCTCGGGTAGCCAAACGGCCAATGCCATGGCTGTTTATATGGGTTTAGTTGAAGGAAAAGATAAACAGGTAGTTATCGATAATCTTGTAAAAGACATTAGAAATAAAAACAACGGATTAACAGCAGGCGATATTGGCTATCGGTATGTACTACGCGTTTTAGAAGATGCCGGACGCTCGGATGTGATTTTCGACATGAATAGCCGTAGCGATGTACCCGGCTATGGCATGCAATTAGCCAAAGGTGCTACCGCTTTAACCGAAAGCTGGGCTGCACTACCTACGGTTTCCAATAATCATTTTATGCTGGGGCATTTAATGGAGTGGTTTTACAGTGGAGTGGGCGGGATCCGTCAGGATGAAAACTCGGTAGCCTTTAACCGGATTAAAATTTACCCTGAGATAGTTGGCGATTTAACTGCTGCAACAACGAGTTACCAATCGGCTTATGGTAAAATTGCTACCGACTGGAAAAAAACGACTGAGGGTTTCGAAATAGCCATAAATATTCCGGTGAATACCACCGCTGTGGTGTATATTCCGGTTTCAGCTAAACAAAGCCTTACAGAGGTTAACAATACTAAATTCCAAAACCTGGGCACAGCCAATGGCAGAACCCAGGTAGCGATCGGTTCGGGTTATTATAAATTTAAAGTGAAGTAGCATGAGAACGATCTGGATATATCTGATAGGCCTTTTAACAACAGCTACAGCATTTGCTCAAGAAGCTAAAAATCCGGTATCTGCTGCCGAAATGGAAAAAATTTACCAGGAAGTGAAAACGCCTTTCAAATACGGACTGGTTATGGTACCGAACGATAAAGAACATAAAATGGATTGTCCAACCATTTTTAGAAAAGGCAAATACTGGTACATGACTTATCTGATTTTTAGCGGTCGCGGTTACGAAACCTGGATGGCAAAAAGCAGCGATTTACTGCACTGGAAAAATCAGGGTAAGTTAATGTCGTTCGAAGATTCAGGCAAATGGGACGATAACCAGAAAGCAGGCTACAATGCACTTTTAGATATCAAATGGGGAGGTAGTTACCAGGCTAACAGCTTTAATGGCAAATACTGGATGTCGTATTTCGGTGGCAAAGCACGTGGATACGAGGTAGAGCCTTTATCTATTGGCATGGCTTATATAAATCAACATCCCTCGATTGTGCAGGAGTGGAAACGACTGGATCAACCGGTTTTAAGTTCGCTCGACAGCGATGTACGTTGGTGGGAAAACCGACATAAACTATTTAAAAGTACGGTGATTGCCGATCAGAAAAAGTTAACGGGCCATCCTTTTGTGATGTATTACAACGCTGTTGGCGATTCGCTGGCAAACAATAAAAAAACACGTTGGTACGAACGCATTGGCATGGCCGTATCAGACGATATGGTGCATTGGCAACGCTACCTGAAAAATCCGGTTGTACATCATCCGGTTGGCATTACTGGTGATGCGGTAATCCAGCAGATAGGAAGCAATTATGTAATGTTTTATTTCGGTGCGTTCTGGCAGGACAGAAAAGGTTCTTTTAACCGTTTTGCGGTATCTAAAGATCTCGTCAACTGGACTGACTGGACGGGTAATAACCTGATCGAATCATCGGAAAAATATGATGAGTTATATGCGCACAAATCGTTCGTCATTAAGTACAAAGGCATTGTTTTCCACTTTTATTGTGCCGTGAACAAACAAGACCAGCGGGGCATTGCTGTGGCTACTTCGAAGGATTTAGGAAAAAGTAAAGTGAATTTTGTTCAAAATTAAGAAATGAGAATACCGGGCATTTATAAGGTTTTTATGGTATCCCTGCTGGGATTATTAGCCTCGCAAAATTGTGATGCTAATCCATTATTCGTCATTTCGACCGGAGCGCAGCGGAATGCCTGCCCGTACAGGCGGGGAGAAATCTTTTCGCAAGGCACCAACCATGATAGACAATTATCGGTCGGGGAGACACCAACCGATAGAGAATCCCGAGTAAAAACCAGCTTCAACCAAGACTGGAAATTTTTCCTGGGTGATGATCCATCCGCCAGGAATTCGCTATACAATGACTCCAAATGGAGAAAAGTTAATTTACCGCACGACTGGAGCATTGAAGGGAAATTTGACGAAAAGAACCCTGCTAAACCTGAGGGTGGTGGTCTGCCGACAGGTATTGGCTGGTACAGGAAAACATTTACGGCGCCTGCCGATTTTAAAAACAAACTGGTTACCGTTGAGTTTGACGGCGTTTATAAAAACAGCGAGGTTTGGGTAAATGGCCACTATTTGGGTAAACGTCCTTATGGCTACAGCTCTTTTGCTTACGAAATCAGTAGATTCTTAAAGTCAGGAAATAACATCATTGCTGTGAAGGTTGATAATTCTTTGCAGCCTGATTCTCGCTGGTACTCTGGTTCTGGAATTTACAGAAACGTATGGTTAACTACTACTGCCAAAGTTGCCGTGGCCAAATGGGGCACTTTTGTAACTACGGGTACTGATGGAAAAGTGAGTATAAAAACGCAAATCCAGAATAAAACTTCGAAACAGCAGGCCGCAGTTTTAGTACATAGCATCTATGATGGCAATGGGAAACTGATCTTAAAAACACAGGCACAAAACATCAAAGTAGATACAGCAGGAATAATCGTTAACAGCGATAGTGAGCTTAAAAACCCTGTGCTTTGGTCGTTAAAAAGGCCTGCACAGTATAAAGTGGTTACGCAAATTTTGCAAAACAACAAGCCTATCGATACTTATGAAACTAAATTCGGATTCAGAACCTTCAATTTTGATGCAGAAAAGGGTTTTTCTTTAAATGGCTTACCAACCAAAATACTGGGTGTTTGCCTACACCACGATTTAGGTGCTTTGGGCGCTGCTGTAAATGTTCGCGCCATGGAACGCCAGCTCGAAATCATGAAAGCCATGGGGGTGAACGCCATCCGCACGGCTCACAATCCGCCAGCACCTGAGTTTTTAGATTTATGTGATGAAATGGGTTTTCTCGTAATGGATGAAGCATTTGACATGTGGGCGAAAAAGAAAAACAAAAACGATTATCACCTCAATTTCCCCGAATGGCATAAACGCGATCTGGAAGATATGATTCTCCGCGACCGCAATCACCCTTCCATTATTTTATGGAGCATTGGAAACGAAATCCGCGAGCAGTTCGACAGTACCGGTGTAGCACTAACCAAAGAGTTGGTGGCTACAGTTAAAACCCTCGATCAAAGTCGCCCGGTGATCTCGGCATTAACCGAAACCGATGCCAAAAAGAACTTTATTTACCAGGCCAATGCGTTGGATATTTACGGATTAAACTATAACCATAAATTGTATAAAGATTGGCCTAAAAACTATCCCGGCGTTAAGTTTCTGGCCACCGAAACCACATCAGCGTTAGAAACCAGAGGTTTTTATGATACGGCAGATACTATCCGTCGCTGGCCCAGGGACGGAAAAACCAAATTTACCGAAGGCAACAGCGAATGGTCGGCCTCTGCTTACGATAATGTTTCAGCTTATTGGGGCTCTACACATGAAGAAACATGGAAAGCCGCCAAAAAATACGATCATGTTTCAGGTCTTTTTGTCTGGACGGGTTTTGATTATCTCGGTGAGCCATTACCTTATCCATGGCCTGCACGCAGCTCGTATTTCGGAATTGTCGATTTAGCGGGTTTCCCTAAAGATTCGTATTACATGTACCAAAGCGAGTGGACCGATAAACCGGTACTGCATATCCTGCCACACTGGAACTGGGAAGCGGGCAAATCTGTAGAGGTTTGGGCTTACTACAATCAGGCTGATGAGGTAGAGCTGTACCTGAATGGAAAATCTTTAGGTAAAAAATCGAAACAGAATGATGATTTGCACGTGCAGTGGAACGTAAATTTTGTTCCGGGAACGCTTAAAGCCGTATCGCGCAAAAATGGAAAAGAGGTTTTGGTTCGTGAAGTAAAAACTGCCGGCGATCCGGCTAAAATTGAATTAATAGCCGATAGAAAACAGATTAAAGCCGATGGTAAAGATTTATCATTTATCACCGTACGCATTTTAGATAAAGCAGGAAATGTAGTGCCAAATGCCGATAACCTGGTTGATTTTAAAGTAGAAGGCAATGGATTTATTGCAGGTGTAGATAATGGTTTTCAGGCAAGTTTAGAGCCTTTTAAAGCGAGCTACCGCAAAGCTTTTCATGGTTTATGCCTGGCTATTTTGCAGGCTACAGAAAAAGCAGGGGTGATTAAGCTAACAGCAACATCGGCAGGTTTGTCATCGGCAGTTATAGAAATTGGAACAAATAAATAAATGCGTTGCAAAGCTGGTTGGTGTGGCACCAACCAGTAAGATATAAAAGTGTTTGTGCCCTTTGTGGTTAAAAATAAAAGATGGTTCGTGTGGACACGAACCATGACAAAAATAAATAATAAGAATAAGTGGAGAAGACGATCAATTTAAAAGGAATAACCTGGAACCACAGTCGTGGCTTATTGCCAATGGTGGCAACTGCACAGCGGTTTTCAGAATTGCACCCCAATGTAAACATCACCTGGGAAAAGCGGAGCTTGCAGCAATTTGCCGATTTCTCTATCCAGGAGCTGGCAGAGCGTTTCGACTTATTGGTGATTGATCACCCCTGGGCGGGCTTTGCCGCCAAAACCAAGTCGATTGTTCCTTTGGATTTTTATCTCAGTTACGCCTATTTAAAAGATCAGGAAGAGAATTCTGTAGGGCAATCTTACGAAAGTTATACTTACGATGGTCATTTATGGGCATTATCCATCGATGCAGCCACACCTGTAGCTGCCAGCCGGCCAGATTTACTGGCTGAAAAGGGTTTTTCCCTGCCTCAATCTTTTGAAGACTTAATGACACTGGCCGATGCAGGCCTGGTAGCCTTTGCAGGCATTCCGATAGATGTGTTAATGAATTTCTACACGCTTTGCTGCTCTTTGGGCGAAGATCCCTGCCAGAACGATGAAACTGTAATTTCAACTGAAATCGGTGTAAAGGCGCTACAAATGTACCGTCAGCTGGCATCAAAAATAGATCCCGCAAATTTCAACAGAAACCCCATTCAGGTATATGAAGCCATGACCCAAACGGATCAGATTGCTTATTGCCCCTTTGCCTACGGTTATGCCAATTATTCGAGAAATGGTTATGCACGAAAAGTGCTGCACTTTCATGATATGATATCAGTGAATGGCAAAACAAATTTAAGAAGCACCTTAGGCGGCACTGGCTTGGCTATTTCAGCTAAATGTGCCGAACTCGAAATGGCAGCCAAATATGTTGAGTTTGTTGGTTCGCCGGCTTGTCAGGCTACCTTGTATTTCGAAAGCGGAGGGCAGCCCGGGCATCTGGCTGCATGGAAAAATGAGGAGGTGAACCGCCAGAGCCAGCAATATTTTACCAACACATTACCAGCCTTACAAAGAGCATTCTTACGCCCCCGCTACCATGGCTCCATGTATTTTCAGGATCATGCCGGTGATGTAGTGCGCAATTATTTAATGGGTAAGGGCGATGAAATGACAGTTTTATCTGCGTTGAACGAGTTATATCAGCAATCTAAAAGTTTAGCAGTATCATGAACAGGCCGTTAGAAGGACTTTTGGTATTAGAGTTTTGTCAGTTTCTGGCAGGACCATCTGCTGGTTTAAAACTGGCTGATTTAGGCGCACGTGTGATCAAAATAGAACGACCACAAACCGGAGACGCCTGCCGTTCTTTATCCATCAAAAATCTTTTTGTGGATGAAGACAGTTTATTATTTCATACCATTAACCGCAATAAAGAGAGTTACACTGCCGATTTAAAAAATCCTGAAGATTTAGCAAAGCTCAAGAAACTGATCGCCAAAGCAGATGTAATGACACATAATTTCAGGCCGGGTGTGATGGAGAAAATTGGGCTGGATTACGCGCAGGTGCAACAAATCAATCCAAAAATTATTTACGGCATGGTTACCGGTTATGGCAACGAAGGCCCCTGGAAAAATAAACCCGGACAGGATTTATTGGTTCAATCTGTTTCTGGTTTAACCTTCCTCTCTGGCGTAGATACGGATGGACCGGTGCCCTTTGGTTTATCTGTTTCGGATATTATGTGCGGCAACCACCTGGCACAAGGCATTATGGCGGCCTTAATTAAGCGCGCTAAAACTCAAAAAAGTGTACTGGTAGAGGTGAGTCTGCTCGAATCTATCCTGGATGTACAGTTTGAAGTAATTACCACTTATTTAAATGATGGCGGCAAGTTGCCAGACAGGAGCGGAGCAAAAGGTAGTGCACACGCTTATTTAAGCGCACCATATGGTATGTACCAAACTCAGGATGGTTACATTGCCATGGCCATGGGCAACCTGCCGAACATCTGCGCCATTATCCGGTGCGACATCAGCGATTTGTATGTAGAAGCTGGTTCTGCTTTCGAAAACCGCGACAAACTGATTCTACGTCTGGCCGAAACCTTTAAACAGGATCTTACAGCCAACTGGGTTAATCTTTTAGAAAGTAATGGCATCTGGTGTGCCGAGGTGCTCAATTACCAAACGGCTACTGCATTAAGTACCTATAAAAACCTGGAAATAGAACAACAGCTTGAATTAGGGAACGGAAAAAACATTAAAACAACCGTTAGCCCCATCCGGCTGGATAAAAGAAAGTTATTCGCGGCTAAAGCTGCGCCAAAATTGGGTTTTGATACGGAAAGTATCAACAGAGAGTTTGAAATAAAATAAATTAATGGATTGTCATCCTGAGCTTGTCGAAGGACTTTTACGAATACTTAAAAACGTTTCGACAGGCTCAACGTGACAGTTATTCTAAATCCTTTACAAAATGAGAATGGTTCGTGTCGACACGAACCATGGAAAATAAAAAAAATAAAAATATGCGACCGCTAGAAGATTATTTAGTTATCGATTTTAGCCAGTTTCTTTCTGGCCCCTCGGCGAGTTTGCGTTTAGCCGATATGGGTGCGCGTGTAATCAAAATTGAACGTTTGGGCGTTGGCGACATTTGCCGTACGCTTTATACCTCCAATCTGATTATGAATGGCGAATCGTCGGTTTTTCATGCCATCAACCGGAACAAGGAAAGTTTTGAGGTTGATTTAAAAAGTGAAGAAGACTGCGAAATGGTTCGCGAGCTTTTAAAAAAGGCCGATGTTATGATTCATAACTTCAGGCCGGGTGTAATGGAGCGTTTAGGTTTCGATTATCCGGCAGTTAGCGCTTTAAATCCAGCTATTGTATATGGCGAAATATCGGGTTACGGTACTGCGGGCGAATGGAAAAATAAACCGGGGCAGGATTTACTCCTACAATCGGTTACTGGTCTAACATCACTTACCGGAAATGCAGATAGTGGACCTGTGGCTATGGGCTTATCCATTATTGATATGCTGGCCGGTGCACATCTCGCCCAGGGAATTTTAGCCTGCCTGTACCGCAAGGCTGTAAAAAATCAAGGCGGTTTTGTACAGGTGAGCATGATGGAATCGGCCTACGATTTTCAGTTTGAAACCATTACCACCTTCATGAACGACGGTGGTAGTTTGCCTGAGCGATCTAAACAAAACAATGCCAACGCTTATTTAGGTGCTCCTTACGGCATTTACCAAACCGAAAACGGTTACCTGGCACTGGCCATGGGCTCTATACCACAGCTGGGTAATTTGCTGGGTTGTGAAAAACTGGAAGAGTACGTTGAAGTTAGCGAAGCTTTTGACAAACGCGACGAGATTAAAGCCATTTTAGCCAGTCATTTGCTTACCCAAACCACCGAAAAATGGCTTTCTAAATTAGAACCGGCAGATATCTGGTGTTCGGATGTATTAAACTGGAATGCTTTAATGGCGCACGATGGCTTTAAGGTATTGAACATGATCCAGGAAGTGCAAATGGTTGATGGTTACCGCTACGAAACTACCAGATGTCCAATCCGGATTGATGGAGAATTATTAACTTCACCGAAAGGTTCACCCAAATTGGGACAGGACAACGAAAAAATCATCAAAGAATTTATAACTCATACCACTATAAATGCCTAATCAAGCCGAAACTTTCAGAATAGCCGTACGTAAATTTGGTCCTTTTGAATCTGCCATGCAGAAATTCTGGGACAGCTATTGTGCCTTTTCTGGCTGTACACTCCAGCTGGAAATGCAAATTATGGATTTACACGAGCTTTATGAAAGTACCATTACCAATCAGGGCTTAGCTAAAGGTGCATTTGATATTGCGCACATCAATACCGATTGGGTGTATGAAGGCTACCTGAACCAGGCATTTGAGGTTTTAAATCCTTATATCAACACCAGTAAACCCGTAGATTTTCCTAATGGCTGGAGCAAATCGCTACTTGGTTTACAGCGCTTTGGCTGGGAAGTAGTGGGTTTGCCTTTTCACGATGGTCCGGAATGTTTTATTTACCGCAAAGATTTGTTTGAGAGCGAAACCGAACAAGCCAATTATTTAAAGCAGTTTGGAAAAGCGCTTACAGTGCCCCAAACCTGGGAAGATTTTCATCAGGTAGCGCGTTTTTTTAACCGCCCGGACGATAATCTATATGGCAGCATCTTTGCCTGCTATCCCGATGGGCACAATACCGTTTTCGATTTTTGCCTTCAACTATGGACCAGAGGAGGCAGCCTGGTCGATAAAAAAGGAAACATTCAAATCAACTGCCCAGCGGCTGTAGAAGGTCTTGATTTTTACCGCAAGATCGTAAACGATCAAACTGCAGTTCATCCGAAATCAAAAGATTTTGAATCGGTTGCGGCCGGTGTAGCTTTTGCCAATGGCGAAGCCGCCATGATGATTAACTGGTTTGGTTTTGCGGGTATGTGCGAAGTAGATGCCAATTCGAAGGTAAAAGGTAAAGTAGGTGTCGATTTGTTACCCGCAGCAGCTGGTAAGGCATCGGCATCCTTAAATGTATACTGGCTTTACACCATTGCCAAAGGCAGTAAAAATAAAGAAGTGGCTTACGATTTCCTGAAATTTGCCACGAATGCCGCGCAAGACAAGTTATTGACTCTTGAAGGTGGAATCGGTTGCCGCCTATCGACCTGGAAAGATGCAGAAGTGAACGAAATTATTCCATACTACCATAAATTAGAACAGTTACACGAGGTGGCCAATATGCTGCCACAGCATAAAAACTGGACTCAGATTGCCAAAATTATTGATGAAATGGTTTTAAAAGCCATGAATACCACAGCCGAAACTTCCGGTTTAATTGAGGCAGCCCAAAACCAGATTAACAAATTGAACTAAATGAGTATCGATATCCAATATAAACCAGTTTTACCCGAAACCAAACAGCCAATTATCATCATTGGTGCCGGCGGAATTGTGGCTGATGCACATCTGCCTGCTTATAAAATTGCGGGCTTTGAAGTATATGGCATTGTAAACCGGACTAAAGCCAGGGCACAGAAACTGGCCGATGCTTTCGGCATCCCACATGTTTTTGATACTGTGGCTGAAGCCGTTGCTGCAGCGCCTGAAAATACAGTGTTCGATATTACCATTATGCCCGAGCAGTATATCGAAACCCTAAAGCAATTACCTGATGGTGCAGCGGTTTTAATTCAAAAACCCATGGGCAATGATTTTAACCAGGCAAAAGAAATTCTGGCTTTATGCCGGGCCAAAAACCTCAAAGCAGCCATTAACTTTCAGCTGCGTTTTGCACCTTTTGTAAGTGCTGCAAAATACCTCATTGATAAAGGTTTGATTGGCGAACTCTACGATATGGAAGTCAGGGTAACCATTAAAACCCCCTGGGAAATTTTTCCGCATGTGATCATCCATCCACGTTTAGAGATTCAGTATCATAGCATCCACTATGTTGATTTAATCCGTTCATTTTTGGGCAACCCCAATAGTGTGCTGGCAAAAACCTTAAAACATCCTGCCAAAAGCTTATCCTCATCACGTTCGACCATTTTGTTTGATTATGGCGATACCATGCATGCCGTAATCAATACCAACCACGATCATGATTTTGGTCCGAGGCATCAGGAAAGCTATATCAAATGGGAGGGAACCAAAGGCGCTATTGTGGCCAAAATTGGCTTATTGATGGATTATCCGCATGGTGTGCCCGATGTGTTTGAGTATTGTGTGGCAGAAGCAGGTAAAACACCCGAATGGCAAACCGTAAAACTGGAAGGCTCCTGGTTTCCGGAAGCATTTATTGGCACTATAGCCAATTTAATGCGTTACAGTGAAGGATCAAGCCCCGTTTTACACACCAGTGTTGAGGATGTGATTGATACGATGGCTGTAGTAGAGAGTGCATATAGATCCAGTGATACTGGTGGTGTAAAGGTTAAATAATCGTCCTCGTTTGTAACGAGGATGAACGAGAATGGCGATTATATCGCCAGAATAATATAGTTTTTGTTTACACGAGGATAATTAATCGTCATCTTGAACTGAAACATAAAAGATAACTTAACACATCGTCCTCGTTTTTAACGAGGATGGGTGAGAACGGCGATTGTATCGCTTATAAAAAAATTAAACTATGTATTTCAAATCCACATTTTTTGAAGATTACCAGTTACAGGATAAACGCATTACCTTAGGCCGTACCATCACAGAAACCGATTTTGTGGTGCATGCAGGCCATACCGGCGATTTTTTTCCGCATCACATGGATGCCGAATGGTGTGCCACGCAACCGTTTAAACAGCGCATTGCACATGGTACCATGATTTTTAGTATTGGTATTGGCCTTACCGCTTCGGAGATTAACCCCGAAGCCATGAGTAAAGGTTATGATAAACTTCGTTTCGTAAAACCGGTGTTTATTGGCGATACCATCCACTCAGAAGTCACCATTTCTGAAAAAGGAGAAAGCAAAAGGCCAGAATATGGCACCGTAACCGAACATGTAGAAATCATTAACCAACACGGAGAAGTCGTGTTAGTCTGCGACCATTTACTTGTAGTTAAAAAGGTTCATTAGTTCTGTAATCATTCGTTCATTAGTCAGGATGATTATATCCACCAAGGCCACTAATGAACAAATGACACCAATGAACTATTGAACGAATGAACCAATAAACCAAATATAATGAACCACAACACCGCATCCGAAATTGTAACTGAAAACAATTCCTCATCGGGAAAGAAGTACCTATTACCATTTATACTCGTAGTGAGTCTGTTTTTCCTCTGGGGAATGGCGCACAATCTCGATTCGATCCTTATCCCGCACCTTAAAAAAGCCTGTAATTTAAATAACCGGCAATCTACCTTAATTGATACTTCTGTTTTCTTTGCCTATTTCTTAATGGCCATTCCGGCAGGTATTATTTTAAAGAAATGGGGGTATAAGGCTACTATGATTTCGGGTCTGCTGGCTTTTGCAATTGGTGCCTTTTTATTTGTTCCGGCAGCCAATAACCTCTCGTACATTACCTTTCTGGTTGCACTTTTTATCATTGGATGTGGTTTAACCATGCTCGAAACTTCGGCCAATCCTTATGCCGCAGTTTTAGGCGATCCGGCAAAAGCCACGAGCAGGTTAAATCTTGCCGCATCATTTAATGGTTTAGCAGCCATGGTTGCGCCCATGATCGGTGGTTTATTCATCCTTTCCGGAAAATCACATACTAAAGATCAACTTGCGGCCATGAGTGCTGAGAGCCGAAACAGCTATTTTTTGGAAGAAGCAGCATCAGTTAAAACACCTTATATCACCCTAGGGATCATTTTACTGGTCATTGCAGTTATATTTTATTTCATCCACCTGCCCGAAATTAAAACCAAAAGTATTGATGGTGAGGCTAAAGGTAGTTTTTTTGGTGCATTAAGGCATAAACACCTGAGGTGGGCCGTGGTTGCGCAATTTTTTTATGTTGGCGCGCAGGTTTGTGTCACCAGTTTTTTCATCAGAATGGCCCAGCAAGGTGGTGGTTTCGACGAGAAAACCGCAGCATCTTATTTAGCCATTTATGGTTTATTATTTACGGTAGGCCGTTTTGCAGGTACAGCTATTCTCCAGTTTGTATCTTCCAATAAACTACTGGCTATTTATGCCGTTATCTCTGTTTTGTTGTGTCTGGTGGCTATTTTAGGGCAGGGTTCTTACGTGGTGTATGCTTTAGGCGGACTTGGATTTTTTATGTCGATCATGTTCCCAACCATTTTTGCACTGGGTATCGATGGTATTGGTGATGATACCAAACCGGGCTCTTCATGGTTAATTATGTCAATTGTGGGCGGTGCCATTCTACCTTTCGGCATGGGTACCCTGATTGATCTGTACGGTGATAACATTCAGATTGGTTATAGCATCCCGTTAATTTGCTTTATAGTAGTACTTTATTTCGGTTTAAGCGGATATAAAATGGCGCGTAAATCATAATTCTACCTGCGAAAAATGAAACCTATTTGCCTTAAGATACTTCCGGTCGTTTTATTGTTAAGCATGTGCTTTTCAAATAAAACTGTTGCGCAAAACGATAACGCAAAGCCCTGGGTATTCTGGTACTGGATTAAAGCAGGTGTTTCGAAAGCAGGCATAACCGCCGATCTGGAAGCCATGAGAGCCAATGGTATCGGTGGTGCGTATTTAATGAGCATTCAGGGGGCTGATAAAACACCACTTTATCAGCCGCCAAGCGTACAACTAACACCCGAGTGGTGGCAAATGGTTGAGTTTGCCATGAGCGAAGCCAAACGTTTAAACCTTAAACTGGGTATGCACGTAAGCGATGGTTTTGCACTGGCAGGTGGTCCGTGGATTAAGCCCGAACTTTCCATGCAAAAGGTAGTTTGGTCTAAGATAACCACCAGTAATACAAAGAATAAAATACAATTACCTACACCTGAAAATAAGGAAAATTATTACCGCGATATAGCCGTTTACGCTTATCCATCACCTGTTGGTGAAGGAATTTCTACCCGTACCATCATCCCTAAAATTACGGCAAGCAATGGTGCAGATGCTAGCGGATTGGTGCAACCCGGCAATAAGAAAAACTTTGGCTCAAACGAACCTTGTTACATCCAGTACGAATTTGAAAAACCTTTCACCTGCCGAACCGTAACGATTAAGGTTAGTGGCAATAATTACCAGGCCCAGCGACTGGCCATCGAGGTGAGTAATGATGGAAAAACCTTTCGCTCAATTGGTCGCTTAGCAGCACCACGACATGGCTGGCAGGATACCGATGAAGACGTAACGCATAGCATTGTACCAACAACAGCAAAATTCTTCAGGTTTATTTACGATAAGAAAGGCTCGGAACCCGGCGCTGAAGATTTGGATGCAGCCAAATGGAAACCTTCATTAAAACTCGTTAACCTGGAATTATCAGCCGAAGCGCAGCTTAATCAATTTGAGGGCAAAAATGGTTCAGTCTGGCGGATCAGCAAAAGAAGCACGGATGCCCAAATTGCTAAAAATCTTTGTATACCATTAAAAAACATCATTAACCTTAGCAATAAACTAAACCCTGATGGTACTTTAAACTGGAAAGCACCTAAAGGTAAATGGACCATCTTAAGGATCGGGCATACCTCAACAGGGCATACCAATGCTACCGCAGGTGGCGGCATGGGGCTGGAATGCGACAAATTTAACCCCACAGCCGTTAAACTACAATTCGACAATTGGTATGGAGCAGCTTTAAAACACGCTGGCCCTGAAATAGCCAAAAAGGTGTTGAGCGTTTTCCATGTAGATAGCTGGGAGTGTGGCAGCCAAAACTGGTCGCCATTGTTTAAAGCTGAGTTTTTAAAGCGTCGGGGTTACGATTTAACACCTTATCTGCCCATTATGACCGGGCTTCCGGTAGAAAATGCAAAAGTATCTGAAGATTTCCTGTATGATATCAGAAAAACCATCGCCGAACTGGTGGTCGATCAGTTTTATAAAACCCTGGCCAAACTAGCAAAGGAAAAAGGGGTGACCTTTACTGCTGAGAGTGTAGCACCAACCATGATCAGCGACGGGTTATTGCACTATAAAACGGTAGATGTACCCATGGGCGAGTTTTGGTTAAACAGTCCTACGCACGATAAACCAAACGATATGCTCGATGCCATTTCGGGCGCACACATTTATGGTAAAAACATAGTTCAGGCAGAGGCTTTTACCACCGTACGGATGGATTGGAACGAGAGTCCGGGCAATATGAAAACCCTGCAGGACCGCAATTATGCCCTGGGCATTAATAAATTGGTGTACCATGTTTTTGCACACAACCCCTGGATGGATAGAAAACCGGGCATGACTTTAGACGGGGTAGGCCTTTACTTTCAGCGCGACCAAACCTGGTGGAAACTGGGTAAAGCCTGGGTTGATTACGCCACACGCACACAAAACCTACTGCAGCAAGGTAAACCTGTAGTTGATATTGCCGTTTTCACAGGCGAAGAATTGCCCCGCAGATCGGTATTGCCCGATAGGCTGGTAACAATCTTACCCGGAGTTTTTGGCAAAGAGGTGGTTGAGGCAGAACAGAAACGTTTAGCCAATGTTGACGAACCTTTGCGACAAATCCCTGCCGGGGTTACCCATTCGGCTAACATGGCCGATCCCGAAAATTGGCTAAACCCTTTACGCGGTTATGCCTATGATAGTTTTAATCCGGATGTATTGAGCACCGCAACCGTTAAAAACGGCGAGGTTGTTTTTGCAAGCGGTACCAGCTATAAAATTCTGGTATTCCCAGGAGAAATGAAAATGAACCCAAATTACCAGTACATGAGCTATGAAACAGTTAAAAAGCTTTTGGAGCTGATCAAGGCAGGCGCAAAGGTGATTGTTGGAGATAAACCACTTTATCAATCTGGTATTAAACAGGTTAATGCCATGGAGTTTAATAAAATTGTGGATGAAATTTGGGGTGGAAACTTCGAATCATATAAAAACAATAACCATCCTGTTTATACCAAAAAAGTAGGATTGGGACAGATTTTTAAGGCACCTTTCTATGGCGAAACCTTTGATGTTTTAGGCTTGAAAAGAGATTTAAATATTAATGAATTCACAAACAATCAATTAAATAAGGATTATGCACCTGATATTGCTTACGCCCATAGAGTTGATGGAAACAAGGAAATTTACTTTATCTCTAATCAGCAAGATAGAAAAAGAACATTACTCTTCAACTTAAGAAATGGCAAAAAATCGGTACAAAGCTATGATGCCGTAAGTGATATATGGTCTGAGCCGCATAAGATTAACAACGCATTTGATGGTACTGACATCAATTTAACCTTACATCCTAACCAATCTATTTTTTTGGTCCTGGATACACCAGAAGTATTTTCTTTTCATTCGCAAAGTGCAGAGGATGAATTGAAAGCTGCAAAAAACAAGCCTGCAGATAAAAATGTATTGGATATTTCAGCTAACTGGCAGGTACAATTCGATCCTGCCTATGGTGGTCCATCCAAACCAGTTGCCTTTAATCAGCTTAGCGATTGGAGCAAAAATCCTGATACTGCAATCCGCTATTATTCAGGAACTGCAGTTTACACCAAAAACTTTACTTACAATGGCGATACTAAAAAGGCCTGGATCGATCTGGGTGCTTTCTCGAGCATGGCCGAAGTTAAAATCAACGGCGTGACATGCGGCACCTTGTGGACACCGCCTTACCGTTTAGACATCAGCAAAGCCATTAAAAAAGGAGAGAACCATATCAGCATTGAAGTGGTAAATACCTGGGCTAACCGTTTAATTGGAGATAGTAAATTACCTGAAAATAAAAGAATTACCAAAACAACTGCACCTTTCCGTTTAGCAGACAAGCCTTTAAACTCTGCAGGTTTATTCGGTCCGGTAGTTATTCAATTGGAGGAGAAATAAGATGAAGATATTTTTCAAAATAAAGACGCTGGCCCTGATGTTACTGTTAGCCTCAGTAGCCCAGGCACAGGATAAATCGCTGGTAAACACCTCAAACAGCCCTTATGCGAAACTGCACAGCATTAACCTGAGTGATGTAACCTGGACAAATGGTTTCTGGGCCGATCGCTTTAAAGTAGCTACCGAAACCATGGTACCCAACATGTGGGCCATTTACAACGATCCCAAAATCAGCCACGCTTTTAAAAACTTCGAAATTGCGGCTGGCCTCGATACCGGTTCGCATGCTGGTCCTTCTTTTCACGATGGCGATTATTACAAAACTTTAGAAGCTGTTGCTGTACTTTACGCTTCAACCAAAAATCCAAAATTGAACGAAATGATGGATAAGGCGATTGCTGTAATCGGCAAATCGCAGCGCGAAGATGGTTATATCTATACCAAAGCCATGATCGAGCAGCGTAAAACCGGAGCCAATAACCAGTTTCAGGATCGCCTGAGTTTCGAATCTTACAACATTGGTCACTTAATGACAGCAGGTTGCATTCATTACCGAGCCACCGGCAAAACCACTTTGCTCAACATCGCCAAAAAAGCTACAGATTATTTATACAAATTCTATAAATCCGCTTCGCCCACTTTGGCCAGAAATGCCATTTGCCCTTCGCACTACATGGGTGTGGTAGAAATGTACCGTACCACAAAAGATCCGCGATACCTCGAGCTGGCTAAACATTTAATTGCCATTAAAGGCAAAATAGAGGATGGAACCGACGACAACCAGGACCGTATTCCATTTTTACAGCAAACCAAAGCCATGGGTCATGCCGTAAGGGCCAATTACCTGTATGCCGGTGTAGCCGATCTATACGCAGAAACCGGAAAAGATTCGCTTTTAAACACGCTGAATCTGATGTGGGATGATGTAAACCAGCATAAAATGTACATTACAGGTGGTTGTGGTTCGCTTTACGATGGTACTTCGCCTGACGGTACCTCATACAATCCGGCCGAGGTGCAGAAAATACATCAGGCTTTCGGGCGCGATTACCAGCTACCCAATTTTACCGCGCATAACGAAACCTGTGCCAATATTGGTAACGTATTGTGGAACTGGCGCATGTTGCAAATTACCGGCGATGCCAAATATGCCGATGTGATGGAACTGGCGCTTCATAACAGTGTTTTATCGGGTATTAGCTTAGATGGGAAGAATTTCCTGTATACCAATCCGCTGGCACAATCAGATGATTTACCTTTTAAGCAGCGCTGGTCTAAAGATCGTGTACCTTACATAGCACTATCTAACTGTTGTCCGCCAAATGTGGTGCGCACCATTGCCGAAGTTAGTGATTATGCCTACAGTGTTTCTGATAAAGGACTGTGGTTCAATTTGTATGGAGGCAACAATTTAAGCACCACACTAACCAACGGCACTAAAGTTTCTTTGACTGAAGAAACCGATTATCCTTGGAATGGCAACATTAAAATCACATTGAAAGAAAGTACCAACAAAGCCTATTCGATTTTTTTAAGAATCCCCGCCTGGACACATGATGCGCAGATCAGCATCAACGGAACAGCAGCACAGGTAAAGCCAGTTTCGGGCACGTATGCCGAAATAAACCGAGTTTGGAAAAAAGGCGATATCATCGAACTAAACTTGCCAATGGAGGCCGTTTTAATTGAAGCCAATCCTTTAGTAGAGGAGAACCGCAATCAGGTAGCCGTAAAACGCGGTCCGGTGGTGTACTGCCTCGAATCTACCGATCTGCCAGGCAAAAATATTTTCAATGCCTTCGTACCTGCCTCTACCCAATTTGAAGCGCAGACCATGAATATTGATGGCGCCAAAATAATTAGCCTGGTGGGTACTGCTAAAATTGTGGCACCCAATAACTGGAAAAACGTGCTTTATAAACCTATTGAAGATAAAAATACTACAACCACACTTAAACTGATACCTTACTTTGCCTGGGGCAACAGGGGCCATTCAGAAATGTCGGTTTGGCTGCCGCTTAGTCGTTAGCCTGGAAGCGTCATGCTGAATTTATTTCAGCATCTCATTTTTTGGTTGATGGGTAATTCGATTAAATAAGCATTAAGATTCCCACCAACGTGGAAATAATGAAAGAAAAATAATACAATGAAATTAAAACTAATCCTTTTCCTGATCCTTTGCTCTAGCATCGCATCGGCCACTGTAAAACCAGCTTCCATTTTTACCGATCATATGGTGCTGCAGCAGCAAAGCAAGGTGGCCATTTGGGGCTGGGCTAAACCCGCAATCAAAGTAAAAGTACTTACTTCGTGGAACAAAACCAGCTACGCTGCAACAACCGATGAAACCGGAAAGTGGAAAGTTAAAGTGGCTACACCAGCTGCCGGCGGACCATACGAAATAGAGCTCAATGATGGAGAAAAACTCTTACTGAAAGATATTCTCATTGGTGAGGTTTGGTTCTGCGGAGGCCAGTCGAATATGGAAATGCCCATGAAAGGGTTCAAAAGTCAGCCTGTTATCGGCTCCAATGAAGTTATCTTAAAATCCTCAAACCCCAACATCAGGTTATATACTGTTCCGCGTTCATCCATTACCGAAAGGCAGGAGAACAGCAAGCCTTCGTTGTGGAAACTTGCTGAACCGGAAACCGTTTCTAATTTCAGTGCTACCGCTTATTATTTTGGATCGTTACTGAGCGAAATGCTCCATGTACCCATTGGCTTAATTAACGACAGTTACGGTGGTTCGAGCATTGAAGCCTGGATGTCGCCCGAAGATTTGAAACCCTTTACAGAAGTTAAAATCCCTTCAAAAGGCGATTCTATTAAAGAAGTAAGCAGAACTCCCACTACCTTATACAATGGCATGCTTTATCCGGTAATCGGTTATGGCATTAAAGGCGCTATCTGGTATCAGGGCGAATCCAATTATGAGCGACCACAACGCTATGAAGATTTGTTCCCGGCCATGGTTTCGAGCTGGCGACAACACTGGGATAATGGTGAATTCCCCTTTTACTACGCACAAATTGCGCCCTACAATTATTCACTTATCGCCAAACCAGGCACCAATTACAACTCGGCTTATTTACGCGATGCGCAGCGCAAGTCGTTAAGCAAAATACCCAACAGTGGTATGGCAGTGTTAATGGATATCGGCGAAGAAAACTCCATCCATCCGGCCAATAAAAAACAGGGTGGACAAAGGCTTGCTTACATCGCCCTAGCCCAAACCTATGGCATTAAAGGCTTTGGGGCACTTAGCCCGGCTTACGAACTGTTAAGTATCGAAAAAAACACCGCAACCCTTAAATTTCAAAATGTACCCAATGGCCTCACTTCTTTTGGTAAAGCCTTATCTTTATTCGAAATTGCAGGTGCAGACCATAAGTTTTATCCGGCCAAAGCCACTATAAAAGGCAGTAGTATTATTGTTTCGGCCGAGGAGGTAAAAGTGCCTGTAGCCGTACGTTATGCCTTTAAAGATTTTGTAACCGGCGATTTATTCGGAAACGATGGCCTTCCGGCTTCCTCTTTCCGCACAGACAATTGGGAGAAATAATAATGATGTTAACCACAAAGACACCTATTTTATATAAAAAGCACTTAAATGTGCTAAATTGCCTTATATGGTCGGCATTTTTAAGTCGCGTCTCAGGTGTCCTTAGGTGTCTTAGGTGGTCGAATATTTTGCGCTTAGAAATTAAATCCTTTGCTCTTGTGCTCTTCTTGTCTTTATGGTTCACTTTAACAACTGCTTTTTCGCAAGAAAAAGATAACGTGGTATGGACTACCCAAAGTAACAATTCAGCTGAATCGATGCCTGTTGGAGGAGGCGATATCGGTTTAAATCTCTGGGTAGAAAAAGGAGAGGTGTATCTGTATATTGCCCGCAGCGGAACTTTTGATGAAAACAATACCTTGCTTAAACTTGGTCGCATCAGGCTGCAGTTTAGCCCGAATCCATTTGCTTGCCAAACGTTTAAACAAGAACTCATCCTGAAAGATGGTTACGCCAGCATATCCGGAGCGAATGGAAAAATTAAAACCGGAATCAAGGTTTGGGTTGATGTTTTTAAACCTGTTATTCATATAGACATCCAGTCGAACACAAAAATCACCACTACCGCCAATTATGAGAGCTGGCGCTTTGAAGATCGGATTACCACAGGCAAAGAAAATAACCAGAATTCGTACAAATGGGCTCCTCAAGGGGTTGTAAAAACACTGAAAGACGAAATTGCTTTTAAAGATGGTGGCGTACAATTTTATCATCAGAATCAGCCGCAAACTGTTTTTGATGTGACGGTAAAGCAACAAGGTTTAACCGAATATCAAACAGCACTATACAACCCCTTAAAAAATCTGATTTTTGGCGGGATAATGACAGGGAAAAACATGGTCGCTGCAGGTAATGATGCCGGCACTTATCTCAACACACCTTTTCAGGGCTGGAAATTGAAAAGTAAAACACCTGCCACAAGCGAACACCTCACCATTGCCCTAAATACCTGTACCACTTCGGCTGTTGCCAACTGGGAAAAGGAATTGAAAAGCACACTTCAAAATGCGAAAAACGATCAGCAGGCCAGCATCAAATGGTGGAACAATTACTGGAACAAAAGTTTTATTTACATCCATGCAAAAGATGAGGCTGCGAATCAATCAGGCAGGAATTATCAGCTTTTCCGCTACATGTTGGGCTGCAATACTTTTGGTAAATATCCTACTAAATTTAATGGCGGGCTTTTCACTTTCGATCCGCAGCTTACTGATAGTGCATTAAAATATACGCCCGATTTCAGAAACTGGGGAGGAGGTACCCATACCGCACAAAACCAGCGTTTGGTTTACTGGCCCATGCTTAAAACCGGTGATTTTGATATGATGGCGGCACAATTCGATTTTTACCTTGGTTTAGTCCGTAATGCAGAAATCAGGACTCAGGCTGCCTGGGGGCACAAGGGAGCAAGTTTTACTGAGCAATTAGAAAACTTCGGTTTACCCAACCCTGCCGAATATGGCTGGAAACGCCCGGCTGATTTTAACAAAGGGATGGAATACAATGCCTGGCTCGAATACGAATGGGATACCGTTCTGGAGTTCTGCACGATGATTCTTGAAACAGAACGTTATGATAAGCGAAATATCGAAAAATATCTTCCCTTAATTGAAAGCTCCCTAACGTTTTTTAAAGAGCATTATACCTATCTGGCCAAACAACGCGGGGCCAAAGCATTCGATGGGGAAGGACACTTGGTTTTGTATCCAGGCTCCGGTGCCGAAACCTATAAAATGGCTTACAATGCTACCTCTACCATCGCTGCGTTGAAAACAGTATTACAGAGATTGATTGAAAGTCCTTCATTACCCGAAAATAAGCGAAGCGAATGGACAGCCATGCTCAAAACCATCCCAGAGATCAGTTTCAGGTCTTTTCAGGGGCAAACCACTATTTCACCAGCTAAAACCTGGGAGCGGATCAACAACACCGAAAGTCCGCAACTTTACCCGGTTTTTCCATGGAGAATTTATGGCATTGGCAAACCGGGATTGGATACCGCCATCAACACCTTTAAATATGATACCGATCTGCTTAAATTTCGCAGTCATATCGGTTGGAAACAGGATAACATCTTTGCAGCAAGATTAGGTTTAACCGACGAAGCTGCCCGATTAACCACCCTAAAATTAAAAGATTCTGGAAGACGTTTTCCGGCCTTCTGGGGACCAGGTTTCGATTGGACACCCGATCACAACTGGGGCGGTTCGGGCATGATTGGTTTACAAGAAATGCTCATGCAAACCGATGGAAAAAAGATTTATCTTTTCCCGGCATGGCCGGCAGACTGGAACGTACATTTTAAACTTTATGCACCATACCAAACTACCGTTGAAGGAACTTTAAAAGATGGAAAATTAATAGATTTGAAAGTATTACCTGAATCGAGAAAAAAAGATATCATAAATATGATTAACCAATAGTACCGTCATCCTGAACTTGTTTCAGGATCTCTTATTTTACAATGAGACCCTGAAATGAATCCGAAAGCTATCGGATCAGGGTGACGACTAATAAATAATTTTAGAAGCATGGATTTACAGTTAAAAGAAAAAGTAATCATCATTACCGGAGCGGCCAAAGGCATTGGCCGTAGTATTGCAGAAGTATTTGCCAAAGAAGATGCCATTGCCGTAATTGTAGGCAGAAAAGCAGCAGACAATAAGAAAGTGGTTGACGAAATTACCGCACAAGGCAAAAAGGCCGATCAGTTTGTAGCCGAACTGTCCAAACCGGAAGATTGTGCAAAAGTAGTTGCCCAAATTGTAGCTAAATTCGGCAGGATTGATGGCCTCGTAAACAATGCCGGTGTGAATGATGGCGTAGGCCTCGAAAGTGGCAATTATGAAGGATTTATGGCCTCGCTCCATAAAAATGTGGTACATTATTACCTGATGGCGCACTATGCTTTGCCTGAGTTGATTAAAAGCAAAGGTGCAATTGTAAATATCACTTCCAAAACAGCGGAAACTGGTCAGGGCAATACATCTGCCTATGCTGCAGCTAATGGTGGTAGAAACGCACTCACACGCGAATGGGCGGTAGAACTCCTCAAATACGGCATCAGGGTTAATGCCGTGGTGGTAGCCGAATGCTGGACACCAGCTTACGAAACCTGGATTGAAACGCTGACCGATGCGCAGGAAAAATTAAACGAAATTACAGCTAAAATTCCTTTAGAAAACAGGATGACCACCGCAGAAGAAATCGCCAACATGACGGTATTTCTGATGTCGGGCCGTTCTAGTCACACTACCGGACAAATTATCCATGTAGATGGGGGCTATGTACATTTAGACCGGGCTTTGGCGAACGCTTAAACAGTTTTCAGTTGGCAGTTATCAGTTTGCAGTTTATGCAAATGCCAACAATTAACCGATTAACCAATTTATACAATTAACCAATACCAATGAAAACCCTAACCTGTACAACTCCCGGTACTTTTGAATATTCAGAAACTGAAAAACCTGAACTTCAAAAAGACCAGGCCATTATTAAAATAAAAAGAATCGGCATTTGCGGCACCGATTTACATGCTTTTGAAGGCACACAACCTTTTTTTAATTACCCGCGCATTTTAGGTCACGAGCTTTCCGGCGAATTGGTTGCCATTGATGGCAGAACCGATTTTGAAATAGGAGAGGCTGTTACCTTTATCCCTTATTTTAATTGTGGCGAATGTATTGCCTGCCGCATGCACAAACCCAATTGTTGTGTAAAAATGCAGGTTTGCGGTGTGCATGTAGATGGTGGCATGCGCGAATATCTATCCGTTCCATCACGCACACTGCTACATGGCGAAGGACTAAGCTACGATGAGCTGGCCCTGGTAGAACCACTGGCCATTGGTGCACATGGTGTGCGCAGGGCCGAAGTACAACCCGGTGAATTTGTGCTGGTAATTGGTGCCGGCCCCATTGGTTTAGGCACCATGGAGTTTGCACGCATAGCCGGCGGACAGGTTATTGCTCTTGATATCAATAACGACAGGCTGAACTTTTGTAAAGAAAAATTAGGGGTTGCACATACCATTAATGCATTATCACCAGATGTAACCGAGCAATTGAGCCAAATTACCAATGGCGATATGCCCACTGTGGTAATCGACGCAACGGGCAACCAAAAAGCCATTAACAACGCCATTCATTACATGGCCCATGGCGCAAGATTTGTACTTATTGGTTTGCAAAAAGGAGATTTAATTTTTAACCACCCTGAATTCCATAAGCGCGAATCTACTTTAATGAGCAGCAGAAACGCAACCATTGTCGATTTCGAACATGTCATCCAATCGATGAAAGCTGGTTTGGTAAAGCCCACAACCTACATTACCCATCAGGTTAATTTTGAGGAAATTAAAGATAACTTTGAAAGTTGGCTCGATCCTAAAAACGGGGTAATTAAGGCCATGGCAAAGATTGGGGAGTAAACAGATCGTCATTCTGAATGAAATGAAGAATCTCATCCAATAAAACAATTCAGGTAGAGATTCTTCACTGCGTTCAGAATGACAAAAGCCATCGCCTTAGGACATCGACTTTATCGCTAAAACAATATCGCATCAGAAAATACGTATATTTGTAAGCATTAATTAATAATAAATCAGTTATGAAAATAGGTGATAAAGTTTCAATTTCCCCGCAAGTAACCGACCGTACCGATTGGATTGAGGGAACGATTATAGAAATAGAAAAAAACCCATATGCAGGTATTGTTATTACTGCAAAATCAGCTGATGGCGAGGTATTTTTCGAAAAAGAAGATCTTTTTAGGCCACTAGGAGAAGAAGCGTGTACGCACTAAGTTTCGATATGACCATATCCGAGCTCAAGAAGGAATATGGAGAGAAGTATCATAGTGCCTATGCCGAAATAAAAACCCATTTAAACAAAAGTGGCTTCTATTGGATTCAGGGAAGTACTTATGTTACCGAAGAAAATTTAACAGCTGTTTATAAGGCCATTCACATACTTTCTAATATTGATTGGTTTAAAAAGTCTGTGAGAGATATCAGGGCCTTTAAAGTTGAAGACTTCTCTGATTTTACAGCGATTGTGAGAGGAATATAAGACAAACATCGTCCGCGTTTGTCACAAAGTGATTCCTTTGGAACAACGCGGATGCCTGAGAACAGCGATTTTATCGCTTCAAAACCAAAATCAAAAATACAATCGCATAAAAAAGCCGATAATTTAGATCATTATCGGCTTTCAATATAATTGAGGGCTTGTTTAGCTTAACCTTTATAAAACACCTCATTCCAATGCAATTCATTTCTGAACTGATTGATTTTGGTATCGGCGCCAATGTTAATGTATTCCAAACCGGCAATATTGGCAAAATCCGATAAATGCTCGGTAGTTAAATTCTGGCTGTAAGCCGTATGGTGTGCTCCACCTGCATAAATCCATGCTGCACAACCTGTTTTCATATCCGGAAGTGGTTTCCAGAGTACGCGTGCAACAGGCAGGTTAGGCAGGTCATTTTCGGCTTCTACGGCTTTAACTTCATTTACCAGCAAACGGAAACGGTTGCCCATATCAATTAACGAAGCATTAAGGGCATCTCCACCACCTACATTAAATACCAAACGTGCCGGGTCGGCCTTACCACCAATGCCTAGTGGGTGTACCTCTAAACTCGCTTTGCCTGAAGCTAAACTGGCATCAACCTCCAGCATGTGCGAACCTAAAACCAATGCATTTGCAGGGTCGAAATGATAGGTATAATCTTCCATGAAAGCATTTCCGCCAGGTAAGCCAGCGCCCATCACTTTACAGGCACGTACCAAAGCTGCTGTTTTCCAGTCGCCTTCACCGGCAAAGCCGTAACCATCTGCCATTAAGCGTTGTGCTGCAATACCCGGCAACTGAATCATCCCGTGTAAATCTTCAAAAGTATCAGAGAAACCTTTAAAGCCGCCATCAACCAAAAACTTACGTAAACCCAATTCAATTCTTGCTGCATCGTAAACCGATTGGTGTCTTGCACCGCCAGCTTTCAAATCATCAGCCATTTCATAAGTAGCTTCGTATTCTTTCAATAAAGTCTGAATAGCATCCTCATCAATTCCATTAATTACAGCTACTAAATCACCAATGCCATAAGTATTTACGGAGAAACCGAATTTCATTTCCGCTTCAACCTTATCACCATCGGTAACTGCTACGAAGCGCATGTTATCGCCAAAACGCACAAATTTAGCACCCTGCCAATCATTCCATCCGGCAGCAGCCCTGCACCAGGTATCAATTTGTTTGGCTACTTCTTCGTCTTGCCAATGCCCAACCACTACTTTACGGTCTTTACGCATACGCGAAACCATAAAGCCAAATTCGCGGTCGCCGTGTGCACTTTGGTTCAGGTTCATAAAATCCATATCGATAGTATTCCATGGAATATCGCGGTTAAACTGCGTATGCAAGTGTAATAAAGGTTTTTGCAATACATTCAGGCCTCTGATCCACATTTTAGCAGGAGAGAAAGTGTGCATCCAGGTAATTACCCCGATACAGTTTTCATCAATATTGGCTTGCTGCAAAGTTTCAAATATCTCTTCAGTGGTTTTTACAATCGGTTTGTATACTACCGAAACCGAGATATTTTCATTTTGGTTCAACGAATCGGCAACCTGCTGTGCATGTGCTGCAACTTGTTTTAAGGTTTCTTCGCCGTACAAATGTTGTGTACCCGTTATAAACCAAACCTGTAATTTCTTTAAATCAATCATTCTTGTTTATGTTGTTTTTAATTTATTCAATCAAACCTCACAGGTCTTAAAAACCTGTGAGGTTTTTTATTTTTCGGTCGGTGAGACACCAACCGATAGTTCAAGGATTCCTAACTGCCAACTTAAAACTGCTAACTGTTACTTTTGTCCATAATAAGCACCCGCCCCATGCTTACGCTCATAATGTTTCTCAATTAAAGAATCTTTTAACCTGGGCGCCTGCGGATTAATCTGTTGTGTTAACAAGGCCATTTGTGCCACCGCTTCCAATACCGCACTGTTATAAACGGCTTTCTCTGCTGTTTTGCCCCAGGTAAAAGGTGCATGGTTACCCACCAAAATCATCTCCACTTCTTTATAGCTTAAGCCCAGGCTTTGAAAATGATTGATAATCTGGAAACCCGTTTCATATTCGTAATTGCCCTTAATCATGGCGTCATCCATCGGTGGCGCGCAAGGAATATCGACCGTTAAATGGTCGGCATGGGTAGTACCAAAAATCGGGATGGCTTTTTGCGCCTGTGCCCACGCCGTACCATAAGTAGAGTGGGTATGTACTACACCACCAATATCTTCCCAGTGCTTATATAAAACGGCATGTGTTTGCGTATCTGAAGAGGGGCGAAGGCTACCTTCTACGGTGTTCCCCTCAAAATCTACGATGACCATTTTTTCCGGTGTTAAATCCTCATAAGGCACACCGCTCGGCTTAATGGCGAATACACCCTTAGCACGGTCGGCAGCACTTACATTACCGAAGGTAAACAATACCAGCCCCAGCTTGGGCAGCTGCATATTGGCCTCGTAAGCCTGTTGTTTTATATCCTTATAGTTGCTCATGATAATAAGGTTTTACTTCTTTCTTATTGTATTTTTCGAGGTAGCGGCCCAGGCCTAAATATTGCTCGTAATGCTTGCGGTAAAGCTTTTGCTTTTTCACATTAGGTTTATATTCTTTTTCAAAACCTGTACCCATGGCTTGCATAGCAGCCTCAACATTTGGGTAAATGCCTGCTGCCACAGCCGCAAACATGGCTGCACCTAAAGCACAGGTGTGCTCGAAACGGTGAATGCGGATTGGCATTTCCAACACATCGGCCATCATTTGCATAATGTAAGCCGATTTTTTAGCCACACCACCAATACCTATAATTCCTTTTACCGGTACGCCTTGTTCTTTAAAACGATCTACAATGGCTTTGGCACCAAAACAGGTTGCAGCAGCTAATGCGCGGAAAAATCTCGGGGCATCGGTACCCAAACCTAAACCGGTAATGGCACCTTTAAGTTCCTGGTTGGCATCGGGTGTTCTTCTGCCGTTTAACCAATCTACAGCCAGTTCTGCATAATCTTCATCATCTAATGCTTCTGCCTGTTTACTTAAATTGGCAATGATCTTGGCTTCAACTTCTTCTTTTAAAGCCAGAGCAGTGGCTTCATCTATCAGGGCCGATTCGGTCAACAAATGATTGAGCGGCCAGCTGATTAGGTTTTTAAACCAGGCATACACATCCCCAAAAGCCGATTGACCGGCTTCTAAACCCGCCATGCCCGGAATTACTGATCCGTTTACCTGTCCGCAAATACCACCAATCAGTTTACCGTGTAAATCTTCGTTTGGCGCTACCAGAATATCGCAGGTACTGGTACCCATTACTTTACTTAAATAATAAGGTTCTATCTGCCCGCCAACTGCGCCCATGTGTGCATCAAAGGCACCTACGCCAATTACCACATCAGTGCTTAAGCCCAGTTTGTTTGCCCATTCTGCACATAAGGTGCCAGCGGCAACATCCGAAGTATCGGTATCTGTAAATAATTTATCTCTGAAACCAGCCAAAAGCGGATCCAGACTGCTAAAGAAATCTTCAGGAGGTAATCCGTTAAATTCTTCTGCCCATAAAGCTTTGTGCCCGGCGGCACAACGGCTTCTTTTCATCGTAGCTACATCTTTACCACCACAAAGTAAAAACGGAACCCAGTCGCAATGTTCTACCCATGATTGAGCACCATTGCGAATAGACTGATCTACCCTTAAAGTGCGCAACAGCTTAGCCCAAAACCATTCAGACGAATAAATTCCACCAACGTACTTTAAATAGTTGGTTTTAAATTGGGTAGCGTGCTCGTTAATTTCTGCGGCTTCTTTTACTGCCGTATGGTCTTTCCAGAGCACAAACATGGCATTGGGGTTTTCCTCAAAACCGGGTGTTAAGGCCAGGGGAGTACCAGTTGCATCAACTGCCACCGGACTTGAACCCGTCGTATCAACCGAGATGCCTTTTACCAAGGGCGCAATGGCTGCACCACCGGCTTTTTCAATACACTGTTTAATGGTGTGTTCTAAACCTTCAATATAATCGAGTGGGTGTTGTCTGAATTGATTAATGGCCGGTTTACAATATAAACCTTTCTGCCATCTCGGGTAAAGAAAAACAGAGGCCGAAATTTCTTTTCCATTTGCGGTATCGACTAAAACCGAACGAACAGAATCCGTCCCGTAATCTACACCTATTACATAGTTTGCTGTGCTCATAACAATAAATAATCGTCTAATTAACGTTTATTTATTTGAAATAAAAAATTTTATCGGTTTTTTATCTTTTATTCATCTTCAGCGGGTTAGAAAGATATCCAAAACAGGCAATAGGAATTCGTTAATCTATATATTTGTTTAAGTAGTAAAAGAATTTGTAAATCCAATGAAGAATCATAAAATCAATCCTACTCGTTTATATTTAACATGGATAGTGGTATGTATTACTTTAATGTTACTTGTTCCTCTCCAAAGTGCAAACTCGGGTTCAAGCGGAAGTGCTCCTTTTGTAATTGTGAGTGGCGTAATTTTTATATTTATTATTGGAACATTTACGATCAGTATTTTAAATATATTTCTTTTTAAAGTATGGGTTAAAAAATATTGGTTCATAAATGGCACAATCACATTGTTATCAGGTTCTGCTATCGGCTATCTTTTATACCGTGTAATATCCATAAACAGTTAGCGTTAATTCATTGTGCACGCTATTAATAAGCGTTTACTCTTGACAAAACTTGAGATTAAGCCCAATAAACCTTAAATTTACCTTATGGCCAAAAAAGGTAAAGCAGATCCCGGTTTAACAAAGAAGATTTTCGTTTTGGATACCTCCGTAATCCTTTACGATCATGATGCGATTAACAATTTCCATGAACACGATGTAGCCATTCCCATTCAGGTGCTCGAAGAGCTCGACAATTTTAAAAGCGGAAATGATACCCGTAACTTTGAAGCCAGAAGCTTTATCCGCCTGATAGATGAAACGGCAAAACAAAAATTGATCAGCGACTGGACACCGCTGAAAAAGGCCAATTCGGGTAAGTTTAAGGTAATCCTGAATGAAAATCCACTGGCTGTAAATGCAGAAGAAGTTTACGGCAAAGGGAAAACCGACCATAAGATTTTAAATGCAGCCTTAAGTTTAAAAGCCGAATACCCCGATAAACGTGTGGTGCTGGTATCAAAAGACATCTGCTTGAGATTAAAAGCCAAAGCGCTCTCGTTAAATGCTGAGGACTACGAAACCGGAAAAATTAAAAATGTAGATGAACTCTATGCCGGTAAAACCGAACTGCATGATTTTTCGCCCGAAATTATTGAAGCCGTAAAACAAGAACCCTTTTTAGCGGCCAACGACATCGGGTTACCGCAAAAAAATGCCAACCATTTTTACATTTTAAAAAATAAACGGAAGAGTGCCAGTGTTTTTTACAATGAAAGTTTAAAAACCATTTCGGCTGTTTCTACTAACCCGGTTTTTAAAATCAAACCTAAAAATATAGAACAGGCTTTTGCTATACATGCACTGCTCGATCCGAACATTAAACTCGTAAGTATACAAGGTAATGCCGGTACGGGAAAAACATTATTGGCGCTGGCAAGTGCTTTGGAACAACGCAAAAATTTCAGGCAGATTTATGTCACCCGGCCTATCGTATCATTAAGCAATAAAGATATTGGTTTTTTACCGGGTGATGCCAAATCCAAAACAGATCCTTTTATGGCACCGATTTGGGATAACCTCCGGTTTATTAAAGAGCAATTTATTGGTGATGATAAAATGACTGAAAAGATTGATGAGCTGATTACAACCGAAAAGATAGCCATCGCACCTTTGGCTTTTATCCGTGGCAGAACTTTAACCAAAATTTTCTTTATTATAGACGAAGCACAGAATTTAACCCCACACGAGGTAAAAACCATCATTTCGAGGGCAGGAGAGCACACCAAAATTATTTTTACCGGCGATATCTACCAGATTGATACGCCTTATCTGGATTCGGAAAGTAATGGCTTATCGTACCTTATTGAAAATGCCAAAAACCATCCGCTATATGCACACATTACATTGCATAAAGGCGAAAGAAGTGAACTGGCCAACCTGGCAAACGAGTTGTTATAAGTGTTTAATATTTCCCGCTGATAGCGCAGAGCACGCAGATAAATGTATTTTTAGTCTGCGTTAATCTTCTTAAATCTGCGGGCAAACTATAAAGTGCAAATCTAATTCACCTCCCGCTGATTTCGCAGAGCACGCAGATAAAATGTATTTTTAATCCGCGGGAAACAAATAAAATTGTACTAATGGTATTTCTTCAACGATCTGAAGGCAATTAACAAGCCAATTAAAGTTAAAACCGCGCTCAATATAAACGGCGCACCAGGAAAATAAACCGGCGCTTTTCCTTCAATAAAATAAGCAAAAATATGGGTCATTACCCATGGTGCAAATATGGCAGCCAAACTTTGCAAACCGGTTAAAACACCCTGCATTTCGCCCTGCGCATTCGCCGGGATCTGATTTGAAATTAAACCCTGCATGGCTGGTCCACCAATACCGGCCAAACCATATGGCAACATGAAAGCAAACATCATCCAGCCCTTTGTTGCAAAGGCGAAGGCCACGAAACCAATCACGTACAGCATTAAGCCAAAATATACCGCTTTCTTTTCGCCAATCTTAGGCAGAATAATCCTGATTAAGCCACCTTGCACAACACCGATTACCAAACCCACAAAACCCAGCGAATAACCCACCCAGGATGCATCCCAGTTAAATTTCTCCATGGTATAAAAGGTCCAGTTGCTTTGTACCGAGTGACTTGAGAAATACAATAAAAATAAAGTAACCATTAAGCCCATTAAGGCCGGATATTTGCCAATACTGCGTAACGAACCGATGGGATTGGCTCTTTTCCAATCAAAAGCCCGGCGTTTTTCAGCAGGTAACGATTCAGGCAAAATGAAATAACCATACAGCCAGTTAATTAAAGATAAACCGGCTGCCACCATAAAAGGAACGCGCGTACCAAAATGACTGAAGGCGCCACCCAGTACAGGTCCTAAAATAAAACCTACTCCAAAAGCTGCACCAACCAAACCGAAGTTCTGCGCCCGCTTTTCGGGTGCTGAAATATCGGCAATATAGGCCTGGGCCGTAGTAAAACTAGCCCCCGTAATTCCGGCAATAATCCTGCCTACAAATAACCATATAATAGAAGGGGCGAAGGCCAGAAAAATATAATCAATCCCCAAACCAAAAAGCGAACTTAACAACACTGGCCGACGGCCATAACGATCGCTCATGGCACCAATGATGGGCGAAAATATAAACTGTACCGATGCATAAGCCAGGGTAAGCCAACCACCGTACTCGGCAGCTAAACCAAAACCACCGCCTGTAAAATCCTGTATCAGTTTGGGTAAAACCGGAATAATGATCCCAAACCCGGTAAAATCAATCAGGAGGGTAACCATAATAAAACTCATTGCCGATTTCTTTTCGTTTGCCATAGTACGTATATAAGGTTGATGCGCAAAAGTATCAGAATTAAGGCATAAACTCAATTTAAGTTCTCTACATAGCTTAAAGGTTTTTTAGCCGAAATGCCTGATCACGAACGCTTGTTTATAAACCTGATAAAGCGAAAAGCCCACAGCGACGCAGGAGCGAGGACTTGTAGCGATAGCAGGACGGCAGCCCTCCATTAACACGGAACCCTGAATTTCCTAAAAATAAGCATCTTCTGTTTTTGTCCTATAACAAAATGCGTTAAACCAGCCTACAGCGAATTAAAAACAGCAGCGAGACTCAAAACCTATAACAATAGTCAAAACTTTTCCACAATGCCTTATTTCGGCATAATTTTGTTAAATTCGCAAGGTTATAACAATACCTTTTTAAACATCGTTTTAAATAACGAGAATAATAATTTATGGCAGAAGATTTAGAGAATCAGCAGAACGACAAAATCATTCCAATTAATATAGAAGAGCAGATGAAATCGGCCTACATTGATTATTCAATGTCGGTAATCGTATCGAGGGCTTTGCCTGATGTACGCGATGGATTAAAACCAGTACACCGCCGTGTTTTATACGGTATGCTGGGCTTAGGTGTAACCAGCGGTAAACCTTATAAAAAATCTGCCCGTATTGTGGGTGAGGTTTTGGGTAAATACCACCCGCATGGTGATGCATCTGTATATTTTACCATGGTACGTATGGCCCAGGACTGGAGCTTGCGTTACCCGATGGTAGATGGACAAGGAAACTTTGGCCACATTGATGGCGACTCGCCGGCTGCAATGCGTTATACTGAGGCCAGGTTTAGTAAACTGGCTGAGGAAATGGTTGCCGACATCAACAAAGATACTGTTGATTTTCAGCTAAACTTCGATGATACCGAGCAGGAACCAACTGTTTTACCTTCAAAAATCCCGAACCTTTTGGTTAACGGATCAAGTGGTATTGCGGTAGGTATGGCTACCAACATGGCGCCACATAACTTAACAGAGGCCATTGATGGTGTAATTAACTATATCGATAACCGCGAAATTACCGTTGAGGAACTGATGAAGTTTGTAAAAGCTCCTGATTTCCCTACAGGCGGTATCATTTACGGTTACACCGGTGTTAAAGAAGCTTTTGAAACTGGTCGTGGCCGTATTGTAATGCGTGCCAAAGCCGAAATTGAAAGCATTAAAGACCGCGAGGTTATTATCGTAACTGAAATTCCATATCAGGTAAATAAAGCCCAGATGATTGAGCGTACTGCTGAATTGGTTGGCGAGAAAAAACTGGAAGGTATTTCTAATATCAAAGACGAATCGAATAAAGATGGTATCCGTATCGTGTACGAAATTAAACGCGATGCCAATGCCTCTATCGTTTTAAATAACTTATATAAGTATACTGCCTTACAAACATCTTTCAGTGTAAATAATATCGCATTGGTAAAAGGCCGTCCGCAAATGCTAAATCTTAAAGATTTAATTGTGCATTTCGTAGATCACCGCCATGATGTTATTGTTCGCCGTACCAAATACGAATTGGCCGAAGCCGAAAAACGCGCACACATTTTAGAAGGTTATTTAATTGCTTTAGATCATTTAGATGAAGTAATTAAATTAATCCGTGCCTCAGAAACTCCTGAGGATGCCCGCCTTGGCTTGATGGAAAAATTCGGTCTGAGCGATCTTCAGGCACGTGCGATCCTCGATATGACTTTACGTCGTTTAACAGGACTAGAGCGTGATAAGATTAAAGAGGAATATGCTGAACTGATGAAAACCATCGAATATTTAAAATCTGTTTTGGCTGACGAAGGCTTAAGGATGAAAATCATTAAAGACGAGCTGGAAGAAGTAAAACAGAAATTTGGCGATGAGCGTAAAACAACCATTGTTCACTCTGCAGAAGACATGAGCATGGAAGATTTCATCGATGATGAAGAGGTAGTGATTACCATCTCGCACGAAGGCTATGTTAAACGTACACCTGCAACCGAGTTCAAAGCACAGGGTAGAGGTGGAAAAGGTTCTAAAGGCAGTACTTCACGTAACGAAGACTTTATTGAGCACATGTTGGTGGCTACAAACCACAACTACATGTTATTCTTTACCGAAGCCGGAAGATGTTTCTGGTTAAGGGTTTACGAAATTCCGGAAGGTTCGCGTACCAGCAAAGGAAGGGCGATCCAGAATATCATCAATATCCCGAAAGAGGAGAAAATTAAAGCTTACATTAAAGTTAAAAACCTGAAAGATCAGGAGTATTTAGAGAACAACTTTATCATTATGTGTACCAAAAAAGGTACCATTAAGAAAACTTCTCTTGAGGCTTATTCACGCCCGCGTGTAAATGGTATCAACGCCATCAACATTAACGAAGGTGATATTTTACTGGAAGCTTGTTTAACCAATGGCGAAAGCGAAATTGTAATGGCTTTACGCTCAGGCAGGGCCATCCGTTTCAACGAAAAAACTGTTCGTCCGATGGGTAGAACTGCTACCGGTGTACGCGGTGTAAGGCTGGCGCACGACCAGGATGAAGTAGTTGGCATGATTGCTGTAAACAATCCTGAAGTTACGGTGTTAGTAGTATCAGAAAAAGGTTATGGAAAACGTACCGATATTGAAGATTACCGTGTAACCAACCGTGGTGGTAAAGGGGTAAAAACCATTAACGTGACCGAAAAAACCGGACAATTAGTTTCGATTAAAGACGTTACTGATAGCGAAGATTTGATGATCATTAACCGTTCGGGCATTGTAATCCGGATTCCGGTTTCTGCTTTAAGGGTGATGGGACGTGCAACACAAGGTGTACGCTTAATCTCTTTGAAAGGTGATGATGAAATTGCATCGGTAACAAAAATCGACCACGAGGAAGATGAAGAAGAAACAGTAGATTTAGATAGTGTTGTAGTTGACGGCGAAGAATTAGAGGCCGATACCACACCAGAAACTGATGATGCTGACGAAGATGATGATTCAGATAACGAAACGGAAGAAGAAAAATAACTAAAATTAAGATCAGAATAAAAATTATGAAAAGAGTATTTCTAAGTATATTTCTGGCAGGTGCAGTAAGCGCTGCTTTTGCTCAGAAAAGCGAAGTTTCAGCAGCAAGAAACGATTGGGGCTTATTCCAGCTTACCTCGTCTAACGCTTCAACTCCACTAGCCAAAAAATTAGAAGCTTTAGCAAAAGGCCTGGCTCACACCGACAAAGCCATTGCTGACGAAAAATCTAAAGTAATGCCCGAAGCATGGTCTTACCGTGCACTTTTCGCATCTTCTGCTGCGATTTTAGACTCTGTAAGCACAGCAAATGCCGATGCAAACTTAAAAATTGCCCGTGAAGCCCTTGTTGAAGCTAAAAAACTGGATACAAAAGGGGCTGAAAAAGACAATATCAATTTAGCTGAAACCAATGTAATTAATGCTGTTAGAAACGGTGGTGTTATTGCTTACAACAAAAAAGATTACAAAACAGCTTATCAGAAATTTGTTCAGGCTACAGAAATTAATCCTCAGGATACTTCAATGTACCTAAATGCAGGTATTGCTGCCAGAACGATTGAAGATTATCCTGGTATGATTACTCAATTTAAAAAGGTAATTGCTTTAAATTCACCACAATCTAAAGATTTGTATAATGAAATTATTACAACTGTTTTAGCGAAACAGAAAGATACTACTGCTGCTTTGGCATTAATTAAAGAAGCAACTGCAAAATTCCCTGACAATACAGACTGGATTAAAACTGAAACCCAGATTTATATCGATAGGGGTGATGCTGCAAAATCTGAGCAAATGTTAGTGGCTTTAGCAACTAAAGAACCAAACAATGCAAACTATCAGGTTTTATTAGGTAACATTTATTTCAGCCAGGCTTTAAAATTGCAAGGCGAAAGAAATAAAATTGACCAGAAAAAAGTAAAAGAATTTAATGAAGTAACCGCTAAAATGAACGCTTTGTTAGATAAATCGCTTCCTTTTTACAAAAAAGCATTAGAAATTGACAGCAAAAATGCAGGTGCATTAGAGACCTTAAAAACCATTTATGCTTTCAGAAATGATACTAAAAATTACGACGAGATTAAAAAACGTTTAGACGCACTGCCTAAACAATAATTTACACCGTGTTTTAAAAAAAGAGCCCTGAAATTTCGGGGCTCTTTTTTTTATGTCTATTTTTATGGTTTATTATAGTTTTACTCATTTCTTTATCCTATGCAGAATTGCTTTAAAATATCATTGATCGCTTTAAGTTTAGTCTCTTTTAACGCAGTAGCTCAAAAAAGCCAAATCCTGATCGCAAGAAATTCGGTTGGTAAATTGCAGGCTTCAATTGCCAATAAAGAAGACCAAAAGAAACAACTGGCAATCATTAACGATGGTTTAAAATCAATCGAATCGGCCGAGAAAGACACTAAAACCAAAAACTGGACCGAAACCTGGTCGATAAAATCATATTTAACATCGTTTGCCGCAATAATTGATACCGACCAGGGCAACTCGAATAAATATTACGATACCGCGATTGAGGCAGTAGCCAAAGCAAAATCGCTTGATCGCTACAATGATAATTCAGGCCTGATTAAAGCCTCTGACCACAATATCCTCATCAAAAAACAAGATAAAGCCAACGAAGCTTTTTTTAACAACGAATTTAAAGAAGCTTTTGCCGACTTAAAGGAGGTGAGCAATAAATTTCCTGCCGATACCACATTGGCGTTAAATACCGCAATTTGCGCTTTAAACATCCAATCATACGATGAATCTTTAAATTATTTTAAACGCGCTAAAGAAAACGGCATTAAAAATCCATCGGTTTATCAAAAAATGGCTCAAATGTATGTGGTAAAATCTGATTACGAAACAGCCATTAAAACACTGGAAGAAGGATTGGTATTAAATCCCTTTAACCGTTTTTTAACAAACGATTACATTAATCTTCTGCTGGATACCGAAAATTACAGCAAAGCTACCACGCTGATTGAAAGAAACTTACAAGTTGAAAAGGGTAGTAAGCTGCTTTATTTTCTGTACGGTTATTTACAACAGGTTGGCGGCAACAATTCTACAGCGATTTTAGCTTATGATAAAGCCCTGGCAACAGACCAGAATTATTTCGACGCTTTGTACCAGCTAAGCCTTGCATATATCAATACTGCAAACGAAACATTAAAAAAGAACGACGCAGATAAAGCCAGTAAATACAATGGCTTAATTAACCGCGCGCAGTTTGCTTTACAACGGGCTAACGAAATTAATCCGAACGACAAAAAAACTGTTCAGCTGTTGCTTGATATTTACACCCGTAAAAAAGCTACAGATAAAGTTCAGGAGCTTAGCCGCAAGCTTCAGGAATTATAAGCTGCGATATTGATCTAATTCATTATACGTTTTTTAACTGATTTTTGAGCCGATTACAGCGGGTAGGCTAGTGTTGTTAAAATATAACTTAACATAATATTAATTATAAGACTGAAACATTATTCTGGCTTTACAGGCTGTTTACTGGTTTCATTGCTTTATTTATCAGATTACACTACATTAGCTATACAGCATTCTACCAAAACCAAATTTTATGAGCAGCAAGCAGGAATTTACTTATCCAAAAATTTATTTGTATCGCCGAATTGTACAGTCAAAATTATTTATCGACAGCAATTACGCTAAGCATATCGATTTGGATAATATTTCTGACGAAGCTTTTTTTTCTAAATTCCATTTCATCAGGCTCTTTAAAAATGTTTACGGAAAAACGCCGCATCAGTATTTAAAAGCCGTCCGCATTGAGAATGCCAAGAAATTACTCAAAAATGGTGAATCTGTATCGGAAGTTTGTTTTTTAGTGGGTTTTGATAGTTTAAGTTCATTTAGCGGTTTATTCAAACGCATGGTTGGCCAGTCAGCATCAACATACGCAGCAATACACAAACAAAATAAAGCTTTAGCTGCTAAAACACCATTGGCTTTTATACCAGGTTGTTACGCTTACCAGCACGGGTGGTCTGAAAATAGCAATTTTGAAGAAACCGACCTTTAAAATGACGGTTATCTTTGTCTAACATTAAACTTAAAACGAAAGACAATGATTACCAAAATGACCGTTACCAATATCCATGTAATTGACCAGAATAGCGCCTACGATTTTTACGTTAATAAATTAGGTTTCAATCTTGTTGATGATATTCCGATGGGCCCCGATACCAGATGGCTTACCGTCTCCCCTCCTGATCAGCCTGATTTGCAACTTGTGCTGTTTCCGGTAAAAGTGAGTAAAATGTTCCCAAAAGAAACCGCTGAAACCTTGATTTCGCTGATTAAACAAGGGATTTTCGGCTGTGGGGTGCTTACCTGTAACGATATTTTTGCTACTTACGAAGAGCTTGTTGCTAAAGGCGTCGAATTTATAAAACCGCCATCAAAAGAGTTTTATGGCACTGAAGCCTTGTTTAAAGACGATTCTGGTAATTACTTTTCGCTACAACCCTTAAATAACTTCGGCAATGAAAACAATATTTGATCAAACGGTAAGAAATGAGCTTACTAACCGAATCGGTAAATTATCGTCAGAAAGTAAGGCTGAATGGGGAAAAATGAATGTTTACCAGATGACGAAACATTGTAATCGTTGGAATAACTGGGTTTTAGGAAAAGAAGATTATGCGGATTATACTTATAAGCAAGATTTTATCGGAAAGATTTTTGGTAAATGGGCTTTAAAAAGTAATACCAAAAATGATAAACCAATTGGAAAAAATATGCCAGCCGGGAAAGCTTTTACCATTAAGGAAATTGATGGTGATGTAGAAGCGCAGAAAATAAAATGGATACAACTGATAGCTGACTATGAATACTTTTCTAACCCTGGTTTTGTACACGATTTTTTCGGTAAAATGTCTAAAACGCAAATTGGTACTTTTGCCTACAAACATTTCGATCATCACCTAAGGCAATTTGGCGTATAAATAAAACAATTGTAATTGCCGCTTGTATTTTTAGCATGTACGATCATTATAGTTTTCAGGATGCCACTGCTTACCAGATTGAACTGGCCAAACAACTCAGGTTTGAGCAGATTGATCAGATTGAAACCATTGCCGGTGCCGATATTTCATTTAATAAATACAGTACAACGATGTACGCAACCATTGTAATACTCACTTATCCGGCTATGGTTTTAAAGTCCTTCGCATTAGCTACTTACGAAACTAATTTCCCCTACAAGCCCGGTTTTTTAGGTTTTAAAGAAGTGCCGGCTTTATTGAAAGTCTGGGAGCTGATTAAAAACAAACCGGATGTGGTGGTATTGGATGGAAATGGGATTCTACATCCCAGACGCATGGGCGTAGCTTCACATTTTGGTATTTTGGCCAATCAGGCAACAATTGGCTGTGCCAAAAGCCTTTTGTATGGAGAAAATCATTTGCCGGCACCACTTAAATTCAGCACCACGGAAATTAAAAGCCATGGCGAAACACTCGGTTTTGCACTGCGTACCAAAAATAATTGTGCACCAGTTTATGTATCGGCAGGACATTTAACTACGCAGCGGCAAAGCCTCGAAGTGATAAAAAATTGCATTGGCAACTACCGCATTCCGGAGCCCACACGCCAGGCGCATAATATTGTGAACGATTTTAGAACAGGTAAACTTAAAGCTGGTTTTCATGAAGTTTCACCAGATTTGACCCTGTTTTAATTACAGAAATCGTCCGCGTTTGTAACGCGGATGACCGAAAGAAGCGATTGCATCGCTTATCTATTATACTACACCCAGTTGATTCCTTTTTTCAGCAATTGCAAAGTTTCGTATTCTTCAGTATCAACAGCTGGATGTACATTGTAACCCCAATTGGCCTGCGGCGGTAAGCTCATTAAAATAGATTCGATACGACCATTGGTTTCCAGGCCAAATTTTGTTCCTGAATCATAAACGAGGTTAAATTCTACATAACGGCTCCGGCGCTGGTATTGCCATTCTTTATGTTGTTCAGTAAATGCTTTATCGCGATTGCGGTCAATCAGTTCGGTATAAATGGGTAAGAAAGTTTCGCCAACATTAATCGAGAAATCTAAAATCTGTTCCCAGCTTAAATTAGTATTTTCAGGTTTTAAACGATCGTAAAAAATACCACCAATGCCACGGGTTTCTTCGCGGTGTTTAATGTAGAAATAATCGTCGGCATGCGTTTTAAACTTTGGATAAAAATCCGGGCTAAATTCGTCGCAAGCCTTTTTCAGTTTATGGTGAAAAAACCGGGCATCATTTTCGAAAACATAATGCGGCGTTAAATCAATACCACCACCAAACCAGCGCGTGGTTTCGTTCAGTTCGAAATAACGGATATTCATGTGGATGATGGGCACCAAGGGATGATTCGGGTGGATTACAATAGAAACGCCAGTTGCAAAAAAATCATCTTCTGTTACGTTGAAAGCTTTTTTAACCGCCTCAGGTAATTTACCGTGTACAGCCGAAAAATTTACGCCCCCCTTTTCAATTATTGCACCATTTTGCATAATCCGGGTACGTCCGCCTCCCCCACCGTTTCGCTCCCAAAGCTCCTCTTCAAACTTTCCTTTGCCATCGGCAATTTCCAATCCACGGCAAATCTCATTCTGGATTTGCTTATAACGCGCTGCTACTTCTTCTTTCAACATGATGGCTTTTTCTATTTCCATACAAATTTAAGGCTATTCAAATAGCTCTGCTGATTTATGTTTAGATAGTACATTTTATTGACATTGACTGATGAAACCAGCCAGATTTATTGCTCCAGATAGTTCAGATCTTTATTAAAACTTTCTTTTAAAGAAGCTACAGAAAGCATAGCGATAACTGTTAATATACCCATTACAATAAAAGCTGCAGAAACGATATCGTAGCGGTGCACAAACAATTCAAATACAAAGGTTATCGGAATTAAAGCGCCGCGTACAAAGTTAGGCGCAGTTGTAGTAACAGTTGAACGGATATTGGTACCAAACTGCTCGGCCGCGATAGTTACAAAGGTGGCCCAATAGCCTACAGCAAAGCCCATAAACAAACAAATAAGAATAAAATTGCTTTCGGTTAAACCTGTACTGGTGAGGTAAATAATAACCGTAATTACCGATAAACCCTGAAAAATAAGCACGGTTTTCTTACGCGACCTTAAAACTTGTGCTAAAACGCCGCATACCACATCGCCAATGGCGATACCGAAATAAGTATACATAATTCCAGTACCAGGATTTAACAATTCTTTTGTGCCTAAAGCTTTACCTATTTCAGGCGATTGAGTAACCAGAATGCCGACAATAAACCAAAGCGGTAGCCCAAGGCAAATACAAGCCAGGTATTTTAAAAAGCGTTTGCGATCAGAAAAAAGCATGAAAAAGTTACCTTTTGAGACCGCTTTATCCTGCTCGGCATTCTTAAACATCCCCGATTCGAAGGTACCAACGCGTAAAAGTAACAGTAATAATCCCATTCCACCACCTACAAAATACGAGGTTTGCCAGGTAAAATGTTTCCCAATAGTAGCAGCAGCTGCAGCGCCCAGCAAGCCTATTCCTGCTACAACCATAGTTCCGTAACCACGTTTTTCTTTGTCCATGGTTTCAGTAACGAGAGTAATCCCCGCACCAAGCTCGCCGGCCAAACCAATTCCGGCTATAAACCTGATAATGGCATAAGTATGCACATCGTTAGCGAAACCATTTGCAATGTTCGCCAGCGAATACATCAATATAGAGCCGAAAAGTACCTTAATGCGACCAAATTTATCGCCAATAATCCCCCATAGCAAACCACCCAGCAGTAAACCAAACATCTGCATATTGATTACATATTCTCCTTCCGTACGCATGTGCTCGGCTGAAATACCAATTTCGGTAAAACTTTTAATCCTTACTACCGAAAACAATACCAGGTCATAAATGTCAACGAAATAGCCCAGAGCGGCTACAATGACTAAGAAGGTTACATTACGTTTGTTGGTTTGGGCTTGCTGGTCCATTTAAATATTTGGGTTTAATCGCTGAAAGTACGCATTAACACAAATAAATTAAAATAGATTTTAAAATAAAAGCCACACCTGGTTTGGTGTGGCTTGTAATCTGCTTAATGAAGCATTTGTTTTGTGGTATCAGGCATTTTTTTGGTCGTGTCGGTCATTTTCTGAGTTGTATCCATCACTTTGGTAGAATCCATCTTGGTACTGTCTGAAGAACCAGCCATATTTTTAGACGAATTGCATGCTGAAGTGGCTATTATCAAAGAACCAGCAAAAGCAAGACTTAAGATTGTTTTTTTCATAGTTTTTATTGTTATCTATCCTTCTAACAACCTTATAATCATTTGGTTTTAATTTTCTTTACCAGCAAATGTATAGTTTTAGGCTAGCCAATTGATTATCAATCGCTAAAACCAAAATTACCCCTGATGTATTTTAAGCTTATTCAATAATTCTGGCGAAACATTTTCGGCATAAACGCCATAGCCATCGACCAAAACACCTTTCAAATTTCCGTTATTCGATGAAATGGCATATACCACCGAACTATCAGCCGGATCAGTCATACCTTCAAAACGATAAACTTCCTCAATTTCAAACTCCTCTGGCCTCAGGAACAGATTGATCTGTTTGCATTCCAGTCCAACAGCGGTTAAATTAAAATCCAGGGTATAGCCCCGGTGGTCTAAGTCGCTTAAAGCGGCAGTAATGGTATCGTATACATGCATAACCTAATTTACGGAAATATTACCAAATCAACCACCATAAAACTTTAAAAGGTGCTAAAACTTTCTGATATTAGTAAGTATGATTATTTCTCAAAACACCCTTAAATGGGTAATGCGCTTTTACCCTCCCTTGTTTTTTCAGCGCATTTGGGTTCAGAAATTTGAAAACGACTTTAGAAGCTGTACGGTTAAAGTAAGCAAAAGCTTCCTGAATAAGAACTACAACGGCTCTATTTTCGGCGGAACAATTTATGCAGCAACCGATCCGTTTTATGCTTTATTATTTGATCAGTTAATGCAGCGTGAAGGTTTTAAGGTGCGTGTTTGGCTTAAAAGTGCCTCTATACAATATTTAAAACCGGGGCGTTCGGCTTTATATTTTACCATTACCATAACCGACGAAATGCTTGCAGAAGCCACATATGCCTTAAAAACCGTTGGAAAGTTTGTAAAGGCTTACCCGATGGAAATTATCAATAAAAACGGCGAATTGTGTGCTACTGTAATGAATGAAGTATATGTAAGAAACCTGCACCAGGGCGAAACGCCTCGTGTTGCCTATTAATTTTTAGCTTATGCCAAGTATCAAGAGTTTAATTATGCAGGGTGAAGGTGTTATGCTCGATTTCAAGAAAACCATTAATAATACCGAGAAAATTGCCAAAAGCCTGGTGGCCTTTGCCAACAATAAAGGCGGCAAATTACTGGTTGGCGTAGCTGACGATGGTTCCATTAAAGGCGTAAAATCTGAAGAGGAAGAAAAATACATGATTCTTACTTCGGCTCACCAGTTTTGCAAACCAGCAATTGAACCCCGTTTTGAAGAAATTTATGTAGACGACAAACTGGTGCTGGTGGTGGATATCCCCGAAAGCGATACCAAGCCCCATTATGCGCTTGATGACCAGGGGAAATGGTGGGCTTATATCCGCATTGATGATAAAAGCGTATTGGCCAGTAAAATTATTGTAGAAGTACTGAAAAACGATTACAAAGATAAAGGCGTACTGATTTCGTATTCGGATAATGAGAAAAAACTACTTCAATATCTCGATGAAAACGAAAGGATAACACTCAAAGAGTTTAGCAAACTGATGCGCAGCTCTTACCGAAAAGCACAAAAGATATTGGTTAATTTAATCCTGACGAATGTGATCAAATCGCATACCACCGAACGGGAAGAGTATTTTACAGCGGTAAGGTAGAAAGACAAAACCCGTCATTTATCCATTCCGCTTCCCTCCGGGATCGTCACCCTAAATAATACGTCACCCTGATCCGATAGCTATCGGATTTGTTTCAGGGTCTCTCTAAAAAACAAGAGATACTAACCGGAACGCAGTTATCAGCCTTTTTAACAATAAAAACAACACTGATAACTATCGGATTCATTTCATTGGCTCAAATTAGTAATTACGTAATGAATTAAGAGATGCTGAAACAAGTTCAGCATGACGACCGTGATCAAAGATGCCGTATTACTTTTCTACACCCCTATTTTTTGAGGTTTAAAAACCCGACCTTTGCACACCTATGTTTACTACAATTTACCAAAAATATAAACCCTACTATAAAGAAAATCTCCACCTTGCCCTCCCTATTGTGGGTTCGCAGGTTGGCCATACGCTGGTGCACATGGCCGATAGTATTATTGTTGGTCATTTTACCGATACGACACAGCTGGCTGCCGTATCGCTCGTAAACAGCATTTTTATTTTAATTCTCGTTATCGGATTGGGTATCTCCTATGGCTTAACCCCACTAATTGCACAGGAAAACGGCAGGCAGAACTACGAAGAATGTGGTCGCTTATTGTCAAATAGCTTAATTATTAATGTGCTGATTGGTATTGTACTTTATTGCCTGGTGCATTTCGGGGTGCTATTGATTATCGATCACCTCGATCAAACACCGGCAGTGGTAAATTACGCTAAGCCTTACCTGGGCCTGCTTTCGGTCTCCATTATCCCCTTACTAATCTTCCAAACTTTTAAACAGTTTGCCGAAGGTTTGGGCTTTACGAAACAGGCCATGTTTGTATCCATCTGGGGGAATGCATTAAACATTACTTTGGGAATCATCTTCGTTAAGGGCATGTTCGGCATTAAACCTATGGGCGTAAGCGGTGTGGGCTGGAGCACTTTAATCGACAGGCTTTTAATGGCGACGGTAATGTGTATTTACGTATTACGTTCAAAACATTTCAAAAAATACCTTACCAATTTCAAGATTACCTTCATGGATAAAGTTCGCGCGGTCAAGATTATTAAAATCGGCGCTCCTGTAGCCATGCAGTATTCTTTTGAAATCAGTGCTTTTAGTGGTGCGGCAGTACTGATTGGTACCATTGGGGCAACAGAACAAGCCGCACATCAGATTGCCATTAGTTTAGCGGCCATGACTTATATGATGGCGAGCGGCGTAGCTTCGGCAGCAACCATTAAAACCGGCACCAATTTCGGCAAGAAAAATTTTGATGATCTGCGTAAATCGGCGATTGCCAGTTACCACGTCATTTTACTATTTATGACTTGCTCAGCCATCATTTTTGTGCTGGCACACAATTTTATGCCCTTTATTTATACCGAAGATTTATCTGTAGTGGCCATTGCAGCTCAATTGTTAATTATTGCAGGCTTTTTTCAGCTTTTTGATGGTACCCAGGTGGTAGGCCTTGGTGTATTGCGCGGGCTTGGCGACGTAAACATCCCAACTTTTATTACATTCCTCGCGTATTGGGTAGTCGGAATCCCTGTAGGTTATTTATTGGGTTTTAAATTCAACTTGGGTGTAAACGGCATCTGGTACGGACTAACGTTTGGTTTACTAACGGCTTCTATCCTATTGTTTTTAAGGTTTCAGAGTAAAACGAAGACCTTAACGGAGAGTAATTAAATAGAAAAGCCCTAATCAATAGAAAATTCGTCATTGCGAGAAGGAACGACGAAGCAATCTTTTAGTGTAATCTACGGTGATAGATTGTTTCGTCGGCTGAAAAGCCTCCTCGCAATGACGATATTTACTTGCCACCTACATTTACCACAACACCAATGGTAAAGATAGAATTGCCCGCAGACATATATTTGCGGCTCTTTAAGCCAATATTACTACTGGTGGTATATTGTAGCTGAAAAGTCTTACTTAAAGCCATGCGTGTGAAGAAAATAGGCTCAAAGAAAATATTATCTTCTTTAGGCTGAACCACACCATTTAAAAAGAACCTGTCCATTTTTACGTGGCTAATCCTTAATGCTGTGCCATAGTTAATCGGGAAATCCTTACCAAACAAATGGAGGTTGTTTTTCTTTTTAGAACTGTAATTAACCTGCAAAAAGGCTTTACGGTAATCTACCTCCTGCAATTCGCTGCTAATCAACACATCGTCTTTAAAATCGCGGAAAGTAATGTCGCTCCAGCCCTTACCTACACCACCGTAAATTTCGATAATGCGGTTATTGTCAGGACCAAATGTATCAAAATAACCTCCTCCAATTTCAATTAATTTATGTCCAAAATCTTTGGTTTTTCTTTCGCTGTTCATTCGCGAACCGCTAAAAAGCACACCAATATGGTCGGTAACGGCATAAGCGCCATTAATACTGGCATTACCCTTTAAAGAAATGTGACCGCCGCCGCTAAATTCGCCCTGTTTGCTCAGCATTGGGGTATTGGGAACATTAGGCATATAAACTGAAGAACAACTGGCTGCAAAAAGCGCTAAAACCGGAAGGGAAAAACGTAAGTATTTAATCATAGATGCTATATAAACTGATTTTGAAGGCAAAAATTGTGCTAGTGTTCCATTTTCATAAAATCCATCACCCTTTTAAACTCATCGTGTAAACCTGCTTTGAGGTGTATTTGTTTGTGGCTAACCGGATGCATAAATGAAAGCTCAGAAGCATGCAATAACATCGTAGTCATATCCCATTGTTCTTTGAAAAATTTATTCTGTTTGTTACAGCCATGTGTCCTGTCGCCGATTATAGGATGCAAAATATGACTGAAATGACGCCTTAACTGATGCATACGCCCTGTTTTGGGTGTTGCTTCTACCAACGAATACCGTGATGTGGGATGTTTACCAAAAGCAACGTCAACTTCTGCCCTTTGCAGCGTCTTAAACGAAGTGAAAGCATCCTGCATGGTGCCGTTTTCTTTGGCCAGGGGATAATCTATATCCATTGTATCAGGCGTATAGCCACGTAAAATAGCCAGGTACTTTTTGTCTGTTTCAGCATTCATAAATTGCTGATGCATAGCTATTTCCGATTGCTTATCAAAAGCAAACAATAAGATTCCGCTTGTTTTCCTGTCCAGCCGGTGCACCGGACTCACATGCTTACCCACCTGATCTCTAAGCAGCTGCAAAGCAAACTCTGTGGCATCGCGTGCAATAGACGATTGATGAACCAGCAAGCCATGTGGTTTGTTGATCGCAATCAGGTTTTCATCCTCGTAAATAATCTCCAACATATCGGCGCGAAGATAAGGATATTATATTTTTGACGTAAGCGCCTATGCAAATAAATCAAAAGCCAACCTATAGGTATTGCAGTGTGCATCTACAATTTCCTTAATATCGGCAGAATAACCACCACCCATACTCACCTGCAAAGGCAAGCCTTTATCTTTACAGGCCTGCAAAACGATGCGATCCCGTTCTTTACAAGCTGCTTTACTTAATGCCAGCTTACCGAGTTTATCTGTTGATAAAACATCAACACCTGAAAGGTAAAAAACGAAATCAGGTTTCGACCTTTCAAAAGCGGTTTTAAGACTATCATGTAACAGCGACAAGTAAGCCTCATCTTCCATTCCGTCGGCTAATGCCACGTCTAAATCTGAAAGCTCTTTCCTGAACGGGAAGTTTTTATCGCCATGCATGGAAAAAGTAAACACTTTAGGTTCATCCTGGAAAATTTCGGCAGTGCCATTTCCCTGGTGCACATCTAAATCGATAATTAATATACGATTAGCTAAATCATTATTTAATAAATAGTTAGCTGCAACCGCCTGATCATTCAGCAAACAGAAACCCTCCCCCCAGTTACTGCCTGCATGATGCGTTCCGCCGGCGACATTGAAAGCAATACCTTGTTCCATAGCATAGTGCGCACCATCTATTGTACCTTGTACAATGCGGAGTTCCCGTTCGAGTAACTGTGCAATTAAGGGAAAACCAATGCGGCGCTGATCGCGGGGCGACAGTGTTAAATCGCGCAATTGCTCCCAGTATTCTTTTTGGTGGGTTGAGCGAACTACAGCTTCCGCCACACAATCTGGATGAAACAAATTATGCTGCGCGATAGTACCTTCATGCAAGAGCTGACCAGGTATCAACTCATATTTGAGCATTGGAAAACGATGACCTTCGGGCAATGGATGTGCATATAATTCGTGCCAGGCAATTTTAATCATTAGCTCAAAATCTCCTCAACGTGTTTTTCGATATTGGTACAAATCTGATCGACAGGTAAATCATTTGCATCCTGCCCAAATGGATCTTCTATTTCTTCAGCTATTAACTCCAAACTCGCTAATACATAGAGAATAAAAGGAACAATTAACACCAAATAATACCCCAGACTGAACACCCAGCCAATTGGAATGGTTAACACGTATACGAAAATGAATTTCTTAATAAACACACTGTAAGAAAAAGGAATCGGTGTATTTTTAATCCGCTCGCAGCCTCCACAAATATCAGTAAACTGATTTACATCGTTGGTTAACACAATCAGCTGCTCCTGTGAAATCAAACCTCTTCTGAGCAATTCGTAAAGTCTGGAAATCATACTGCTGGCTATTTGGTTTGGAATATGCTTATGCTCTTCAACCTCGATCAAAAAGCTGTTTTTGCCAAAATACTTCTTTTCCCTTAAATGTTCTTTTAAAGCAAATGCATATTTGGGAATTCCATATTCAAAAAACTTCAAATCTTCTTCAGGCAGCTTCAGTGCTTTAATTTTCATCGCAAAATTACGACTTACGTTGGTCAAGCCACCAAGAAGTTTCCTGCCATCCCACCACCTGTCGTAAGAAGTATTGGTACGGAACACCAGCAGCATAGAGATTACAAACCCCAGCAAACTATGCATCATACCGATATTACTCACGTAATCGCTTTTGGATAATTTAAAGACATTAAGCTCGAGAAATGAAACCAAGGCCGAAAATGCAGCCACACTCAACATTAGTGGCCAGAGTTTACGAAAGGTATCGGCCTTATGGATATGAAAAATAAAAGTAAACCAATCTTTGGGGTTGTAGTTAATCATCTTGTGTATGCTGTATCATGTAGTGTTTGGCTGTAATGAATTTACAGTCTCAATATTACAAAAAAAGCAGGTATTGTTTCCAATCCTGCTTTCCAAATTTGTATTACAAATCTAAAATTTTATGGTATCGTGTTTGCCCAGATCCGGAGTATCGCCGGTAACAACTGCTTTGAGCATACTGAAGAGTACTACGATTTTGGAGGCCGAAGCATCCCAATATTCTGCTTCTTCTGGCGTAACCTTGATCAAAATTAACCTTGGATCTTCAATTCCATCCGGAAACCAGGCTTTAATAAAAGGCGAAAAATAGGCTTCTTTTCTTACCGCATCATCTACCAACTCCGCTTTTCCTTTAACAGTAAGGTAAGTATTCTTTCCCGGATCACTGTAAGCCAGTAATACCTGGTCATCTTTTGATATCTCTTTAATCTTTGGTGAATATTCGTTGGTATAAAACCACAAAGAACCATCATCCTCAATTTTAGCCGTTCCCATAGGCCTGCTACCAAAACCATCGTGCGCAGAAAAAGTAGTAAACATACAGGTACGGACACTTTCTGCCATATCTTTCAATATGGCAATATTTTTTTCGTTTTTCATCGTAATTATCTTTGTATGAAAAACAGCAGCAAGTATAAAAGGTTTTAAATAATCAACCCTTATTGGGCTTGCTCACATATTTATTGCCTTTAACGAAAAAGCGCCATGGCAGTAAGGCGTGCTCCTGCGCGTAAGCAATACCAACCCTTGGCGACGCTGCAATTTCATCGTCGCCATACCTGATTTTATGATCCTCTACCCAAATTTCATTGCCCTCCAGGTGTTTAGCGTTAAAACCTTTATCAATCCCCAATGCTTTAGCAGCAGAACCCGGACCGGCAGCTATTGCGCCTTTGGTAACAGGCATTTTCCGACGGGCTTCAATGATATCGATACCAACAAGTGGCTCAATACCCCTGATTAAAACAGCATGTGGCTCATTTTCAGCAGCAGTTACGATATTAAACAAATGGTGCATGCCATAACAAAGATAAACATAAGCAATGCCGCCTTTCGCATACATGGTTTCGGTACGGTTTGTACGCCGGCCGCCATACGCATGCGAAGCCTTATCTTTTACCCCAAAATAAGCCTCTGTTTCGACAATTATACCAGCGGTTATCTCGTCACCTATTTTGGTGTACAGCACCTTGCCAAGCAAATCTTTTGCAAGCGCAACAACATCTTCGTTGAGGTAATATTCAGATTTTAACTTCAAAAATTATTTAGATAAATTATTTAACAAAACAGAGATAACCTGCTCTAAATAAAGTTGATCTGTATTATCAAATTTATCTAAAACCTCGCTATCCACATCTAATACACCTATTACTTCACCATCAACGATTAAAGGAAGCACGATTTCTGATTTAGATGCAGAAGCACAGGCAATATGACCAGGGAACTCCTCTACATCGGGTACAATTATGGTTTCGGCCTGCGCCCATGAACTGCCACAAACACCTTTTCCTTTTCTAATACGCGTACAGGCAACCGGCCCTTGAAATGGCCCCAACACCAATTCGTCTTGCTTTACAAGGTAAAAACCTACCCAAAACCAGTTAAATTGTTCTTTTAATGCGGCTGCCACATTAGCCATGTTGGCTACAAAATCGGTTTCACCATACAGCAAAGCCTCTATTTGAGGGATAATAGATTGATACTGCGCTTCTTTTGAGGTATTACGGGTTATTGTTAAATCTTCTGCCATTTTATTTATGCTATAACCAAAGTTAAGTATGATTTACAAGAACTCATGCACCCGCAGATTTAATGACGAAATTTTGAATGAGAACCTATCCTGAAATTCGTTAGTTTTGACAATTGAAACCCCGATTGCTTTGATAACAGCCTTAACCATTACAAAATTCCGCGGCATTACGATCCCTTTTGCTTTTATGGGCATGGCAGTTTTGCGCCTTCCGTTATGGCTTAACGGCAAATGCCGCTTCTGGAAATTAATGGGCAGTGGCAAAAATGCCCAGGTAGACCTGGCTCCCGATTATAAACACTGGGCCATACTCACCACCTGGGATAACCAACAAGACTGCGATACTTTTTACCGCAAATCACTGGTCATAAAATGGTTTAACTTTTTCGGAATTGAAAGCTGTACTATTTTACTGAAAACTTTATCCAGTCATGGACAATGGTCTAAAAAAGAGCCTTTTAAAGCAAAAAACAATACCACTCAATATACAGGAAGAATTGCCGTAATTACCAGGGCAGCCATCCGGTTTAACCGCCTGAAAGAATTTAAGCACAACGTTAAAAGAGCAGCAGAAGCCATGCGGATTTCTCCTGGTTTTATCCTGGCTGCAGGAATAGGTGAAAACCCTTTTGTGGATCAGGCTACTTTTTCGATCTGGGAAAACGCCGAGAGCGTAAAGAACTATGCTTACAAAACTTTTGACCACGCCGATGTAATTAAGCTCACCAGGGAACGTGAATGGTATAAAGAAGAACTCTTTGCGCGTTTCGAAATTATATCAAGCGAGGGGCATTTAAACGGCAAGGCCATTAACGATTACCAGCCATTGATTTAATCCTTTTTAACCATATTATATTTTAAAATGAGAGTAATAGCAGAATTACCACACCCTGAATGTAAAATCACCATCTTTTCGATGAACCAGAAGTATATTGTAAAATTTGAGCAAGGAACCTTTGAGCAAAGCTACAAATTAGCCGAACTGGATTTAAGTGGTGGAGGTGTAAATGATGTATTCGAAATACTGGACGAAGCTTTTATTGCAACAGTTATTGAGCGCTTTAAATTAATGCGTACAGATTTCACTGCAGCCTACAACAGACATCAATACTAGCTAATAAAAACATTGATTCACAGCAACTTAATTACTTAATCAGAATTATATTTTGATTTTTTGAATGTTTTTGAGCTAAAAAACAACCTATACATCAGCAATTTATTTAACATAGCAACCATAACTAACTGATATAATGATAAATAAACTACTAAGAAAAATATAATTTCGAACGCTTATTTCGCCAAATATATGGGAAGTGAGGTGATTAAGCTTAAAAATAAATTCAATATTAACCATATAAGAAATATAAGGCAGCGTAAGTTTTTAATACCTTAAATGACCTATATGCTTGAAATATTAATAGCATATTTTGACGCTTTAAGATTCCCGCATGCGCGGGAATGACGAAAAGCCAATAGAACGTCTAAGCTTAAAACCTAAGCAATCACCGTATCGTGCACCACTACCCTGTACCAGTTTTTAGAGAATTTTTCTACTGCATCCAGGTGTGTTTTATCTTCCTGATAAGCGTTGTGATCTTCGATGCTGGCAAATGTTATGGTAAGCGAATAAGTAAAGGAATTATCCGTAACCGGACGTACCGGCGTATTAGCAGCTAAACCGTAATTTAAAGTTTTAATGTATTTAATTGGCTTTAAGCTCTCGAAAAAATTAGCAAACTCAGCTATTTCATTTTTGGTTAACTGTGGTTTTAACCAGAACATTACAAAATGTTGAATCTGGCCTTTATCTGCTGTTAAGTGATCTGTCATAAGGAGTATTATTTTGCGCAAGATAGAAATGATTTTTTGGTGCACAAAAAAAAAGCGTCCCGATGTTAAATCGGGACGCTTTTTAATATGAGACAGGCTATATATTAGTTTTGAACACGGCCTGATTTTTTATCTTCTCCTCTACCAATCAGGTAACCACCACCAGCACCAACTAGGCCACCAATAATAGCTCCCCTGCCTTTTTTCTTATCAATTAAAGCTCCACCTACGGCACCAGCTGCACCACCAATTACAGCACCTTTAGCAGCATCACTCCAACCTTTTTTCTTAGCGGTTGGTTGTGTACCACCATAAGCACCACTTGAGCTACCGCCTGAACTGGCGTAAGATCTTGAAGAATTAGCTCCTGCTCTTCTCGCAGCTGCTAATTCAGCCTGACGTTTAGCTTCCTTTTCTTGTTCAACTTTTGCTACTTCAGCTTTTTTAAAGCTATCTAAACGTAAACTGTCTTTTACCGCTTTGATGGCCAGTTGTTTTTCTGCTTGCTGTTGTTTTAATGCTGCTTCTTCTTTTGCCTTATTGTTACAGGCAAACATAACAGAACTTAATGCGATTACTACCAATATCCTTTTCATAACTTGTAAATTTTAAATATGACGCCAGTTTAGCTACCTAACCTCGCTAAACGGTTTCATTTTGGATTGTGCGATTTAGTTAATTATGGATATTAAAGAAAAAATGATGCCAAAATGTTTTAAAAAGAAAAAATTATTCTACCAAATCGGTATACCAGAACCCGGAAAGTGCGCTTGAAGCACAGGGAGCATCATTTTCGGAGGAAGTTTTTGCCGGAGCATTATACGTCCTGAAAACCTGCTCACCAACCGAAAAGTTAATTTTTTTCTTGAAAATTGGTCCTTCAAAGGCAAAAGTATGAAACTCACCGTTTTCACCACAAGGATCAATTTCTGCAGGAAGCTGGTCGATCAGCGCTTCAGTGATTACTTTTCCACAAATATCTTGCAGATTCTCTTGTGTACACACGATGATGGTTTTATAGTTCAGACCTATAAACTCGCTGATCATTTGCCTGGTATCTTTTTGCCACAACGGAAAAATAGCCTTTAGTCCAATTTCGGTCAGTTTATTTTCGCGGTATTTACGTAAGTCTTCGAGAAAAATATCGCCAAAAACCGAGTGCGTAATGCCCTCTGCTTTAAATTTATTCAGGTGTTCGCGCATGGTATTGTCGTAAGTTTCCATATCGGGCATTTCGCCCAAACGGATCTGATACAAGGGGATACCAATACTATCGGCTTGTTTAATCAGCAAAGCTTCCCTTACACCATGCATCGAAACGCGGTTATATTGCTCGGTAACGGTGGTAACCAGATAGCGAATTTCCAGTGTTGGATCCTGAAGGGCATAATGCAACGCGAGTGTACTGTCTTTTCCGCCACTCCAGTTAAAAATGCAGATTTTCTTATCCATTCGTTAAAATACTTCTCAGCTGCTCCATTCCATTTACCGCATTTTGTTCGATGGTAATTACATTCTGATAGCGTTTAACATCAGGAGTTTTAGGATCGATGATATATTTATTGACCTGACGCGGTACGAAATCAATCAATCCGGCCGCAGGATAAACTGCAAGCGATGTTCCGATCAGCACAAACAAATCAGCTTTCTCGCAGATTTTTGCAGCGACTTCTATCATGGGAACCGCTTCGCCGAACCATACCACATGGGGCCTCAGTTGCGAACCTAATTTGCAGCGTTCGCCCATTTTAATTTCGGTGCCTGCAATAGGATACGTTAAGCTGGGTCGTAAGCTTGATTGCGAACGTGTAATGATGCCATGCAAATGCGTTACTTTGCTTGATCCGGCACGCTCGTGCAAATCATCAATATTCTGGGTAATAATTTCTACATCGAAATCCTGCTCCAGTTCGGCCAGTATACGGTGCGCTGCATTGGGTTGTGCAGCAACAACCTGTCTTCTTCTTTCGTTATAAAACTCCTGCACCAAGTCCGGATTTCTTTCCCAGGCCTCTGGAGTAGCCACATCATATACGTTATAGCCTTCCCACAAACCATCCGAATCCCTGAAAGTCTTTAACCCACTTTCGGCACTGATCCCTGCTCCTGTTAAAACAACTAATTTCATTTATTTTATATTTCTAATCCCTGCCGACCTGAAAAGTTTAGCAAGTTGTTCGTATTTGCCGAAGCATGTTTCCCCAAATGTTGTTGTGTGGGTTCCTTTGTAATTTTTGCTTGTCCATATTTGGTGGCCCGTTCCAGAAAAACAGATGTTTATCGAGAAGAGAACCTTATCATCACTATCTACATATAAAATTGCATTTTCTGGTTGCTTACACTCAAATACCAGAATCTTTGATGGATAACCAGTATAGTTATATCCATATATTATATTGAAGAGCGAGTCAGTTTCCGCTTGCGTTAATAAATGCTGCTCCGTAACAACATCATTATCAATCTTTTCATTTTTTAAATAAGAAACCTCTTTTGCAGAATCATTATTTTTAAACGAAACAAAAATAATTTTTTTCACCCACGAATATGCTTCATGTTTTTTTACAGATTTTAACTTCCAGCCATATCTATATCCAAACTTACACTGACAAGCTTTAATATATTCTGCCACTGCCGAATCAGTATATTTTTTTTCTTGTGAACGACATAATGATGAATAAAGGAAAATACAGGCGAGCGTTAATAAGATATATTTCATACTAATATTGAAGTATTAAATTTTACAAATTTTTTAGCTATCAATCCATCAGCTTTAAAAACCTCAGGATGAAACATGCAAGCTAAAGCTTCGATACCAGCCACCAAAGTACCTACACTGGGTTGGGTAAACATATCAAAATCGGCAATGTATACCTCATTGTTTTTTACAGCTTCGAGCTCATTCCATCCGGCTCTAGTGGTAAGCAGGCTCATTTCTTCGAGACTTCGTTTCTGATCAAAGCCACAAGGTGCTATAACCAAAACCTCGGGATTATATTTTACAATCTTTTCCCATGGGGTGACAATTGAATCGCCTGCAGGGTTCGAAAGCATATCAACCCCTCCGGCAGCAGCAATCTGAAAGGGAATCCAGTGCCCGCAATTGTAAACCGGCTCAATCCACTCCATCAGCATTACCCGTTTTAAAGGCGATTTGTTTGCCCGTAACTGATCTAAAATCTGATCGGTTTTCTGCTGCAGGCGTGCCAGATAATTAAAAGCTACTTCTTCTTTTCCTAATGCCCTGGCAATGGTAATGGCGCATTCGAAAACATCCTGCAGATTATTCGGCGAAAGCGGAACCAAAGTTGGCTGCTTGCTCAGCTTCATCACAGCAGTTTCGGTGCAAACGGTATCAATATTACATACTTCGCAAATATCCTGCGTAAACACAATGTCAGGTGCAATGCTTTCCAAAAGTGCATCATCTACCCAATACAGGCTTTTACCCTGCGCTTTGGAAGCCGAAAAAATCCGGTCGATTTCAATACTGGAATAGTTTTTACCCTCGAGGATGCAGCGTACAATTTTAGGTTGATCTGCTGCCTCTTGAGGACATTCGAAGGTTACCCCATACAGGTAATCCTGAAGGCCCATATCATAAATCATTTTGGTGGCAGCGGGTAAAAAGGAAACTACTTTCATAATATTTAAATTCGTCATCCTATCCCGATTTTATATCGGGATCAGGATCTCTTATTTTATTATTGGATGTCACAATGGCAACTACTAAGATAAAAAAATCCTCTTCTGAAATCAATTCAAAAGAGGATCTTCATGATTATTCTCATTTGGTTGGTGAGCCACCAACCGAGGAATGATCTAAATCTGGTATATTATACGGCTTGCGCGTTTAATTTCAATACCGGGTATTTTGATTTTAAAATTTCGAAAGCGCCAAAAAGTAAAGCGCCATAAATCACCGTTCCTTCCAGGAATCTAATCTCGAACGGAATGGCTTTAACCAGGCAGTTCCAGTAACCAGCTAAATCCTGGGTATAGGCCGGATTGTTAATCCAAACACCTAAATCGGTAACCAACCAGTGAATAAGCACAATGCTTAATGTAGAGGCTAATAAATTTACCACGTTTACATTCTTAAGCAAAATTCTGCCCACTAAAACCATTAAAGCAAAAGCAATATAGGTCCAGTACCAACCCTGATACAAAAACGAACCTCCGCTGTATTTACTGAAAATGGTCGAAGCTAAAATGAAGTCGCTCAAAAATAAACTCAATAACGGAAAAGCAAAAGCTTTGGCGTGATCTTTAAAATAAGCACCACCGAATAAAGCTACAGCTCCGATTGAGGAGAAATTAGCAAATTTCAATTCATCTGAATTAAATGTTACCAGCAAACGGAAAGCCGTAATCGCCAATATCATTAACAGCAGTATTAAGGTGCGCGGATTAAATTTTAAATGAGACATTGTATTTTATTGTTTAAGCAAAGTTAAATTTTTATTAGCGTATATTAAAACTTACGCCGGTATTAAAGTTAAAGCCTGGTGTATTGTAGCCAATAATTTCGCTGTATTTTTCGTTCAGGATGTTTTTGGCATCGAAGAACAGTTTTACTCGTTTTTTAGCCAAAGCATACTCTACGTAAGCATTTAACAATTTATACGAAGGCAATTCTTCGTTTAAATAAGAGATGAAATTGGTATCGAAGCGTTTACCAAAATAACGGTAATTGGCACTGATGTATAGGTTTTTAGTGGCTTGCGCACCAGCTGTAATACCGAAAGTATGTTTTGGTCTGCGAATCAGATAATCAACAGTTCCGGTATTTCCTTCTACATAAGCGTAATAACCATTCAGGTTAAACACGCTAAACTTTACTGCCGGTTCTACCTCTAGCCCTTTAAAATTCTGTGTACCCTGATTGGTATAGCCTGTAGTGTAAACAATGGCATCGGTTAAATCGCGTTTAAAGCCCGCTACGCGCAAGCTGAACTGATCATCAGCAAAGCTCAGGTTCACACCTGCTTCATAGTTCTGCGATTTTTCAGGTTTCAGGTTTAAGTTAGCACCAAACTGTCCGAAAAGCATATTTAATGTAGGTACTTTGAATGCGGTAGATACCGTTCCAAACAATTTCACTTCTTTGATAACATTGATGCTTGGTGTTACCGAATAGGTATAGTTTTCGCCATATTGATCGTGCTTATTGTAACGGCCGCCTACTTCGAGGTTAAACACACTTAAATTGTGTAAGAACAATGATCCGTAAGCTGCAAAAATATTGGTGGTTGGATTGCTTGTATCGGTAATTAATTTTGTTTTACGGTTATCGATACCTACCAATAAATCTAATTTATTACCCAGTTTCTGGTTGTAGAATAAATCGATTACGTTCATTTTACCATAGTTTACAAAATTGCTGGCAAAGCCCATGAAACTCGAGTTTACATCATTCGAATTGCTCTCGTGACTGTAATTCAAGGTAATTTTACCAGTATTAAGTTTATACTCGGCATTAAAACCACCGCTAAATTGCTTCAATATCGAATTATTGCCCGGTAAACCATCGGTAAATGCACCTTCATCTATTTTGTAGTTACCATAAAAATAACGTAAAAACGGATTAACAGAGAAACGCTTATCCAGTTGAATCCCAAAATTAGCGTTAACTCCATCAGTTTTAAAACCATCTTTATCAAATTCGGTTGTGCTGCCAACTGGCGCTACCGCTTCAGAAATACCATCGGTTTTAAGGTGTGTATAGTTGATGTTGTAAGAAAACCCTTCAACACCACCATTTAAACCAATTGTACCTTTATACGTTTCAAAGCTTCCGGCACTGGCCACACCATAAATGGTATTGCCCTTTGGTCCGCCTTTTTTAGTTACAATATTAATTACCCCGGCAACGGCATCAGAACCGTAAATAGTAGACTGGCCACCTCTTAAAATTTCGATGTGATCGATCTGATCGATTGAAAATAAACGTAAATCGAATGTACCGCTAATGCTCGATGGATCGTTTTGTACAATTCCATCAATTAAGATCAGGGTATAACCACTGCCAGAACCTCTGAAAAAGATACTTTTATCTTTTCCCTGGCTACTGTTTCCGCCACTGATGATGATACCAGCCTGCTCATTTAATAAATCGGGTAGCGATTTTCCGTTGCTGCGTTCCAACACCTCGCGACTGATGATGCTCACCACTTTACCGGTTTGTGATTGTTTTTGATCGTTTTTAGTGGCAGAAATTACCACATCTTTAAGCTGCAAAGTGTCTTTTTGCTGCGCATTAGCCAACTGGCTAATCATTAGCTGCGCCAGGCCTAAACCAGCTGCTGCTAAAATAGTTGTTTTGTTCATTTTGATGGTTAGTTTTACCTATAGCCAACAGATTGTAAAAGAAATGAAAATACGTAAACGTTAAGTACTTCAACCCCAGCTTCAATCCCCGAAAGCTATGAAATTAATGCTAAAGGCAGGTCTTCTGACTTACTCCCGGTTTTCTGCCTTCCCATGCCGACAAGCCGGCACAGTGGCGAAAGATTAGAAAAACCGTTACAGAGCTTACAGCTGCGGGACAGTTACAGATTTACACTGTATTCCCTTTTAATTCCGACTGTAAAGTCGGAAACCAAAAGCGCCGCAAATGTAACAAAAAAATTGTGATCACAATAAAATGTGAGTTTTGATGAATTGGCAGGGCTTTTCTATGAGGTATCCACTTTTTCCGGAGGTTTTTCAGCTTCACTGAACTCAGCCTGAGCTGATGATAAAATAGATATTCGTTATTACTGGCAGGCAATCTCAAATCAATGACACAGTTTATTGAATAGACCCGTGTTCATCGAGGTAGGGAAAGACTTTTATCTCTCGATGAGCGTTAATTTATTGCATAAAAATCAATATGAGTGACAGCCCCTTGCCGGGGTCGTCATTTCGAGCGGCCCCGATAGCTATCGGGGGCAACGTAGTCGAGAAATCTGTCTTAATAGATTTCTCCATTCCGCCACCGGTGAAGAACCGGCCGGCTCCATCCGATAGCTATCGGATCGAAATGACGATTCTTCTATTGGGTCTGTCAATGGTATTCGCCGAGGCTCCGAACGGCTTCTTTCTCGCTCCGAAATACTTTTTTATGCTTCGGAGTATATTCGCCGAGGCTCCGAACGACCTTTTTCTATCTCTGAACGTATTCATCGAGGTATAAAGCGTCTTTTTTGTACTTCAGCGTATATTCGGCGAGGTACTGAACGAGTTTTTTCTATCTCTGAACGTATTCGCCGAGGTATGGAGCGTCTTTTTTGTACTTCAGAGTATATTCGCCGACGTGCTGAACGAGATTTTTCTATCTCTGAACATATTCGCCGAGGTATGGAGGGTCTTTTTTGTACTTCGGAGTATATTCGGCGAGGTTCCGAACGAGATTTAAGTACTTCGGAGTGTGTTTTTTCTACTTCAGAAGACCAATTTAGTCTTCCGTAGTACTTTTAAATACCTGTCACGGCACTTTTTAATCTATTGGGTTTATTGTTCAGGCAATGTTTTTGGTATGTAATTCAATACTTTTTGAGTCTTGCATAATATGATTTGAGTATAATTAAATACAAATAGAGTCTTGTAAGATACCGGTTCAAACCAGATTGATCCAAATAAAAAAGGCCTGCAACAATAGACTGACCCCAAAAAGTTGGACGAAGTTACGCAATGTTTTTAAAGTAATGAGTTCGGTATTCCACCGGACTCATTCCATTTAAATTAATCCTTATTCGGTCCCTATTATAATATTTAATATACTTTCTAATTTCAGAATGTAATTGTGATACCGATTTAAATTCAT
>NZ_JSYN01000024.1 GCF_000812965.1 Pedobacter kyungheensis
AATGTATTGGCGAACGATAACTACAACGGTACGACTACGGCTCCAACATTGGCAGATGTGACCATCACCAATGGTACTAATGATAGCAATGGCAAAGTAACCTTGGATCCGTCAACAGGTGCTGTGAGCGTAGCTACAAATACCCCGGCTGGTGTTTACACCTTGACTTATACCATCACCGATAAACTGGACAACAGTAAAACTTCTACTGCTACAGTAAAAGTAACAGTAGCTTCAGGCGCGATCTTAGCTAAAGACGATGCAGGTTCGGCGAACTCGGTAACTGGTGGAACCGCTGTTGCGAATGTATTGGCGAACGATAACTATAATGGTACGACTACAGCTCCAACATTGGCAGATGTAACCATCACCAATGGCACCAATGATAGCAATGGCAAAGTAACCTTGGATCCGGCAACAGGTGCAGTGAGCGTAGCTACCAATACCCCGGCTGGTGTTTATACTTTAACGTATACCATCACCGATAAACTGGATGCTTCTAAAACTTCAACCGCAACGGTTAAAGTAACAGTAGCTTCAGGCGCGATCTTAGCTAAAGACGATACTGGTTCGGCCAACTCGGTAACAGGTGGCACCGCAGTGGCAAATGTATTGGCGAACGATAACTACAACGGTACTACCACAGCTCCAACATTGGCAGATGTAACCATCACCAACGGTACCAACGACAGCAATGGCAAAGTAACCTTGGATCCGGCAACAGGTGCTGTGAGCGTAGCAGCGAATACCCCAGCTGGTGTGTATACTTTAACTTATACCATCACCGATAAACTGGATGCTTCAAAAACTTCAACTGCAACAGTTAAAGTAACAGTAGCTTCAGGAACTTTAACTGCAAATGATGATGCAGGAAGTGTTAACGGTTTAGTAGGAGGAACACCGGTTAACAATGTATTGGTTAATGATACCTATAATGGCACTACAGCGGCTCCAACCTTAAACGATGTAACACTTACCCAGGTTTCAACCACTCATCCAAATGTTACGTTAGACGTGACCACAGGAGCGGTGAAAGTAGGTCAGAATACGCCTGCCGGAGTTTACACAATTGTTTATGAAATTGCAGATAAATTAGATCTAGGTCAAACCAAGCAAGCTACAGTAACCATCACAGTAACAGCACCAGCTATGGTTGCCACAAACGATTCAGGAAATGCAAATGGCCTTACCGGAGGTACCGCAGTGGAAAATGTATTGGTAAACGATACCTACAATGGTAACCCTGCAACTTTAGCCGATGTTAAATTAAGCCAGGTTTCGAGCAGCAACCCTAACGTAAGTTTAGATGTAACTACCGGAAAAGTAAATGTAGCACCAAACACGCCTGCAGGAACTTATACTTTGGTTTATCAGATTGAAGATAAACTGAACCCTGGTCAGACTAAAACAGCGACTGTAACCATTACAGTTGGTACAGGAACAATTTTAGCAAAAGATGATGCCGGTACTGCCAATGGCTTTACCGGAGGTACTGCAGTTGCCGATATTTTAGTGAACGATAACTATAATGGTACCTCGACCGCCACAACAGGAACAGTTGCCATCACCCAAAATTCAACTGATAATCCAAATATCAACATCGATGTTACCAGCGGCAAAGTAAATGTTGCAGCTAAAACACTACCGGGTGTTTATAACTTAACCTATACCATTACCGATAAACTGGATGCAACCAAGGCTGCAACAGCTAAAGTCGTGGTTACTATTCCGGATTGGAGCAGCGATTTGCAAATCAGCAAAACCGCCAATGTAAGCGGAGTGGAGACCAATGGAAACATCAGCTATACCATTAAAATTAAAAACAATGGTCCGGCTACGGTTTTAAACGGTAAAGCTATCGGTATAACAGAAAACCTTCCGGCAGGATTAGAAAATATTACTTATACCACTACAGGTGGCGTTTATAATGCTACTGCAAATACCTTTACCTTATCGGCCGATTTATTGTCTGGCGATGAAGTAAGTTTAGTGGTAAACGGAAAGGTTGCTGCAAACTATGCAGGATCGGCGCTCGTTAACCAGGTGTCTTTAACTGCACCAGCCGGAACAAACGATCCTGAAAATACCAACAACCAATCTTCGGTAAGTACACCTATATTAAAAGGTGGTATTGCACTGGTTAAAACAGGCCTGTTAAGTACCGATGGTAATCAGATTACCTACACCTTTACTGTTACCAATACCGGCGATGTAGCCCTTACCGATATCGTACTGGTAGATAGCAAACTGGCCATGACCAAAACCTTGCCGGGAACTTTGGCTGTTGGTGCAAGTTTAACTTATAATGAGGTTTATATCCTTACACAAAGTGATAAAGATGCCGGAAAAGTAAGTAATACCGCTTCGGTAACTGCGAAAACACCTGCGGGTAATACTGTAACCGATGTTTCGGGCAGTGGCAGAGGTAACGATACCCCAACCGAAACACCAGTACCGGGCAGTCCTTCATTTAACTTTACCAAAGTGGCCACTTCGGTGGGTACTAAAGCGGGCGAATCGATTGATTATACATTCACGATTACCAATACCGGAACTACTACATTGAGCAATCTGATATTGAGTGATGCAGCCGCAAATGCAGGAAGCATCCAGCCGGCAAGTATTGCTACTTTAGCGCCGGGTGCAAGCGTTACTGCTGTAGCCAAACACACTTTAACACAAAGCGAGGTTAATGCGGGCAGCTTTACCAATCAAGCTACAGTAAAAGTTACCGATAGTAAAGGAAATATCATCAATCAGTTATCAGATGATCCGGGTACTAGCACGCCAAACGATCCGACCGTAACTAAACTGGTTGCTTCACCAGCTTATACTTTAACCAAATCGGCGACCAATACCGCAACTAAAGCCGGTGATGTAATTAATTACAACATTATCTTTAAAAACACCGGTAATGTAAGCTTAACCGATATTGCTTTAACAGATGCCAATGCCGATGCAGGAAGCTTAACACCTGCCAGCATTGCAACAGTATTACCAGGCGAAACAGTTAATATTACCGCTAAACACACTGTAAAACAAAGTGAAGTAAATGCCGGTGGTTTCAGTAACCAGGTAAATGCAACCGCAAAAGACCCACAAGGAAATATAATAACCAAAGTGTCTGATAATCCGGCTACACCTGCTGCAGATGACGCTACTTTCTCTCCAATTGTTCCTGATCCTTCGGTGAGGTTTACCAAGTTGGTGGCCAGTGGGGCGGGAGTGATCAAAGTGATCGAATACAGCATTCAGGTAACCAATACCGGAAATATTACGTTAACCAATATCGTGGTAACCGATCCGGGTGCCGATGCGGGTAGCATTACACCTGCGGTTATTGCCAAACTTGAACCCGCTGAAACCGCAATGATTTTGGCGCGCCATACGTTAACGCAACCTGAAATCGATTATGGTAAGTTTGTAAACCAGGCCAGTTTAACCGCTAACTATGGTGTAGGTAATAATAAGTTGTCTAAATTGTCTGATAACCCTAAAACGATTGCACCAGACGATCCAACGGTTTATATTATCCCTGAAGCTCCGGGTTTAACTTTGGTGAAAACAGGTGCCTTGAGTGCAGATGGTAATACGGTAACTTATACCTTCACTGCCAAAAATACGGGTAATGTTACCTTAAATAATTTCAACCTGGCAGATGCCAAAATCCCTGCAGCGGTTACTTTCGCGCCGGCAAGTATTGCACCAGGCGAAACTGCTGTGGCAAACGTGGTGTACACCATTACCCAGTCTGAGAAAAATGCAAGTTCAGTGAGCAACACCGCTACACTTACGGCAAGCACGCCGGCAGGAAATAAAGTAACAGATGTTTCGGGTACGGCAGAAGATAACGACAGTCCGACAATTTTAGAATTGCCGCGAATTGTTAGTGCTAAAACCGTTACCGATGCCAATAACAATGGTAAGGCCGAACCTAATGAGGTATTAACTTACAACATTTTGGTCCGTAATAACGGCAATACCACCCGTACAGGTGTTAAAATTACCGACCAGATACCGGCCAATACTACTTATGTAAATGCGAGTGCCGATAACGGTGGTATACTTGCGGGCAATGTGTTAACCTGGACTAACTTAACCATACCGGCTAACGGTCAGGTCATGGTTGCTTTCAAGGTAACTGTTAATGCTACGCTTCCTTCGGGTGTTTTAAATATCAACAATATTGCAACGGTAGTTGATCCGGCCAATATTACCTCGCCATTAAATCCGGCTGCTGCTATCCCTACTGAAGGCAAATTGGAAGGAAGCAAATCAGTAAGCGATACGAAGGGTAACAAAGATGGTAAGGCACAGGCAAACGAAATATTAACCTATGCCTTGCAGGTTCGCAATACCGGTGGTTCGGCCTTAAATGGCGTAACCATTACCGATGAGCTTCCGGCAGGTTTAACCTATGTGCCTGGTTCAGTTTCAGGATATGGAACAGTAACCGGCAACAGCCTGAAATGGACCATTAACATGCAGCCAAACTCGAGCACCGTGCTCACTTTTGATGCGAAGGTTGCCGCTGATGTAAACAGCTACAACACCATTAAAAATGTGGCCACAATGACTGCTCCGACAGGAACTGTAATTAAGCCAGAGGTAATTATGGATGTTGATCAATCGGCTGATTTAGTGGTTACCAAAGAACTGATGACCACTGGCGAAATCAGAACCGGATCAGATGTAACCTATAAAATTACGGTAACTAATAAAGGTGCAAACAGGGCAACAGGCGTAACTGTTACCGATAGGTTAAGTACGCTCATCGATGCACCTAAAGAAATTACAGTAACCACAGGTACTACAACTTACAGCACCACAACGCGCGATTTCGTATGGTTGGTTGGAAGTCTTGATTTAAACCAATCGGCAACCTTAACATTCAAATCGCGTACGCTGGCAACAGGTGCATTGAATAATTCGGCAACCGTAAAAGCCGACCAGCCTGATCCTGTGCCAAATAATAACTCGGTATCGGCTAATGCGGCTACCATTTCCGGTGATGAATTGCTTATTCCGAACCTGTTTACACCAAACGGCGATGGTATTAACGATACCTTCGAAATAAACGGATTGGCCAATTTCGCCGAAAGTGAACTCACCATTGTAAACCGTTGGGGTAATGAAGTGTTCCGTGCAAAAGGTTACCAAAACAACTGGACGGGCGAGGGGCTGAACGAAGGTACTTACTACTATTTATTAAGGGTGCGTAAAGCTGGTAGCAGCGAACTAAAAGTATTTAAAGGTTATATCACATTAATCAGGGCATTTAAGAACTAAAAGGATGAAGAAATTAATTTGGATAATAGCAGGTGCTTTCATGTTACTTTCGCAGGGCGTATCTGCCCAGCAGGATGCCCAGTATAGCCAGTATATGTTTAACGGTATCTACATCAATCCGGCCTACGCAGGTTATAAAGAAGTGCTGAATGTGCATACTTTTTATCGCAGCCAGTGGACAGGAATAACAGGGGCGCCAAGGAGCATGTCGCTGGCAGTAGATGCCATTGCCAACAGTGGTAATGTAGGTTTGGCCCTGCAGGTGGCCAGCGATAAGCTGGGTGCGCAGAATAACCTCAGCATTTACGGTAACTACGCTTACCGCATCAGGATGAATGATGATGGCAGCTCGCGCCTGGCACTGGGCTTAGGTGTGGGTATGGTACAGCTGGGGATCGATGGTTCGATGCTTAACCCCAATAATCCTGAGCCTAACCAGCCGGTAGGGATGCAGAGCACTATTGTACCCGATGCCAGGGCAGGGGTTTATTTTGCAAACGATAAATATTATGCGGGTTTCTCGGTTGACAACCTGATTGCTACTTACATCGATATAGACCGTTATGCTTTTATTCCGCAACCCAAACCGCATTACTATTTAACGGCTGGGGCCTTGTTTCCGCTTTCCGAAAACTTTCAGCTTAAACCATCTTTCCTGCTGAAAGATGATCGCGGTGGACCAACAAGTCTGGATGTAAATGCTTTTTTAATGATCAAAGATTTTATATGGATTGGCGGGTCTTATCGTACGGGGGTAAAATTGTATGATAAAAGTTACCTGCAGAAAGATTTAACGCCACGGAACTCGGCTGTTGCCGCGATCCAGATTTTTCCTTCCGAGAAAATCCGGATTGGTTATGGCTACGATTTCTCTATTGGTCCGCTACAAGGCTATAGCAGCGGCACTCATGAGATTTCTATAGCCTATTCTTTTATCAGGCAAAACATCAGATTAGCAACACCAAGGGTGTTCTAAACAAAACAATTAAAATGTGTATAATAATATTTACACTTTTAGACAAAAAATAACTTACATTAGCGTACAAAAAAATAACTTTTTATTAACTTGCAGAATATTATAAAAACAATGAAAACAAAAAATGCTGTTAGTGGCTTTACAGTGCTTATTGCCGATGATCATGAGATTATCCGTCGTGGATTAAAAGGTTTAATATCAGACTTTTGGCCTGGTGTCGAAATTATCCATGCATCAACGCTAGAGCAAGCACTGGTTGAGGCAGAGAAATCGCCAAGTTTAATTATCATTGATGTAAACTTACCGGGTGGTAACAACTTAAAGGTTATCGATCAACTTAAATTGGTTCAGCCAAATGCGAAAATCCTGGTGTTTTCTTCATTGAACGAGAATATTTACGCGGTTCCTTATTTAAAATCGGGTGCGTCTGGTTACTTAACCAAAAATGCCGAAGAGTCGGAAATTGTAATTGCAATTACCACAATCCTGGCTGGTAGCCGTTATTCGAGCAGAAATGTGAAAGAAAACATGTTCAATAGCATATTGGGTAACGATGCTGATAATCCGTTTACCAAACTATCTGGCAGAGAGCTTGAAGTAGCTGAGCTTTTAACTAAAGGTATTGGTGTATTGGAGATTTCTAATCAGTTAAACCTTCAAATGGGTACGGTAAGTACATATAAACTGAGACTTTTCCAAAAACTGAAAATAAAGAGTATCATCGAACTTGCCGAAAAAATGAGCATTTACGAAAGATAAAAAGAGTATTTTACTCTTTTTATCTTTCCCTGTTCTTATTTTTAGTACCGAGCCCGCTTTCTCCCGATTCGTTGTGAGTGGAGCCAGCCTGTCCAAATTTATCTGACGAGCCAGCTCCATTTTGATCAAAAGATGCTTTTTCCTTTGCCGTTCCTTTTACTTTTTCCTTGCTTTTCTTTGCGTTTTCCTGCGTGGTCGTTTTCATAGTCTTCCTTATTGCTTATTCAATAACAGGCCTTGAACAGGAAAGGTTTTGCCAAAAAACAGATCTGTAAACAGGTATCAGTTTTGCGATAGTAAAAAAACAAACGTTTAGCATGTAGATTTGGGTGTACAATTTACATGCAATATATGTGTAGTTAGTACTCAATTTGAAGTGCACATTTACACAATCTCAATATTACACAGATATCAGGTGAAATCTGATCAAATGGCTGAAGTCAAACGATTGACTAGCTTCTGTCGGCCGCCTGCAGCTAAAATGACCGAAAAAACGTATAGCTGTAAGTTGTATCGAAGATATTGACGCAGATCAATATCTATGCGTTTAAATGCATTTTAAAAAGCTTTCTAACTCCCTCTAAACAAATATTTTCGCTGACAAATATCAAAAAATATAATTTTTGTATTATTTGTTGTACGTCATTCAAGTTCTGAATAGAAAATTGAAAACCCAAAAATATATCTTTGCCCGTAAAATGAATGAAATGAACCGGCCTGAAAAAAGTCGGGGCGTTTTTTTATTTTTTTAAAACCATAGGTTTTAAACTTACGTATGTATGCCTAAAACCGAATAAATAAGCTATATAAACTGGATTATTCCAGATAGTATAATACCATTCATTATCCCGTGTATGAATAAAAATTTACTCTCTCCGTGTGCCCCGACACGGTACTTCCTGACGACTAACAATTATTTAACGAAGCATTTCGGCAAATATTTTAGGCCTGTATTCTTTTTAGCTCTTGCGCTTCTTTTTTTTAACCTCAATCAGGCATTTGCCGATGGAAGTAAGGATTTGTATCCTGCAGGAACTTCCGGAAAGCGGGCTGTTTTGGTTAGTGCAAATGGATATACAACAAATGGAGTTAGTGCATCCAGCTGGCCATTTATAAACAGGGGAACTATAAAAGTTTATGCTAAAAGCGGTGAAACGATTTACCTGGGTTCCAGTGCACAAGGAAAGGGAAATGGTACCATCCGTGTGTTCAAGCCCGGAACCATCCCGAATGCAGCAAGGAGTAATTTTGATTTTAACTCGGGAACAAGTACAACCGTTGGCCGAATAGATACCAGAACACAGGAACTTGCTGGTCCTTCGCCGGCAACGAATGGTTATACACCTTTTACTGTAAACGTTACTACTGCTACAGATGCCGGGATTTATGAAATTGATTTTGTAGCACCAGACGAAGCTGCAACTACTTCCATTCCAGATTTCGCTGCTACAGCTAATTTTGCTACAGGCGATCAGCCTAGCAATGTGTACTGGATTTTATCGTGGGATGTAAGTGTAAGAACAACAACAGCTTCAACCAATTTAACTACTTTCCCATTTATCACCGGAAGGGCATATACAAATGTTTTTAATGGTTTAATCATGAATGATTTTACTACAGCAGGTGGTTTTTACGGTAAATTTTTTACCTATACTAAAGATGGCTATGTATACCAGGTTAGTGGTAACGGGCAGGTTGGTGTAGGTTTTACATTTTTTGCAAATAACCGGGGATTTACCACAGGAGCTAACGGAACCGGCAACCCTACCTATAAAAGTTCTAATACCTCAACCAGTCCGCCGGTAAAAAACCCGACCGAGGCAGATGATGCGAATATAACCCACAAGTTGTTTTTCGCTAAGCCAGCAGCAGATTTACCGGCAACCGCACTCAATAAAAACGCAACAACCTGGTTAAAACCGGTAATTACTGCCCCTCAGGCGTCCGGATTAACCTTTAAAGGAGTGGAGGGCTCGTCTTCTAGTGTGAGTTCTAAGGGTGCAAATATTACTTTTACTTCTAATGTAAACGGTAAATATAAAATCACAATTCCGGGTAATGGTAATTTTATCGACAGAACACTGGTTGGTATAGCTACTGCCGGACAAATGACTGTGTACTGGGACGGACGTGCCGGACTTTCGAATACCTCGACCTCACTTCCAGGAAACAAAGTACCTCCAGGAACCACGGTTAACTCCATAAAAATACAGTTATTTGGGGCAGAAGTTCACTTTCCTTTTATTGATACAGAGATCAATCCGAATGGTGTTTTAATCCAGCAACTTGATGGAAGCTATAATACTATCAGCGGTGCTGACGTAGTATATTGGGATGATAGCAATATTACCAGTGCTTCAGCAAATCCATCTACTCCGCCCGAAGGTTATCCACTTAGCAGTTCGGGGGTATCAAGCAGTACGAACGGACATAAATGGGGTGCAAATACGGCCACCGTGGCTACAGGTAATGCTGAATATGGTAATAATGTTGGTTTGGATACTTATTCTTTTGTTCCAGGTGCCGAGTCTACCGAATCGGTTAATGTGGTAATATCACAGGCAGATTTAAGGGTAACAAGTGTATCTCCATCGGTTACTACTGCAAAAGTGGGCAGTACCATAACCTATACCGTAGTTTTAGAAAACCTGAACAATGCCTCGAGCGTAAGTGATATTAGTGGTGCTGTTTTTAATTTAGAGTATCCTTCAGGTTTTGTAGTGAGTTCAGTATCTCCTCCAACTGTTAATGCAGGCACTGTAACAGAAACATCAAAAAGTATAACGGCAACTAAATTTGCTTCAACGCTTAATATGACCTCTGGTTCGAGGGTTACTTATACCATTACCGGAACTGTAGGAAATGCATTGAGTAATACAACCGTTGCGGCAAGGGCCACCATATTAAGGTCGGCAGATGTTTCTGATCCGGATGCAACAGATGAAAGTACAACAACTTTCTCCGGTAATGCAGATACAGAGTGTAATGGTTTGCCATCGGGTACAGGTTGTAATAACATCCTTACCGCAAATGCAGTTACTGTACCTGCTTCGGTAAGTATTGTAGCTACAACTCCTAATGCTTCAGAGCCTTCTACAAACGGACTGTTTACTGTAAATTTAACCAGTGCAGTTTTAGGAAATACGGTGGTTAATTATACCATCAGTGGAAATGCCACTAATGGTGTCGATTATAATACGGTTACACCGTTATCAGGATCGGTAACCATCCTGGCTGGTCAAACTTCGGCAACAATTCCAATTACTGTATTCGACGATAATATTGTAGAACCTACAGAATCGGTTGTGCTAACCATCAACAGCGTTAGTAATACGGTAACCCCGTCAACTACAACGGCGCTTAATGCATCTGACTTAACGGCTACGGTAAATATTGCCGATGATGATGTGGCCACGATTGCTGTGGCTACAACAGATGGGGCAGAGCCTGGTACCAACGGATCGTTCGTATTTACCATGAGTAAACCGAGCAGTACAAACACCACAATCAGTTATACTGTGAGTGGCTCGGCAGGTAACGGTACCGACTACAATACCATTGCGGGTACAGCAACCGTTTTGGCAGGTCAAACAACGGTAACGGTACCGGTAACAGTTATTGATGATTTGATTAGTGAACCTACAGAGAATGTTATTTTAAGTGGTTTCAGTACAGATAATGCGAAAATTACCGTTACACCAGCTTCTGCAACAGTTAATATTACAGATAACGACGCATCGAGTATAGCAATTAACAACGTAAGTGTTGCTGAGAATGTGGCAGGAGGTAATGCCGTGTTTACGGTAACCCTGACCGGAGCTATTCAGAATGCTTTTACGGTAAACTATGCCACCGCTAATGGTACAGCCATTGCGGGTTCTGATTATACTGCAACCAGCGGCACATTAACTTTCCCTGCAAATTCAGCAACAGGTACCACACGTACCATTACCGTTCCTATTTTGAACGATGCGATCAGTGAGCCAACTGAAGCTTTCACTGTTGTATTGTCAGGTATCAGTGCAGGCCCAACCACCATTGCTACTGCAACCGGAACGGGTACCATTACTGATGATGACGCTTCAAGTTTGGCGATCAATAATGTGAGTGTTGCAGAGAATGTGGCAGGAGGTAATGCTGTATTTACGGTAACTTTAACAGGCGCGATCCAAAATGCACTAACGGTTGATTTCGCCACTGCTAATGGTACTGCCATTGCCGGATCGGATTATACCAGTACTACCGGAACATTAACTTTTCCGGCAAACTCAGCAACAGGTACCACACGTACCATTACTGTTCCTATTCTGAACGATGCAATCAGTGAGCCTACTGAAGCCTTCACGGTTGTACTTTCGAATATCAGTGCAGGTCCAACCACCATTGCAACTGCTACCGGAACCGGTACAATTACCGATGATGACGCTTCGAGCATTGCGATCAACAATGTAAGTGTTGCTGAGAACGTGGCAGGAGGTAATGCCGTGTTTACGGTAACTTTAACAGGAGGAATCCAGAATGCTGTAACCGTTAATTATGCTACTGCCAATGGTACTGCCATTGCCGGATCTGATTATACCAACACTACAGGAACTTTAACCTTCCCTGCAAATTCGCCAACCGGTACCACACGTACCATTACGGTTCCTATCCTGAATGATGCGATCAGTGAACCTACCGAAGCCTTCACGGTTGTGCTGTCTGGTATCAGTGCGGGTCCAACGACCATTGCTACGGCTACCGGAACAGGTACCATTACCGATGATGATGCTTCGAGTTTGGCAATCAATAACGTAAGTGTTGTAGAGAACGTAGCGGGAGGTAATGCTGTGTTTACAGTTACTTTAACCGGTGCGATTCAGAACGCAGTAACCGTTGATTATGCAACTGCCAATGGTACAGCCATTGCAGGTTCAGATTATACCTCAACCAGCGGCACATTAACTTTCCCTGCAAATTCGCCAACAGGTACCACGCGTACCATTACGGTTCCTATCTTGAACGATGCGATCAGTGAGCCTACAGAGGCTTTCACGGTTGTACTTTCGAATATCAGTGCAGGTCCAACCACCATTGCAACTGCTACCGGAACCGGTACCATCACTGACGATGATGCTTCGAGTTTGGCGATCAATAACGTAAGTGTTGTGGAGAACGTGGCAGGAGGTAATGCTGTATTTACAGTTACTTTAACAGGCGCGATTCAGAACGCAGTAACGGTTGATTTCGCCACTGCCAATGGTACTGCCATTGCGGGCTCAGATTATACCTCAACCAGCGGAACTTTAACTTTCCCTGCAAATTCAGCTACAGGTACCACGCGTACCATTACCGTTCCTATTCTGAACGATGCCATTAGTGAGCCTACTGAGGCTTTCACGGTTGTGCTTTCGAATATCAGTGCAGGCCCAACCACCATTGCTACTGCAACCGGAACGGGTACCATTACTGATGATGATGCTTCGAGTTTGGCGATCAACAACGTAAGTGTTGTGGAAAATGTAGCAGGAGGTAATGCCGTGTTTACGGTAACCTTAACAGGCGCGATCCAGAACGCGGTAACGGTTGATTTCGCTACGGCCAATGGTACTGCCATTGCAGGTTCAGATTATACCTCAACCAGTGGAACTTTAACTTTCCCTGCAAATTCAGCTACTAGTACCACGCGTACCATCACCGTTCCTATTTTGAATGATGCCATCAGTGAGCCTACCGAGGCTTTCACGGTTGTACTTTCGAATATAAGTGCAGGTCCAACCACCATTGCAACTGCAACCGGAACGGGTACTATTACTGATGATGATGCTTCGAGCATTGCGATCAACAATGTAAGCGTTGCAGAGAACGTGGCAGGAGGTAATGCCGTATTTACGGTAACCTTAACAGGGGGAATCCAGAATGCAGTAACCGTTAATTACGCTACTGCCAATGGTACAGCTATTGCCGGATCTGATTATACCAATACTACAGGAACTTTAACTTTCCCTGCAAATTCACCAACAGGTACCACACGTACCATTACCGTTCCTATCCTGAACGACGCGATAAGTGAGCCTACCGAAGCTTTTACTGTTGTACTGTCTGGTATCAGTGCAGGTCCAACAACCATTGCTACGGCTACCGGAACAGGTACCATTACTGATGATGATGCTTCGAGTTTGGCAATTAATAACGTAAGTGTTGCTGAGAACGTAGTGGGAGGTAATGCCGTATTTACGGTAACCTTAACAGGCGCGATCCAGAACGCTGTAACGGTTGATTTCGCTACAGCCAACGCTACTGCCATTGCGGGCTCAGATTATACTGCAACCAGCGGAACATTAACTTTCCCTGCAAATTCGCCAACCGGTACCACACGTACCATTACCGTTCCTATCCTGAACGATGCCATTAGTGAACCAACCGAGGCCTTTACGGTTGTGCTTTCGAATATCAGTGCAGGCCCTACTACTATTGCTACGGCTACAGGAACCGGTACAATTAACGATGACGATGCTTCTATTGCAAGTATTACTGCGGGAGTTAACGGAAATGAAAATGGCCCGGTTAACGGAACATTTACGGTTACTTTGAGTAATGCATCTTCAACAAATACACAGATTACTTATAGTTTAAGCGGTACAGCCACCGAAGGAAGTGATTACAGCACCATTACAACCAAAACCATTACTATTCCTGCGGGTCAGACTACGGGAACCATTACCATTCCGGTATTGACTGATAATATAGTGGAAGGTAATGAAACGGTTATTGCAACACTTGTTTCTTCAGGCAGTCCGCTGGTAAACATTACCACAACACCTGCAGATAAAACAGCTACGATCAATATCCTTGATAACAATACCGCCACGGTTAGCATTTCGGCAACGCCAACAAGTGTTAACGAAGGAGCGGGTACAGCCACCTTCACCGTAACCTTAAGTACTGCGGTTCAAAATGCATTTAGTGTTAATTACACTACAACCAACGGAACAGCTATTGCAGGCCAGGATTATACAGCAACCAGCGGAACATTAAACTTCCCGGCAAATTCTGCAGCGGGATCTACATTAACCTTTACCGTTCCGATTACCGACGATAACATCGTTGAACCAAGTGAAACTTTCAATGGAACATTAACCGGCGTTACCGGTGGACTGGTAACCATTGGAACAGGTAGCGCTGCGGTAACCATTATCGATAACGACAGCTCTGTGGCCAGCATTGCCCCGGGTGTTAACGGTAACGAAACCGGTCCGGTTCAGGGAACCTTCATTGTAACCTTGAGCAAACCAGCTTCAACAGATACACAAATTACCTATACATTAGGTGGAACCGCAACCGAAGGAAGTGATTACAGCACCATTGCAACCAAAACCATTACTATTCCAGCCGGACAAACCACCGGAACTATTGTGATTAATGTATTGCAGGATGCCATTACCGAAAGTACTGAAACCGTAATTGCTACATTAGGAACATCAAACAACGCAGTAACTGTAAATACTACCCCGGCATCAATTGATATCCTTGATGCCAATACTTCGAGTGTAAGTATTTCTACTACGCCAACAGTTAATGAGGCCGCAGGTACGGCTACCTTTACGGTAACTTTAAATAATGCAGTTCAAAACGGATTTAGTGTAAATTATGCAACTGCTAACGGGACTGCAACAGCGGGAGCAGATTATACTGCTACCAGTGGAACATTAAATTTCCCTGCAAATTCTCCGGCGGGTACAGCATTAACCTTTACTGTTCCGATTATCAATGATAATATCGCTGAACCAAACGAAACCTTTACGGCCACGCTTAGCGGCATTACAGGTGGGGTAGTGGTCATCAGCAATGCCACCGCCACAGCTACCATTGTAGATAATGATGCAGCAACGGTATCTATCGCGGCAGGAACACCGGGCAGCGAAAATGGTCCTGTAAACGGTACATTCACGGTAACCTTAAGTAATCCATCATCAACTGATACACAGATTACCTATACTTTGGGTGGCACAGCAACTGAAGGAAGCGATTACTCAACAATTACTACTAAAACCATTACCATTCCGGCAGGCCAGACTACCGGAACAATTACCATTCCGGTATTAACCGATAACATTGTCGAAGGTACCGAAACAGTAGTAGCCACACTGGTTTCTACCAATAGCCCATTGGTTACAGTAACACCAACTCCGGCAAATAAAACGGCAACCATTAACATTACCGACAATACTACTGCAACGATAACTGTAGCCGCTACAACCAACGGGGCAGAGCCAAATACACAAGGCTTATTTACTTTCACACTAAGTAATGTATCTACAAGCGATACGCAGATTGCTTATACCGTAACAGGATCTGCAACCAGCGGAACAGATTATACCTCAATTGGTACAAGTATAACTATCCCAGCCGGACAGACCAGCGTAACCTTACCAGTTATTGTGCTGGATGATACTTTCGCAGAACCTACAGAAAGCGTGATTCTGACGATGACCGCGGCAACCAATAATCCGGCAATTACTGCAAGCACAAGCCCTGCAACCGTAAATATTACCGATAATGATAATGCAACCGTAGCCGTTAACAACGTTACCGTAGCAGAGAACGGAGGAAATGCAACCTTTACCGTAACTTTAACCGGTAACGTTCAGGATGCATTTACAGTAAACTATTCTACAACAAACGGAACTGCAGTTTCGGGTACTGATTACACCGCTACATCGGGCAGTGTAACTTTCCCTGCAGGTTCAGTGAGCGGTACTACGCGCACTTTCAATATTCCGGTTATAAACGATAACATCGCCGAACTGACTGAAAGCTTCACGGTGAAATTAAACAGTGTAAGCGCAGGCTCAGTAGTAACTATACCTGCTGCCGGTGCAACCGGAACAGCAACCATTACTGATGATGATGCTGCAAATGTGGCAATCAATAGTGTTTCTGCTTTAGAAAACGCAGGTAACATGACTTTCACGGTAACCTTAACCGGTAATATCCAGGATGCGGTTTCTGTTAACTATGCAACTACAGATAACACTGCAATTGCAGGATCAGACTATACCGCAAAAACGGGTGTAATTACTTTTCCTGCCGGATCTGTTTCCGGAGCTACCCAAACCATTCTGATTCCTATTACGGATGATAGTGTGACCGAAGGTCCTGAAAGCTTCAAGGTAACTTTAAGCAATGCAACTGCCCCGGTTACCATTACGCAACCAGAAGGTATCGGAACCATTATCGATAACGATCCTGCAACCGTAAGCATTTCAGCTACACCAACCAGTGTAAATGAAGCAGCAGGTACAGCAACATTTACCGTAACCTTAAGCAATGCGATACAGGCAGGATTTAGCGTTGATTATGCAACAACCAACGGAACAGCCAATGCCGGTAGCGATTACACCGCCACCAGCGGAACGCTAAACTTCCCGGCAGGATCGGCAGCAGGTGCAACCTTAACTTTCACCGTTCCGATTATCAACGATAATGTGGTTGAACCTAGCGAAACGTTTAGTGCTTCGATTAACAATGTAAGCGGTAACCTGGTTACTATTGGTACTTCGACAGCAAGCGTAACCATTATCGATAATGATACGGCTGTGGCTACCATCACCCCTGGAACGCCAGGAAATGAAAATGGTCCGGTTAACGGAACATTTACAGTTACACTAAGCAACCCTTCATCAACCGATACCCAGATTACCTATACTTTGGGCGGAACAGCAACTGAAGGAAGTGATTACTCAACAATTGTAACCAAAACGATTACTATTCCGGCCGGACAAACTACCGGAACCATTACTATTCCGGTATTGACCGATAATATTGTAGAAGGAACCGAAACGGTTATTGCTACTTTAGGCAGTACCAATAATCCTGCTGTAACCGTAAGCAATACACCTGCAACAATCAACATTAGCGACAATACTACCGCTACGGTAACTGTAGCTGGTACTGCTGATGGTGCCGAGCCTAATACCCCGGGTAAATTTACCTTCACCTTAAGTAATGTATCTACAACCGATACACAAATTACCTATGCCGTTAGTGGTTCTGCTACCAGTGGCGCAGATTATACCGCTATTGGTACAACGGTAACCATCCCTGCCGGACAAACCACTGCAACAGTTACCGTTCCGGTATTGGATGATAACATTGCAGAAGGTACCGAGACCGTAATTTTAACGATGAATGCTACAACAAGCAACCCATCGATTACTGCAAGTACTACACCAGCAAGTATCAATATCACAGATAACGATACTGCTGTAGCTACCATAACTGCGGGTACGCCAGGAAATGAAAATGGCCCTGTTAACGGAACATTTACAGTAACCTTAAGCAATCCTTCTGCTCAGCCAACTACCATTACCTATACTTTAGGTGGTACGGCAACCGAAGGCAGCGATTACAGTACCATTGTTACCAAAACCATCACTATCCCGGCTGGTCAAACCACCGGTACCATTACGATTCCGGTACTGGCTGATAACCTGGTAGAAGGTGTGGAAACTGTAATTGCCACATTGGCTACCTCGGGCAATCCGCTGGTAAGCGTAAGCAATACACCGGCTACGATTAATATCCTCGATAACAATACAGCAAGCGTAAGCATTTCGGCCACGCCAACCAGCGTAGATGAGGCGGCAGGTACGGCAACCTTTACCGTAACTTTAAGTGCAGCAGTACAAAATGCCTTTAGCGTTGATTATGCTACCGCAAACGGAACAGCTACAGCAGGTAGCGATTACACTGCTACAAGTGGTACGTTAAACTTCCCGGCAGGATCGGCAGCAGGTGCAACCTTAACTTTCACCGTTCCGATCATCAATGATAATGTGGTAGAACCTGGCGAAACGTTTAATGCAACAATCAGTAATGTAACCGGCGGATTGGTAACCATTGCAACCAGTTCTGCAACCGTAACCATTACCGATAACGATACTTCTGTTGCAACTATTACCCCGGGTATAAACGGCAACGAAACCGGACCGGTAAACGGAACGTTCACGGTAACCTTGAGTAACCCTTCATCAACTGATACCCAGATTACCTATACTTTAGGTGGCACAGCAACTGAAGGCAGCGATTACTCAACCATCGTAACTAAAACCATTACTATTCCGGCAGGCCAGACTACCGGAACCATTACTATTCCGGTATTAACCGATAACCTTGCAGAAGGTGCCGAAACGGTTATTGCTACCTTAACCACAACAAATAACCCGGCAATAAGCATCGGTACAACACCTGCAACAATTACAATTTTAGATGCCAATAACGCCAGTGTAAGTATTTCTACCGCACCAACGGTTGATGAAGCTGCCGGAACAGCTACCTTTACGGTAACGCTAAATAATGCGGTTCAAAATGCATTCAGTGTTGATTATGCAACCGCAAACGGAACGGCAACAGCAGGCTTAGATTATACCACAACAAGCGGAACGTTAAATTTCCCTGCAAATGCGGCAGCCGGAACTATTTTAACCTTTACTGTTCCGATTATTGATGATAATATTGCCGAACCAAGCGAGACTTTCAGTGCTACATTAAGTAACATTACCGGTGGGGTAGTGGCCATCAGCACCGCCACTGCAACAACTACCATTGTTGATAATGATACTTCGGTAGCCAGCATTGCTCCAGGTATAACAGGAAACGAAAATGGCCCGGTTAACGGAACATTTACGGTAACCCTGAGCAAGCCATCATCAACTGATACGCAGCTTACTTATACTTTAGGCGGTACAGCAACCGAAGGCAGTGATTACAGTACCCTTACTACTCATACAATTACTATCCCTGCTGGTCAAACCACCGGAACGATTACCATTCCGGTATTAACCGATAACGTGGTAGAAGGTGTAGAAACCGTAATTGCCACATTGGCTACCTCGGGCAATCCGCTGGTAAGCGTAAGCAATACACCGGCAACCATTAATATCCTCGATAACAATACAGCAACCGTAAGCATTTCGGCTACGCCTGCCGGTATAAATGAAGCCGACGGAACAGCAACCTTTACCGTAACTTTAAGTGCAGCAGTACAAAATGCCTTTAGCATTGATTATGCAACAGCTAATGGAACAGCAACAGCGGGTGCGGGATTAGATTATACCGCCACAAGCGGAACTTTAACTTTCCCAGCCGGATCTGCCGCGGGTACAACCTTAACCTTCACTGTTCCGGTTAACAACGATAACCTGGTTGAGCCAAGTGAAACCTTTAACGGTACCATTAGTAATATAACCGGCGGCCTGGTAACCATTGCAACCAGCTCGGCAACCGTAACCATTACCGATAATGATACTTCGGTTGCTACCATTACCCCAGGCATAAACGGTAATGAAACCGGTCCTGTAAATGGCACGTTCATTATAACCTTGAGTAACCCTTCATCAACCGATACCCAGTTTACCTATACTTTAGGCGGAACGGCGACTGAAGGCAGCGATTACTCAGGCATTGTAATCAAAACCATTACCATTCCGGCAGGCCAGACTACCGGTACCATTACTATTCAGGTGTTAACCGATGCAATTACCGAAAGCATTGAAACGGTTATTGCTACCTTAACCACATCGAATAACCCGTCGGTAACGGTTAATAATACTCCGGCTACCATTAATATTTTAGATGCCAATACGGCCAGCGTAAGTATTTCTACTACCCCAACGGTAGATGAAGCAGCCGGAACAGCAACCTTTACCGTAACGCTAAATAATGCAGTTCAAAATGCATTCAGTGTTGATTATGCAACCGCAAACGGAACAGCAACAGCAGGCTTAGACTATACCGCAACAAACGGAACGTTAAATTTCCCTGCAAATGCTGCAGCCGGAACCAGCTTAACTTTCACTGTTCCGATTAACGATGATAATATCGCCGAACCTAGCGAAACCTTTACCGCTGCATTAAGCAATATCACCGGTGGCGTGGTATTAATCAGTAATGCCACAGCAACAGCTACCATTGTTGATAACGATGCTTCGATAGCGAGTATCGCTCCGGGCATAACAGGCAACGAAAATGGCCCGGTTAACGGAACCTTTACAGTAACCTTGAGCAAACCATCATCAACTGATACACAGCTTACTTATACGTTAGGTGGTACAGCAACTGAAGGCAGCGATTACAGTACCCTTGCTACCCATACAATTACTATACCTGCTGGTCAAACTACCGGAACGATTACTATTCCGGTATTAACTGATAACGTGGTTGAAGGTGTAGAAACCGTAATTGCCACACTGGTTAGCTCAGGCAATCCGTTGGTAAGCGTAAGCAGTACACCTGCTTCGATCAATATCCTCGATAACAATACCGCTACGGTAAGCATTTCGGCTACACCAACCAGCGTAAATGAGGCGGCAGGTACGGCAACCTTTACCGTAACTTTAAGTACGGCGGTTCAAAATGCCTTTAGTGTTGATTATGCAACAGCCAACGGAACGGCAATTGCCGGTAGCGATTATACCGCTGCCAGCGGCACGCTGACTTTTCCGGCCGGATCTGCTGCGGGAGCAACTTTAACTTTCACAGTTCCAATAAACGACGATAACCTGGTTGAGCCTAATGAAACCTTTAACGCCACCATCAGTAATGTAACCGGTGGATTGGTAACCATTGCAACCAGTTCGGCAACCGCAACCATTACCGATAACGATAGTGCTGTAGCTACCATTACCGCAGGTGTAAACGGCAACGAAACCGGACCTGTAAATGGAACGTTCACGGTAACCTTAAGTAACCCTTCATCAACCGATACCCAAATTACCTATACTTTGGGTGGAACGGCAACTGAAGGCAGTGATTACTCAACCATCGTTACCAAAACCATTACCATTCCGGCAGGTCAGACCACCGGAACCATCACTATTCCGGTATTAACAGATGCAATTACCGAAGGTGTTGAAACAGTAATTGCTACATTGGCTACATCTGGCAACCCGGCAATAACTGTTGATGCCACACCAGCAACAATTAATATTTTAGATGCCAATACCGCCAGCGTAAGTATTTCTACTACGCCAACAGTTGATGAGGGCGCCGGAACAGCTACCTTTACGGTAACGCTAAATAATGCGGTTCAGGATGCATTTAGTGTTAACTATGCTACTGCAAACGGAACAGCTACGGCAGGATCAGATTATACCGCAACAACAGGAACGTTAAATTTCCCTGCAAATGCTGCAGCCGGAACAACCTTAACTTTCACTGTTCCGATTACGGATGATAACATTGCTGAGGCAAACGAAACCTTTACAGCAACACTGAGTGGTATTACCGGTGGAGTAGTGGTGATCAGTAATGCAACCGCTACGGCTACCATTGTAGATAACGATGCAGTTGTGGCTACAATTACGGCGGGTACGCCAGGAAACGAAAACGGCCCTGTTAACGGAACGTTTATCGTAACCTTAAGCAAACCGTCATCAACTGATACACAGCTTACCTATACCTTAGGAGGTACAGCAACAGAAGGCAGCGATTATTTAACCATCGTAACCAAAACCATTACCATTCCAGCAGGTCAAACTACCGGAACCATTACCATTCCGGTGTTAACCGACAATGTTGTAGAGGGTACTGAAACCGTTACCGCTACTTTAACTACTTCGGGTAGTCCGTTGGTAACAGTAAGCAATACACCTGCAAGTATTAACATTACGGATAACACTACGGCAACAGTAACAGTGGCGGCCACAAATGACGGGGCCGAACCAACTACCCCTGGTTTGTTTACTTTCACGTTAAGTAATGTCTCAACAACTGATACACAGATTACGTATACTGTAAGTGGAACAGCAACAAGCGGATTAGATTATACTTCGATTGGTACAACGGTAACCATTCCGGCCGGACAAACTACGGCAACAGTAAATGTACCGGTATTGAACGATAACATTGCTGAAGGAACAGAAACGGTTATCTTAACCATGAATGCAGCAACAAGCAATCCATCAATTACAGCCAGCACCACGCCGGCCACAGTTAATATTATTGATGATGATACTGCTGTAGCAACAATTACCGCAGGTACCTCGGGTAACGAAAACGGACCATTAAATGGTACTTTCACGGTAACCCTGAGCAATCCATCATCGCAGCCTACTACCTTAACCTATAGCTTAGGTGGTACAGCTACAGAAGGAAGCGATTATTCGGCGATCGTTACCAAAACCATTACTATCCCTGCGGGTCAAACCACAGGAACCATCACCATTCCGGTATTAACCGATAATATTATAGAGGGTATAGAAACAGTAACTGCTACTTTGACCAATTCTGCTAATCCATTGGTGAGTATCAGCAATACACCTGCTACCATTAATATTGATGACAATACCACGGCAACGGTAACCGTTGCAGCAACCACAAATGGTGCAGAACCTGCAACACCAGGTTTATTTACCTTCACCTTAAGTAATGTATCTACAACCGATACGCAGATTACTTATACCGTAACCGGAAGCGCAACCAGCGGTGTAGATTATACCGCAATTGGTACCACGGTAACCATTCCTGCCGGACAAACCACTGCAACAGTAAGTGTGCCGGTAATTGACGATAATATTGCTGAAGGAACAGAAACAGTGATCCTGACCATGACGGCGGCAACAAGCAATCCTTCAATTACGGCCAATACAACACCTGCTATTGTAAGCATTACCGATAACGATACTTCGGTGGCATCAATTGCTGCCGGAACAAATGGTAGTGAGAACGGACCAGCAAACGGAACCTTTGTGGTAACCTTAAGTAACCCATCTTCGCAGCCAACTATCATTACCTATACCATTGGGGGTACAGCTGCTGAGGGCAGCGATTACAGCAATATCGTAACCAAAACAGTTACCATTCCTGCAGGTCAAACCACAGCAACCATTACCATTCCGGTATTAACCGATAATCTGGTAGAAGGTGTTGAAACAGTTGTAGTAACGCTGGGTACTTCGAATAATGCATTGGTAAGTGTAAGCAATACGCCGGCGAGTATCGACATCATTGATAATACCAGTGCAACGGTAACCGTAACGGCAACAGCTAACGGGGCAGAACCTGCAACTCCGGGCCAGTTTACCTTTACCTTAAGTAATGTGTCTACTACACCAACACAGATTACCTATACGGTTGGTGGATCAGCAACAAGCGGATTAGATTATACTTCGATTGGTACAACGGTAACCATTCCTGCAGGGCAAACTACTGCAACGGTTAGTGTACCGGTATTGAACGATAACCTTGTGGAAGGAATAGAAACGGTGGTATTAACCATGTCTGCTACTACCAGCAACCCTTCAATTACAGCGAGTACAACTCCGGCAACGGTTAACATTACCGATAACGATACCGCAATTGCAACCATTACTCCGGGTGTAAATGGTAACGAAAACGGTCCGGTTAGTGGCACATTTATCGTAACCTTAAGTAATCCATCATCTACCGATACGCAGATTACCTATACCGTTGGCGGAACTGCTACCGAGGGAAGTGATTACAGCACGATTGTGAAAACCATTACTATCCCTGCGGGGCAGACTACCGGCACCATTACCATTCCGGTATTGACCGATGCAATAGTAGAAGGAACTGAAACGGTTGTAATTAGCCTTACCGGAACCAATAATCCTTTAGTTAATGTAAACAGTACCCCTGCAAGTATTAATATTCTGGATAACAATACGGCTACCGTAAGCATTAGTACCACACCGGTAATTAATGAAAACGCTGGTACCGCAACGTTTACAGTAACTTTAAATGCGGCAGTACAGAATGCATTTAGTGTTGATTATAAAACAACTGATGGAACAGCTACCGCAGGGTTAGATTATATGGCTACAACAGGAACTCTAACATTCCCTGCAAATTCTCCGGCAGGTACAACATTAACCTTTACGGTTCCGGTTACCGACGATAACCTGGTTGAACCATCAGAAACCTTTAGCGCTGCTTTAAGCAATATAAGCAATACATTGGTAAGCATAGCAACAGGTACAGCTACAGTTACCATTACAGATAATGATACAGCAGTGGCAAGCATTGCACCGGGTACAAATGGTAACGAAACCGGTCCGGTTAACGGAACGTTCATTGTAACTTTAAGTAACCCATCTGCTACCGATACGCAGCTTACCTATACTTTAGGTGGCACGGCAACAGAGGGAAGCGATTACACGGCAATTACAACTAAAGTAATTACCATTCCTGCCGGCGAAACCACCGGAACAATTACCATCCCGGTAATTGCCGATGCAGTAGCAGAAAGCATCGAAACCGTAATTGCAACTTTGGGTACATCAAACAATGCTGCGGTAAGTGTTAATACCACTCCGGCCAGCATCAATATCCTCGATGCCAACACGGCCAACGTAAGTATCTCAATCAATGCGGCAAGTGTAACTGAAGCTGTAGGCACGGTTACTTTATCTGTTACCTTAAATGTGGCCGTTCAGAACAGCTTCACTGTAGATTATGCTACTGCTGATGGTACTGCAAAAGCTGGACTAGATTATGCGGCAACCAGCGGAACTTTAACTTTCCCGGCAAATTCGCCTGCTGGTACCGTACTTAACGTGGTGATTCCGATTATTGACGATAACCTGATCGAAAATACAGAATCGTTTACAGTTGGTTTAAGCAATGTTCAGGGAGCTGATGTGGCTATCGGTACAAGTCCGGCAACAGTAAATATTGCCGATAACGACAGTGCTGTTGCAACCATTGTGGCTGGAACCAATGCGAATGAAACTGGTTTGGTAAACGGTTCGTTTAATATAACATTAAGCAACCCGTCATCTACGCCAACCACATTAACCTTTACCCTGGCCGGCACAGCAACAGAAAGTGCCGATTACGGTGCCGTTACCAAAACCATCATTATCCCTGCAGGTGCAACCTCAGGAACCATCACTATTCCGGTAATGGCAGATGGTGTAGCAGAAGGTACTGAAACTGTAGTTGCAACATTAACGGCCTCAAGTAATGCGGCAATTACAGTAAGCAACACACCTGCCTCAATCAATATCCTTGATGCTGACGTGGCAACGGTTAGTATTGCTACTACTCCGGTGATTAACGAAGATGCCGGCACAGCAACCTTTGTGGTTACGCTAAGTAATGCCGTACAAAATAGTTTCAGTGTAAACTATGGTACTACTGATGGAACAGCAACAGGAGGACTTGATTATACCGCAACCAATGGAACCTTAACTTTCCCTGCAAATGCTGCAGCCGGAACAAGCTTAACTTTCACGGTTCCGGTTACTGATGATAACCTGGTCGAACCATCAGAAACATTTAGTGCTTCATTAAGTGGTATTACCGGTGATGTGGTTACTATTGCAACTCCATCAGCAACTGTAACCATTACCGATAATGATAATTCGGTGGCCAGCATTACTGCAGGTACCAACGGTAACGAAAATGGTCCGGTAAATGGAACTTACACCGTAACATTAAGTAATCCGTCATCAACCGATACCCAGCTTACCTTCACGGTAGGTGGTACTGCAACTGAAGGCAGCGATTACAATACCATCACAAAAACGATAATTATTCCTGCAGGCCAGACTACCGGAACCATTACTATCCCGGTAATCAGCGATAACATTGTAGAGGGTAACGAAACGGTTATCGTTACCTTAACAGGAAGCAATAATTCAGCAGTTACAGTTAACAATACGCCTGCAACCATCAATATTATCGATAACAACTCGGTAACTGCAAGTATTTCTGTGGCCCTTGCAAGTGTAAACGAAGCTGCCGGAACAGCAACCTTTACTGTAACTTTAAGTGGTTCGGTACAAGATGCCTTTACAGTTGATTACACTACTGCTGATGGTACTGCAAAAGCAGGATTGGATTATGTGGCAACCAGCGGTACCTTAGTTTTCCCTGCAGGTTCTACTGCAGGCGCAAGTCTGACGTTCACCGTTCCGATTATCGACGATAATCTGGTTGAAGGTGACGAAACCTTTAGTGGTGTTATCACTAACGTAAGCGGTGGTTTGGTAACCATCGGAAATGGTACTGCAGTAGTAACCATTGTAGATAACGATTCGGCTGTTGCTACAATCACTGCTGGTACTAACGGTAATGAGAACGGTCCGGTTAACGGAACTTTCACCGTAACTTTAAATAATCCGGTTGCTACCGATACCCAGCTAACTTACACCCTGGCCGGAACAGCAACCGAGGGTAGCGATTACAGCAATATCGTAACCAAAACCATCACCATTCCTGCAGGTCAAACCACCGGAACCATCACTATTCCGGTATTAACCGATAATATTGTAGAAGGAACTGAAACGGTTGTGGCTACCTTAACAAATTCTGGCAATCCGTTAGTGACTGTAAGCAATACACCTGCAAGCATTAATATTACCGACAACACTGAGGCTATAGTTACAGTAGCGGCAACTGCCGACGGGGCTGAACCATCTACACCGGGTCAGTTTACCTTTACGTTAAGCCAGGTATCTACTACCGATACCCAGATTACCTATACGGTAAATGGTACAGCGACGAGTGGAACAGATTATACCTCAATTGGCAATACCGTAACCATCCCGGCCGGACAAACAACGGCAACAGTATCGGTACCGGTATTGAACGATAACATTGTTGAAGGAACAGAAACCGTAATTCTGACCATGAACGCTGCAACCAATAATGCTTCGATCGTTGCCAGCACTACGCCTGCAACAGTTAACATTACCGATAGCGGTTCTTCAATTGCTTCGATAATTGCGGGTGCAAACGGTAACGAGAATGGTCCGGTTAACGGAACATTTACAGTTACCTTAAATAACCCGTCGGCTACCGATACACAGCTAACTTATACTTTAGCCGGAACAGCAACAGAGGGTAGTGATTACAGCACAATTGTAACCAAAACCATTACTATCTTGGCTGGTCAAACCACTGCAACCATTACTATTCCGGTATTGACTGATGCGATCTTAGAAGGTACAGAATCGGTTATTGCTACCCTGGTTTCTTCAAACAATCCACAGATTACAACTAGCAATGTACCGGCAACTATTACCATTGCCGATAACAATACGGCTACGGTTAGCATTTCAACAGCTCCAACAGTTAACGAGGCAGCTGGTACCGCTACATTTACCGTAACCCTAAGCGCGGCAGTTCAGCAAGCATTTACAGTTGCTTATACTACAAGCGACGGAACAGCTACTGCAGGCTTAGATTATACAACTACCAGCGGAACGTTAACTTTCCCTGCTGGTTCGGCAGCTGGCGCAACCTTAACGTTTACTGTTCCGATCCTCGACGATAACATTATTGAAGGTGATCATACATTTAATGGTGTAATCAGTAACGTAAGCGGAGGACTGGTAACCATTGCTACTGGTACAGCAACTACGACCATTATCGATAACGATTCGGCTGTGGCCACCATTGCAGCTGGTGTTGATGGTAACGAAAATGGTCCGACAAACGGAACATTTATTGTAACCTTAAGTAAACCATCGGCTACCGATACCCAGCTTAGCTATGCTTTAGGCGGAACGGCAACTGAGGGCAGCGACTACAGTACAATTGTAACCAAAACAATTACCATTCCTGCTGGCCAAACCACTGCAACCATTACCATTCCGGTATTGAGCGATGCTGTTCTGGAAGGTGTTGAAACCGTAACAGCTACCTTAACCGCTTCTGGTAATCCGGCTATTACCCCAGGTAATGTACCGGCAACCATAAATATCGCCGATAATAATGCAGCAACTGTAAGCATCTCTACCGCGCCAAGTATTAACGAAGCAGCTGGAACGGCTACCTTTACGGTAACCTTAAATGCAGCAGTACAGCAGGAATTTAGTTTGGATTATAAAACAACCGATGGAACAGCTACAGCAGGTTTAGATTATACTGCAACCAGTGGAACCTTAACGTTCCCTGCGAATTCGCCTGCAGGTACCACTTTAACTTTTACCGTTCCGGTTATCGATGATAACATTGTTGAAACTAACGAAACCTTTAATGGTGTAATCAGCAATGTAACTGGTGGTCTGGTAACCATCGATATCAATACGGCAACTACTACCATCGTTGATAACGATGCAACAGTAGCTACCATTACCGCTGGTGTTGATGGTAACGAAAATGGACCTGTTAACGGAACATTTACAGTAACCTTAAGCAAACCATCAGCTACCGATACCCAGATAACCTATACTTTAGGCGGAACAGCAACTGAGGGTAGCGACTATACTGCGATTGTAACCAAAACCATTACCATCCCGGCTGGTCAAACCTCGGCAACAATTACCATTCCGGTATTGAACGATGATGTTGTAGAAGGTACCGAAACCCTAATCGCCACCCTGGGCACTTCGGCCAACCCTGGTGTAACCGTAAGTAATGTTCCTGCAACCATCAATATAATCGATGGTACAACGGCTATAGTTACGGTAACTGCTACTGCTGATGGTGCTGAGCCATCAACTCCTGGTCAGTTTACCTTTACGTTAAGTTATCCATCTGCCACAGCTACACAGATTACTTATACCGTAAACGGAACTGCAACCAGCGGTACAGATTATACCTCAATTGGTACAACAATTACCATTCCGGCCGGACAAACTTCAGTAACACTTTCGGTTCCGGTATTGGATGATAACATCAGCGAAGGAAACGAAACAGTGATTATAACCATGAATGCAACTACCAGCAATCCATTAATCACTGCGAGTACAAGTCCGGCTACGGTTAACATCAGAGATAACCGTGCGCCAGTTGCTACTGCACCGGCGATAACGGTTAATGAGGATACCCCGGTAAACGGAACCATCACAGCCACCGATCCGGATGGTAACCCGCTTACTTACACGGTAACTACACCACCGGCACACGGAACAGTAACTGTAAATCCTGATGGTACTTATACTTATACACCTGCGCCAGATTACAACGGTACCGATACCTTTACGGTAACCGTAAGTGATGGCAAAGGCGGTACAGTTACGGTAACCATTCCGGTAACCATTAATCCTGTAAATGATGCACCGGTTGCAACAGCACCAGCCATTACAACCAATAAAAATACACCGGTTAACGGCACCATTACCGCAAGTGATGTAGACGGCGATCCGCTTATCTTTACGGTAACCACGCCACCGGCACACGGTACCGTAGTGGTTAATCCTGATGGAACCTATACTTACACTCCTGCGAACAACTACAGCGGGGCAGATGTATTTACAGTAACCGTAAGTGATGGCAAAGGTGGTACCACAACGGTGACCATTAACGTAACGGTTAATCCAACCAATGTAGCACCGGTTGCAACAGCTCCGGCTATCAGTACCAATAAGAATACACCGGTTAATGGCACCATTACCGCAACTGATGCAGACGGCGATCCGCTTACCTTTACGGTAACTACGCCACCGGCACATGGTACGGTGGTAGTTAATCCTGACGGAACCTATACTTACACTCCAGCCAACAATTACAGTGGTGCAGATGTATTTACAGTAACCGTAAGCGATGGTAAAGGTGGTACCACTACGGTAACCATTAACGTTACGGTTAATCCAACCAATGCAGCACCGGTGGTAACTGCACCTGCGCTTAGTACCAATGAGGATACTCCGGCCAATGGCACCATTACCGCTACTGATGCAGATGGCGATCCACTTACCTTTACGGTAACTACACCACCAGCACATGGTACAGTAGTGGTTAATCCTGATGGAACCTACACTTACACACCTGCGCCAAACTATAATGGTATCGATACCTTTACGGTAACCGTAAGCGATGGCAAAGGAGGTACTACTACGGTAACCATTTCGGTAACTATTAATGCGGTTAACGATGCGCCGGTTGCCACAGCACCTGCCATTACCACGCCGCAAAATACGCCGGTTAACGGAACCATTACCGCAAGTGATGTAGATGGCGATCCGCTTACTTTCACGGTAACTACAGCTCCTGCACACGGTACAGTAGTGGTTAATCCTGATGGTACCTACACTTATACGCCAGCCGCGGGTTATGTTGGTAGCGATACTTTCACCGTAACCGTAAGCGATGGTAAAGGCGGTACCACTACAGTAACCATTCCGGTAACAGTAACATTGGTAGCCGCACCAGCCATGAGCTTAACCAAAGCAGCAACAAACAGTGTAAGCAAAGTAGGTGATGTGATCAATTACAACATCATTGTAACCAATACTGGTAATACAGCCTTAAATAATGTTACCATAACTGATGCCGGCGCAGATGCAGGTTCGATTACGCCAGCCAGCATTGCAACCTTACTGCCAGGCTCGAGCGTAACGGTAACGGCTAAACATACGGTTACCTTAACAGAAGTGAATAATGGTTCGTTCACTAACCAGGCATCGGCAACAGCGCAGGTACAGGGTGGTGGAACCATCAATAAACTATCTGATGATCCAGGTACACCAGCAGTTGGCGATGCAACTGTAACTGCGATTGCTCCGGCATCAACCATTACCCTGGTTAAAACAGGTGCATTAAGCGCTGACGGAAACAGTATCACTTATAACTTCAGCATTATGAATACAGGAAATGTAACCCTGCATGTGGTGAACCTGGTAGATGCCAAACTCGGACTGAACAAAACCTATTCTGGAAATGTTGCCCCGGGTGGTATTATTACTGATACTTATGTTTACCAGTTAACCCAGGCCGATAAAGATGCAGGCAGCGTAACCAACTCTGCAAATGTGAACGCCAGAACACCTGCTAACCTACCGGTAAGTGATGTATCGGGTACAGCCGAAAATAACGATACACCAACCGTTACGGCAATTCCAGATGCAGGAGCAATAGCGCTGGTTAAAACAGCATCGTTTAACGGTAATAAGGTTACTTACACCTTTACCATTAAAAATACTGGATCGGTGACCTTAAATACCATTACCTTAACCGATGCCAAACTTGGTTTAAACAATAAGGTAATTACCGTAACAGGCGGACTTGCCCCTGGTGCAAGCACTACCGATGTTGAAGTATATACTTTGACCCAGGTCGATAAAGATTTGGGTACAGTAACCAATACAGCAACAGTAAATGCCAAAACAACTGCTGGAGCCAATGTAAGCGACATTTCAGGAACGGCAGAGAGCAACAATACGGCAACAGTAACCAGCTTCCCTAAATCACCTCGTGCGGTTGACGATGCAGGTGGTACTGTAGCCAACAAACCTGTTGTAATCAGCGTTCTCGATAACGACGATCCGGGTAACTCTACATTCGATAAATTAACTGTCGAAATTGTAAGTCAGCCTAAACATGGTACTGTAAAAGTAAATGCCGATGGTACGGTAACCTATACACCAGATGCAGGCTATACCGGCGAAGATGTATTTACCTACCGTGTTAAAGATGCTTACGGATATTATACCAACGTGGCTGCTGTAAACTTAACCGCTAACTTCACCGGCATTACTATACCGAACCTGTTTACACCAAACGGCGATGGTATTAACGATACCTTCGAGATCATTGGGCTTAACCAATACCAGACCAGCGAACTGCAGATCGTGAACAGATGGGGTAATGAAGTATTCCACGCTAAAGGTTACCAGAACAACTGGACAGGCGAGGGATTGAACGAAGGTACTTACTACTACTTATTGCGTGTTAAAAAAGCAAACAGTAACGATGTTGAAGTATATAAAGGTTACATTACATTAATCAGAGCGTTTAAAAAATAAGATAAGAGGCTTAGCCGGGAATGGTTTTTAAATCAGTCCCGGCTTTAAGATATTAAGATGATGAAGAAATTAATAGGATTCATAGCAGGTTCGTTCATATTGCTTTCGCAGGGCGTATTTGCGCAGCAGGATGCCCAGTATAGCCAGTACATGTTCAACGGCATCTATATCAATCCGGCCTATGCGGGCTATAAAGAGGTGCTGAATGTGCACAGCTTTTACCGGAGCCAGTGGACGGGTATTACCGGTGCACCAAGAAGTATGTCGCTCGCGGTCGATGCCATTGCCAACAGCGGTAATGTAGGTTTGGCACTTCAGGTGGCCAGCGATAAGTTAGGCGCACAAACCAACCTGAGTATTTATGGCAACTACGCTTACCGCATCAGGATGAACGATGATGGCAGCTCACGCCTGGCACTGGGCTTGGGGGTGGGGATGGTACAGCTGGGGATCGATGGTTCGATGCTTAACCCCAATAATCCAGAGCCCAATCAACCGGTAGGCGTGCAGAGTACCATTGTACCCGATGCCAGGGCAGGTGTGTATTTTGCCAACGATAAATACTATGCGGGTTTCTCGGTCGATAATCTCATTGCTACTTATATCAATATCGACCGTTATGCCTTTATTCCGCAACCCAAGCCGCACTACTATTTAACTGCAGGCGCTTTGTTTCCGCTTTCCGAAAACTTTCAGCTTAAACCTTCCTTCCTGCTGAAAGACGATCGCGGTGGTCCGACCAGTCTGGATGTAAATGCCTTTTTAATGATCAAAGATTTTATCTGGATCGGCGGATCTTATCGTACGGGGGTAAAATTGTATGATAAAAGCTACTTGCAAAAAGATTTAACGCCACGCAACTCGGCAGTTGCTGCGATCCAGATTTTCCCTTCCGAGAAAATAAGGATTGGTTATGGCTACGATTTCTCCATTGGGCCGCTACAGGGCTATAGCAGCGGTACGCACGAGATTTCAATCGCCTACTCATTTATCAGACAGAACATCAGGGTGTCTACTCCGAGGGTGTTTTAAATAAACAATATTTTAATATTTTTGATCAAATTAGCTAAACATTATAATGAAGAAAATTTTAATAGGAACCTGTTTTTCTGCATATTGTTTATTTGCCCTCAACTTTTCAGCAAATGCACAGTATGTTTTAAAAGATGCTGATAAACAGTACGAACTATTCAATTACAGCAAAGCAATAGATTTATACGAACAGGCCTATAAAAAGAAACCTACCCTGCACACGGCAGAACGTTTGGCCAGTGCCTATGCGCTTGTGTTTAATTATAAACAGGCCGAAAGCTGGTATGCCATTGCCGCTAAAATGCCTGGCAGCAAAGCAGAAAATATCCTGGGCTACGCCAAAGCTTTACAGCAAAACTCCAAATACAGCGAAGCCAAGGTGCAATACCTGAATTATATCGAAAAAAAGAAAGATGTATCCGAAAAGCAGCAGGCCGTTTGGATTTCTTCCTGCGATTCGGCTTTAAAATGGATCAAAAATCCTAAGAAGGTTGAACTAATTAATCAGAAAGCCCTCAACAGTGCGCAATCAGATTGGGGTGCCGTTAACTACCAGGGTGGTGTGGTATTTACTTCCGATAGATCTGATGCCCGCTTTGAAACACAGGAAGGTAAACCTTTTTTAAGGTTCGATGGAAGCAAAGAACCAGATAAAAAGATTTATGGCTGGACAGGCAACGGATATTTAAAACTGTATATCAAAACCTCGCCGGCCGATAGTTTGCAGTTGTTCCCCATTAAAGCCGGAACACGCTACCACGTAGGCTCAGCAAGTTTTACGGCCGATGGTAAAACCATGTATTTTACCCTAACCCGCATTACCAATGAGCTTGAGCGCCTGAAAAAACAACCCACAACGGTTAACGTCGAGATTTTTAGCAGCACCAAAGCTGCCGATGGCACCTGGGGCGAACCGGTTTCTTTTGCCTATAATAACGTAAACCAGTATTCGGTAGGCGATCCTTTTATTACCACTGATGGAAACAGCCTTTATTTTGCTTCCAATATGCCAGGTGGTGTGGGCGGAACCGATATTTATGTTTGCTTAAAAACCGACGCCGGCGCATGGGGAAAACCGGTTAACCTGAAAGAAATTAATACCGAAGGCAATGAACGCAGTCCGGTTTTCGACGAAAAAGATAATTTTTATTTCTCCAGCGATGGCCGTACCGGCATGGGTGGACTTGACGTGTACCAGGCTTTAAGAACCAGTTCTGGTATTGGGAAAGTAGAAAACCTGGGTTATCCTTTCAACTCCCCTCAGGATGATTTTGGATTCAGTTTAAACGAAAAGGGTGGTATTGTTTACCTTTCATCTAACCGCGAAGGTGGTTTAGGTAGTGATGATATTTACACCATCGACCAGAAAATGATTTTGGCTTTCAAACTCGAAGGTCGGGTTTTAGATAAAGAAAGTGGCCAGCCAATTGCCGGTGCTTTGGTTACTTTAGCCAAAGTAAATGGTGGTATTTTAAAAACAGAATCTGATGAAAACGGAACCTACCGTTTTGATCTCGCCAAAGAATCAGAATACAATGTGTCGGCCGAAAAAACCGGTTACCGGGCAGATGTAGAAAACTTAGCTACCATTGGCTTAACCACTTCGGCCGTGCTAAAAGAAGATTTGCATTTAGAAACTGTGGTAATTGACAAAGCCATCCGCATCGAAAACATTTACTATGATTTTGATAAATGGAACATCCGTGCCGATGCTGCAGTAGAGCTGGATAAGCTGGTGAAAATCATGACTGATAACCCAACCATCTGGATCGAATTAGGCTCGCATACCGACAGCAGGGGTAAAGACAAATATAACCTCGATTTATCGCAAAAACGTGCCGAATCGGCTGTACAGTACATCATCTCAAGAGGGATCAGCAAAAACCGGATAAGCGCAAAAGGATACGGCGAAACACAGCTGTTAAATAAATGTGCCAACGGGGTAAACTGTACCGAAGAAGAACATCAGTTAAACAGAAGAACCGAGTTTAAAATTGTAAAGCAATAAGCTTTTAAGATTAACAATATATTCGAATTTTGTAGAAGTCTCCGCCAAAAGCGGGGGCTTCTTTTTTTTACGCTATTCTGGTTTCATAATCTATCTTGCTAACCACTTTTTGTAATCATTCAGCTCTAGTTTCTATATAAATGTCTTAAACCAGTAAATGGCATCAAGCAGGCTAAAATTTTGATCCTATTTTTTATTGTTTTAACTTTGTGGTAATTATCCCGCAAGTCTTTGTTTACAAAGGCTTCCGGGATTTTTTTTTGTTTTTTTTTGCCCGAAATTTTGAACTCAAGTATAGGAGATTTACAAATTGACTGCAAATTGATGGTGTCTGTCCACGGTATAAGTAATAGCATTAAAGCTGCCAAATGTTTTTTAATGCTCCCCAGGTTTTAAATGGTTTTTCCTGCTGGATCAATCGTGATGCACCGGTTTAAAAGTTAATTGTTCTTGCCCCTGAAGAAGATAGTCACGAGGTGTGCTTTAACCCATCAATATGGTGTGGTAAAAAGATATTTCATTCATCCGAATTAGTTTAAAAAGCCATCGGGCGCTAACCAAATGGTATTTGCTACGCTAAACAATTATATATGAATAAAAATCTACCCATTTTTTACTGTTTTTGTTTAGGTATCAATAATCATCTGGCGAAAAAAAAAGCGGATTTGCTGATACGTATTATATTTTTTTTATTGCTATTGATGTTTTCAAATACCATTTTGGTAAATGCACAAACTTACAAAACGCATTATATTGCTCCTGCACCCTGGCAATACTGGAGCCAGGCCAATGAGCTGGTAGTTACCACCAATACCACTGCAACATCTGTTACTGTAAAAAAAAGTGATGGAACCCTGATTACTACGCTTACACCAACACCAACTGCACCGGCGGTTTACCGTTTCGTTGGGAACCCGAACAATATAGCCGCTAATGCGCTAAATACGATATTAAACGATCGGGGGATTATTGTAGAAGGGAATAATCCAATAGCGGTAAATATCCGAAATGTGGCTTCTGATGCTTATACCGATGCCAATATTAAAGGAAACTCTGCACTATTCAGTTTTGGCGATGCAGGCATAGGTACTTCTTTCAGGGTGGGTTATTATAGGAATGGCTTAAGCAATGTGGTATACAGTGTCATGGCTATTGAAAACAATACTACCGTTAAACTAAACGGTACTGCCATAACCACTTTAAATAGCGGACAAAGTTATATTTTTCAAACCGCAATAGGCGGATTAGTAGAGAGTTCGGCACCAGTAGTGATGAATTCGGGTTCTAATTTAGATGCCCCTGCGGGTTGTGGTGATGGTGTTTTCAATCCAGTACCTCCGGTTACTTCTTTAGGAAGTGAGTATTTAGTAATCAGAAGTGCTGGTAACTCCACTGCAGAGCAAACCACTATTGTAGCTACACAGGCTAACACTACTTTAACGGTAACTAATTATAATGCTAATGGTTCACTGGCTTCAACAAACACCTATAGTTTAGTTGCCGCAGGGAGTTTTGTAACTATTCCTAATGGCGTTTCAGGCAGCCAGTATAGTACATCAAGAATTGTAGCAACAAAAAATGTTGTAGGTTATTCCGGAACCGCAACCAGCTGTGAGGTAGATATGCTTACACTGGCGCCTGTAACTACCTGCGGAGGGAGTATAGTAGCCAAAACATATAAATTCAGAAATAATAGCGAGGGAGATTTACCCTATTTTAGCTATATTACCACCAAAAGCGCAACCGATAAGGTGTTTTTAACTACCACGGGTGGTACCATCAATTATAACAATACCGATTTGGAATCTATTGCAGGGGTTGGGGTAAGAAGGCAGTTGGGTAGTACCGGAAACTATATTATCGATTTTACCAATACCAACATTGGTACACCTGCAGCGATAACGCTTACAAGCGCTACCAGGATGAACATTGCAATGGTACAAACAGGTGCCGGCTATTCCATGTCTAACTTCGTTACCCCCTTGCCAGAGCAGGCACTTAAGCCAATACTCACGCAAACAGTCTGTAATAGTGCAACATTAACCGCCGATTCTACAGGGGTAGCACCTTTTCAATGGTACTTTAATGGTATTGCAATTACAGGGGCAACAGGAAATAGCTATACCCCGACAGAGTCTGGAACTTATACCATAACTTCTAAATTAGATTGTGGAATAAGTGCACAATCTTTACCGGTAACTGTAGCTTTATGTAATGTAGACAGGGCAATTACCAAAACCGTTGATAATGCAAATCCGGCAGTAAACGGATCAGTAAAGTTTACTTTAACTGCAAGTAATAATGGTATAGGTACAGCGCTAGGGGTATCTGTAACCGATTTACTAAAATCGGGTTATACTTATGTAAGTCATACTGCATCTACGGGCACATCCTACAGCAATACTACCGGAGTGTGGAATGTAGGTTCTTTAGGTCCAAACGCATCAGCTACGCTGGTAATTACCGCTAAGGTAAATGCCTCTGGCGATTACAGCAACACAGCTACAATTACCGGAACACAAACCGACCCTAACACAGCTAATGATGCGGTTACTATCAGTACCACACCAATTACAGCTATTTCTTTAACTTCGGCAGCTTCTACCGATGCCCAAAATATTTGCATCGGCTCGGCCATTACCAATATTACCTATTCTATCGGTGGTACTGCAACCGGGGTTAATGTAACAGGTTTGCCTGCAGGTGTTTCATCTACCTATAATTCGGGTACTAAAGTCCTAACCATTTCAGGAACGCCAAGCGCAACAACTAATGGAGCTCAGGCTTACACCGTAACCACAACGGGTGGAAGTCCTAATGTTTCGGCATCGGGAACCATTCAGGTAAATGGTCTGGTAGGCACACCGGTATTTGCTGCCGGAAGCACATCTACAAGATGTCAGGGGGCAGGAACGCAAACCTATAGCGCAACGGCAGCTAATGCTACGAGCATCACCTATAGCATCAATACCACCAACTCCCAAGCGGTTATTAATGCTACAACCGGCGAGGTTACCTTTTCGCCGGTGTTTTCAGGTACAGCAGTTATTACCGCAACAGCAGCAGGTTGTACGCCTAAAACGGCGACCCATACCATAACCATTACTGCTACCGGAACCATTACAGGAGCCTCGCCTGTTTGCAGCGGCAGTAACGGAACGCTAACATTAGGTAGTACTACAGCTACGCCGGTAAGATGGGAATATTCTACTGATAACGGAACAGCCTGGAGTACCTATCTGCCTAACACAACTTCAACAACGTTAAATTATACGAACCTTAACGTAACAACTTCTTTCAGGGCAATTGTAACAGGAGGAGGGTGTACCGAAGCATCATCAACGCCTGTAACCATTACTGTAACAACCAGGCCGGCTATTGCTAACCAAAGCTATAACCTGTGTGTATCCGGTTCTTTCAATTTTGCACCGGTAGCTGCACCTGCAGGTACTACCTACAGCTGGTCGGCACCTACCATTACAGGAGGCACAATTACAGGCGGAACTTCAGGTTCGGCTGCCAGCTCGGTTTCGCAAACCTTAACCAACACCGGATCTACTACAGCTACGGCAGTTTATACCGTTACCCCAACCAATGCAGGTTGTGCCGGTACTGCTTTTACCATCACCGTAGTTGTTGGTCCAAATATTTCAGCCTCTGCTGCAAATCCTGCTACTTTGTGTAATAATGGTACTTTTTCTGTAACACCAACTACTAATATTACCAATTTAAAATACACCTGGATAGCAAGTCTGATCAGCGGAAGCAATGTAACCGGCTTTAGCAATGTTACAACAGCTGTTAGTGCCCCAATTAGTCAAACCCTGGTTAACAGCTCTGCTGCAGGTGCAACGGTTCGCTACACGGTAACACCGGTATTGGATAACTGTACTGGCAATGCATTTACTTTTGATGTGACCATGCAGAGTGCGGTAACTGCCGGAGCTATTGCAGCTAATCAAACCATCTGTACCAACACAACACCGGCCCCAATTACCTCCACTACTGCTGGAACAGGCGCAGGTACAATGACTTATATCTGGGAAAACTCTACCAACGGAAGTACCTGGAACACCATATCCGGCGCAACCACAGCAACTTATGCACCGGGCATATTAACCCAAACCACCCAATACCGCAGAACAACGGTATCAACATTAAATGGAACAGTATGCCAGTCGGCAGCTACAAGTCCAATAATCATTACGGTAGGCACAGCCAGTACCATCATCACTCAACCCGTTAATCAGAATGTAAGGGCCTTATCCAATGTTACTTTAAATGTGGCTACCTCAGGCGGTACAGGTACCAGCCAATACCAATGGCAGCTAAGCACCAACAACGGAACCAGTTTTAGCAATATTACCAACAACACTATATATAGCGGAGCAACAACTAATACCTTAACCATTACCGGGGTTAATGGCACTATGGAAGGTTACAAATACAGGGTACTGATTAACCAAAGCGATAATGCCTGTGCCAGTGTAATTTCAAATGTAGTGAACCTGACCATAGACTCTGACCGGGATGGTGTACCAGACAGTACCGATCTTGACGATGATAACGACGGTATTTTAGATACGGTTGAAGGAACAGCAGATTTTGACCATGATGGTATTCCGAATTACCTGGATGTGGATTCAGATAATGATGGTATTGTAGATGCCATAGAATCGAACGGTGTGGCCGCCAACGACCCTGATAAAGATGGCAGGTATGGTACCGGTGCTTTTGTAGATGTAAATGGAAACGGCTTACATGATGCTGTAGATCCTGCTGCAGGTGGTACCGCTTTGGTGATCGGCGATAAGGACAGGGATGGTAAACCAAATTACCTGGATCTTGATTCGGATGCCGATGGGATACCAGATACCTATGAAGCAGCTTTCTACATCATAGATGGCGAAAATGATGGTATTATTGGCACTGGTCCGATTGTCGATGCAGATAAAGATGGGCTTTCAGATTTAAACGATCCGGATTTTGTAACAATAAGTACACTGTTTAACCAGGATAGGGATTTCGATGGCCTTTCCAATTACCTGGATATTGATAACGATAATGATGGGATTATCGACAACATAGAAGGTTTGCCTACCGCTGCTTATGTAGCACCCAAAGGCGTAGATACCGACGGAGATGGAATAGACGATGCATACGATGTAAATAACGGCGGGGCAGTTTCCGGCTACTCGAATATCGACGGGGGAAGTGCAGCCGATTATGTAGATACTGATGCCGATAACGATGGATTTAGAGACTGGTTGGAAAATGCGGTAAACAGTTCGCTGGAAGTAGATGTGAAGAATAACCAGACTGGTGCATCAGGTTCAGACGGCATTATGGATTTATTACCAGATGCTGATGGAGATGGATTAGCCGATATTTATGATAATGATAATGGCAACACCAGTCCGATAGGTTATGCAACCAACGGTGGGCAAAAACCAACGGATATGCCCGCTACACAAACCACAAGTGGCGAACGCGATTGGCGGGCAACCTCTGATTTTGATAAAGACGGGGTGCCTGATGGGATAGATCTGGATGACGATAATGATGGGATTTTAGATACGGTAGATGGAATGGTGGATAATGGTGGTAGGGATGGTTTACCCAACTACCACGATCTGGATTCGGATGATGATGGTATTCCCGACGTGATTGAAGCCGGAGGTGCCGATCCTGATAATAACGGATGGCCGGGTACCGGGCAGGTGGGTACAAAGGTAGATGCAAATGGGGTGCCGCTGGCAGCAAACGGAGGTTATACACCACCCGATAAAGATGGCGATGGCATACCTGATTTTCTGGATCTCGATTCCGATAACGACGGTATTGCTGATGTGATTGAAAATGGTGGGCCAGATCCTGATGGCGATGGGAAAGTAGGCTCAGGCGTACAGAACGATTTTGATAGTGATGGTATTGCTGATATTGTTGATAATTACAATAATCTTGACAGTTCATTACCACTGCCATCGGGCACGCCAATAGTAGTTAAGGATCAGGATGGCGATGGGTTGTTTAACCATCTCGATCTTGACTCGGATGGAGACGGGATCACAGATGCAGTTGAAGGGCTAGGTGATCCGGATGGCGATGGGATCCCGAATTTCCTCGATCTCGATTCGGATGGCGATGGCATTCCAGATAACATCGAAGCACAAACTACTATTGCTTATATCCCTCCTTCGGGCAGTGATACCAATCAGGATGGTATAGATAATGCTTATGGAACCGGTTTGGTGCCTGTTGATACTGATGGCGATGGTAAGCCTGATTACCTGGATTTAGATTCGGATAATGATGGCGATAGCGATACAATAGAAGCTTACGATACAGATAATAACGGGGTGGCCAATGTGATAGCGGTGGGTACTGATGCCGATAAGGATGGTTTGGATGATGCCTTTGATAACAATGATGCGGCTAATAATCCAACCAATGCACAAAACCCCGGTTCATTTCCTAATCTGGATACGCCAGGCACTCCTGAGCGCGATTGGCGCGAAGATTATAACATTGCTCCGGTAGCAACAGTACCCGCTTCCGTTACCTTAACAGAGGATACACCACAGGCATTAACTGGTATTAGCGTAACCGATGCAGATGCAGGTAACCTGAATGTAGTGCTTACTTTAAGCGTGCCGGCTGGTCAAGGCACTTTAACTGCCAACAGCGAAGCAGGTATCGTCATTACAGGTACTGGTAGCAACAGTGTAACCATTACCGGAAGCACTGCGGCTATTAATGCCTTTATTGCTGGCAGTAAAGTAACCTATGCTCCTGCAGCCAATGCAAATGGTAATGTTACTTTAACAGTAGCGATAAACGACCAGGGCAATACCGGCGGACCAGCACTCACCGATACCAAAACAGTAACTTTAAATATTCAGGCTGTTAACGATATTCCAGTGGTAGCCAATGTGGCGAAGAATGGCACCGAAGATACCAATGTTGCTTTCACCACAACAGATTTTAGCAATCAGTTTACCGATGTTGATGGTACCTTAGCTAAAATACAGGTGTTGAGTTTACCACCTGCAACACAGGGCCTGCTTAAATTAAATGGGGTTAATGTAACCGTTGGACAGGAAATTGCCGCGGCTGATCTGGCTAACCTGGTTTTTGTGCCTGCACCTGATTTTAATGGCAATGTATCGTTTAGCTACAATGGCAGCGATGGCGCAGCTTATGCAGCTTCACCAGCCAACGTAAACATCAATATTGCTGCCGTTAACGATATTCCGGTTATTACTTCCGTATCCAAATCAGGCACCGAAGATGTAACCTTAACCTTTACGGCCAGCGATTTCACCAGTCAGTTTACCGATGCTGATGGAGATGCATTGGCCAAAATTCAGGTGATAACCTTGCCACCTGCCGCACAAGGTGTATTGAAATTAAACGGAGTTAATATTGTTGCAGGTCAGGAAATAACTACGGCTAATCTGGCTAACATTACTTTTGTGCCGGCGCCAAACTTTAATGGTAATGTTACCTTTAAATGGAATGGAAGTGATGGCACGGCTTATGCGGCCACTCCTAATGATGTAAACATTGTTATTGCCGCTGTTAACGATATTCCAACGGTTAATAACATCAGTTTAACCACTGCCGAAGATGTTAACCTGCCATTTACACTAGCTAACTTTAGCAACAATTACAACGATTTGGAAGGCGATGCACTGACAAAAATCCAGCTATCCAACCTTCCTTCAAATACACAGGGAACTTTACTCCTCAATGGCTCGGTCATTACAGCAGGTCAGGAAATACTGGCTTCTGATATTCCGAACCTGGTTTTTGCACCGGCAGCCAACTTTAATGGAAATGTAAACTTTAACTGGGCCGGAAGCGATGGTACTTCATATTCGGCAGTGGCTACAGTCAATATTTCGGTTAGTCCGGTTAACGATCCGCCTGTAATTAGCGATATCGCCAAATCCGGAATAGAGGATATGGCGATTACTTTTACCCAGGATGATTTTACCAGCCATTTCACCGATGTAGAAAATAGTACATTAAGTAAAATCAAGGTCCTGAACCTACCGGCCAATGGTTTGCTTAAATTAAATGGTATCAATATTATTGCCGGTCAGGAAATTAACAGCACTGATCTGGATATGATTACTTTTGAACCTGTTGCCGATTTTAATGGTTCATCAAGCTTTAACTGGAATGGGTATGATGGAACAGATTATGCCATTTCCGGTAAAAATGTTAATATCACCATCATTCCGGTAAATGATGCTCCTTCTTTTACAAAGGGAGCAGACCAGGTTATCAATGCCGGGGCCGGAGCGCAAACAATTAACAACTGGGCTACGGCTATCGCGGCCGGCCCCGCAGACGAAATGGCTGCACAGCGTGTAAATTTTGTAGTTACAAACAATAGCAATACCTCCTTTACCGTACAGCCTGCCATCAGTGCTACTGGTGATTTAAATTATACACCAGTTGCCAACTTTGCCGGAAAGGTTACCATAACTGTGGTGTTACAGGACAATGGAGGTACTGCAAATGGAGGCATAGCCCAAAGCGCAGCACAAACTTTTGTGATTACGGTTAAACCCACCGGACTTCCTGATAATGTGAATACCTTCATCAACACCCCTGTAACCACCGATGTTAGGGCCAACGACGGGGCATCAGCGGCCAATACAACGGTGTTGGCCGGAACGGCTGCACATGGTACAACCGCTGTAGATGCTACAGGAAAAGTGACCTACACACCAAATGCTGATTATACGGGTACAGATAGTTACACCTACACCTTAACTACTGCTGATGGGGTTGTGAGCGATCCTGTTACCGTTAATTTAACCATCTATCCAACTGTGGTGCTTTCGGGGCCGGCAGTGGTAAATGAAAGTGCAGGAACGGTAAATTATACCGTTACGCTCAGTGGTACTCCCGGAACAACGCTGGGGGCGCCGGTAACGGTAACAACAGGCCTTGTACCCAACACGACCAATTCTGCTGATTATAGTTTTACAGCAACTACCCTTACATTTCCGGCAGGATCGGTAGTTGGTGCACCAAGTGGCACCATTACTTTTCCGGTTACCATTGTGGATGATAATCTGCTCGAAAATACGGAAGATTACACGGTTTCTATTGGGAACATTACCGGTCCTGCATCTTTAGCAAATGCAAGTATTGTTACTGCCATTACAGATAACGATAATGCCTCGGTTGCTATAGGCAATATTACTGTTGCCGAAAACGTAGCAGGTGGTTTGGCTACTTTTACGGTAACCCTAAATGGAAATGTACAAAACAGTTTTACGGTTAACTATACTACAGCCAATGGCACAGCAGTTCAGCCCGGCGATTATACCGCTACTTCAGGAACCGTTACATTTCCGGCGGGATCGCTGAGCGGTGCAACACAAACCTTTACAGTACCGGTTATTAATGATAATGTAACCGAAACCAGCGAAACATTTACGGCCACGCTTTCGGGGATAACCGGACTGGCCACCATTGCTACGGGAACAGGTACCGCTACCATTACCGATAACGATCCTGCAACCTTAAGTATTACGGCCACACCAGGTAGTTACGATGAAGCTGCGGGAACAGCCACTTTTACGGTTACTTTAAGCAATGCTATTCAAAATGCCTTTACGGTAGATTATGCCACTGCTAATGGTACAGCAACAGCCGGGCTGGATTATATAGCCAAAAACGGTACCTTAACCTTTCCCGCCGGATCGGCAGCAGGTTCTATCCAGACTTTCACCGTTTCAATTGTTAATGATAATATAGTAGAACCAACTGAAAGTTTTACAGTTGCATTAAGTAATCCGACCGGTGGTTTGGTTACCATTGCTGCCAATACCGCTACTGCAACGATTACCGATAACGATGTTTCGGTTGCAAGTATTACAGCAGGAAATAACGGCAACGAAAATGGACCGGTAAATGGAACCTTTACGGTTAATTTAAGTAATCCCTCAGCTACCGATACTCAGGTTACCTATTCATTAAGTGGTACCGCCACAGAGGGTGCCGATTACAGTGCCATTACAACAAAGACCATTACCATTCCGGCCGGTCAAACCTCAGCAAACGTTACCATTCCAGTTAATGTTGATGCCCTGGTTGAAGGAACAGAAACTGTGGTTATGAACCTGCTCTCTACCAATAGTGCTTTGGTTAGCATCACTACAGTACCTGCCGATAAAACGGCCAGCATAAATATTCTAGATAATAATACGGCTACAGTGAGTATTTCGGCTACACCAACCAGTGTAAATGAGGATGATGGAATAGCTACTTTTGCAGTAACATTGAACAATGCAGTTCAAAATGCATTCGATGTTACCTATGCTACCACAAGCGGAACAGCAACGGCAAGCCTCGATTTTACCGCTACCAGCGGAACGTTAAACTTTCCTGCCAATGCCGCTGCAGGTACTACCTTAACCTTTAATGTGCCTATAAATAACGATAACCTTGTTGAACCATCCGAAACCTTTAACGGAACTTTAACCGGCATTACCGGTGGCCTGGTAACCATTGCAACGGCAAGTGCAACGGTTACCATTGCAGATAATGATGCTGCTGTCGCCAGCATTGCAGCTGGTATTAATGGTAACGAAACCGGGCCGATAAATGGAACCTTTACCGTTAATTTAAGCAATCCTGTGTCAACCGATACCCAAATTACCTATACCTTAAGTGGTACGGCAACTGAGGGAAGTGATTATAGTACAATTGCCACTAAAACCATTACCATTCCTGCAGGAGAAACTTCGGGTACTATTACCATTAATGTTAAGTCCGATGCACTTACAGAAAGTACCGAAACTGTAATTGCAACTTTGCTTACCTCAAACAGTGCAGCAACGGTGAATACGGCTCCGGCAAGCATCAATATTATTGATGCTAATACCTCCAGTATAAGTATTGCCACAACACCCGCCATTAACGAATCGGCTGGTACAGCAACCTTTACCGTAACTTTAAATAATGCGGTTCAAAATGAATTTAGCGTAAATTACAGCACGGCTGATGGAACTGCAAATGCAGGCCTTGATTATACTGCAACCAGCGGAACATTAAACTTCCCGGCCAATGCGGCTGCAGGAACCATATTAAGTTTTACCGTGCCGATCAATAACGATAACATTGCCGAGATTTCGGAAAATTTTACAGCTACATTAAGCGACATTACTGGCGGGGTAGTGGTGATCAGTAATGCGACTGCAACCGCAACCATTACCGATAACGACGCAGCAACTGTATCGGTTATTGCAGGTACTAACGGAAATGAAAGCGGACCTGTAAACGGAACGTTTACCGTTAAATTAAGTAATCCATCATCAACAGATACACAAATTACCTACACCTTAAGCGGAACAGCAACAGAAGGTGCCGATTATGATAATATTGCAGTTCAAACCATTACCATTCCGGCAGGAGAAACCACTGCAGGCATTACCATTCCGGTTAAACCCGATGCAATAGTTGAAGGACCGGAAACTGTAGTGGCTACAATTGTGGCCACAAACAGTGCACTGGTAACAGTTGCACCAAGTCCGGCCGATGAAACAGCAACCATTACTATAATCGATAATACCACTGCAAGCATAACCGTTACGGCTACAAATGATGGGGCTGAACCAGGTACGCAAGGCTTATTTACCTTTACTTTGAGTAACGTAGCTACAACCGATACGCAGATTACTTACGCCCTAACCGGAACAGCAACCAGCGGAACGGATTACAGTGCGTTGGGTACCACGGTGACTATTCCTGCCGGACAAACCAGTATAACACTACCAGTGTTTGTACTCGATGATACTTTTGTCGAGCCAGCTGAAACTGTTATTCTAACCATGGTAGCTGCCACCAGCAATCCCGCCATTACGGCAAGTACCACTGCTACAACAGTAAATATCAGCGATAATGATAGTGCAACAGTAGCGGTAGGCAACGTTTCGGTAACGGAGAATGGTACCAATGCTACTTTCACAGTAACTTTAACCGGTAATGTTCAAAATTCATTTAACATAAATTACGCTACTGCAAACGGATCGGCATTGGCCGGTACCGATTACACCACCACAACTGGTAGCGTAACATTCCCGGCAGGTTCGCTTAGTGGTGCAACGCAAACCATCAACATCCCGTTAATTAACGATAATATTGCCGAGCTTGCCGAAACATTTACGCTAACGTTGAACAGCATAAGCGGAGGATCAACTGTAACCATTCCTGCTGCCGGTGCAACCGGAACCGCAACCATAACCGATGATGATGCGGCCAGCGTGGCGATTGCCAATACTTCTGCTACCGAAAGTGCCGGCAATATGGTTTTCACCGTTACCTTAACCGGTAATGTTCAGGATGCTGTTTCGATTAATTACAATACGGCAGATATTACAGCTATTTCCGGTACCGATTATACCGCGAAAACGGGTGTGGTTACTTTCCCTGCCGGATCGGTATCTGGCGCAACACAAACGATTCTGATCCCGATCACAGACGATAACGTTACCGAAAATGCCGAAAGTTTCAGCGTGACATTAAGTGATGCTGATGCTCCGCTTACCATCACCCAGACCGAAGCAATAGGAACCATTAATGATAATGATGCGTCAGCAGTGAGTATTTCTGCCACACCAACCAGTGTTGATGAAGCGGCAGGTACTGCAACTTTTACCGTAACCTTAAACAATGCGGTGCAGGCAGGCTTTAGTGTCGATTATGCAACGGCCAATGGAACGGCTACCTCCGGTAACGATTATACTGTTACCAATGGAACATTAAACTTTCCTGCGGGATCTTTAGCCGGGGCTGCTTTAACCTTTACCGTTCCGGTTATCAACGATAATCTTGTTGAACCGGCCGAAACTTTTATCGCCACCATCAGCAATGTAACGGGTGGTTTGGTAACCATTGCAACCAGCACGGCAACCGCAACCATTACCGATAATGATACAGCGATCGTCACCATTACTCCGGGTACACCAGGTAATGAAAATGGTCCGGTGAGCGGCACATACACGGTTACCTTAAGCCATCCATCGGCAACGGATACGCAGCTGAGCTTTACCTTAGGCGGTACGGCTACTGAAGGAAGCGATTACGCTACAATCGTAACTAAAACCATTACCATACCAGCGGGTCAAACTACAGCAACCATTACTATTCCGGTGTTAACCGATGCAATTGTTGAAGGTACCGAAACTGTAATGGCCACATTAACGGGTACCAACAACCCTGCTATAACGGTAAGCAACACACCGGCAAGCCTCAATATTGACGATAATACCACCGCCACAGTAACCGTAGCTGCAACAGCTAATGGGGCCGAGGCAGTTACTCCGGGTACCTTTACTTTTACCTTGAGCAACGTAGCTACAACAGATATTCAGCTTACTTATTCAGTTACCGGAACGGCAACCAGTGGAGCAGATTACACCAGCATTGGCACAACAGTAATCATACCAGCCGGACAAACAACAGCAACCGTTACTGTACCGGTACTGGATGATCATATAGCTGAAGGCAATGAAACCGTAATTTTAACCCTGACTGCTGCTACAAGTAATTCAGCGGTTACTGCCGGTACAACACCGGCAACGGTTAATATTACCGATAACGATACCGCTGTAGCCACCATTACAGCTGGTACCACAGGCAACGAAAATGGGCAGGTAAATGGTAGCTTTACCGTAGCTTTAAGTAATCCGTCTTCGCAAGCTACCACCATTACTTACACCATAAGCGGTTCGGCAACTGAAGGAAGTGACTACGCCACTATCGTAACCAAAACCATTACTATTCCTGCCGGTCAAACCAGTGGAACCATTACCATTCCTGTATTAACCGATGCTGTGGTTGAAGGTACAGAAACCGTAATTGCGAGTCTGGCTACATCAGATAACCAATTGGTAGACATCAATAATACTTCCGCTACTATCAATATTCTTGATAATAATACAGCAACAGTAAGCATTTCGGCTTCACCGGTCAGTATAAACGAGACCGACGGAACAGCAACTTTTACCGTAATCTTAAGCGATGCCATACAAAATGCTTTTACTGTTGATTATACAACCGCAAATGGAACGGCACTTGCAGGTTTGGATTATGCCGCTACCAGCGGAACATTGACTTTCCCGGCCGGATCTGCTGCGGGTACAACATTAACCTTCTCGGTTCCGATAAACGACGATAACCTGGTTGAGCCAGATGAAACCTTTAATGGTACCATTGCTAATGTAACCGGTGGACTGGTAACCATTGCAGATAGTTCGGCAACGGTAACCATTACCGATAATGATATTTCGGAGGCTACTATAAGCTTGGGTATAAATGGTGATGAAACCGGACCGGTAAACGGAACATTCACGGTTACTTTGAGTAAACCTTCATCAACAGATACCCAGCTTACCTATACGTTGGGGGGCACTGCTACAGAAGATATCGATTACGCAGCCATCGTAACCAAAACCATCGCCATTCCGGCAGGTCAAACGAAAGGAACCATTACCATTCCGGTATTAACCGACGATATTACCGAAAATGTCGAAACGGTTATTGCTACTTTAACCTCAACAAGCAATCCATCGGTGAGCATCAGTACCACACCGGCCAGGCTTAACATCCTGGATGCCAATAGCGGCAGTGTAAGTATCTCTACCGCATCATCGGTAAATGAAGCAGATGGAACTGCAACATTCTTTGTAACCCTGAATAATGCTGTTCAAAATGCTTTCAGTGTTGATTTTGCAACGACAAGCGGAACTGCTACATCCGGATTGGATTATACCGCAACCTCCGGAACGTTAAATTTTCCTGCAAATACTCCAGCCGGTACTGTTTTAAGCTTTACCGTTCCGCTTAACGACGATAATATTGCCGAGCAGGATGAAACTTTCAGTGCTGCGCTAAGCAATATTACCGGCGACGCGGTATTAATCAGTAATGCCACTGCAACAGCCACCATTATCGATAATGATGTTTCGGTAGCAACCATTACAGCTGGCGCATCAGGAAGCGAAAATGGCCCTGCAAATGGAATCTTTACGGTAACCTTAAGCCATCCATCATCAATTGATACGCAGCTTTCCTATACTTTGGCCGGTACGGCTGTTGATGGCAGTGATTATACATCGACTGTAGCCAAAGTAATAATCATTCCGGCAGGAGAAACCACAGGAACCATTATTATTCCAGTATTATCCGATAATCTGGTAGAAGGTACCGAAACGGTCATAGCAACTTTAACTGCTTCCGGCAATCAGTTGGTAACTGTAAGCAATACACCGGCCACGATTAATATTGCCGATAATACCGTAGCTACAGTAAACGTAGTGGCAACCAACGATGGAGCTGAACCCACAAAGCCCGGTTTATTCACATTTACGATGGATCATCCGGCTACAACCGACACACAAATTACCTATAATTTAAGCGGAACGGCTGTAAGCGGTTTAGATTTTACCACAATTGGCACTACGGTAACCATTCCTGCAGGACAAACTACGGCCACAGTAACCGTACCTGTATTAAACGATAATATTGCCGAAGAAACAGAAACAGTAACTTTAACGATGGTAGCAGCAACCAATAACACTGCTATTACGGCCAGCACCATACCGGCAACCGTAAATATTACCGATAATGATACCGCCATAGCCACAATCACTGCTGCAACACCAGGAAATGAAAACGGACCTATAGCAGGTACTTTTACCGTTACACTAAGCAATCCGTCGTCGGTGCCAACTACCATAACCTATACATTAGGAGGTACCGCAACAGAAGGTAGCGATTACACCACTATAGCTACGAAAACGATCACCATTCCTGCCGGACAAACTACAGGCAGTATTAATATTCCGGTAATGGCTGATAACGTGGTAGAAGAAACGGAAACTGTTATAGCTACCTTAATCAATAGTACAAATGCATTAGTAAGTATAAATAGTACTCCGGCCAGCCTTACTATTGCTGATAACAGTACAGCAACAGTAAGGGTAGCAGCAACAAACAACGGAACCGAACCAGCAACCTCAGGCCTGTTTACCTTTACCTTAAGTGATGTGTCGACTACCGATACCAAAATTACTTATGCTGTTGGTGGAACGGCAACAAGCGGAACCGATTACACTGCAATTGGTACAACGGTAATTATTCCTGCCGGCCAAACCACCGCAACAGTAATAGTGCCGGTAATAAATGACAATATTGCAGAAGGAACCGAAACGGTTATTTTAACCATGCAGGCTACAACAAATAATGCTGCAATTACAGCAGTTGCAACACCAGCTACAGTAGATATTACCGACGATGATACAGCAATAGCAAGCATAGCTGCAGGAAGAAACGGAGCTGAAAATGGTCCTGTTAACGGAACTTTTGTACTAACGTTAAGCAATCCTTCATCACAGGCAACAACCATTAGTTATACCATCGGTGGTACGGCAACGGAGGGAAGTGATTATACAACAGTGGTAAGCAAAACCATTACCATTCCAGCCGGACAGTCTAACGCTACCATCAGTATTCAAACATTGGCCGATCATCTGGTGGAAGGAACAGAAACCGTTGTGGTTACCTTAACCGGTACGACCAATCCTTTGGTAAGTTTAAGTAATACACCAGCCAGCATTAATATTATTGATGATACCAAAGCAATAGTAACCGTATCTGCAGCAGGGAATGGGGCAGAGCCAGCTACTTCCGGTCAGTTTACCTTCACCTTGAGTAATGTATCAACCACCGATACGCAAATTAGCTATGCAGTTAGCGGAACTGCAACCAGTGGAGCAGATTATACCGCAATGGCTACAACGGTAACCATTCCTGCCGGACAAGTCACAGCAACAGTAAACGTGCCGGTATTGAACGACGAACTGGTAGAAGGAATGGAAACCGTTATCTTAACCATGAATGCTGCAACAAACAATGCAGCAATTACAGCAAGTACAACACCAGCTATCGTTAATATTACCGATAATGATACGGCCATTGCCAGTTTAACACCTGGAGCATCGGGCAACGAGAATGGTCCTGTGGATGGAACCTTTACCATTACCTTAAGTAAAGCATCCGCTACCGATACACAGCTAACTTATGCGGCAGGTGGAACAGCTGTTGAAGGAAGTGACTATTCGCTGGTGGTTAAAACCGTGGTCATCCCCGCAGGTGCAACCACTGCAACCATTGCCATTCCGGTGTTAACCGATGCCATTGTAGAGGGAACAGAAACCGTTATACTAACTCTTGCGACTTCAAACAATCCGTTGGTGAGTATAAACAATACGTCTGCCAGCATTAATATTTTTGATAACAATACTGCATCAGTAAGTATCACTGCTCCGCCGGTTATAAACGAAGCAGCCGGAGCGGCAACCTTTACCGTTACTTTAAATACTGCAGTGCAAAATTCGTTTAGTGTTGATTACAATACCACAAACGGCACGGCTACCGCAGGTGTAGATTATACTGAAACATCAGGAACATTAATATTTCCTGCCAATTCATCAGCAGGTACAACTTTAACATTCTCCGTGCCGGTTATTGATGATCATACTGTTGAACCAACCGAAACCTTTAGCGCTAGTTTAAGTAATGTAATTGGTGGACTGGTGACTATCGGTACCTCAGCTGCAACGGTAAGTATCGCTGATAACGATAGTGCGGTGGCAAGTATTACCCCTGGAGTAAACGGTAACGAAAGCGGTCCGGTTAACGGAACATTCACGGTAACCCTGAGTAACCCATCGGCAAGCGATACGCAGCTAACCTACACTTTAGCAGGTACTGCCACCGAAGGAACAGATTATAACAGCATCGTAACCAAAACGATCACCATTCCGGCCGGACAAACAACAGGAACGATTACCATTCCGGTTATTGTTGATGCAGTGGCCGAGAGCATTGAAACGATTATTGCTACCTTAGGTACTTCTGATAATCCGGCCATCAGTGTTAACGGCACTGCGGCCAGCATCAATTTATTAGATGCCAATACAGCCAACGTAAGCATATCCATCAGTGCAGCAAGCGTTAGCGAAACTGTAGGTACAGTTACTTTATCGGTAGTACTGAATATAGCGGTTCAGAATAGCTTTACTGTCGATTATGCAACAGCAAATGGTACAGCTTTATCCGGATTGGATTATACTGCAACCAGCGGAACATTAACCTTTCCGGCAAATTCGGCTGCTGGCACTACCCTTAAAGTAATAATCCCGATTATCGACGATCACCTGATCGAAAATTCAGAATCATTTACTGTAGGTTTGAGTAATGTAACAGGGGCAGATGTAGCTATTGGTACCAATCCGGCAACAGTGAACATCGCTGATAATGATCATGCTGCGGTGAGCATTACTGCAGGTACCAATGCAAATGAAAATGGTTTAATCAATGGAACATTTAATATTACTTTAACTAACCCATCCGCTACATCAACTGCTTTAATCTTTGCACTAAGTGGTACTGCAACAGAAAAAGCCGATTACAGTACTGTAAATAAAACCATTGTAATTCCGGCAGGCACAACAACAGCAAGCATTACCATTCCGGTTTTGGCAGATGAAGTGGCAGAAGGTAATGAAACAGTTGTTGCTGCCTTAACAGCAGCTAACAATCCGGAGATAACAGTTGATCATACACCAGCTACCATTAACGTTATCGATGCCAATGTAGCCAAAGTAAGTATATCTACCTTGCCGGTAATTAATGAAAACGCTGGCACGGCCACTTTTACGGTAACTTTAGATCATGCAGTACAAAACAGCTTTACTGTAGATTATGCTACCGCAAATGGTACTGCAGCCTCGGGTACTGATTTTACCGCAACCAACAGAACCTTAACTTTCCCTGCAAATGCTGCGGCTGGCACAAGTTTAACTTTCACAATTCCGGTTAACGATGACAACCTGGTTGAACCAACAGAAACCTTCAGCGTTGCATTAAGTAATGTAACAGGAGGGATAGTTACACTGGGAACTTCTTCGGCAACGGTATCAATTACAGATAACGATGCTTCCGAAGCAAGCATTTCGATGGCAACAAATGGAAATGAAAATGGTCCGGTGAGTGGGATTTTCGAAGTAACCTTAAGTAATCCGTCATCAACCGATACCCAGATTACTTTCTCGGTAGGGGGAACTGCTACTGAGGGAAGCGATTACAATGCCATTACCCGCACCATTACCATACCTGCTGGTCAGACTACCGGAACCATCAATATTCCTGTGGTAGCTGATGCGGTTGTAGAAGGGACTGAAACTGTGGTGATTGCTTTAACGGGCACCAGTAATCCAATGGTAACGGTGAATAATGCACCTGCAAGCCTTAATATTTTAGATAATAATGCTGTATCTGCAAGTATCTCGGTATTCCAAACCAATGTAGATGAAGCTGCGGGAACAGCCACTTTTACTGTAACGCTGAGCGGATCGGTACAAAATGCCTTCAGTTTTGATTACAATACATCAAATGGTACAGCCATTGCAGGATCAGATTATGTGGCTACCAGCGGAACACTAACCTTCCCGGCAGGCTCTGCAGCAGGTGCCACTTTAACTTTTAACGTTCCGATTATCGACGATGACATTGCCGAACCTGCCGAAACTTTCAATGGGATCATCAGTAATGTAACCGGTGGGTTGGTAACTATCCATAACGGTACTGCAACGGTAAGCATAACCGATAATGATGCTTCCGAAGCAACCATTTCTATGGCAACAAACGGAAATGAAAATGGGCCGGTAAACGGAACATTTACGGTAACCTTAAGCAAGCCGGCTACTACAGATACACAACTGACTTATACTTTAACCGGAACGGCAACTGAAGGCAGTGATTACAGTACCCTTGTAAGCAAAACGATTACCATTCCTGCAGGTCAAACTACCGCAATCATTACCATTCCGGTATTGGCCGATGCCATTGTCGAAGGTGCAGAAACCATTGAAGCTACATTGATCACTTCCGGAAATCCATTGGTAAGTATTAGCAATACGCCGGCTATCCTGGATATTACGGATAATACACAGGCTATTGTAACCGTTGTGGCAACAGCCGATGGTGCTGAACCATCGACACCTGGCCAGTTTACCTTTACGTTAAGCCATGTATCCATTACAGATACCAAAATTACTTATACCGTGTCCGGATCTGCAACCAGTGGAACCGATTATACCTCAATAGGTAACACCGCAACCATTCCTGCAGGACAAACTACTGTAACAGTCGCGGTTCCTGTACTTGATGATAACCTTAACGAAGGGGATGAAACGGTAATCTTAACGATGAATGCAGCAACCAACAATGCCTTAATCATAGCCAATGCAACACCTGCTACGGTTAACATCAGCGATAACCACTCGCCAGAGGTTAATTCGCCTGTCATTAGTACTAATGAAGATACTGCCGTTAATGGCACAATTACCGCGGGCGATGCAGATGGCAATCCGCTTACCTTTGCGGTTGGCACGGCACCGGTACATGGTAAGGTAGTGCTTAATGCAGATGGTACCTATACTTACACACCTGATCCAAATTATAACGGAACTGATAGTTTTACGGTAAGCGTAAGTGATGGCAAAGGCGGCACCACTAAGGTAAGTATTTCAGTAACGGTAAATCCGGTTAATGATGCACCGGTTGCTACAGCGCCTGCCATTACTACGCCACAGAATACGCCGGTTAACGGCACCATTACCACGAGCGATGTAGATGGCGATCCGCTTACCTTTACAGTAAGTACAGCACCGGCACATGGTACAGTAGTGGTTAATCCTGATGGTACCTACACTTATACGCCAGCTGCAGGTTATGTCGGTGCCGATACCTTTACTTTAACCGTTAGCGATGGTAAAGGTGGTACAACTACCGTAACCATTCCGGTAAACGTAACCCTGGTGGCTGCACCAGCCATGAGTTTGACCAAAGTAGCCACCAATACCGTAAACAAAGCCGGTGATGTAATCAATTACAACATTGTGGTAACCAATACCGGCAATGTAAGCCTAAGCAATGTTGTGGTTAGTGATGCGGGTGCCGATGCAGGTTCGATTACGCCAGCCAGCATTGCAACCTTATTACCAGGCTCGAGCGTAACCGTAACCGCTAAACATACAGTTACTTTAACTGAAGTAAATGCTGGTTCGTTTACTAATCAGGCATCGGCAAGTTCACAGACGCCAAATGGTGGTACTTTAAATAAACCAAAATCTGATGATCCGAATACGCCGGCTGTTGATGATGCAACAGTAACGGTAATTGCACCGGCATCAACCGTTACTTTGGTTAAAACAGGCACCTTAAGCAGCGATGGTAATAGCATTGCCTATAACTTCAGTGTAAAAAACACCGGAAATGTAACCTTGCATATCATCACTTTAACTGATGCCAAATTAGGATTAAACCGGGTGATTCCTGGTACATTGGCTCCGGGTGCAACTGTAACCGATAGCTTTGTGTATCGGTTAACCCAGGCCGATAAGGATGCAGGTAACGTAACCAACTCTGCAAATGTGAACGCCAGAACACCTGCTAACCTACCGGTAAGTGACATATCGGGTACAGCCGAAAATAATGATACACCAACCATTACCGCACTTCAGAATGCCGGCACAATCGCATTGGTTAAAACCGCAACCTTTAGTGGTAACAAGGTTACTTATACCTTTACCATTAAAAATACCGGTACAGTTACCTTAAATACCATTACTTTAACCGATGCTAAACTAGGCTTAAACAATAAGGTAATTGCGGTAAGCGGCGGACTTGCTCCTGATGCAACTATCACCGATGTTGAAATTTATACCTTAACACAGGCTGATAAGGATTTAGGTACGGTAACCAACACGGCAAGTGTAAATGCCAAAACGGTTGGTGGTGCAAATGTTTCAGATATTTCTGGTACATCTAACGCCAATAACGATGCAACGGTGATTACGGTGCCTAAATCGCCAAGGGCCGTTGATGATGCAGGCGGAACAGTTGCCAATAAACCGGTAACCATTAATGTACTGGCTAACGATGATCCGGGGAATTCTACCCTCGATCAGTTAACCGTAGAAATTATGCTTCAGCCTAAACATGGTAAAGTAACAGTAAATGCTGATGGTAGCATAACCTACACGCCTGATCCGGGCTACACTGGCGATGACACCTTTAGCTACCGCGTAAAAGATGCTTACGGATATTATACCAACGTAGCTGCCGTAAGCTTAACCGCTAACTTCGCTGGTCTTACCATTCCTAATCTGTTTACGCCAAATGGCGATGGTAATAACGATACCTTCGAGATCATTGGGCTTAACCAGTATCAGGTTAACGAACTTACCATTGTAAACCGTTGGGGTAACGAAGTGTTCCGCGCCAAAGGCTACCAGAATAATTGGACAGGCGAGGGATTGAATGAGGGTACCTACTATTACTTACTTCGCGTTAAAAAAGCAAACAGTAATGCGTTTGAAGTATACAAAGGCTACATTACATTGATCAGGGCATTTAAAAAGTAAGATAAGGGCTTTAAGATATCAAGATGATGAAGAAATTAAGAGTACTTATAGGAGGTTGGTTGCTTTTGCTTTCGCAGCTTGTATTTGCGCAGCAGGATGCCCAGTACAGCCAGTACATGATCAACGGTATCTACATTAATCCGGCCTATGCGGGCTATAAAGAAGTGCTGAATGTGCACAGCTTTTACCGGAGCCAGTGGACGGGTATTACCGGTGCACCCAGGAGCATGTCGCTTGCGGTCGATGCCATTGCCAACAGCGGTAATGTAGGTTTGGCACTTCAGGTGGCCAGCGATAAGTTAGGTGCACAAACCAACCTGAGTATTTATGGCAACTACGCTTACCGCATCCGGATGAATGATGATGGCAGCTCACGCCTGGCACTGGGCCTAGGCGTGGGTATGGTACAGCTGGGGATCGATGGTTCAATGCTGAATCCCAATAATCCCGAACCTAACCAGCCTGTAGGCGTGCAAAGTACCATTGTGCCCGATGCGAGGGCAGGAATATATTTCGCCAACGATCAATATTATGCCGGTTTTTCGGTCGATAACCTCATTGCCACTTACATCAATATCGACCGTTATGCCTTTATCCCTCAACCCAAACCGCATTATTATTTAACTGCTGGCGCTTTGTTCCCGCTTTCCGAAAACTTCCAGATCAAACCTTCCTTTCTGTTGAAAGACGACCGCGGAGGCCCGACCAGCTTGGATGTAAATGCCTTTTTGATGATCAAAGATTTTCTTTGGGTGGGTGGTTCGTACCGTACAGGAGTGAAACTCTATAATAAAAGTTATCTGCAGCGCGACCTTACTCCACGTAATTCGGCAGTTGCTGCGATACAGCTTTTTCCATCAGAAAAAATCAGGATCGGTTACGGTTACGACTTTTCTATCGGCCCGCTGCAGGGTTACAGCAGTGGTACGCACGAAATTTCTTTATCTTACTCATTCATCAAACCTAATATCAGAGTAATGAGCCCAAGGGTATTCTAAAAACATATCCATGTTATGATCTTTATAGGTACGCCTATTTTTAAACGGAAATATAGCTGCTAAATCAATATCCCATCTGCCCAGCTGATTCTGCATATCACCAGGTGTTATTTCATGATTTCCCATGGTCTGTGTCTCCACAGACCATTCTTAGCTAAAATTGTTAGTATTTTGTTTAAAACAAATCACGTTTTATTTTTATTAAAACTAAAAATATTAGTAATTTTGATTTCAATCATCCCAATTGACAGTAATGGAAAAAGAAAGGCAGATTATTCATATGGATCAAGATGCATTTTTTGTGTCGGTAGAAATCAGAAAAAATCCCAAACTATTAGGCAAACCCGTCATTATTGGCGGTGGCGGCGATAGGGGCGTAGTAGCTTCGTGCAGTTATGAAGCCCGGAAATACGGTGTCCACTCGGCAATGCCCGGCCGAACGGCGAAACTCCTTTGTCCGCAGGCCATTTTTTTAAGGGGCGATATGGAAGAGTACTCGCAGGCCTCGCACGAGATTACCGAAATCATTGCCGATAAAGTTCCGCTTTTTGAAAAAGCCAGTATCGATGAGCATTATATCGATATGACGGGTATGGACCGCTTTTTTGGCTGTATGAAATTTGCTTCCGAACTCAGACAAACCATTATTAAAGAAATGAGTCTGCCCATTTCCTTTGGTTTATCTATCAATAAAACGGTGGCTAAAATTGCCACTAACGAATCCAAACCGGCTGGCGAGCGGCAGGTTACTTTTCCTGAACTGCGGCCCTTCCTCGATCCGCTGGCTATTCATAAAATTCCGGGTATAGGCCATGCCACCTATAAAAAACTGAGTGAAATGGGCGTGCGGCAAATTCTTACCCTTACACAAATTCCGCAACAGCTCATGTTTAAAATACTTGGGCAACACGGATTAAGTTTGTGGCAAAAGGCAAATGGTATCGATCTGGCTCCTGTAGTACCTTACCGCGAAAGAAAATCAATCGGTACACAGGCTACCTTCGAAAGCGATACCATGGATATGGCCAAATTAAAGGCCATTATCACTGGCATGGTAACCGGCTTAACCTTTCAGCTGCGCAACCAGAAAAAATTAACGGCCTGCATTACCGTAACCGTACGTTATACCAATTTCGAAACGGTTACCCAGCAGGAACGGATTCCTTACACCTCACTCGATTCTTTCCTGATCAGTAAAGCCCATAGTCTTTTCGAAAAAGTTTATGCCAAAAGAATGTTGTTGCGTTTAGTGGGCGTAAAGTTGTCGCATTTGGTAAGCGGTTATGAACAGATGGGCTTATATAACATTGCCGAAGAAGAATATAGCCTGTATCAGGCTATGGATAAGGTAAGAAACAGTTATGGGGCAGAGGCTGTGGTAAAAGCCTGTATTGTTACCCAGCCACCCCGCGATGAAAAAGGGAAAGTGATCAAATATAATCCCCGCAAAAAGAAAGTGTTGATCGAAAATACCAATGGTGAAGAAGAAAAAGAACCCGAAGTAAGGAAACGGTCAAAAATCAGGAGTTTTATGAGCGAAAAAGGAACAATTGGAACTAAATCTTACGACTGATGTTTTTAAATGTCCATTCTGCTTATAGCCTAAAATATGGTACGGAAAGTATCGGGCAACTCATTGCCACTGCGCGGAGTTTGGGTATCCACCAGATGGTGCTTACCGATATCAATAATTCAACCGGAGCTGTAGAGTTTATCCGCGAGTGTTACAAACAGGGCATCGCCAAAACGGCCGATGATATACACAAAGGCAATATTCCCTACCGGATTAAGCCTGTAGCCGGCATTGAGTTCAGAAATGGTAACAGGGTGCTATATGTAGGTATTGCCCGCAATAGGGAAGGTATGCGCGAGTTGAATGAGTTTTTAAGCTACCATAACATCAACAATATTGCCCTGCCCGAAAACCCGCCCGAAATGGAAAATGTATACCTCATTTATCCTTTTCATAAATCTTTTAACCGCGAGCTCAAAGAAAATGAGTTTGTTGGCATCCGGGGTAAACAGCTTAATTTGTTGTACAAACATCCCCTTTTAAAGCAAAAAGAAAAACTACTGGTCTGGCACCCCGTTACTGTAAGCAATAAGATTACCTATCGCCTGCATGAATATTTTAGGGCTATTGAGCTGAATACATTGCTCAGTAAAGTACCCGATGAGCAGAAATGCGAACCCGATGAATTCCTGATTCCGGAAGCCCAGCTTACCCGGCAGTTTGAGCAATATCCCTTCATTGTTCAAAACACACAACAATTGTTGGATAGCTGCGATTTGAGTATATATTTTGAAAATACCCCTGTGCCTTCATCTAAAAATAGGTTTTACTATACCAAAACAGGTTTGGAAGGTGATAAAAAAATGCTGCGAAGGTTGGCGACAGTAGGACTTAAATACCGTTATGGCGAAAATAATAAGGAAGCTATGGCGCGTTTAGAAAAAGAGCTGCGAATCATTGAACTTAAGAACTTCTGTGCCTATTTCCTCATCACTTTTGATATTGTACGTTATGCCATGAACTATTGTGGCTTTTACCATGTTGGCCGTGGTTCGGGGGCTAATAGCATTGTGGCTTACTGCCTGCGCATTACCGATGTAGATCCCATCGATCTGGATTTATACTTTGAAAGGTTTTTGCATGAGAAACGAACCAGTCCGCCTGATTTTGATATCGATTTTTCCTGGGATGAACGCGAAACCATCCAGCGCTATATTTTTAACCGTTACCCCAAATGGCATGTCGCTTTCCTGGGCACCATGAGCACTTTTAAAGACCGTGCCATTATCCGCGAAATAGGTAAGGTAATGGGCTTGCCCAAAGAAGAAATCGACAGTTTTACCGACCCAACCAAAGAAAAGGAAAACCAGAAAAACAGCACTTACCAAAGGCTGCTTGCCGTGCACCATTACATGAAGAGTATGCCCAATCAGCGTTCTATCCATGCCGGGGGCATTTTGATTTCAGAAGAGCCCATTACTTATTATACCGCACTGGATATGCCACCAAAAGGTTTCCCTACCGTACAGTGGGATATGTACGAAGCCGAAGCAATCGGGTACGAAAAATTCGATATTTTGAGCCAAAGGGGGATTGGCCACATCCGCGAAGCGGTACAACTGATTCAAAAGAACAAAGGGAAACCAATTGATATACACAATTTTCCCGTTTTTAAGCATGACGCAGAATTGAACAGGATTTTAAAGGAAGGTCAACCTATAGGCTGTTTCTATATCGAATCGCCTGCTATGCGGCAGCTGCTTAAAAAACTGAAATGCGATAATTACCTCACCCTGGTTGCTGCCAGTTCCATTATCCGCCCCGGGGTGGCCAGTTCGGGGATGATGAAATCGTACATCGAGCGTTACCATGCGCCTGATAAGGTTGTTTACCTCTGCGAGGTAATGAAGGAGCGTTTGAGCGAAACCTATGGCGTAATGGTGTATCAGGAAGATGTGATTAAGGTATGCCATTACTTTGCTGGACTCGATCTGGCCGATGCCGATGTACTCCGTAAAGCCATGAGCGGTAAATATCGGTCTAAACTGGCTTTTGATGAGTTGGTGAATAAGTTTTTCGCTTCAGCACGAAAAGAAGGCCACTCAGAAGAACTGATTACTGAGGTTTGGCGGCAGATTTCATCCTTTGCCGGTTACAGCTTTTCAAAAGCTCATTCGGCTTCCTTCGCCGTAGAGAGCTACCAGAGCCTGTACCTTAAAACCTATTATCCCATGGAGTTTATGGTGGCCGTGCTCAACAATTACGGCGGTTTTTACAGTCGCTGGGTATATGTTAACGAACTGCAGAAAACCGGTGCCCGGGTGCATTTACCCTGTGTAAACCACAGCGATGAAGTGGTGAACATACGGGGCGAAGATGCTTATCTGGGGTTTATCGGGGTGCAGGGCCTGGAAGAAAAAAATATAAAAATTATCCCCGCCGAACGCAAGGCCAATGGGCCGTACCTCGATCTGGAAGATTTTGTAAAACGGACCAATATTTCTTTAGAGCAGGTCATTATTTTAATTCGCCTGGGCTGTCTGCGCTTTACCGGTAAAGACCGCAAAACGCTGCTTTGGGATGTGCACAATTACCTCGGCTTTAAACAAAAGAAAGTAAATGCTGCCGAACTTTTTAAACTCAGTTATAAAACTTACCAATTGCCAGAACTGGCAGATTCAGAGCTCGAAAATGCTTATACCGAACTGGAGCTGCTGGGGTATCCACTTAATCATAAAATGTTCGATTTTCTGAAAACCAGTTACCGTGGCGATGTAATGGCGGCCGATCTGCATAAACATTTAGGTAAAACCATCAGGATGGTAGGTAATTACGTATGCGAAAAAACAGTGCATACCATTAAAAATACCAAAATGTGGTTTGGTACATTTTTAGATGCCAATGGCGATTTTTTCGACACGACCCATTTTCCCAATACTACGCCTGTTTATCCTTTTAAAGGCAAGGGCTGCTATCTGATTTTAGGTAAGGTGGTCGAAGATTTTGGCTTTCAGAGTATTGAGGTATTGAAATTTGCCAAATTGGACATTCAGTTGAACCCGGTAGCGATTAATTAAAACAAGTGATATGAACAGTGCTAAAATTAGGAAAGAGTATTCACTGGTTCTTCATCCTTCCATAGAAATTATTGATAAAGTTGCGGCTTTAAAAGCTAAATTAACAACCAAAATCAGGAAATATGCAAGCAGAGATTCAGTTGCTCATGTTACCATTATTAAATTTTTAGCTAGTCAAAAAGAATTAATAATTATCGAAAAGAAGATCGAAATGTTTTGCAATTCACAAAAGCAGCAGAAAGTGATTTTTAATAGGTTGATCTCCTCAAAAAAAAGCCGCACCATTTTTGTAATTCCAGATGAATCTTCCAAAACTTATTTAAAGAATCTTTTAGATGATTTCCAAAAAAGGTTGAAAACACGCTGCACTAAAAGTGGTGGCGAAGCACATATCTCTATCGGCCGTAAATTAAGCTCAACTCAAATTGACCTGGCCCAAAATTTATTTGGCCCTGTAACTTTAAAGTTTAATTGCGATACCGTTGCCATACGGAGGTTCAGTAAAAACGCTGGCCAGTTCGAAGTAATTAAAACCTTTAAATTTTTAGAAAATTCATTAATTGATTCCCAATATTCCCTATTCGATTAGTATTAATTTAAAATCATGAGCCGATTAAATCTACTAATCGGCTCATAAATATGCTTGTTTTTGAGCCGATTAAATTGTATATTCGGCTCATGCAGTATAATTGGGAGTTAAAAACCTGGCCAAACTTTACTTTTTCCACAAAAGATATTGAGCATGATCTCTATCATTTTGCTCAGCAAACCGGTGAGGTTAATGCTTTGTTAAAATCGTTACCTGATGATATAAGGCAAGAAACATTACTTGAAATGATTTTGTCTGAAGCCATAAAAACATCAGAAATAGAAGGGGAATTTTTAAGTAGAAGAGATGTGATGTCATCCATTAAAAATAACCTTGGACTTAATAAAACACCTGATGTTGTAAAAGATCAACGTGCTTCTGGAATAGCTGATTTAATGATTGATGTGAGAAATACCTTTTTAGATGAATTAACTAAAGATACCTTATGGCATTGGCATAAGCTTTTATTCACAGGGAATAAATATATAAACATGGGTGCCTGGAGAAAAGGCGATGATCCGATGCAGGTCGTATCTGGAGGAGTAGGTAATGAAGAAATCCATTTTGAAGCACCACCCTCACATCGTGTTATTGGTGAAATGGAAGCTTTTATCACCTGGTTTAATGCAACCAAACCACAGGGTACTAAAGAAATTAAAGATCCCGTAATAAGGGCTGGTATTGCTCATCTGTATTTTGAAACAATCCATCCCTTCGAAGACGGAAATGGTCGTATTGGGAGGGCAATTGCAGAAAAAACTATTTCGCAGACATTAGGCCGGCCAGTAATGCTCAGCTTATCTAAAGCAATCGAAAGTAATAGGTCTGCTTATTATCAGGCTTTAAAAAACGCGCAAAGAAGCAATGAAATTTCTGAGTGGCTCAAATATTTTGTGGCTATTGCACTTCAGGCACAATTGGAAGCCAAACAAACGATCGATTTTACACTTCGTAAAATAAAAGTTTTTGACCTATTCAGAGAAAAATTTAATGATAGGCAAAAGAAGGTTCTACAAAAGATGTACAGTTTCGGAATTGATGGTTTTGAAGGAGGGATGACCGCTAAAAAATATATTTCAATCACTAAAACTTCAAAAGCTACTGCCACAAGAGATTTGAAAGAGTTGGAGAATTTAGGTGTTTTAATGGCTTTTGGCAGCGGTAGGAGTGTGCATTATAAAATCAAAGATTAATAATCCTGCTTGCGCGCGTTTCAAACGCGTGCAAGAATAGCCCAACGATTGCATCGTTTAACAGTTCTTCAACATAATTTCTATATTTAAACCATGATCCACTTCAAAGCAGAAATAGAACGTTTCGAAACCATGGGCGAAAAAACCGGCTGGAGCTACGTATTTATTCCCGAAGCTTTAGCTAACGAAATTAAAGCCGGCTGTAAAAAGAGTTTCAGGGTTAAAGGCAAAATAGATGAGCTCGAGGTTTCAGGGCTGGCCACCATACCCATGGGAGAAGGAGATTTCATTATTGCCTTAAATGGTCCTTTACGTAAAAAACTCAGAAAAGAAGCCGGTGCCGCAATCGAATTGTTTTTAACAGAAGATAAAGACTTTAAAATTGAAATGCCCGAAGATCTCGAAATATGCTTGTCAGAAGAGGAACGCCTGATGCAGAATTTCTTAAAACAACCCAAATCGCACCAAAACTATTACATCAACTGGATCAATCAGGCCAAAACAGAACCCACCCGAACCAAAAGACTAGTTATGACCGTTAAAGCGATGGATAAAGGGCAGGACTTCGGGACAATGATTCGTGAATCGCAAGGGAAGTCCTGAGTGATTGACGTTAATGGTCAATAGTTGATGGTTCATGGCCGGATACCAGATGACGCCATCCACGAATTATGGGCTATAAACTATTGACTCCAGACTTAGGACTTTCTACTATAATTCCTGAACCAGCTGTTTACCTTCATTTGGATAACCCCTAAAAAAGCCTCCCTGAAAATGCGCGTGCTCATTTTTGAAGTTCCTTCGGTGCGGTCGGTAAAGATAATGGGTACCTCAACCACTTTAAACCCGAATTTAATTGCCGTAAATTTCATTTCAATCTGAAACGCATAACCCACAAACTTAATTTTGTTTAGCGGGATGGTTTCCAATACAATTTTGCGGTAGCATTTAAAACCAGCTGTAGCATCCTGAATGTTGATGCGGGTGATAAAACGAACATACATGGAAGCAAAGTACGACATTAAAACCCTGCCCATTGGCCAGTTTACCACATTTACCCCTTTAACATACCGTGAGCCAATGGCTACATCAGCGCCGTTTACACAAGCTTCGCGCAGGCGGGCCAAATCATCCGGATTGTGCGAAAAGTCGGCATCCATTTCAAAAATGTAGTCGTAATTTTTTTGCAGTGCCCAGTTAAAACCATAGATGTATGCAGTGCCCAGGCCTTGTTTGCCCGAACGTTCTTCGATAAATAAATGCCCCTGGTATTCGTCCTGCAACGATTTTACAATGTCAGCAGTTCCGTCGGGAGAACCGTCATCAATAATTAAAACATGAAAAGGTTGTGTTAAAGAAAATACCTTGCGGATAATCTTTTCGATGTTTTCCTTCTCGTTGTAGGTTGGTATGATGACTAAACTATCTGGCACGTTCGTTATTTTTTTATGAATGGAAGCTTTTGGCCTTTGTATTATGCGTAATAATTGCTTTTAAACTGCGAAAGTAAAGATTTAATATGAATTCGCCACGATTTTTCATTGAATTGTGGAAGCTTTAAATCAACAACATTTTACCATTTAAAACATATAAGGACACTTAAAATTTAAAACTGGTATGAGCTTTCATGGCTTATATGCTTGGTATTAAGCAATTATTTTTACCACCTAAGACATATAAGAACATTTAAGGTTTAAAACTTATATGAATCTTACATGCCTTATATGGTTAATATTAGGCAATTATCTCACTTCCTGCATTAGCCTTTTAACCAGCTGAGAAAACAGGATTAAAGCCACACCGGCTATTAACGAATACAGCGCCAGGGCTTTGTAACCTTCGGTATATGCCATTAATTTGGATGTAAGCGAAGCATTTTCGATGCTCGACATTTCTGCACCCAACTTTCCTGCGGCCAGTTGCCCAAAAGCACTCGATAAGAACCAGAGTCCCATCATCATCCCGAACATTCTTTTAGGCGAAAGTTTGGTAATAATCGACATCCCGATAGGCCCCAGGCAAAGTTCGCCCAGTGTTAACAGTAAATAAGCAAAGGTAAATACATTTAATGAGCTAATGCCCTGTGCGTTGGCGAAGAAACGGGTAGCATAAAATGCATAAAAACTCAGCGCAAGTAAAAGAAAACCAATACCGAATTTAACTACCGTGTTAGGCTCAATTTTGCGTTTATATAAACCCAACCACAAAATACCCACTATTGGACTAAATACAACCACAAAGAAAGAGTTTGCGCTATTGTTTACCACATTAGGATCGATGTTAAAAAAGAGGATTTTATGGTCGAGGTTATCTTTAGCAAACAACGATAATGAACCACCACTTTGCTCAGAAATGGCCATAAAAATGAAATAACAGAAGATAAATACAAATGCTGCAAGTAATTTATACTGCGCCTTTTTATCTTTTATTTTAAAGGTTTCGTACAAAAAGTAAATCATGGCAATTACCCCAATGGTGTACATAAAGTAATCGGCAAAAACGGTGTTTTTTACCATGATGTAAATTAAGGGGATGCAGAGAATAGAGCCTACATATACAGAAATTTCGGCTACTCTTTGTTTCGCTTTTTTAAGGTGCAGTAAAGGCGAAATACCAATCGGCCCCAAATGTTTTTTGGTAAAAATAAATGTACCTAAACCAAACGCCATTACAAGCGCCGCTGATAAAAAGCACAGGTGCCAGTTGTAATATTTACCCAAATAAATACACATGGCACCACCCAATAGTCCGCCTATGTTAATACCTGCGTAAAATAAGCCATAGCCGGCATCGCGTCGGTTATCTTGCTCATGGTAAAGTTCGCCTACCATTGATGAGATATTGGGTTTAAAGAAACCTGTACCAATAATTGATAGGGTAATGCCCACATAAAACAAGTCCTGAGGCGAAAAAGCGAGGATCAGGTTCCCGATAATCATTAAAGAACCACCCCAGAAAAGTGATTTGCGGAAGCCCAAAATACGGTCGGCAAAAATACCGCCGATAAAAGTAAATGCGTATACAAAAGCCTGGATAGCACCGTATTGCAAGTTCGATTTCTGGTCGCTAAGCCCAAGCTGGTCGACCATAAAAAAGGCCAGAACGCCCCGCATGCCGTAAAAACAAAAACGTTCCCACATTTCTACCAGCGACAGGTGCCAAAGTTGTTTAGGGTATTTACCCTCAAAGTTTTGGATATCTTCTATTGAAATTGTTTTTTCCATGAAATTGGTTTAAAAATGAAAAGCCCGATCAGGAACCGGGCTTTTTTAATTATTTGGTATGCATTAATCCAGTATATCCTGGTGCATCATTTTTTGTAGTTTTTTAGTAATCGCGAATAAGATCAAAGATGCAATTCCGGCCATCACCACAAACATCATGAAAAATTCGTATAACGAGTTGATCTGGATGCCTAAAATAGATTGATATTCGAAAGGGATTTTTAAATCTTTAAGTTTAGCCAGTTCTGCAGCTGTAGGGCTAACTGTTTTAGATAAAATAGGTTGAAGGTTAATTCCCGCATCGGCTGCTTGTTTAATTTCAGCAGTTCCCGGAGGGTATAAACTACTTAAAATACCTGCAAATTTGTTTGCTGCAGCGTTAGCCAAAAACCAAACAGCCATTAATAACGAGCCGAATTTTAATGGAGCCAGCTTATTTACCAACGATAAACCAATAGGAGATAAGCAAAGTTCGCCGCAGGTGTGCAAAGCATACATACCAATTAACCACATCATACTTACTTTGGTTGATGAAGACACATCTTTAACACCAAAAGCAATCCAGAAGTAACCTAAAGCCAGTAACAATAAACCGATGGCCATTTTAGTTGGCGAGGAAGGTTCTTTTTTACCCAGTTTAATCCATAACCAGGCAAATATAGGTGCAAACGCTACTACGAAAATTGAGTTTAACGAAGCAAAAATACTAGCTGGTACCGTTAAAAAGCCTAAATCTCTCTGGGTTTGCTCTGCAGCGAAGAAGGTTAACGATGCGCCTGCCTGCTCGAAGGCACTCCAGAAAAAGATAACGAAGAAGGCAACGATAAAGATTACGCCAATACGTTGTTTTTCAATTTTGCTTAATGTACTGTCAGAGAAGATGATAAAAGCGATAAACAATACCGAAGCTATCAATAAATAGGTTAAGAAGCTGAATACTTTGGCATCAACATAAAATAAGCCAATCATTAAGGCCGAAAAGGCTGCTAATCCGAAACCAATAACCAAAGGGTTTAAGGCCGCTTTAGGCGTGCCGGCAGGTACCTGGCCTAATTCTTTGCCATCTGGCGCTACCACATATTTTTTCTGAAATAAAATCTGTACCAAAACACCCAGCAGCATGGCTATACCACCTGCAAAAAATGCCCATTTAAAATCAAGCGGATTGCCTGTATCGCCTAAAAAGCCACATACTATTGGTCCTAAGGCGCCACCTACGTTAATACCCATGTAAAAAATGGTATAAGCAGCATCGCTTCTTTTATCGCCTTTCGGGTATAACTGACCTACTAATGAAGAGATATTGGGTTTAAAGAATCCGTTTCCGGCGATCATAAATCCTAAACCTGTAAAAAACAGGAAGGTTGACAGTTGTTCGTTAGTATGGTATAAAGTTGCGCAAAAGAAAAGGATAAATTCGCCCAGGGCCATCATTAAGCCACCCGTAATAATCGATTTTTTATTTCCCCAGTAACGGTCGGCAATGTAACCGCCAATTAGTGGTGTTAAATAAACCAATCCGGTGTAACTGCCATACAGGTTAGAGGCAAAAGCTTTATCAAAAAGCAGGGCTTTGGTCATAAATAGAACCAGGATTGCCCGCATACCATAGTAGTTAAAACGCTCCCACATCTCTGTGGCAAATAGCACATATAACCCTTTCGGATGGCCAGTAGATTGATTTGGTGTTGATGTCATATTCAGTTTCAGTTTGTTTTAGTTGTTTATGTAATCAATATTTTTATTTAATTCCGTATGCTTTCATGATGTTGTTGAGCCATTTGAGCAGCATTAAACCGATGATGGCAGAACCCATCAGCAGCGAAAAATTTACCCAAAAGAAATTGGCTTTGTCTTCGTAGGTATCCCACAAGGTGGCCAGTACACCCGAAAGTTTATTGCCAATTGAGGTAGAAACAAACCAGCCGCCCATCATAAGCGAAGTAATTCTAACAGGGCTTAGTTTAGATACGAGCGATAATCCCATAGGACTTAAGAACAATTCGCCAATGGTAATAATTCCATAGGTGCCCATGAGCCAGAGTACCGATACTTTTTCGGCTCCGTTTTTACCTACATATACAGCGGTAACCATTACCAATACAGAAAGTGCCGATATAAAAATTCCGAAAATAATTTTACTGGCGGTACTGGGTTCTTTTCCGTTACGGCGAAGCCAGGTAAAGAAAGCTACAACCAGGGGCGTAAGCAAAATTACCCATGCCGGATTGATAGATTGACTTAAATTGGTAGCCCAGAGTTCTACACCGCCGCCATCTTGTGGCAATTCGGCTGCAGGTACATTTTTAAAATAAGTTGGGTAATTGTATTCTTTCTGAACAACGCCATCCACTTTCTGCAGGCGAAAAGCATGGTCGTAAAGGGCTACGCTATCTTTTTGGTAAGTTAAATTTTGAGACAGGCTTAAGTTCGAAAAGGCATTTTTAGCTGTGGTGTTGGTTAAGCTCCGATCGGTATAGCGGTCGGCCCAGGTGGTTAATGCAGTGCCATTTTGTTTAAAAACAGCCCAGAATAAAATTACCACCACAAATATGGTCAACAATGCTGCAATAGGCCGTTTTTCTTCCTTGCTGGCCTTGAAAAATAAAGTGCTGTAAAAGTAGATTACAGGGAAACAGGCAAATATAAATGCATCGGTACTGGTAGAACCTACCAACGGATGACCGATGAGTTTGCTAGGCAGCACCCAGCCAATTACACCAGCAATAATAGATGGCAGTAAAATAAGCAGGCAGATTTTAAGAAAAGACATATCGCCTTCGGCCATACCTTTCTTAATATCGAATGCCCGGTAGTGTTTAAGCCCGCTGATGAATACTACCACACCGATAAACATACCTACACCGGCAGCAAAGAAAGCATATTCCCAACCCAGCATAATATAAAGGGCTGCGCCAAAAAAGTTGCAGATAAATGCACCTACATTAATACCCATGTAAAAGATATTGTAGCCATCGTCTTTTTTTGCCTGGTATTCGGGGGTAGAATAAATGTTTCCGAGCAGGGTAGAGATATTGGGTTTAAAGAAACCATTGCCCAGAATTACCAGGGTCATGGCCAGGTAGAGCATGGGTAAGCTGTGAACGCCCATCAGGCAATAGCCGGCACCCATCATCAGGCCACCAATAATGATCGATTTGGCATAACCCAGGTAGCGGTCGGCAATAAGTCCGCCTAAAAATGGTGTTAAAAATACTAAGGCTATAAATGTGCCGTATAAATCGGCCGATTCGGCTTCAGTCATGGCGAAGCCTGTTTTTACATCCTTTAAATAGAGTGTAAAAATGCCAATCATTAAATAATAGCCAAAACGTTCCCACATTTCGGATAAAAATAGAAATTTTAACCCCTTGGGATGTTTAGTTTGGTTTGTTGTGGGCATTTATTGGACATTTTTAAGGCGCAATATAGCGAGTGAAGGCCATTCTGGCAAATTTTTAACTCAGCGCCATGGTAATGAAGTTGTTAAGTTTTGTTAAAAATTAAAACTTCCTGATTGGTTTAATATTTTTCTTTGGATCTGCATAAAGCTCATCGTTCGAATTGGCCTCGTTATTAAGTGTAAGCTCTTCCTGCAATTTTAATTTGCCGCCAATGATTTTGAAACCATCAAAAGTGCCATCCGATCCGTAAAATTCAGGTTTTCCTTTTATTTCGGGATCAAAAGAACCCAGATGGTCGAATACAATCATGCCTGCTTTTAAGTCGGTTTTAAGCATCATGGCATTCGATTTGGCGTATTCGAATATTACCCTGTTTTTCCCTTTCAATTCTTTTCCGTCGAAAACCGGCGCTCCAAAAGTTACATTATCCTTATCAAAGGAAAGGATTTCGATTACTTTTTTGGTGGTTGCCTGTGTGTTTCCTTTCCAGCCTAACAATACATAATATGGTAAGCGGTTTCCGCTGGTTACGGGTATAATTTCGTAATAGCGGGCACCAAACCATTTCTGATTGTTCGTTACCACATTCGGATCGTTCATGTTCTCCGTTTGATCGATTAGCGGATAGAGTTTTAACGGCCCATTTTTGGTATTCATCTGGATGGTACCATAGTAACGGTAGCTGCCATTTTCGAGCTGTACATACCAGGTTAAAGTTCTGAAAGCCTGATCGGGAGATTTAATTACCGAAACGGTTTTTAACGAATCGAAAGGGTAGGCAAAAGAATTGGGTGTTTTTAAGGCTTCTACCAATAGCTTAACAAACCTGCCATTGCTTTCGAGCTTTTCATTATCGCTTAATGCATTTACTGTAGCTGTAGAAATTTTGATCAGCGAATCCTGAAATACGTTCAGTTTATTAGGAGCCTGTTGTGCTTGTACATTAAAGCTCAGCAGGCCAGTAAATAGCAGGGAAAGCAACTTTAGATTCTTCATTATCATGCTTAAACGGGTATTTTACAGCTATCAGTATGTTTATGCTATTTTTTCTATTACCAGTGCGCTGGCACCACCACCGCCGTTACAAATTCCGGCTACGCCAATTTTGCCATCGTTTTGTGCCAGTACCGAAAGGAGGGTAACCACAATGCGGGCACCTGATGCTCCCAGCGGGTGACCTAATGATACAGCACCACCATTTACGTTTACCTGGCTATCGTTTAAACCGAGCAATTGGTTGTTGGCAATAGAAACCACCGAGAAAGCCTCGTTAATTTCGAAAAAATCGACAGCTTTTATGTCAATATTGGCTTTATGCAAAGCCAGCGGAATCGCTTTTGAAGGAGCGGTAGTAAACCACTCTGGTGCTTGCTGGGCATCGGCATAGCCTAATATTTTGGCCAGCGGTTTTATACCCAGTTCTTTTGCTTTATCGGCACTCATTAAAACCAATGCTGCTGCGCCATCATTCAGGGTAGAGGCATTTGCGGCCGTAACCGTTCCGTCTTTTTTAAAAACGGGCTTTAGTGCTGGTATTTTATCAAATTTAACTGCTGTAGGCTCGTCGTCGGTATCAATTAAAGTAACCTCGCCCTTGCGGTCTTTTACTTCTACGGCTACAATTTCGCCGGCAAATTTTCCTGCAGTTTGTGCTGCCTGAGCTCTTTTGTATGAGTTAATGGCAAAATCGTCTTGTGCTTCGCGGCTAATGTTACACTCAGTAGCGCAAAGTTCTGCTGCCGATCCCATGTGATAATCGTTGTAAACATCCCACAAGCCATCTTTTACCAATCCGTCAGTCACTTGCCCGTGACCTAAGCGATAGCCATTTCTTGCTTTATCGAGGTAGTAGGGTACATTGCTCATGCTTTCCATACCACCGGCTACAATAATATCGTTATCGCCATTGGCAATGCTTTGTGCAGCCAGCATAATGGCTTTGGTGCCCGATGCGCATACCTTATTTATAGTGGTAGCCGGTAAATCGGGCAAGCCGGCAAACTTGGCAGCCTGCGTGGCAGGGGCCTGACCTAAATTGGCCGATAAAACGTTGCCCATGTACACTTCCTGAATCTGTTCGGGCTTTAAACCTGCTTTTTCTATAGCCGCTTTAATGGCAAAACCGCCAAGCTGGGTAGCCGAAAACTGGGCTAAAGCACCACCAAAACTGCCAATAGGCGTTCTAACAGCCGATACGATTACAACTTCTTTCATGTAAACTAAATTTTTTATGAATTTTTGGTTAGGCCGCTAAGTTAGTTAAACGTTAGAGGTTTGCAAAACCAATGTGGCTTAAATAATAAAAGAAGTTAAGTTTAAACCGGCAGGGTATATATAAAATTGCGTTGAAAAGAAGTCAAGTTTAAACTGGTAGGATGCATATAAAACTTGCGATGAAAGAAGTCAAGTTTAAACCGGCAGGATGCATATAAAACTTGACTTCTTTGGTAAGTAAATATTTTTTTGAAAATGTGTGTTCCAGTGTTCATGGCAGTCTTTAGTCCTGCTATCCCTCCAAGTCCTCACTCATGCTTCGCTCCGGGCTTTCCGTTCTATCAGGTTTTTTGGGCAAAGCCTGTGGTTCTTAGTACGAAGAAACCTCGCAGGTTTTAAAAACCTGCGAGGTTTAATTCGGCGTTTATGTTATTTAAAACCTGCGAGGTTTCTATGGCGGTGGGTTTTTGCGTTAGGGATTTCTATGGCATAATCAAGGAAAGAGTATAGTTTTTTTCATAAGGGCTATTTCTTTTGATCACGGCTAAAGCCAAAGCAAGTAGTTTGTTCCTTACGGCATTAATAACGGACATTTTATGTTTTCCTTCGCTAACTTTTCTCTTGAAATAATCCTTTTTTGTTTGGGAACGTCATCTCGGATTTGTCATCAATAACGGATCCCAAAAGAAATTCGTCATTGCGAGGAGGAACGACGAAGCAATCTTACAACTATAGGTTTACAGCGACCGCATTAAGATTGCTTCGTCGGCTGAAAAAGCCTTCTCGCAATGACGATAATGTAAGAAAAGGTTAAAAAACAAAGTGCCACCTTTCGGCGGCACTTTATCAACAGTAGCTTAACTTTCTGTTTCTACTATATATTTGTTTTCGAGCGTACCATCACTATACAACTTTAAAATGGCATATCCGGGAGGTGTTTCCTGGTAATAATAAGGCTGGGCAGAACGTTTATCGCCTTTACCCCACCAAAAACCACTCATGGCGCCGTTGCAATAATATTCTACGCCATTGTACCAGGCCCTATCCAGCAGATGCTGGTGACCACTGAGACAAACCTTCACCTTATCTTTATGCTTATAAAAAAGCTGTTTCAATTCTTTATGATCGCCATGCTGGCCACCTTCCCAGGTACCGGTTACGGTAAGGATGGGGTAATGCGACATGAGCAGTACCGGCGTATTTGCAGGCAGTTTTTCTAATTCGGATTCCAGCCACTTGTATTGCTCGGCATCTAAAGCGGTATTTTTATTATTTCCATCTAAAATGATAAAATGCCAGCCATTTTTACTGAAACTATAATAGCGGTTAGGTATTTTAAGCCTTTTTACTACATAATCTTTACCGTACATTTCATCGTCTTTTGAAGGGGCTGCCCACCAGATATCGTGATTGCCGATACAGCTGTGCAGTTCGTAGCCATCAAGCTGTTTAATGCATTTATCCCAAATCGCCCATTGCTCTACCACTCTTTCGCGAGTGATATCATTATAATCGGCAGCATGGATGCTATCGCCTCCGTTAAGGAAAAAGTCGACTTTCAAATCCTTAATTTTTTGCAGGCATTTCTCAAACCTGGCTGGCGCATTATCGCCCTCACGAATGTGCACATCGGTAATATGGGCGACGGTTAAAACCAGCTTCTTTTTTTTATCTTTTTCGGCAGGTGCAGTTGAAGCAACCGCTTTTAAATCGCCCAGGGCTAATGCAGCAGTAGCCAAAGGCAGTGCTTTTAATAAACTTCTTCTTTTCATGTTCATTTGTGTTTTGTGTTAAAGAGATCGCTATTTCAACCTCAAGAAATCGTCATTTCGACTGAAGCCAGCCGGTTTTTCGCCGGCGGCGAAACGGAGAAATCTAATAATAGATCTCTCCGTTCGCTGCGCTTCAGTCGAGATGACGGTTCTTAATAGGTTATTACCAACCAGTTGGTTGTTTAAGTTGTGGATTTAACAAAATCTGCTGCATCGGGATCGGGAAATAATAATACTTCGGTTCGATAAACGATCTTGGGCTGGTTTGGTTTTCGGGGAACATAATGAAACCCGAAGTACCATTACTCAGATAGAAACTGTTATCGCTTAAATAATATTTTACCAGTTTATCCTTTACTGATGCAGGCAAACCATCAAGCGGTGTTTCCTGACCAGCAGCCTGTAAAATGGCCACATCTTCTACCCCATCGCCGGTAACATCATAAGCACCCAATTTGGCCACATACATGCCCTGGGTAGGTCTTTCTAATAATTTACCCGCTTTCCAGCGCAACAAATCGGCAAATCTGAAACCTTCGCAGGCCAGCTCTACATTGCGCTCGCGTCGGATTTCTAAAAGTACGCCCTTATTAATACCGTTAACTGCAGGATACATAGCTGCCAACACATTATCAGGACTAGCATTTGCGGTAACCATATTTAATGCTGCAACCCCTGCACGATTACGCAGTACGTTAATGGTCTGGTCTAAATCTGCCTGACTTAAAGTGCCCAGTTCGGCATTTGCTTCGGCATTATTTAACAATACTTCGGCATAACGTAATATCGGCAAATCGGTAAATTCGGTATATGACTTGCTTGTTGGGTCGATGGCGTAAAATTTAATTTGAGGATAACCGCCAAAAGTTGGCCTTGTTTTATTGGCTGCTCCGCCCAAAGTAGTTGAAAAGCCGGGAGGCGCCACCGTTACAGCCATCCGTGCATCGCGGTTTTTAAATATCTCGGCGTAAGGTTTTTTATCCCAATCTGTGGTTGAGGTAAAAGCCGTTCCATCGGTCATTAAATAGGTATCGATTAAACTTTTGCTTAACGACCACTGCCAATCGAACACATAGTGTGTATCGTTCGAGCGGTTTAAAGCCCGGTTATAATCATCGTAAAAGATCATTTCCTTATTGCCACTTAAATCTTCGCTGGTAAACAGTTTCTGGTAATCTTCTCCTTTTTTACCGGTATTGTAAATACTGAAACCACCATCGGTCATTACCGTTTTAGCAGCAGATGCTGCCCTTTGCAAAAAGCTAGTGGCCGAGCTTTGCAAACCCAACTCATCATGGTATTTCCTGAAAGTACCTTCATACAGGCAAAAACGCGATAACACGGTTAAAGCCGCCCATTTGGTTACCCGGGTATTGGTTCCGGTTGGCAGTACGTTGGCAGCAGCATATTCTAAATCGGCCAGTACCGAATCGGCTACCAGTGTACGCGGATCTTTGGCTTTGTAAAGCTGCGCTTCATCATTGGTACCTAAAACAGTATTATAATAAGGTACATCGCCGTATCTGCGAATCATGTTAAAATAAAATATCCCTCGGTAAAAACGGGCAATACCCACAAAGTGTTTAATGGTAGCTGCATCGCCTGTTACATTTTTTAGGTTATTAAGCATGTAATTGATGGTGCGCAGGTTGCCCCAATTCCAGCCGCCCACGTTTGCAGGCGTGATTTTGCCCCTGATCATATTATCCAATTCGTGTCCGCCCAGATAAACCGAGATATTATCTGAAAAAAGATCGTTTGTACCGGCGCCAAACATGCCATAAAAGCCATTGGTGTAGGTTTCTAAATCGGCTGTGGTTTTAAAAAACTCGTTCGGGGTAATGGTGGTTTCCGGAATCCGGTCTAAAAAATCCTTCTTACATCCGGCCAAAAAGCCAAGGGTAAGGATAACCACAAATATGTTGATGTAATGTTTTGTTTTCATTTGTTTAGGATTAGAAATTAAAGTTCATACCAAATGAGAAAGTACGTTGAAATGGATAGATATTGCCATCCAAACCTTCAGGATCCAGTTTCACTTTCAGGTTGGAGTGTTCGAATAAATTTTCGCCACTTACATAAAAGTGTACATTTTCGATCTTAGCACGTTTTAACAAACTTTTAGGTAAGGTATACCCCAGGGTGATGTTTTTAACGCGCATGTACGAAGCATCTTGCAGGTATCTGGTGTTCGGAATACCCAACTCCTCACCGGTATCTTCGGCAGCATAGGCTTTTATCCTCGGGAAATAAGCATTTGGTGTTTCAGGGCTCCAGTGATCTAAGTTTTGCACCGTAACATTGGTCCAGGGTTGTGCATAAATTCCCCAGAAATAAATGTTACTGCCACTGGCATACCAGTCTCTTTTAGCAACCCCTTGAATATACACGCGTAAATCGAACCCTTTCCAGGCACCCGATAAATCGATACTGTAAGGAAGACGGTTCCGGTTATTGCCCAGTTTATAGTAATCTCCCGGATTGTCTACTGTTTTGTTTCCAAAATCGATTTTACCATCGTTATTGCGGTCTTTAAACTTAATATCGCCTACAAAATACTGGTAACGTTGGTCATCAGTACCTACCGCAGTTTGGTTGGCATGGTTTTTCAACTCATCGGCATTCTGAAAAAAACCTTCGGCTTCTAATCCCCAAATCTCACCAATTTCCATTCCCTCGTAAAAGTTAGCCGACAGCAGCTTACTCGGATTATCGAAACGGGTAATGTAAGTCCTGCTATCACTTAAGGCCAATACTACATTATAGCTAAATGGCGAACCACCTAAAGTAGCCTGATCTTTCCAGCCCACTTTTAATTCCCAGCCTTTGGTTTTTAAATCGGCTGCATTGGTTGTTGGCTCTTTTGTACCAAAAACACCGGGCAAAGGCTTACCCGGTACCAGCATGTTTTTAGTAAAACGGGTATAACGGTCAAAATTTACTTCCAGCCGGTTTTTAAAGAAAGCCGCATCGATACCCAGGTTTACAGATGATACTTTTTCCCAGGTAAAGTTACTCGAAATAGCTGCCGGCGGGCTAACATAAGTTGGCTGTGCACCACCTAAAATCTGAGAAGTTTTACCGCTGCTTAATTTCGACAGGTAATCGTACTCGCCTACCGCAGCCTGATTGCCCAATACCCCATAAGAACCTCTGATTTTAAGCATATTCATTGCTAAAAAATCTTTTACAGGCGCAAAAAACTTTTCATCAGACAATACCCAACCAGCTGATCCGGAAGGCACAAAAACCCATCTTCTACCTGGTGCAAAGCGCGATGAACCATCGTAACGGCCATTTAACTCTAACAGGTAACGTTCTTTAAAATTATAGTTAACGCGGTAAAAAAGTCCTTGTACCGCCCATTCAGAAATGCTTTCGGTTACAGTCTGGTCGCCGGTAGCCAGGTTGATAGAAGGCAGGCTATTGGAAATTAACAGTTTACGCGAAGCTGTAAAGCTATTGTAGCGCAATTCCTCCTGATTGTAACCCACCAAACCCGACACAAAATGATCACCTAACTTTTTGTGAGCCTCGGTATACAGGTTAATGATATTGTATTTGGTATTGGCATGCTGATCACTTGCCGACGTAGAAGTAGATAAAGGAGGAGATAAATTAGGTCCGGTTTTATAGGGTACCGGAATTTCGTATGATTTGTTTAAGTTATTTACCCGCCTTAAAGTTGCATCTCCTTTTAAACTCCAGATATCTTTAACCAGCGAAGCATCGAAAGAAAAAGTGGTTTGTACCGTGTTCGAGCTTAAGGTTTTGCGTCCACCTTCCTGTACTGCCCCTAGTAAAGAAGCACCGGCTGATGTCCACGAGCCATCGGGGTTGCGCGGAATATCCGTTACGTTTGTACGGTTAATATTCCAGAAATAGTTTCCATCAATAAAGGTAGGCGCCTCGTAATAGGTAGAGGTTAACATGGTGTTGTTAGAAAGGGTAAGCCATTTGGTTACATTCAAATCTACCTTTCCACGTAAGTTATAAATGTTGTTGTTCTCATCGGCATTCTTGATCATTCCTTTCTGTTTGTAATAATTGGCAGAGAGGTAATAGCTTACCTGATCGGCTTTTTTAGCTACGGTTACGCCCACATTGTAGGTTGGTGCCGATTGATTATAGGCTTCTCTAAGCCAATCTGTCGATCCGATATAGAACCATTTATTCGGGTCGGTCGGGTCGGTAATTACCTCTGGTAGCGAAGGATCTAAGGAACGTAACCTGGCTGCTTCTACCAACGCAGCACTGTAAGCCGGGTTATATAAAGGAAAAGCCGCTTCATTTTTAGCTTTCAATACCTGATAAGGATCGGTAACTACTTCCGGCAGTTTACCCACTGTACGGTATGCGGTATAAGCGTTTACACCTACGTTTAATTTACTGCTTTTGGCTGTACGGGTAACTATTAAAACAACCCCGAACGGTGCCCTTGCACCATAAATAGCCGATGAAGCCGCATCTTTTAATACCGATACACTTTCGATATCGGCCGGATTAAGGGTTAATAAATCTGAACTGCTGAAAGGCACATTATCTACCAATATTAAAGGTGTACCGCCGTTAATGGAGGTAAAGCCCCTGATGTTAAATTCGGGTGCCGTATTGGGCCTGCCGTTGGCAATAGAAATATTTAAGTTCGGGATTAAGCCCTGCAAGCCCTGTCCAACATTAGCAATAGGTCTGTTTTCTAACTGTTTGGCACCAATAGCATCAACCGCACCGGTTAAGTTGGCCCGTTTCTGCGTACCGTAACCCACCACCACTACGTCTTCCAGATCGGCCAGATCAGGTTGCAGCGAAATGGTTAAACTGCCGCTTTTGTTTACCGGTACCTCCTGGGTTTTATAGCCCAGGTACGATACCACTAGCACAGCACTCTCTCCGGCTATGGTAAATTTAAAATTTCCGTTCTCATCGGTCTTATGAAAAATTTTGGTTCCTTTAACCGATATAGAGGTGTTTGGCATGGCTCCACCCTTCTCATCAACCACTTTACCACTCAACTCGATGTTTTTAAACAGATTTAATAGTTTTTCAAATACCGAAATTTCGGTGGCTTTGATAATTACGGTTTTCTCGTCAATGGTATAGGTTAATGGTTTGCCAGCCAGGCATTTTTTCATTACCTCATCTAAAGGGGCATTTTTAAAAACGGCATTAATGGTTTCGCTGCTTTGCAGTTTATCGGCTTCCCACAATACATTATAGCCGGTTTGTTTTCTGATTTCTTTGAAAACCTGCTTAATGGTAATGCGTTTATTGACTAAAGAAAGGCTTTGGGCATTGCTTGTTGCGGCACTTGCCTGAAGTAGGGCAGTTACCATTAAAACTATAAAGAGTTTCATCACGCGCAAAAATTTGGTCATGCAGGAGCTATACCTGCAAAAATTATTAGCAGAATTTATATACATTTGTTTGTTTGATTTTGGTTTCTATTATTCTATCGCATAGTTTATATTGAACTGATCCAAACATTCGCCGGTTTAGGCCGGCTCAGGGTCAGTAATGTTGGTAGCATTGCTGACTTTTTTTTGGATTGCAGTTTTTAGGTTTACTTCATTACTACAATCCTCCTTTCTTCAATTTTAAAATGAACAGATCCTGTTTCTTCTATCTTGCTCAGCACCTGAGATACATTTCCAAACCTGGAAACGGTACCGCTAAAACCTTTGGTTAACAAACTTTTATCTTTAAATACTATATCTACATTGTACCAGCGCGATACTTTGCGCATAATACTTTCCAGATCTTCATCATCGAACATAAAAAGACCTTCTTTCCAGGCCAGGGCCTCTTCGGTATCTACGGCGTTTACTTTAACCGAAGTGCCTTTTAGCACCGACTGTTCGCCGGGCTTTAAAACTTTAGCCAGATTTCCGGCTCCGCCTGCAGGTGTAACCCTAACCGATCCCTCTACAAGTGTGGTTTTAGTATTGTCTTCATTATCGTAGCTGTTGATATTGAAATGGGTGCCCAAAACTTCTACCAACTGGGTTTCGGTTTTTACATTAAACGGAACCCTTTGTCCATGGGCAGTTTTTTTGGCCACTTCAAAATAAGCTTCGCCGGCAAGCTGTACCTCGCGACCGGTATTGGCAAATGCTGTCGGATATTTTAATGATGAGCCTGCATTAAGCCAGACTTTAGTACCATCGGGCAGGTTGATCTGGTATTGGCCACCCTTTGGCGTTTCGATGGTATTAAACTGTGGTTTGCCTGCAAGCAATTGGTTTGTAGTATTTTTAGCGGTGTAAACCAGCTCGCCTTTGGCGGTTTTGGTAATGCTTACACCCTCCTGCTCGGCTATTTTACCATTCTGCACATCATCGAGCACAATTCTGGTGCCGTTGGCTAAAGTAAGGAAGGCTTTATTGCCGCCGGGTTTAATATCGTTTTGAACCAACGGTCCGGCATTTTGAACTCCAGGTTTAGAGGTATGTTGGTACTGGTAAAAGCCAAAGCCCAAGGCAAGCAAAACAACTGCTGCAGCTGCCCAACCCCATGGCATTTTTACTTTTTTGGGCTGCTGGTTACGTTCCTGTATGGTTGCCCACATCGAATGCCCAAGCGAAGCATAATCCGGCTCGGAAGGTAATGCCTCCTGGTTTTCGGTTACCTGCAGGTACCACGACTCTACAATAGCCACTTCCTCAGGTGTACAATTTCCGGCCAGGTATTTTTCCAGTAATGCTTCAGCTCGTTTATGGTTCATAACTTACAGTATCGGTTGATGTATGGTTATGAACATTTGCCCGGGTGTTGGGCGTAGAAAAAAATAAAAAAAAATTAAATTGTAAAATCAGAAGAGGAGAACGAACAAACTACCCAGTTTTAAGCGCAGGATTTTTAGTGCATTGTTCATTTGTTTTTTAACCGTTTTATCCGAAATATCCATACGTAGCGCAATTTCACGGTGCGATAAATGTGCGTTGCGGCTCAACTCAAAAATCTCGCGCATTTTTGCAGGCAACTGGCCCACTTCGAGTTCAATCCGTTTGGCCAGTTCGCGGTTGCGCACCAAATGATCGGTGGTATTGTTGCCGGCTTCGATAAATTTCTCGAGCGAATTTAAGTAGTTGTTTTTTACTTTTCCGCGTTGAAACAGTTTAAGGATACTGTTGCGTACGGCAGCATATAAAAAACACGATAAGGAGGTATGAATTTCGAGTGCTTCAGATTTCGACCACAGCATTACAAATACATCCTGCACCACATCTCTTGCTTCTTCGTCGTTTTGCAGAATTTTTCGCGCATAGCGGAATAGTATAGCCCAGTAGCGCTGGTAAATTTCTGCATAAGCGCGGTGGTTACGCTCCTTCAGGAGTAGTAAAAGCTCATCATCAGTATTCAGATTATAATCACCCATTACCGTCCTAAATTTCTTGCAAAAAAACTATTCTGATGTTAAATATACAATTCTCTGCGTATTAACAATTTGTTAAGCATAAAAATATTTTTGTATACAAATACTAAATTAGTTTGAGCAGGATAAGTGGTAAACCGGAACAGGGTGGCGGCTAGAGGGGATCGTCATTCCCGCGCAGACGGGAACCACGAAGTGCTCAGCGAAGCTAATCGTAATGCTTTTGCTAATTGCTTTTCCCATCGCTCAATCTTGCCTCGGTTAGCCACCGAAATGGCTCTTACTTTTGGCTTGATCCAAAAGTAACAAACTTGAGCGCAGCGAAAGCATGCCAGCCGATAAAAACAACAGCAAAATGGCATAACTGAAAGGCTTGGATCTGATGTTGGATAAAATCGTCAAAGCTTTTAT
>NZ_JSYN01000025.1 GCF_000812965.1 Pedobacter kyungheensis
AAGAATCGTCATTTCGACTGGAGCTTGCCGGTTTTTCACCGGTGGCGGAACGGAGAAATCTATTTAGACAGATTTCTCGGCTACGTTGCACTCCGCTCGAAATGACGACCATGGAAGAGGCTGTCACTTATATTGATTTTTATACAATAAATTACACCTCAGGATGACAAATAATTTTTACTGTTCTATAGTAAATGCACTCAGGTTTACAAATTGCTGGATACGTGCCGCAACTTCAGCTTCGGTTAAGTTTAACAATTTCTCATTTCCGAATTTCTCTACACAGAAAGAAGCCAGTGCTGAGCCATAAATAATGGCATTTTTCATGTTGTTAAAGTTAACGGTGCCTACTTTGGCTAAATAACCAATAAAACCGCCTGCAAAAGTATCGCCGGCACCGGTTGGATCGAATACCTCTGCCAAAGGCAATGCCGGAGCAGAGAAAATCTGATCTTCGTGGAATAACAAAGCACCATGCTCACCTTTTTTAATAATTAAATATTTTGGTCCCATTGCAAGGATTTTTTGAGCAGCTTTAACCAACGAGTACTCGCCTGATAGCTGACGTGCTTCGGCATCGTTAATGGTTAAAACATCTACCATTTTAATGGTTTCCAGTAAATCGTCCATCATAATGTCCATCCAGAAATTCATGGTATCCATTACAATTAATTTCGGACGGTTTTTAAGGCGTTTGATTACGGTTTGCTGTACCTGCGGGGTGAGGTTACCCAACATCAGGTATTCGCAGTCCTGGTAGCTTTCCGGAATAATCGGGTCGAAGTTTTCCAATACATTTAATTCGGTAATTAAAGTATCGCGGCTATTCATGTCATTGTGGTATTTTCCTGACCAAAAGAATGATTTTTCGCCTGCTTTAATCTGCAATCCTTCAGTGTCGATACCGTGTTTGGTAAAGGTATCAATATCCGATTGAGGGAAATCATCACCTACAACTGCAACAATTTTTGCTTTATTATAAAAGTAAGATGCCGCTAAACTGGCATAAGTTGCTGCTCCACCTACAATTTTGTCTGTTTTGCCAAAAGGCGTTTCAATAGCATCGAAAGCTACAGTACCTATGATTATCAGGCTCATATCTATGTATTAGTTTTTTTTTAATTTTTTTTCACTGCAAATATTGCATAAATAATTTAAAAGCCCTAATATTGCATTCCCAAAACGAACAAGCGGGTATTTTGCTGCAAAGCTTAAAGAAACTTGTTTTTTGGATAGCCGGATTCCTTCTTAGCTCAGCCGGTTAGAGCATCTGACTGTTAATCAGAGGGTCGCTGGTTCGAGCCCAGCAGAAGGAGCACAAAGCCAACTTTCGAGTTGGCTTTTTTCGTTTATAGCTGGGTGAGAAGTTTACCCTGAGCGCCAGTCGAAGGGAGCCCAGCAGAAGGAGCAGATCAAAAGCCTTACAACATTGTTGTAAGGCTTTTTTGTTTTACAGCCCTGTTGGGCGAGAAGTTTATCCTGAGCGCCGTCGAAGAGGCAGATCAAGGTTTTTTGCATCCGTTGTCACGTTGAGCCTGTCGAAACGCTTTGGTATATCTTTCGGAGAATTTGTCTGCGGGTACAGGATTGACAGCCTATAATTCTGGTGCTTCTTTTTTATCTCCTATCTTTTGATCCAATTAAACTTTCCGCTTTGGCCCTCGTCCAAATTATACACACAGCATAAAGCTTGATTTATTGTTTATTTAAAATTTAGGTTATGAAAAAGATTGTAAATGCATTGCTCTTATTGGTTATGGCTGTAAATTTTAGTGCCTGCGTGGTTCACACCCGTGCGCCTAGGGGCGAGTGGGTTCGCGGACACTATGTTATTGGTCCGTACGGTGGCCGCCATTGGGTACCTGGCCATTATCGCTAACGCTGGACTGGAGGATTGAATGTTGAAATTCAAACATTCAATCCTTTTTTGTTTGCTTCAAATCTTAATGGTAAGAAAGTAATTCATCATTAAGGAATTATGGGGATTAAGCGTTTTTGGTTTTGTTGCAAATCTACTTTATAATTCAAGCATGTTATTACTGTTGAAAAACGTTTACGTAACGATTGTAATTTTTGGTATAGATTACAGGAATAAAATAATACATTAGTGGCATCAATACCATTTAGGATATGCAGGAAGAAATTCTTTTACAGATTAGCGGAAAAATTAAAGAGCGTAGAAAAGAACTTGGGATTACCGTTCAGGAACTTGCCGATAAGGCATCGGTAAGTAAAGGGCTTATTTCACAGATCGAAAACAGCCGTACCATACCATCGCTTATGGTATTGATGGATATTATTAAAAGTCTGCAGATCGATTTAAACAGCTTTTTTAAGGATATTAACTTTCATAAAAAAGATGCACCTGTACTGGTTAAACGAAAGGATCAATATCAAAAATTTGAAAAAGAGCAGGCCATGGGTTTTAATTATTCAAGGATCCTGACTAAAAACATTAAATTTTCGACCGCCGATTTCGTATTACTGGAACTGGAAGTGAATGCACATCGTCCTATGGTTAAAACTGAAGCTTTCGAGTTTAAATATATGATTGAAGGTAAGGTTGAATACCAGTTTTCTAAAAAGAAAATCGTGCTCGAAAAAGGCGATTCGATGCTTTTTGATGGTCGGCTTTCACACACACCGGTTAATATCGGCGATACCAAAGCCTTGATGCTGGTGATTTATTTCTTTGAATAATATTTTAAACTTTGTTTATTAATACTTAACAAAATAACTACCTTCATATTCATAAATCACCATTCATACAGGATGGTAAACACACAAATGAATATGAAGAAAATTTTATTGGGTGCACTCTTGTCGCTCGCATTAGGCCTTAACTCCCAGGCGCAGTCTAAAAAAATCAAACATGTAGTATTAATTGGCTGCGATGGTTTCGGTGCCTATGCGCTGCAGGAAGCCAAAATGCCAAACCTTAAGGCCTTAATGAGTAATGGCTCATGGACGGATAAAGCGCGTTGTGTGCTGCCTTCTTCGAGCGCAGTAAACTGGGCCTCGTTGTTAATGGGGGCTGGCCCAACCGAGCATGGTTATACCGAATGGGATAGCAAAGTTCCCGAAATTCCGTCGGCAACCAAAACGGCTTACGGCATATTCCCTACCATTTTTAGTGTAATCAGAGAGCAGAAAAAGGAAGCTAAAACTGCCGTAGTTTACAGTTGGGGTGGTATTGGTTATCTTTTTGAAAAACAGGCTGTTAATATTGTGGTTGACGGAAAAGATAAAGATGATTTTTGTGCCGATACCACTGCTGCCATCATCAAAAAGGAGAAACCTTATTTTACTTTTGTGCATTTTGATGAGCCCGATCATACCGGGCATGCCATCGGGCACCGTACTCCGGAATATTATAAACAACTCGAATCGGTAGATCAGCGCATTGGTAAGGTTGTGCAGGCGGTTAAAGATGCAGGTATAGCAGATGAAACGATTATTTTAGTAACGGCCGATCATGGTGGTACTGGTAAAGGGCATGGTGGTAAATCCTTAGATGAGATTCAGATTCCATGGATTATTGCAGGTCCTGGCGTGCGTAAAAACCATGAGCTTAAAGATGTAATTATTACATACGATACCGCTGCTACCTTAGCCTGGGTGATGGGCTTGCAGCAACCACAGAGCTGGCGGGGTAAACCGGTTCAGGAAGCTTTTACAAAATAACAGTAGTTTACCTGGGCTAAACTTAACAATTTGATAACTTAATTTTTGTTTACAAATAATAAACTCTGTTTACTATTGTATTATTGAAGTAAGAGTTTATGGAAGTCAAGATCAAAGCGTTCTGTAAAACAGACGTAGCCGTGAAGTGTCAGTATTGTTGGGGTAATGCTTTTCAGCGGGCTCAGCTTAATTTATTTAGTTGTTAAGATGAGTCTGCTGGATGTTACCCGTAAAAGAGCCCTTAACTGGCCATATTGGTTAATTACGGTGCTTGGTGGTATTGCTGCTTTCGGCTGCTATACCAGTATGTATGCTTTCAGGAAAGCCTTTGCTTCGGCTACTTTCGAGCATCAGGAATTTCTGCATGTCGATTATAAAGTTTGGCTGGTAGTTGCGCAAATGGTAGGTTATACCCTCAGTAAATTTTATGGTATCCGGTTTATCTCCGAATCGGGTAAAAGTAACCGTGCGCGGAGCATTATGCTGCTCATTGGTTTTTCGTGGCTGGCCTTACTTGGTTTTGCCCTGGTGCCTGCCCCTTATAATATTGTTTTTCTTTTCCTGAATGGTTTTCCATTGGGGATGATCTGGGGTTTGGTATTCAGTTATTTGGAAGGCCGTAAAACAACCGAATTTATGGGGGCACTCATGTCTATCAGTTTAATATTTGCTTCGGGTTTTGTTAAAACGGTTGCGCGTACCCTAATGTCGGTGGCTGCGGTAAGCGATTACTGGATGCCATTTTTAACCGGACTTATTTTTCTGCTCCCGCTTTGTTTTTTTGTTTTTTGCCTGGAAGTAATGCCTCCACCTTCAAAAGAAGACCGGCAGTTGCGTACCGAACGGGTGCCTATGGATGGAAAACAACGCAGGCAGTTTATTGCAACTTTTTTACCGGGCATTGTGCTTACCATCATTATTTATGTGTTGCTTACCTGCATCCGCGATATGCGCGACAATTTCGAAGTAGAAATATGGAATGGTTTGGGCATTCACGATAACCATATTTACACGCAGATAGATACACTGATCTCGGTGGTGGTACTGGTGATGATCGGCCTGTTAATCCTGATTAAAGATAACCTCAAAGCATTTACCGTAATCCATATCATGATTATAGCCGGTTGTTTGTTAATCGGGTTCAGTACATTTCTTTTTGATAGGGGCTATGTAGGTGCTGTAAGCTGGATGGCGCTTTTAGGTATGGGGCTTTATATGGCTTATATTCCTTACAACGCCATATTTTTTGAAAGGATGATTGCCAATTTCCATTATAAAAGCAATATCGGTTTTATCATGTACCTGGCCGATTCTATTGGCTATGTAGGTAGTTTTTCGGTACTGATGTTGCACGAATTTGGCGAAACCAATGTAAGCTGGATGCATTTCTTTAAGCAATGTTTAATTGCCGTGCCGCTTATTGGTGGTTTGTGCAGTGTGCTTTCACTGATTTATTTCAGACGGAAAACCCTTTTAACACATAAAAAACAGCAAGCGCTTCAAGCTAAACAGGTGTGGAGTGCTGCTTCAGAATAATAATTTAAAATAAATTTGTGCAGGCCGAAAATTAAACCGGTGGGCACCAGAATAAAAATTCCATGACAAATAAACATTTCGATCTTATTGTAATTGGCGGAGGTATATTGGGTACTTTCCACGCCTATCATGCCTTGCTTGCAGGTAAAACTGTATTGCAGTTAGAAAAAGATAACTTTCCGGTAGGAGCTACCGTGCGCAACTTTGGCCAGGTGGTGCCTTCCGGTATGGAAGCCGAGTGGTTTGAGTACGGCGTAGCCGGATTGGAAATCTACAAATCTATCCAACAGGAATTTGATATTTCGGTGCGCAAGAATGGCAGTGTTTACATTGCGTCGGATGAAGATGAGCAAACTTTAATACACGAGCTAAAAGCGCATTATGATACTTTAGGTTACGAAACCGAACTGCTTGGACAGGCAGCTATTCTGAATAAATATCCTGCTATAAAAGCCTCGTACGCAAAAGAGGCAATATTCTTTCCACAAGAAATTAGTGTAGAACCCGAATTGATGATTTATCGCCTGCAGCAGTATATGCAGGCTAAATTTAATGGATATACCTTACAGTACAACAGTCCTGTAACTGCCTGCACACGCAAAGGCAATGGCGTAGAAGTTGGCTTAAGAAACAACAGTGTGGTTTTTACCGCAGAGAAAGCCATTATTTGTAACGGTTACGAATTTAAACTGCTTTACCCAGAACTGTTTAGCGAAAGCGGTATTGTGGTAAGTAAGCTGCAGATGATGCGCACAGTGCCTATGGCCGATGTAGCTTTGTCTGGTAATATTTTAACCGGTTTAACCACACGCCGTTACGAAAGTTTTGAGCATTATTGTCCTTCTTTTAAATCGGTAAAAACACCTGAACATTATGATGAATTGAAGAAATGGGGGATTCATATCCTGTTTAAGCAAGCTGCAGATAATAGCATTATTATTGGCGATTCGCATGTATATGCAGATGTAAACCATTTCGATGACCTAGGTTTTGATTTAAGCCATCACATTAATCAACTCATGCTGGATGAGGCCGCCCGGATTGTAGATTTTGATGTAAACAAATTGCAAAGTACCTGGGCAGGGTTTTATCCGCAACATCCTACCAAACACATTGTAACCTACGATCTGGACGATTGTATCCACATCCGGACTGCTATTGGTGGCAAGGGAATGACGGCTAGCGCGGGTTATGCAGCACAGAGCATTAAAGATATATTTAGTTAACAAATGCTAAACAAAAACACGTTGTTTTGTTAACTGAAACTTCGTATTAGGCTAACATTCATGACCTAATATTGCATCAGATTAAACCATAACGTTTACGTATTTATGAAACATTTTTACAAGATGACATTGGGCATCGTGGCTTTGCTATGCCTAATGCTCAGGCCCGAAATTACCTCGGCGCAAACCAAAATCAGTGGTATTGTTAAAGACGATGCCCAGCAGCCCATTCCGGGTGTTAGTGTGTTGGTAAAAGGTACGAAAAAAGCCATTTCTACCGACTTATCAGGCCGCTTTACCATAGATGCCAAAACAGGCGAAACCCTGTTGCTCAGCTCTATCGGTTTTATTAGTCAGGAAGTGCAGGTTTCGGGAAATACCCTGGCCATTATTTTAAAAACAGATTCAAAAAACCTGAATGAAGTGGTGGTTACCGCATTGGGTATCCGCAAAGAAAAACGGAACCTGGGTTACGCCATTCAGGAAGTAAAGGGAGCAGATTTGGTAAAAGCCAGAGAAGCCAACCCGGTAAACGGTTTGGTGGGTAAAGTTGCTGGTTTAACTGTAGGTGTTTCCTCTGAGCTTTTAGGGCGTTCATCGCTTTACCTGCGTGGTAATAACGTAAACCTGGTGGTGGTAGATGGGGTGCCGATCAATTCGGATACCTGGAACATCAACCCCGATGATATTGATACCTATACCGTGCTTAAAGGCCCTGCTGCCGCTGCACTTTACGGCTATCAGGCTTACAATGGTGCGTTATTAATTACCACCAAAAAAGGAAAGCTTAGCGATAAGGGTTTTGTAGTTGAACTCAACTCGAGCACACAATTTAATAAAGGATTTATTGCCCTGCCTAAAAGCCAGGATGAATACGGACCGGGCGAACACAGTGCCTATGCTTTTGGTGATGGTAAAGGTGGTGGTTTAAATGATGGCGATTACGATATCTGGGGGCCGAAGTTTGAAGGACAGCTAATCCCTCAGTATGATAGTCCGGTTGATGCAAATGGTGTGCGCCAGGGAACGCCCTGGGTAGCCCGTGGAAAAGACAATTTAAAGCGTTTTATCCAAACCGGTTTACTTTCGGCCAATAACGTTGCGCTATCATCTGCTACAGATAAGTACAATTTAAGGGTATCGGTTTCTAATAATTACCAAAAAGGAATTATCCCGAATACCCAGCTTAACATCAATAACTTTAATGTAAGCGGTAGCTATAACATCAGTCCTAAATTAAAGGCTGAAGCTTATATCAACTACAGCCGCCAGTTTTCTGATAATATACCGGATGTAAACTATGGCCCTAACAGTGTGATTTATAACATGACACTTTGGGGTGGTGCAGACTGGAATATAGATGATATGAAAAATTACTGGCAAGCTGGTAAAGAAGGTATTCAATCTATTTATGCCGAATATCAGCGTTATCACAACCCTTATTTTATGTCGTACGAGTGGTTGCGAGGTCATAAAAAGAATGATATTAACGGTTATGCCTCTTTAAACTATAACCTCACCAAAGATTTAGATGTGATGTTAAAAACACAAATTTCTACTTACGATCAGTTAAGGACAGAAAAAATGCCTTTTTCGGCACATCCTTATGGCAGGGAAGAAGGATTGGGTGATTACCGCGAAGATCGCCGTAGCATGTTCGAAAACAATACTCAGTTGTTGTTAAAGTATAATAAAAATGTTGGCGATTTGTTCGAAATCAGCGCATTTGGCGGTGGTAACGCGCGTAATTTCAGTTATAACTCCAGTTTTACCACAACCGATTATCTGAATGTGCCTAATGTGTACAATTTCTCTAACTCTAAAAACCCGGTAAAAGCTTTTAACTTCAATTCGAATATGTTGGTGCTGAGTGCTTTTTACTCAGTCGATATCAGCTTTAAAAAATACCTGAATATCAATACCACCGGCCGTGTGGATAAAAATTCCGCCTTATCGCCAAGCAATAACTCAGCTTTCTATCCTTCGGTTTCATTGAGTTCGGTAGTATCTGATTATGTAAAAATGCCAGCTTTTATTTCCTTTGCAAAAGTTCGTGCATCGTATGCTAATGTTAAAGATCCGGGTTTAGGTACTTTAGAATATATTGGTGCCACACCTTTGCAAACTTATCCTTTGGGTTATGGAGCTGAATATACCTCTTCTTATGGTGGTCCGGGTTATGGTCTTTCTTCGCCTTATAGTGTAAGGCCAACTTATAACAACCAAACCGGTGCGTATTATACCGACAACCTGATTGATTTAAATGCAGTTAAAGCGCAAAGCCGTACCAATTACGAAGGTGGTATCGATCTTAAGTTCTTAAAGAACAGGTTAGGCTTTGAGGCTACTTACTTCCGTTACATAGACGGTCCTAAAATCATTAAACAAAATATTTCGCCGGCTACCGGTTATCAAACCAATACCATTAATGGCCGTAAAACACAAAACAGCGGGGTAGAGTTAAGCTTATCGGGCACGCCGGTACTTACCGATAAATTTGGCTGGGATGTAATGGTAAACTGGTCTACCTACAAGCAGATTTATAAAGAGCTGGCTCCGGGCGAAACCTCAGTTGATCAGTTCTTCAAAGCTGGCGACAGGATCGATAATATTTATGGTTCAGTATTGGCAAAGTCACCAAGCGGACAGGTTATCCATACTTCGAGCGGTACACCAATTTCACTGCCGGTTAACCAGCTGTTGGGGCATGCCGATCCAAACTGGGTATGGAGCATCAGCAATAAGTTCAGGTATCAAAACTTCTCGTTTAGCTTTCAGTTAGATGGAAAAGTAGGTGGGGTAATGCAGGATTATGTGCGTTTGAAATCGTTTCAGGGCGGTCGCCAGATCGAAACCATTCAGGGTAAAATGGGTGAAGCCCGCTACCAGGATTATGTACACGTAAACGACCCCAATTACAAAGGTACCTGGGTAGGCGATGGTGTGGTGCTTACTAATAACGGTAAACTTAATTTCGATCCGGTTACCGGCGTGATTACCAATTACGATCAGCTTGCTTTTGCGCCAAATACTACCCCTGTGTTATTGCAGGATTATTTAGGTGTGTTTTATGGTGCCAAAGAAAATACCATGATGAGCCGTACCTATGCCAAATTACGTGAAGTAACTTTTGGGTACCAGTTGCCTAAAAAGTTATTGGAGGGCACCTTTATCCGTTCGGCTAATTTCTCGGTAGTAGGCCGAAACCTGCTTTATTTTATCAATTCTACCTATAACGATGTGGATGTAGATCAGTATTCGGGCAGGGAAGGTACTTCTACGCTGCAAACGCCAACTACACGAAGTATTGGTTTTAACCTGAATGTTACTTTCTAAGCCATTAAAAAAACAAAGATCATGAAATCAATATATCGCATGCTATTTTTCTTCATCGCACTGGCTGTAGCCACCGGATGTAAGAAAACCTTCGAAGAAAATTTCCATAATCCCAATCAGGCCGAACACGTTCCGCCAAATCTGCTTATTAATGGTATTTTGTACGATATGTACGAGGCGCCTTTCTCGAGCACCGAGCGCTGGAACCAGTACACCGCCGCCAATTATTTTTACTACGCTACCAATAATTACGACTGGACAGGTGCTTCGCTTGACTATACGACCTTAAAAAACGTAAGTAAAATGGAAGAAGAAGCAACCCGTTTAGGTGGTGAGGTAGCTAAGCCATATCTGGCATTAGCCAAATTCTTTAAAGCTTATTTCTTTATAAAAATGAGTTTAAAGGTAGGTGATTTGCCAATGTCTGACGCTTTAAAAGGTTTTGCGAACTTAACGCCGAAGTACGATACCCAGAAAGATATCTTCAAGCAATCGTTAACCTGGTTAGATCAGGCCAATACCGATTTAACGGCACTGATTGCTGCGGGTAACAAAGAACTTAAGGGAGACATTTACCTTAAAAACGATTTGCTGGCCTGGCAAAAGGTAGTGAATACTTTCAGGTTAAGGGCGCTGATTCACCTGAGCAGTCGTGTAGATGATGCCGATCTGCAGGTAAAACAACAGTTTGCCACTATTTTGGGTAATGCTGCCAAATATCCGGTAATGGAGAGTATGGCTGATAACCTGCAATTTGTGTATAACGAGAGTTTTAACAAATACCCTAACAATAAAGATAACTTTGGTAACGACGCGCTGCGTTATAACATGGCTGGTACTTATTTAAATACCCTTTCGCAACTGAAAGACCCACGCGCCTATATGGTGGCAGAGCCTGCCCGGGGTATTGCCGAAGCCAACGGTTATGCACTTACCGATTACCGTAATTTCGTGGGTGCCAGCACCGGCGAAGATCAGGGCGTAATGCTGGATAAGGTGCAGAAAGGTTTATACTCGTTAATTGGCCGTTACCGTTATTACAGTGGTTATACTGCCGAAAATACTTTCATTATTTCTTACCCTGAATTGTGTTTCATTAAAGCCGAAGGGATTAACCGCGGTTGGGTTAGCGGAGATGCCGAAAGCTGGTACAAAAAAGGAATTCAGGCTTCTATTGCTTTTTACGGCATACACGATGGCAGCAATACCGTTACTTTTTTGAAAAAAGACGGTAAACTGGGCGAATTTGAAACTTACACGGTTAATTTTACTTTCGAAAGCGATTATTACGCTCAAACAGCTGTTAAATACGATGGCAATACCGCAAAAGGTTTAACGCAAATCCTGACGCAGAAATACCTTGCTTATTTCCGTAACTCGGGTTTCGAAGCCTATTATCAGTACCGCAGAACCGGTGTGCCTGCATTTCAGGTTGGACCGGGTACAGGTAACAGTCAGCGTATACCGAAACGTTTTCAGTATCCCAATATTGAGCGTACCACCAATGGCGAAAACCTAAACCAGGCTTTAATGCGACAGTATAATGGTGTTGATGATATTAATTTAGCACCGTGGATTGTAAAGTAGTTTGTAATAACTATTTGGTAATCAGTTTGAAATAAGTAAAATGACCTTTCTTTATTTAAGAAAGGCCATTTTGTTTGATGAAATTTTAAATATTTGTTGCATAAATCAGATTAAAGCGCTAATATTGCACTCCCAAAACAAGCAAGCGGATATTGGCTGCAAAGCTTAAAGAAACTTGTTTTTTGGATAGCCGGATTCCTTCTTAGCTCAGCCGGTTAGAGCATCTGACTGTTAATCAGAGGGTCGCTGGTTCGAGCCCAGCAGAAGGAGCACAAAGCCAACTTTCGAGTTGGCTTTTTTCGTATACAGCTGGGCGAGAAGTTTATCCTGGGCGTAGTCGAAGGGAGCCCAGCAGAAGGAGCACAAAGCCAAATTCGAGTTGGCTTTTTTTGTTTACAGCTGGGTGAGAAGTTTACCCTGAGCGCAGTCGAAGGGAGCCTAGCAGAAGGAGCACAAAGCCAACTTTCGAGTTGGCTTTTTTCGCATACAGCTGGGCGAGAAGTTTACCCTGAGCGCAGTCGAAGGAAGCCCAGCAGAAGGAGCAGATCAAAAGCCTTACAACATTGTTGTAAGGCTTTTTTGTTTTATAGCCCTGCTGGGCGAGAAGTCCATCCTGAGCGCAGTCGAAGGAAGCCCAGCAGAAGGAGCAGATCAAAAAATATTCCAACCTCATTCCTTTAAGGTAATGTAATTGACGGCTTCTATTATCAAGGGCTTTACTTTAATTGTACCAACATTTGGGAGAACCTCATGATTAGCCGAAATTTTTGCATTTAACTTTTCCATAATGCTTAGGCATATTTCCTCAATTGGAGTAGAGATAAACGTAATTGTTGGCATAAGATGTTTCAATAAATCGAAATTATCATAAGCAACAATTTTCATGTTTTGAATAAAACTACTTGTCGTGCCTCTTCCAAGACTAAGCATTGTTTTTGCAAATGCACCGGGAGCAAAAATCAAAGCATCTATTTCATGGTGTTTATCAAAAAAATGAATAATCCTTTTTTGCGTGTCGTTTGCAAAGTGTTTTGGAATATCTAATACGCTGATTTTTTTATCTCTGCTTTTCATTACCCGCATATATCTTGTGTAGTCATTAATGAATTGCTGATTGTTAGATTCTATTTTAATCAGAGCAATATTTGAATACCCTTTTTTTATCAAATGCATTGTACCAAGCTTCAAGGCATGAAAATGGTCGGTTAAAACAAAATCTGAATTTAGTCCAGGGACAAATTGATCAAAGAAGACTACTGGCCGTTTGGTTGTAAGGAGTGCTTGTAATTGTGGATATATTCCGTGGATGGGGGCAATAATAAAGGCATCAAAAAGATGGCCGTTAAAGGCTTTCATTTTACGTTGAAAATTTTTACGCTCTTTACCCAAGTTTGTGATGACAAGTGTATAGCCTAATTGATCGGCCTGATTTTCAAGAGCACTGGCCAGTTTAGCATAAAAGGGATTAGATATATCCTCAACCAAAAATCCAATCAGTCCTGAACGTCCGGTGCGCAGACTTTTTGCAAAACTATTGGGTTGGTAATTTAATCGTTTAGCTATGTCACGGATTCTTTCAATTGTAACCTGGCTAATGAGGCCTTTGTTAGTACTTTTGTTCAACGCAATCGAGACTGTAGATATGCAGACGCCGGCTTTTTTTGCAACATCTTTTATCGAGATTTTTTGGTTCATACTTTCTTGGACTTCCATCAATCATGGCTCACGCTGGATTTTAGTCTGGTGATATCTGATATTATTGGGGGTTTGAGCTATTTAGGTTAAACTCAAAAATAAAAGGCCAAGTGGGCGTAAAAGATGAAAATTGGAAGTAAAAAGGTAGAAAATTAGACAATTTCATGGGTGATAGCCCCTCTAATGGACTGCGAAGTGGTTTTATCTTTTCAGGTAGTGTTATTTTTAAAGACTGTTTTTACCGTCCTTCTTTAATTGCCAGAGTAGTGTAAATACTAGATCATCATGTTTTGGTGAGTCAAACGTTTGCGCAATAATTGTTTGCCCCATTGCAGACTCCGCTGGCACTTTCAAGATATGAACTTGATTAAATGTAATATTTAGAAGCGTATTTGGCTTTAACAAGTAGTGTATCCATGGTCAGTCAGTTAGAATTTAATTTTAATTACAGGGTGTCTGGCCTTTAAACGATAAAATTAGCTGTAAAAATTAATTGAAAAATAGATGGTGCTACAGGCAAAAATCGTTTGCGTAGAGATAGTTCATCCAAAAAACAGTGACTAGGTTAAATTTGTAATGCATTTAAATTAGCAGCTCCAAATGAACCAACAATCGAAATACGCACCACCCGTTCAGGAGGTTTGGTGCTCGGCTAAAAGTGATACTTCAAACAAAACCATCATTAGCAAAAAAGCGCTTGATGAAGCCGTTGCCAATAATTTCCAATACATCATTTGGCTAGAGTTAAGGTCAGGAATGAATTATGCCACCCTACCTGATATGATGTGTTTTTAGTTTAAAATCAAGAATAACTGGCGGGTTCATCAATAATTATTTGGAATACAAACAATGGTCTAAAAGATTGATGTATAAATCTTATAAGCTATCTCATATTCCTACATGATCCCTTTAGTATAAAAAAATTATACCCTTAATATTATTCAAGTATTGTACAAATAATAAAATTACACCATATGAGAAAAATTTCCATCTTTCTTGTCGTATTCATATCGATAGTTAATTATTACAAAGCTTCTGCACAGCGAACACCATTTATCACTGAGAAGGATAATCTCATAGATTTCCCTGTTTCCTTAAATACGGGAACTGCAAGTATTACCATTCCTCTTTTCAGCTTTGCAATTGGAGATCAGCAAATCCCAGTCTCTTTGAACTATAATGCAACCGGAATTAAATATAATCAGCAAGCAGGCGAAGCAGGATTGGGTTGGGATTTATCCCCCTATTATAGAGTATCGCAAGAGATAAGGGGGAATATTTTTGGAACAAATTTAAGCCAATCAACACTTGGAACTTTAGAAACTTACTTAGGAGTTTGCAGTTCTAGTGATAGGGATAATAATCTTATAAAGTTTGCCCCCAAAAATAGCCTTTCATCATTGCCAGGATTTATTAATGCAGCAAATGCTACCACGTTTAGTAGTGTTTCTAATTTACGTGGCGAGCATGATATTTACCGCTATAGTTTAGCTGATAGAAGTGGAGCTTTTGTTTGGCTGGATAATAACCATGCTAACGACATTCTATTGCTGGATGCCCCTAAAAACAATATCAAATTGGAAGAAACTTTTAGCAACGGATTCCCAAGGTATAAAATTGTTGATGATAAAGGTTGGAAATATACTTTTGGTGAAAACAACAGTATTGATGCAGGTTACTTGACAGCAGATAATGTATATGATTCAAAAGGAGATATGGTGCATTTTGATTACAATCTTTACTATTTGCCTTACAAGTCTAGCTTTCAGTCGAGCGTTAATGTTGTAGAAGGTTATGTACACCCCGTTGCCGGAGGTTATAATCCAAATACTACAGTAGTAGAAGATACAGTAACCACAGTAGGAAATGGTTATTACAATAATCTTGTAACGCAAATTACCTGGCAAAATGGACGAGCATCTTTTTCTAGAGGCAGTAGCGGGTTGTTAAATCAGATCACAATTTATAAAGATGGAACTTTAACAGAGAAAACAATCAATTTTTATTATAGTAAACACAGTTACAATGATGCCGATTTTTTAGATTCGGTAGAAGTTAATCACGGAGAACAGACTTATCGTTTTGACTATAATGATGGTGTTGCAAGCGGCGAGGCAACTTATATCGCAAATAAAACCTTTGCAATTGATCACTGGGGCTATTACTGGGGAGGGGTAGATTACAATGGAATGCCGGGAGTACCTACATATGACCTGATGGTATACAATGTTAACTTTCAAGGGAGTGGTCCTGCTGATTTATATGTGCAATTACCGGGTTTAGGAGCAATTTCTTCTTCGCCCTTTCAATTCTTTACACCGAGAAACGGGCAGGCTTATTCCATGTTCTCCTTACAGAAAGTTACCTATCCAGGGGGAGGCTCGAAGGAGTTTGTTTATGAGCCCCATTCTGAAAATGGATTAAGAATTAAAGAAATTATTACTAATGATGGTTTGGGGAACCTAGCAGGCAGGAAAATTTATACTTATGGCAATAGCAGTAATTATGCTAATTCTCCTAATTACCAGATAAACGAGTTGTATACTGAACAAAAAGCCAGGATTGGCGCTTTCTCCAATACTTCAGGAGTGAGCACAAAGTGGGCACTCTACAATACATATCGGGTGAGTAACCAGGCTTCGTATCTAAATAACAAATCGGTTTATTATTATAAAGTTACAGAGCAGAATTATGATCCTTCAGGCTTGACGGGAAAAACGGAATATAATTACAGCGAACCTGGTTACGGTTCTTATGCCAATAAGGCCTCTACTAATTTATTACCTGATATAGTTGGTCGTGGTTTAACTACTCGTAATTTTCCTGCGCGTTACCAGGGAAATGAAAGCTTTGGAAAAACACCAGTATTAGACTCAGTGGTTTATTACAAAAATGATGGCGGTTGGAAAAAAGTTAAGCGTATTGAAAATACATATCAGTGGTTTCAAAACCCTGATAACCCAAGTTTGATTAATCTATATACAAAACAATATGCGAGTATGGGGGGCTGGCCAAGTGGCGTGTTGGATATGAGCAATTTAAGTGAATCTACTATTTATACGGACACGCATATCGATTCCTTTTTTGATTATGGATTCTACATGCTGTATACCAACTGGTCTAAATTATTAAAAACTAAAGTAACGGAATATCATGATTAAGTATAACAAGCACAGATTATTTTTGCTATTACTGGTGTTTTTTGCGTTGCAATCAAAAAGCCAGAGCATCAATGAAGAAACGAGCTGTTTTTATCAAAGCAGTAAGCACAACTATACAACTAAAACCGAGACGCCTGGTAGCGATGGAAGTACTGAAGTAAGCATACTTATTTATCCAGAAGATTATGCCGCAGGAGCTGCATTTACAGATGCAATGGTTAATAAGCGATTGCTTAAATATCCCATAGAAATGGTAAGTATGGTTGTTGTTAATGGTCAGACCTATATTAAATCAGGTTCCATAACCCAGTATAATAGTCTTACCGGATTTAAAGAGGCAGAAATGGCTTTAGAAATATCTGAACCAATACCTCTGGCGTCCTTCAAGTTTTCCAATTCTGTTACTGGCCAGCTTCCTTTTACAGGGAGCACAACAGCATTTAGCCCTGATAGTCATTATAAAACCAAGGTTACCTACGATCTTTATTCGAATTTTAACAAACCACTTCAAATAAGCACTGCAAGTGGGATATCCAGTTGTTATCTCTACGATGATAACGGAACCTATGTCTTGGCCGAAATTTCAAACGCCAAATTAGAAGATGTGGCCTATACGTCATTTGAACCTTATACCCCGGGCAATCGCAGTTGGGTATATAGCGATGAAGCCTATTCTTCAGGAATAACAGGACAAGGAGGCTATAATTTAAATACTGCCTTGAACTATACGGTTAGCCGGTCAGGTCTTAATACTTCGAAAACTTATGAGTTAACCTATTGGAAAAGGGGAGAAAATACAGTAAATATTGCCGGCGCGACAGTTTTAAGTACTGAAATTAGCAGAGCTACCAATGACGATAAAGAAGCAACAGACTGGATGTTTGTAAGGCATACTTTTACCAATGCAAGCAGTATATCTATTTCAGGTAGTGAAATAGATATTGATGAACTTCGGCTATGCCCTGTAGAGGCCAGAATGAAAACGTATACATACAAGGTAATGATGACCAATTGGACTGAAGATATGGAGCTGACAGAGGCAGGTGATGTGAGTGGGAGAATACTAAGATATGAATACGATGGATTGGATAGGATACTAAATATTAAAGACACTTATTACAATACATTAGAAACCACGCAATACAATTTACGTCATTAAATCCGGATTATGTTAAGATATCTTTACGCACTCCTAATTGGATTGTGCTTTGCTAATAATTGGACTTATGCTTCCACAGATTATCCAAGAGCTTTTGCCGACACGGCTAAAAAAATTACCTTAAACACCACTCCAACTACTGCAGTAGGGAACATTATTAAAACCATTTATCGTAAAAAAGGAGCAAGCCCTTACGATGAATCATATTTAAATACTTACGACGTAAGCCAGCAAATTACCTATGTGGATGGATTGGGGCGTACCATCCAAGCCGTAAGCCCCATGGCCAGTCCTGGCTTACAAGACATTGTACAACCTTTTAAGTACGATGAATTTGGTCGCCAGCCCAAACAATATCTTCCTTATACTGCCGGCAATAATGGTAGTTATAAAGCCGATGCATTGACTACCGGCCAGGGGCTTTTTGCTTTTTATAACGATGTAAATCAACAACGCGCAACAACTGCTTATCCTTACAGTACGATGGTGTATGATAAATCGCCCTTTAATACCATTAAAGAGCAAGGCGCTGTGGGACCTTACGGACAACCTGCAGATGTGTCGATTTCTGGCTCTGGTCATACCAATAAGGCTGTTTATTCCGCAAACGCAGAAAATGAGGTAGCATTGTGGGCAGTGAGCGGAGGTAATTTATTAACTACAGCAAATTATCCGGCAGGTAAATTACGTAAAACTATTTCCAAAGATCCCAACTGGGTTAGCGGAAAGGCCGGTACTGTGGAGTCGTTTACTGATTTACAGGGAAAGTTGGTGTTAAAACGAACATTTGAAACCGAAACCATATCCCAATCAACTTATTATGTTTATAATTTGCTGGGGCAGCTGAGTTTTGTTCTTCCACCAAATGTTAGTACTACAAGCATGGCCATTAACGGAACAGATTACAACGATAAGGTATATGCCTATAAATACGATCAGCGGGGAAGAGTAATTGAAAAGAAGCTTCCTGGTATAGGCTTGCAACTTATTATTTACAATGAGTTAGATCAGCCCGTGCTAACACAAGATGCAGGGCAACGGGCTGTACAGAAATGGATGTATATCAAGTACGATGCAATGGGAAGAGTTGTAATTACTGGTACATATGCTACAACAAGTACTGAAGCCGCCTTAAGATCGGCAGTACAAGCTAATACGAGTTTATGGGAGAGTAGAAATAACTCAAGTGCTTCAGGATATTCCAGCGTATCGTTCCCTGTAGGAGATGGCGATGAAATATTTGGAATTAACTTTTATGACGATTATAATTTGCCTGTCGATTGTCCTTTTAGCGCATTTCCATCAAATGCAAGTAAGATTGCATCAAACGGAATGCTGACAGCGCGTAAGATAAAAAGGTTGGGCACCAGCACCTTTTTATGGGCGGTAAATTATTATGATCAGGATAAGCGCTTATTGGAAAGTTATGCACAGAACCAGTTAAACGGATATGATCATACTGAATCTACCTATACAGTGAGTGGTATTTTAATCGCTGCTAAAAGAACCCATATTGCCAATAGTGTTACCACTATTATTGCAGAACGGTATGATTACGATCATATGGGCAGGCTAATGAATAGCTGGAGTAAGATAAACACACAACCTGAAGTATTGGTTGCGGCCTATCAATACAACGAATTGGGGCAGGTGGTAAAAAAGCAACTGCATTCAATAGATCTTGGCAATCATTTTTTACAGGTTTTAAATTATCAGTACAATATAAACGGACTTTTGAAATCCATTAACGATATCAACATCAGCTCAGCTGGAAATACCAAATTTGGTATGCAGTTCTTATATGAAGATGCCCCCATACCGCAGTATAACGGTAATATTGGCCAAAGTAAATGGAAGGTAGCCCGTACGGTAAGTTCGCCGCAACTTGGCTATGATTTTAGCTACGATAAGATTAACCGCTTAAGTGCTGCAGAATCGCTAACTGGTAACACCAAGGATAACAATTATGGAGAATATGCCCGCTATGATGAAATGGGTAATATTAAATCTTTAGGACGCTATGCACTCATTGGTGGCAGCAACGTAAGGGAGCAGATTGATAGTTTAAGCTATCAGTATACGGGAGGGAAATTAACAACGGTTGAAGATAACAGTAGCGGATCTACAACTGCCGTTAAAGCCTTAGGTTTTGATGATCACGCGCCAGCCGCTTCTACCCCCGACTATACCTACAATGATAACGGTTATGTTGTTCAAGATAATAATAAAGGTATAAGTAATGTAATCTATAATTTACTCAACTTAACCCAGTCGCTAACCTTAACTGGTGGTAAAACCCTGGCTTACAGTTATACCGCCGATGGAGCGAAACTGCAGAAAACTTTTACTGATGGAAGCACAATATCAAACACCTTTTATCTTGGTGGGATACAATACAGCGGTAGCGGGAGTAACACACCCTCATTAGATTTTATACAGAGTGGAGAAGGTAGGATGATTAACAATGGTGGTACTTTTATTTACCAGTACGATTTAACGGATAATTTAGGCAATGTTAGGGCTACAATAGATGCTGACCCGGCTGATGTAACACAGCAGACCGCAAGGGTAATACAGGAAAATAGCTTTTATGCTTTTGGGATGGTGATGCCAAATGCAGCGCTCAACTATGTTTCAGGTACAAAAAATAATTACCTTTACAATGGAAAGGAATTACAGGATGCATTAGGTGTATATGACTATGGCGCCAGGATGTATGACCCCGCTATAGGTAGGTGGAATGGTTTTGACCCTATGGCAGAAAGGCATTTTGAGCAAGGTGCTTATAATTATGTACTGAATAATCCGGTAAGATTGATGGATTTGTTAGGGCTGACAGATTACGACCCTACGAAAATGACTAATGATGACTGGAAAAAATTTGATCCGAAGAAGGATAAGTTTATTTTAAATGAAGTTAATATTAGTCCTGGTAGAAATTATGATAAAGAATGGGCTGAAAGAATAGCGAAACGGAACGAACGGGACAAAGCTTTTATGGAGCTTTTAGGGTCTTTTTCAGGGTCGAACAATGGAGAAACGGGAAGTTATAACTGGAGTAAAGATCCTAATGTACTTGCGAACGTAAATGCCTATGAAGCCTATGCCAGTCTAGTCGTTGCAAGTGGCGGCACAGCTAATTTGGAAGATAGTGATAATGCCGCAAATGGACGCAGTAGTGTAGGTAATGCTCTTGTAGTTTTTGGAGTATCGTTTGCTGCTGTGGAGAATACTATCGCTAATAAGTATTGGTGGTTAAGTGCAAAAGGTGAGTATCTGTCTACAAAAATACTTCAGGCTGGGAGCGCCGGTAAATATATACGTGGAGTACAAGGTTATAGAAATAGTCTCAATGGTGCTTTAGGAGCTGCAAAGGGATATCGTCTAGCTGGAAATGTAATAGGTGGACTTGGTATTGCCGTTACTGGATTACAGTACATAAATGGAGACATTACTGGAACCGAGGCCGCTGTCGATGCCGCATTTGGAGTTATCGGTTTTTTTGGACCGATAGGAGCGGGTGTTAGCGCAACTTATTTTCTTGGAAAGATGGGGTATGAATATTTTAGTGGTAATACTTTATTCGATAAACCTAAATAATATGAATGTTTTAATATTAGTTTTTAATAGGGTGTATTTTGTTTTACAGAAAGTGGGGAATCAGAGTCCATTTATAGGGGCAGTAATATTAGTTACACTATTAATAAGTTCAATTGTTTTTAGTATTTGGTTAAGTGTGTTTGCATTTAAAGTTGAAGCATTACACTTGCTAGGTAGCAGGTACTTTTCAATAATTTTTATTATTTTTATAATATTGTACTTATTTGCAAACAAACACAAAGAAAAAATCACAAACGATAGTATTGAGGTTTCGCCTATCAAAGGTATCTATGTTTTAAGCCTTTTTATTCTTGCTTTGCTGGCCTTCATTTTTTTATCAAACATTAACAGGGAAAAAATGAAAGGGAGAAATATCTCCGTTAATAAAGGAAAATACCCGTCAATTGAAAGAGATATCAGTAAGTGATTTGAAAATTAAGTTGCTTTGTTGGTCGGGATTAAAAATCCCGACCATCTACGCCCTTACTCCCATAGTATAATCTCCTTTTAAAAGATACAATTCAGCATTTTACTGCAACAGCTAAAGTACGGGTAGTATTAAAATGATATTTTTTCAACTTCAAATAGGTTACTCGTTGTTGTAGCCTATTTGGATATTTGAAGCAAGACGTTGAAACCCTAAAAAACAATGCTAAACCTTAAAACAAACTTGAAAGTTAAGACAAGTAAAGAGGTATTATACACTAAAATTATAGCCTATTTAAAAGAATTTGGGTATAAAATTACTGAAGCGAATGAAAATATGGTGGCTTTTACTGATGATGAATTTCGTGAAAAACCTGCTACCCGTTCAGATTATTACACCAGGATTGCAGGGGGAAGGATTGCGTTAGCAACGGATGGAGATGAGATCACTTTACATTTTTTTTATAAGATAGCTGTATTTTGGGAATTGCTTATTCTTTCGGTTATAACTGTATTATCTTTTATTATGGATTATGCCATAATTATTATAGGTGCGTTGGTTTTAGTTAATTTTCTATGCAAGCTTTTCTATTTAAAATTTTCTTTAATTGAGGCTATGATAAATATAGAATAGCCCAGGTTGGCTTGATTTGCCAGCCCGGCCATTTTTGCGTAATAATCAACCAGGTATTCCCCCCATGATATTTAAATATAAAAAGCTCATCCGTCCAATAAACGCAACAGATATCCAATTAATCCGGAATATTGGAAGCGAACTGGAGAAACGTGGTTATTTGATTAGCCACCTGGATACCAGAAGCATTACTTTTAAAGACAATTTCTGGCATTTTGGTTCCAGGAGTGAAGCTTTTAAAAGAGTAGATGGCGGAAAATTTGAAATCAATCCTGAACAAGGAAACATTAGTTTTACTTTTTATATCTCTTTAACCTCCGAAATCGTGGTAACAGCTGTTATGATCTTGATCGCGCTTTTTGATGGTCCTTTTATTTTATTTCTGATCATTTTCTTTTGGCTGATGTTTTTTGTACGGGTGTTTGCGCTGCGCGCCGAGGGAAAGCAGTTGTTTGTTAGCTTGATAAAAGCCGAATAATTACTGTTTTGCTTCTTTATTTATCCTCAAACCCGCAGAACTCCTGCAGTTCGCTACAGATAGGCGCGATCATCCCATATAAGGGTCCACTAATATTTTATTTTAAAAGAAGCATGTCTTTTTTATCCAATTTTATTTATATTTAACTCACGATCACCTGTATCGGCTAACCATTGCCCCGCAAGTCCATCTTTGGCTAAATGGTTAACATATCCCATATTTTTTATAAGAATACAGCGTAAAAGCTGATGAATGCATGTATACGGCAATTGATGCTGTTTGTGTGCTTGAAAAGGATTTGATAATTATTTTTTGACTTAAAAACCATTTACCATGAATTTAAGCAAGCGGATTTCGATCGAAATCACACCATACAAACCAGCAGTTATCTCCACTGAAAAGCTGAAAACAGTCCATTTGCCAAACTAAGCACGCGTTTTTATGATTGTATCTTCAATGGCTTTAATTGAAATTCACAACGAATTATTTAAAGACCTGGCAACGCTCACGAATAAAATAGTGAATTGCCATAAAGAATTCAGGCGTAGGGTTTTAAAGGCCAGCCGGTATCCGTTTAGCTATTCTTACGAGTGTTACAGCAGGTTAAATAAAAATCGCTTTATCCTAACATTTATGGCTATGAAAAGGAGCGATTACCATAACCCAACTATTGGTGTACGTTGTTTATACAATCGCGCCGAGGGTCTGTATGCTGCAGTGATATCGATGGAAAATGGCACTACGACAATATTTCCGCCTCATTTTTTTAAGCGATATCGCGAACGTATTGTAAAAGATTTTTCGGCCTCCAGCGACGATATTATAAAACGTTATTTTTCCGGAATCTGGGGTTTTACCTTTACTGTTTTAAATAATGATATACGATCGCTTTATCATGGCTTCGAAGATGAAATGCAAGGTGGTGGAGAGCGTTTTGTGTGTGCAATGACTGATGGATATTGTTTTGGAGAACGATACGGCAAGATTCACCTTATGAAAACCATTATATCAGAAGAGATGTTGTTTGAAAGCCAGAAAGAGGTTTTGGGCAACCTTCGAAAAGACTTTGTTAAAGTGAATGCAGCAATGTATGGAAATAAAAACTGTTAATGTTTAAAAATTAAAATAAGATGCTTTTAGCATAGGGATAGACTAAAATTAATCTGGTTTGCATGGCTTCGTTTTTTACAAGCCATCGACATCGAGCCGCCTGTACGTCGCCCTGATCCGATAGCTATCGGATTTATTCCAGGGTCCTTATTAATAAGCATGAACTAAGGAGAGGTGCTGAAACAAGTTCAGCAGGACGATCTCGGTAGGAATCGCTGGGCGGGATTTGTAATCCCGTCCGATTAACAAAACTTAGCCAATGCCTCTTGCGTTGGTTTTTCCTCAGCCAAAGCTTTCAGCGTAACCACCTCATCAATTTTTTGTTTGGCAAAGGCCAGCCACAGTTTAATTTCAGGGGTTAAGGTTTTCTCGTTAGTTTCAAGGTCTAAATCAGATTGCTTCGTCGTTCATACTCAGCAATGACGATTCTTCTATTAGGTTGTCAATAGTTGCCTGTCAAAATGCCTATTTAAACTGATAAGTTTTAACGTAATCAAACACAACCTCATCCGGATATACCCCTTTGGTATAATCGCCGCCAAAACCGGTTAATTCGGTACTTAAGATCATGTATTCGGCAATGCCCGATAAACCTTTACTGGTACGGAACACTTCAGTTCCATCAACAAAAAATACATATTCTACGTTATTCCAGAGCAGGCCAAAAGTGTGAAAATTACCATCGCTAATGGTTTCGCTCGGCACAATTTTACTTTCGCTTTTGTGCGTTGCGCCGTAACCTCCCCAATGCACGGTATGGTAAGTGGCGTTTGGATTAGGCTTCAGGTATTCAAAAATATCGACTTCTGCGCCCACCGCCAAGGCATTATCAGCCTGTGAGCCCATGGTATTGGTTTGCAGCCAAAAAGAGGAGTGTGTACCCAGCGATTTCTGCATTTTAGCCCTGCATTCAAAATAGCCGTATTTCTGGCTGAATTTTCCATCGGTAGACAGCTGCCCGACATAATATTTTCCATCAGCATCTTTTATCGTTTGTACAACCAGATTTCCTTTGCCATCAAGTGAAATGGTTTTGCTACCCGAAACAGTAGCATATCCCCTTACAGATCCGTCGGCCCTGTAGCTCCATTTGCTGGCATCGATGGTTGTTCCGTTAAAATCATCACTAAAAACAGGTGTCATCAAACCAATAAAATCGGCTGGTTTTAAGGGTTTTTGAAGAAAAGGGTCAGTTTTTGACGGAAGCGTTGGTGGTTCAGGAACATCATTTTTCTTAGCACAGGATAAAAGCAGAATGGTAATTAAAATCGAAACGGAATTTTTCATAGTGAATTTTAGATTTGGTTAGTGCATAAAGGTGCAGCTTATTTAGCATAGGCAGGGGGCAAAATCCTTAACAAATAGGGCAAAAAATACTCAGGCATTATTGGTTTGCGGGTAATAGGCCAGAGCTGGTAAAGGTTCGATTTTATGGTAGGTGCTTTAGGATGCTAATCTTAATATTTTCTTAACCTTTATCAAACATAAAGCCTACGTTGGCCAGATACCTTTGCCGAAAAAAGATTTATGAAACGAATAGTTGCCCTAATGGCCTTATTGTGGCTTTCGGCCGGATATGTAGCCGCTCAGGAGAATCATGTGGTATTGATTAGTATAGATGGTTTACGCCCCGAATTTTATTTAGACCCGCAGTGGGGAATGGTGAATGTGCGTCAGGCCATGCAAAAAGGATCATACGCGGAAGGCGTTAGAGGTAGTTTTCCAACAGTAACCTATCCTTCACATACCACCATTGTAAGCGGTGTATTGCCTGCTAAACACGGTATTTATTACAATACCCCGGTTGAACCGCTGGGCGTATCAGGCAAATGGTTCTGGTACTACAAAGATATTAAAGTGCCTACCATCTGGACTGCGGCAAAAGAGGCGGGCTTAACCACTGCAGGCGTAAGCTGGCCGGTTACTGTAGGCGCACCGATTAACTATAACCTGCCTGAGTATGTAATTCTTCCGCAGGGTAAAGGCGAAAAAAAGGATGAGATTAAAGCCATGTCTCTGGAGTCGAACCCTAAAGAACTTTTCCAGGAGGTTCAGGATTATGCGGTAGGTAAATTTAATGAAGAATATGGTGCATCGGTTGATTTTTTTACCAGCGATCAGAACAAATCGCGTATGGCAGCCTATATTTTCAGAAAATATAAGCCGGCTTTCCTGGCTTTGCACATTGCCTTGTTAGATCATTTTGAGCATGAGCAAGGCCGTGATGGCGATAAGGTTAGATCAGCTATTGTGGGTGCCGATGTGGCTGTTAAAACCATCATGGATGCCGTAGAGGCTTCGGGTATGAGCAAAAACACCACTTTCATTATTACCGGCGATCATGGTTTTGTTGATATCCACACGCAGTTTAAACCCAATGTGGTGTTAAATAAACTTGGTTTGTACGATGATGCCAATAAAGAAGGTTGGAAAGCGTATTTTCAGCAAAGCGGTGGTTCGGCCTTTTTACATCTTAAAGATCCAAACGATAAAAAGAGTGTAGAGCAGGTTAAAAAAGCATTAAGCCAGTTACCTGAAGGCATACAAAGAACCTTCCATGTGTTGGATAAAGAAGCGATTGCCAAAGCTCAGGGCGACCCAACTGCTGTTTTAGCACTTGCTGCAAATCAGGGGTTCAGCTTTGGTGCTGCGGCCACAGGCGATATGCTTGCCCCGGCCAGCGGTGGTACCCATGGTTACCTGCCAACTGATTTTAAAGAAATACAAACTGGTTTTGTTACTTTCGGCAAAGGAATTAAAGCAGGTACAGTTTTGCCTTTAATTGGTCAGGAAGATATTGCACCATTAATTGCAAAATTATTAAACCTGAACCTGAAGACAGACGGTGTGCTTTACCCGGGCATACTGGCTCCGGCTAAGAAATAAAAAATTGCCTGTTAAAGGTATTAACATAGAAATGCCCCGGATGTAATATCACTGGGGCATTTTTGGTTAAAAGTATTTGTGCTCCTACAATAATTTCTGGTAACAGAAAAAGCGTAGCCCAGGACGTTTGGCCAGGGTAATTTCTCCGCTAAACGTGTAACCTAATTTCGGGAAAAGTGCTTGTGTTGCTTTGTTTTCGCTATTGGTATCCACCCTTAAAATGCTAATATTTCGCGATTGTGCAACTGTTTCGGCCTGCTGCATCAAAGCACGGGCAATGCCTTTTCCTTGTAAATCGGGGTCTACAGCCAAACGGTGGGTTACAATGGCCTTTTCGGTAATATCCCAACCCGCATCTGTGTACTCGGGGTCCTGATCGGTGGTTATGGCCGATACCCCCACAATTTGCTGATCGATTTCGGCAACCCATAATTGTGCTAAGGAGATGTCTTGTGTAAAGACTTCAGGATTTGGATAATCGTTTCCCCACTGAAAATTTCCTGCAGCCTGCATCAAGGGTACTACTTTGCCTACCAGGTGCATAATACCTGTTATATCTGCCGTTTTGGCCAATCTGATTCTCATGCCGCAAAGATAAGGGAATGCTCAAAATAAATTAACCACAGATAAAAAGGATGCACACAGATAGGGCATTAAATTCCACGCCTGAACAGCAGGGCAGGTCTGTGTATCCGTGGCAAAAAATAATGAATTGGTATCCTGAGGCAAAAAATAAACCGCTCATAAAAGAATGACCACAGATTCAAATAAATTATCTGTGGTTATCTGTGGCAAAAAAATAATTGGTTTATGCTTTAGCAAAAAGAAAAAAGTGCGCCCAGCCGTTCATGCAGGTATGAACACAGATAGGAAAAGAATATCCGTGTTTATCTGTGTACATCCGTGGCCAAAATAAAGAGTGTGAAAAAAAAATAAGCACAGATCTCTTAAGAAATCTGTGCTTATCTGTGGCAAAGAAAGTAATGCTTTATCCCGGTTAATTATTCAAAATTTCTTTGGTTTTCGATAAGGTTTCAGCTGCCGTGGTTTTAGGTAGGTTGCCGATTTCGAACTGTTTTAAAGCATTTTCCAGTTGCTGTAGTTTCTCGCTTTGGTTTTTGGCAGTATATTCTTTTCTCAGCAGTTTTATTTTTTCGAAATCCTGAGCACCTTCAATCATTTTTTCGAAACGTACTGAACTAAACGGCCCAGGGTAAACCAGGTAGGTGTCGCCTGCAGGCCATGCGGTAAAGCGGGTATCGGTTAAGGGGCTTTTGGTCCAGCTGTTATAAGCCCAGCGCAGATAACCATCCATGTTTTTGTTAGCAGTATACCAGCCCATCCAAACCGATTCTGCCGGCGATGAAAAACTGAAGGCATTAGGATAAGGTTCGGTGCAGCAGGTGTACCAGGTACTTATTTTGCCGGCTGCGTGACGGTCTTTCAATACTTCTGCAGGATATTCCCATTTGGAAGCAATACAGTAGTTGAAAATATCTTTCTCAATTTCCTGATGATACTCGCCAGCCAATGCGATTTTCCATTCGCTATCAATCGATTTTAACAAACTGATTACGCTTTTCATGGCTGGCATTGGTCTTTCGTCCATAGCAATGTAGGTTTTGCCGAACCAGTTTTTTTGTTTTAAGTGGCGGGTAAAATCTTTAAGCATGGTACCCCAAAAAACATTGTAGCCGGGTGTGCCAATCGCTTCGGTAAAAACAGCTTCTTTGTTGCTGCTCTCGTCGAAATAACTGAATGCAATTTTCCAGGGCACCATACTGTAACAGTTAATGCGCTGGTTAATGCCGCAGCTCATAACAAAGGCGACGTATTTATCAAATAGGCTATAATCGTATGTCCAGCTGCCGTCTTTTTTCTTAGTCCATTTAATCAGGCTTGGATAGTCATCGTAAGTTTGGTGACCCCAGGGTTCGTTTACAATGCTGGTTGTAATGGTTTTTTGTCCGGCATTGGCCAGCATTTGATAATAATCTTTCATTAAGGCAAAATGTGCATCGCTCCATAATTTTACCTGGTGTACCCGGGCAATAGCCGCCGGGTGTTGCCACAGGTCTAAATCGTAAGCCCATTGGCTGGGTGCGGGTAAAGTTCTGTCTACTACGCGTAACGAAATTTCGAGGCTGCTGGCTTTATCGCCATTAATACTTACACTGCCTTTATAAGTGCCTGCTTTTGTTCCTTGCGGAACTTTTACCGTAAGCCAAACAGGTTGAGTACTGTTCGGTGTTAAGGTAATCGCTTTGGTTTTGGTGTCGATGAGGTCGGCAACATACGATGAATCAAAATCTTTCGATTTGCGGTAACCGCAACCATTTTTAAACTCATCGGTTATGACATATTGAATAAAACCGGCCGATAGGTTTTCTTTTTTGATGGTATTGCCTTCAGCGCTTTTTAAGTCGGTTACATTTAAACTTACCGTTGCAGTTCCTTTTGTCCAGATCAGGAATTGCGTATTCAGGCTTTCGCCTTTCCAGCCATTAAAAGTCCAGCTTTTGCTGTTGTTTACCGTTGGCGGAACTTCGCGGGCAAAGCGTTGGTTACTGCTTGCAAAGCTTAGGTTTAATCCGGCAGGCACATTTGCCCATTGGGCAGCAGTTGCTTCGGTACTTAATTTGGGCACTTTTTGGATGGCCAGGCTGGCATCCTGAGCATTAACCGTTGCAGCGGTTAACAGGGTTAAAATAAATAGAGAAAACTTCATAATCTACAAGTTAACAAATTGTAAATCATAGAATAAAAAGCTTTTTTAACGCAATCGTTTGAGTGAATGTAACAAAGATGATGCAGATTGGAAGGTGGAAGGCGTGGGAACCAATTAAAGATAATTATTCACTGGTATATTCCAGTAAATCGCCGGGTTGGCAATCCAATGCTTTGCAAATAGCTTCTAAGGTGCTGAACCGGATAGCCTTTGCTTTTCCGGTTTTAAGGATAGATAGGTTGGCCAATGTTAAATCAACCTTGCCCGAAAGTTCGTTCAACGACATTTTTCGTTTGGCCATCATCACATCTAAGTTTACGGTAATCGGCATAATTATACAGTCAGTTCGTTTTCGGCCTGTAGTTCTACTCCGCGTTTAAAAATCTGCGAAATAATAAACACCAGTCCGGCAATAAATAAAAATTCTACGGCAGCGTAATCAACCTCAGGTTCGCCCCTTTGTTTCAATAACCAATTGGCATGGATATGGTTTAACAGCGAAACAAACCAGGTGGCGAGCAGCACATAACCAATTAAAGCAATGCGTTGCGATACATTTGCCGTAAATGGATTGGCTAAGTTAACCTTTGAGAGGGTTTTTATCACCAGAAAAGCAATAAAAGCTTTCATGCCAAGTAAAGAAAACATAAAATACACTTTAATGCTGTAGTTCCAGAAGCCCAGTTGCATCATTTTATATAAATCTGCACCCAGATAAAGGTTTTTAGTGATTTCGGGTTTAATGCAGGTGATCACATAAGAAACCAGAATGATACCGGCTTCTACCATGAGGCCAATGAAGGCAATCCAGGTTAAAACCAGCATAATGTTGAGGATCTTTTCGGTTGCTGTTTTCATTTTAATTGATATTTCTGATTGACGCTATCAAATATCAATAATATTTTATTGATAAACAATAAATATTACAAAGTATTATTAAACATAAAAGCCATATAAGCGCGATCAGGCTTACATGGCTTTTATGATGAGTTTGGTTATTTTATCACTCAGGTATTCAAAATTCAATCTTTTCTTTTATAGGTTATACATCCCGCCATCGGCAATCAGTTCTGCGCCTAAAATAAAGGTAGAATCATCTGAAGCGAGGAAAGTAATGGTTTTGGCAATTTCGTCGGCCTTTCCAAATCTGCCCACCGGAATTTTTTGGGTAAGGTTATCGCCCATATTTTTTAAATCTTCTGCTGATAGGCCAAGTTTATCGGTGCTGTGTAATGGCGTAACTACGGGGCCAGGGCTTACTGCATTTACCCTGATTCTGCGGTGGGTTAATTCTGCCGATAAATTTTTAGCCAATGTTAATAAGGCTGCTTTACTGGCGGCATAAACTGTGGCCCCTGCCATACCTATGTGTGCATTTATAGAGGTGTTTAATACAATAGAACCACCGTCATTAATTAAAGGCAATACCTGTTGCAAGCTGAAATAGGCACCTTTGAAATTGATGTTCATGATTTCATCAAAAGTTACTTCGCTCATGTTGGCCAGGGCATCAAATTTGCCAACACCGGCATTGATCACTACAATATCAATTGTTGGACTAATGGCTTTTACCTGCCCGGCCAGTTTACTTACTTGCTCCATTTGTCCGCTATCTGAAATGATACCATAGGCATTTTCACCAAGTTCAGCCACTGCTGTATTTACTGATTGCTCGTTACGTCCGGTGATGATTACTTTGGCTCCCTGAGCTAAAAAGTCTTTAGCTGTTGCGAAACCTATACCGCTGTTTCCTCCTGTGATGATTGCGGTTTTACCTGCTAATTTTTTCATATCTTTATGTTTTAATGGCTCAAAGAGACGGTAAATTGCCATGTCCATCAAGTAGGTACTTTTTGGTTCGGTACGTACTTTTTTGTAAGAAATGCCCCCGCTTTCTTTAAAATACCTGTAGCAAAATTTATATGACAAAGAAAAGACAAGCCTATTATACCTGCTCCATGGAAGCTGCCCTGAATGTAATTGGCGGGAAGTGGAAACTCACCATTTTAAACCGTTTGTTAACCGGGCCAAAGCGGTATGGAGAGCTTCACCGAAGTGTTACGGGCATTACCGAAAAAATGCTTACCCAACAGCTGCGCGAACTGGAAGAAGACCAGGTAATTGCGCGTACCATTTATCCGGTGGTACCACCCCGGGTTGAATATGCCTTTACCGAATCGGGCGAAAAACTGAGCGATGTTTTTAAGGCTCTAGAAATATGGGGCAGTAATTTTCAGCACCGCATTAACCCCATATCGGGCAATGCAGATCACGATAAAAGCTGTTATGTGCTTAAAGAGGAAGAGCAGCCGGGTCAACTTATCCACAACCCATAAGCACATTGCGCCTTAATTTGGAGGAAAATCGGATATTTGCAGCTGCTTATCCTTTATTCCTTTATGAAACCCTACCTGCAACTTTTCGACTTTTCAAAAAAAATTAACTATCGTACCGAAATTCTTGCGGGTTTAACCGTAGCCATGACCATGATTCCCGAATCATTGTCGTTTGCCATACTGGCGGGCTTTCCGCCCCTAACAGGTTTATATGCAGCCTTTATTATGGGCCTGGTTACTGCCATATTGGGCGGCCGGCCCGGTTTGGTTTCTGGTGGGGCAGGGGCAACTGTAATTGTGCTCATTGCTTTAATGAAAATGCAAGGCATTGAATATGTTTTTGCTGCGGTGGCCCTGGCCGGTGTAATTCAGATTTTAGTTGGCCTGTTCAGGCTGGGTAAATTTGTAAGGCTGGTGCCACAACCGGTAATGTTCGGTTTTGTAAACGGTTTGGCTGTAATTATTTTCATGTCGCAATTGCAGCAGTTTAAAACCGTGGTTAATGGCACCGAAGTATGGTTAAGCGGCACACCTTTATATACTATGCTGGCTTTGGTGCTGTTAACCGTAGTCATTGTTATCTTTTTGCCTAAAGTAACCAAAGCAGTACCGGCATCGTTAGTGGCCATTATTACTGTTTTTATTATTGTATTGGGTTTTGGTATTCCAACCAAACTGGTTAGCGATATTGCTTCTGTAGCGGGTGGTTTTCCGCCTTTTCATATCCCAAGTGTGCCCTTAAACCTCGAAATGCTTCAAATTATTTTCCCTTATTCGCTTATTATGGCGGGTGTAGGCTTAACCGAGGGCTTACTTACCCTAAACCTGGTTGATGAAATTACCGAAAGCAAGGGCAACAGGAACCGCGAAAGCATAGCGCAAGGTGTAGCCAATATTTTAAATGGTTTTTTTACGGGCATGGGCGGCTGCCCGATGATAGCACAAACCCTGGTTAATCTTTCGGCAGGGGCGAGGGCCCGCTTATCGGGTATTGTGGCGGCGCTAACCATTTTGCTGATTATTTTAATCGGGGCCCCGGTTATAGACCGCGTGCCTATGGCTGCGCTGGTAGGGGTAATGATGATGGTTGCCATTGGAACATTTGAGTGGATGAGCTTTAAAGTAATTAACAAAATGCCCAAGCAGGATATTGTAATCGGTATTTTGGTAGCAGCAATTACCATTTGGCTGCATAACCTGGCGCTGGCGGTATTGGTAGGGGTAATTATTTCGGCACTGGTATTTGCCTGGGAAAGTTCTAAGCGCATCAAGGCAAACCAGTATGTAGATGAAAAGGGCGTAAAGCATTACGAATTGTTTGGACCCTTGTTTTTTGGTTCGGTAGCCAATTTCAATGCCTTATTTGATGTGGCTCACGATCCTGAAAATATAACGATTGATTTTAAGCACAGCAGGATTTTCGATATGTCAGGTATCGATGCTTTAAACAAGCTAACCGAAAAATACCAGGCTGCCGATAAAAAATTACAGTTAAGGCACCTGAGCGACGACTGTAAAAGGATGTTAAAAAATGCCGATAAAATTATTCAGGTTAATATTATCGAAGATCCGACTTACCGGGTAGCTACCGAAAGATAATTCAATCCAACCCGATTCTCATTTATGGGTTTTATCTTTCCCATCGGGTAACATAATCGCGATGTTTTATCAAATCTTTTACAGAAGCTTAACACTAATGTGAAATAGTATATAAATATCACTTTTTGCTAAAACGTTTAACTAGTTCCGGATTTTGCAACTAAAAAGCGTCTGTTTTATTGTACCCGAAGCCCTGTTTTTTCGTTAAACGCTGTTTTATAGGATGTTAAAATATTAACATTTTTTATTAATATTTAATTTTTTATCTGTCTATTCGACAATTATTTTAAAATAATTAAATATTATAGGCTTGTTTTATAAAAATTTCATAAAAATGACAATTCAATATTAAAACGTTTTAGTATTATATATATTTGATTTAACCAAATACTAATTATATGAGAATTACTAACCTTTACTACCCAACTACCAGTCTTTGTAACCTGAGACCTTTCTTGCCGTTTCCTAGAAATTAAGTTTTAGCAAATCATTTTTTTTACCAATTAAAGATCCATTAACTATGCGATACTTATGGGCGTGCCTTGGCTTTTTTGCAGCGTTTACGTTAAACGTTTTACCAGTTTTTGCTGGCGCTGATAAAATGCATAAAGGCTTAGCAATTAAACACTTTCTGTTTCAGGATACGACAAAAATTAAATTCGTTTCCTTAAAAGATTCATTGAGAAAAGACAGCTTAAAACAGATTAAGCAAAAAACACTTTATAACAAGTTATCAGGTGGCGTACAGAAAAGCACAAAAGATTTATCGCTTTTTCCGGCCATTACCTTACAGCAAAATTTAAAGGGTAATTATGCTGGCTTGTATGTTCAGGAACCATCGGGCGAACCGGGTACCATACAAAACATGTTTTTAAGGGGAGCTCCTATGCCGCTCTTATCTAAAAAGGATGTATATGCTTCGCAGCCTTTGGTTGTGCTGGATGGAATTCCACTTATTGGCGAACATCCATTCGCTTTTGATATCCAGCAGTACGATTTCAACAGGATTGGGCCAGCCACCAATTTGCTCAGTACCATCGATATTAACAATATCGCATCGGTAGAAGTATTAAGCGATTTAGCCAGTACGGCTATTTACGGGCCAAGAGGTGTAAATGGTGTAATCCTCCTTAAATCTAAAACACCTGATGGCATTGCGCGCAGCATCAGCTTTAACTCGTACATCGGTATGGCGCAAAAGCCAACCGTGAATACCATTAATGGTAAGTACGAAAATACATTCAGACAGCGCTTTTACGATATTTATACCACAAATGGCCGGTATTCTGACGATGAAGCTTACCCGGTTTATCTGAGCGACTCGTTAAATAATGTCTATAGCGGTAAATCAGACTGGACCGATTTATATTATAAAAATGCACTGGTTTACGGCATTAATTTAGGCCTGACGGGAGGCTCGGACAGGGCAAGTTTCAGGTTCTCGCTGGGTAATACCAAAAGCGATGGTGTAGCAGATGGAACTGGTTTAGACCGTTACAGTGCCATGTTTAACATCAACATGAAACCAGTTAAATGGTTATTGTTCTCTGCAATGATTAATGGTAACCGTTTAAACCGTACGCGCAACAGGACTTTAAGAGATCGCTTTGCACAGATTAATTATTTCCCTGATTTAAGTGCGCCACTGGCACCCAATAAAGATTATTATGCCAGTTACCTGAACGAGTACAGCAAAGGTTTTGACGATAATAAAACCAATAGTATCCAGGGTTTTGCCAAACTGGTAGGTACGCTGGGTAAATTTAAAATAAGCTCATCGTTTAATGTCGATTATAACGAAGGCTACCGCGATATTTTTTATGCCCGTACGCTGTTACAGGGAAATAGCTACGCTTCTAACTATTACGGCTTTAACCAGCGTTTAATGATGGATAATAAGGCCACGTACGATTTGAACCTGAAGAACGTACACGATTTTCATTTTGAGTTGGGCCAATCGATGATCTGGGATATTTACAAGTATAACAATGCTTATGCTTATAAAGGTGCCAACGATTATATTAAAATTAACCTGCTTGATTCTAAACCAAAAAATGACGATGGATCAGATAACGGTGGTTATTTAACGCCGGTTGCCTTCCCGAGAGAACTTACATACCGGTTTTTAGATAAAACAGCCGATAACCTGCTATCATTCTATGGCAAGGTAAATTACACCTATAACGATAAATATTTCGTTTCGGGTACTTTACGCTTAGATGGTTCATCGAACGCGCAACCCACCAAACGCTGGTTTTACTCGCCGGTACTTTCTGCAGCCTGGAACATTAAAAATGATTTGTTAAAAGATAACAAAGGGGTTGATGATCTGGTACTACGTGCCAGCGCAGGCAGAATGGGCAGAACTTTTACCTACGATAACTATGCGCAGGGGCCACAATATACCGCATCGGTTGGGTATACAGGAAACTTAACAGTACCGGGCTACAATGCTATTGGTGTACTAACCAGGCCTTACTCTTTTGGTTGGGTAGGGTATAACGTGCCATGGTCGTACTCTGATCAGTTAAATATTGGGGTAGATGTAGCGATGCTTAAAAACCGCCTGCATGTATCGGCCGATTTTTATACCAAAGCAGAGAGAAACCAGTTGCTGGGCATCCCGTCATACGCCGAGTACGGTTACAAACAATCGATAGAAAGTGGCCTGAACATGAGCAATACCGGGGTTGATTTAACCATCAGCGCTTTGGTAATTGCAAACAGCAAATTCTCGTGGAATTCGGCCCTCAACCTGAACCACAACAGCAATAAATTAACCGCATTGCCAAGAGGTTTAAATGAAATTATCATTGGCAACAGATTCTTAAAAGTTGGTCAGCCGGTAGATCAGTATTGGTTATTGGAAAACGAAGGCATTTACACCGCCAACAACCAGGTACCTGTAGTAAATGGTCAGCCTTTAAAATATAATGGTACGCCATTAAAAGCAGGCGATCCGCGCTGGAAAGATCAGAATGGCGATAACATTATCGACGAAAGAGATAAAGTATTAAAAGGTCATTCGCTACCGGTTTTATCGGGTGGTTTCGATAACTCGTTTACCTACGGTAACTGGAGCTTAGGTACAAACCTGTATTTCAACCTGGGCCGCAAACTGATTAACCAGGATATGGCCAACCGTTTTGATTTTGTAAACCGTGAAGGCAATACCGATGTATCGTCGGTAAAAGAAATTACTTTCTGGGAAAAAAGAGGCGATTACAGCAAATACCCGCTGTACAATCCATGGAGTACTGTAATCCCTTACCGCACCGATCAGGATTTGTTTTTAGAAAATGCTTCATTCCTGAAACTGAGATCTGTATCGCTGGGATACGATTTAGGTGCCGTATTGAAAAAGAAGAACATCAAAATCAACAAGCTTTTTGTGTACGGATCGGTTAACAATGTATTTGTAATTACCCCTTATACCGGGCAAGACCCCGAGCTGGTAAGTTACGATGGTATTGATACCGGCTATGGTCAGCCTATACCAAGAACGTATACCCTGGGTGTTAAAATGGAATTATAATATGGAAAGCAATACGAACAAAACATCAACAATGATGAAGAATATATTATACACATTTCTGCTGGCTGTAGTGGTTTTATCGGGTTGTAATAAAGCCCTCGAAACCGATTCGACCCGGGTTGTGGGCGAGAAAAACATGTGGAACACGGTTGAAGATGCAAGGGCAGGTATTATGGGCGTTTACGCGCTTACCCGTGCGGCACTATCAGATAACAATGGCCACTGGATTTATGGCGATGTAAGAACCGCAGAGTTTACCAGTCCGAAAAGGCAAGATCTGAAGGCCATTATCAGCAACAATTTAAATGCATCATATCCTGTGGTAGAATCGCTTTCTGATTGGACCAGGTTTTATGCCATTGTAAACGGTGCTAATGTTTTTATGGAAAACGTAGCCCATGTAAAAGCTACCGATAAACGTTATTCGGATAACAACATGACGGTAGATGTGGCTCAAGCCAGATTTTTAAGGGCTTTTGCCTATTTCTATATGGTGCGCATCTGGGGCGATGTACCTTTTATTATTTCTTCGAACGAAGGTGTATTTGAAAACAAACCACGCGAAAGTCAGGCTAAAATTCTGGCATGGGTAGAAAGCGAAATGTTAAAGGCTGCTGCCGATCTGCCATACATTTACAGTGGAGGCGATATTCAGCAACCCAGCAATTATTACAATGAAGACAGGACCCGTTGGGGTGGTGCACTGGCTACAAAAGTTACAGCCTATGCTGTTTTAGCGCATGTTGCCGCCTGGACAGCCGACTACTCGAATGTGGCCAAGTATGCCAAATTTGTAGAAGATAACTATGGTAAAAGTGGCGGCGGTTTTACTTCAGTAACTGATTTAAGCAATTCGAACGGTTTTTTCTACAATAAAAACTTCAGGCAGATGTTTGGCTTTAACTCTGATTACGGCCACATCGATGGTTCATCAACCGGCCACATTGAAGAATTAACACTGGCCGAACCCATTATTACCAAAGCCATTCCGGATATTTATTTACCAAAGGATTCAATTTTAAAGTATTTCAACCTGCCAAAAGATGAACGTTTTGCCATTGATACTTTAGGTCAATCGAAGTTCGACCGGTATTTCACCAATTTAAACGGTAAGTACCCCATTTTCAGTAAAATAAAAGTAATTCAGGGCGGCGGTACCGATCCCAACTTCAGGTACTTTACCAGTGCTTTAATTTTTACCCGCTTAGAAGATGTTGTGCTTTTGCGTGCCGAAGCCTTATCAGTACTTGGCGATCAGGAAGGAGCTAAAAACGAATTGCTGCAGGTAATGAACAGAAGGGTAACATCAGGAACAGAGGTGACAATAGATTTAACCAAGGTTGATATCCTGAAAATGATTTTTGAAGAAAGGCATCGCGAGCTGATGGGAGAAGGACAGCGCTGGTACGATTTGATCCGCTACAATAAAATCAGGCAGAATGATGCCAAATTCATGAACCTGATCAACTCAGGCGGCATTTACTGGCCAATATCACGTAGGCTTTTGTTGCAGAATAATTTATTAACACAAAACACTTACTGGCGCTAAACAATAAAGAAATGAAACCATCATCAGCTTCTAAATCGCGCGGCGAAATGATTAAGCTCATGATGGCTTCATCACCATTAAAATATAATCAGATGAAAAAATTTGTAAAATATGCAGGAGCCCTAACCATGCTGTTATTGCTCACCCTGGTGTATTCGGCTTGTAAAAAGAACGGCGGTTATTACGATGCTGCCGATGAAACTGCGCCGTTTTCAGGAAATATATACGAATATTTAAAAAGCAAACCCGGTGTTTACGATTCGCTTATTGTGGCGGTTGATCGGATGGGGCTGAAAAAGACACTTACCGATAGTAATGTAACTTTGTTTGCAGTTACCAACCCAAGCTTTCAGCTGGCTTTACGCAACTTAAACACCTTAAGAAAACAATCGGATAAAGATCCTTTATTCTTATCCAATATTGACGGTGTACAGTTGGATACGATGATTTCCTACTACATCATCAGAGGGGTAAAACCAACCGATTCTTTAAAACTGCAGGATGGTTTAAATTTAACCAGTGTAAAAGTGGCTTACCCCATGCATGCCAAATCGGTAAAAGGATCGGCATCAGGGCAGGTAGGCGCAGGCCCTGAAGTAATCGAATTCAGCAATACCAAAAAAAGCAAGTTTATCAGAAACTGGTCTACCAGTACAACTGCTTCCAATAATATCCGTACCAAAAACGGCATTGTGCATGTTATCAGCCCCGATCACCTTTTCGGTTTCGATGGCTTTGTTACCCGTTTAACCTTTGTACCACCACCGCCAAACTTAATGGTTACCGTAGGTGGAACTTTTTCTACCAACCGCGAAAATGGCGGTGGACCAACCAGTGGCGAGAACTCTAAAAAAGTAATTGATGGCGATGACCATACTAAGTTTTTATGCGATTTAAATGGCTTTTTAACCATGCAGTTTAAGCTTAAAACACCAGAAGTATCGTCGGTTTATACCTTAACATCAGCTAACGATGCGGTAGAAAGAGATCCGAAAGCCTGGACTTACGAAGGCTCACAGGATGGTGTAAACTGGACTGAGTTGCACCGTGTTTCGAACTTTTTCTTCGAAGAAAGGTACCAGCAGAAAGTATTCAGGTGTACCAATACCGTTGCCTATCAGTATTACAGGATAAATATTACCGAATTAAGAAGCGGTGGCGTATTCCAGCTGGCAGAATGGACAATTAATAAAACGAAATAGCTGATGGAGTACGGAAAAAATAAATTAGAAAAACTTATGAAGTCGATCATAAAAAAGGAACATCTTTTTGTAGCGTTTGCGCTGGTTGTTTTTAGCGGATGTAAAAAACTGTACAATTTGCCTGACGAAAAAGATTACTTAAGTAACAATGTAAATTTTAGCAATAAAATTCTCGAGCCGATTATTGGCCGTAATAATTTAATAGGTGGCTTTAACGGCGACAACTCGACGGCTCCCATCACTTTCGAAATTGTTAATGCAAGGTTTGGGGATGGAAGGCCTGTGAGCGATATTTTTCAAAAGGTACCAACTTACGTTTGGACTGCTCCTTATACCGGTTTAGAAAAAAGCCTGGCCGAAATTGAAGCCAAAAGGAAACTTGAAGAGCATTCACTCTTAGAAATTCGTTCCTCAGGGCAGTTCATTCTATGGGCATCGGCTACCAACCAGCTCATTACACCGAGGCCTTCAGATAGTACTAACTTTTCGCAGGATACCCGTTTTTTTGATGTGAAAGTTAAAAACACAGGTGGCGAGCGGTTAATTAAAGATTTTCAGATCAGGCCTTTCAGAGAGCGTCCTTACGAGCCTTCTAATGATTTTAATGCTTACACAGGCTTGCCTGCCCCTGACCCTAAATTTCCACTCGATAAAAAACTAAGGGATTATATCCGCCCTTATTTAAACAATGTGATTGGTGCCAACAGCAATAAAAACCTGGTAAGCAACAACGATCAGAAAGATGTGGTGGTTTACATCCGTCCGTTTACAGGTGGCAATGGCCACTCCCTGCGAATTAAAGCTTTAAATAAAGATTCGGTAGAAATTAACCCAGCCTTTTTTAACGAAACCGTTTGGGATAAAATGATCCATGGTTTTAACATGCAGAAAACCGATAAGTACGTGCAGTACGATGTAGCTTATCCCATTCCGCTGGTAGAGATACCAACCTCGTATGCCACTGGTGGTTCGAGGGCAAAGGCCGAACTAAGCTACTCGAGAGCTGCATTTGGTGGTGGGCGTACCATTGCCAACTTCGGTGTCGATTTTGCCATTTACAGGGCAGGCGACTGGGAAATTGTATTTCACTTTAAAACAGATAACCCAAAATTTGCCGGCGAGTAGGCAACATTTAAAGCTAATATTATGAGAAGAAATATACTTTTTTATGCATTACTCATCGTATGCATAATGTTAGGCACAAGTGCTTATTCGCAAGAAAAAAATATTATTGTGAATGGTACCGTGGTGGATAAAGAGACCAAGCAGGGGGTACCCGGGGTTTCTGTAATTTTAGAAGCAACAAACAAAGGTTTAACCCAAACCAACGGCAAAGGCCAGTTTACGGTAAATGTGCCGGTTGGCGGAACGCTTGTATTTAAATTTTTAGGTTTTAATACCACAAAAACCAAAATAACCGGCGCAACTAATATTACCGTAACCATTAGCGAAGACCGCAAGGCGCTTGATGAGGTAATTATTGTGGCTTACCAAAAAAGAACCAAAGAAACCACTACCGGTTCGGCCACTTTAATCCAGGCCAAAGAAGTTCAGGATATTCCGGTATCAAACGTCGAGCAGCTTTTACAAGGTAAAGTTCCGGGTTTAAACATCCAGAACAATACCGGTGCACCTGGTTTCAGGGGGTCTGTACAGGTGCGTGGTCTTTCGAGCTTAAGTATTTCGGGTAGCGGTAACGAATCGTTTCTGCAACCTACATCGCCTCTGTACATTATTGATGGTGTGCCATTGGATGCTGATAAAGCAGCCGAGTTTGGCTTTCAGAGCCAGGGACCCGGAGTTAGTCCGCTTTCATTAATCCCTCAGGAAGATATCGAGAATATCCAGATCCTGAAAGATGCCCAGGCTACTTCAATGTATGGCTCGCGCGGTGCTTACGGTGTAATTATCATCACCACCAAAAGAGGTAACTCTAAAGTGCCACGCATCAGATACGTAACCAACGCTTTCGTTAATACACCACCAAAATTACGCGAAACTTTGGGCGGAAATTCGGAGCGTTCGCTAAAAATCCAGCAGATTATCCTTAACGCACAAAACGTAAACGATATCCGTAACATTTCAAACACACCTTTTCTGGCCGATAGTTTAAATGCCTATTGGAATAATTCTACCGACTGGCAGAGCGTATTTTACCAAACCACTTACAACCAGAGTCATAATTTGGCCTTAGATGGCGGCGATCCTACTTTTAATTATAAAGCCAACGTAGGTTACTATACCGAAAAAGGGGTAATTAAAAATACAGGTTACGATCGCTATAACCTGAACATGAACATGGAGTTTAAACCAAACGAGAAATTCAGGTTCTTTGGTTTCATTAATGGTTCGGTAGGTAAGCAAAATAAAGGTAATGGTGTTGGTTTATTGCAATCGGGTGTTGCGGCTAATGGGCAGGCGTCTACCTTATTACCTCCACCTTCTTTCTATCAGGCTTCGGGCGGTGTATTATCGGCTTTGCAAACCTTAAACGATAACAACTCACGGAACTTACGCACCAACGTAGAAGCACGTTATGAATTTATACCTGGTTTGGCCGCTTCTTCTACCTTAAGTTACGATTATACTTCCGATACCGAATCTACCTTTACACCGGCGGCTGCCAATGGCCAGTATGCCAAACTATACGATTACGTGGGCAGAAACTTTCAGTTATACAACCGTAATGGTATTACCTATGCCAAAACCTTTGGCGAAAAACACAATATTTTTGTAAACACTTTTAACGAGATTTATAAGCAAGGTGCACAGGCTGGTATTACCCGTCAGGAAAGATTACCTAACGATCAGCTACAGGGCCCAACAGGTTACGATGCCTATAACTCAAGAGGTGGTGGTGTATTAAGCAATTACAGAAATGCAACCATTGCATCATTTGCCGGATCGCTTTCTTACGATTACGATAAAAAATATGTGGCAGAGTTTTCATACCGTTTGGATGGTACTTCATCAAGCGGATTGGAGAACCCTTATTCTAAAAACCCATCAGTAGGTTTAAGGTGGAACTTTAACAGAGAAAACTGGTTAACCGATTTAAAATGGCTATCGTACGGTAGTTTAAGGTTAACCTGGGGTCAAAACATTGTACCTACCGGCAACCTGCAAAGTATTTACGGTATTTATAACCTCAATGGCAATTTTAACAACAATCCTACTATTGGTATCAATTACGATTTGGTTCCGAATCCGAACCTTAAACCAACTACCACTACCCAATATAACCTGGGTTTCGATTTAGGTTTGTTTAACGACAGGTTATCGCTAAACTTCGATACCTATTACAAAAAGGTTGATAACCTACTTTTTGATAGGTTTTTATCGAATACTACAGGCTTTGGTAAGCTGGCCAGTAACGATTTGGGTATTGCCAATTACGGTAGCGAGTTGATGGTGACTTTCAGGCCTGTAGTAAGCAAAGATCTTGATATTTCGGTATCGGTAAACGGAGCCTTAAACCGCGATGTATTGTTAAAACTTCCGGCCGAATATAATGGCCAGTATATCAGGTTCGATGGTTCGGGTTACTTACAACACAACGTTTTCCGTGTGGGTAGAAACACCCTGTCTAACTATTTAAGAATTAACCAGGGCGTTTACCGTACCGATGCAGATGTGCCGGTAGATCCGGTTACCGGAAAAAGGTATCAGAGCAATGGCCAGTTTTTCTTAGGTGGCGATCCGATTATTAAAGATGTAAACGGCGATTATATTTTAGATAACCGCGATTACGAAATTACCGGTAACTCACAACCTTTGGTTACAGGTGGTTTATCGGCCAATATCAGGTATAAAAACTGGGGTTTAAACGTGTATGCAACTTACACTGCCGACAGAACCATCTTAAACAATGCCCTTGCAGATAGAATTGCCATTATGCGTAACCCTTTCTCGCAAACCTCGGTAGTGCCATTAAACGATCTGGATATCTGGAGAGCACCGGGCGATGTAGCTAAATATCCTTACCCTTATGATTATGCCCGTTTCGATCAGATTCAGCCTTTGCGTGCCGATCAAACCCTTTGGCAGGAAAGCGGAAGCTATTTGAAAGTGAGTAACGTAACCCTTTCTTATATGTTCGATAAAAAGTGGATCAGAAGGTTCGGTCTTAACCAATTGCGTATTTACGCTTCTACCAACAACCTGGTTACCTTTTCTAAATACAGTGGTCCTAACCCCGAGAACGTAACCACATTAGGTCGCGATATTTCAAACGGATACCCTGTACCGCGTACTTATAACCTTGGTTTAAACTTAGAACTTAATACAGGCAACTAATCAATATTATTATGAAAAAAGTTATCATTTATACTATAATTATAGCGGCGACCTTCTGTCTGCCTTCCTGTAAAAAGTTTTTAGATGTACAGCCGCTCGATAAATTAACCGGAAACAATTTCTTCCAGTCGAAAGAAGATGTAGTGGCCAACATTTACAATTTATCGCGTATTGTTTTTGGCAAGTACAACGAAACACACTTTGTTGGTGCCACTGGCGAGTATCGCTCGGGCGAAGTATTGTACGAAAGTCAGTCTGATTTAGCACCAGCCCGCGAGTTTGTAGAGATTTTAGGTAAAAACAACCTCTTATTTTTAATTTCCGGCGGTCGCCCATGGGATTTCTACAACTTTGGCCGCATTACCGATTGGACTGCCTATTATCAAGCCATTCAGGGGGCAAATATCTTAATTGCCAAATTGGATGAAGGCATTCCGGGTGTATCAGAAACTGAGAAAAATTCTTTCAAGGCCGAAGCAGCATTTATCCGCTCGTTAAGCTATTTCACCATGGTGCGTTTATATGGCAACGTGGTGTATTATACCGATGCCTTTCACTCTGCCGCCCAGCCCAGAGAAAACTTTGTTTCGGTGTTGAATAAATGCATCGCCGATTTAAAAACACATAAAAATAATATCGCCTGGACATACACCGACCCTTCTTTAAAAGGTGTACGCGCCAGCAGAGGCAGTATTGTAGCATTGATGATGGAAATGAACATGTGGAACGCAGGTTTCGATCCCAACAATGCCCAGAAATACTACCAGGAAACAGCCGATTTAGGTAAAGAACTGATTGCGAGCAACGCCTACCGCCTGTTGCCAATTAATGAGTGGGCAACCGTGGTAAAAGGCCGTTCGGATGAAAGCTTATTTGAGTTTTATCGTAGTATTAACTATGGCGATGCAAATGCAAATATTGCCCCGATTGCAGATATGTTTTTGCACTATCCGTACAAAAGACCAGAGTACACCCACCGCGTAAGTTTTGCTTACTACCGTGGAGAGTACATGCAAAAACTTTTTCAGGATGGTAGCGACAAGCGGATTACCAGCTGGTTTAACGAAGATATTTTTGCCGATAACGGAAAATTCATGATGCTGAAGTTTGCACAGAACTCCTTCTCTACAGGCGAGGAAGATGCCAACCCCGATAACACCTTTATGGTTTTTAGGTATGGTGGCGAAATATTGCTTGCAGCCGAAGCACTGGCCGATTTGGGCGAAGATACAGAATCTATCAAATTGTTAAATATGGTTAGAGACCGTGCGCAGGCTTCTAAATATGTTGGCGGTGGTGGCTCAGCCCTTAAAGATTTTATCTTTTACGAAAGATCGAGAGAGCTGATTGGCGAAGGTCACCATTATTTCGATCTCGTACGTACCAAAAGAATTTTAAGCAACCAGTGGTCCTACAACGTACTTACAGCCGATAAATTTAGCCGTGGCGCCTGGACCTGGCCAATAAACTCAAGTGCTTTAAATAACAACCCCTTTATGGTACTGAACGAGTACTGGGTTAATGGCGGTAATTAATTTGATTTAAAAGATTAAGAAGAAGATATGAAAAAGCTAATGATGATAGGTGCGGCACTTTTACTCTTGTTAAACGCTTGTAAACGTGACGAATATTATATAGATGGCGGCAGGGCCAATCCCAATTACCAGGGCAGTATGCTGCAATACCTGAAAGATAAAAAAGTTCCCTTCGATACCGTAGCGCAAATTGTTAAGCTGGCCAGTATGGAAGATCAGTTTAGCAAAGAAGATTTTACGTTTTTTGCTTTCGACGATGATGTAATTAAAAGGACCATCGGCGATATCCATACCAACGACAGGAATAAAAATCCAAGGTTACTTTCCTTAAACCAAATGCTTTACGAAGCCGGAAAGGATACCGTAAAAACGCTTGATCAGATTAGTCCGCAAATTTGGCGCAAATACCTGCAGCGCTACATGTTTAAAGGAGTAAATGCATTAAAAGATTATCCGCAGATAGATATGGATTTAAAAAGCATTTATCCGGGTGCCCTTCATTACGATTACAACAATGATGTATCGAACATTGGAGTGGTTTATAACAGTGCCAACGGGATTAAGTACATTGGTTACAGGCAGTTGGTGTTTTCATACATACCTGATATTTCAAAACCGAACGACAATTGGTACATCAGCTATGTAGCATCATCAGATATCAAACCTACCAACGGTATGGTGCACAGTTTGCGCTACCAGGGTTCTTATCTCGGCTTTAGCCTCTACGAGTTTTTTAACGATGTATACAATACCGGTTTAACACCAACTAACAAATAATTAGCCTGTTATCATTTTAAAAGAACAAAACATGAAAAAAATAAAATACATGCTAATCGTATTTTTTCTTTGCTCCCTAGTTATTCAGGGGTGTAAAAAAGAAGAAGAATTGGGTAGCGATCCCTATGCCGATGGAAAGGCAGCTTTGGGTATAGGCATAAGTCAGACTTTACTTCCGGTACCTGCCGAAGGTATTGTAGGTACAACGGTAACTGTTAAAGCTACCGGACTTTTACCCTATAAAGATCAGTTAAGCTTTATGTTTAACGGTGAAAAAGCACAGGTATTAAGTGTAACTGCAAGTGAGATTACCGTTAAAGTTCCTGAGGCCGGCAGTACAGGCATCACTTCAATTGCCATTGGCGATCAGTTAATCCTCGGCCCCCAGTTTACCGTAACAGGCATTATCAAAAACGACATTACCTGGAAAGCAACTGCAGGTACCAATGGTTATGTAAGCCAGTTTTACGAAATGCAGGATGGCCGTGCGCTGGTAATTGGCAGCTTTAACAACTACGATAACAAAGGGATTGTTACCAACATTAACCGCATTGCCAGAACATCGTTAGATGGCGATTACGACCGTACTTTCCGCACGGGTAGAGGTGCAAACGGTTCTTTATCGAGAGTAATCGAAATTGGTGGCAGGTTTATCATCGCAGGTGGTTTTAGCGGCTACAGTCAGCGTACCGAAAATATCAGCAATATTACCAGTTTGTACCCTAACGGTGCTATTGATACCATTAAAATACAAACCAAAAAGAAACCAACTTTAACCGATACAGTTACCCAAAAATGGTTCCCGAAATTTAACGGGGGTACCAACGAATTCATCAACAGAATTTATCCGCACCAGGGCAAAATATTGGCTACAGGTAATTTCAGGTACTATGTAAAACGTACTTACGATAAAGATAATTACGATTTTACACGCGATACCGTGATTCTGGATAGTACCGAAATCCGCCAGATATTGAGGTTTAACCTCGATGGCTCTTTAGATAAGACCTTCCGTTTCGATACCGGAACAAACAAGGGTAAGGTAAGCGCCAACGGACCAATTGATACCTACATGCATACCGATGCAGCCAATCTCGAAAAATTGATGGTTTTTGGTAGTTTCAGCACCTTCGATGGGCAACCTGCCGGCCGTATATTAAGGTTGGCAGCCAACGGAACGGTTGATCAAAGCTTTAACCCTGGCAGCGGGGTAGATAATTACATCAGTTCACTTACCTATAATGCCACAACACATAAGTATTTAATTACCGGAACCTTTACCCGTTACAATGGCAAACCTGCCAATGGCATGGCTTTGATTAACGAAGACGGAAGCTTAGACGAATCGTTCAACGCACGTTCGTTCGAAGGTGGCTATCCGGCTTTTGCCCGTCAAATTACCAATGGCCTGATTGTAGTAGGCGGTGGCTTTAAAAAATACAATAATGTAACCCGTAATGGTTTTATGGTGCTTACACCTGCAGGTTTACTGGCGCCAGGATATAATGCAACCGGTCCATTCTCCGGAAACCTGTCGGATGTAATTGAAACCAAATCTGCCGATGGTAAAAAAGCCTTGTTACTGATTGGTGGTTTTTACCGCTTCGATAACCTGCCGTACAATAACATTGTAAGAGTAACAATAGAATAAGCCCAGTTAAATATAAATTAAGATGAGCATGATGAAAAAATATAAATTATTGATTGGGCTGATGGCCACAATAATTACAACGGCCATATTTTCTTGTAACAAAGATTTCGATAGAACACTTGGTACTAAAGATGGTACCGATACCACCAAGGTGAGGTATGGTAGCCGCAAAGTTTTGTACCTGATTGTTGATGGTGCAAGGGGACAATCGGTTGCAGCGGCCAATATTCCAAATATTACCGCCCTACTACCCACTTCAATCTACAGTTGGGTGGCTTTAAACGAGCCGGAAGCTACACAGAATGCCAGCAATTGGGCAAACATGCTAACCGGGGTAAAGAAATCCAAAAGTCTGGTAAACGACGATGCGTTAACCAATAATAACCTGCAAAATTATCCCATCATTTTTAAGCGGATTAAAGAAAGCAGGCCGCAAACTAAAATTGCTGCTTATACCTCATCGGCAGTGTTTAAGAGTTTAACCGCCGGTGCCGATATCAGCGATCTGGTAGCGGGAGATGATCAGGTAAAAGCTGCGGTAATTAACCAGCTCAATACCGATACTGCTTCGGTAGTGGTGGGGCATTTTACCGATGTAGATAAAGCCGGTATAGCTTCTGGTTACGATAATTCATTTCCTGCCTATAAAGCGGCCATCGAGAAATTTGATGGTGGAGTAGGAGAGATTATGGCTGCTTTAAAAAAACGCAAAAACTATGCAAACGAAGATTGGCTGGTGGTAATTGCCTCGAGTGATGGAGGTGCATTTACACTCCCACCAAATGCCGACGATCAAACTATTTTTAGTAAAACGGCCAATAACGCATTTGTAATCTATTGCAGTGCAAGCTATCAGAAAAGGATATTGGTAAAGCCATTTACCGGTAACCGGTACCTGGGTAAAACTGTAAAACTGGTTGGACAGGATATCAGAGCTGAAATTGCGGCAACCGATGCCAGCGTTTACAATATAGACGATACCACCAAAATGACCATTGAGCTTAAGGTGAAGAAGAATAAAGAACAGTTTTTCTGGCCAAGCATTTTGGGTAAACGAAACGAATGGTCGAGCGGGCACCCAAGTGTGGGCTGGGTAATCTATCTCGAAGACCGTTACTGGTATTTTGAGTGGAGGGGTACCAAAGATGGCGATTATAAGCAGTGCAGAGGCGGCGATCTTATTCAGGGCCGCTGGGAAAATCTTTCAGTAAAATTAGAGCAGCGCGGCAGTCAGCGGTTTATCCGTACCTACACCAATGGTACTTTTAACAACGAGGTAGAAATTACAGCTTCAGGTTCATTGGCCAATTCAAATGCGCTTAAACTGGGTTATTTAAATGGCCAGGGACACGGAGAGCCCGATGTATACGTAACCGATATCCGTTTCTTTAAGTTAAGCGTACCTGATGGGGTAATTCAGCAATATGCCTGCGAAACCGCCATTGATCAAAGCCATCCGGCTTATAACTATTTAGTTGGTTACTGGCCTGCCACTGATGGAAACGGCGATAAAATGATCGATCTTTCATCACAGGCGCGCGATTTCAAGTTGCAGGGGGCATACGTTTGGGAGAACTTCAACGATTTAATCTGCCCGCCTTCTGCCAGTACCTTGGCGGTATTGGTGCCACAAACAGCTGATATACCGGTGCAGGTAATTAACTGGTTAAAAATAGCCAACAAACAAACCTGGGCGCTTGATGGAAGAGTTTGGTTAGATCAATAAAATAATTGCTGATCATTTAAAAATATCAAAAATGAAAAAAATTATATACACCCTGTTAATAGGTTTAACCATCATTGTTGGTGCCTATTCATGCAAAGAATCGCAAATAGAAGATTTGAAACTGCCTGATCCGGCTGGTAAAAGCATTACAGGCGAAGGGATTGTGGTAGGCAATGTAACCATGGATAACCAGTTTGTAAAAGTGCCCTTCAAAATATCCCTTTCGGGTATGGCCGAAGAAGCTTTTCAGGTAGGTTTAACCTTAAATAACGATACCGTTACCCAGTTAATTAATAACGGAGGTTTAACCAACGCCGTACTCATGCCATCGGCAGCTGTAGAATACCCGAATGTAATTAATGTAACTTACGGTACCGATAATGCCGAAGGTATAGCCATTGTGCGCAGATCGGTACTCGAACGCTATCTGGGTAAGAAAGTAGTTTTTGCCTTAAAGCTATCGGCGCCGGGCAAAGGCAACAAAATTGCCAGCGGTAAATCTACAATTCTGGTTATTATCAATACTTCCGATTTATTAAAACAAAGTGATATTCATTACCTTACTTTTCAGGGAGGAGGCACTTACACTGTTGTGCAGGGGCCAAATTATCAGGTTGGGCCGGCAGGGGTTACCATTCCTTTAATTATCAGTTTAGATAATGCGCCTACAACAGCCTTTAATGTAAAGATTAAAGATAATGTCGATACCATTGCCACCTTACTTTCGGCAGGTACACTTACAAATGCCATTCACCTGGCTGCTAAAGATTTTACACTCGATACTTTGGTGAGGTTTAACACCGGGGCAAGCAGTGCAACAGTGAGGTTATCTATTCCATGGCCAGTTTTCGATGCCAACATCGTGGCCAATAAAAAATTTGCTTTTGCGCTCAGCCTTAGCGATAATACTAACCATGTTATTCACCCTACAAAGGGTAAGGTTATTGTGGTGGTAGATCCAAGCGTAAACCTCGATAACAACTCGCCGATTATTGGTAATGGTACCGGTTTAATTGCGAAATACTATACCAATACCCAACTGGCGCCAGATGATGGACGTGAACCTTTTGCTACCCGTATCGATGGTACAATCGAGTTCTCGGGTGATGGATGGCCGGATAATGTTAAAAATACCGCCGGAGTATCTTTAAGCAGGGATAATTTTGCCTCGAAATGGAGCGGAGAATTTCTTGCACCGGTAAGAGGCGATTATATTTTCTATCAAACCCGCTGGGATGATGGATCGCGGTTATACATTAATGGTAAAGCCATTATCGACGATTACACCACACAGTGGGATAAACCAGAAAGAAAAGCCACTATTCGTTTAGAGCGTGGTATTAAATACAGAATTGAAGCGCACCACCGCGAAAACGTGGGCGGACAACAGGCTTATCTCGAATATGAAGTGCCATCAGCAGGTATAACAGGTAAACGTGCCATTCCAAGAACACAGTTATTCCCAACCCCATAAACATAAATAGATATGAAAAGTAACATGAAAAGATTATTCAACATCTGTGCGCTCTTACTGCTTATCGTTGTGTTAACGGTAAAATGCAAAAATAACGATACCGAGGAAGCTGTTCCCGTAGTAGAAGAGCCTAAACCATTGGTAGCTTTCGATTATAAAATACCAGATCCTGCAAAATACCAGGAGGTGCAGTTTACGGCCGATCCGAAAAATTATAAAACGCTACTGTGGCAGTTTGGTGATGACAGCACTTCGGTTGAAGTTTCACCCAAACATGTATACCGCTTTCCGGGTACTTACAGGGTAATTTTAACGATCCGTAACGGACAAGGCTATTCCGCTACAAAAGAGATCAACCTGAAAGTAGTTGACCCTAATTTCGATCCAACCAAATACGGCGAAAACTACATGAAAACCATTGGTGGTAAATTTTCGGTTAACCTCGAGGCTGGTGCGGGCCCCAATTCTGCCGAAGGGTCTAGTAAACTGGTCGATCAGGATATCAATACCAAGTTTTTACAGGCAGGTTTTGATGGTACACAGCGTTGTACTTTCGAGCTTAATACACCGCAGGTGGTGGGTGCTTATACCATGACATCGGGTAACGATGCTGCCGACCGTGATCCGAGATACTGGATTTTACAGGGATCATTAGATGGTATTCAGTTCACCGATTTGCATACCGTAACGGTGTGCCCATGGGAGAATACCAACGAAGGTGCGAGCCGGAAACAAACCAAGCTTTTCCACTTCGATAACTATATTGCCTATAAATTCTACAGGCTCTACATCAAGTCGAACAGGGGTAGCCGTATCTTTCAGCTGGCCGAATGGACAATCAATAAAAAACAACCATAGAATACTCTCTCCACACCATTTGAAGATACATGAGGCCTAAAAACTTCATGTATTTTTTTTGAGCAGATTTTTCTGAGGTTTAGCGATTAAATTTAATTGTCTAACTGACAATTAAAGTGCAAAATCTCTCTTCTATTTAAATTATATTTTATACTTTAGTAAAACGTTTAACTAAGCTGTTTCTAACCAGAATATAAATTTCAAAATACACACACAGATTATGAACAAAACCAAAACTTTAACATTTTTAGGCTTACTCGGCTGCATGTTTGCAGGTGGTTTGCTCAAAGCGCAGGATCGAAAGGCACCAGCCTATCCCTTAATTACGCACAATACTTATTTCAGCATCTGGTCTAACACCGATAAATTAAACGAATCGTCTACCCAGCACTGGACAGGTGCCGAGCATTCGCTTTTAGGGCTCATCAATGTGGATGGCAATATTTACCGCTTTTTAGGCAAAGAGGCTACCAATTACAAAACCATTGTACCCGCTTCTGACGAAAAGGGCTTTCAGGTAAATTATACCGAAACCGAACCACAAGGCGATTGGAAAGCTGAAAATTATAATGCAGCTAGCTGGCAGACCGGTGCTGCTCCTATTGGCGACGATGCTAAAACCGTTAAAACCTTATGGAAATCGCACGATATTTGGGTGCGCAGAACATTTAATGTGGCCAACCCGAAATCAATAAACGAGTTGTTTTTAAAAATAAACCACGACGATAATATTGAGGTTTTCTTGAATGGCAAGAAAATTTATACCAAAGAAGGCTGGACAAATACCTTCCAGTATGTGGCTTTAAGCAATAGCGATAAAAACGCATTAAAAGCAGGTTCGAATGTAATTGCCATTCATTTAATTAACACGGCTGGTGGTCGTTACCTCGATTTTGGCCTGGTTGATAAATTAAAAGACAATGCCGAAAAAGTACAAATGGCCAAGCAAAAAAGTGTCGATATTAATGCTACGCAAACTATTTACAACTTTACCTGTGGCAAAGTAGATTTAAAATTGACCTTTACTTCGCCATTGTTAATGAACGATTTAGGTTTGTTTGCACGTCCGGTTTCTTATGTTTCCTATCAGGTTAAAGCAAACGATGGCAAAACGCACCAGGTTAAGGCTTATTTAAGTGCTTCGACCAATATTGCCGTTTATCGTCCTTCGCAAGAGGTAACTACCAGTAAATACAGCACGCCGAAATTATCAATTTTAAAAGCCGGTACCGTAGAGCAACCTGTCTTACAAAAAGCAAGTGATGACATGCGCATTGACTGGGGTTATTTTTATGTCGCTGCACCAAAAAACAGCAACGCTATTCAATTTGTAACTGCCGAAAAAGATGCTGCCGATGCTTTCAGAAACGGAAATGCTGCTTCAACAGCTAAACAAGGCAAAATGCTGGCCCTAAATACGATTATTCCATTTGGTGCAGTAGGCAAAGCAGCTGTAGAAAAATATGTTGAGTTGGCTTACGATGAAATTTATTCGGTACAATACTTTAACCAGAATTTAAGGCCCTGGTGGAATACTTCTGGTAAAGAAACCATCGAAGGACAGTTAACTGCTGCGGCTAACGAGTACAAAACCGTTATAGCCAAATGCGAAGCATTTAACAAATCGGTGTATGCCGATGCCTTAAAATCGGGTGGAAAAGAATATGCCGATTTATGTGTTTTAGCTTACCGTCAAAGCATTGCTGCACACACCTTGGTAAAAAGTCAGCATGGCGAACTTTTATGGCTATCAAAAGAAAACAATAGCGGTGGTTTTATCAATACCGTTGATGTTACCTATCCATCAGCGCCGCTATATTTAATTTATAACCCACAATTGCTGCAAGGTATGCTGAACGGTATTTTTTATTTCAGCGAAAGCGGAAAATACCCGCACCCATGGGCAGCACACGATTTAGGTACTTATCCTTTGGCAAATGGCCAAACTTATGGCGAGCCTATGCCGGTTGAAGAATCGGGCAACATGATTATTTTAACTGCAGCCATTGCTAAGGCACAAGGCAATGCCGATTACGCCAAAGCCCACTGGAAAACATTAACCACCTGGGTTGATTATTTAACCAAAGAAGGTTTAGATCCAAAAACACAATTGTGTACCGATGATTTTGCCGGTCACCTGGCGCGTAACGCCAACTTATCGGTTAAAGCTATTGTAGGGATTGCCTGCTATGCGCAAATGGCACAAACTTTAGGTTATAGCGATGTTGCTAAAAAATACCGCGAGATTGCCGAAAGCATGGTACCCAAATGGATGGAAATGGCCGATGCAGGCGATCACTATGCTTTAACCTTTGACAATAAAAATACCTGGAGCCAGAAATACAACCTGGTATGGGATAAGGTTCTGGACTTAAACCTCTTCCCTCAGAAAATTTATGATACCGAAACCAAATATTACCTGACTAAACAAAACAGGTACGGAATTCCGTTAGATAGCAGAAAAGCCTACACTAAAAACGACTGGATTTTGTGGACAGCTACATTTGCGCCAACGCGCGAGGAGTTTGAGGCTTTGGTACATCCTGTTTACAAACACGCTATCGAAACAGAATCGAGAGTACCGTTAAACGATTTTTATGATTCGAACACCGGTATCCGCGATAATTTTAAAGCGCGTAGTGTTGTGGGTGGTTTTTACATGAAAATGCTTGCCGATAAACTAAAAGCCAAATAAGATTTAATTTATTACCCTTTAAATTAACAATCGAAGGTCCTGCATCAGTGCAGGGCCTTTTTTATTTTAGCTCGCTCCAGCCTGCGCGCGTTTATTAACGCGTACATGTTTAGCTCAGCGACTCCTGTCGCGTTTTAATTCGTTGCAAACGAATAGCTATTTACACGCTCGTTAGAAACGAGCGTGAGCGTAATTAACGCTATATCGTCCTCGTTTGTAATGGGGATGAATGTGATCAGCGATTTTATCGCTGTTTATAGAAACTTAGCTTGCGCGCGTTTATTAACGCGTGCGTTTTAACACTGCGACTCCTGTCGCGTTTTAATTCGTTGCAAACGAATAGCTATTTACACGCTCGTTAGAAACGAGTGTGAGCGTAATTAACGCTATATCGTCCTCGTTTGTAATGGGGATGAATGTGATCAGCGATTTTATCGCTGTTTATAGAAACTTAGCTTGCGCGCGTTTATTAACGCGTGCGTTTTAACACTGCAACTTTGTCGCATTTATTCGTTGCAAACGAATAGCTATTTACACGCTCGTTAGAAACGAGCATGAGCGTAATTAACGCTATATCGTCCTCGTTTGTAACGAGGATGAATGGGATCAGCGATTTTATCGCTGTTAATAGAGAATCAAAACTCAAATTCCAGCTGGTTATTCTCCCTTTTTTCGATATCAGGGCCATCATAAAAGCGCGATAAAGTAATACCCAGTAATCTTACCTTCGACGCCCCCAATTCGGCTTCTTCAAGCAATTTTATGGCTTCTTTGTACATTACTTCTGCCTGATGGATCGGGGTAAGGAACGATCTGCTCCGCGTAATCAGTTTAAAATCGGCAAATTTTATTTTCAAAGTAATCGTTTTGCCACTCAGCTGGTATTTTTCCAAACGCTTACTTACCGTTTCACTAATCTGTTTCAGCAGATCGTGCATTACCACATCATCATTGGTATCTTCAGGCAAGGTATCTTCTGCACCAACCGATTTCGCCTCGCGGTTTGCCCTCACCGGTCGCTCATCTATGCCACGTACAATTTTGTAATAAAACATACCCGATTTACCGAACTGGGCAATAAGCTGTGCTTCAGTTAATTTTTTCAGGTCTGCCCCGGTATTAAGCTGCATAGCTTTCATTTTAGCGGCAGTTACTTTACCCACACCAAAGAATTTTTCGACCGGCAGCTTTTCCATAAAGGCTTTAATTTTCGATGGCCCGATAAAAGTTAAACCATCGGGTTTATTCATATCAGATGCGACTTTGGCTACAAATTTATTTGTTGATACCCCTGCAGAGGCCGTTAGGTTTAGCTCATTTTTAATGGCATCTTTAATGGATTGGGCAATATCTATAGCCGATCCAATACCCAGTTTATCTTCAGTAACATCCAGATAAGCTTCATCTAAAGATAAGGGCTCAATTAAATCAGTATAGCGGCTAAATATTTCCCGAATGGCTTTCGAAGCCGCAGTATAAGCATCAAACCGGGGATACACAAAAATAGCCGTCGGACATAACTGATAGGCTTTACTGGACGACATGGCGGAGCGGATTCCATATTGCCGGGCTTCATAACTTGCCGTTGATACGACCCCGCGGCTGTCGGGTTTGCCACCAACCACAAGCGGTTTTCCGCGGTATTCCGGAAAATCGCGCTGCTCTACCGACGCATAAAAAGCATCCATATCGATATGGATAATCTTTCTTAACGTTATGGTAGTTTCTTCAGACATTGGGATGAAATAAATTTCGCTATTTTTTTTAGCATTATTGAGATAGAATTTTTTTCTTTACAAAATATGGAAAGATCGATCCGCTTTTATAAGAATGCCAAACACGAATGGTATGCTGATATTCCTGAATGGGCAGGGGCTTTAGATGAGCTGCAAATGGTAGAAGGGGCCGATGATTTATTAAACTGGATAGCCGCATCGGCCAATGAATGTAACCTTTTGCTGGCCGACCAACATTTTGAACAGGCAGAGATTTTAGAACTGGTTTATATTCGCGAAGAAAACCTGGGTGGTGGAGGCGATTATATTTTAGAAAACTTTAGGGGCGAAGTTAAAAACCACAGGCTTTGGCTCTGCCATGTTACCGAATTTGTATTTAAACAATTGCCCGAGCGGATCTATTTTAAAGAGATAAGTTTTGATTGAAAAGACCCAAACATTTATCATTAAGAAATGAAGGATATTAAGAATAATAGCGCTTATTAAAGTCAATGAATATTTAAATGCCCTCAATTGCCTTATATGGTAAAGTAATGAGTAAAAACTTAGTTTAAAAGATGATCAACCTTATTAAGTAGCGAATCCATTTCGAATGGTTTTTCCATAAAATCGTTGGCACCGGCATCCATAGCCGATTGTCTGATATCCCTGCTGGCAGAAATCATCAGAATCGGAATTTCGCGGTATTGCGGATCATTTTTAAGCTGCTTGCAAATATCTCTACCGTCGTAACCGCTCATCCAGATATCGAGCATAATTAAATCTGGTTTATTTTTCACCGCATCTATTACCGCCCCGCCGTCATAAGTATAGTCAACCTCATAGCCCATCACCTCCAAAATCATCGTCACAGCGTCAACAATGCCTTCGTCATCGTCTGCAATGAGTATTTTCTTATTTCTCATTTTGTAGTTTTATATCCATTCAGTTCCTGTTTTGCATTTTTAAAAGCAAACATGAGCATTAACCTTTTATTATTAATAGCTAAAATCTGTTTTTTGTTTTAAAAATATAAATATTTATTTGTCGGTTTTGAGGCTCTAAAAATGATATAATTTATTGAAAAAACCAGTAAATCCGATCAGTTTTAATAAAGCTTTTGTTGCATCTGTTAATTTTTTAGCCGGGCTAAACAGATAATTTTGCACCGCGTATAAATTATTTAGGATTTTTATACTTTATATTTACAGCATTAATTCAGGTTAATTGAATTTAGTGGCCAAATGGATAGTATTAATATTAAGAAGTTAGCGGAGGCTTTAAATTTATCTACTTCAACAATTTCGAGGGCGTTCAGGGATAATAGCGACATTAATGTGGCTACCAAAGAACGCATATTAGCCAAAGCAAAAGAATTAAACTATCAGCCTAATCATTACGCCAGCAATTTGCGCGAGCAAAAAAGTAAAACCATTGCGGTTATCGTGCCCGAGCTGGCCAACAACTATTTCTCGCAGGCCATACATGGTATAGAGCGGGTAGCGCGTGAAAACGGTTATCATATCCTCATCTATGTAACAGATGATGAATATAAAAAAGAGGTTAATTTTATCCGTCACTTGCACAACGGCAGGGCCGATGGCATTATCATGTCGGTATCGGGCGAGGCCAACGATCATAATTACCTGAATAAATTTGGCGCAAAACGTTTGCCTCTGGTATTTTTCGACAGGATTTATGAAGATATTGAAACCCCACGGGTAATTACGAACGATTACAACAGTAGTTTTCTGGCTACTGAGCACTTGATAGAGCAGGGGTGTAAGCGCATTGCCTACCTGGTGGTGAACAAAAGTCTATCTATCGGTAAAACCCGTATGCAGGGCTATATCGATGCGTTGACCAAACATGAGGTGCCATTTGATGAGCATTTGATTGTAGATTGCAGCAACAGCTATGAAGAAAATAGTGTGATCATTAAAGAGGCTTTGACCGAATTAAAGCCCGATGGTGTTTTTACTTCGGTAGAACGTTTGGCCTTTGCTACTTACTATGCCTGTTACGATTTAAAAATCAATATTCCGACTGATTTAAAAGTGATCAGTTTCTCTAGTCTCGAGATTGCGCCATTGCTAAATCCTTCACTTACCACCATCACTCAACCGGCAACAGAAATAGGGGAAGAGTCGGCCCGATTACTGTTCTCCATTTTAGATAATAATGCAGATAAAAACACCCCGAATGAGGTAGTTTTAAGTTCAAAAATTATCGCCCGGAATTCGACTTCAAAAGGCTAAAAAACAGCTCAAAAATCAGCTCATTTTTTAGCTTAAAAATTTCAAAAATTTTCGGCACTTAGTGTAAAATACGCAGAATTTCGACTCGTTTTCGGGAACGTTCCCGAAAATTGACTTTAAAATGATCCTTATTTTTCGGGAACGTTCCCGAAAAATAAGCTAAAAATGGCTTAGTGTAAAAAATACACTTTATTTTTGAATTTAACATTTTTAATTAATTGATTTTTAGGTAATTAATAATTTAACAATTATTTAACGTGACTTTTAGTTACGTCGAAAAACGATTTTTATGACCGAAAATTATCAACCGAAAAACAGCCCGAAATATATTTTTTAAATAAATTTTGAAATGTCGTTATGGGCTGTAAATTAGTCCTATGTGTAAATCACTATAATATTTAACCAAATTTTTATACTTAAACGAGCTTCAAATATGAGAGTATTTTACCTGTTAAAACAGGGGCTTTTGGTGCTGTTAGTTTTTTCAGCATTAATGGTAAAAGCACAAACCGGATCGGTGTCTGGAAAGGTGCTTGATGAAACCGGCTTGCCATTACCTGGTGCTTCCGTAGTTATTAAGGGAACAACCAGAAGTACAGCAACAGACGCAAATGGCGTTTTTAAACTGGCAGGATTATCGAATGGTTCGGTAACCCTATCGGCTAGTTTTATCGGTTATCAAACCCTCGATAAAACAGTTAGCGTTTCGGCAAATGCTACTGTCGATTTTCAATTGGTGCCCGATGCACAAAAACTTAACGAAGTGGTGGTAATTGGTTACGGTACAGCCGAAAAGAAAAACCTTACGGGATCTATCACTACGGTAAATGCTAAAGATTTTCAAAAAGGTACCATTACTACTCCTGAGCAATTGATTCAGGGTAAAGTAGCCGGGGTTAACATTGTTTCCAACAGTGGTCAGCCAGGTGTGGGTAGCACCATCCGTATCCGTGGCGGTGCATCGCTTAATGCCAGTAACGATCCTTTGGTGGTAATTGATGGAGTGCCATTTAGCGGTAACTCAATTGGCAATGCGCCAAGCCCGTTATCATTGGTAAACCCGAATGATATTGAAACTTTTACCGTTTTAAAAGATGCCAATGCAACGGCCATTTATGGTTCGCGAGCATCAAACGGGGTAATTTTAATTACCACTAAAAAAGGTGCTTCTGGTGCTCCGGTAATTAATTTCAGTACCAACAACTCTATCGCTACGGTAGCTAAAAAAGTAGATATTTTATCATCCGATCAAATCCGCAGTTTTGTAAATGCCAACCCAAATGCTTCTTATGATGATGGTAAGAAATTTACTGCTTTACTAGGCGGTTCAAATACCGACTGGCAGGATGAAATTTATCAGAATGCTTTCTCAACCGATAACAGCTTAAGTATTGCCGGTTCGTTTAAAGGCGTACCTTACCGTGTTTCGGCAGGTTATTTAGATCAGCAAGGACTTTTATTAACCGATCATTTTTCGCGTGGAACAGGTGCTATCAGCATTTCGCCAAAATTATTCCAGGATCACTTAAAAATCGATCTGAACCTGAAAGGTGCTTTAACCGAATCGCATTTTGCCAATTCGGGTGCTGTAGGTTCGGCTATTCAATTCGATCCAACGCAATCGGTAACTGCCAACAATAATTTTGGTAACTATTTCGAATGGTTAAGAAGCGATGGTTCGGTAAACCCGAATGCACCGCGCAACCCGGTAGCTTTAATCAGGCTTAACGATAACAATGGTAAAGCAGAAAGAAGCTTTGGAAATGCACGTTTCGATTATTCTTTCCACTTTTTACCTGAGTTACATGCCAACTTAAATTTAGGTTACGATATTTCTAAAGGTTATGGTTCAGTACGTGTTCCGATTTTTGCGGCACAAAGTGTGGCTACCCAGGGTTCTTACACCCGCTCTTTAAACACAGAAACCAATAAACTTTCTGAGTTTTATTTAAATTATGCCCATACTGCGGCCAGTATTAAAAGCCGTTTCGATGTAACTGCCGGTTACGGTTATTACGACAATTCTAAAACCGGTTATAATTTCCCATCATACAAAGGAACAGGTGAGGTATTGGTAAACCCGGTTTTCCCTTTCTCTACCGATCGCGATAAATTGCTTTCGTACTATGGCAGGTTTATTTATACTTTGGCCGATAAATACATCTTATCTGGTACTTTAAGGGCCGATGCTTCTTCTAAATTCTCAGAGAAAAACCGTTGGGGTTATTTCCCTTCGGCAGCTTTTACCTGGAGAATTTCGAACGAAAACTTCCTGAAAAACAGCGAATCGGTATCTGACCTGAAATTGCGTTTAAGCTACGGACAAACTGGTAATAAAGATGGTATCGGTTATTACGATTATTTGTCTAAATATTACGCTAACAGTAACACTGGTCAGTATCAGATTGGTAATACTTTCTACAATTATTACACACCGGCAGCTTACGATCCTGATTTGAAATGGGAAACTACAACCACTTACAATGCAGGTTTGGATTATGGTTTTATGAAAGGCCGTTTGTACGGAAGTATCGATGTGTACTACAAAAAAACTTCTGATCTGTTAAGCAAAATCAATATTCCGGTTGGTACCAACTTCAACAACGAATTAACCACCAATGTGGGTAATATGGATGTGAGAGGTGCTGAGGCCAGCTTAAATTTCGCAGCTATTAAAACCGAAAATACCAGCTGGGATTTAGGTGTAAATGTTGCCTATAACAAAAGAAAGGTAACCAACCTAACGCTTAACCCTGATCCGGCTTCGAAAGTGGGCGCTGGTGATATTACCGGTGGTACCGGTGTAACCTTAAAATACAATGCAGTTAACCAGATTCCGGGATCATTTTATGTATACAAACAGGTATATAATGCAGATGGCAAACCATTGGAAGGTGTGTATGAAGATTTGAACAAAGATGGTGTAATCAATACCAGCGATCAGTATTTCTACAAAGCTCCTGATCCAAATATTACCCTGGGTTTCAATACTACTTTTTCTTATAAAAAATGGAGTTTTACCACTTCACTTAGGGCAAATTTTGGCAACTATGTGTACGATAACGTTTCTTCAAACTTTGGTATCAGATCGAACATCTTAAGTCCATCGGGTGTAATCAACAACGCATCAACCGATTTCTTATTTACCAATTTCCAGAACAACCAGTTCCTGAGCGATTACTATGTTAAAAATGCTTCGTTCCTGAAAATGGATAATGCAGGTATATCTTACAATGCCGGAAAATTATCTAAAAACGGAAATACAACGTTAAGGATCTCGGCAAACTGCCAGAACGTTTTCACAGTTACAAAATACAATGGAATTGATCCTGAGTTAAGCAGTGGTATCGATTACAACCTGTATCCACGTCCGCGTACTTACACGTTAGGTTTAAATGTTGGTTTTTAATAAAGAGAGAGAAATGAAAAATTCATTTAAAACGATATTGGCATCAGGTATTTTATTGTTGTCATTAAATTCATGCAAAAAAGGAGACCTGAACGTTTTGCCTACCAACGATGTGACTTCGGCAAGCGTTTATGCTACTCCGACAGGTTACAAACAAAGTTTGGTTAAACTGTATGCAACTTATGCATTAACCAGTTCAACCGGGTCTGATAACAGCGATATCGGCGGATTAAACTCTGGTTTCGCAGATTTTTTACGCTTATTCTGGACTTCGCAGGAGCTGGTAACCGATGAGGCTATCTGTGCCTGGGGCGATACCGGTATTCCGGAACTGGATTACGGTACACCAAGTGTAGATAACCAGTTTTTAAGAGGTTTATACTCGAGGAGCATTCTGCAAATCACGGTTTGTAACGAATTTCTTCGCGAAAGCACACCAGAAAAACTGGCCTCGCGCAACATTACCGGCGCAGATGCTACTGCGATTGCAAAATACCGAGCCGAAGCCCGTTTTTTACGTGCTTACCAATATTGGGTATTGTTAGATGCCTTTGGTAACCCTCCATTCGTTACCGAAAACGATGATATTGGTAAAGTTGCCCCAAAACAAATTCAGAGAGCTGCCCTGTTTTCTTATGTAGAATCAGAGCTTAAAGCCATCGAAGGTGATTTGGCCGATCCGCGTACCAATGAGTATGGCCGTGCCGATAAAGGCGCCGATTGGGCTTTACTGGCCAGGTTATACCTGAATGCACAAGTATATACCGGTACTGCAAAATATACTGAAGCCATTACTTATTCAAGCAAAGTAATTGCAGCCGGTTATAGCTTAAAAGCCAATTACATGGATCTTTTTAAAGCAGATAACAACATCAACAATACCGAAAATATCCTCACAATTAATTATGATGGGGTAAACGGAACCAATTATGGTGGTACTACTTTTTTAATCAATGCTGGTATTAATGCCGATATGGGAACAGCATCGTACGGTGTGCCAAACGGTGGCTGGGGCGGTAACAGAACCCGTCAGAATTTGCCTGCGCTATTTCCTGATGCCAATGGCAGCGCCGATAAACGTGGTACTTTCTTTGGAGCAAAAAGTGCAGTAGATGAAATTGGTGTATTTACCGACGGTTTGCGCGTAACCAAATTCAAAAACGTAACCTCAACTGGTGTAACACCTGCATCATTAAACGGTACTTTCAGCTCGCTTGATTTTGCCTTATTCCGTTTGGCAGAGCAATATTTAATTTATGGCGAAGCTGTAGCCCGTGGTGGTTCTGGTGGTAATGCTGCTCTGGCATTAACTTATGTAAATGCTTTGCGTCAGCGTGCTTATGGCAATGCCAATGGCAATGTTACTGCAGCTGCTTTAACGGTAGATTTTTACCTGGATGAGCGTGCCCGTGAGTTATATTGGGAAGGTCACCGCCGTACAGATTTGGTACGTTACGGTAAATTTGCCGGTTCTACTTACCTATGGCCATTTAAAGGTGGCGTTAAGGCCGGAACCTCAATTCCAGCCTACCGCAACATTTACCCGATTCCGGCAGCAGATTTAATTGCCAATCCGAATCTGGTTCAAAACACAGGTTATTAATCTTCATATTTAATAAGAGATGAAATCAATATTTTTCAAAACCTTAGCCTTTTGCTTCCTGGCTTTATCGCTTTGGTCGTGCAAAAAAGATGAAACCCAAACGGTTTCGGTGGTTGGAGCAGCAGGAACATTAACTGCTTCTACAACTGCATTGAATTTGGTACAAGCCAATGGTGCGCAGGCAGCGTTAACATTAAGCTACCCTTTGGCTACTTCAACCGGTTATGTGGTGCCGGTAAATACTACCTTACAGTTTGCTTTAAAGGGTACCAACTTTGCAGCCCCAAAAGAGGTAGTAGTTACCACCAAAACTTATTCGCCAACCGTAACCGAAATCAACAACATGATTTTAGCCTTAGGCGGCAAAGTTAAAGAGCCTGCCCAGATAGAAGTACGTTTAAAATCTGGAGCTGCAGTAAACGATTTAACTTATTCGAATATCATTACCTTAAGTGCTACGCCTTATTTAGCCTCAGCATGGATTTATGTGCCAGGTGCTTATCAGGGCTGGGACCCGGCAACAGCTGATAGCTTAGTTTCTTTATCCAGTGATGGCGTTTATACTGGCATGATTGCCTATACTGCCGGAAATCTGGAATTTAAAATTACACCAGCCAAGAAATGGGATGTTGCCTATGGCGATGCCGGATCGGGGAGTATCAGTGCTTCTGCAGGAGCCAACTTAAAAGCACCTGATGCTGTTGTAAAACAGGTTACTGTTGATCTGAATAAAAAAACATTAACTTTTTCTACACCAAAAGAATGGTCAATTATTGGCGATGCAACAGCTGGTGGCTGGGGTAATGATACCGATATGAAAGTAACCAACGATGGTAAATCTAACTTTTACACCATTAAAGCAACTTTAACTACAGGAGCTTTTAAATTCAGGTTTGGTCACGACTGGACCACAAATCTTGGTGGTAGTTTAACCGCTTTAACCGCTGGAGGCGATAATATTGCCGTAACAACAGCCGGTACCTATACTATTACTTTAGATGTAGCGGCCAAAAAAGCCACTATGGTTAAAAATTAATCATTAACTAAAATCGCCCTGTGAAGATCGTTTTGATCTTTGCAGGGTTTTTTAACCTTTTAAAGTTTAAGCATGATCAGATTTCTTACCTCAGCTATTTTTTCTTCCGTTCTTTCTTTAAATAAAAATGCTCAAACTAAAATCCAGTCTAAAACCAAATCGACCGGATTAAAAAAAATATTCATTATCCTGGTGCTGCTATTGTCGGGTACCAGCCTCTTTGCCCAAAAATTAGAACGTATTGAACCCATGTTCTGGTTTACCGGCATGCAAAACCCTAAATTACAATTACTGGTACATGGCGATCAGATTGCCCGTTCAACAGTAACCTTAAATTATCCTGGCGTTAAACTCGTTAAGGTAAATAAAGTAGAAAATCCAAATTACCTTTTCCTTGATTTAAGCCTTTCGGCAACCGTAAAACCGGGAACGTTCCCAATTAATTTTCTCGTAAACGGCAAAAAAATATTCAGTTACAGCTACGAATTAAAAAAACGCGATAAAAGCGCAGGCCGGATTCAGGGCGTAACACAAAAAGATTTCATTTACCTGTTAATGCCCGATCGCTTCGCCAATGGCGATAAAAGCAATGATGTGGTGAAGGGTTTAAATGAAACCGCTTTAAACCGCGATAGCATGTACTACCGCCATGGCGGCGATATACAAGGGGTAATGAACCACCTCGATTACCTGAAAGATTTAGGCGTAACTACCGTTTGGATGACCCCGGAGGTAGAAAACGACATGGCTCAGGCTTCTTATCATGGCTATGCCGTAACCGATCACTATAAAATCGATCCGCGTTATGGCACGAATGCGCTTTACAAACAATATGTAGAGGCTGCCCATGCCAAAGGCATGAAAGTGATTAAAGATATTGTACACAACCACATTGGTACCCAGCACTGGTTTTATAAAGATTTACCGATGAAAAGCTGGTTAAACCAATGGCCAAAATATACCCAAACCAGTTACCGCGATCAAACCGTAATGGATACCCATGCCGCTACTGCCGATCGCAAGCAAATGCTGAATGGCTGGTTTGTACCTTCAATGCCTGATTTGAACGAGCAGAATCCTTATGTACAAAATTACCTGACCCAAAATCACATCTGGTGGATTGAATATGCAGGTATCGACGGACTGCGTTTAGATACTTATCCTTACAACGACCCGGCTTACATGGCCGATTGGGCAATTAAAATTAAAGCCGAGTTTCCTAGGCTGTCGATTTTTGGCGAAACCTTTGTAAACGGCGTTGCTAACCAGGCCTTTTTTACACAGGGCAATACCGTAAACCGTGGTTTCGATACACATTTGCCCGGCATTACCGATATGGCCGTTAAAGATGCCATTTACGAAGCTTTAAACGGCAAAAACGGCTGGACAGATGGCATTAACCGTTTATACGATGTAGTTGCGCACGACTTTTTATATCAGGACCCAACCCGCAATTGCATTGCACTCGATAACCACGATATGAGTCGCTTTTACTCGGTAGTAAACGAAGATTTCGATAAATATAAAATGGGGATGGCCATCTTATTAACCATGCGCGGTATCCCACAGATGTACTATGGCACCGAAATTCTGATGAAAAACTTCTCCAATCCGGATGGTCTCGTACGTTCTGATTTTCCAGGTGGATGGGAAGGAGACAAAAAAGATAAGTTCGTGGCCGATGGTCGCACAGCAAAAGAAAACGAAGCTTTCAATTTTGTTAGAACGCTGGCCAATTTCCGTAAAAATAGCGCAGCCCTGCAAAACGGAAAGCTGATGCAGTTTGTACCACAGGATGATGTGTATGTGTATTTCCGCTACAATGCCGAACCAAAAGGCGCTGTAATGGTTATTGTAAACAACACAGAAAAAGAGAAATCATTAAACACCGATCGCTTCGCCGAAAGAACAACTGGCATTACAACTGCTAAAAATGTAATCTCCGGAGAGAACATCGATTTTAAAAACATTAAAGTGCCTGCCAAGACAACGTTGGTACTCGAATTAAATTAATTTATTGCCGTCGACTTCAGTCTACGGCCAGAAATAGAAAGATGCAAGAAAATCTCAAATCTCAAATCTCAGGTCTCAAATCTCAAATAAAGGCATGTCTCTTCGACCTTGACGGTGTGTTGGTTGATACCGCTGTTTACCACTATCAGGCCTGGAAACGTTTGGCCAATACCATGGGTTTCGATTTTACCGAAGCGCAGAACGAACAGTTGAAAGGGGTAAGCAGAGTAGAGAGTTTAAATAAGATTTTAGCCTGGGGTGGAGTAACCAAAACCGATGCCGAGAAAGAAGAACTGGCTACTTTAAAAAATAGCTGGTATGTAGATATGATCACCAAAATGACTCCATCAGAGGTTTTGCCGGGCACGGTCGAATTCCTTACAGCCATCCATGAGACGGGTTATAAACTGGCATTGGGCTCTGCAAGTAAAAACTCCGCAACGATATTAGAAAGAACGCAACTGGCGCATTTCTTTGATGAAATTGTAGATGGTAATATGGTTACCAAATCCAAACCAGATCCCGAAGTTTTTTTAAAAGGCGCAGCACTTTTAGGTTTCAAACCAGAAGAATGCGTGGTATTTGAAGATGCCGTAGCTGGTGTAGAAGCTGCCAAAAGAGGAGGAATGAAAGCCATTGGAATTGGTGAAAAAAGCGTGCTTACCGAAGCTGACAAGGTAGTAAGCGGATTAGACAAATTAACAGTAAAGGATTTAGAAGAATTGTAAAGGAGCAGCAAGTAAGTAGCAAGTATCAAGTTGTGGATTTATCTTGATACCTAATACCAATTACTTGATACTAACTACTTGATACTAGAAAATGAAAAATTACATTAAAGCAGATGAGTGGAACATTATCGAAGAAGGTTTTGATCCACATTTAAATAAAATTTCGGAAAGTATTTTCAGTTTAGGTAATGGCCGCATGGGGCAACGTGCCAACTTTGAAGAAACTTACACCGGCGAAACCCTGTTGGGTAACTATGTAGCAGGCGTGTATTATCCCGATAAAACCCGCGTGGGCTGGTGGAAAAACGGTTACCCTGAATATTTTGCCAAAGTTTTAAATGCAGCAAACTGGGTAGGTATCGAAGTTAAAATCGAGGATGAAGTACTTGATTTGGCTATTGCAGAGGTGAGCGATTTTAAACGGGTATTGAATATGCACGAAGGATACCTGGAGCGTACTTTCACTGCTAAATTAAAAAGCGGCAAAACGGTTAAAGTTAAATCTACCCGTTTTTGCAGCATTGCCGATGATGAAGTAGGGGCAATCCGTTACAGCATTACACCTTTAAATTTCGATGGAAACTTAACTTTAACTCCCTTTATTGATGGCGATGTTAAAAATCAGGATAGCAATTACGATGAAAAATTCTGGGATGAGGTAACAACCCAGAGTTCAGCAGTTGAAGCTTATATTCAGCTAAGAACCAAGAAAACCGAATTTGAAGTTTGCACCGGAAGCCATATTCAGGTTTACCAAAACGGCAAACCGTTAGCAATTGATACTACAGAAGTACGCAAAGAGAAATTTGTAGGTCAAACTTTTGCAGTAGCGGTTAAAACAAATGAAGAAGTAACGCTGATTAAAATCGCGGCGAATTTATCTTCCGAAAATTATCCCAAAGAAGCACTTTTAAAAGAAACCCAATCGGTTATTTCCAGCGCTGTAGCTAAAGGTTTCGATACCTTATTGCAGGAGCAAGCCGCGGCATGGGCTACCAAATGGGAAGAAAGCGATATCGTGATTGAAGGCGATGTAGCTGCCCAGCAGGCTATCCGTTTCAATATTTTTCAATTGTTTCAAACCTATACCGGTAAAGATGACCGGCTAAACATTGGGCCAAAAGGATTTACAGGCGAGAAATACGGAGGCTCTACTTACTGGGATACCGAAGCCTACTGCGTGCCTTTTTATCTGGCAACCGCTCCACAGGAAGTGAGCAAAAACCTGTTGGTTTACCGCCACAAGCAATTGGGCAAAGCCATAGAAAATGCAGCTAAATTAGGTTTCAAAGATGGAGCAGCATTATATCCGATGGTAACCATGAACGGGGAAGAATGCCATAACGAATGGGAAATTACCTTCGAAGAAATACACCGCAACGGTGCCATTGCTTTTGCCATTTACAACTACATCCGTTACACCGGTGATGAAAGTTACCTGGCCGATTACGGTTTGGAAGTACTCATCGGCATTGCCCGTTTCTGGAAACAACGCGTTAACTGGAGCAATGAAAAACAGCAATATGTAATGCTTGGCGTAACCGGACCTAACGAATACGAGAATAACGTAAACAACAACTGGTACACCAATTTACTGGCTACCTGGTGCATGAAATATGCTACCGAAGCTGCTGAAATTGTACAAAAACAACAACCAGAAAAATACAATAGCTTGGTTAAAAGCTTAAATTTCGATCAGAAAGAATTTGCCGATTGGGCCGATATTATCGAAAAGATGTACTATCCGGAAGATAAAGCGCAGGGTATTTTCTTACAGCAGGATGGTTATCTGGATAAAGAGCAGATTTTGGTTAAAGATTTACCGGCAAGCGAGAGACCAATTAACCAGAAATGGAGCTGGGATCGCATATTACGTTCGTGCTTTATTAAACAGGCCGATGTTTTACAGGGATTGTATTTCTTTGAAGAAGATTACGATTTAGAAACCATTAGGAGAAACTTCGATTTCTACGAACCGCGTACCGTTCACGAAAGTTCTTTATCACCTTGTGTGCATAGCATTTTGGCTGCCAAATTAAATGATGAAGCACGTGCTTACGAATTTTATCTGCGTACCGCCCGTTTAGATCTCGACGATTATAACAATGATACCGAAGACGGATTGCACATTACCTCTATGGCAGGTACCTGGATGAGTGTTGTAGAAGGCTTTGCAGGTATGCGTGTACGCAATGGTAAATTGCAGTTTAATCCATTCTTACCTGGCAAATGGAAATCATTTTCGTTTACCATTGGTTTCAGAGGAGCTACCTTAAAGATTAATATTGCAGCAAACGGCATAAACATTAAAAATAACAGCACTGTAGACTTAGAAATCGGTATCAGAAACCAGTTTTATCAATTGGATGGAAATGCCGAAATTGAAGTAAATAACACCGCGTTGGTATGATTCTAGCTGTAAAACGTAAAATGGAAAATGTATCTTTCTCAATGATCCGTCATTGCGAGGAGGAACGACGAAGCAATCTCACTAGGATAGCACGCTTTGTGTCAATTCTATTTTTACTAATTTCATCATCATCCTTTGCACAAAAACAGCCCCGAAAAATGAACGATAAACAAATCGTTATCTATCAGTTACTGCCCCGTTTATTCGGGAATAAAAATACGACCAATATCCCTTACGGCACCATTCAGCAAAATGGTTCGGGTAAGTTTAACGATATTACCGATAACGCTTTGGATGGGATTAAAGAACTGCATGTAAACTATATTTGGTATACCGGTGCAATTGCGCATGCCAGCTTAACCGATTATTCGGCCTACGGAATCAAGGTAGATGATGCCGATGTGGTGAAAGGAAGGGCAGGGTCGCCTTATGCCATCCGCGATTATTACGATGTAGATCCCGATTTGGCTGTCGATGTTAAAAACCGCATGCAGGAGTTTGAAGCGCTGGTAAAAAGAACTCATGCTAAAAACCTGAAAGTGATTATCGATTTTGTACCCAACCACGTGGCGCGGAGTTATCATTCGTATGCCAAACCTAAAAATGTGATTGATTTTGGTGAACAGGATGATGTAACACAGGGTTTTAGTGCGAAAAATGATTTTTACTACATCCCCGGACAAAAATTTCTGGTGCCGCAGCATGAACCTAAACAAACGCCGGTTGCGGCTTTGCAAGATGGAAAGTTTGATGAAAATCCCGCAAAGGCAACGGGTAACAATGTGTTTGTAGCGCAACCCAAATACGACGATTGGTTCGAAACCATTAAGTTAAATTATGGGGTTGATTATCAGAATGGCGAGAAAACTTATTTCGATCCCATCCCACCGGTTTGGTTAAAAATGCGCGATATTTTAATCTATTGGACTCATAAAGGAGTAGATGGTTTCCGTTGCGATATGGCCGAAATGGTGCCCATTGCTTTCTGGAACTGGGTGATTCCGCAAGTTAAAAAGGAAAATCCTGATTTAATTTTCCTGGGCGAAGCCTATAATCCACAGGTTTACAAACAATATTTAGACGAAGGTAAATTCGATTACCTTTACGATAAAGTAGGTTTGTACGATGGCTTAAAAAGGTTAATCAGGAATGAACCGAACGCTGATGTAAAGGAGATCAGTACCGTATGGCAAAAGGAAAGTGCCGGATTTGGCCATCGTATGTTGCGGTTTTTAGAAAACCACGATGAAGAGCGTATTGCTTCATCAGGTTTCGCCGGCAAGGCTGAGCTGGCTTTACCCGCCATGGTGGTTTCGGCAACGCTTGGCGCTGGCCCCGTAATGCTTTATTTCGGTCAGGAAGTTGGCGAGCCGGGAAAAGGAGAAGAGGGTTTTGGTGGCGACGATAACCGCACTACTATTTTCGATTATTGGGGTGTGCCCAACCATCAGCAATGGATGAACGGAGGTGCTTTTGATGGAGGGAAATTAACTGATGATCAAAAGCAGTTAAGGGTTTATTACCAGCAACTGTTAAAGGTAACCACCGGTAGCGACGCTATTGTGCATGGCGATATTTATGAAGTTCCGTTAAGTGGAAATATGAATAACCGCATGTATGCTTTTATCCGTTACTCGGGCAAACAACGTTTGTTGGTAGTGGCTAATTTCGACAGAAACGAAACTTTAACCGCGAACATCGAAATCCCGGATCAGATTTTAAAGGTAAAATCTTCAGCCCCGGTTACCGAGCTGCTGACCAATAAAAAATTAAACATCCCTGCAGGAACGGCTATTCCGGTAAAGGTTGGACCAGTTTCGGCGCAGATAATAGCGTTTTAAAATAATGATGCATTAACCGCTAGAACGTAGAGCGCCATGCGCCATGCGCTTAGCGCTTAGACTAAAGAAAATGAGCTTAAAAACAGTATTTGAGAATCCGAAATTAACACTCGTTCAGATTATCAACATGAGCGTAGGTTTTTTCGGTATCCAGTTTGGTTGGGATCTGCAGCGTGCCAACATGGGCCGTATTTACGAAAACCTTGGTGCCAATCCAGATCAGGTTCCTTTATTGTTTTTAGCAGCCCCTTTAACCGGGCTGTTGGTGCAACCTGTTATTGGCTACCTGAGTGATCGTACCTGGCACCCAAGATGGGGCAGGAGAAGGCCATACTTTCTAATCGGTGCCATTGTAAGCAGTATTGCTTTAATTTTTATGCCACATAGCAGTGTATTGTGGATGGCTGCAGGTTTATTGTGGATTTTGGATGTTTTCGGGAACATTGCCATGGAACCTTTCCGCGCTTTTGTTACCGATAAATTGCCCGATAGCCAGGTTAACCGCGGTTTCATTATGCAAAGCATGATGATTGGTTTAGGTGGGAGCGTAGCCTCAGCCTTACCATGGATCATGAATAATATTTTCCATTTAACCAACACGGCAGAGCAGGGCAGCATTCCGGAAAATGTAAAGTTCTCTTTTTATATCGGTGCATTTTTCTTTTTTGCAGCTGTACTTTGGACAGTCTTTACCACCAAAGAATATCCGCCACAGGATGTTGATTTTAAAGAAAAAGTAAAAGCCAGCAACAAAGGTTTTGGTGGCGGCGCCAAAGAAATTTTTCAGGCCCTGCGCAATATGCCTAAAAGAATGCAGGTAGTTTCGCTGGTTCAGTTTTTTACCTGGCCAGGCTTGTTTTTAATGTGGTTTTATTATACCACGGCGGTTGCAGTTAATGTTTTCGGTGGTAAAGATGCAGCCGATCCGGTTTATGCCCATGGTGCCGATTTTGGTAGCTTAACGCTGGCTTATTATAGTGTGGTAACTTTCCTTTTTGCTTTAATCCTTCCTAAAATAGCTGATGCTTTAGGTCGTAAAACTACGCATGCCCTTTGTTTAATTTGTGGTGCTGTTGGCTTAATCAGTGTGGCCTGGGTGCATGATAAAAATATGTTGTATTTGTGTATGACGGGGGTTGGTATTGCCTGGGCAAGTATCCTTTCTATGCCTTATGCCATGTTAAGCGGTTCCTTACCAAAAGATAAAATTGGTATTTACATGGGTATCTTCAATTTCTTTATTGTACTGCCCGAAATTATAGCATCGCTGGGTTTTGGTTGGCTAATGCGCAATGTGTTAAATAACGACAGGTTACTGGCCGTTCAGTTGGGTGGCGGTTTAATGATTCTGGCAGCTGTAATTTGCTATGTGTTTATCCGCGAAAAGAAAACTGACGAAGTATTGGCCGCTAAACTGGAAGTCGAAGAAAACAGAAGTGTTTAATCAGAATTTAATCCAAAAATAGTCACTGACTAAGTGCAAAATATTAACCACAGAGTCCACCAAGAAAAACACAGAGAAAACGGAGTCCATTTTAAGTCTCAATGTGCTCTGTGAAAACTCTGCGGCCTCGGTGGTAAAACCAACGATAATCTAACCAAATGAAAAAAGTATTTTATCTCTTGCTGTTAGTAGCAGCAACGCATACCGCCTGCAAAAAAGCGGCTACAGATACCCCCGAACCAACACCGGTTAATCAAACAGCCGATTTACCGGCAGGTGCCAAAAATGGCGTGGCCTTTATCAATAATGGCACTTCAGCTATTGTAACCTTGTACGCTCCGGGTAAAACTTCGGTTTCGGTTATTGGCGATTTTAATAACTGGTCAACTACCGCCTCAGTGATGAAAAAAACACCGGATGGCAATACCTGGTGGGTACAAATTGATAACCTTAACCCTGCCACCGAATATGCTTATCAGTTTGTTGTAGATGGAAACCTTAAAGTGGCCGATCCCTATTGTGAAAAGGTGCTCGATCCGGATAACGATCAATATATCGCCGCAACAGTATATCCTAACTTAAAAGCTTATCCAACAGGTAAAACAACTGGTATTGTGAGTACAATGCAGGCTAATCAACCGGTTTATAACTGGAAAAATACCAGCTTTACCCGCCCGGATAAAAACAACCTGGTGATTTACGAATTATTGGTACGCGATTTTACTACCGAACACAGTTATGCATCAACGCTTGCAAAATTGGATTATTTAATTGGCCTGGGGATAAATGCCATTGAGTTAATGCCCGTTAACGAGTTTGAAGGCAATTTAAGCTGGGGCTATAATCCATCTTTTTATTTCGCACCGGATAAATATTATGGTACCAAAACAGCACTGCAAAATTTTATCGATGAGTGCCACGGTCGTGGTATTGCCGTAATTATGGATATGGTTTTAAACCATTCCTTTGGTCAGTCGCCCATGGTACAACTGTATTTTGATGGCGCTAAGCCCACCACTTCGAGTCCCTGGTTTAATGTAGATGCCAAACATCCTTTTAATGTGGGTTATGATTTTAACCACGAAAGTCAGGCCACCAAAAAGTTTTCGAAAGATGTAATGAAATTCTGGATGCAGCAATATAAAATAGATGGTTTCCGTTTCGATTTATCAAAAGGCTTTACCCAAAAGTCTTCAACAGATGATGCGCAGTTTAGGTTGTATGATGCAGGCCGGGTAGCCATCTGGAAAGATTATAACAGTTACATCAAAAGCATCGATCCTAATTTTTATGTGATATTGGAACATTTTGCAGAAGAATCGGAAGAAAAAGTACTGGCGGATGAGGGCATGATGCTTTGGAATAACCTGAACCATGATATGAATGAGGCTACCATGGGCTGGTTAGGCAGTTCTAATTTTCAGTGGGGATTTTATACCAACCATGGTTTTACCAAATCAGAAAACCTCGTGAGCTATGGCGAAAGTCATGATGAAGAGCGCCTGAATTTCAAAAACATCAGCTATGGCAACGGCTTTGGTAGTTATATGATTAAGGGTAATTTGGCTACATCGCTAAAAAGGGAAGAATTGATTGCCGCATTTTTATTTGGTATGCCTGGCCCTAAAATGATTTGGCAGTTTGGCGAACTTGGTTACGATGTAAGCATCGATTTTAACGGACGCACCGGCGATAAACCCATCAAATGGGAATATTTCAGCGATCCAAACCGCAAAGCTTTGTATGATGCTTATGCCAAATTCATCAGGCTAAAAAAGAACAACAGCATTTTTAACTCCACTAATTTTACTTACAACCTGGCCGGAGGGATTAAATACATTAAATTAACTGAAGGCAGCAATACAGTTGTGGTGGTTGGTAATTTTGATGTGATAAACCAAAGCGCCAATATCGATTTTGGTACAGCAGGTACATGGCTAGATGCAGTAGGCAGCAATGTTAGTCTGGCTTCGGGCACTTATACCGCAAACCTGGCACCTGGAGAATACCATATTTTCAGCAAAGTTGCTTTAAAGTAATTACAACCTCGCAGGTTTCTAAAACCTGCGAGGTTTGATGTTAAAAACCTGCGGATTTATTAAGGCGATTGGTAATAATCTTGTTGTTTTTAGTTAATATTGCTTTAACAACAAAGCATCCTAAATGAAAGATAAATTAGCGCATCACTTATTATGGGAACGATTACGTGCCGGCGATAAAGATGCGTTTTTTGATTTGTATGCTGAACTTTATTACCCGCTGGTTAATTTCGGGATTAGGGTCTGTGCCGATGCCGATACCTCAAGCGAAGCTACCGACCAGGTTTTTACCACCATTTGGGAGAAACACGAAACCTTAACCCGGGTCGACAATGTTGAAGCCTATCTTCGTACTTTTTTAAAACGTAAACTGCTGCGGATTCTGGAAAGAAAACGTAAAATCAGTGATGCGCTTTTTAATGCCGGTGCCGATGGCGACTGGATGGAAATGAGCTACGAAGAATTTATTGTTAAAGTACAAAGCGACGAACTGGTGAAACATCAACTTAAAAGTGCTTTAGAAAAACTTACCTTCCGCCAGAAACAGCTCATCCACCTTAAATTTTTTGATGGTTTCAGCTATGAGCAAATTGCCGAGCAAACCAATCAAACCATTAAAACAGCCTACAATACCATCTACGATGCATTAAAAATATTAAGGAAAGAGTTTAAAAGCTAATCCCATGGTTGGTGACTCTAATTCCATGGTTGGTGGCCCACCAACCAGCTAAGACTCTATGCTACCACCATGGCGAATTAAATTTCTTCATTTCCTGTACTTCCAGCGCACATATTTGGTTAGGTTAAAAAAAAGTTAAAATTTTCTTAGGAAAAAGTAAAGCTTTTTGGCACTGTTATATAAAAGGCAAATTAGCATGGTTGATAGAAGTAAATTCAATGCAGAAGACTTCCTTGTGGATAGCACTTTTCAGCAGTATTGTGCTGGAACAGATCCACTATGCATTGGATATTGGGAGAAATACATTAATGCACACCCCGAGCAGGCAGCAGTAATAGCTGAAGCGAAAAGATTATACGTAATACTGAGTGGAAATAAGCGCCCGTTAAACAAACAGCGCGAAAATTTAGCAGAAACCCTGTTTCCGGTAGCAGAAACCGTGAAGCTTAAAAATTACTTATGGCTTAAAATTGCAGCTGCCGTAGTGCTGGTGTTGGGTTCGGTGTTTTTATATCGTACATACCTCAATAAAAGCACTCAAAGTGTAGTGCCAGAGATTTACAGTTTTACCACTAAAGGTGGCGAGCGTAAAAAAATTATGTTGCAGGATGGTACCTCGGTTTTGCTCAATGCAAAAAGTAATTTAACCATTAGTAAAGATTTTAACGATAAATGTCGTGAAGTAACCTTAACCGGAGAGGCTTTTTTTGATGTAGCACACGATAAAGCTAAACCCTTTAAAGTGCACACTACCGATTTTAACATCAATGTACTAGGTACTGCATTTAATGTGAAGGCTTACGCTGATGAAATTACTTCGGAAGCCACCTTGATTCGTGGTTTGATTACCATGGAGGCTACGACTGGGAATGGTGGTATCATTACCTTAAAACCAAGTCAGAAGGTAACCTTTTATAAAACAATTGCACAAAAGCAGCCCGCTAAACTGGTTAAACCCACTGCACCAAAGCCCGAAATTACCATTAACCATTATACCAAGATTAAGGATAGTACCATTGTAGAAACGGCCTGGACCCAGAACCGCATTGAGATTTACGACCAGGACTTCGATGAAATTAAAAACATCCTCGAAAAATGGTACAACGTAGAAATCAGGTTTAAAAATCCAGAGATTGAAAAATACCGCTTTACGGCAACCATTACCAACGAGACAATAGCTGAAGTTTTACAAGCATTACAACAAACCGAAAACAATTTTAAATATGAGATAAAAGGAAAAAAGATCACCATTTCGAAATAGGAACAAAAAAGGACGGTGTTGGAGCACCGCCCTTATAGGTTTCCTTCTTGATTAATTAATGGCAGTTTATGCGCAAACAGATTGCTGCCAATAACTTATGCAACCAAAAAAAACAAAAATATGATTAATTATTACTTACTGCAAGGGCATCCGAGATACCGGAGGCTTTTAAAATTCATTATGCTAATGAAACTAGCCTGTATTATGGTTTTCATTACCTGCCTTAATGTTTCAGCATCTGTTTTTTCCCAGGAAAAAATTTCATTAGATGTGAAGAAAACAAAGCTGGCAAAGGTGTTACAAATTATTGAACAGCAAAGCAGTTACCATTTTGTTTACAGCTCTTCTTATGTGCCGGTAAACCGGGATGTAAGCATTACTGTAACCAATACTTTGGTTACCGATGTGCTGGCAGCCATTTTAAACAGAACGAACCTGAAATATTCTGTTTCTGATGGCGGTTTAATTGTCATTAGCAAAAATAAAGAAGTACCAATTACAGGAACCGTTAAAGATGCTCTTGGAGGTGCTTTACCCGGTGCCAGTGTACGTGTAAAAGGAACGGGTATTGGAACTTCTACCGATGTAAACGGTAAGTTTGCCTTAAATGCACCCGAAAATGCTATTCTGGTAGTTTCTTATGCAGGTTTTCAAACCAAAGAAATTGCAATCAGTACCAAAACCGTTATCGATATTGTACTTACCGAAGATACCAAGCAATTAACAGATGTAGTGGTTACGGCTTTAGGTATCAAGAAAGAAAGAAGAGCTTTAGGATATTCGGTAACACAGGTAGGTGGCGAAACACTTACACAAGCCAGAGAAAACAGCGTACTAAACTCGCTGGTAGGTAAAGTTGCCGGTTTAGATGTGAGTTCAACATCTGGTGGTGCGGGTGCGGCAACCAGTGTAATTATCCGCGGCGTTTCCAGTTTAGGTCAAAGTAGTCAGCCACTATATGTAATTAATGGTATCCCTATGGAGAGTGAGCCTGTTGGCCGCTTCAATGCCAATTCTGTTGGTAACAATGGCGGGCAATATGATAATGCTCCCGATCGTGGCGATGCCATCGGTAATTTAAATCCCGATGATATCGAAAGCATTTCGGTTTTAAAAGGAGCCGCCGCCGCAGCATTGTATGGGTATCGTGCTAAATCAGGAGTAATTTTAATCACCACCAAAAGTGGCAAAGGCAACAGTATCGAATTTAACAGTAACTATGTGGCTGAGCAGATTATGGACCGCACCAACTGGCAGTATGTTTATGGTCAGGGGGTAAACGGGCAAAAACCGGCTACACAACTTGCAGCAGCTTCAACAGGTGGTTCCAGCTGGGGTGCACGACTGGATGGTTCGAACGTGGTGCAGTTTGATGGGGTAAGCAGGCCTTATTCTGCTCAACAAGATAACATCGAAGATTTTTACAAAACCGGTAATAGCTTTACCAATACCCTGGCTTTAAATAAAACCTTTACAGGCGGAGTAATCCGCGTTTCAGGCAGCGACTTGCACAACAACTCAGTAGTGCCCAATTCAGGTTTAAACAGACAGAACTTTACTTTGTCGAGTACTTTCGATCCGATAAAAAACCTCGTAGTTGATGCCCGTTTCAATTACATTTTAGAACAGGCTAAAAACCGGCCGATGGTTTCGGATGGAGCGGGTAATGCCAATTACAATGCTGCATTTTTGCCAACCAGTGTAAACATTAACGATTTAAAACCCTGGAAAAATGATAAAGGAAACGAAATCCTGTACAATACAGGTAACCCTTATGCTACTAATCCATGGTTTGCAGCTTACGAATTTATCCACAACACCAAAAAAGAGCGTTTGTTAAGCTCGGCCAATGCCAAATATACCTTTGATAACGGACTGTTTTTACAGGCAAGGGCTGGGAGAGATGCCTACAATGAAACTTATCTGGGCGTAACCCCTTCCGGAACTGCTTACGATGCAGATGGTGGTTTTACCGAACAATTAACAAATTTTTCTGATATTAATGTAGACGGATTGATCGGTAAATCGTTCAAAATTGACGATTTCGCAATTACCCCTAATATTGGTGCCAGTTACCGCCGCACCAAATTAACGCAAACAACCAATCAGGGTGGCTCTTTCCAGATCCCTGGCATCTATACTTTATCCAATACCGGCGGAAAAACCGTTAGTGTGGTACAAAGTGATCAGGAAACACAATCTGTTTACGGTACTTTAGAATTAACCTATAAAGATATCTTCTATTTAACTGCTAGCGGCAGAAGCGACTGGTTTTCTACCCTGGCCACACCCGGAAAAGACAATAAATTAAGTGTGTTTTATCCGGCCATTAGTGGTTCATTTGTATTCTCTGAACTATGGAAACCATCTTTCTTAAGCTTTGGTAAATTAAGGGCAGGTTATGCTGTTGTGGGTCAGGGGGCCTTGCCATTTAAAACACAATTGTACTATAACCTGCGTAGCGAAACCGTTAACGGAAGTCCGATTGGTAATATTGTAAATCCGTCTATCCCAAATGCTTCATTGTTTGCTTCTAAAGCAAAAGAACTAGAAATTGGTACGGAGATGCGCTTCTTTGGCGACAGGTTAAATGTTGATTTTACCTGGTACAATAAAAAATCGAGCGATGAAATTCTGGATGTACCCACCTCAACCACTACAGGTTACAATGGCGCTACTTTAAACATTGGCGAACTGCAGAACAAGGGTATTGAAGCTTTAATTTCTGGCGTAGTGCTAAAAAATAAAGATTTTAGCTGGACATCCAGTTTAAACGGATCATACAACGATAATAAGGTAATTACACTGGCACCTGGTACGGCTTCACAATTGCTGGCCACTTCAAGAAGTAATGTTGGTTTTTTACAAAACATTGCAGGCTTGCCTGTAGGCCAGGTAATGGCTTACGATTTTAAATACGATGCCAGCGGAAACATTGTTAAAGATGCCAATGGTGCTCCTGAAAGAGGCGAACTTAAAGCTTATGGTTCTGCCTACAGTAAATGGAGTGCAGGCTGGAACAACGAATTTAATTACAAAGGGGTAAACCTTTCATTTTTAATAGATGGTAAATGGGGAGGTAAAATCTTCTCGGCAACCGATTATTATGGCTATGTTTTCGGACTGCACCAGGCTACTTTAGAAAACCGCGATGCCCTGGGTATTAACGCTGCCAATTATTACACCACCTATGCCAACAATGTTTCAAAACAATTTGTACAGGATGCCAGCTTTGTAAAATTCAGGCAGGTAATATTGGGCTATAATTTCCCGGCCAAAATGTTTAACAATAAGATCAAAGGCCTCAATTTAAGTTTTGTTGGGCGTAACTTATTCATCATCATGAAAAAGACAGATAACATCGATCCCGAATCGAGTTACAATGCCACTTTTCCGGGGATGGAGTTGGGTGGTGTGCCACCCGTACGTACCTATGGTTTAAATTTAAGTGTTAAGTTATAATCCTTTAAACGAATTGAAAATGAAAACGATCCTAAAATTATACGTACCACTTATTTTATCCGGATTAACCCTGATAACAGGTTGTACCAAAGACTTCGAAAAAATTAATACAGACCCGGTTTCGGTCGGACAAGACCAATATAATCCCAATTATTTATTATCAACCGCCCAGTTAAATTATACCGGAAGCATCGATTTTGCTTACGAAACCTGGAGGGGCAATTTAATTTATGCCTCTACCATGATGCAGGGCATGTCATCGGTAATTGGTTATTGGGCAGGAGATAAATATCTGCTGAACGAAGGTTACACCGCAGCCTACTGGGAAAAAGCCTATCCCGATCAGGTAAAATATGCGGCCGATCTGGTAGAATTTACAAAAGGCAAAGCACAATACAATAACGTTTATCAGATGGGCAGGATCTGGAAAGCCTTAATTTTTGAACGTTTAACCGATTTATATGGCGATGTACCTTATTTTGATGCAGGTAAAGGCTATTATACCGGCAATTTATATCCGAAATACGATGCACAACAAGCCATTTATACCGATTTATTAAAAGAAGTGGATGAAGCCAGCAATGCTTTAAATGCAAGTGGCGATGCGGTAACCGGCGATTTGGTTTTTGCGGGCGATATTGCTAAATGGAAACGTTTTGGCAACAGCTTAATGTTGCGGATGGCCATGAGGCTAACCAAAGCTGATGCAACCCTTGCGCAAACTTACATCAATAAAGCGGTGGGTAAAACCATGACAAGCGATGCTGATAATGCTTTTTTCAAGCATGATGTTAATGGTAGTCGTGTTACCCAGAACAGAAATGCCCAGGTATTATTGGGCGATGGCGGTCAGGAGAACTTTTACACCCGCTGGAGCAGTACTTTTATCAACTACCTGAAAACAAATAACGATCCGCGCCTAAGTAAAGTAGCTGTAACCAAGTTGTATTTAACTGATGCCACTAAAGATCAGAACCCGGCTTACATTACTACAGCAGCTGTGCAAAAAGGAATGCCTAATGGTAAAGATTTGAGTGGCATTGCCGGCAGGGATGTTCGTCAGGACCCATCATATACCGATTTTACAGATTATTCTTCGCCGAACCCCGGCATGCTGAAAAGGAATGGGAATACCTTTATTCTTACTTATGCAGAAACCGAACTGCTTTGGGCAGAAGCTGCACAACGTTATGGTATTGGTGGCTCAGCTGCTACGCACTATAACGCCGGGGTAACCTCGGCCATGACTTATCTATCCCAATACGATGCAGCCATGGCAGTTAATGCATCCGATGCTGCGGCCTACCTTACTGCACATCCTTACGTTCCTGCAAATGGTTTAGATATGATTGCCACTCAATATTGGGCACATACCATTACTATGCTCGATTTTTACGAAACCTGGTCTAACTGGAGAAGAACGGGATTACCTGTGCTGGTACCTGTTGTATATCCGAATAACAATACGGGTGGCTCCATTCCCCGTCGGTTCCCTTATCCGCTTTTTGAAGGTGTATCTAACGCTACCAATTATAAAGCTGCATCAGCAGCCGTTCCTGGCGGAGATAAACTGGTAGGTAAGGTATGGTGGGATAAATAAAACAAATCATCCCTTTTTTACTGACCGGCATTGCTAAAAGCAGTGTCGGTTTTTTTGTGCCATTGAATTAGATTATACCGGAAACGACTACAGATGCTCAGGAAGGGTTTTAAGAAAATGGTCAAACGTTTGTGCTGTGCCTGTTTCTTTACTCCTTATTTTAGCGTAACCAGAACAGTATTCCTGTAGTATTAAGTAGTGGCGTATATCGGGTTTGGTTTATTTTTGCGTGTTTTTATGTTGTTGTTAATCAAACGTTTGTGCTTAATTTGTTGGCGCTACCTCAATGCCAATGTTTTACCTTAGTTTACAGGGCTCAGGTTAATACTTCAGGTTATTGCATAATAAAAAAAGCAGCTATACTCTTGTACTTCACCTAAACCTTCAATTAAAATCTTAAACTTTAACCCTATTTAAAAATGAAAAAAGTAATCGGTTTATTGGCTCCCGTACTGGTTTTTACGGTTGGTTTGTTCAGTAGTTTTACCCCCGAAAAGGTAAAAGCTTCAACTCAGAAGTTTACGCCGCCGGGAGTAATTACGGTAACCAAGAATTTTACTACAAGTAATGGCTTGCCCGCGGTGGCTACGCTTCAATACACTTCAGGTCAGGTGTATTCGAGTATTACCATAACTATTCAGGGCGAAGGTAATGTGCCGTTAACATCGGTATCTCACTCATCTGGACCTATCTACGCTGATCGTTTTGAAGGCTATAAAGCAGGTAGTTATTACGAATATTTTGCCGATGTACTGGTAACCGGAAACCAAACCATAGGCTGGCAAATTTCAGATGTAAGTGTTGAAGCTGTGGTAATTTAATATTGCTTTGAATAAAGAACTACTGCTAAACATGGCGGTTTTTTGCGGGCCTGCATAGCTTAACGCCATGCAGGCTTTTTTATTGGTAACATTTCTAATGCGATTTTTGATTAACCACACAATAGTTTGATATTTAGAAACCAAACCAACTAACGCAATGAAATTCAGATTTGTACTTACCACCTTATTAATAAGCGGGCTTATGGCCCAGGCGCAACAAGGGCCTAAAAAAAATCAATCAAAAGAAACAGTTACTGCGACACAAGTTACGGTAAAAGAAGAAGCGAAACCAGGTACTAACGAAAGGAATATCAAAGTAGAAAGTGCAGTAGTGAGCAACCATTCGGTAACGATTGATGGCAAGGCCGTTCCGTATAAAGCAACAGCGGGCACCCTTCCTGTTTGGGATGAGGACGGAAAACCTATTGCAGGATTATTTTATACCTACTACGAGCGAAGCGATGTGCAAAACCGCGATAAAAGGCCATTGGTGATTTCTTTTAACGGAGGTCCGGGTTCTGCATCAGTTTGGATGCACATTGCCTATACCGGTCCGGTGGTGTTAAATATCGATGATGAGGGCTATCCGGTGCAACCTTACGGTTATAAAGAAAACCCCTATTCTATTTTAGATGTGGCCGATGTGGTGTATATCGATCCGGTAAACACGGGTTATTCGAGAGCCGTTAGTAAGGATATTCCTACAAACAAATTTTTTGGCGTTCGGGCCGATATTAAATACCTGGCCGAGTGGATCAATACCTTTGTTACCCGGAATAACCGCTGGGCCTCGCCTAAATTCTTAATTGGCGAGAGTTATGGTACCACACGCGTTTCTGGCCTAGCGCTTGAGTTGCAAAATAGTCAGTGGATGTATTTAAATGGGGTAGTACTGGTTTCGCCTACCGAGTTGGGGATTGATAGAAGCGGACCGGTTGATGCTGCTTTGCGCTTGCCTTATTTCGCTGCAACTGCCTGGTATCATAAAGCTTTGGCTGCTGATTTACAAGGCAAAGATTTAACAGCAATGTTGCCCGAAGTAGAAACCTTTACCATTAACGAGCTTATCCCGGCCATTTCGCAGGGTGGTATGCTAAGTGCCGATAAAAAGAAAGCCATTGCAGTTAAAATGGCGCGTTACTCGGGCCTTTCAGAAAAGGTAATTTTAGATTATAACTTTAACGTACCTACCGATTTTTTCTGGAAAGAACTGTTAAGGGATAAAGGATTTACTGTTGGGCGTTTAGATTCGCGCTATCGTGGCATAGATAAAATGACGGCTGGCGAGGGGCCTGATTATAATGCAGAGTTAACCTCATGGCTGCATTCTTTTACCCCCGCTATTAATATGTACCTGCGCAATGAGCTTAACTATAAAACCGATTTAAAGTACAACATGTTTGGCTCGGTTTACCCATGGGATAAAAGCGGCGATCAGACAGGCGATAACCTGCGCCAGGCCATGGCACAAAACCCTTATTTGCATTTGCTGGTACAATCGGGCTATTACGATGGAGCATGCGATTATTTCAACGCTAAATACAGCATGTGGCAGTTAGACGCTGCCGGTAAGTTGCAAGACCGCATGAGCTGGGAAGGTTACCGTAGCGGACACATGATGTACCTGCGTAAAGACGATTTAAAAACAGCTAATAACCATATCCGCGAGTTTATTAAAAAAGCCTTGCCAAAAGCAGGCGAAGCTGCTAAGTTTTAATCAGGATTTTAAGGATATACTGATTTTAGGATTCATAAATCGAGAGTTGACAAATTTATAGGCAAATTGCCATCGAAGTTGTCAACTTTTTTAATACAACTGACGCCAAGGTCCGTGTCTTCATGGACCTCTTTTTATTGAGCGGCAATGATTATCGTTACTCCTGCTTTCCATTGCTCCCGATGAAAAACCGGGATTCATTTCATCCGATAGCTATTGGATCAGGGCTAAGTAACCTAAGTCGGTGGCACAGAAAAGCGGCATAGCTGCAGTAGCCCGCATAAAATAAACCTGATCGGACGGATGCCGCCGTTCGCGGCAGGAGGGAGAGCAGGACAGGACAAAACCGAAGCAGCACTGCAATTGCTTTTCAAATTATCATAGCTTTTGTTACATGCATCTGTTAACTTGCTGAGTTAATTTATGCTTGTAAAAAACGCAAACAAAAAACTCATCGCTGCAAACTAAAAATAATTACTTATTTTTGTGGTTCAATTATGCAGCAGATAAAAACATCATTCGATTTTGAAAAACCTATCGCCGACCTGGTTCAGCAGATAGAGAAAGTTAAGCAAGTTGCCGAAAAAACTAAGGTAGATATGTCTGCCACTTTAGATGAGCTTGACGGTAAATTAGATGAAACGACCAATAACTTATATAAAAACTTAACCGGTTGGAACAAGGTTCAAATGAGCCGTCACCCGGACCGCCCTCAAACACTCGATTACATCAACATGATCTGTGATGATTTTATTGAGTTGCACGGCGATAGAACGGTTAAAGATGATAAAGCGATTATAGGTGGTTTTGCTTCAATAAACGGCCAAACGGTAATGGTTATTGGTCACCAGAAAGGTAAAAACACCAAAGAGCGCCAGTACCGCAATTTCGGTATGGCCAATCCTGAAGGCTACCGCAAAGCTTTGCGTTTAATGCGCTTGGCCGAAAAATTCAACAAACCCGTAATTTCTTTTATTGATACCATGGGTGCTTACCCGGGTTTAGAGGCCGAAGAACGCGGACAAGGTGAGGCTATTGCCCGTAACCTGTTAGAAATGTCGATCCTTCGCGTGCCGATTATCTGTATCGTGGTAGGAGAGGGTGCTTCTGGTGGAGCTTTAGGTATTGGTATTGGCGATAAAGTTTACATGTTAGAGCATACCTGGTACTCGGTTATTTCGCCTGAATCTTGTTCATCTATTTTATGGAGAAGCTGGGATTTTAAAGAAAAAGCTGCTGAATGCCTTAAATTAACTTCTGACGATATGTTTGGCAATAAGTTAATTGATGGGATCATTCCTGAACCTTTGGGCGGTGCACACCAGGACCCGGAATTAATGGGAAAAACCTTAAAAGAATATATTGTTAAAGATTTGGCTTCATTAGGCAAGCTAAAAACCGATAAACTGATCGAACAACGGATTGAAAAATTCTGTGAGATGGGTGTGGTTAACGAATAATCATCATTAACTAAAATAAATTTGAATCCTGTTTGGCATTGCCGGGCAGGATTTTTTATTAATCGCTTATTCCAAACCTCACAGGTTTTTAAAACCTGTGAGGTTTATTTTGCCACAAAAAAAGCAGCTACAAATTAATGCAGCTGCTTGTAAATTATTTTAAGATCCTTATTACTGTTGCGGACCTTGTGCCGGGAAGAACATCGATAAACGACCCTCCAGGTTGTTAAATGTTCTCTGAAGCTTATCGCTCAATTTATCCTGACCAGCGGCCTTACTGGTTTTAATCATCCTATCCAGGTAATATAAACCCGTTTGGATATTCTGCGAGCCTGTTAAACCTTTCGATTGTGAAATATCGGCCAAGTAATTTAATTCTTTATTGATGTAATCGCCTGATTTTTCTAAGATATCATTTGCCCTTGCAGTTTCGCCAAGTTTGTACAGGTTTTCTGCCATGTAGAATTTCACTACTACGGTACGGATACCGAAGAATTTATCAGGCATTACCTCATAATACTTATCGATAACTTTTTTAGCTTCAGCTATTTTACCATCTTTAATCAGGCTGCCCGTTAAGCTGCTGAAAATATTGGTGAAGATAAAAGTATCATCTGATGATTGCGGATCTAAATATTTAGCGGTTTTCATATTACCCCACTTAAATTTAGTCATCACGTTGTTGTATAAAACAGGAGTATTTAACTGCTCCGGACGCTCATCAGCTGAGGTAGTATCAGCTTTTAATGGCAATAAACGTAAAGCTAAACCTTCGCTGTATAAATACTTGTCTAAACCGTTATATTGCTCAGAAGGTACTGTAGAAGCGAAGTAAATCGGACGTTTCCAGTTGTTATGCGCAAGGATATCGAACATGGCCAAAGTTCCTTTGGTTACATATCCTTTGTTAAACTTCCAGTCCATTTCTGTAGTAATTTTCGAAGCATCTGCTGCCGAAACCGTTCCGGTGCTTACTACCTGCTGCGGATCTACTGTAATTTTAAAGTTTTTGGTTGGCAGGAAGTTAGATTTTGTTCCATCCTGCATCGGAACTTTATCGTTATCATCGTTTGATAATAATAAGTCGACCACGTTTTTCAGCTCAATGTTGCCTGCAAGTTTATAATCATCATAAGGCATTACATCACGCTCGCCCTGTACATATTGTTCAGGTTTCATGGTAATTGGCAAAGGTGCCGATTCGTTTTGTTTTTGGCGCAAACCGTTAATATACCAATCTGTATCGAATAAGCTCAGGTTTACAATACGTACATCCGGACGTACATTCTCTACTTCCTGAATGTACCAAAGCGGATAGGTATCGTTATCGCCGTAGGTAAATAAAATGGCATTTGGCGCGCAAGATTGCAGGTAATCTAAAGCAATATCATGCGGAACCAGTTTGGTAGAACGATCGTGATCATCCCAGCCTTGCGCGGCCATAATAACCGGTGCTGCCAATAAACCAATAACAGTGGCACCAATTGCACCTGCCGTTGGGCTTACTTTCTTAAATACCCATTCTTTAAGCGCTAATGCGCCTAGCCCAATCCATATGGCAAAAGCGTAAAAAGAGCCTACGTAAGCGTAATCCCTTTCACGTGGTTCCAATGGTTTTTGGTTTAAGTATAACACAATGGCAATACCAGTGAAGAAGAATAACAAACCCACTACACCTGCATCTTTTTGGTTGCGTTTAAAGTGCCATAAAGCACCAATAATGCCCATAATTAAAGGTAAAAAGAAGAAACGGTTATAAGCTTTGTTATCAATGGTTGATGGTGGCAAATTGGTTTGGTTGCCACGTAACCAGGAGTCGATAGGTTTAATACCGCTAATCCACTCGCCTTCAAAACCGCTACCCTGGCCTTGTTCATCGTTTTGGCGACCAACAAAATTCCAGAAGAAATAACGCATGTACATGTAGCCAATCTGATAGCTGGCTAAGAAACCTACGTTATCAACCAGGTTTGGTGTTTTAGCATCATCTAAATGCATCCATTCTTTGTAAAACTGTGCATGTTTAGGATCGTCGCTATACATGCGTGGCAACAAAGTATTGTTGTTGTACTGGTAATCGGTTTTTTTACCGGCCACTTCGTACTTTTCTTTTCCTTTTCTCCAGATGGTTTTTCCTTCGGTTACACCTACTCTTTCTGAATTATAGTTCGGGCCATAAGCCAGTGGTCTGTCGCCATATTGCTCACGGTTCAGGTAACTTAAGAAAGAGAAAGCATCTTTAGGGGCACTGTTGTTTAAGTTCGGATCTGCTTTAGCCCTGATAATAATCATCGAGAAAGAAGCATAACCGAAAATAATCAGCACGGTAGAAATTAATCCTAAGTTTAATAATTTCTTTTGGTGTGTAATCGAATAACGGATACCCCAAACCAAGGCTCCAATTAACAGAACAGCAAAGAATAAAACCCCTGTGCCAAAGCCCATACCCAATGTATTTACGAAGAATAAATCGAAATATGCACCGAACGAAACCAGGTATTGGATAATACCATACTGGATTACCGCCAGAATTAAAATACCAACAAGTAAGGTTTTGAAAATGCCAGCTGTGGTAGCTTTACCAGTTCTTTTGAAATAATAAACAAAAGCCAGTGCAGGGATGGTTAATAAGTTTAATAAGTGGATACCGATAGATAGACCCATGATATAGGCTATAAACAATAACCAGCGGTCTGCTCTTGGCTCATCGGCATGTGCTTCCCATTTAAGGATAGCCCAGAAAACAATCGCAGTAAATAACGACGATTGCGCATAAACCTCCGATTCAACTGCCGAAAACCAGAAACTATCAGAAAAAGTGTAAGCCAATGCACCAACAGCGCCGGCACCCATAATGCTAATCAGTTTTCCGGTTGTAAGTGCTTCGCCAGCTTTAACAATGGTCTTTTTAGCCAATGCAGTAATGGTCCAAAATAAAAACAAGATAGTGGCACCACTGGCAACAGCAGAACCTACGTTCATCCAGTAAGCAATCCGGGTTAAATCGCCGGTAGCAAAAATGGAGAAGAAACGTTGGATCATTAAGAATAAAGGTGCACCTGGCTGGTGAACTACCTGCATCCTGAATGCCGATGCGATAAATTCGCCGCAATCCCAAAAGCTCGCAGAAGGCTCTAAGGTTAAAACGTAAGTTATTGTAGCAATTAAAAAGCAGATCCAGCCTACTATATTATTAACTTTTGAATAATTCATTGGTTTGTTTAATGATATTAAAAATTGTTTTCACATAAAAATGCTGCCGAAATTAACTATTCTAGTCGATAAAACAGGTAATTTTTTAGATTGATTTAACAAAATTTAACGCCTTAATCCCATTCACTTCAAGTATTTTGACCAATCCTGAAAATAAGAAACCACGGACTAAAATGTAAAATCTGCCCGTGGGTGAAAAATTAAACTGTTTTTCGCTTAACCTGTAGGAAAAGGGGTAAACCTGGCAATGTGGTTATTGTATTGTTTTTCGAGGCTTTGGCTTAGCTCATTTTGTTTAAAAGCTTCGGTCAGTTTTACCATCTGACCCAAATAAGCCAGGTAAAAACGTACATCCTGCTCGGCAGCCAGTTGGTTTTTGCTTTCTGAAACATCTGCCAGGTGGGTAAGTTCCTCGTTTACATAGTCGGCCGTTTTTTTAATCATGGCATTTCCCTGGTTCAGGTCATTTAAGCGGTAAAGGTTTTCGGTAAAATAATAAGTGCTCATTACCTGGCGCATGCTGTAAAACTTAGCTGGGATTACCTCCAGAAACTTATTAGCTACTTTTTTACTTTCAGTAATTTTACCTTCGTTTAGCAGGCCGGTTAGCAAACCATTAAACATGTTCGATAACATAACTACATCATCAGAAGATTGCCTGTCTAAATGGTTGGCGTTTTTAATGTTACCAAACCCGTAAACGTTCATCAGGTTATTGTACAACGGTTTAATGTTAATGCGATCGAAATCTTGTTCAATTGTTGTATCTGGTTTTAGTGGCAGCAGCCTTTTGTTCAACCCCTCCGAATAAAGGTATTTATTCAGACCTAAATACTGCTCATCGGGCATTGCACCGGTAAAATAAATCGGACGTTTCCAGTCGTTGTGCACCAATATATCGAATAAAGCCAATGTACCCTTGGTTACGTAATTCTGGTTAAATGTCCATTCCATGCTGCCAGCAATTTTGCCGGCATCTTCTTTAGGAACAGTACCAGTATCTAAAACTTGCCGCGGACTTACTGAAAGTTTCAGGTTTTTGGTTGGCAACACATTGTATTTTGAGCCATCGTTCATGGTTACTTTATCTGCGTCGTTATCCGATAACAGCACATCTAAAATTTCTTTCAGTTCAATGCGCTGAGCAATTTTATAATCCTGGTAATACATAATGTCGCGCGTTCCGGCTACGTATTGGTTTGGCGTTATGGTAAGGGGGAGGGGCTCCGATTGGTTTTGTTTTCTCCGCATGCCATCAATGTACCAGTCGGCTGTAAACAGGCTCAGGTTTACCACGCGTACATCCGGGCGAATGTTTTCTACTTCCTGCGCATACCAAACCGGGTAGGTGTCGTTATCCCCGTAGGTAAATAAAATCGCATTGGGTGCACACGATTTCAGGTAATTAACCGACATATCGTGGGCTACATGGCTATCAGATCGGTTATGGTCATCCCAGCCTTGCTCTGCCATAATTATGGGGGCAGCAAACAAGGCAATAATCGATGCAAAAATACTCGCGCGTACTGGCGTTAATTTTTTAAAAGCCCAGTCTTTTAAGCCAAATACCCCCAGGCCAATCCAAATGGCAAAGGCATAGAACGAACCCACATAAGCGTAATCCCTTTCGCGGGGTTCAATGGGCACTGAATTAAGATATACTACTATGGCTATTCCGGTGAAAACAAATAGCAAACCTACAACGCCTGCATCTTTCTGGTTACGTTTAAAGTGCCAAACCGCGCCAATTAATCCGATAATTAAGGGTAAAAAGAAAAAACGGTTGTAAGCTTTATTTTCTACAATCGAAGGTGGCAGGTTTTTCTGGTCTCCCAGCCTGATGGCATCTACGGGTTTTACGCCACTTAACCAATTGCCCGCGCGACCGCCAAACTGGCCATCTTCATTATCTTGCCTGCCCACAAAGTTCCACATAAAGTAGCGCATATACATTTGTCCGGTCTGGAATGAAAACATATATTGCAGGTTATCCATTAAGGTTGGCTTATGCGTATCGTCAAAACCCATGTAATTTTTATAAAACTTAACATGTTCGGGTTTGTCGCTATACATCCGTGGTGCAAGGGTTTTATCGCCAAAAACATATTCAGACCTTGTTCCTGCCGATTCGTATTTTTTTTCACCCTTCCGGTAAAGCTGACCAGTTTCTTTGATGTCGATCTTTTCCGAATTGTAATTTTCGCCGTACAATAAAGGCCGGTCGCCATATTGTGCACGGTTAACATAGCTTAAAAAGTTAAATACATTTTCGGGGTCGGTGTTATTTAAATTGGGTTTGGCTTGTGCTCTGATAATTAAAAGTGCAAAAGAGCTGTAGCCGAATAAAAGCAATACAGTAAACAACATGATTAAATTTAGTGCCCTTTTATTTTTAAGGATGGAATAACGGATGCCATATACCAACCCGCCAATAAGTAAAACAGCAAAGCACAACACGCCGCTGCCAAATCCAAAACCTAAGGTGTTTACAAAAAAATAATCAAATTTGGCTGCCAACGCTACCACATACTGGATCAGGCCAAACTGTACTACAGCTAATGATAAAATGGATACGAAAAATATTTTCACAACACCTTGCCAGTTGGGCGAAGGGTTCTTTTTGAAATAATAAACAAATATTAAGGCTGGGATGGTAAGCAGGTTTAAGATGTGCACACCAATGGAAAGCCCCATAATATAGGCTACAAACAATAACCAGCGGTCGGCTTTGGGCTCATCCGCCTGCGATTCCCATTTTAAGATACCCCAGAACACAATTGCAGTGCAGAGTGATGATAAGGCGTAAACCTCGGCCTCTACTGCCGAGAACCAGAAACTATCAGAAAAGGTATAAGCCAGGGCGCCAACCAGGCCTGCACCCATAATGCTAATTGTTTTTTGAGTGCTTACGATTTCGTTCTTTTTAACGATGGTTTTTTTAGCGAGTGCGGTAATGGTCCAGAAAAGAAATAAAATGGTGCCTGCGCTGGCCAATGCCGAAGCCACATTCATAAAATAGGCGATTTTAGTTTTGTCGCCAAGGGCAAGGGTGGAGAATAATCGCTGGATCATCGATACCATTGGGGCTCCGGGCTGGTGTACAACCTCCATCCGGAAGGCCGAAGCGATGAATTCGCCACAGTCCCAGAAACTTACAGATTGATCTAAGGTTAAAATGTAGGTGGTTGCGGCAATAATGAAGCATAGCCAGCCCCCAATGGTGTTAATCCTTGAGTAATTCATAGTAAAAATTTAGTCTTTGATAATAAATGATTTAAGTGGTTCGCAGTAAAAAAAGTCGCAGAAAAAAAGAAAATGTTGCACGCTATAAGATGATTTTTTTATCTTTGCATCGCAGTCAGGAAGAGCGAGAAAGAAATTAAAAAATATTTTAAAATCACTCTTGCAAATTTGAAATAAGCTTCCTACATTTGCATTCCCTTTCGAGGAAATATCTTCGAGAAGTTTTTGTCCGATAGTATAAGGGTAGTACAACGGTTTTTGGTACCGTTTGTCTTGGTTCGAATCCAGGTCGGACAACGAAAATTTAACGTCGGATCATGTTTTAAATAGACATGATCCGATTTTTTTTAACAGCAAACTACACGGACCCATGCCATTGCAGTTCAACCCGGTAAAACTTTTTTCCGGAACAGGTTCTAAGGGATTATCACTTAAGATTGCCGAACACTACGGCAAGCCACTTGGTAACGTAACCATTCACAAATTCAGTGATGGCGAATTTCAACCTTCTTTTGATGAATCAGTTCGTGGTAGTGATGTTTTTCTAATCCAGTCTACTTACCAGCCTAGCGATAACTTAATGGAGCTTTTGTTAATGGTTGATGCCGCTAAAAGAGCATCGGCACATTACATTACTGCTGTAGTTCCTTACTATGGTTTGGCCCGTCAGGATAGAAAAGATAAACCACGTGTGGCTATTGGTGCCAAATTAGTGGCTAATTTATTAAAGTCGGCAGGTATCCACCGCATCATGACGATGGATTTGCACGCTGCACAGATACAGGGTTTCTTCGATATTCCGGTTGATCACTTAGATGGATCGGTTATTTTTGTGCCTTATATCAAAAGCCTTGGCTTAAAAAACTTAACTATCGCATCGCCTGATATGGGTGGTTCGTACAGGGCGCGTACATTTGCCAAGTTTTTTAATGCAGAGGTAATTATTTGCGATAAACGCCGTAAACGTGCCAACGAAATCGAATCGATGTCGATTATTGGAGATGTTCAAGGACAGGATGTTGTGTTAATCGACGATATTTGCGATACTGCCGGAACCCTTTCAAAAGCTGCTGCTTTGATTATGGAAAATGGTGCTGCAAGTGTAAGAGCGGTTTGTACCCACGCGGTATTATCAGGTAAAGCAATTGAAACGGTAGAAAATTCGGTGTTAACCGAGCTAATCGTTACCGATACCATTCCTTTAAAACAGGAAAGCCCAAAAATCAGGGTGCTAAGCACAGCAAGTTTGTTTGCAAGGGCAATTGCCAATGTAAACGAGCATGGCTCAATTAGCGATCTGTTTAGGGTATAGTCGGTTAATTGTATAAACTGGTTAATCGGTTAATTGTAGATTTTGCACTCAGTTAACCAATTTGAACAATTAACCAGTTAACCCAAAAGAGAATAATAAAAGTAGCAGGTAAAAAGCTGTAAATCAGTCTTGATACTTGATACTAAATACTAATAAATAAATATAAATAAAAATGAAAACAATCGCAATTAGCGGTTCTCCAAGAGAGAACGTAGGGAAACGCGATGCCAAGGAACTTCGTTACGAAGGTAAAGTTCCGGCGGTATTGTATGGTGGTAAAGAGCAACAACACTTAGCTGTAGTTATTGCTGATTTAAGAGACGTAATTTATACTCCGGAAGTAAACTTTGTAGAAATCGAAGTTAATGGTGCTAAAACTAAAGCTATCGTTAAAGATACTCAGTTTCACCCACTTACCGACGTATTATTACACGTAGATTTTCTTCAGTTATTCGATGACAAGGAAATCGTAATGGAAATTCCTGTTAAATTAACCGGAACTTCTCCAGGTGTTAAAATGGGGGGTAAATTAATCCAGAAATTACGTAAACTACGTGTTAAAGCGTTACCAGCTAACATGCCACAAAACGTAGAAGTAAGCTTAGAGAAATTAGAAGTGGGTAGCTTATTCCGTGTTCGTGACCTTTCAGGTGATAAATACGTAATCACTAACACTCCTGAAGATACTATCGTTTCTGTTGCAATGTCAAGAGCATTAAAACAAGCAGAAACTGAAGCTGCTAAAGGTAAAAAGTAGTATTGATTTCACAGATTAATGTGATTTCACAGATTCTAGAAGCGGTAGAGAAGCAATTCTTTACCGCTTTTTTATTTACACGAGGTTAATCCGCCAAACGCTAAACGCCATGCCCTTATGCAGGTACAGACTCAAGACTTCCAACTCCGGACTTCATACTTTTCGCTTTAGTCTTTCTGCTTTTAGCTTTTATCTTCTACATTTGCATCCATGAAATATCTTATCGTTGGTTTAGGTAATATTGGTCCGGATTATGCGCATACCAGACATAACATTGGTTTTGATATTGCCGATGAACTGGTTAAAGGTTTAAACGGAAGTTTCGATAATATCCGCCTGGCTTATTACGCCGAAGTGGGTTTTAAAGGCAAAAAGCTGCACGTAATTAAACCAACCACTTTTATGAATCTGAGTGGTAAAGCGGTAAACTATTGGATGAAAGAGCTTAAAATAGCGCCAGAGAACGTATTGGTAATTGTTGATGATCTGGCTTTGCCTTTAGGCAAACTCAGGCTAAAACTGCAGGGATCAAGTGCAGGGCACAATGGGCTTAAGAGTATAGAAGAAGTGTGCGGCGGACAAAACTATGCCCGTTTGCGTTTCGGTATCGGCAACGATTATCCAAAAGGTCGGCAGGTAGATTTTGTATTGGGTTTATTTGATAAAGAGGAGCAGTTAGAACTTCCTGCCTTAATTGATAAAAGTGTAGCCCTGATTAAGAGCTTTGTAACTGTTGGCCCGGCCCACACCATGACTGCTTTTAATAAATAGTTTTTAGTTAATCGGTTAACTGTTTAAATTGGTTAATTGTTCAGGTTGTCATCCTGAGGTGTAATTTATTGTATAAAATCAATAATAAGTGACAGCCTCTTCCGGGATCGTCATTTCGAGCGGAGTGCAACGTAGCCGAGAAATCTGTCTAAATAGATTTCTCCATTCCGCCACCGGTGAAGAACCGGCCGGCTCCAGTCGAAATGACGATTTTTCTATAAGGTATGTCAATAGTAGCGCAGCGAAGGATCTCATACTATAAAAATATTGAGATTTATATGCTCCTTAAGTGTTTTACACGATGGTAATAATTCGGAGTGTTCCTCGCCTCCTCACCATGCAACCCCGAATTTACCTGCTTCCCGCGCCACCTAAACCCGATCGCAGTGGTTCCGGTGCTTCTCCGCAACTTATATTACAAAGTTAATCAGCATCGGAAAAAACGGAGAGCGGGGCTGAACCAGGCCAAAAGCATCTGCCGCTGATTTTCAAATAAAATAAATCAGTTTTTTGGTATTTGGTGAGCCCACAGAAATGGAGCGGGATAAGGTACCATGTAGGTGAAAGGTCTGTATATAGATCTCTCCATTTCGCTGTGCTTCAGTCGAGATGACGGGGATACTAAACAAAAAAAGACCATCTTTCGATGGTCTTTTCTTTAATGTATAGTTAGTTAATGATTATTTAACTTGTTCTTGTGCTCTTGCAATGTAAGCATCAATTAACTGTGCTTCTGCGCTTTCAGGATATTGTGTTTTTACCTTAGTATAAGCATCAAGTGCACCTTTAAAATCTTTAAGGTTTTCGTTAACCAATCCTAATTTCTTTAAAAACATTGGCGAAGTAAATTTACTCGCTTTATCAGCAGCTTTTTTGTAATAAGTAGCAGCTTGTTTATAATCTTTTAATTCGCTGTAAGCATCGCCTAACAAACCTAAAGCCAATGGATCTGCAACCGGGCTACCTGTAGCGCTATATTTGCTTAAAGATTCTACCGCTTGTTTAAACTCGCCTTTACGTAAATAAATACCACCTAAGTAAAGGTTAGCTAAATTAGCCGATTTGGTGTTATCGTATTCTTTGGCAATTTGCTCAAAGCCCGGGAAACCAGCGTCGCCTTTAACTGCTTTGTTCGATAATGAATCTACTCCAACATATTGCTCTGCTTTGTACATTTTGCTCGCAGCTTCTTCAGCACGGCCTTTTAAGTACACGCCCTGATACCAAAGGTAGATGAGAACTAATACAACTACAGCGCCTGCTATAAAAAGTAAGCTCTTGTTATTCTCTTGTAAAAATGAACCTTTTTTAGTCGGTTGAATTGTCTGATTATCTGTTGTAGACATGTTTGTTTAAAAAATTAAGATTGCAAAAATACATTTTTCAATCAAAGTATCAATCTTTATTTTGAAGTATTTAATTAAACATTAGTTATTTAGGAACCAAAAGTGTAAAATGCCCGCGACAATTAACGGAGCAGGCTAATTAGCGTGTTAAACCAGGTTTGGTTGTCGCTAAAAATACCTGTACGGTTAATTACCAGGTAAACGGTTTGGCTTTGGGTGCGGCTAATGGTTGAGCGGATGCGGATAGGCTGCCAGAACAGACCGAAATTTTTAATGGGCGAAGCCGGAAACAGCTCGTCGAAACCCATGTAAACCTCTTCGATATTTGATAAAGGCACCTCCAGCTGTTCATCGCCCGTAATAAAAATCCCGTTCGAAGCCAGCAATATATTGCCCTCGTGTTTGTGTATCGGCTTTAAGAATGAAAATAAACCGGCTAATTTTTTAATCCAGCTCGTGCCCTTTTCATTGGTCAGTTCATGATCGTAAGACCATAGAACATTTCCCTCTAACATTTTTTGTGCAACCATTGAAATTTTTTCCTTGCTATGAAAGTACAATATTTTTAAATGTAATTAACGTTAATTTTAAACAATGAATGTTAAGCGGCTAAAAAAGGGTAAATTTGTGACATATTTATGTGGTTAAAGAACATTACCCTGCTCAATTTCAAGAATTATACCGACGCAGATCTCCGTTTTTCGGATACTGTGAACGTGTTTACGGGTAATAACGGATCGGGTAAAACCAATATGCTCGATGCCATTCACTACCTCTGCCTCTGTAAAAGCTATTTTAATCCCATCGATACCCAGCAGATCAAAACGGGTGAAGAAGTTTTTATGATCCAGGGAGATTTTGACCGTAGTGAAAAGAATGAAAAAATTTCCTGTGGCGTAAAGCGCAATCAGAAAAAGCAATTTAAACGCAACAAAAAAGAGTACGATAAACTTGCCGATCATATCGGGCTGTTCCCGGTAGTGATGGTTTCGCCTTATGATGTTAACCTGATTATGGAAGGGAGCGAAGAACGCAGGAAATTTATCGACAATGTGATTTCGCAAACAGACGGCCATTACCTCGATCAGCTGATTACCTATAACCGCATTCTGGCCAACCGCAATGCGCTGTTAAAGCAGATTGCCATTACGCGTAAATACGATCCTGCCTTGCTCGAGATTTTAGATGAGCAGCTGGTCATGGCGGGTAATAAAATATTTGGTATCCGTAAGGCTTTTATGGATGAATTCATCCCGATGTTTAACCAGTATTACACTTACCTCACCGAAAACAGGGAAGTGGTAGAGTTGAATTATCAATCGCAGCTTAACGAGGCTACTTTTGAAGAATTGTTAAAAAAAACGGTAGAGAAAGACCGTGTACTGGAGCGTACCACAACCGGGATACATAAAGATGAGCTGGCTTTTATAATCAGCAATATGCCACTAAAGAAATTCGGTTCGCAAGGTCAGCAGAAATCTTTTTTAATTGCCTTAAAGCTGGCGCAATATGCTTACCTGGCTAAAAACAAGGGGTTTAAACCTTTGCTTTTGCTGGATGATATATTTGATAAACTGGATGATAACCGTGTTCAAAAATTAATGCAAATGGTTTCGCATCATGATTTTGGACAAATATTTATAACCGATACCGGAAAAGAAAGAGTAAAATCGATTTTTGAAAAGATAGAAGTTGATGTAACTTTGTTTGAAGTTGATAATGGAACTGTAGAAAATGCGTAAACCTAACGATGTTACTTTAAAAGATGCCATAAGCAAAATGCTTGATGTGTACCGCATACGCCGTAAGTTCGATGAAACTTCCATTCTATCGGTATGGCCCGAAATTATGGGTACAGCTGTTGCTAACCGCACCAAGCAGATTTATATCCACGATAAAAAGCTTTTTTTAAGGATCGAATCGTCGGTAATTAAAAATGAACTGATTTTGGTACGTCAGGGTATTATCGAAAAACTGAATGAACATGCCGGAAGCGAAGTCATTACCGAAATGATCTTTTTGTAAATAAAGGGTATAAACTTTTGCCTATACCCTAAATATTTTACTGAATAAAACTCCAAACTAAAAACTCCAAGCTCCCAACTACCCTTTCCCTCCGCCAAATACCTTCGCTAAAATCCAGATCAGTAGCGCAACTACTACGACTACAATAATAATACCCGACCATACGCCGGCTTTAAAAATGCCTTCTACCAGCTCGCAGCTACTTAAGGTGGTACACAAAAATGCAATTAATGCTATTGGGAATATCTTTTTCATATTGATGTTGATTTTTTAATAGCAACAGCAGATAATGAATAAAGTTTTGGAGGGTTTAATAATTGATTTGCGGGTAGCGTCAAATCAATAACCGTGGCGTCAGATGTTACATCTGACGCGGTAGCTAATTCAAAGTAACAACGGTTTTGAAGGATCAGTCAGATGGTAACATCTGACTACACCGTGTGAGGTAAAAAAAATCCTCATTTCGATAGCCAGGCGACCATCGAAATAAGGATTACAAAAGATGGATAATGCTTACATGCTCCATCTTCCATTTTTTCCGGAATGGAAATTATTTTCCGTTTACCTTCAACAACTCAACCTCAAAAATTAAGGTGCTATATGGTGGAATATCTGCACCTGCTCCGCGCTCGCCGTAAGCCAGGTTGTAAGGAATATAAAATTTGTATTTCGAACCTGCAGGCATTAACTGAACACCTTCTGTCCAACCCGGAATTACACGGTTTAACGGGAAAGAAATCGGCTCACCTCTATCGTAAGAGCTGTCAAACTGTTTGCCGTTTAATAAAGTACCTTTATAATGTACCAATACCGAATCGGTAGCTGCTGGTTTAACGCCTGTGCCGGCAGTTAAAACCTCGTATTGCAAGCCACTTGCAGTAGTTTTTACGCCTTCACGTTTTTTGTTTTGTTCTAAAAATTCTTGTCCTTCTTTCATAACTGGTGCGTATTTAATTTTATTTGCTTCAATTTCTGCTTTGTTTTTAACAGCCGATGCTTTAGCTAATGCTTCATTGATGCATTGTTGCGCTTGTTGCTGATCTAAAATTACTTTTCCACCGGTAAATGCGTCTTTTAAGCCTTTTAATAGAACCTCGTAATTAAGGGTAGATAAACCGGTAGTTTTTAAACCGGCCCCGATTGAGGTTCCAAATGCATAGCTGGTAGAATCTAAAGTAGATTTTAATCCCACAACGGTTGTGGTTTTACTTACTGTGGTTGTTTTTTTTGCAACAGGTTTTTTTGCTGCAGTTTTGGTTTGTGCGTAAGAGGCAGCAGCAATACCCGAAAGGCATGCCACTAAGAAAATTCTTTTCATTGATTATTTATGTAGTAATTGTTTTTAGCAGGTAAATTGATAAACCTATTTTTAAAGCACGAAAGATACAAAAATGCTAAAACAATAAAACCCCGAATTTTCGGGGTTTTATTGCAAATATTTTGTTTGTTACTTAGAAACGCTCGTCTGCTTTGAAGAAGAAGTTTCCTTCAATTTCTGCATTCTCGTCAGAATCTGAACCGTGAACAGCATTTGCATCGATAGATTTTGCATATTTCTGACGGATAGTACCTTCTGCAGCTTCAGCAGGGTTGGTAGCACCGATTAATTTTCTGAAATCTTCAATTGCATTGTCTTTTTCTAAAATAGCTGCTACAATTGGTCCTGAAGACATGAAGCTAACTAAATCTTTGTAGAAAGGACGCTCAGCGTGTACTGCGTAAAACTGACCAGCAGTTTCTTCTGTTAGTTTAGTATATTTTAATGCAATGATTTTAAAACCTGCATTGGTAATGTCGTTGATAATAGATCCGATATGGCCGTTTGCTACTGCATCTGGCTTAATCATGGTAAAAGTTCTGTTAGTGCTCATTGTGCTTTGATATCATTTTTTTTGCAAAAATACGTTTTAATTGATGAATAATCAATAATCATTCTTTTTCAGTCGGGAATGGATATTAATTAATGTAGTACGGCTGTAAAAAGACAATTTCAGCCCGTTTTTAAAACAATGACGGGCCAAACTTAAAATCTTTCCATCCTATACTAAATTTACTTAGCTTTGCAGCGCAAAAAATATATGCTTACACTACCCGAATTAAAAACATTACTGGCTTCGCCACAGCACATTGTAATTACCACGCATCATAAACCAGATGGCGATGCAATGGGTTCATCATTGGGCCTGTATGGCTATTTGATTCAGAAAGGTCATCACGTTAAGGTAATTACGCCTACTGATTATCCTACTTTTTTACATTGGATGCCAAACAATGGTGATGTAATTATTTTTACAGAACAACAGGAAGAGGCCGCGAGGTTAGTAGCAGAAGCATCTGTTATTTTTTGTCTTGATTTTAACACCTTGAGCCGCATTAACGAACTGGGTGAGTTGGTAAGGGCTGCAAGTGCTAAAAAAATCATGATCGATCACCATTTGGAGCCTGAAGATTTCGACGATTACCGCTGTTGGGATATTAATGCCTGTGCTGCTGCGCAACTGGTGTACGAATTTATTGTAAATCAGTTACAGGATGGCGAGTTGATTAACAAAGATGTTGCCTCTTGCCTGTACACGGGAATTATGACCGATTCGGGATCGTTCCGTTTTTCGTCAGCTACAGCTGAAGTTTACCGCATTGCTGCCAACCTGATTGATTTAGGCGCCGACCAGGCGAAAATTCACGAACTGGTTTACGATAACTCAAGCGAAAACCGCCTGCGCTTTTTAGGCTATTGCCTGTCTAATAAGCTCGAAGTTTTAAGAGATTACAATACCGCCATTATTTCGGTTACCAAAGAAGAACTGGCACAATACAATAGCATTACCGGCGATACTGAAGGTGTGGTAAATTATGCGCTTTCTATTAACGGTATCCGTTTGGCTGCTCTGATTGTGGAGCGTACCGATAAAGTAAAACTATCTGTACGGTCGACAGGAGTTTTTCCTGCCAACGAGATCTGTAAAAAGTATTTTAATGGTGGTGGGCACAGAAATGCAGCCGGCGGAGCATCAGAAAAACCATTAAATGATGTAGTTTCGGAATTTAAATCGATATTAGAAGATTATAAAGAACAATTGCTGGCCGGATAGGACAGAATAAAACAATCAAAACTTAAAAAAGTCAAATTAAATTAATGAAAAAGGGAATTATTATTCTAGCTGCAGCCACTTTAGGTTTAGCTGCATGTAACAAAGAGAAAAAGGGAGCAGGAGGGTTATTGTATACCATTCACCATTCGGCTGGTAACGAAAAAATTAAAGAAGGCGATATCGTTAAAATGAACTTCATTCAGAAAAACGATAAAGATTCGGTATTGGCAAGCACATTCGACAGCGAAACTCCGGCAGTTTTCCCTGCACAGAAAAAAATGTACGCTGGTGATATGAATGATGTGTTAACTTTGTTCGGAGAGGGTGATAGCGCAACTTTTAAAGTGAATTTGGATACTATGGCTTTCCATAGCAAACAACCAAAACCTGAGCAATTCAAAAACGATAAATACATCACTTTTACTGTAAAAATCGAGAAAGTATTCAAGAAAAAAGCTGGCGAAGCTGATTCTACTTTCAACAAAAGAGCTTCAGAATTTTTCCAGGCAGATTACAAAGCAACAGCTGATAAAAAGAAAGCTGCTGAGCCTGCTAAATTAAAAGCTTATATCGACGATAATAAATTAACTACTAAAACTACTGCAAGTGGTTTACAGTACATTATCGAAAATGCAGGTAGTGCAGAAAAAGCAGCTGTTGGCGATACTGTATTAATTAATTATACTGGTAGAGTTACCAAAAAGAACAAAGATGGTAAATACAAAATCTTTGATACCAGCGATGAAAAATTAGCAAAAGCTGAAAATGAGTTTAAACCAGGTAAACCTTATGGCCCTCAAAAAATGCCTGTAGGTGGTACAATCCCTGGATTTACTGAAGGTTTACAGTTAATTGGTAAAGGTGGTAAAATCCAGTTAATTATCCCTTCTAACTTAGGTTACGGCGAGCAAGGTGCTCCACAAGTGGGTATTATGCCATTTAGCCCTATTGCTTTCGAAGTAGAAATTAAAGATATTATTAAAGGAAAACCAGCTCCGGTACAAGCTCCAATGCCTGCTCCGGTAGTTAAAAAATAATTTTTAATAACTGATTAAGAAAATCCTGCTTATTTATTTAAGCAGGATTTTTTTTGGTCGTTTTTTTGCGGTAGGAGCGAAATAAAACATTTCTACGATTTATTGAAGCTTATTATAGTCTATCTTTGTAGGGATTTATACGGATTAATGAAAATGAAAAACGGAATTATTATACTATTAGCTGCTGCTTTAGGCCTTTCGGCTTGTAACAGATTTGAAAAAGGCGAAGGCGATATGACTTACAAAATCTATAAAAGCGATGGTAAGCCAAAAATCCAGGATGGCGACTATGTAAAATTAAATGGTATACAAACAGTAGAAACCAATACTAATCCGGATTCGGTGATGGTAAATACTTACGATAATGAGCGCCCGGCATTTTTTGCGATTAGTAAATCAATGTTTAAGGGCGATTTGGCTTCTGGTTTAAAACTACTGGGTGAGGGTGATAGTGCCGTTTTTAAGCTGAATTTAGATTCGATGGAGAAATATTCGGGACAGCCGAAACCAAAAGGCTTAAAATCGAATATTGCTTCGTTTACCATTAAAATTGAGAAGGTATTGCATAAGGGAAAAGATCCGGATTCGATTTTCGATGCTAAAAAACGACTTTTCTTCGAAGCAGAATACAAGGCCCTAAACGAAAAGAACAAAGTAGTAGAACCAGCAAAAATTGCCAAATACATTGCTGATAACCAACTTAAAGTTACTACAGCTCCATCCGGACTGCAGTATGTAATTGCCGCACCGGGTAACGCAGAAAGAGCGGTTTTAACCGATACCGTATTAATCGATTATACAGGTCAGTTCACCAATAAAAAATCGAACGGAAGCATTAACGTTTTTGATACATCAGATGCTAAAACGGCAAAAGAAGCAGGTGTTTTTTCAGAAAGTGTACAATATGTGCCACGTAAATTGCCTTTAGGTCAATTGCCTCAAGGGGTAGTGCAAGGCATTCAGTTAATTGGAGTAGGAGGAAAAATTAAAATGATTTTACCATCACGCTTAGGTTTCGGCGAAAATGGTGGTGGCCCTATTAATCCGTTTACACCATTGGTTTTCGATGTAGAATTAAAAGGTATTATTAAACCCGGAATGGAACAGGTACTGAGTAAGTAAAAGCATAAATCAAATACTTAAGGCACAAAGTAGTACTACTTTGTGCTTTTTTTATGCTTGCTAAATTGTAAAACTGTAGGAGATAGTTAAATAAATGATTAAATTAGTTTAGCTAAAACTAATCATCCCGCATAGTTCGCTCATTAGTTCATGCGAAAACCTATTTAAAGTCTATCCTATCTGAGAACATAAAATTTATGGCTTTTAATAAAACGCGCTTACCCGGGTAAAAAGATGTAAACTAAATTGTAAAGCTTTGGCTAAACCATTACGGAGTAGTGCGGGTTATTAAGAGATAAATAGCTAAACTAAACTTTATGCAGAAGATTAAGGTCTTTTTGGTTGATGATACCCCTACGTTGACAAGATGCCTGGAAAAGGTACTAAACAAAGCTACCAATATCATGGTTGCAGGGAATGCCATTTTCACAGCAGCTAATCAAAAGGTTATTCAGGAAAATGTGCCTGATATTGTCATTATAAATTTAAGTAGTAACGAGAAAAGGGGGGCTGAGCTGGTGGGGATGATTACCAAAGAATTTATTGCGCTGAAAGTTATTGTGCTATCTACACACGATGATTTTAACAGCATTTCTGCCATGCTAAAATCAGGTGTTAAAGGATATTTACTGGCAGATGTAAAGCATTCTGAGTTAAATAAGGCTATTAATAAGGTAATGCAGGATGAGACTTATATTCAAAATACTGTTGCCGGTAAATTTATTAATGGCTATCAAAAAGAAAACCATGTTAAGGCCATCAATAACCTTTCGCCTCGTGAAGTAGAAATTATCAGACTGATAGCAAAAGAGCATACTTCTGCAGATATTGGGAAGATGCTTTTCATTTCAGAACATACGGTAGAAACCCATCGTAAAAATATCTGGCGTAAAGCCGGCGTTAAATCTATTGTTGGTTTGTTGAATTTTGCACGCGAACACCAGTTGATTTAAATGATAAGCCCCCAGAGTTTAAAACCATGAGGGCTACTATATTTTAGGCCTGTGCTTCTAAATATTGCGCGTAACAATAGCCTTCTTCACCATCGTTGGTTCTTACCAGCCACCATAAATCGTTACTTCTGTTTACCAGGGTAATGATTTCGCCATGCGCGGCTTTACCAACAATGGGCTGGTCGGTGCCAGGCCCCTTGCGGATATTTAAATTGCTGCTTTCTGTAACCACCTTGGCGTGGGTAACGGCAGCATCAATGGCTACATTTACATTCAGGACAAGATCGCCTGAAGTGAAATTAGGGTCAATTTGATTGTAAACTTCCCAAAGATGATCTTTAGTGGCCCCATCTGCTGCGGTACCATCAATGTATAAAATCCCATCCTGTTCCCTTACGGCTAAATCGGTAATACCTGCTGCAGTTGCTGCATCGGTTAGTGCGCTGTATTTATCTTGTAATGACATGGCTGCGGTTATTTAATGGTTAGTTTATTGTCGATCTTTTTGGGTTTTAATGCACTTAAATGCTGCATTAAGGTAATTAACGAAGCTTTTTTAAGCTCGCCTGTTAGCACGATTACACCATCCTTTACTTCGGCTTTTACCGTCGGGAAGTCTTTGGTCGCATCGGCAACATTTTTAATCAGAGCAGAATCATCTGCAATTACTACAGGAGCCGCTACGGGTTTAACGGTTAAGTTGTTGATGACAGATTTTACGCCTTTTTCTGCCTTTGCAATTTCTTCTGCTTTAGCTTTTGTGGCTTCATCATCAACTTCTCCTGTTAAGGTTACATCGCCTTTGGTAACCGCTACCGTAATGCCGGCAGCTTCTTTGGCCTGGATGGCAGCCTGAATGGCAGCATCTTTGGGTTTGCAACTGGCTAAAAATAGCGTGGCTGCAATCACCGTACTCATTAATAACTTGGTTGTTTTCATCCTTTTTGGTTTAATATTGATATGATTTAAAATTTAAAATATTTCAACTGAAATAATAATCTTATCGGCGGGATGAATTCGATTAAACTAATATATGAAATGCGTTTAATTCATTTATAAATAAAATTTAAATAAACTGTTAAATCCAGTCTTTATAGGGACTAAGGGTAAGATTGGAATTATAATATTTTTCTTCTTCGGTAACCTCGTGGCTTACCCAATCAGGGAGGCTAAAAGTTTCGGTTTCGCTTTCGAGCTCGATTTCGGCCACGATTAAACCTTCGTTCCGACCCGAAAAAACATCTACTTCCCATATTTTGTCTTCGAACACAATTTCATAACGTGTTTTTGAAAGTTCCGATTGTGAAAAATGATCCAAAAGTTCTACAGCTTCGCTAAGCGGAATTTCATACTCGTATTCCAGGCGTGTAGCACCAATGGTTTGCCCCTTTATGGTTAAAAAGCCTTTGGTTTCTGTTGCCCGTACCCTTACGGTTTTATCTTTATCGGTCAGTAAATAGCCTTGTCTAAACTGCTTTCCGGCTGGTTTAATCAGGCTATCCCATTTTTGTTGGTTGATCAGGAATTTGCGCTCTATTTCTTTACCCATTATTTAGTTCTTTTCTGTAGGTCAGCAACAGGCATGCTAATTAATCTGCCAATGGGCTGTTTACCACGGTAGGTAATTACACGTAGCATATTGGCATCTTTAGGTACCTGTAGTGCTCCGGTATATTTAGGGTAAAAACGATCGGGTGTCGAATTGTCAAAGCTATAGTAAATATCTAAGCCATCTATCTCGGGGGTTAACTCTACCATTAATTGTTTATCGGCACTGCGTTTTACCATAAAAATAGGGTCGTAAATGGCTGGTGAATATTTAATTTCGGCAAAATCCAGGCGTTTAAAATGCTGCTCTGTACGGTCAACAAAATTGGTCCAGTTTTTCTTTTCAATAGGGCTCCATACGGATTCGGAAATGGCAAAGGCACGTGGCCAAAGCATATATTCTACCTGGCGGAAGGTGAAAACCTGCTCCGTCCAAAGGTTAGCCTGGCCGCCAATAACATACTGCGCATTTACACTTGCCGGTACCGGATTAAATTGGTAAGCTTTATTTAATCTGAGCGATGCATAAACTTTAGGTTCGGTTATGGCATCGGCCTGCATGTAATCCAGGTAGGCAAAATCAGTTGGACTCATCACCACATTATGTTTATCGTTCGCAGCCTGTATGCCATATTTCATACCTCTCCAGCTCATTACAGCGGCAGTTGGCGATACACCACCTTCTAAAATCTCATCCCAGCCCATAAATTTTTTACCTTTTGCCATTACAATCTGCTCCACCCGTTTTTCGAAATAAGCCTGAACCTGCGGAATGGTTTTTAAGCCTTCTCTTTGCATCAGCTGCTTAATCTGGTCGTTCTTCTCCCAAAAATTATGCGAGGCCTCATCGCCTCCCATGTGGATGTACTCGAAAGGAAAAAGTTTGGCCACCTGGGTAATTACGGTATCTAAAAAAGTATAAACTTTTTCGTTGGCAGGACAGAGGGTATTATCTACCAGCGCAATTGGAGGGGCACCACGGCTCCAATCCATTATTTTTTCGCCCGAGCGTACTTTGTAATTCACGGCATCTGGTGTACATGAAAGCTCGGGATAAGAAGCAATGATGGCTAAACTATGGCCCGGTACATCAATTTCGGGCAGGATGTTTACAAAACGTTCCTGCGCATATTGTACCAGCTCTTTAATATCTTCCTGGGTATAAAAGCCCCCATAGGTACGGGGCTCATCTGGCGTAGGAGGAATAAAATCGCCAAAGGTTCCTGTTTTTTTAACGCTCCAGGCGCCTATTTCAGTAAGTTTAGGTAAACCTTTAATTTCGATGCGCCAGCCTTCATCATCGGCCAGGTGCAAATGCAGCAGGTTAAACTTATAGCGCACCATATCATCAATAAACTGCTTTACTTCCTGTTTGGTAAAAAAGTGACGCGCTACATCGAACATTAAGCCACGCCAGCCCAGTTTAGGGTAATCTACTACATCTACACAAGATGCCTTCCATTTAATATCTTTTACCAGTTCTTTACTTTCAATTTCGGCCGGGAAGAGTTGTAATAAAGATTGTACGCCATAGAAAATACCTGCAGGTTTATTAGCGGTAATGACTACCTGCGTAGGGTTTACGTTTAATTTGTATCCTTCAGCTCCTAGTTGGGTGTCATCCTGGGCATTCAGGATCAGTTTTATAGTAGGGTGTGTTGAGCTGGCTAAAGTGCTCACAAACTTTCCGGTAGCGGTTGTAATGCGGTCTGATAAGTAGGCAATCGACTGCTTAAGTTCGGCGCTTTTGGTTGTCTGTATAATTACATTTTCGGGTAAAGTAAAGGTTCCGGTCTTTTTCATCAACGATACAGGCTCCGGAATAATGGCGCAGGGGGTTTGAACAAGGCTACCTTCTGCGTCGCCGCTTTCAGTTTCTGAAATAATATTTTGAGCGAAAGTGCTTGCTGTAACGAAGCAGCAGGTGATAATCAGGAATAATTTTTTCATTAAATAATTAACTGCGGATTAACCGAATAAGTATTAACCTGCAATTTATTAAAAAGATTTTAATCGGAGGTGTTTGTGGGTTGAGAAATGTGTAAAGCATCCAGTTTAGTGCAGGGCAAGATGATAAGCATCTGCGTAAATCTGTTTAATCTGCGGGAAAATAAAGTGCGAAAAATTAAAATGTTGTCCCACAGATTTCGCTGATGAACGCAGAACTATATGGCGAAGATTAAATTACAAAAACCGTTTCAACCATTCCATAGCCTTTTTATCATCGGTAAACGATTTCATGGGGATGGGAGGGTTTTGAAATTTAAAGAGCAGCTTCATAATGAATTGAGCGAGACCAGGTTTCGATACCATAGCCATAGCAGTATAAATGGTAGGCAATTGTGCTGTCGAAAATTTTCGGGTTGCTTTATCCGGTACCGGTGAATTTTTGAGGTAAATTAACAGGGGTACTTTTTTGTTATGGGTGATTTCTTTTACCAGCGCTACATTGGCGGCGATATTTTCTACCGTACGTAAAATACTTTTACTGTAAGCAACCAGTATGCCTGTATCGGTAAGCAGGTAATCGGCAATTTCGCCTGCTATAAGCGAGTTGTCTATATTTTTTTCCATTCTAGCCCCTTAAATGATATCCTTTTGGTTTAGTGAATGCCCGAAGGCCCTGATGTGAAAGGGTTGCCCCAATGCCTGAATATTTCCTACCACTCCATGGAAGGGCAGCGCTTACCCTGTCGCAGCAATTCCAGTAACCCGAGCCTGCATCCAGCTGCGCGAGTATTTTTTCAGCCCGTGATTGATCAGCAGTATAAATAGCTGCGGTTAAACCATAATCGGTATCCTGCATCATTTTTAAAGCCTCGTTATCGTCTTTAACCTTCATGATGCCGATTATTGGGCCAAAGCTTTCTTCCTGCATCACCAGCATATCGTTAGTTACTTCGGTTAAAACTGTGGGCTCAAAATAATAACCTTTTCCCTGAGGGGCTTTACCGCCTGTTAGGAGTTTAGCTCCTTTGTTCAGGGCATCTTTAATCTGGTTTTCCAAAATTGCAATCTGCGCTTTTCGGGTTAATGCACCAATATATACGCCATCAGTTGTAGGTAAGCCACTTTTCCAGCTTTTTACTTCATCAACAAAGGCAGAGAGGTAGGCCTCGTAGTTTTTCTCATGCACATAAATGCGTTCAACTGAGCAGCAGCTCTGTCCGTTATTATAAAAAGCGCCATCGGCAGTGCCGATGGCAGCGGCAGCAACATCGGCCACATCTTCGGCAATGTACAGCGGATCTTTACCGCCCAGTTCGAGCTGGCAGGGTACCATTTTAGGCGCTACTTTTTCGTAAATGTATTTGCCGGTTTGGTAAGAGCCGGTAAAGAAATAGCCATTAAAATCCATTTCCAGTAAAGCTGCACCAGTTTTTTTAGCCCCCACGGCTACCTGAAAAACCTGTTCGGGTACACCGGCTTGCTTCAATAATTTTTCAATTTGAAGTCCGGTTAGTGTTGCATACTCGGATGGTTTGTACATGACGGCATTTCCGCTTAACAGGGCAGGGATAAAAACATTTACGCCCACCAGGTAAGGGTAGTTCCAGGCTGAAATATTACATACTACACCCAGTGGTTCGTATCTGATAATCTCTTTTAGTCCAGGTTCATCAACCATCACTTCATCCGAGAGGTATTTTTCAGCATGATCGAGCATCCATTTAATCCGTGCCCTTGCGCCGTTGATTTCATTGCGCGATTGCTGCAGGGGTTTACCCACCTCGCTGGTTAATACCGAAGCCAGTTCTTCCATATCCTCAGCCAATAAATCGCTAAACCTGGCGATAACCAAAATCCTTTCGGCAAGGGATTTACCGGCCCATAGTGGTTGCGCTTTTTTAAGGGCATCCAATTTGGTTTGAAGTGTTAACGGGGTATCTTCATGCAAAGTGCGTATTACTTCTTCGGTTGCGGGGTTAATGATCTGCATATTCTTTATTTTTTTACCACAGATTTTCACAGATGAACACAGATTTTAAATAGGGATTAACGTCCTCAATTAACCTAAAAATTGCTATCTGTGTTTATCGCTCTTATCTGTTAATATTTAGTTTTATCGCATTAATAAAGGCATTGTGTATATTTTTACTAAAAGGGCCTTGCTGGTCTTTTAACCTTTCGGGATGCCATTGTACAAACAGGAGAAAGGATTTTCCTTCGGGATGCATGCGCTCCATTGCCTCAACAACGCCATCTGCTGATATTGCACTGGCTACAAGACCTTTCCCGGTTCTATCGTTACTTTGGTGGTGATTGCTGTTTACCAGACCTTTATCGGTATTTACGATGCCGCTTAACCAGGATGAGGGGTTGATGGTAATTTCATGGTAGCGGTCTGATTTGTCGGGCATTTTAGCATGGTCGAATTTGCCCCAGGTAGGGATATCAGGAATCAGCGTGCCGCCAAAAAATACATTACCCACCTGTATACCCCGGCAAATACCCAGAACAGGGATGGCGTTGGCTTCGGTATAGGCCAAAACCTTAAATTCAAATTCGTCGCGGCTTTCGTCGATATCATCTTCATAGCAAAACGGATAATACTCCGGATGCTGGTAAAAACGGGGGTGTACATCTTCACCACCGGTTAATACAATACCCTGGCATTTTTTTATCTCGTCGAAATTATTGAGTTTATAACCCAGCTGAATTACTTCAACGGCTTCGTTGTACGATAAGACCCAATTGCGGTAAATATCAAATTTACTGCAATCTGTAACCCCAATTATTATTTTATCAGACATTACTATTTATTTTTTTGCCACAGATTTCACAGATAACACAGATTTGGATTGCGATTTTTTATTTATGTAATGCCGCCTTTTATCCGTGTTCATCCTCTTTATCTGTGGTTAATGATTACTTTAGAGCGCACTTAAGTATAATTGTTTAAAATCTTCGCGACTTACTGGTTTTGGATTGTTCGGGTGCGCAAAATCGGCAAAGGCTAAATCGGCAAGTGTTTCTATATGTTCATTTTTAACGCCAATATCACTTAATTTATGCGGAATATTTACTTTACTGTTTAAATCGAACAGATATTTTACAACGGCATCACCACTTTGCTCCTGAAGGTCTAAAGCAATGGCGATTTTTTTAAAACGGTCTTCAAAGCCTGCAATGTTAAACTGCATACCGTAAGGAATATTTACTGCATTGGCCAGGCCATGGTGCGTATCTAAAAGTGATGATAACGGATGTGCCAGCGAGTGCACCACCCCAAGACCCTTCTGAAAAGCAATTGCGCCCATCATCGAGGCCATTAACATTTTACTGCGACTGGCTAAATCAGGATGGTTTGTTGCCTGCACCAGCGAATCTTTAATCAATGATATTCCCTCCAAAGCAATTCCATCACACATGGGGTGAAAGTTTTTAGCCAGATAAGCCTCCATGTTGTGTGTTAGCGCATCCATGCCTGTTGCAGCGGTAATAAATGGAGGTAAATCCATGGTTAATTCCGGATCTGCAAAAACAATCTGTGCCATTAATTTAGGCGAAAACAGGATTTTTTTCTGGTGCGTTTCATCATCGGCAATAATGGCGCTCCGGCCCACTTCGCTACCTGTGCCTGATGTTGTGGGGATAGTAATAAAATGAGGCACATCGTTGGTCACATAAATATCGCCACCAATCAGGTCGTCGTATTTAAACAAATCTTCGCGGTGATTTACCCTTAACACAATGGCCCGCGCTACATCTAATGCTGCACCACCGCCTATGCCTATAATGCTGTCGCGGTTGGTAGCATCCCAAGCTTCGCAACCTTTATACACATCGCTTTTAACTGGATTTTTATGGATATCGCTAAATACTTCTACGGCTATGTTTTTTGAGCTTAGATCTGCAATAATGCCCTTAAAAAAAGGAAGCTGTGCTATAGTTGGGTCGGTAACAATTAAAGGGGCTTTTAAATTGTTTTTAGCCAGATAGGCCGGCAATTCTTTTACAGCACCTGCACCAAACCGAATGGCAGTAGGGAAGTTAAACTGATGGATCTTATCGAATATCATGGTGTTGTTTTTATTTTGTTGTTCATTAGTTCACGTCATGCTGAATTAATTTCAGCATCTCTTCTTTTGGCAAGACGCATCATTAAATAATTTCTAAATACCTTTTCAGTTCCCAATCGGTTACCACTTTGGCATATTGTTTACATTCCCACTCGCGGGTCATGCTAAAATGGGCAACAAAATCGGCTCCCAATAGGGTTTTGGCTAGCTCAGAATTTTTCATCTTTTGGGTAGCTTCGAATAAGTTGCGGGACAAGGTACCGTTTGATAAATCGGTATAACCATTCCCTTTGGTGGCAGGCTGCTCCAGTTTGAGTTTATTTTTAACCCCATAAAGCCCTGCAGCCAAACAGGCCGCAACTGCGAGGTAAGGATTGGTATCCGAGCCTACAATCCGTGTTTCTAAACGGGTAGCTTTTTTGCTGCCAGGTAAGGCGCGCAGTGCAGTGGTGCGGTTGTCTATTCCCCAGGTGAGGGTAGTAGGCGCCCAGGCACCTTCAACCAAACGTTTATAGCTGTTAATGGTTGGCGCAATCATAGGTAAAATATGCGGCAGGCAATGCAATTGACCAGCAATGTAACTTTTCATCGTTCCGCTTATTTTATCGGCATCTTTTTCATCGTAGAACAGATTGTTTTGATGCTGATTATCCCACAAACTCTGGTGTACATGACCGCTGCAACCGGGCAGGCTTTCGTTAATTTTGGCCATAAAAGTAGCCAGAATACCATGTTTATAAGCAATTTCCTTAACGGCGGTTTTAAACAAAATAGCCTGATCTGCAGCTTGCAGGGCATCGGCATATTTAATGGCGGCCTCATAAACTCCGGGGCCGGTTTCGGTATGCAGTCCTTCAATAGGAATATCGAATTTGTTCAGTAATTCGAACAGATCGCTCATGAATTCATTTTTATAAGTACTGCGCAGAATAGAATAGCCAAACATTCCCGGACTTAATGGCTTTAAATTACTGAAGCTTTTTTCGTGTGCCGTTTCTGGGGTTTCGGCAAAATTAAACCACTCAAATTCTTGTGCAAAATTGGGCGAGTAACCTTCGTTTTCACACTCGGAGATGATTTTTTTTAGCAGCTGCCGGGGGCAAACCGAATTGGGTTGGTCGTGCTCATCAATAAAATCGCCCAGAAAGAAGGGTACATCATTTTCCCAGGGGATTTTTCGAAAGGTATTCAGGTCTATTTTAACCTGGGCATCAGGATAGCCAGTATGCCAGCCGGTGTATTGTCCGTCTTCGTAAGCCAGATCTGCCGCATCCCAGCCAAAGGTAACATCGCAAAAACCCAAACGGCCTTCAACCAATGAAGCAAATTTTTCAGTAGCTACGTACTTGCCTCGTAAAATGCCATCGATATCGGCAACGGCTAATTTTACTTTACCAGAGGGATGGTTTTTAACATAATCCAGAATTTCTTTGCTTGTACTCATGCATTAACCTTTTTAAAAAGTTTGTATAAAAGAAAGATGCCTAAAATAATGCCCGAATAAATTAATCCTAATTTAAGATTATAAATCAGCATTGCGATAAAAGAAACACACGAAATAAACAATGCAACGATCGGAAATAGCGGGTAAACCGGGGTTTTAAAAGGGCGTGGCATTTCTGGCTTACTTTTCCTCAGTACCATGACTGAAATCATCGAAATGATATAAAGGGTTAAAGCCCCGAATACCGAAATGATGATAATTTCGGCAGTTTTGCCTGATAGGAGGGCTATAATTCCAATAACCATGTTGCCAATCAGGGCGTTTGCAGGGGTTTGGAATTTGGGCGAAATTTTACCCAAAATAGCGGGTATACTTTTTACCCTGCCCATTTCGTAAGTAGAGCGGCCAGCGGCCAGCACCAATCCGTGAAAAGAAGCCACCAGACCAAATAAACCGACCGTAATTAACAAGTGGTACATGAGGTGGTTGCTCCCGGTGATCATCGACAGGGCGAGAGGGAGAGGAGAATCGGAAGTTTCGCCAGATTTTCCATTTTTATACACAATGGCTTCCCAACCACCTATACCAACGGTTGAAATGAAAACGAGTATGCATAAAACCACCAGGGTAAATATTCCCCAGCCAAAACCTTTGCTGATATCGCGTTGTGGGTTTTTGGTTTCTTCGGCCACATTGGCTACGCCCTCAATGCCCAGAAAAAACCAGATGGCGAAAGGAATGGCTGCAAATACACCACTCCAGCCGTTGGGGAAATTATTGTGAATAAGGTTTGCTGACTGGAATTTGGGTAAAGTAATCCCTGAAAACAAAAGCAGCTCGCCCACAGCAAGCACGGTAACAATAACCTCGAACGAAGCTGCGGCTTTAACGCCATATACATTTAAAGCCGTAAAAATAAAGTAGATGGCAATCGCTGAGGTAAGTATGGGCACTTGTGGGAAGAAAGCATTAAAGTAGGCGCCAATGGCAAAAGCGATGGCCGGTGGGGCAAATATAAACTCAACCATCTGCGCAATGCCGGCAATAAAGCCCATGTTTTGGCCTAAAGCGGTATTGGCGTAATCGAAAACGCCGCCCGCTTTTGGGATGGCACAAGCCAGCTCGGCATAACTGAAACTAAAGGTAACATACATTACCATGATCGCTACTGTGGCAATGGCCATGCCTAGGGTTCCTCCTTTTTCGAGGCCTAAGTTCCAGCCGAAATACATACCCGAAATAACATACCCTACACCCAGCCCCCATAGCATAAATGGGGTGAGTGTTTTTTTTAAGCCTGTACTTTGCTCCATAAGTGCCTGTCCTGTTAATTTGGTTTACATTAATTTGCTCAAAAATGATAAAACTACTGGCCTCGGTATCTGCTGTTTAAATTAGTGATTTTTTTATTCTTATCTTATAAATTAATGGCGCTTAGGTTTATACGTTTTTTAATCAATATTCGGTTGATGGATGAAAAGTACCATATAGGTTGAGGATCATTTGATTAGTTCGCGTGATGTGTAGAAGAGCGATTGTTTGGAAATAAAAAAAAGCCAGTAGTTTTGCTACTGGCTTAATCTGCTATTCCGTATCCCGGTTTTTATTTGCAATCTGGCTATCCCGCGTGTTCTTCTGCACCGTTATGGCACCAAAAATGGCGAGTAGAAAAGCAAAGGCATAAAAACCTTTTTCGCTCGGTAGAAGCGTGGCGTTCCACAAACCTATTACCAGTAAGGTAATGGTTAAGAGTGTCGAAAACCAGCTTAATCCATAATAAATTTCTGTAACCGGAATGCCTTCCAGTTTATCGCGAACAGCTTTTTGTAAAGATATTACAGCAAAAAGGCCAAACATCAATACGGTAAAATAATATCCTTTTTCGTTTAGGAGCATATCAGAACGCCACAAGCCTACAATAAAGCCGATCATTCCGATACCTAATGCAATCCAGGCGGCTGCCACAAATGCATTTGATGGTTTTTGATTCATTGTTTTAGAGTTAATTTAATTTTTTAGAAAACGTTAAAGCTTAGCAAAAGGTATAAAAATAGCAATATTAGTTTGGCCTGGGCTAAATACTTTCATTAAATCGGTTGATGGGGAGCCAATAGCAATTTTTAGCTAAAAATATTATATTAGTAATATGCTTACATTGCTTACTTCGGCGCAAATGCGCCATGCCGATCAGTTTACCATAGTTAATAAGCCCATTGCATCCATCGATTTGATGGAGAAAGCTGCACGCGCATTTGTGCAATGTTTTATCAGAGATGAATTTGATGCCAGCAAGAGCATTGCAATTTTTTGCGGAAAAGGTAACAACGGAGGCGACGGACTTGCGATAGCGCATTTGCTTTTGGTTAACGGCTACGAGAACGTGAAAGTTTACATCGTAAATTTTAGTACCAAACAAACTGATGATTTTGCCATTAACCTGCAACGGCTGGATGAATCGCGCTGTAAAAAAGCCATCATAAACCAGCCTGCTGATTTAAAACACATTAAAACCGATTTAATTATTGATGCGGTTTTAGGTTCGGGTTTAAATAAACCTTTAACCGGCGATTATGCAGAACTGGCACATGCCATTAATAAGTTAAATAAAAAAGTATATGCAGTTGATGTACCAACAGGTTTTTTTGCTGAGGGAAGTTTAACCAGCAATTATAATGGTGTAAAGGCTTATAAAACAATCTGTTTTCAACGGCCAAAAATTAATTTTTTCTTCCCGGAATCGGCTCTGGCAACCGAAAAATATGAAGTAGCAAATATTGAACTGGATGAAGATTTTATCCAAAAACAGGATACTGACTTTTACCTCACCGAAGAGAAAGACATTCAAAAAATACTTAAAAAACGTAAGCTTTTTAGTCATAAAGGCACCTATGGCCACGCGCTCATTATAGCGGGCAATACCAATACCATGGGGGCAGCTTTACTGGCATCGATGGCTTGTTTACACACAGGCGCCGGATTAACCACGGCCTGTATTCCGGAAAGTGGGCTAACGGCGCTCAATACCGCTTTACCTGAGGTGATGGCTTTGCCCAGGGCAGAATATATGCGCATAGAGCACCCCGCAAAATACCAGACGATAGCTATAGGCCCCGGCTTAGGCATAGATGCTGAAAATGAAAGACTTTTAGAAAGTCTGATTATGGCCAATCGCGAATTGGTAATAGATGCAGATGCACTGAATATTTTAGCCGAGCGGCCAGATCTGATAAAAAAACTACCAAAGCATTCGATCCTTACCCCGCATGTAAAAGAGTTCGATCGTTTATTTGGCGAGCATGATACCTGGTGGGATCGTGTGCAGACTGCCAAAACGCAAGCCCACCAACTTCAAATTGTAATTGTGCTTAAAAACCAATACACCTTTGTTTGCCTGCCTGATGGAAAGGTTTACATTAACCCAACAGGAAACCCGGCCATGGCACAGGGTGGTATGGGCGATGTTTTAACAGGGATTATTTCGGGTTTGGTAGCACAAAATTATCCGGCGGCTGATGCTGCCATTGCAGGCTGTTATATTCATGGTCAAACGGGAGATGAGCTGGCAAAGGAACAACACGTGGTTACCGCGTCTCAACTTGCTTTAAATATTGCAAAGGAAATTAAAGTATTGACTACCAGATAGTTTTTTGAAGTCTTTGATCGGTAAAGGCCAATTGGATGCTTAAGAAAAATAGCAAAACAATGCTCTATTCGGGAGAGGTATTGACTATCTTTCTTATACACCGCCCATTACAGTCAGCTTATCCATAGTAGGGTTAATACTTCCACCCATTGGTTCTATGGTTACTGCAAAAGCTTGTGCTTCTTGTATGGCCTGCATTTTAACCAGTGCTTCGTTTGATGTTGAATCGTTTTTGCCAAACACACCTAAACTTACCGGCTTACCATTTACCATGGCCCATAACTGATATTCGTGCTGTTGATCGGTTTTTGGTAAATCCATGGCAACATAGTTAACCAATACGCTTTTATCTTTTTTGTTCCAGTAAACTTTCATTTTAGATGCCGGACTAAAAGGCTGCCCCGTCATATTGATGGTTGCCCATTCCTGGCTATCGGCCATTGCAGCCATATTGCTTAAGCCCTGATTTTCAAACTCCAGTTTGCTTACTACACCTGCAAATTTTTGTTTATCGAGGTTTAAGCTTGCAATCTGGTCGTGGGCATCGTTTAACTTGCTGTAAGTAATAAACAAAGCCGCGGTACTGATAATTAATAAGGCTACACAGGCTACCAGTGCATAACGCAGAATTCTTACTTTGCCGGCACTTTCATCAAAAGGTATAACGCTCGCTTCTTGTGCAACAGGTGGGGTAGGTTTAACAGTTTTCTCAGGTTCAACCTCACTTAGCCCTAATTTTTCGAGTAATCTTGTTTCTACATCTGCAGATGGTTCTACAGCATTTTGCATAGCATATTGCTCTATAGCTTGCTCAATGGCGGCTATTTCAGCTTTCACCTCGGGGTGTTGGGCTGCCATTTCCTCAACCTGTAACGCTTCTTCGGGTGATAAATCACCTAAAACGTACAGCTCGAGTACTCCAGATTCGATATATGCTTTTAAATTTTCCACGCTCAATTAAAATTCCTTCTCAATTCTATAATAGCCAACCTGATACGGGTTTTCACCGTGCCCAGTGGCAAATCTAACTTTTCTGCGGCTTCTACATGCGTAAAGCCCTTATAATAAACTAAATCAAGAACGGCCTGTAAGTCTGGTTTAAGATTGTCTACAAGCTGCTTAACCCCCAAAACATCGGGGTTAAACGTAACCTTGTTTTGTTCATCAACGAAACTTACGTTATTTTCTATATCTTGGTTTTTGAGTGAATTCTTAAAATCTTTAGAACGGAGTTTGTCGATAGATAAGTTGCGTGCAATATTCATCATCCAGGTAAACAAACGCCCTTTTGTATTGTCGTAGTGTGCTGCAGACTGCCAGATTTTTACAAAAGTTTCCTGTAAAACATCTTCAGCGAGTTCGGTATGGGTAATAATGCGCGAAATAACACCGTAAATTGCCGACGAATACATGCTGTACAGCGTTTTCAATACCGCAGGATCTTTCGATTGCAGTTGCTGAACAAGCTCTGGCTCGGTTAGGGTTAATTTTTTAAATGCAGTCACTATTGGTTACTAAGTTACAATACAGAACAGAAAAAGCAAAAAAATGTTTTATAAATGCATTCCCGAATGGAGTGAAGATTTGTAGCTAGTTTAGGATGGTTTGGTTACACGATTATCAGGAATAAAATTACCTGAAAAGGTTTAACGATTTTTAACAACGCCTAACGTGTAAATAATTCTATTTTTGCTTAAACGGAAAACAACAGCTCTTATGAAAACAGCTCTCAAATACCTGATACCTTTTGTGGTTTTATTTTTAAGTATCCCAGTACTCGCCCAGACAAATAATATAATCAATGAAGCCGATATGTTGGCCAATTTTGGTAAAGCGGGAAGAATTGTGTTAAAAGGTAAAGCGAAAAATTTAAAAGATAAATATTTTGAGTTTGCCATGACTAGTTATACGTACAATAATGAAAGCTATTTTGTAGATTTTAACAAAGATGGATCATTTGAAAAATCTTTTCCAATCATCAACAGTCAGCAGCTGTATCTCTATTTAAATAATGATGCTATAACCATTACTGTTGCTGACGGTGATACGGTTTTGTTAAACTGGGACGAGAAGAATTTTGACCATACTTTTAATTTAAGTGCGAATAAAGTTGGCAGAGCAACAACTTTAGAAGTGGAATGGGAGATCTATAAAAAATTCAGAAAGCCAGAAACTGAGTTGAGACAACGGTTATCCAAAGAACGGGAAACTTTAGATGCCAAAAGAAAATTCGATCTCATAAACGAGCTCTACAACAAAAAGGTAAGGTTGATTTTATCTAAAGATGCACCCAAAGCCTATAAATATATAGATTACCTGCTTTCGAACAACTATTTTATGTACGTATCATGGCTACGGAGCGCTGGACTGTTGGAAGAGTTTAAATTAAAGGTAATAGAAGATAGTACATTTAAGATGCCAATGATTGAAGGGAACGCCACAGAGAAAAGTCCGGAATTTGCCAAGTATAATATCGTTAATGAAAATTATAAAATCGCTAATGAGTTGTATCTGAAAGATTTACCTGAATATAGAGCATTTATGTTTAACTATTTGCGTTTTACCTCACCAATTAACAGACTTGTGAGGGCAGCCAAGGGTAGTAGCCCAACTAATTTTATTTTTAATGATTATTATATGGCCAAAGCCTGTCTCCAATCTACATTAATTGAAGATTGGTTTATTACTAATATCATTATGTTTGGCTTTGATTTTTCTCAGTTTAAAGATGTTGAAGAAGTTTATAACCATTACCTTCCTGAGGCAAAAACACCATACTTTAAAAAAGCATTAGAAGAAAAATATGCTTTGGTCAAACAACTGAAACCAGGAGTGCGGGCTCCCAATTTTTCATTAACAGATGATCAAGGGAAAACTATTTCGTTAAGTGATTTTAATGGCAAAGTTGTTTATATCGATTTTTGGGGTGTAAACTGCGGTCCTTGTATTTATGATATAGATAATTATGAAGCTAAACTACATAATAAGTATAAAGATGTAGTATTTATAAACATTTGTGTAGATAGTGGTAATAAAGTTTGGAAGAATGCAATAAAAGAACATAAACTAACAGGTGTTAATTTAATCGCCGAAGGCTGGACTAAAAATCCTGTCTGTAAAACGTATGGTATTAATGGCATTCCTCATTACTTGATTATCAATAAAGATGGCAGCATTGCGAACAATAATGCAGCACGGATGAACGAACTGGTAGGTATAGGGAAGAATGAATTGGATATTGCGCTGGAGAAGAATTAAACTCAGGAACATTTCTTTTAAAAGGTTCCTGAGTTTACTGCTAAATAATTAGCTTATGCTATCCCATCAATAGGGAAAAGGTGTTTTTCTGCGTGGTAAGATGAACGTACCAATGGTCCGCTTTCAACATATTTTAAGCCTTTGGCCAAACCAACCTCTTTGTACATAGCAAAAGTATCAGGGTGTATCCAGTCTACAACCGGGTGGTGGTTGCGTGTAGGTTGTAAATACTGACCCAAAGTTAAAATATGTACGCCATTGGCAACCAGGTCATCAATGGCTTCAAAAATATCTTCTTCAGTTTCGCCTAAACCCAGCATAATGCCGGTTTTGGTTCTTAAACCAAATTCCGAAATTCTTTTTAGCGCTTCTAAACTCCTATCGTATTTGGCCTGAATACGTACTTGTCTGGTCAGGCGTTTTACCGTTTCCATGTTATGAGATACCACTTCAGGACGTTCTTCCAAAACGCGGTATAAATTATCCCACTGACCTTTAAAATCAGGGATCAAAGTTTCGAGGGTAGTAACAGGGCTTTCTTTGCGGATGGCCTGTAAAGTTTCGGCCCAGATAATCGATCCGCCATCTTTTAAATCATCGCGGTCAACCGAAGTGATTACGCAATGTTTAACGCCCATTAATTTTACCGAATTGGCTACACGGTTTGGCTCATCTACATCAACTGCCAGCGGGCGGCCTGTTGCCACTGCGCAAAAAGAGCAGCTGCGGGTGCAAATGTTACCCAAAATCATAAAGGTTGCCGTACCTGCGCCCCAGCATTCGCCCATATTGGGGCAATTGCCGCTTTCGCAAATGGTATGTAGCTTATGCGTATCCACCAAGCTGCGAACTTGCGCATATTCTTTACCAACAGGTAATTTTACACGTAACCAATCTGGTTTACGTTTAACTTCAGTTACAGCAGGTACTACCGGTAAATCAATCATGCCACAAAGTTAACGAATAGGATTGAATTGTTACAATGCCGAAATGTTTGAGCGTTGTAATAATCGTTTGGTTAACTGGTTAATTGTTTAAACTGGTTAACCGATGCACCCTGCGAAGTCTGTTATGAGCGTGAGGCTATGTCGACTTCGTAAGTAGCTCTGGCACTAAACCAATTCTATTTCAAATGCAACCTGTCGTTTATTTTCTTTAAAGCCAATTGTTTCGTAAAACTTATGGCTTTCGGTACGTTTGGTATTACACCTTACCTTTAGTTTCTGTACTTCCTGCTTTTTAGCCCAGTGTTTTACATTTGCTATAAGCTGTTTTCCAATTTGCCGGCCACGGAAATCAGGATCTACAATTAAACCGCCTATTTCTACAAAAGGGTCAGACTCGATCCGCAAAGTGTAAAAGCCATGAATCCAGCCAACAATTTTATTTTCGGCTACTGCAACAAAAGCACAGTTTTCGTTGCTGTTGTTAATCTGTCCGATTCTTAAGCGTGTTTGTTCGATGTTGCTTTGGTAGCCCAGCTGTGTGGATAGTTCGGCTACGTTTTCGGCATCTTTATCTGAAATTTCTCTAATCTGAACCATTTATTGATGTTTGATAGGTTAACCTAAAATAGGGATATAAATTTGTTTTAAGGTTAGCTGGTAATAATTGGCGACAGCGCGAGGTTTACAGGCCAAAAGCACCGAAATAACCTACCTAAACCCTATTGAAGCGGCAGCTCCCGATTTTTTATCGGGACTATAGCGGAAAGAGGGGCAGCTGTTACCGATAAGCAGTACAGTACCTTTTCTAATATTTGAGAAAAATTAATACTGTAAATAAATTTTGTTTTACTGCCAGATGGTAACATCTGACAGCACGGATAAATGCCTCCTGTAATGTTAGTTAAAAATCATAAGCTAAACATTGCAACTTTAAAGGTTTCAACTTTCTAAGTAAATCTTACATTTGCAATATGAATACTGGCTTACAGCTTTACAACACGCTTTCGCGCAAAAAAGAAGTTTTTCAACCTTTAAACGCACCCAATGTTGGGATGTATGTTTGTGGTCCTACCGTTTATAGCGATGTGCACCTGGGCAATTGCCGCACTTTTATTTCTTTCGATTTAATTTTCAGATATCTTAAATACTCAGGATATAAGGTGCGCTATGTGCGTAATATTACCGATGCAGGTCACTTAGAGGGCGACAGGGATGAGGGCGATGATAAATTTGCAAAACGCGCAAAGTTAGAGCAGCTGGAGCCCATGGAAATTGTACAGAAATATACTTTAGGTTTCCACGATGTGCTGCGCATGTTTAATACCTTACCACCTAGTATCGAACCAACGGCTACCGGACACATTATCGAGCAAATCGAAATGATTAAGGTAATTATGGCCAATGGCTATGCTTACGAAATTGATGGTAATGTGTATTTCGACGTAGAAAAATACAGCAAAGAATACAATTACACCATCTTAACCAACCGCAACCTGGAAGATATGCTGAATAACACCCGCGAACTGGGTGGACAGGATGAGAAACGTGGCAGGTTGGATTTTGCCCTGTGGATTAAAGCAAAACCAGAAACTTTAATGCAATGGCAATCGCCATGGGGGATGGGTTTCCCGGGCTGGCATATTGAATGCTCGGCCATGAGTGCCAAATACCTGGGATCTGAATTTGATATCCATGGTGGCGGAATGGATTTGGCTGCCACACACCATACCAACGAAATTGCACAATCGGAAGCATGCAGCCACAAACAGCCTGCACGTTACTGGATGCATACCAATATGCTTACCGTTAATGGCACGCGCATGTCGAAATCGGCGGGTAATGGCTTTTTGCCTTTAGAGCTGTTTACCGGCGCGCATCCTTTATTGAAAAAGGGCTACAGCCCGATGACGGTTAAGTTTTTCATGTTGCAGGCGCATTATCGCAGCACTTTAGATTTTTCTAACGATGCTCTGGATGCCTCGGAGAAAGGATTTAGGCGTTTAATGACAGCGGTTAGCCTTTTAGATAAACTGCAGGTATCGGAACAAAATGATTTTGATATCGATGCACTGAGAGAGAAATGCATCCATGCCATGGACGATGATTTTAACAGTCCGATTTTAATTGCCGAGTTATTTGAGGCGGTTAGGATGATCAATACCGTTTACGATGGCAAAGGAAAAATATCGGCCGAAGCTTTAGCTAAATTAAAGCAGCTGGTACACGATTTTGTGTTCGATATTTTAGGCTTGAAAGATGAAGACGCCGGCAGTAACGATTTAAATGGTGTTTTAGAAATGGTAATTGATATAAGAACCGAAGCTAAAGCAAATAAAGATTATGCCACCTCCGATCGTATTCGTATTGGTTTGCAGGCTTTGGGTATTCAGCTTAAGGATGGTAAAGAGGGTACAACCTGGAGTAAGGCTTAGGCGCGTAAGCAGTTTGCGGATTGGCCCTGATAGGTTATACTTTAATTTATAAAAAATCCTGTCCCCCTTTGAAGGGGGCAGGGGGATGAAATAAGCCATTTGTATAGTTACCTTCCTAATAGTGGCAGAATTTTAGATTAAATTAATCATGAACAAAAAAATATTTATCCTGCCTTTTATTGGCCTGATGGCCTTGCAGGCTTGTAAAAATAAACAAGCTGATACCAGCCAAAGTGAGGAAAAGATAACAACAGTATCGCCTGATTTTAATGCCGATAGTGCTTATGCCTATACCAAGGCGCAGGTAGATTTTGGGCCGCGTATTCCGGGAACTGCAGCACACCAAAAATGTGCTGATTATCTGGTAGCCAAATTAAAATCGTTCGGTGCGGATGTTAAAGTACAGGGTGAAAAAACAAGTACTTACGATGGTAAAAGCTTTCAGCTGAAAAATATTGTTGCTGTTTTTAATCCCACACAAAAGAACAGGGTTTTAATCACTGCCCATTGGGATGCCCGCCCTTTTTCTGATCAGGATACCGACCCAGCCAATCATACCAAAGCATTTGACGCTGCAAACGATGGTGCCAGTGGTGTTGCCGTGATTTTAGAAATGGCGCGCCAGATACAGCAGAAACAGCCTAATGTAGGTGTCGATTTCGTATTGTGGGATTTGGAAGATTATGGCAAAGCCAACGATGAAACACCAGATGAAACCACCTGGTGCCTGGGCTCGCAATATTGGGCTAAACAGGCTGTGGCTTCGGGTTATAAAGCGCTTTATGGTATTAACCTCGATATGGTAGGCGGTGGCAACGCCCAGTTTACACAAGATGAAATTTCGCGCCAGGCAGCACCTGATGTGGCTAATAAAGTGTGGGATATTGGTAATGAAATTGGCTATGCCTCTTATTTTACCAAAATTCCAAGTGGAAGATTGGTTGATGATCATTTCTGGATGAACAAAGCCGGTGTGCCATCAATCGATATTATTCATTACAATGATAACAGCGGTTTCTATATTAACTGGCATACCCAGCTGGATAATTTGGCCAATATTGATAAAAACACGTTAAAAGCTACCGGTCAAACCGTTTTAGAAACCATTTACAGGGAAAAGTAAGCCCATAATGTGAAATTGTTAATTACTTTTAAAACCATACCCTAAAGAAAATTTTATATTCGCCAAACTATATTTTAAACTGATAATGAAACACCTATTTACAACTGCCATAGCTTCACTTCTAGCACTGAGCACATTCGCTCAAAAAAGTGATGGAACAACCAAATCTTTAGTAAATGCTGAGAAAGATTTTGCCAAAGCGGTGGCAAAAAACGGAGACAAAGAGGCTTTTCTTGAATATTCGCTAGGCAGTGCATTGGTATTCAGACCAAACCCGGTTAACGTTAAAACTTTTTATGCCAATAAAGCAAACAGCGAAAACGGTGTTTCATGGACGCCAAATTTAGCTAAAGTATCGCGCAGCGGAGATTTAGGTTTCACTACTGGTCCATACGAAGTTGACGGAACAGATAAAAAATACGGACAGTACCTGTCGATCTGGAAATCGGAGAATGGCAAATGGAAACTGGCGATTGATCTGGGTACCGAAAGCAACAAGCCTTTGGCTAAATTTACGCCACAGTTTATTGAGCCAAAAGACCATGTAGCGCCAAAATTTTTAAATGAAAAAGAGGTTAAAGCTGGTAAAGAAATTATCTTAACTACCGAAAAAACTTTAAATACCTTATTAAAAACACATGGTATTGCAGCTTTTGGCGGCTTTTTAACCAACGATGCACGTTTGCTTTTCCCGGGTAATGAAGCCATTGAAGGAAAAGGTAAAATTGTTGCTTTCTACAATGGTATGGTGAGCAAAATTAGTTTAAAAACAACTGGTGTAGATAAAGCAATTGGTAGCGATTTAGCCTATACTTATGGGGTAGCCACCATTGATTATAAAGCAGACCTCCGCGAAAGTTTTAACTATGTTTTTGTTTACGAAAAAGCCGCAGATGCAAGCTGGAATTTAATTGTACAGGCCTTTGTACCTGCCGAAAGATAAATAACAAATGTGAATTGAAGAGGGCTTTCCGTAAAAAGAAGCCCTTTTTTTATTTCGCAATTTGTAGTTACACTAATAAAATTGTTCATTTTACGTTTAAAATTCATGCATAAAAAAATACTTTTATTCTCTGCTTTCGCTTTATTGTGTTTTAATGTTTCGGCCCAGAAACAAAAGTTCGATGTGCAGGGCAAAGCCGGCGCAAGGGGAATTATGCCCGAAAATACCATTGAAGGGATGTTAAAAGCACTCGATTTAGGTGTTACTACCTTAGAAATGGATGCAGTAATTTCGAAAGATAAGATGGTAGTACTTTCGCAGGAACCTTATTTTAACAATGAAATTTCTTTACAGCCCAATGGAAAGCCCATTAGCCTGAAAGACCAAAAGAAGTTTAACATTTATAAAATGGACTATGAAGAGGTTAAAAAGTTTGATGTAGGCAGTAAAGTTCACGACCGTTTTCCGGGGCAGATGAAGTTTAAGGCTTATAAACCCCTGCTTACTGAAACCATTGATGCGGTTGAGGCATATGTTAAGGAGCACAAACTGGCCAAACCGGTTTACAGTATCGAAACCAAAACCATTAAAAATGGCGATAATGAGTTTCATCCCGAGCCTGCTGAGTTTGTGGATTTGATTATGGAGATTATTAATGCGAAAAAACTGGCTAAACGGGTAATTATCGAGTCGTTTGATATGCGTACACTGCAATACCTGCACGAGAAATACCCTAAGGTGCAAACTTCGCTGTTAATTGATGAGAAAGAACCTTTCGAAACCTACATTGAAAAATTAGGCTTTAAACCTACTATTTACAGTCCGTATTCGGTATTGGTAGGTAAGGGGCTGGTAGATCGTTGCCATGCCATGGGTATCAAAATTATCCCCTGGACGGTGAACACAGTTAAGGAAGTCAAATATTTTAAAGATCTGGGTGTAGACGGAATTATTACCGATTTCCCAAACATTATGGGACAATTGGATAAATAGGCTTATCGGTCGGTGTCTCCACCGACCGACATAGATATAGCTGCTGGTTGGTGGATACACCAACCAGCAAGACACAAAAAAAGCGCTGATTAAAGCGCTTTTCTTGTTTTATGTAATGGCAATGCCTAGTGGTGCGATTCAGCAGCTTCTGAGTGATGCACTTCAGTTTTTTCGTGTGAAGCACCTTCTTCTTCATGGTGGAAAATTGGTCTTGTGAAAGCCACAAGCAAGATTAAAACAATAATCCAGGCAGTTAATGGTAATGCCCAAATGCCTTTAGTTTGCTGAACTGGTGCGTGTGAATCGTGAGCTGACATATCGAAATATTTTTGATTTAAAAATTTATGCTTTGTAATTGTGCGGTAAAGATAATAACAAAATTAAAATAAAAAGATTAAACTACTGATTTGTATGGCGAAAAGGGATAAAGGCGAACCTTTATCCCTGTAAATCATAAATCATTGCTTTAGTACTGTTCAGCTTGTTTTTAATCCGGTCCTGATGTTCCTGCAAAACGCTGTGCTGATCTTGCACGGCATTAAACAGTTCAGCCTTTTTAAAATAACTGGCAGCACCGCTAAAATTTTGCTGTTGCTCGGCATGCAGGCCTAAATTTTCGTAAATCCGGGCTTCGCAAACGCCTGCAATACTTAAGGCTTTATCGGCAATCTGTTTGACCAGTTTATGCATTTTCAGTGTAATTACGAGCTTAAGATAAGGTTCGTAAACTTCCGGAAAATCGGCATCCAGTTCGATACAGCGCTTGTAATAATAACCTGCAGTTTTGTAATCTTTAAAACGGTAATGGTATAAATTCCCCAGCTGAAAATAAGCACGGGCATAATCAGGATCAAAAGCAATGAGTTCGTTAAAATATTGAAGCGCTTTGGGCAGTTCGCCCCAATTTAATTCTTCAATCGCCTGCAGATATTTTTCGTCGGCAGTGGTATAAATGTCCATAATGGATATAATAGTTTTGATAAGCCATACTGCTTAGCAAAGGGTAATAAAAAAAGATTGGTTAAATGTAGATTTATAGGTTGGCCCTTAAACCTTAAGGATTGGAAAGGAAATTTACATCAATACCCCAACCCTTTAAGCCACAAGACGGGCTAAAGTTTGTTTGCTGGATATGTATTTGACGTAGCACTGTAGTAAAATTTGATGCAAATATATTTATTTCCAGTGAATTGCAAATGTTAAATTAAAATTTCAGGAATTTACGTGCGCCAGATACACAATGCAATAGCTCAGTAAACAAACCGCACTGTTAAGGTTGAAAGCATTAAATACATTCTCCAGCCGTGCTTTGGTTTGCGTAATTTTTAATGCCAAAAACCAAAAGAGCAGCGAAATTGCTATATCCAGTATATCAAAACGGCCATTGGTAATGTGGAGCAGTTGAAATAATTCAAGCCCGATTGCAAATGCCGGCGGGATTAAAACACAATCGATTTGCCTGTTAAAAAATTTAATATAAAAGCCCTTCGAAGTTAGGGTGATGCAGAAAACCCAAAGTCCTTCGGGCAAAGAGTAAATGATGTATTTATTTAACGGTAAAGTAGTGGTAATGCTGTATTTTAAATCTTCGTATGTTTTTAAAGAACTGAATTGAATAAAAATCTGGTTCACCAATGTTTTATCCGTCCGGTAAAAGAGGTAGATAAATAAACTGATGATTAATGCCGGGGCAATATACCAATAGTGTTTTTTCAAGATTTGACGAGCATTAAGATTTTAAAATAAGCAAATGGTTTTAAGTCAATTTCTTTTTCAGGTTTAAACCGTTCAATAGCCTTAATATGGTGGATGTAAAATAAAGATTTCAATTGAAATAAGCCAGCAAATAAATTAAAGGCCCGGTCTACATATTTTAGCCAGTTGTTTGGAGTAAAATGGTTTAATATCAGCAATTTTCCACCTGGTTTTAGCACTTTATGGCATTGCGTGATGAGTTTCTCAGGGTGCTGTGCTACGGCAACTACATGCGAAAGAACTACATAATCAAAAGTTTCAGGTTCAAAAGTTAATTCCTCACCATTCATCTCGAAAAGTGCAATAGTACCATCCGAATGCTTTTTAGCGGTGTTAAGCATGGCCGAAGAAATTTCTATTCCAGTAATTTGATGTCTTTGGTATAAATGGAAATGTGATCCATTGCCAACCCCAATTTCGAGCAGCTTTCCATGCGGTAACTGATTAATTTCGTTAAAGAATTTTTTCTTTTGCGGTTTCAGAAAAATATCAACCAACGGGTAGAAAAAAGCAAATCGGTTATAGAAACTGGTTAGCGCACTCAATTCAGATGAGGTTAAGGTTAGTTAAAAGCAATAGTATACTCCAGCATTTATTCGTTATTACAAATATAATTTTTTGCACGAGGTGTTGGTCTGGATTTATAATCCAGACCTAAAGTTCTGTGGATTTTTAATCCACTTAAATAAAGGAAGGGATTACAAATCCCGACTAACAGTTAAACTAAAAATTAAAATTGTTTAGGCTTTTTGTTCTGACCGGCCAGTTCAACCAGTTCGGCAATTCTTTTCTGCCGTGTTTCAGAGCGTTTAGCCATAGTAATCCATTGTAGCATGGCCTTACGTACCGATTTACTTAAACCGGTAAAAAATGCCTCACTGCCGGCTGTAATTTCAAATGCAGCCATTAAGTCGTCAGGGATGGTAAGTTCTTCTACTTCATCTAAAATTACCCACGAGCCATTTGCTTTAGCACGTTCGATACACGCTACCCCTGCAGGTGCCATTAAGCCGGCTGCAGTTAATTGCTCAACCTTGGCTTTATTAATTTTCGACCAACCACTATTGGGCTTTCGCCTGCTAAAAAACTGGGAAAAACTTTCTTCATCAATTGTTTTTCTAACGCTGTCAATCCAGCCAAAGCAAAGGGCTTCTTCTACGGCATCACTCCAGGATATGGTGGGTTTATTGGCTTTGGTTTTGTAGCAAATCAGCGAAACCGATTGTTTGGTGTCGTGGTGTTTTAACAGCCAATCACGCCAGTCTTTGCGACTGGTAGGGCAAAAGGTTTCGGTTGTTTTTCCTACCATCGTTGTTTATGCATTAATTTTACCCGACAAAAATAATTAAAGGCGACCTAACTCAAACTGCAGGTTATGTTTTGCCTGGTTTTCAAATTTATGGTAGAAATAATCTGTTTTATAAATCCGTTCCATTTTTATGAAATGTTCCAAAACCTTTTTTCGCCCCGGAATATAAACGGGATCCGGATAAACTGAATATTCCTTTCTTACATTTTGAGCATACACCATATAGTTTTCGAGGTTTTCGCCCAATATCGAAAGATCAGCGTCTGTAAAATAATTTGTATCTGATTCGGTATCGGTAAGATGTTTTTTAGTTGCTAGTATTTGATTTTTACAGTTCCTGATCATATAATCGGGAACTGAAATCTGCTTCATTCTTTTTTCAGCGAGCGCTGCACTTTGTTCTTCATTGTCTGATTTTAATGCATTATAAACGACATCATGATAGAACAAAGTGAATAAGATGGTATCCCAACCTTCAATTTTATGTTTCACGGCAGTTAATTGCGCTAACAGGTTATCGAGGTGAGAAAGGGTATGATAATACCTTTTTTTATGGGTGTAGCTATGCTCAATTTCTCCCCAAAATTCTGCAATTATACTTTCGCTATTCGTATAATTTTTAAGGAGATGAATGAATGTTTCTTTTAGCACAAGGTTTTACGATTGGTATCGATACACAAGATACAGATTGGAGTTGTCATTTCCCGTTGTTTGGAATGAATCCCGACTAACCTACAATAAATCTTTTATAATTTTTTCAATCGATAAACCCTCAGCTTCTGCGCGGTAATTACGTACAATGCGGTGGCGTAAAATGGGCTCTGCAACGGCTTTAACATCTTCAATATCGGGAGAGTATTTACCGGTTACGGCAGCGTGGCATTTTGCGCCTAATACCAGAAATTGCGAAGCCCTTGGGCCTGCTCCCCAGCTGATGTATTTATTTACCGCCTCAGTTGCAAATTCGGTGTTCGGGCGGGTTTTAGCTGCAAGTTTTACGGCATATTCTAAAACATTATCGGTAACCGGAATATCACGAATTAGTTTTTGGAAGTACTGGATATCATCGGCATGGATGATTTTTTGTAACGCCACGGTTTTATTGCTGGTGGTGTTTTTTACAATATTTAACTCATCTGCAAAGGCAGGGTAGTTTAGCTGAATGTTGAACATGAAACGGTCTAACTGTGCCTCTGGCAAAGGATAGGTTCCTTCCTGTTCAATTGGGTTTTGCGTAGCCAAAACGAAAAACGGTTTGGGCAGGCTATGGGTTTGGCCGGCTGCGGTAACCGATTTCTCCTGCATGGCTTCTAATAAGGCAGCTTGCGTTTTTGGAGGGGTACGGTTAATTTCATCGGCCAGGATAATGTTAGAAAAAACAGGCCCTTTTATAAATTTAAAGTGCCTGTCTTCGCCTAAAATCTCTGCGCCAATAATATCGCTTGGCATTAAATCGGGGGTAAACTGGATACGGTTAAAATCGAGGTCTAAAACCGACGCTACAGTTTGAACAAGTAAAGTTTTGGCTAATCCGGGTACACCAACCAACAGGCAATGCCCGTTGCTAAAAATGGCGATTAAAACAGATTTTATGATGTCATCTTGTCCAACTACGACTTTGCTTATTTCGGCTTTAATGTTGTTGAATGATTGATGAAGCGCATCAACAGCTTCTACTTCGTTCTTATACTGCATTTGTATTATTTTGCGGCTGTGGTTTTAGTCCAGATTTTTAATTCATCGCAGGTATTGAATTCGTCGTCGATTTTAATGTAAGTACTCTCGCGACGTTTCTCAAACCATTCGCTTAAAGTACGATTAATTTTATCACTTTGTGCAGCATCTCTGATTTTTGAGAAATCCTGTACCATATTGGCTTTGTGAGGTGGTATTTTGGCTTTTAAATATAAGATACGGTAACCTTGTTTGCCATCAGGTGCAGTAAATAAATCAGGCTTAGAAATACCACCTACTTTCATGGTATCGATTACCAGAAATACCGCAGGATCTAATTTATCAACCGGGATTAAGGTACTTCTTGCCTGAACATTTTCGGCATTTAACATCATACCACCATTGTATTTGGTTTCTTTATTATCTGAGTAAAGGTTGGCAGCAGCTGCAAAGCTTAATTTTTTACCCATAATGTTGTTGTAAATACTATCGGCATGCAATTTTAAACGGGTTAAACTTTCAGGTGTAGTTTTAGGCATAATTAAAATGTGCCTAACGTGTACCTGCTCACCTCTGCGCTCTAATACCTGTAAAAAGTGGAAACCATATTCGGTTTCGAATACCGGTGAAATTTCGCCGGCTTTTAATTTAAATGCCCAGGCCGTAAATTCTTTTACCATGGTATTTCTGTCGATAAAGCCATAGTCACCACCATCTGATGCCGACCCCGGATCTTCTGAATAGGTTTTAGCCAATACGCCCATATCCTCGCCACTCTTAACCCTTAACCTTAAGGCTTCAATTTTATCGCGGAATTTTTGCTTCTCTGCACGGGTTAACTGAGGGTTTAACACCACCTCGCCAACTTCTACTTCGGTATTAAATTCAGGAATGCTATCGCCCAACGATTTAAAATATTTTTCAACCTCCATCGGGGTAACGTTAATATTTTCGGTGATTTTTTGCTGCATTTTTTGTGCAATCAGCTCATCTTTTACCGATGGACGGATCTCATCTTTATATTGAAGTACCGATTTGTTCAAAAATTGCTCTAAGCGCTCTTGTCCGCCGGCACGTTGCATGCTGTAACGCATACGCTTGTTTACCTCATCATCAACGGCACCGTCTTCAACCATTACCGAATCGATTTCGGCCTGTTGTTTCAGCAGTTTTTGAGTAAGGGTTTGTTGCAAAATTTTACACTTAATGGATTCATTAGGCGGATTTCCCTGATAAAGATATTGGGTGTATTGTTGATTTAAATCTGATAGCAGGATAATATTACCTCCTACAACAGCAGCAACTTTATCTACCGTGTGCTTTTGTGCATTACTGTTTAAAAACAGGCCCATTAAAGCGGTTGCTACTAAAAAAACTTTCTTCATTCTATTGTTTATATTTTGCAAATTTAATACTTATTGGTTACCAAAAAACCGGTTAAATTATAGTCTGGACAGCTTTTTTAGTTCACCATCGTTAATTTTAGTCTGGTATTTTTGTTTGAGGCTCTTCAGCCACTTTTCTTCCAAACTTTGTTGGTAATCGGCAATTACATCGCCTCTAACCTCGCTTAACGGTTTATTGTAATTTTGTTTGTTTTTACTGTAAAACTCGTCAATCGCCCGCTCATCATCCTGTGCTTTGTTCCAGATTTTTTGTTCAGAAACATTAAACATCAGCACGCCTTCGCGGTATTCGTTTAATAAAAAATCATGATCTTTGCTGCTTATAACCGCTTTTTTGTGGGTACTTAAGGCTTCTTCATAATTTTTGATTTCTTCCTGGTAGCCAGGGGTTTTATCGAGACCCATTTCGCGGGCATCTAAAACCTTAAGTTTAAAATTTATATAAAGGTTTAAATAAGCCTGAAGCGTATCGTAAGAAATACTGATATTTCCGTTATGGCTTTTTTTGTATGCCCACATAAACTCTTTGGTACTTATTGGTTTGCCATTAACTACAGCTACGTTTTGTGCAAACGAAATGCTATAAATAAAGCTAAAAATAAACAGGCAAAAAGCTTTTCTCACGTAGAGCAGTCTATAAATTTTAAGGGATAAAAGTAACAATTAGCGTCGCTATTATAAGATATTTAACTAATTTTAACAGAAATTATTATCCTGCAAAAATACGAATGGAAAACCAGCTTACCAACAATGCGAATGCTTTACGTTTATTTTTTACCGACGAGGTTTTTCTGGTAAAAGATGAAAGTGTAGAAATTCAGCCGTTACGTAATGCTGAGCCCGTTTTTGTAGCAGCTCAAGTAGCTGCCGAACCGCAAAAAGAATCGGCTGTGAAGACCGAAGTAACACAAATTCCGGGTATTAAAGCACCCGAAATACCTAAAGTTTATCCTCAGTCGCCTGAAATTACGCACGTTGTGGCAGAACCTGAACCTGCAAAAACCTTTAAGTTTTTAGGTGGAAATAAAAAATCGGTGCTTATTCTGGTTAACGATGAAAGCAATGATGTGAGTACTGAACAAGGTCGCGAATTGTTGCGCAAAATTGTTAAAGCGGTAGACCTCGGAACACCTGATTTTGCCATTCTGAATTACTCGAGGTATCAAGGCACTGATTTTGCTGAACTGTATCAGTTTTTTAAACCGGTTACTATGCTCTCGTTCGGGGTAGAAATTGCACATTTAAAATTAGATCTGGTTTGGCAGAACGAGATCATTACCCACGGCACCACCCGCATTATTTTTGCGCCTAATCTGCACCATTTAGACAGCGATTTAACCGCAAAGAAATTGCTTTGGGGCAATCTGCAGAAAATTAAATAGAGGCTTAATATTGTAGAGTCAAGTATCAAGTATTTAGTATCCGAATCAAGTTGTAGAATTTTAAATTTAGCAACAGATCGACCCTCAAGCCTTACACCCTAAACCTTTTACCTCTTTTAAAATGAAAAAACTTGTTTTCGCAACCAATAACCAACATAAAACCGAAGAAATCCGTTTGGCCCTGGCAGGCAAATACGAAGTGCTTAACCTCGAAGATATTGGTTGCTTAACCGATATTCCCGAAACTGCAGATACTTTTGAAGGTAACGCCACTTTAAAAAGCAGCTATGTAGTGGAGCATTTTAATCTGGATTGCTTTGCCGATGACAGTGGTTTGGAAGTAGATGCGCTTAATAACGAACCCGGTGTATATTCTGCAAGGTACTCGGGGAGTCGTGATAGTTTAGAAAACATACAACTTGTTTTAAAGAAACTTGAGGGAATAGGAAATAGAAAAGCCAGGTTTAAAACCGTTATTTCGTTAATGCAGGATGGCAAGAACCATATTTTTGAAGGCATAATTGAAGGGACAATCAGAACTGAGCTATCAGGATCGAAAGGCTTTGGTTACGATCCTATATTTCAGCCTGATGGTTACGATATTACTTTCGCTGAAATGGATATGGCCGAAAAGAATAAAATTAGCCACCGCGCCATTGCGTTAGAAAAGATGATGACTTTTTTAAAAGGGGATGCATAGCTCCATTGGAGTCGTCACCCCTGATCCGATAGCTATCGGATTTATTTCAGGGTCTCTTATCATAATATTAAAGTTTGGTTCCGCCCTTCTTAACCTGCGTGGTATCTTTCTTCACTTGAGTTGAATCCTTTTTAGGTAAAATCGGCTTAATGCCAAAATTAGCACTGTCAGCAGGTCTAGCCACCGGTAATTTCTTATCCAGGTTTACACTGTCTTTTACTACTGTTGTTTTAGGCTGTGGAACATTTGGTGTTGTGGTAGTTTTGCCGGCAGGGTTTACAGCTTTATTGTTTACAGGCGATTTAGTAGCCGGCGTTTTGCCTGCAACAACCTTGGGTTTTAATTTGGCTTTGGGTTTTCCTGCTGAGCCGGCAGCATCTTTTTTCGACTTAGGCCTTTCCGTAGGTTTCCACGAAAAGCCTTTTAAAACATGGTCTTTTGCAATTTCATTTTCGGGGTTTAATGCACCTTCAACTCCTTTAATGTAAACAATATCTTCGATGGCATTCTCTTTACTCTTAAAAATAAATTTAATCCTGCTGCTCAGGGTTTGGTTCATTTCTTTATAAACCTTCGTACTGTCGTCTTGAGTGTAATAAATACTTTCGGCATTGCCATCAACATAGAGGTTTTTTAGTCTGCCATCGTGAAAAAAGCCGGTCATCAATCTGCCCTTGATCTGGTTAAACCTTAATGAATCTTTAGGAGTATTTACCAGAAATGCATTGCGGATGGCTTGTAAATTGTTAAGCTTTTTATTTTTAAACTGCACATAAATCGTATCGCCTACCTGTTGCGAGCCTTCCGACCAGATAATCGGGTTACTGTAACAACGGAGGGTAGAATCGGCGCTGGTATAAAAAAGGCTGTCGGTTTTTGCCTGAATATTGGTTTTAAAAATCTTTACGCCATGGAAAGCTTTTATTATACGTGCCTGTACCGTATCGGCAGGGTTAAACTTAGCGGTGTCATTCTTCAATGCTCCGGGTTTTAAGTTACCTATGGCTTTGGTTAAACTATCTTTAGCACCTGGTTTTAATACTTTTTTGCTTAGACTGTCGATCTGGGTTTTAACATTCGGCTTAACCAGTGCATCAGCTTTGGCCGTTATCTTTTTCTGTAAGCTATCTGTTTTTAGCGCAGGGAGTTTTTTGATTAAAGAATCGGCTTTGGCTTTCAAAACATTGCTTTTTTTCAGGCTATCTGTTAAGGCTGTAGGCAGGGCTTTGCCGGCGGAATCGACTTTTAATTTTAAGCTATCAATGTTTTTGTCTTTTAATAGTGTTGTTGGGTCTACGGTATCCGAATCGCCTTTACCTTTCTTTTTCTTATCAGCTTTACTGTTCCTTAAATTACGTTTACTGCGGTCGTCTTTTTGTGCAGGTTCACTTTCTGGTTTATATTTGGCCTCTCCGCTTCCTTTTTTTGCAGCGCCTCCTTCATCATCCTCGCCAACCTGGTTATCGGCTTTAATGGAAATTTTCGGGATTAATTTTAAAGTTTTTTGCAATACCATCTGTGTTTCGAGGGTATCGGCACCCATCCATAAACTATCGGGTCGCTTTTTATTCTTCACCATTACCGAATCTTCAGTACCAATGCCTACGTAAGCATTGCGGGTAACCAGGGTTCTCTGATCGGCTTTGTAATAGTAGCCCAAATCGCCAAACATTTTCATTTTATCCTTCGTGTCAGAAAAAACGATATTTTTAACGGCTTTACCTATTCCTTTTTTGCCATAATAATATAAACTATCGCCTTTTAACGACCGTGTGGCCTGTGTGTAAAGGTTTTTTTTCCCGAAAAAGGCATCTTCGGTTAAGGTATTGTACTGGCCATTTTCGGTGTAGAGGTTGTCATCTTTTCCCTTAATATTAGTAGGGCCATAGAAATAGGTCCATTTATCCTGAGTATTGTAGCTCATGGTATCCGATTTGATGGTAGATTGCGGCGTAACCACAACTACATCATACCTGAAGTACGCAACATTTCTTTCGCTGAAATAATAACCGTTTTTACTGGTGAGCGTTACATCTTTGTTTACAATTTTACCCCCACTGGTGTAGGTGCCTATTTTAGTGAGTGTGTTGTAATCTAAAATATTGGTGGTTAAAGTCGATGTAGGGTCCTTCATCAGCACATTTCCGGTTAAATGAGCCTGTTTTTTATTTCCGTCGTATTCCAGCTGGTCGGAATAGATATCCGTTCCGGTTTGATTGATGTGCACATTTTTAAAAGCTTCGAAGTAGTTTCGTTCACTATAAAAAATAGCACTATCGCAGGTTAAAGTTGCGTTATCTTGCTGAAAAACAGGATTGCGAAGATAGGTAGCATTGTTTTTCCTGTCACCGGTTACTTTTGTAAAGGAAACGATTTTAATTTTCGATGCAGGTTGCTGACCGAATAAAAATGCCGGGCTGATTAAAAGGAATAAAAAGACAAATAGTTTTTGCACACTACAAAGTTAGTTTTTTGTTCCGAACGTTCGGAATACCAGTTAAAATTAAATATTTTTGGTGGATGTTACCCTTACAGCAATTTCGTGATTTTATTGAACAGCAACAGCTGTTTACTGAAGGTAACCGCATTCTTTTGGCTGTAAGCGGCGGTAAAGATTCTGTATTGATGTTACATTTGTTTAAGGCAATAGGCGTAGATGTTGGTGTGGCACATTGTAACTTTAATTTAAGGGCCGATGAAGCCCAGCGTGACGAGCATTTTGTTGCGCTTTTGGCCGGCAATTTAGGGTTACCTTTTTATGTAACGCATTTTGAGACGAAAAAATATGCACATCAGCATAAAATTTCGACACAGATGGCCGCACGGGAGCTGCGTTATACCTGGTTTGAAGAAATAAGAAGCGCTGAAGGTTACGATTACATTGCTTTGGCGCAACACCAGAACGATGCTGTTGAAACCGTACTGATTAACCTGGTGCGTGGCACCGGAATTAGTGGTTTGCATGGCATTTTACCTAAACGCGATAAATTAATTAGACCGCTGTTGTTTTTAAACCGCCAGGAAGTAAATGAAATTGTGGCAAAAAACAATATCGATTTTGTTGAGGATAGTTCGAACCTCAGTACCCATTATACCCGCAATAAACTGCGTTTACAGGTTGTGCCACATTTGCAGGAAATAAACCCTGACCTGGAGAAAACTTTTGCCGAAAACATGGCGCGTTTTGCTGAAATTGAAACTTTTTTAAACCTGGAGGTTCAAAAATTACAGGCCAGAATTTTAAACGAACGGGCTGATGGCGTTTATATCGATTTAAAGGAGATTGCAGCTTTAAATCCACAAAAATTATTACTGTACGAACTTTTAAAGCCTTTTGGTTTTAGTGAAAATGTGGTTGAAGAGATTCTGGGGAGCTTGAAAGCGCTAAGCGGAACGCATTTCTTTAGTAGCAGCCATCAGGCCATTATAAACAGGAGCGATCTGGTTATTGTAAAAAAAGACACTGCCATAGTCGCAAACCAGTTTATACACCCAGAAACCGCGTGTATTACATTTACGGACCACGAAATTGCCATGGCTTTTAGCAGTGAGGTAAAGTTTGATTTGGATGCGAATAAGGCTTTTGTAAATGCCGGTAAGCTGATTTATCCTTTGGTGTTACGGAACTGGCAAAATGGCGATAAATTTATCCCGCTAGGTATGCGTAATGCCAAAAAGGTAAGCGATTATTTTATTGATGAAAAGGTGCCCTTGCATTTAAAAAGTACAACGCCGATATTGGTAAATGGAAATGGTGAAATTGTGTGGATTGTAGGGATGCGCCAGGATAACCGATATAAATTAACCCCCGCAACCAAAAAAGTTGCTATATTCGAACTCAAAATTAAATAAGTGGAAAGCAAATACGCCTATATCGAAAAACAATACATCGGCCGTGATTATGTGCGCATTTTCATCAGGTTAATTATGGCTGCTTTTTGTTTTGCTGCCTATGTTTACGAGCGCGACCGCGATAACACACAGGATTTGTTCCTGGTGGTAGGTTTCGGAATTATTGGCGTTTCGATGCTGCTGCTTTTTTTAATCCAGTACAAAATTGTTGTCGACAATGGCAGCATGATCTTAGATGGTTTGTGGACGACTAAACGCGTAAAAATTGATTTGAACAGCATTGTAGATGTGCGTAAAGCTGTTTACAGTCGCTACTTTTTTAACAACCCGGTTTATAACCTGCATACCAAAGGTACCATCCGTTTTTACTCATCGGGTAAAGATGCAGTAGTATTAACCGACCGTGATGGATTGGAATACTTTATTGGTACGCAAAGACCAAACGAACTGTTATTGGTGATTAAAGAAGAAATGCGGAACCTGAAATAATTTCATTTTAATCCCTAATCTTACTCAATTTCAGGCTACTGTTTTTGCTTTAAATAAACTAGGCAAATAACACAGAAATGTCACTATTTTTATTGCAATAAACCGACACGCATTATAGCTTAAAATCGGCTACATTTGCGGTAACAACAATACATTTACGATGAAGATAGGAATTGTTTGCTACCCCACTTTTGGCGGTAGTGGAGTAGTTGCAACAGAACTTGGTAAAGCACTTGCTAACGAGGGGCATCAGGTTCACTTTATTACTTATAGTCAGCCAGCCAGGCTCGATTTCTTTTCAGCTAATTTGTTTTATCACGAGGTGTCGGTAAGGGATTATCCGCTTTTCGATTATGCTCCATACGAATCGGCATTGGCCAGTAAACTGGTAGATGTGGTGCGTTTTGAGCAATTAGATGTATTACACGTGCATTATGCTATTCCGCATGCTTCGGCAGCTTTCATGGCGAAGCAGATTTTAGCCAGCTATGGTATTCATATTCCGGTGGTAACCACTTTGCACGGTACCGATATTACGCTGGTAGGTAAAGATCCGACTTATAAACCTGTGGTTACTTTTTCTATTAACCAGAGCGATGGCGTAACTACCGTTTCTGACGATTTGAGAAAAGACACTTACAATCATTTCGAAATCACCAAAGATATTAAGGTAATCCCCAATTTTATTGATTTCAGCCGTTTTAGTTTACAGGCAAAAGATCACTTTAAAAAGGCTATTGCGCCCAATAACGAGCGTATTTTAATTCATACCTCTAATTTCCGCAAGGTAAAACGTACGGGTGATGTGATTCGCGTTTTCGAAAAGGTACAGGCGGTAATTCCTTCTAAATTGCTAATGGTTGGCGATGGACCAGAGCGTGTTTACAACGAGCAGCTTTGCAGATCGTTAAATATTTGCGAAAACGTAAGGTTTTTAGGGAAACAAGATGCAGTAGAAGAAATTTTGTCGGTTTCTGATCTTTTCTTAATGCCATCAGAATCAGAAAGCTTCGGTTTGGCGGCCTTAGAGGCTATGGCTTGTAAAGTGCCAATCATTACTACCAATGCCGGCGGTTTGCCCGAATTGAATGTTGATGGCTTTTGTGGCTACATGAGCAACGTTGGCGATGTGGATGATATGGCTGCACATGCAATCGAAATTTTAAAAGATGACGAGACATTAAAACGGTTTAAAGAAAATGCATTTACACGTGCACAGGATTTTGATCTTAAAAAAATCCTGCCCGAATACATCAGCTTTTATAAGGAAGTAATTGAAGCATCATTACAAACCAAATATTAATTTTTTGATTGATTAAAGCGATTAAATGCCACCCGATTTATTTCGGGTGGCATTTTTGTTGAGGAACATGGCGGGTTGATTTGGGATTGATATTTGAAAACAGCTTTAAGCCTGGAGGTGTTAAATTGATGTTACCGGAATAAAAAGTTTAAACACTTCTGGGAGAAATACTTGTTAAAACAAAACTTTCTCAAAATCAAATCATTATAAATCGTACCTTTGCGGCAAATGAAGAAAATAGTAGATTACAGAAAGCTGTTGAACGTGGATAAAACAGCTGAACTTGCGACGCTTAAGTCGGTTTACCGCACCATGATGAAAGAGTGTCACCCTGATAAATTTCAGGTAGAAGAAGAGAAACTGGCTGCGGAAGCAAGAAGTAAAGAGATTATCGAAGCTTATCATTTCTTAGTGAGTATTGCTCCTGAAACACGCGAACAAAATATCGAGACTTATACCGAAACGATTACCAATTCTAATATTTTAGATTTTGAATACAAACAATCGGTTTTAAATATTCAGTTTTTTGATGGCAGTGCTTACGAATATTTTGATGTGCCACGTGCAATTTACATCAAACTGGTAAATGCTGATTCGCCGGGTCGTTTTGCGCGCCGTCACATCTGCAATTCTTATCCCTATCGTAACGTAGCTAAAGTGGCAGAGCCTGCTTAGTTTAAAGCTATAAAATAGTGAAAGACTTGCTTTTAGGTAGGTCTTTTTTGTTTAGTTACGCTCTGCTCGTCATGCTGATCCGATAGCTATCGGATTTATTTCAACATCTCTTGTGGTGCAAGATAATCATCTTGATACATGTGTTCTGCAAAGGGGAAGAGACCCTGAAATAAATTCAGGGTGGCGTTCGGGTGTTAGATGTTTAGGGTGACGGTCTAGGGAGCAGGATGTTTAGGTGGTGATGCCAGGAGCGGGATTAATGGGGTGATCGTCATGCTGAACTTGTTTCAGCATCTC
>NZ_JSYN01000026.1 GCF_000812965.1 Pedobacter kyungheensis
AAAGTACTTGTCAGTAGAGGTGTTACAGAATGATATTGATGAGTACATCGATTACTATAACTACAATAGGATTAGGTTGAATCTAAAAGGAATGAGCCCGGTTGAATACCGAGCTCACATCCAAATAATTAATTGTTAAGTTTGTCTAAACTTTTGGGGGCAGTCCATTTTCAGGGGCTTTTTTATTTCCACCCTTAGACCTGTAAGGTTTAATTCGGATTTTTTGATGTTTTTATTCCCTGATTTTAGCTGTGCTATTTAAAAACCTTACAGGTCTGTAAAATATTTACCTTTGTACTATGCTAAAAGCCGAAATCAGAAAGCAAGCGTTAAAAGACAGATTATCCTTAAACGAGGTTACCTATCAGGAGTTGAACAAATCGCTCTTAAACCAGTTTAAAACGCTCGATTTCAGCAAAACTAAGTGCATTCATATCTTCTTACCAATAATAGAAAAGAAAGAGCCCGATACTTTTCTGTTGATCGACTGGCTGGCAACAAATCATCCTGAAATTAAAATCCTGGTGCCTAAAGCTGATTTCGAAACGGCATTGATGACCCATCACGAATATATTGGCCTGCAGGATTTAAAGAAAAACACCTATCAGATCCTAGAGCCACAAAAAGGGAAGCTCCATGAAGGTGAAATTGATCTGGTGATTGTTCCGCTTCTGGCATTCGATTTACAAGGCTACCGCGCTGGTTATGGCAAGGGTTTTTACGATCGGTTTCTGCAAAATATAAATGCTCAGAAAATAGGCTTATCTTTGTACCCTGCAATTGAAAAAATAGATGATGTAAACGAACACGACATCCGTTTGGATTTTTGCATTACACCAACAGCAATTATAAAATTTTAAGTCAAAATGGCACAGGAAATCGTTATTAAAACCGAAAAGCAATACGAAGACAATATGATTGCCGTGTTCGAATTACAGGAGAAGGAAGAACTGACTGCCGACGATTTAAAACAGATTGAACTGATGCTAAAAGCCGGAGAAAAATACGAAGCGGAACATTTATAGTTTATGGTCTCTTGTTCATTAGTTCACTGGCCATTGGTTCATTAGGCCAGGTGCCCTACAAATGTCGTCTCTTGACTGAAGCAATGTCCCAAATATCGGAAGAGAGATCTGCTGCAAGATAGGTTTAGCTTCGCTGAGCAGCCAGGTTTTCGGGGAAGCAATTTTTCCTGTCATCAATTCTTGCAAAAAAGATTGTGTCGTCGGCTGAAAAAGCTCTCTCCCAATGACGACTATCCTCCGTGTTTTCCGTAAATCCGTGGCTAAACCTTAGTAGCATGTGCTTTTACAAAATCACTCACCAAATAAGCAATCAACTTAGCAGTTAATCTACTCACGCGCCCATCCAGCATCCGGGTAGCGCCTTCGCAGATGTGTAAATAAGCAAACTTCTTAATGCTGCCTAAAATCATTTTTCTGATCTCGTTTGCAGCAAAGCCAGATGGCGTTTCGGCACTCGAAAGTACATGTTGAATACAGTCTACATCAATTTCTAAACCGGGTTTTCCTTCTAGCTTACTTATGAATCCGTTAAAATCAATCCCGGCGTTTAAAATATCCTCAAAAAATATGGTGTCGAGCTTAGGATTGGTTTCAATCTGGTTTAAGATGGCCTCATTGTTGTAGTTTTGATGCAAACCATATATCAAATAGTGGTCAAGATAATTTTCTTTTAAAGCATAAGAAAACCCATTTCCGCTATGCCGCCCTTCCAAAGCCCTCAAATCCGCGTGTGCATCAATATTCACGACATTAATTGGCGCATTTCGGGCCAAGGCTACCCCCTTAATAATCGGAAATGCATTATTATGCCCACCACCAATAACAACCGGTATTTTCCCTGCTGCAACAATTTTTTCAATTATCGGATAAACCAGCCCATCAATCTCTTCAACCTTTTTCCTCAGTCCTGTAACAGAAGAATCTACTGGTTCATCAATCTCAAAATGACCAAGGACCAAAATTTCATTCCCCTTTAAAAAGCGGTTGCTTTGAATATTCAAAAAGGTAACCAAACTTGTACGCCAGGCAGATGCCGCACCTGCTATCCCGGAATTGGCGCGTACACCAACATCTTCAGGAATGCCTAAAAGCACAAACTTAGCTTCGCTACTGGCTAAAACAGCCGTCGAAACAGGACCATCAGTGGAAGGATACGATACTACCCTTTCGCCCAGTTTGGTTTCACCATCACGGTTAATCACCAGTTGGTCGATATCCTGCTGTGTGTATATTTTAAAGCTGTCCATTGTAAATTTCCCCGTTTAAAATAACAGTATCTACTTGTGTTTCGCCAAAACTATAAGGTAAATAGGCGATTGATGGCATAGGTTTCGTGATAAACAGATTGGCCTTTTTACCAATGGCTATACTCCCGTAATTTTCGCTAATCTCCATTGCGGCCGCACCATTTAAGGTAGCCGCATTAATAGCCTGCTCCGGAAACATTTTGAGCTTAATGCAACCTAAAGAAACTACAAAATTCATATTTCCCGATGGTGTAGAACCCGGGTTGTAATCAGTTGCCAGTGTTACCGGTAAATTGGCTTTGATAAAGCTTTTGGCATCGGCAAACGGAATACCTAAATAAAACGAGCAGGAAGGCAGTAATGTTGCCATGGTATTGGCATTTTGCAAGGTAGCAATGGTTTCGTCATTGCTTTCTTCTAAATGGTCGACAGAAACTGCATGATTTAATACCGCCACCTCTACCGCACCCGAAACAGAAAGTTGATTGGCGTGAACTTTAGGTTTTAATCCATATTCCGCACCAGCTTTTAAAATCCGGTCGGTTTCTGCTACAGAGAAAAAACCTTTCTCACAAAAAACATCAATGTAATCGGCCAACTGCTCTTGAGCAATAATTGGCAACATTTCGTTGATGATGAGATTGATATAACCTTCATGGTCGTCTTTATACAAAGCAGGAAAAGCATGTGCAGCCAGAAAAGTAGCTTTTACCGGAACCGGAAAACTTGCTTTCAGGCGTTTAATCACACGCAGCATTTTAATTTCGCTCTCTACCGTTAAACCATATCCGCTTTTAATTTCTATAGCTCCTGTTCCCTGACGAATCATTTGTTTAAGCCGCACAGAAGCACTTTCAAACAACTCGTCTTCAGTTGCTATCTGAAGCTTGTTGGCCGAATTTAAAATGCCACCACCTGCCGCAGCTATTTCTTCATAGGTTTTGCCTTGTATTTTCATGGCAAACTCTTCCTCGCGCGTAGCGGCAAAAACAATATGGGTATGGCTATCGCACCAGGAAGGAAAAACGTACCTGCCTTCTGCAGAGATTTGAGATGGGAGATTTAAAATATGAGCAGGGATTGATTCCATATCACCAAAATCTTTAATCAGATCGTTTTCAATCAAAAGCCAGGCATCTTCCAGTACATGTAAATCGTCCATTTCGTTACCACGAAGCATCAATTTACTTTTTGGATGCAAGCCCACAAGGCCTTTTATATTGGTAATTAGCATTTGGCTAGGTTATGATTAATTGTTGAAACGGTATAAATTGGTTAATTGAGTGTTGTTTACAGTTAACCGGTTCAAACAACTAACCAGTTAACCAAATACTTAATCTAGTTCTAAAAGTACAGGACAATGATCAGAATGTACAGCATCTGGCAAAATCCGAACGTGTTTTAACCGATGTTCCATTGGTCGGGTAGCCAAATGGTAGTCGATTCGCCATCCCAGATTTTTGCCTCGCGAACCTGCACGGTAGCTCCACCAGGTGTAATGATGCGGATCTTTATTAAAATGCCTGAAAGTATCGATAAAGCCATTGTCTAAAAACAGTTGCATCCACTCGCGTTCTTCGGGCAAAAAGCCTGAAGAGTTGGCATTCGATTTAGGATTATGGATATCAATCGCGGTATGGCAGATGTTATAATCGCCACTAACAATGAGATTGGGATATTCCTTACGCAGATTACCGATATACGTATCAAAAAAGCGCATAAAGGCATATTTTTTAACCTGTCGCTCATCGCCACTCGAACCTGAAGGCATATATAGGCTCATTAAAGAAAAGCCATCAAAATCAGCGCGCAAAATACGCCCCTCCTGATCGATCCAGGCTTCGCCACAACCATATTCTACATGATTAGGCTTAATTTTTGATAAAATAGCTACCCCGCTATATCCTTTCTTTTCGGCTGGAAACCAGTAATGATGATAACCCAGTTGTTCAATTAGCGCAATAATTTCAGGTATCTGTGCGGGCAGCGCCTTTACCTCCTGTAAACATACCATATCGGCATTGGTAGCCTGTAGCCAGCCGAAAAAATTTTTGGTGCTGGCAGCCCTGATCCCATTTACATTATAGGAAATGATTTTCATCCGTTATTTTTTTGACGATGAAGCATCCTGATTGTATGCCCTGATCAGGGATAAATCATGATGAATTCATTCAGTAATTTCAATTGTTGTGGGCGGTAAATTTAGAAATTAATTACACAAATGCTTAGTAATTGAGGCTCCATTTCGTTAAATTTGTTTATGAGCATTGAGGAATTAAAAATAGAAATTGCTAAAAAAGTTTTTGAAACAAATGATGAAGGTCTTTTGTCTGAGGTCGAAATGCTTTTAAATGCTAATGAAAAAATTGTTTTGGAAGAGTTACCGAAACATATTCAGGAGGGGATTATGAGGGGATTAAAACAGGCTGAAGAAGGAAAAACGATCTCTTTTGATGAAGTAAAAAGAAGGTTATCCGAAAGATGGGCATAAGTATAACCTTTTCTGAAGAAGCTTACCTAACCCTATATGCTATTCTTGACTTTTTAGAAGAAAATTGGGGAAAGCCTTATACAGAAAGACGCTTAGCAACCATATATCAAAAATCAATCTGATTTCGCACCACCCGTTCATTTATGAGCAAAGCGCAATAGATGGCTTAAGGAAGGCCGCTGTATCAAATCATACTTCTTTTTACTACTTAGTTGGAGAAAACCAAATCAGTATCGTATTCTTTTTCGACAACAGACAAGATCCTTTGCTTACATAACCATTTTATCTTTCAAAGAAGCTTGTAAAAGCTGTTTCTCCAATTTTTTAACTTCCCTTTTCTTCAAAACCGTAACTTCCATTTTCACATCCTGCTTTGGGCGGTTATTCTTATCGGTAGGTAACGCTGCAATTTTATCCACCATATCCAATCCGCTAACAATTTCGCCATAAACGGTATAATTCCGGTCGAGATGTGGCGTACCGCCAATAGTTTTATACACCTGTCTTTGCCATTCTGGTATTTTAAATTTCAAGCGCTTTTGCTCCAGATTATTCAATTGCTCATCCGTAAAAACCTTGCCCTGTACCAGATAAAACTGGCTTCCGTTCGATGCTTTTAGCGGATTAACATCATCCCCTTCCCTCGCAGCAGCCAAAACACCTTTTTTATGAAATAAGCTATCGTTAAACTCAGCCGGTATGGTATATTTTGGTCCGCCATTGCCCAATAACGAATCTGGCTTGGCGTTTCTCGAATCAGGGTCGCCCCCCTGAATCATAAAATCTTTAATAACCCGATGAAAAAGCACACCGTTGTAGTAGCCTTCCTTTGCCAGTTTCAGAAAATTATCGCGGTGCAGAGGTGTTTGATTATATAGCTTGACAATGCATTCGCCGTATTCGGTTTTAATACGCACGTATTGGTTTTTAGGCTTGGCAGCAAAAGCAGTAAGCACAGAAAAAGCGCAGAGGAATAGTAAAATTTTCTTCATCAAAAAGGTGTTTGAGGCTAAATTAAGCTAAAAAATGAAATTCAATAAATAAATGCGCCTATAATTCGATATTTTTTGCCTTACCTTTGTAATTATGAAGCTCAAACAAAAAATAGCACTTTCTTTGGCTGTATTCTATGCAGTTAGTGTGATGGGTTTGGCTTTAAGTTTACACTTTTGCGGAGGAAAGCTGGCAAATGTAAAAATGTTCAGCAACGAGGTTTCCTGCAAATTCTGTAAAGAAATACCTGCCGAAAAGAAAGATGACGGCTGCTGCAAAAACACCCAGGTAACAGTAAAAGTTAAAGATAGCCATCAGGCAGAGGCACAAATACAAATGCCAAAGCTTTTTTCTATCCAGCTGTTTATCCACCCACCAGTGATTGAGTTTCTTTCGAATATCAATCCGGAGTTTTTCAACAAAATTTCGAACAAGGCTCCCCCCCTTTCCACGCGGGTTGCCTTGCATGTTTTCAATTGTATTTTCAGGAATTAGGATTTTTTCGTTTCTATCATGCTGAACTTGTTTCAGCATCTATTTTGCTATTAGGCTCTGAAATAAATCCGATAGCTATCGGATCAGAGTGACGATGGCTTAAATTTATTCTAATTCAAAAAAATCATGAAAACGATAAAATTATTCAGCATTATTATGCTTTTCTTCGCCGTAACTGCTTCGGCGCAACAAATATCAACTGCCGATTTACAGGTTACCGGATTAACCTGCTCGATGTGCTCTAACGCCACACAAAAATCTTTGGAGACTTTAGGCTTTATTAACTCGGTTAAACCCGATCTAAACAAAAACATTTTTGTACTTACCTTTAAAAAAGGTGCCGACATTAACCTCGACCTGGTACGCAAAAAAGTTCAGGATGCTGGTTTCTCTGTAGGTGGCTTAACTGCAGATTTCAATTTCGACCAGGTTAAAGTTGATGATAAAGGACAGGCTATTGTAAACGGAAATGTTTACCGTTTTATAAATGCCAAAAACAAAACCCTAAATGGCACAGTAAAGGCATCGGTTATTGATAAAAACTTTATTTCTGGTGCAGCATTTAAGAAGCAGGCCGCTTCGGTTAATTCTGATGCCTATGCAAGTGGTACCGGCGTGGTTAATGGCAAGAAAACACGTGTTTATCATTTAGTGCTTTCTTAAGCCATGAAAAGGATATTCATTTTAGCGCTGGTTTTGGCCGGCGCTTTCAATCATGCTTTTAGTCAGGAGTTGTATGTCTTTACCGAACCGGCAAGCAATATGCCCACCAAATCTATTGGTGTACGCATCACCAATGAGGGAATGTTCAACAATCCAGGTTTTGTAAGCCGTACAATCCCTGAGGTGATGGTCGGGTTCAATAAAAACCTGATGGCACATGCACAGGCTTTCCTTTCTGATATGGACGGGAAATATCGATTGGAAGGTGGAAGTTTATACGCCAAATACCGTTTTTTATCGATAGACGATGCGCAGAGCCATTTCAGGGCCGCAGCTTTTGGGCGCATCAGCACGAGTAAACGTCCAACGTATACCCGCGATATTAATTTGGAGGGCGATAACAGTGGCGTACAGGGTGGTGTAATATTTACCCAGCTTTTGCATAAATTAGCTTTGTCGGCAACATTAGGTTATGCGCATGCTTTTGAAAATAGCGACAGGCAAATTGCGGGCATGCCCAGACCAAATAATATGCTTTCTTATAGCTTATCGTCGGGTTACCTGGTTTTACCATTTGTATACAAAAACTACAAGGAACCCAACTTTAATGTTTATTTTGAAATGCTGGGTAAAACAGATCCTGCTACGGGGCAATCTTACTTGGATTTGGCACCTGCGTTACAGGTTATTTTGAACAGCACCACGCGGATTGATTTAGGTTACCGCTTTCAGGCAGCTGGAAATATGACCGATCGTTACACCAAAAACATGTACCAGTTAAGGGCAGAATTTAATTTTTTTAACGTATTAAAATAAAATCAACAGATGAAAAAAATAATGATTATGATGGCTATCATCGCTATCGCTACTACTAAAATCACTTTTGCACAAAGTAAAACAGATGCAGCTTTTAATCAGCTACTCACCGCTTATTACGATGTTAAAAATGCATTGGCTACCGATAAAAAAGATCTGGCCACAGAGAAAGTAAAAGTTCTATCGGCTAAAGTGGAGGCTATTCCGCATAAAGATTTACCTGCTACACAGCACATGCTTTGGATGGAACAGGCAAAAGTAATTAAAGCTAAAGCTGCCGAGCTTGCTGCCGGAAAAGATATCAAAGCCCAGCGTAAATCTTTCGAAGGTATTTCGTATGCCATGATTAAAACGGTAAAAAACATTAAATTCAATAATGCAACTGTTTATGTTCAGCATTGCCCGATGGCTAAAGCCAGCTGGTTAAACGAAAAAGAAAACATCGAAAACCCTTACTATGGCAGTATGATGTTTGATTGTGGTGATGTTTCAGAAACCATTAAATCGAAATAATGAATCTGCATATCAAAAATATGGTATGCAACCGCTGTAAAATGGTGGTTAAAGCCGAGTTGGAAAAGCTTGGCTTTAACCCTGTTTCGGTTGAACTGGGCGAAGTTGTGCTTCCTGGAACCATCAGTACGGATGATAAGTTGAAAATCAGCGAGGCCTTGCATCCTTTCGGATTTGAGCTCTTAGCAGATCGGAAAACGCAAATTGCCGAGCAAATCAAAACATCGATAGTCAACCTGGTACATTATTCAAAAGAACCGTTAAAAATTAATCTCTCAGCTTATTTAAGCGAACAGCTTAAGCTCGAATATGCGCAGTTAAGCCTTATTTTCTCTGAGGTTGAAAAACAAACCATCGAAAAGTATTTTATCGCCCAGAAAATAGAGAAGGCGAAAGAAATGTTAACTTATGGAGAGCTTACCCTTAGCGAAATTGCTTATCAGCTCAATTACAGCAGTGTAGCCCACCTTTCAACGCAATTTAAGAAGGTAACAGGCCTTACGCCATCAGCATATAAAGCTAAAACGGTAAATCAGCGCAAAACGCTTGACGAAATATAACCCCGCTTTTTCTTAACATACATCAATACTATCCTTTTGAATGTCAGCGTACTTTTGTTAAAAAAAAGAACAAGACATGAAAAAATTATTTTTATTCCTGATAGCTACCTCAATCAGTGTGGCTTCTTTTGCACAAACAACATGGAAAATTGATCCCATGCATTCATTTGTTAACTTTTCAGTTAAACACATGGGTATTTCTTTCGTTGATGGCTCATTTAAAAAATTTGACGGCGCTGTTACTGCGGCAAAACCCGATTTAACAGATGCAAAAATTAACTTTACTGTTGATGTGAACAGCATTACCACAGGTGTTGATATGCGGGATGGTCACTTAAAAACCGACGATTTTTTCAATGCAGAAAAGTTCCCCACCATGAAATTCGAAAGCACCGGTTTTAAAAAATTAAGCGGTAACAATTACGAATTAAGTGGTAAATTAACCATCCGCGATGTAACCAAGGATGTAAAATTTGCGGTAGTTTACGGCGGAACAGCTAAAGACCAACAAGGTAACACTAAAGCTGGTTTTGGTGCTACAACCACCATTAACCGTTTAGATTATAACATTAAATACGATCCAACAGGAGCTGGCGTAGCCAAAGATGTTGCGATTAAATTAAACCTGGAATTTGTTCAGGCTAAATAATATAACCTATCGTCATTCCGGGTGAAGCGCAGCGAATCGAGAAGTCTATAGTTAATAAATTATCTTATAGATTTCTCCACTTCGGTCGAAATGACGATTAATAAATCAAATTACCATGTCAGCATTATCTCAATTCAGAAACCTTACTCAGCGTTTGCCACAAACCGATTTGATGCCAACCCTATTTATCGGCCATGGCTCGCCCATGAACGGTATTGAGCACAATGAGTTTAGCCAGAGTTGGGCCGATCTGGCTAAGCATATTCCCGTTCCGAAAGCGGTATTGGTGGTTTCGGCCCATTGGTATACCCGTGGTACCTTTGTTACCGCAATGGATTTTCCATCTACCATTCATGATTTTGGCGGCTTTCCACAAGCATTATTTGATGTACAATATCCTGCCCCTGGCGATGCCAGGCTTGCTGCAGAAATCCCATCGTTAATTCACAGTACTACTGTTGGATTAGATCACGACTGGGGCTTAGATCACGGCACCTGGACCATTGTAAGGCACATGTATCCCGAGGCCAATATTCCGGTGCTGCAGTTGAGTATCGATTACACCAAAGCACCAGAAGAGCATTACGAAATTGCCAAAGAAATTTATGGCCTGCGTAAAAAAGGTGTACTGGTAATTGGTAGCGGCAACATGGTACATAACCTGCGGATGTTAAGCTGGGAAATGATTCACGGCGGCGGTTACGACTGGGCCAACGAAATGAATGATAAATTTAAAAGCCTGATTGCTAACGGGGACCACAAGCCTTTAATGAATTACAGGAGCCTAGGTTCAGATGCCATGCTTGCCATCCCAACACCAGAGCATTATTTACCCTTAATTTATACGTTGGGATTGAAAAAGGAACAGGAAGAAATTACCTTCTTTAACGATAAAGCTGTTGGGGGTTCGCTAACGATGACGTCGGTTTTGGTGGGATAAGTGGTTTAGGGTTTAGGGTTTAGGGTTTAGGGTTTAGGGTTTAGGGTTTAGGGAGAAACAGCCTCTTAAAAGATGTTGTTTGCTCAAATCACAATTCCCTTAACCCCTTAATGATCAGATCACATTTATGCTTCACCTTTAAAATTTTCTCCATATTTACAAGCTATCGGCAACGCCCAAAATGAAAATAGCACATAGAAAAGCGGCAATCTAAAATCCTATAAAACTTTATGGTTATTGTATAACAAATCAGGGTGTTTGATGAGGTAAATTTGTTTAAAATTTATAACATGACACATACCTATCAACTTACCGGCATGACTTGTGGCGGTTGCGAAAATAAAGTAAAAAGTAATCTTTTGGTTTTGCCTGATATTACTTCGGTTGAAGTTTCGAAAGATACCAACTCGGCCACTATCAGCATGGATAAGCATATTGGCCTTAGCGCCTTGCAAGATGCTTTGGGTGGTAAAGACAGCAAATACCAAATCTCGCCAATTGCGCACAATGAAATGGTCGAGGAAACCAAATCCTGGGCAGCCACCTATAAACCTATCCTCCTCATTTTTGGCTATGTTACCGCAGTTTCATTAATGGTTTCTTTGCAAAATGGAGCGGTAGATTTTATGGTTTTCATGCGCATTTTTATGGCGGGCTTTTTTCTTACTTTCTCTTTCTTCAAAATGCTGAATTTGAAAGCTTTTGCCGAAAGCTATGCGATGTACGATATTGTAGCCAAAAAATTTAGTGCCTGGGGCTACATCTACGCGTTTATTGAACTGGGATTGGGTTTATCTTTCGCACTAAACCTATCGCCGGTTGTGGTTAACTGGGTTACTTTAATTGTAATGACAGTGAGTATTCTGGGGGTTTTAGAAAGCGTACTGAACAAGAAAAAAATTCAATGTGCCTGTTTAGGAGCTGTTTTCAACTTACCCATGAGCACTGTAACCATAGTAGAAGACGCTATCATGATTGCCATGAGTGCTGCTATGCTGGTGCTGATGTAGTTATTGCCTTTTGTAATTAAACTCCGATTTCCGGCTTTTACCATTCAGCTCGCCTTCAATCCAGGCGAGCATTTCTTTTTTGCCCTTATCCTGATAAACTATTCGCTGTGGAAAATCGTGTGTTTGATTCTCGAAAACGTAAGTCAAATCTTTAGTAGAAATTAGCTTAAAACACACTTCTTTACCTTCATTTTGCCCATTTACCTTCGAGCAATAAAAAATATCTTTTCCAATCTTTCTGATTTGAAGTGTTTCGGTAAGCGTACTATCCCCTTTTGCATTAATCCGGAAGCTTTTGCCTCTGAGTGTTTGATCCGGGTTTTTTATCCATTGCTCCACCAGCTTTCCTTTGGGTGTTTGCATTTCCCACGAGCCTAAAACAAAAGCCAGGGTTTTGGATGGCGCTTTTTGAGCATTCGCTAAGGTCGAAAAACCAATAAGCAATAAGATTAGTAAAGCTAAACGGGTATTTTTCATTTTGTTATGGTCTGGGTAATGTGCGCTAAATGGTGTTTGCCATGCCAGGCATACATGCCCAGCATATTGGCTAAAGTAAGTTCTTTACCATGCTCTGGATGGATATATTTCCGCTGGTAATCGGCCGGTTGCAATGTTTTTAAAAAAGCAACCCAGCGTTGATGCAATGCAGCTATTAAGGCAAGAGAAAGTTGGATATCCCCATCCTTTGCCTCTCCTGTTTCTGCCCAGCGCTCTTCGTAATAAGGTCTGATTACAGGCACGTCTTCTGTGATGGCTTGTTTAAACCGGATATAGGCATTAACATGGCTATCTGGAATGTGGTGAACAACCTGCCGCAAAGTCCAGCCCACCGGACGATAGGTTTGGTTTAAATCTTCTTCCGTTAAGTTTTCGGTAGCCTTTTTAAGCTGGCTGGGTAAGGCTTCTATTTCAGCGATCCACTCATCAATCTGATTTTGATCGAAAACGGCAGGCATTGAAAACTGACCAATGGGGTATTTAAGTTGTTCTATATCCATGAACCTAAAATAAGATTTTTAAGGGAGAATTATTAGAATAAGTTGGAAGGTTGAAAAGCTGCAACTGAACCTTCAAACATTACAACTTTTAAACATTAAAAACAACCATCACATCAATTTCTTCAACCACTTGAGCAAACCCATTTTTGGCGCATAAGGTGGATAAATCATTTTCGTAACTCCCAGTTTCGATTGAAACACTACCGCCCTTTCGTGCGAGAAAGTTTTAAAGCCAAAAATACCATGGCAACTTCCCATCCCACTGCTATTAACCCCTCCAAATGGTAAATTAGGATTACCAATATGCACCAGCACATCGTTTACACAAGTTCCGCCAGCACTGGTTTCTGCAATGATTTTGTTTTGATTCACAGTACTATCCGAAAAAATATAAAGTGCTAAGGGTTTTTGCTTCCGGTTTACCAAATCTATAGCCTCCCCCAACCGGCTATAACCAACAACAGGCAGTACCGGACCAAAAATTTCATCCTGCATGATCACATTATTTTCGGTTACAGCGGTTAAAAGTGTAGGCGTTATTGTTAAATCTTTTTCATCAAACTTGCCGCCGATGGCCACAATAGCGCCTTCTGCAGCAGATGCTTCAATAAGCTTCTGTAACCGATCGAACTGCTTTTGGTTTACGATTTTAGCGTAGTCGTTTTTATTAATTTCTGAATGCGGATAAAACATTTTCTCTACTGCAGCATGGTAGTGTTTTACAAAATCGGCCTCCAACTTTTGTTCAATCAGCACATAATCAGGTGCAATACAGGTTTGCCCTGCATTTACCAGCTTTCCCCAGGCAATTTTTTCAGCAGCTTTTTTTAAATCGCAGGTTTCGTCTACTATGGCAGGCGACTTTCCACCAAGTTCAAGGGTAACTGAAGTCAGGTTCTTCGCCGCAGCCTCCATTACTATTTTACCAATAGCGGTACTACCGGTAAAAAAAATATGATCAAAAGGCAATCCCAGCAATGTTGTAGAAACGGCTGCATCGCCCTCAAAACACGCTATTTCTTTTGGTTCAAAAGTATTGGCAATGAGCTTAGCAATAACGCTCGCCGTTGCTACACTAATTTCAGAAGGTTTAAGGATGGCGCAGTTACCGGCAGCTATTGCCGAAACCAGCGGACTCATCATTAGTTGCAGCGGATAATTCCAGGGGGCAATAATGAGGCAGACACCTTTAGGTTCGTAATAAATGCTGTTGCGGACGAAAAAATTACTCAAGGTTCTGCCTGCTGCTTTAGGCCGCATCCAGCCCCTCAGTTTTTTAATCGCATGGTCTATTTCGGCATAAGTAAAATAAAGTTCAGTAACAGCGCTCTCAAAAGGGTTTTTGCGTAAATCTTGTTCAAGCGCTGCAAAAATCTCTGCTTCTGCATCTGTTAATGCCTGTTTAAGCTTTTTCAGCTTTGCAATCCGTGTTTTTGCATCGGTTTTCCGCAATTCAAATTTATGCTGTTGCTGTAAGTCGAAAACTGATTTGATCTGTTGTTCCATAATTGAAAACCGAAGGCGATTTAACTGCTTTGCTGGTTAAATTTAGTTAAAATCAACCCATTTCATTAAAAATTCATTCATTTAAAGCATATTGCAGCAAATTTTAATTTTAAAGATGAAAAGATTGTTTTTTGTTTTCGCCTGCTTAATTCCGCTCGTTATGCAAGCCCAAACCCTAAAAACAGATGTATTGGTAATTGGAAACGGCGACGCGGCCTATTCCGCTGCATTTCAATCCTTCAAATCGGGTGTTAAAACGATCCTGCTTACTCAAAAAGAGCAGTTAACCGTAGAAAACAAACCACAAAGGCTGCTTTCTTTTTATCAAAGTTTTCTAAAAAGAGAAACGGAAAATGCAAAAAGCCTGAATCTTCCCAAGCCTAAAAAGGACAGGAAAAATCCGCCAAAAATAGCAGTCGATAGCACTTTGCTTTTAAACGTAATTAACAACAGCTCTTACAATGAAATTAAAAGATCAGGAAGTGGCTGGGAATTAAAGCTAAACAAAGATGTAAGCATCAGGGCAAAAGTGCTGGTTATGGCCGATGCTCCTGATAAACTTATCGCGGCACTAAAGATTAGTACCTTAAACCCAGCTAAATTAGGCCATTTAAACTATGCGGAAAACATTTACCGGACAAGCGTAGCCAGTAATACTGCAACAGGGGCCGATTTTTTATCCCTCTACAACCTGCTCATCCCTGATCAGGAAAACCTGATCTATATTTCTCCCGATTCATTCGAAACCGGGCCTGCGGCCGGAGCAACCGCCGCCTATGCCGCTTTTTTTGATACCAAAACCAGTTTGGCTAATCTGAAAAGGATTCAGGGCGAATTGTTAAGCTACAAACACGCACTTATGCCTTTTGAAGATATAAGCCCTGTTGATTCTAATTGGCTGGCTATCCAGAAAGTGGGTATTACCGGCATCATCAAAGCGGAACTAAAACAAGGTAAAGCCTTCTTTAATCCGGAAAAAGAGGTTAGCTACGATGAAATCAAGCAACCCATTAAAGATTATTATTACAAGGCGCAGATCTGGTTTGACGATCATCAGAATGTGCCCATCAATTTAGAAAATACTGTAGCCATGGTAAGCTATGTAGGCAATAAATCAGCTGATGCTACCAAAACCGAGTTGCAGAAAAAATGGAACAAGAGTTATAAATTTTGGTCGACGTACGATCTTAAAAAAGTGCTAACCCGCAGAGAGTTTGCCGTGATCATTAACGACTATCTGAAGCCGTTTGATGATGTTAATGTAGATAAAACCGGAAGGATAATCCGTTAGTTATATACCACAGATTTGCACAGATAAACACAGATTTTTGATATAATTATAAAAGTTTATCTGTGTTCATCCTTTTTATCTGTGGTTTATTTACAGCATGAGGTGGTGTAACATTTCCATTTCCTTCTTGATTTAACCTTGCCAATATCTAAATTGCACCAAACCTAATATTCATGAAGAAATATTTACTCTTTCTTTTGCTCTGCACAGGAGAATACACCTTTGCGCAACAAATCGCTCCCCTAACAGTAGAAAAAATAATGCGCGACCCCAAATGGATGGGCGTTGCACCTAGCAATTTCCGCTGGACAGCAGACAGCAAAACGCTCTATTTTAATTGGAACCCTGAAAATAAAGCCAAAGAAGAGCTTTTTAAAATTTCGGCCACAGGGAACAAACCTGTTAAAGCAGCAGAAAAAGAAGACGAGAAATTATTGGATTTAAATTATACCTACAATGCCGACCGCTCCATGGGGCTTGTTGAAAAAAGTGGCGATATTTATCTTCAGAACTTTAAAACAGGCAAAGAAACACGCCTGACCAATACCCTCGAGCGGGAAAACAGCCCTGTTTTTTTAAATAATGGCAATATTGTTTACCAGGCAGGCGATAATTTATTTGAGGTAAATTTAAAATCGGCCGAAACCAGCCAAATCACCAACTTTATTAAAGGTAAAAAGCCTGGAAGATCGGAAGTCAAAGCCGCAACAGAGCAAGATAAATGGTTAAAGGGACAGCAAACCGAGCTGTTCGATATTATTAAAAAACGGAATGCCGAATCGCGTAACACCAACCGTGGAGGAAGAGGCCGTTTTGGCGCTGCCAATGGCGAAAACAAGCCACTAAAAGAGCTCTATACCGACGATCGCTTTTTAAATAGTGTAGCAATTAGCCCAGACGGGCGTTTTGTTACCTATAAGCTGACTACACCAGCGCAGAATAACCACAATACCATTGTTCCAAATTATATAACTGCTTCTGGCTATACCGAAGATATCCCTGGCAGAGCAAAAGTGGGCGAAAATGAGAGTAGCGCTCAGGCTTTTATTTATGATACGCAGCGCGATACGATCTACAGCATCCTCACCTCAACCATTCCGGGAATCAAAGACCTGCCCGATTACCTGAAAGATTATCCTAAAGAACTGGATACCTTAAAAAAGAAAAATGCCGATCGTCCGGTGAATTTATTTGGCCCACTGTGGAACGATAATGGAAGCATGGGCGTAGTGGTTGCAGCCTCTACCGATAACAAAGACCGCTGGATTTTAAAGCTGGATGCCACTACTGGAAAACTTTCTTTACTGGATCGTCAGCGCGATGAGGCCTGGATCGGTGGCCCGGGAATTAGCGGTTATTACCAGGGTAATACAGGCTGGATAGATAACAACCACTTTTACTACCAAAGCGAGGCAACGGGTTACTCGCATTTGTATGTGGTAAATGTAGCTACAGGTGATAAAAAACAGTTAACGTCGGGCAAATGGGAAGTACAAACGCTGCAGTTATCGAAAGATAGAAGCACCTTTTACCTTAAAGCCAACAAAGAGCATCCGGGAATTACCAACTTCTTTAAAATTGCTTCAAACGGAGGCGAGCTCGTGCAACTTACCAGCATGAAGGGTTTAAACGACATTACACTATCACCCGATGAGAAATACCTTGCAATAAATTATTCTTATCTCAATAAACCAGGCGAATTGTACCTTCAGGCCAATAAAGCCGGCGCTAAAGCCGTAAAAATTACGCAGTCTACTTCGGCAGAGTTTGATAGCTATAAATGGCGCGAACCGGATATGGTTACCTTTAAAAACCGCTATGGTGCCGATGTTTACGCCAGGGTTTATAAATCAGACAATCCACACCCCAACCATCCGGCAGTGGTTTTTGTACACGGCGCAGGCTATTTGCAAAATGTGCATTTTGGCTGGAGTACTTATTTCCGCGAATTTATGTTCAATAATTTACTGGCTGATAATGGCTATACAGTAATTGACATTGACTACACCGCAAGTTCGGGCTATGGCCGCGACCACCGCACAGGTATCTACCGCCACATGGGCGGAAAAGATTTAACCGACCAGGTAGATGGTGTTAAGTTTTTGGTACAGAAATATGGTGTAAACCCCAAACATGTTGGTTTATATGGCGGTTCCTACGGAGGCTTTATTACCTTGATGGCCATGTTTAATGAGTCGGATGTTTTTGCCAGCGGGGCAGCTTTACGCTCGGTTACCGATTGGGCACATTACAACCACGGCTATACTTCAAACATTTTGAACGAGCCCTTTAATGATCCGATTGCTTATAAAAGAAGTTCGCCAATTTACTTTGCCGATAAACTAAAAGGCAATTTATTGATGGCACACGGAATGGTTGATGTAAATGTTCATTTTCAGGATATTGTACGCATTACCCAACGTTTTATCGAACTCGGTAAAAACAACTGGGAACTTGCCGTTTACCCCGTAGAAGATCATGGTTTTATTGAGCCCAGCAGCTGGACTGATGAATATAAACGGATTTTTAAATTGTATGAGAATACGTTGAAAAAATAACTTCTCTCCGGTCGTCATTTCGAGCGAAGTGTAACGTAGTCGAGAAATCTATCCCCCATAGATCTCTCCATTTCGCTTTGCTTCAGTCGAGATGACGACCCCCTATACAAATCGAGCCAGCGAGGCATGCAAACGAACACAAATAGATCATCGCTATAAAACTCAAAACAATTATAGTTTTCATCTATACCGCCATCAATAAATACAATAAACAATTAATGAAACGGAGTTGATTGACTACTCTTTTAGCCGTACCTTTGTGGCACAAAAATAAAAGACAAAAAATTATGGCAATAGTAGGTAAAAAATTCCCGAGTGTTAGTATTGATGCAATGTCAGACATGGGCGATGACTTGAAAATCAATGTATTTGAAGAGGCTGTAAATAAAAATAGTAAAGTGTTATTATTCTGGTATCCAAAAGATTTTACTTTTGTTTGTCCTACAGAATTACACGCTTTCCAGGCTGCTTTACCTGAATTCGAAAAAAGAAACACAATCGTTATTGGTGCGTCATGCGATACCAACGAAGTTCACTTCGCCTGGTTAAACACACCAAAAGATAACGGTGGTATTGAAGGTGTTACTTACCCAATCTTAGCTGATACCCACAGACAATTATCTGGTATCTTAGATATTTTAGATCAGGAAGTTAACTACGATGAAGAAGGAAACGAATCTTTCTCTGGTTCTAACGTAACTTTCAGAGCTACTTATTTAATTGATGAAACTGGTAAAGTTTTCCACGAAAGTGTAAACGATATGCCACTGGGCAGAAACGTTAAAGAATATTTACGTTTAATTGATGCTTACGCACACGTTCAGAAACATGGCGAAGTTTGTCCTGCAAACTGGGAAGAAGGTAAAGAAGCAATGAACGCAAACAGAACTGGCGTTGCTGAATACTTAGCCGCTAACTAATTAAACAAAACGTTATGTTTTTAGAATTAACAGAAGATAATCTTCAACAATATCTGGCCGACAACTCAAAGGTGATGGTTCAGTACGCAGCATCATGGTGCGGAAACTGCAGAATCATGAAACCTAAGTTTAAAAAACTGGCTTCAGAAAATGAAGATGTAGCTTTCTTAATTGTTGATGCCGAAAAACTTCCGAACTCACGCAAATTTGCAAACGTTGATAATTTACCAACTTTTGCAGCTTTTGAAGGCGGCGCTTTGGTAGATCAGGTACAAACCAACAAAGCAGAGGGCTTGATTGAACTATTTAACAAGATAAAGTAATGAAGATTCCAGTTATAAGACAATTATTTCAAAACACCACTCCGGCTCAACTGGAGACTACTTTAGAGGTATTAGAGGCATTCTGCGAATTTAGAGGTGTTAGCGAGCACGAGGTTGATGTAGCGGGCGAAATGATTACCAATATTTGTGGCGCGTTAGAAGTGCACCAGATGGTAAGTGAAGGCGCAGCTGAAAAAGACGCACTAAATGCTTTCGGCCAAAAAGTAATGGGTTCGATTGACAGATAAGCGTCTTAAACTTTAATCGGGCTTTTTCGAAATATGAATCCCCTGCAGATTTTAGATCTACAGGGGATTTTTGTTTATAAAACATTTATAAGCTCGCGCTCGTTTTTAACGAGTGCGTAAATAGCTTAACGATTTTATCGTTCTTTGTTTTAAAAACACATTATTATTCGTGTTGGTCGGGATTTTTAATCCCGTCCTCTGAGCTATGGATCTATAATCCCATTCATGAAAAAAGGCCTGTGATGATACAGGCCTTTAATATATTTTGAAACCTCGCAGGTTTATCAAACCTGCGAGGTTTGGCAGAAAGTTAAGCCAAATTCCTTCCGGCATTTACAATACCAAACACCGTCCTAACCGCAAGCTTTTCTAAAGCATGCTGATCTTTCTCGTTCTGATCGTGCTGTAATTTTTCTAAAGCAAAATGCTGAATCAATACCAAAGGCAAAATAATTCGCTCACGCGTGGCAATTGATTTTTTATCGATAGGATAATTAGCCATTAAAGTTGCCTGTCCGGATAGTTTTAAAAGCATCTGCTTCGCTAATTCAAATTCATTGTGTAGTTGGGTCCAAAAAGCACCGAATTCTTTATCTGCAGCCATATGCGCTGTAATGGTGAAGTCTGATTTGCTCATACTCATCATACAGTTATCTACAATTGTTTTCAGGTAATCAGATTCCTCGTAAACCTTAAGCACTTTATCCCAGTTACCGGCTTTTTCCTGGTTTTTAAGTGCAGTTCCCATGCCGTAGAAACCCGGAACATTTTGTTTTAACATGCTCCATGCGGTAACAAAGCTAATGGCCCTTAAATCTTCCAGTTTCATTTCGCCACCACCATTTCTTTTCACTGGTCGGCTACTGATATTGGCCTGTGATAATAGTTTTAATGGCGAAAGTTTCTCGAGGTAACTCACAAACAGTTTGTGTTCGCGCAAATCAACAAATGCGGTATAAGCATCTTCAGCCATTTCATCAAGCAAAGCCTTATTTTCCGGATCCAGAAGCACATTGTGTTTTTCTTTTAAACCCGAGGTAAGTCCAGCATTGATGAGTTGTTCGATATTAAACTCTGCACTTTCTACCGATCCGTACTGCGAACTAATGGTTTGCCCCTGCACCGTTAACTGCATGTTTTTGTTGGCAATTTCTTTACCCATTGAGGCATAGAAACGGTGTGTTTTACCTCCACCACGTGCAGGCGGGCCACCACGGCCATCAAAAAAGGCAAGTTGAATATTATGTTTAGCCGAAATGGCCGATAACGATGTTTTACCGTTAAAGATAGACCAGTTAGCCATTAAATAGCCACCATCTTTGGTACTATCAGAATAACCCAGCATAATGTGCTGTTTATTGCCACGTTTAGCCAGGTGTGCTTTGTAGAATGGGTTGCTATACAAAGTATCCATAATGGCTGCTGCACCTTTTAAATCGTTTACGGTTTCGAAAAGCGGTACGAAATCGATGGTTAACGAATCCTTGCTCCAGCCATTCCAAAGGAAAAGCTCAATCAGCTGAAGAATATCGCTCGCCTGCTGGCAATTACTGATAATGAACCGGTGACAAGCCTTTTCGCCGTTGCGTTGCTGAATGCCTTTAATTTCTTTAATTACCTCTATGGTATCTTTGGTTAAAGCATCGGGCTCGCTTGCATAAGCAATGGTTGCTTCTTTAAACGAAATCAGGTCCAGTTTCTCTGCTTCCGAAAGTTTATCGTAATCGGCAGGGTATAAAGATGAAATAGGCTTGTTTGCGCGGCAGTAGGCATGTACATTGCGCAGCACGCGACTATCCTGACGGATATCTAACGAAGCAAAGTAGTTTCCATATAAGTCTATTTTGCGGATCAGGTCATTAACCAAATCTACAAACAGCCCCTCATGCTCTGCTAAAAGCGTATCTTTAATCTTATTCAGGTTCTCCTTCAGCTCAATTGAAATATCCTGCAATTCGCAGGTTTGGTCGAAAGCATTTTTATACAGCACATCGTGCAGCTTGGTAATGTTTTCTTCTACCCCTCTAAAGGTAATGCGGCGTTTAATTACCCTGAAATCGCGGTAATAGCAACGGAACAAAATCTGACGGAGCATTTTAGAAACTTCTAAAGTGGTATCGGCATGGATATTTGGATTACCATCCCTATCGCCACCCGGCCAAAAACCGAGTTCTAAAATTTTCTTGGTTTCGAGGTTATATTCATCCAGGTTCTGGTCTATTTCTTCCTGAATATTTGCCGCTGCGAAATAAAAGGTATTTTCTAAAAACCAGGCCAGGTTTAATGCCTCATCAACTGGTGTAGGCGATTTTTTATTGAAAAATGGTGTTTTACCTAACTGCTGTAACAGCGAGTTCATTGAGGTAAGGTCGTTATCTCTGATGGCTTGTGTTAAATCGGTAATGATGGCCAGAACAGTACCCGGATAAAACTGTGTAGGGTGTGCGGTTAACACCAAACGTAGCGAAAGCTCATCAATCAGTTTTTCTATTTTCGCCAATACCGGTTTATTATCAGCATTCTTCTTTAAAATAAAAGCCAGGGTGCTCTGCTCATCGGTGGTATTTAACTTGGTAAAAGAAGCATCTTCTACGGCATCAAAAAGTACTACCTGACGCTCGATGTATTGAATAAACCTGAAAAGCAAATCAATGATATCCTTTCGGTCGGTGTAGCTGGTATATTTGGCAAAAAACTCTTCGATAACCTGTGCTGGTTTTGCTCCGTTGGCAATGCCCTCTTCACAGCTCTTAAAAAACAGCGGAAGCAAAGTTCCGGTGTCTTTAATTTTGTAAAAAGGCAAGGTGAGAAACAGACTGTTAAAGAGTTCAAATTTTGAGATTACCTCATTGTTAAAAATAGATTCTCGTTGTGTAGTTAAACGAAGTTTAGGCATGGCTTATGCAGTGGTTTTGTATTCCGTAATACTACAAAAAATGCGTAAGGTATTAAAATTCTAAGGCTTACAATTTGGAAAATTGTAGAATAAATTTTAATTTTAGAATCTTATTTGGCCACTATGTGGTTAAGTAAGAACATTTGCAATGTTTAAGGGCATTGCATTGATTGTTAATTTTTTGGGTTAAAACAGCCGATGTAATAAAATACACCGGCTGTTTTTGTTTTTTGCCATTATTTAGGCTATTTCGTTGCCAATTTTAGTGCACATCGGCAGGAATGTTTGCATTTTTCTTAAACTTTTGAAGATAAAGCAACGGAATTGAGAACAACATAATCAAGCCCGCAACCCAATAGGCATCGTCATAAGTAAGTAACATGGTTTGTCTGGTAACGATTCCTTCCATCGCTTTTGCGGCCATAATTTTAGCCTCAAACAAACTTTGGCCCTTAGCCATAAAGCCTTTAATTAAACCATTAAAACGCTCTACAAATGCCGGGTTATATTCATTCACATTTGTTAACAAATTACTTCTGTGAAGGCCTGAACGAATGTGGATCAATGTGGTTAGTGCAGCAATACCGAACGAACCACCCAACTGGCGCATCATGTTGTTTAAACCCGAACCCTGACCAATTTCAGGCCCTTTTAAATCCTGTATAGCCAAAGTGGTTAACGGCACGAATAAAAGCGCCATCCCTATACCTCGGATAACCAATGGAAGGAAGAAATCGCCTGTACCCGATTGCAGGGTCGAATTGCTTAGCATCCAGCAGAAAACGAAGAACAAGAACATCCCTATGGTAGCCATAAACTGGGCAGGTATACCTTTCTTAAGCATAATACCGATAAAAGGCATCATGATAATGGTACATAAACCACCCGGAAAGAGCAATTCTCCGGTTTGCAATGCCGAGAAGCCCAGCAGGTTTTGACAGAACACCGGAAACACGAATACTGATCCATATAAACCGAATCCCAATACAAACGAGGTAAACATACCCACTGCAAAACTGCGGTGGCGCATAATTTTAAAGTTTACAATCGGGTGGTCGGTACTCATTTCGCGCCAGATGAAAAGCAGTAAGCCAAATACTGATGCTGCTGCCAAAGCTGTAATGTATGGCGTAGCAAACCAGTCTTCGCTCTCTCCTTTTTCGAGCACGGTTTGTAAACTGCCTACTGCGATTGCCAATAAGACAATTCCCCACCAATCAACAGGCTGGCCTTTCCCCTCTTTAGGGGTGGCCCGCACAAAGGTGTAGGTACAGTAGGCCGCGAGTATTCCGACCGGAATGTTTACATAAAAAATCCACGGCCACGAACTGATATCCAGAATATAACCACCAATGGTTGGTCCAACAGTTGGCCCCACTACTGCACCCAAACCAAATAAGGCTGTTGCAATACCCACGTCTTCGCGTGGCCAGGTTTCGATCAGGATAGCCTGTGCAGTTGATATTAAACCACCACCGGCCAAACCCTGTATAATTCTGAATAAAACCAGTTCGCCTAATGAGGTGGCATTACCACATAAAAAGGATACCAGTGTAAAAACAATAATGGAGGTAAGAAAATAGTTTTTTCTGCCAAACCGGTTACCTAACCAGCCCGACATTGGCAATACGATAACGTTGGCTACCGCATAGCCGGTGGAAAGCCAGGCCACATCCTCCAGTGTGGCGCCCAGGTTTCCCTGTATTTGTGGAATCGCTACGTTTACGATGGTCGTATCAATCAGCTCCAGCAAAGAAGCTGTGATCACCGTAAAGGTAATGATCCACTTTTTTAAACCTACTTCGGCCATTTTAAATATTAATTAACAGAAACTGAAGCTTTAACGCTCATACCCGGGCGTAATTTAGCCAGCAATTCTTTTGATGGATGGATTTTGATTTTTACCGGAACACGTTGTACAACTTTAACGAAGTTACCTGTAGCATTATCTGGAGGCAATAAAGATCCTTTTGCACCGGTAATTGGCGCGAAATTATATACTTCACCTTCAATTTTTTCGTCAGGATAAGCATCAACCTCGATTTCTACTTTCGAACCTGATTTGATTTTCTCTAACTGGGTTTCTTTAAAGTTGGCAGTAACGTAGATACTTCCATCGTTTACTACCGAGAACAAAGATTGGCCCGCCTGTACCAACTGACCTTTTTGTACATTCTTTTTAGAAACAATACCCGAAGCCGGTGCTTTGATATCTGTATACGATAATTGCAAGGTTGCAAAATCGATATCGCTCTGCCGCTGACTGATTACATTGCTGCTTACAGCTAATTGCGATTGAGTTGTACCCACTTGTTTAACCGCAGCATTGTATTGATCTTGTGCTGCCTGATAGGCTGCCTGTGCTGCTTGTTTAGCCGCTTCTGCTGCTTCTTTATTAGCTTTTGACTGATCGAAAGCCTGTTGGGTTATAGAACCATCTTTAACCAGGTTTGCATAACGTGCAAAATCTTTCTGAGCCAGGGTAAGCTTAACGTTTGCCGACTGAACATTAGCTCTTGCGGTTTCTACATTAGCCTTAGCAGTACTGGTATTGGCTTGCGTAGCAGCAATTTGAGATTGTGCTACACCAACGCCGGCACTTGCACCTTTTTGGCCCGATTGTGCCTGCTCTAATTTTACCTTGTAATCGTTATCATCAAGTTTAACCAAAACCTGACCTTCGGTTACATGGGTATTTTCTTCGAAATTAATGTCCTTAACATAGCCGCCAACACGGGCAACAACCGGACTGATGTCGCCATCAATCTGTGCATCGTCTGTATCTACGTGTTTGCTATAATAATTCCACTCTGTGATACCAAAAACGGCACCTATTACTAGTAAAACACCTAAAATGATGGGTACTACTATGCTCTTTTTTTTCTTTTCAGTTGTCATTGCTGTATTTATTGCGTTATTTTTCCTGTTGATTTTAATAGCGTATAGTAAGCCAAACCAGCGTCGGCTTTTGCTATTTCTAAGTTTATTTTTGCTTGGTATAATAAGGTTTCGGCGTCGATACGATCGGTAACAGATGCTACATTGTTTTTGTATTTTGAAGCCAGTAATTTGTCGTTCTCAGTAGCCTGCGAAATTGAGGTTTCTAAAACCTGAATTTTGTTTACAGCCACCTGGTAGCTTTGAAAATTCTTATTGATATCAGTTTTTACCTGATCAGATAAAATGTCTTTCTGAATGCTAATGGCGTTTTGCTGGATTTTAGCCTCACTTACCTTATTCTTGTTGGTCCAAAGGTTGCCAATATTCCATGAAATGGTAGCACCTAAGGTAACCGGCATTAAATACTGGTTTGCTGGCGGGATAAAATTACCGCTTGGGTTAATGTAATAAAGATTAGCCCCTACGCCTACAGTAGGTAAAGTATTGGCTCTGATGCTTTTGATATTAAAACCAGCAACTTTATTTTGTACTTCAAGTTGTTTTAGCTCCTGGCGGTTGGCCATGGCTAAGCCTATATACTCATTAAGGGAACCTGTTGCTTTTAAACCAGCAGTCGGGTCAGTAATTTTAACTTCGGTATCTTCAGGTAAACCCAAAAGAATATCGAGGTTGTAGTTAATTACCTTGCGGTTGCTTTCGATATCCATTTGCGTAAGCGTAACATTTGCCTGCTGTAATTGGAAACGCAATACATCATTTTTGGTTACAATGCCTTGCTCAAAGAAACGTTGTGCTTGTTTAATTTGCGCTGCAATGGCTTCCAAATTCTGATCAACCACTTTTCTGCTCTGCAGAACTTTATACAAAGCGTAATAGGTATTAATTACCGCATAGGTAATTTCCTCCTTGTTTTTATCGGCATCTAAACGCGCTACGTCGGCCAGTAATTTGGTCGACTCTTTGGCGTACTTTAATTTGCCTCCGCCATAAACCAGTTCCTGTACTGCAGCCGTTCCTACAAAGGCATCGGCCCTTTTAGGCAGGTGGAAAGAAGATTCGCTTCCCGGCAGGGTAAAAGTAGTTGTCGGAATTTCGGCGTGATTGTACATAAAGCTGGCATTGGCGGTAGGTAAAGCATTATCTTTTACCACGGCCAGTTTTGCAACCGCCTCATCAATTTTGTTCTGCGAAAGTTTTAAATTCTTACTGTTGGCTATGCCAAGTGCTATTGCCTGATTGATATCTAGTTCCTTACTGCTTTGTGCAAATAAAGCCGCCGGAACTAATGATGCCACAAGCATTAATTTTATTGATTTGGGTATCATTTTTTCGTTGTTAAATAAACTGTTGTTAGGTCTTGCAAGTGGGTTATGGCCCGCTCTTTAATCATTTTTTTATCTTTAGGGTTATTCAGATCGAAGTTGGAGCAGGATAAGATTTTGTTTGGCGCGATGACCACATTAGAAATTGTTCCCATAATGGTTGCAATGATCATCCGTACATCAACGTCCTTTTTAAAAGAACCATCTTCAATTCCACCGGTAATAATGCGATCAATCATCTGCATGTTCTGGCCCATGGCATCTTTAATTTTATCGTACATTTCTGGCCGTTGCGTTAAAGACAATTCGCGGTGCATCATTTTGTGAAAGGCGGTATTGTTCAGAATTCTGTTTACATAACCTTCTATCACTTTGTGCAATTTTTCTAATGCCGAAATCTTATCTTCATTGATGATTTTTAACTGGGATGCGAAACTTGCAATGCGTTCGTTCATGATCTCCACAAAAACCCCTTCTTTCGAACCGAAATAATAATTTATCATGGCCATATTTGCACCAGACTCTTTCGAAATCTGGCGGGTAGAAGTACCCTCATACCCTGTTTCGCAAAACAGCTTTTCTGCTGCTTCCAAAATGGCCTGCCTTTTATCTACTTTTTCTGTTTTCATTTTCTTTTTGACGACACAAAATTAATCAAACGATTGATTAATTTGCAAGTGTTTAATCACTTCTTTTACATTCTCTTGATAAAACCCTAATTTTAAGTGTAATAATCATCCATAAAGCATGAGAAATAAATTCTACGCCACTATACTGATGCTGGGCATCTGCTTTATTTTATATGCATTTGGCACCAAACATTCGCAGAATGAGTCCAGCTGGATCAGGATAAATTTATTGGGCTACCCTACCGAAAGTATTAAAGTAGCGATATGGGCAAGTAAAAGCGACCAAACCCCTAAGCGTTTCGAAATTATAGATCAGGAAACCAAAGCTGTTGTTTATACGTCTACCGATATTAAAAGTTTTGGCGCCTATGGTCCATTTAGGCAAACGGCCAGGCTGGATTTTAGCGATTTTAAGCAAAATGGTAAATTTTATATTCGTGCCGGCGAAACGATATCGCCACTGGTTCTAATTAACAATGACGTTTATAAAGATGCTGCCAATTTCTGTTTACGCTACATGCGGCAACAACGCAGCGGCTTTAATCCCTATTTAAAAGACAGCTGCCATACCCACGACGGTTTTGTATTGTATGGAGGCAAAGCCGGCATTAAAGACAGTACACACTTTGATGCCACGGGTGGCTGGCACGATGCAAGCGACTACCTGCAATATGCCACAACCTCGGCAAATGCCACCTATCACCTGTTAATGGCCTATCGCGATTATCCGCAGGTTTTTAGCGATACACAACAAGCCAATGGCCTGGACGGGAAAAACGGTATTGCAGACGTTTTAGATGAAGCCAGATGGGGGCTGGACTGGTTGTTAAAAATGCACCCCAAAAAGAATATCATGTTTAATCAACTGGCCGATGACCGCGACCACATCAGCATGCGCATCCCAAAAGAAGATAACCAATATGGCAAAGGTTTCGAACGCCCGCTGTATTTGATCACAGGGGAGCCGCAGCAAAGGGGCAAATTCATGAACAATACCACTGGCACAAGCTCTACTGCAGCTAAATTTACCAGCGCTTTCAATCTCGGTGCTATATTGTTTAAAAATAGAGATAAACCATATGCCCGAATACTTACTGAAAAAGCCCAAAGCGCCTATCATTATGCTTTGCTGAAACCTGGCGTAACCCAAACCGTTTCGGTAAAATCGCCCTACATTTATGCCGAGGATAATTGGGTTGACGATATGGAGCTGGCAGAAGCATCGTTTAACTTTGGTAAAGAAAAACCAGACAGGGGAAAGGCCAAACTTGCCTTAAAATATGCCAGGCATGAAACTGTCACCCCATGGCTGAAGAAAGATACAGCCGCTCATTACCAATATTATCCTTTTATTAATCTCGGCCATTACGAGGTAGCCAAACAGGGCGATGATACAACCACAGCGTATTATAAAACAGGTATAGAACAGGTATGGAACCGCGCTAAAAACAATGCTTTTTATCGTGGCATCCCGTTTATCTGGTGTAGCAACAACTTAACGGTTGCCTTTGCCATGCAATGTAACTGGTATGCGGAGCTAAGTGGTGATGATACTTTTGCAGCACTGGCACAAGCCAATTTCGACTGGATTTTTGGCTGCAATCCCTGGGGAACGAGTATGGTTTACGGCCTACCACAATGGGGCGATACACCAACAGATCCGCATTCGGCCTTTACCCATTTAAAAAACTATCCGATAGATGGCGGATTGGTAGATGGGCCTGTTTACACCAACATTTATAAGAACCTGATTGGCATTAAATTGAACGATGCCGACGAATATGCTGATTTTCAAAGTGATTTGGCTGTTTACCATGATGATTACGGGGATTATAGTACTAACGAACCCACCATGGATGGCACGGCTTCGCTCATTTATTTACTGGCAGCCAAAGCAGCGCAAGCAAATTTAACCGACCACAAAACCAAAAGCCTGGGCGCCATTATTCGCGGCGATTCTACACAAAAGAAAATCCATTTGGTTTTTACGGGTGATGAATTTGCTGATGGTGGCGAAAAAATCAGGGCTGTGCTTGCGCATGAAGACGTTAAAGCATCTTTCTTTTTAACGGGGAATTTTTACAGGAACCCTAAATTTAATACGCTGATAAAAAAGCTAAAAAAAGATGGCCATTACCTGGGGCCACATTCTGATAAACACCTTTTATACTGTGATTGGGATAAACGCGATAGTTTATTGGTTACGCAGGACGAATTTGTAAAGGATTTAGAAGCCAACTACGATGCAATGGCAACCTTCGGTATAACCAGGCAGGCCGCAAGGTATTTTTTACCTCCTTATGAGTGGTATAACCAGACCATTTCCAACTGGACTAAAGCACAAGACTTGCAATTGATTAATTTTACGCCTGGTACACGCTCAAATGCCGATTACACCTACCCACAAATGGGAAAAAGTTATAAAACCAGTGCAGAGATTTACCAATCGATAACCACATATAACGAGACCAAGCCCAACGGTTTAAATGGTTTTATTTTGTTGCTGCACATTGGTACGGATGCGCGAAGAACAGACAAATTTTACCATCGTTTGCCCGAGCTCATCAGCTATTTAAAGCACAAAGGTTATAAATTAGATCGAATTGATAATTAATTGGAATATTGGTGCCAATCACAAATTAAAATTTAAAATAAATATTAACTTTGCCTCCAAATAATAAAAAACATGAGTGTACAAGAGAACAGCAGCAATAATTTTAACTGGTTATATTATGCTTTAGGTTTATTCTTCGGAATTTTAACTGGAGCAATCATTACACAAAACTACATTTTCGCTTTATTAGGTGGTGTTTTAGGTTTGTTAACAGCAGGCTTATTTTTAAACGCTATCGTTAAAGGAAGAAAATACTAATTTATTTTTATTTACGTATTCGCTGTAAAGTGTCGATGCGCTTTATGGGTTACGCCTTAATTCACAGCAGATGAAACATATATTCATTGTTGTTTTCGCTCTTATATGCTTTAGTGCAAAGGCTCAGCAAGCCACAGAAGTAAAATTCCCGGCTGCAGATCCTAGTCCGGCAGATATTGTATATTTCCCCTTAAATGCACCAAAGGCTAAAGCCGGTGATTTAACCAAACCAATAATTAAGGTCGTTTATTCGCGTCCACAGAAAAAAGGCCGCGATATTTTTGGGGTTCTGGAGCAGTACGGAACGGTTTGGCGTTTTGGAGCCAACGAAAATACTGAGATCCGTTTCTTTAAAAAGGTTAAAATTGGCGGAAAGAAGATCAAGGCAGGTACATACAGCCTCTTTGCCATCCCGAATAAAGATACCTGGACCATTATTATTAATAGTGAAACAGATAAATGGGGCGCATTTAGCTACAACCAGGCTAAAGATGTGATACGGGTAAATGTTCCGGTTAAAACATTGGCTAAACCAATAGAATATTTCTCTTTAACCTTTGCCCCTGCTACCGAAGGTGCAAACCTGATTGCCGGATGGGATAAAACACAGGTAGAATTGCCTATAAACTTTTAAGATCATTATAGTTAAAATACGAAAGGCCTGGCGTAAAAACCAGGCCTTTTGCATTTACATAAAACTAAAATTAAACCAGTTTTTTAGCCTGGCTTTCGCTGGTGACGAAGACTTTATATACCTGGGTAATCTTCCACTCCCCTTCTTTATTTTTCTCTATAATTACGAAGTTTTGTTGAGCACCATCAAACAACTCATAATTCACATCTACACGGGCAATAACCAATGCATCGGTTTCAGAAACGATGGTTGAACTGATGTTACAGTCTTTTTGTACTACACCTTCATCTTTTTTCATTTGAGCCAGAACCTCACTTGCTTTGTGCTTGATCACCCTCACATCCCTGTTCGATGTAAAAACGGCATCATCACTTAAAACAGCTTTTAACTTCTTATAATCAGAATTCATATAGCTATCCATAAAGTAATTAATAACCGATTTATGGCTTGCAGTAGGTTTTTCTGCTGCTAAAACATTATTTGTGATTGTAATACCTAGTAATAGAATCACCAAAGCTTTTAGTCTCATAACTATCTGTGTTTTTTTATTAAAGATCGGCTACAACGCAGAATAATAATATGCCGATAACACCATAATTATCAGGTAACTAAAATGTGATACACCAATAAAAAAGCCCTTTCCAACTGGTTTGGAAAGGGCTGTATTGCGGAATTAAATCCGATATAAAAATAGATTAATAACCCGGGTTTTGCTGAGGTTTTAGCACCGGGTTTGCGTCTAATTCTGCTTGCGGGATTGGAGAAACCAACCTGTTGTCGCCTGACGGAAAGTTTACGATTTTCCAGTGTACGGTAGAACCAGTTCTATCTACACCTTTTTTCGTGCGCAACAAATCGAAAAACTTGTGTCCTTCGCCGTATAATTCTTTATTGCGCTCTAAAAGTATTTCTTCAATTAAAGCGTTGCCTGTGTTTGCAGAAACAACTGTAGCTACACCTGCGCGTTGTTGAATAGCCAGCAAGGCTTGTTTAGCGGCAGGTTCATTGCCTAATCTGGCTTCAGCCTCTGCTTCGATTAAATACATTTCGGAAGAACGAATTAGCACCTGATTATTCGCCGGCGTAGTTGTAAAGTCGAACTTATTGATCAAATACCCTTCTCCTCGTCTTCTGTAAGCACCGGTACTGGCAGCAGCTGTCGGACTGTTTTTAACCAGAAACTGTTTTTTACGCTCATCATTTGCGGCAAAAGAATTAAAGAAATCATCAGTCACCCTAAAGCTCGAGTAACCTGAATCATAAGGATCGTAAAAAGATGATACGGCTAAAAAGCCCTGGTTATCGTCAGTTCTTACGTTAATGGCATAAATCCACTCGGTAGTTGGGTTGTTAAAGCCGGTTAATAAGGCTGCTGCCGTACTTAATGGTTTTGCGGCACGTGCTAATTTAGCATAACGGCTAGCTTCTGCCCAATTACCCATGTTTAAATAAACACGAGCTAACATACCTTGTATTGCCGGAACACTCATTCTATAAATACTGGTTCTGCCCGCTGTTGGTAAGTTTGTTTCAGCATATTTCAAGTCCTCAATAATAAAAGCATATACATCTTTTACTTTATCTCTTGCTGGTGATGTTTCGTCCGGCCCTAAAGGCTTTCTTAAAATCGGAACACCGAGGGCATCAGGATTCACAGCATAAGGCTGCGCAAACCAACGTACCAACCAGAAATAAGTATAAGCTCTTAATGCCCTGGCCTCAGACAAATATTCTGTTTTTAAGGCGTCGCTTATGGGTGCATCAGGGATATTTGCTACAAACTGATTTGCATTTGAAATCACTTTATAACTGTATTGCCACCAGGTAAAAGCATCACCATTATTTACCGTTTCTACAAACTGGTATTGCGCTACAAAGCGGTTATAGTTTCCGGCACCACTTACAATCATCACATCGTTACCTTTAACATCGGCACTTAATATCATGTTGTTGGTATAGCCTGAAAAAGTGGTTAAATCGTAAATACCAGTCATGGCTGCCTGTATTTTGGCAGGTGATGAAAAAGCATCTTTGGCATTAATTTGTTGTGTTGGGGTTACCTGCAAAAATTCTTTTTTGCAGGATGTTGCTCCAACCAGAAGCAACATTACTCCCGTATATATAGCGGTTTTATATGTTCTTATCTTTCTCATTTCTTTATCAATTAAAATCCAACATTAAGACCTAGTGTAAATGTTTTAACATTTGGAATGTCGTTATCTGTTAAACCGGTAAGGGCCGATTCAGGATCCATTCCTTTATGTTTGGCTAATGTAAACGGATTTTCAGCCATTAAATAAACCCTAACATTCGATAAATGAATAGTTTCTAACCAGTTCTTCTTTAATGAATAACCCAAGGTGATGTTTTTAACACGCATAAACGATCCGTCGTACAAGAAACGTGTTGACTGGTTATTTCCTAAATCAGTATTGTTGATTACAAAACGAGGCACATCGGTAATGTCACCCGGCTTTTGCCAGCTGTTGTAATTATCTACTGATAACTGTTTACCTACAGAACCTCCGCTATGCATCAGGTTACCATATAAAGTATCGTAAATTTTAGCTCCTGTAGAAAAATAAGTAAATACGCTTAAATCAAATTCTTTATACCTTAAAGTGTTGTTAAAACCACCGGTAAATTTAGGCAAAGATGAGCCGAAACCATCGTAACGGGTAGCTGTTGACCAGTTTTTAGTGGTGATTCTGTTACCTGTAGGCTGACCATTTACAATCTCGTCGGTATACCACATAGGTCGGCCATCTGCCGGGTCTACACCAGCATAATCACGCAAATACCATTGGTATCTGTCCGCGCCTACTTTCCATCTCTTGGTACCATCAATTACCTCATTTTGGGTCATTGCATTAATCTTGTTTCTATTCGAAGTAATGTTGAACGAGATATTCCAGTCGAAGTCTTTTGTTTTAATCGGATTTCCGTTTAATAATACCTCTACTCCATAATTGTCCATCGAGGCAAGGTTGGTAGTTAAGTTATCAAACCCAGTTAACCTTGTAAGGGGCTGGTCAAATAATAAACCTTTAGATCCTCTCTTGTAATATGAGGCTTCACCACTAATTTTTCCTTTTAAGAAAGCAAACTCCACACCAATATCTAAAGTTGAGTTCTGCTCCCATTTCAGGTTTACATTTTCTAGCTGAACATAGTTAATACCCGACTGGCCTTCATAGTTTTTACCCAGGCCATATAAGCCCTGCGATGCATAACGGTCAATCCTATCATTACCAGAAGTACCATAACTGGCCCTTAACTTTAATTCATCAATCCAGCTTACATCTTTTAAGAAATTCTCCCTGCCGATGCGCCATCCACCACCAACAGAATAAAATGTTCCGTATTTATTGTCATTTCCAAAAACAGAAGAACCGTCTCTTCTTAAACTTCCTGATAAATAGTACTTACCAGCATAATTATATTGTAAACGTGAAAAATATGAAGCAAATCTTTGCTGGGTATAATAAGATTGTACTGTAGATGGAGTTGATGCTGCAATTTGCTCATTAGTACCCGGGAAAGGAAAACCGGTAACCTGCGAATAATTAAAATCGCGTTTTGAACGGTATGCTTCCTGGCCTAATAAAACATCAAAACTATGTTGGTTAAAAGTTTTATTATACGTTAAAGTATTTTGAAAAGTTACCGTAACATCTTCTTTTGAGTAGCGATATGCACGTCCTTTTACACTCACTCCATCTCCATGCTCCATGTTATAGAACTGGCGCTCGCGGTTATTGATATAATCAACTCCCACCATACTTTTGGCAACGAAATCTTTTAAAAACCGAACCTCAGCATAAGGGCTGGTAATAACCCTGTTGGTTATCGTATTGTACTCGTTGAGTTTAGATAAACCAACCGGGTTAAAATCTGGTGTTACCGGATTAATGTAGTTGTAAACGGGGTTTCCGGTTGCATCATATACCACGTTTCCATTCGCATCGCGTACATATAACGGATAAATATTGGCTGTTTGATCGGCAAAATTTACCGGGTTATCAGAGCCTGTACTTCCGGCCGGAGTATTTTGCTCAGTGCGGGTCAAACTGTTGTTAATACCAACTTTTAAGAAATCAGTAACATCAGTATTGAAATTAAACTTACCTGAATAGCGTTTAAAATCTGAACGGATTACAATACCATTTTGTTCAAAATAGCCGCCTGACACGAAGAATTTATTTTTATCGTTACCGCCACTGGCCGATAGATCAATATTCTTTGTTACACCTCTACGCAATACTTCGTCGCGCCAATCTGTATCGTAAAGTAATGAAGCACCGTTAGCCAATACGCCATTTGCAGCATAAGGATTTGCAGTGTTGTATGGATTTACAACTAATTTCGCATTGGTTAATCCATTGGCCGCTGTAGCTGCTGCATCGGGGGTTAAACCTGCTGCCAAACGTTGTGCATAGTAAACATCCCAAAAGGTTTTATAATATTGTGTGGCATCCATTACCTCAGGTTTATCAACTGCCTGGTAAGAATAGCCTGTGCTCGAGCTTAAGTTTAATTTGGTTTGGCCAGCTTTCCCCTGCTTAGTGGTAATCAATACCACACCATTTGCAGCTCTAGAGCCATAAATAGCTGCTGCAGTTGCGTCTTTTAATACGGTTACCGAAGCAATATCATTAGGGTTAATTGAAGAAAGCACATCTGAAGTCTGCGCAACTGAACTTAAATCGCCGTTGGTAATGGCAATACCATCAACCACATAAAGTGGTGTGCTCGATGCTGTGAAGGAACCTACACCACGAATACGTACAGTAGAAGTTGCACCCGGTTGTCCAGATACGCTGGTAACCTGCACACCTGCTGCCGCACCTTGTAAGGCTTTTTCGAAAGAAGTAACCGGACGGTCTTTGAAAACATCCTCTTTAACCACCGCTGCAGATCCTGTAAAGTTTTCTTTCTTTACCGTTCCGTAACCAATAATCATTACATCTTGCAGGTTTTTTGCTGATGATACCAGGCGAATGGTTAATGTTTGGCCGGTTATTTTTACTTCTTGCTCGGTGTAACCAACGTAGCTTAGAATTAATGCTTCTGCATTTTGGGGTACAGAAATAGAGAAAGTACCCTGTCCTGTAGTTTGGGTTACCTGGGTGGTTCCCTTTAATTTTATGGATACTCCAGGCAATGGCAAGCCATCGTCTGCATCAACCACCTTGCCGGTTATCGTCTTATTTTGCGCTATGGCATTAAAATAAGACATAACCGTAACCATAAAAATCAATAGTAATTTTTGTTTCATGTTAGGAAATAAATAGTTAGTAATTAATTAGTTCTTCAGTTTTTTAGCGGGATGTGCACGAAACCAAATCAATGAGCAATGTAGGTAGTTGAAAAATTCAAAAATATGCGAAAGTCACCATTTTGGGTTAAACGGTAGTATTAAACGCAAAAAAGCAAACTCCAATCCTGGCAGTTTGCTTTTTTAATCATTATTAACCTAAACAGGAAAAAACTTCTACAAATTGTCCTGCAAGAGCTTCAAAAATAGTTTCATCTGTATACACAAAATATGCAGAAATCACTATTTGTATTTTAATTCAACCTACTCTTTTTATACTTTAAAGGGGTAATATTGAATGTATGTTTAAATAACCTGATGAATGAACTTGGGCATTCAAACCCAACCAAGCCTACAATTTCATTTAAAGAATAAGAGGTGGTTTGTAATAGTTTTTTAGCCCGGTTTAGCCTCAGTTGCATTAAAAACTGGTAAGGGCTAATCTCGTAAGCTTCTTTAAAAGTGCGCAGCAAATGGTTAACCGATAAACAGGCTTGCTCTGCAATCTGCTCGAGCGTAATATTCTGGTTGTAGTTGCTGCTAATGTATTCTTTGGCCAGCGTTAACCTTTTTAATACTTCCTGGCGTGTTTTTGTTTTGATAAAGCTTAATTTATCCAGTTTCTGAACAACCTCTTTATCGTAAATTTTATAATAGTTAAGCAGGCAGTGATATAAATACTCATTAATTAGCATTTCATCCTTTAAACCTTTATCCAGCTGGTTCTTAAGATGTAATACATTAAACCGCATATCGCCGGCAAAAGGATACAAAGACTCCATAAAATCAGGCATTTTGATGGCCTCTTTTCCATCCAATAAATTTTCTTCGCTATATGAAAAACTATGGTGAAAATCACTGATAAAACTTTCGCCAAAAGAAACGGCAAATGTATTTACCGGGTTAATCGAATCTATTTTACTACTAAAATTACTTCCTGCATTTACCACGGCAAAAGTATCAGGGTAGATATTGAATTTGCGTTTATTGATTTCGCAGGTTTCTTCACCGTTAAAAACGAATTTAATGGTATAGGCCTCGTTCTGCTGCTCATACAAGGCTTCGCAAGTGCTATCGCTTACAATCTTATTTTTGTTGCTTAATTCCTTTACGTATCTCATGGCCTAGTCCTCATTGTAGTTGCGTTGCTCCAAAATGGTAAAATCGTTACCATAAGGATCAGAAAATTCGACACTTAAGCCCTCGCTCAGGTAAGCTGGTGCATTTTTAAAAACCACTCCACGCGCTTTCAGCCTGCAATAATCTTCCAAGCAATCATCGCTTGTTAATACTATTTTGCGGGTTTGGTTCTGGTGTTTTTCTTCAGAAAGAAAAAGATGGGTATCCTGATCGATTTTTACCACCAGCCCTTTTTCCTTTGCAGAAATCATAGTGGCTTCGGTGGGCATACCTAAACAATTTGCATAGTACCTTTCTGCATCATTTAGTTGCTTAACTTGCACATAAAAAGATTTGGCAGATTGGTTCATTTCTGTGTTTAATTGTATGATGTAAAATTAAACTGAAATTGAACCCGAAGGATCACCCAAAAAGGGTGATTTTAGCATTATTTTTTATTGAAAATGTGTTATTGGCTAAATAAACCTTCTTTCTTTGGCTGTTTTAATGGCATCAGATTTTGAATTTACATCTAATTTGATGTAAATATTTTTAACATGGCTCCTTACCGTTTCCTGGTCTATAAACAAATCGTTTGCAATTTGCGACTTGGTTAATCCGTTCGCAATGCGCTCCAATATTTCTGTTTCGCGTTTGGTAAGGGGTGAATCGAGATTTTTTTGAAAAGAATGCATTACGATCCTGGCTACGTTGGTACTCATTGCTCCACCACCGGTACTTACCTCCCTAACAGCATCGATAATTTTTGCTGCACTCGAATTTTTAGTCAGGTAGCCCCCAGCTCCCATTGTTAAGGCTTCGAAAACAAGCTCTGGAGAATCAAAAACGGTTAAAATTATGATATGGGCATTTGGCAGGGCTTTCTTAATAAAGGGTAAGGCCTGTAACCCGCTGGTGCCCGGCATCTGGATATCGAGTAAAATTACATCGGGTTGATCGGCTTCCAGTTGTTTTTTGGCTAAATCGTACGAGCCATAAGCATTTATAACTGAAAATTCGGGTACGTCTGTTAATAACGATTGGTAACCCATTCTTATAATATCATCATCTTCAATTAAAACGATTCGTAAATTTTGGTTCATTTGGGATAGTGTTTTTATTTAGACACTTTTTAGGTCATTTTGTAACAGGAATTCGTGTAGAAATTGTTGTAGTGGTTCCTTTCCCTTTAATTGACGAAATTTCGAAGGTAGATTTAATGCGTTTACAGCGTGTTTGAATATTATTTAAACCTCTTCCCCGCTCTACCGATCCGAGATCAAAACCGTCACCATCATCAGTAGTTAAGATATTTATGGTGTTATGGTCGGTTTCTATCACCATAATCAGCACCTGACTTGCGTTGGCATGTTTTAAAACATTATTCAGCATTTCTTTAAAAATAAGGGTGAGGTTCCGGTTAAACTCCATCGATAAATGTAGTTTCTGGTATTCGCTTAATACCCCTTCCATTTTAAATTCTACACCGGTATTCTGAAAAAGATCGATCCCAAAATTTTTAATGTGCACCAATATTTCGAAGAGGTTATCGCTATGCGGATCAAGCGCCCAAAGAATATCTTTTGTTCCCGTATACAACAGGCTGGCATTTTCCCTGATCATTTTAATCAGTTCTTTCTGCTCTTTTTCTGCTCCATCTACTTTTTTATCCAAAATTTCGGATAAGACATTAATCCGCGTAAGCTTGTTGCCAATATCATCGTGAAAATCTTCAGCAGTTTGTTTCCTTATTTTTTCCTGCTCCTTTAACTTCAGTTTTTCGAGCTGGAATTTTTTCCGTTCGCGTGTTTTAAAAATCAGGTAGAAAATTAGCCAGATTAAGAAAATCATCACCAAAAAAGCCATTACCTTAAACCAGATGGTATCGTAAAATGGAGGCACAATGGTAAAACTGAATTGTTCGATGTTGGATTGCTGACCATTTGCAATGGCATATACCTGAAAAGTATAACTTCCCGGCCTGATAGCCGAATACTCGATTTCAGTATTGGGTACAGGTTTGCTAAAATCATTATCGGCGCCAACCAGCTTATAGCGGTACAGCACGCTTTCAGGGTTGGTAAGGTAAACACCCTTAAAACTAATTGATATGTGGTTTTGGCTATAGTTGAGTTTATAAAATTTATCGCCACGACCGTTCAGATCAAGAGAGAGATCTTTAGAGCGATCATTTTTATGATATATGCCCACCTCCTGAATATGAATAAAGGGATTTTTTTTCGCTTCTAAGGATGTAAGTACCTTACACCGCACAAGACCTGTAATGGTACCTACCAAAATGCTGTTCTTGTAAGGTAGGATGGCATTTTGATTACACTCTACAATAAGCGGGTGATCTCTGAAAACGGTATAACCATTTTCGGCTTTGTTGAAGGTAAGCTTGTTAATTCCACGCCCGGTTCCTACCCAAAGCTGATTACGGTAATCAATTGCCAGGCTGTAAATGTCGTTCGAATTTAAGCCATTGGCTACCACATAACGCTTAATGGCTTTAGTTTTTACATTCCAGGTTACAATGCCATCGCCAAGCGTGGCAAAAACCAAATTATCGCCATGCTTAATTATGCTTAAAACATAAACATTATCAAGCTGCTTAATTTTAAATGAAGGATCTGCTTTTTTGTTTCTGATTAGCGTAAGCCCTTTCGATGTACCCAGTAAAATACTATCCTTACTTAAGGGGAAAATGCATGAAGAATAACCATCAAAACCAGTTATTTTCTGTGTTTTGCCATCTTTCAGGTATGTTGATGCAATCGGACCATTGATCCAGATACCACCTTCCAGATCTTCAACAATTGAGCTATTTTCATAACGATCTGGTTTTAGTACCTGAATAAATTGTTTTCCATTGTATTTCCATACGCCATTATTGTATACCGAAATCCAAACATTTTTGGCTTTATCGGCGTAAACAAAATATATTTTTTTGCCCATAAAATCGGGCAGGTTGATGTTTTCCAGCTGGTTACCGTCGTATTTAAAAAGCCCGCGGTTATAGGTTCCAATCCATAAACGGTCGTTTTTGTCGGCCGCAATACCACTTATCGGATAGGCAACATTCTGCCCCTTAAATGTATTGTACCGGATAAAAGCATCGCCTTCATATTTGTAAATCCCATCACTAAAGCACGATATCCAGATGTTATTTTCTGCATCACTGAAAATCTTGTCAACCTGATTATCGCTAAGACCATTTTCTCCGTTAAATTTGATGATTGTACCATCTTTACTAATGAGGTAAGCTCCCCTTTCGCTGCCCACCCACATATTTCCCTTACTATCCTGTTCTAAAGAATAATAAGTATCTATATCGGGATTTTGGAAAAATAGTTTCGAAACCCCGTTTTGGAGGAGATAAATGCCTTTTTGATACGCTAGCAAATAAATTTTATTATCGGCCTGCTTATCAAACAGAATTTCTCTGATGGCTAGAGCCTGCATTTCATGTGGCAAAGCCTGGTTGAGTTGCCACTTATCGCCATTAAGCTTATAAATACCTTCTCCTGACATTAAGGCAAATAAATCACCATGTCTGTCTGCTTTAATGGTGCTTATTTTTTTGTTTTTAAAAGGATAAAAAACAAGTTTTCCCTTCACAACCTTAAAAAGCTGATGCTCGGTTAGCCCCCAAACAACTCCTTTTTTATCTTTGAGTAAATGGGTAACTACCTGACCTAGATATAGGGTACTGATTTTACCTTTTTTTAGCATATTGATACCTCTTTCGGTACCAAAAAGCATTCGGCCTTCATTATCCTCAACGATACTGTTTACAGAATTAGAGCTCAGCCCATCAGCTTTGCTGTAGGAAGTAAATTCCCTGCCATCAAAATTACTTACGCCTCCGAAAGTTCCAAGCCAAAGCGTTCTGTCTTTTGCCTGATAAATTACCATTACCTGCGATTGTGGCAGGCCATCTTTTAAACTGTAATTTGTAAAGTTATAGCTTTGGGCAGATAGCTTTAAGCTAAAAAGCAAAATGAAAGAAATTATGAAACTTACCTTAATTATAGACAGTTTACTGCACATATAATACAAAATAAGCATAATTTCTTTCAAAAGCCATCCCCCGTTTTGGGGGATATTTATACGTTGCCCATGTAAGGGTCGGTTTGGGTAATTTCGCCGGTTTCTATTTTTCCGGCATAACGATGTTTAAATACCGTATTACCTGCCTGTACAATGCTGTAATCGTACCAATTTGCACTTTTTGATTGATTTAAAACAACATTAGCGCTTGATTTTTGCTTAATAGTTACCGTTTTGGCAGCCGATTTATATTTATTATCGATTATTTGAACAGTAATGGCTGCTGTACCTTTGTTTTCAATCGAAAATACGAGGTTCCCACTGAGCTTTTTAGTAACCAGACCACTTTGCTCGGGATATACCTTTACTGCAAGAGCAGGATTTTTCTTGCTTCCGGTAAAACTCCTGTAAAAACCATTCGGACCGCTTATGGCCAAATCGTAAACTTCGTTGTCGAAATCGGCTATATCAATGTTATCTTTTAAAACATCGCCAGCTTTCACAGCATAAGCCCAGGTTTTACCTGCAACCCCTTTAAATTTAGCAATGGTATTCATGTTAAATGGCGCACCAACGGTTTCGGTAGCGTTGCCAAATAAAGTTTTTGCCGATTGAAAGGTTAGTTCCAGGCTATTGTTAATCAAAACTGCATCGACCATTAAATGATAAGGCAATGCACAAGCAGGTTTAGCACCTTTTTCCTGTCGCGGGGCATGGCTCGATGTTTCAGCTGAAAAGGCCTCGAATTTATTGATTTTAGCCACTTCAGCCTTGTTCAAAGCTGTTGGTCCAACCTGTGCAGGTTTGTTTTTGGCATTACCAATATTGGTCACTACGGCCTCTCTTTTTAATGGATCGGGCGAGTGGATGGCTTCTCCATTGTATGGCCTGAATACCGAAGTTAAATCGCCACAGATATTCCTGCGCCAATCGCTTATGTTATTGCTTTTTACTGCTTTGCCTGTTTTTTTCGCCAGCCATTTTTCCATAAACATAATGGACGAGGTATGATCGAAAACCTGCGAATTTACAAAACCACCTTTACTCCACGGCGAGGCTACCACAAGGGGAACACGGTATCCTAAACCAATCGGGCTTCCTTTTCTGGCTTCAAAATCAGTGGCATAGTTGATCCCTTCTGATACTTTTCCAGTCGAAGGATCATTTGGAGTTGGAACAACGAATGGTGGCTGGTGATCAAAATAACCATCATTTTCATCGTAGGTTAAAATAAAGATCGTTTTTTTCCAAACCTCGGGGTTTTTGGTTAAAATATCTAAGGCCTCACTTACATACCAGGTACCATATAATGGTGAACTGGTATGATCGGAAAAGCGTTGTGGTGCCACCAACCACGAAACAGCAGGCAATTTACCACTATCTACATCTTTTCTGAACTGGTGAAAAATATCGCCTTTCGGAATGTTGATGGTTTCAGATTGTCCCTGATCATTTTTAAAGGTAAAAGGTTCCAGGTCAAGATAATCTTTTTGAGAAATATTGGTAGTAAAGGCTTTATCGACCAATTTTTTTTCCTTTTGTGAAAGTTTATCGTATTTCTCCTGAACCTCTTTGGCTGTTAAGGCCGGTTTAACGGTATTATCGCCATTCTTTCTGAAATAAGCCGATAATTTCACATTGTGTCTGCTGATATATTCAACCGGATTATCGCCATAATTTCCCAACCAATCATCTATCTCTCCTTCCGGTAGTTTAGAAGTCCAGAGTTCGTTCTGGTAAATGCGCCAGTCGATGCCGTTATCTTCCAATGTTTCCTGAAAGGTTGGCCAATCTACAAACACATTGTTTTGCGATTCGGCCTGATCGTTATTCACCACCGCAACACGGTTTGCACTCTTTTCGCCACGAATGGTGCCGGTAAAAAAGAATAAACGGTTAGGCGTTGTTCCGGTTAACGAAGAACAAAAATGCTGATCGCAAATGGTAAAGGCATCGGCCATGGCATAGTAGAAAGGAATATCATTCCGATCGTAATAAGCCAAAGTCATGGGGGTTTTAACCGGCAGCCATTTATCGTAACGGCCACCATTACGTGCTGCTACCTGGTCGTTCCAGGAGTGCGGTAAACCACCCTGCCAGGTAATTTTCGTCTTGTTAATGTCGACATGGAAGGGGGCGTAAGTGTAGCCTTGCCCATCTTTTTGCAGCCAAACTTTATTGCCATCGGGCTGAATGTGAGGGTGTGGATCGTTAAATCCGCGTACACCCTTCATTTTACCAAACATGTGATCGAATGACCGGTTTTCCTGCATGAGGAAAACAATGTGCTCGGCATCGTAAAATGTGGTACCAGGCTCGGGGTTAATGGCCATGGCTTTTAGTACCGAACTGGGCAAAGTGTTGGCCATGCCAGTGGCTCCGGCAAACAAGGCCGCTTTTTTTAGAAATTCTCTACGTGAGTCCATAAATTATACAATATAGCTTAGATACCGCAAGTTATCGTTTTCAGTTGGCAATTTCCAGTTAGCAGTTTGTAATTTTGAGTTTACCAATTTTCTGGTCCGAAGTTGGGTAAGCTATTCGTTCCAACAATGATGCAGTTTTCGGTTGGTAATTGGCAGTATTCAGTTAACCAGTTTCAACAATTAACCAGTTAACCGCTATCCTCTCATTACTTTTGAAAAACCCTTACATAATCAACCTTCATGGTTGCAGGGAAAATGGTATCATCTACTCCTTTTTTTCCACCCCAGCCGCCGCCAACGGCTACATTTAAGATAATATGGAAATTCTGATCGAAAGGCCAGTCGCCCGATCCTTTTTTAGTATTGTTAAAGGTGAGGTATTTTTCATCGTCGATAAAAAAGTCAATTCTATCCGCAAACCATTCAACCGCATAAACGTGGTATTCGGTATATGGGTTTGCTACTTTTAAGGCTTTACCCACCTGGGTTTTAATTACATGGTTAAACTTTTCGGTATGCACGGTACCATGTACACTGTCGGGATCATAACCTACATGTTCCATGATATCAATTTCGCCGCTTTTTGGCCAGTTACCATATTTCCAGTCGGTAGGTAGCGCCCATATGGCCGGCCACAAACCTCTACCTTTTGGCAACATGGCCCTTACCTCTACCCGGCCGTATTTAAAATCGAATTTATTTTTAGTTACCAGCCTGGCCGAGGTATAATGATTGTTTTCTTTATCGGCTTTTACTGCTGTAATGTTCAGGTTTCCTTTTTTAACTACTGCGTTGGTACTATCAGCATCGGTATAGTATTGCAATTCATTATTGCCCCAACCTTTTCCCCCTACATCATAACTCCAGTTTTTGCTTAATGGCAAACCAGTATCGTTAAACTCATCGCTCCATTTTAATTTCCAGCCACTCACCAAGGGTGTTTTTTTAATTTCTTCGAAAAGTATTTCCGGTTCGTTGGTGGTAATATATTCTACCTGATGTGCCAGAAGCCATTGCATTTCTGGCACGGTATTAACCGTCCATGCATTTACTGTAAGCCCCAGTTTTTGTGCATTTTCTATCCAGTTGTCTTTTTGGTAAACACTATAATGGTAATCTACACCAGTCAGCTTATCGGCTTTCATTTGTTCGGCACTGACATCGCCCTTAAGGTAAGCTACTTTGGCTTTAGGCATCAGAGCTAAAATGCGTTTGCAATAATCGTAATCGAAGCTAATGTACTCAGTCCACTCAACTGCTTTGAGTTTCTGTACCATTTCCACACACTTATTCGTTACTTCAATGCCACGCTCCTTGCTAATTAAGGATGGTTTTATCTCCAGAATAAGCTTGGTTGTTTTTTGTTTTTTGCCGGCTAGCAAATAAGCTTCTAAAGTGGGAATTTTTTCGCCGTTGCTCATGGTTTTGGTGAGCAGATCAGCATAATTTACCTTTTCAATCGTCAATCCCTGAAATTCAGGATCGTGATTTACAACCAAAACCTGATCGGCTGTCATCCACACATCGAACTCTGATCCATAACAGCCCAGTTTTACCGCCTCATTTAACGACGCGATTGAATTTTGAGGGAAATTATTCTTTTTCCAGGCACCGCGGTGTGCAATTACCTGGTTTTTGTTCCAGTTAAATTTTTGGGCAAAAGCAGAGCTAAACATGAAAACCATACAGGCCGAAATTAATGCGCGTTTCATATCTTTATTTTTGGTAAAAATTCAAAAGTAGATTTTTTGGCCGAAAACAAATTAAAGTTAATGTAACCATTATATAAACAAAAGCAAAAAGCTTACCCATCCAGGTAAGCCTTTCGATCATTAACTATTAAACATTCCACCACTGCTACATGATGTAATTTCTTATTTATTTTGAAGATGAAGCCTCAACGGGCTCTGCTTTCATTTGATACCTGGCTGTATAAGCTGCTGCCATTTTTACGAATTTGCTATAGCCTGCTTCGTCTTTGGCCAGCCGATGTACAGCCGCCGCGGTTTTCATATATTCAAGTCCGCTGATCTCGCTTACAATTGCATCTGCCCACTGGCAAAAAAGCCTGGTTACCTCAGGGTTGAAGCCTTTTTTAGCGACCAATGTGCTGTAAAGTGCATTGAAGTGATACTGATATAAAACCGGATTTTTGATCGAAAACTTCAGGAAGCCTACAGTATCTTTTTTCATCCCCAGATAGTACCTGCTGCTCAGGGTTTGAAGGCATATTTTCCAGGTTTTATCAGAAAAATTTTTCTTCTGGCTGGCCAAAAATCCATCAAAAGCAGCCTGATCTGAATTTGTTTTCATTGCTTTAGCCAGTTTCTGATTTAATCCATTATCCACTACTGGTTGTAAAACCTCTTCGCCATAAAGTGCTGCAAATCCGTTATAATCTGCAAAAATGGTTTCAATTGCTTTTTCATCAGCCGATCTGGTAACCAGATAAGGCAATAAGGCATTTTCGGCTTTAAAGTTTTTTAAAGTATCGGTATAGGCAGCAATGGTCTCGCCGGTTACTCCCTTGCGGGTTTTGCAGAATTCAACATAGAATGCCGGATATTTGGCTTCGTTATAGCTGGTAGAAAATCCCGACAAAAATTTATGCTGTGCAGCCTTTTGGCGGGCATCAGCAAACAGGGCAATCAGATTACCCGGATCTTTATATCCTGATGAGGAACTGATTAGTTTTCCATCGCCATTTAAGACTAAGAAGGTTGGAAAACCATTTAAAATATGTTGCACTTTTAAAGTATCGCCCAGTTTATCTTTAAAAATATCAACTTTGAGCATTAAAAAATTTTTATCCATTTCTGCCTTAACCAGCGAATTCGGGAAAACATTTTCGTCCATTTGGGCGCAAGGAATGCAGCCGGTGAAATAACAATCGACAAAAATGAGCTTGTTTTCTTTTTTAGCCTGTTTCAATACACTGTTTAAGGATTGATTTTGTGCCAGGCAACCTATTGCGGTTAACAAAAGGCAAAGGGTATGAATTAGTTTTTTCATAAATCTATTTTTTGGTTACTGAAATATTTTGTTTTGCTCCATCCGCCGTGTAGGCAATTTTGAAGACTTTACCCGCCGGTGCACTTAAGACGGCCAGCATTTTTTTGCTGTCTTTAAGGAAAGCTGATGCTGCAACACCATCAATACTTTCGATAATTTGCCCGGCTTTCAGGGCTTCGCCTTCTACAGGGCTTACTACACTGAGCAACTTTAATTTCCCATCAGCGTCGAAACCGAAAAGGTAAGCGCCCAAAACAAAATCATGAGGAAAATTAAAGGTATGGTTGGGTACGAAATGAATTTCTTTCTGCTGCATGTTAATGGTAAAGTTGTAACGGCCAATGGTTCTGATACCAATAGAACCGTCAAAACCCGGATTCCAGTTTTCACTTTGACCGCCTCCCGCCATCAGGGTAACCGGAAAATCGGTTAGCCTAGGCATACTGGCAAAAGAAAACGCCGCCGCACGGCCGCTATAGGTTGGTGTGCTCATGCCCATACTGGTGGTGGTGCCGTTATATTCGGGTTTAAAACCACTTACCAATAGTTTATATTTTTTTACAAAGGGTCTGAAGCAAATGAGGTTATAAGAGGCACCGGTATCGAAAACAAATTCGCCGGTATTGGCCTGTCCAGGTACAACGCTAACTTCGCCCGGAATAATAAACAAACCCGCCGGAACCGTTACCGGAACAGATAAGCCTTGATCCTGATAGGTATAATCGCCAAAAGTATAAAGCGAAAGCTCTTTTTTATCGAAATCGACTTTGGTGATATAGTTTTTAGCGATGCTGTTGCCAATAATGCCATCGCTTCCTTTGTGCATTTCAGGAAAAATAGCAAAACTCTGGTTTTTAAGCACAAAGGTATCGAGCTTGATCGTATTCCCTTCTGAAACAGAAATATTCATGTTGCCGCCCACTACCGAGGTATTTTGCTGGCGACTGGCTTTAATGCCTACCGAATCGGCCAGGGCTTTGGTAATGGCCATGCCATCGGCACCTGTATCAAAAAGGAGCTTTAGCGGCCTTTCGCTGGTATTAACTTTTACGGTTAAAATAATCGAACCATTCTCGACCTCGAAAGGGATTTTGGCGACCAGTACCGACTTTTTATAGCGGTTCATGCCATAAAGCTGGTCGAAAATATCGGTGTACAGTAGTCTATAGCTTGCATCAGTATAAATGCTACTTTCTTTACCCGCTTTTCCTTTACTAAAAGGTACTATGGTTAAGCAGATCATTTCGCCTGCTTTAGTTTCATTTTTGAGCAGAATCGAATCACATGGATAGCGCTCCAGTATTGTCTTTAACATCCTGTCGGCCGAAGGTCTTGTATAGGCTGCAATTGAAAAACTGCCGCTTAACATGGTTTTAACCGGATCAACGGCCTTTTGGGCAAACATTTGATTCATGCTTTCAATGAGTGTGCGGGCTTGCTGCGCCCGAAGCTGGAGCGAACAAACCAAAAACCCAAGAAATAGTATTGCTTTAATTTTCATTTTTAGCTGAATAGGTAGATTAAAATCCATAAATTTTTTCGAGGGCACGATCAATGTCATCAGTGGCGCTTGAAGTAATGCGCATTAATATTTTGCCCTCGTTGCTTACCAGTATTTTGGTCGGAAAAGCCATAATGTTATAGTCTTTTACCAGGTTTTGCCTATCTATATCTTCGTTATTAAGTATATTGGTATAAGGAAGCGCATCTTCTTCAATGGCTTTAAGCCAAAGGCCGCGTGCCTCTTCAAGAACCTTTTTCTGTTCCTGCGCGATGGCTATAATTTCGAAACCTTTTGACTGATACTTCGCATATAATGCTTTTAAATGCGGATTACTTGCCCGGCATGGCCCGCACCAGCTGCCCCAAAAATCGAGCAGTACCGTTTTTCCCTTATAATTGGCCAGACTAATGGTCTTTCCGTGGTTATCGGTTTTCTGAAAACCAATGGCATCAGCGCCTTCTGGTGTGGTGCTTATTTTTTTGATATAAGCTTTAATTTTTTCGGCAACGGGATGGTTTTTATATTTGGGCGATAGACTGTTCCACGTGGAAATAAAATCGCCAGCCGTATACAGGTTTTCCATTCGCGTTAATAAAAATACTGAGGCAAAAGCATTGGGATGCGTTTTAACAAAATCTCTTTTTACGTTAACGAGTTTTCTATTGGTGGCTGTAGCCTCGGCCATTAAAGCTTCTTTATTTGCAGAACTGGTGATTTTTTCTTCATTAAAAAGCTGTTGCATAATCTCGTAATTACGCATTTCGCCCTTTTTTACCAGTTGCTTATATACCGCCAATGCATTATTTTCTTCATCGCCATTTACATCGGCAAACTGAACCAATAGCGCATCGCCCTTTATGCTAATATCCCGATCAAAAACGAACAGATCAAGTTTTGGCGCAGGATTTGAATTCCTGGTACTGGTTCTTGATATCGAGACATCGAAGCGGGCAATGGCCGGATTTTGTAAACGCGGTACTTTTAAGGTAAAAGCATCGTTATTGGCATTGGCTTTATAGCTCCTTGATAAACCGGCATCATCTGCAAAAGAAATCCATACCGACTTATTGCCCAGCCCCTTTAAGCGTCCAGAAATCTGAATGCTATCATTCTGGCTATAAGCTTTAGGTAAAAAAAAATGCAAAAGCGTAGCTATTAACAATGTTTTCATTGTTTTCATATCAGATATTTTAAGGCAATAATGACTCCGGCTATTGATTTATAGCCGGAGTATCAGGGATGATTAGTTGGCAAGTGTTTTTTGCAATAATGCTTTTAATTCAGGGTTAGATGGACGCGGAGAATCAACGGTCACAATTTTTCCCTGCTTATCGAAAACCAGGAAACGCGGTATTGTATTTACTTTATAATATTTTGAAAATTCGTTTTCAGGTCCTCCGGCAAAAAGTTGTAAACCACCCAGATTTTCATCTTTGATCATTTTTTGCCATTTTTCTTTATCTTTTACCGCATCAGTTGATAGGCTGATAATCTGAACATCGGTACCTTTCATTTCTTCTTCCAGTTTTTTCAGATAAGGAATTTCAGCTCTGCAAGGTCCGCACCAAGTAGCCCAAACATCTACCAATACTACTTTACCCTTTAAGCTCTCCATCGTAACTTGCTTTCCATTCTTATCTTCGTATGCAAATTTAAAAGCATCAGTACCGGGCTTATAAGTCAATAAAGGGTTCATAATCGCTGCACTTCTATCGGCCTGTCTTTTGGTAAGGATGTATTTTTCCCTGCCTTTTATTAGTGCTTCATATTCGGTAATTGTTTTATAACCTGCAGCATTATCTAAGATCATATCACCCTTTAAGGTATCGTTTGGCACAAAAGAAGTCATTAAATCTACTCCTTCCGGACCTCGTTTATAAGCCTTAGCTTCCTGACGCATATTGAGGCTGATCAGCCCGCTCAAAGTCCTAAACCCGTACGGATAGCGGTAAACATTTGCTGTTGTTTTCGCAAAATCGCCGGTTTTAAGCGTACTGTAAAAATTACTGTATTCTTCAACAGAAGGGTGTGCACTTCTTGGTGTATTTAAAAAGTTAGTAGCATAAGAAGCTAAATCCCAAGCCATAATGTTTTTAACTTCTTTATCGAATTTGGCATTTCCAGTAGTTTTTCCATTTAAAAAAGTTTTGCTCTTAGCCACAATCTCTTCCTGCTCAGGAAAATAATCAACAAAAGTGCTTTGAACTTTCATAAAATTCACAGCCTTTTGTTCTAAAGGATGGGTTAAATCGTGCCACTGGGTAAGCACGGTATTTTCTTTCGAATTATTTTTACCTGTTAATACATAGCTCGAATCTAAAAGGCTTACTGATAATTCTTCGCCACCTTTAAAATAAAATTTATAGTTATCGTTCGGGCTACCTTCATTACCTGTACCAATTACGTACAAGCCTTCGTATTCGGGATAAAAAAGAAAACCAAACTGGCCTTTTTCGGCTGGTGTAGTATTGGCAATTTCTACTGCCTTGCCATCTTTCACTTTAAAAAGTTTAACGGCAGAAAGTCGTTTTTTCTTTAACAATCCTTTTACTTCTACAGGCAATTGTGCCATAGTAGTTAATGAGGCCAGGCATAAAAGACCGGCACTTAATAATTTTTTCATTTTCATTGGGTTTATTTGTATGTTTTTGTAAGATTTTTAATTAGCGTTCTCTGTAGGTTATGCTTTTTACCTTTCCGAAACCAGAAAAGCTTTTAGCCAAAACTAAATCGCCCATAACAGGAGGTACAACGTATGTATTGATACTTCCGTTAGTGCCTTCAGGCAAAGCAGAATCGTAAAAAGCAACCATTAAATTATTACTGTCTTTATATTTGGCAGTATTTTTAAAATCGTAGAACTGGATGAATGAAATTTTCTTGCTCCCTAAATCAACAACCTGTTTGGTTGTTTTTAAAGACATATCGTATTCGTAAACTTTACCTCCTATGCTGTATATGATATACCCCAGTGCAGGACTAACTGCATAAAACTCTGCATTGGCAAAATCGGTAGCAGTTATCTCATCGTAATAACTTTGTACAAGTGATGCGCTGTTAAACCTGGCCAGGTATCTTTTGCTTGAGTTTGGATCTTTTAAAACACTAAAAACCTCTCCGCCATTGTAAGGAACCCAGGCCATGTACAATAAATCCATCCCTGTGCTGAAGCTGAATTTTCTTTGGGCCTGGTCAGGGTCAGGTAATGTGGTACAGGTTGAATTAGATCCTGTGTGTTTTACGAAACGCCTGTTGGTTTTATCATAAAAAATGGCGTGGGCATTAGCAGAGGTATTTTTATCTCCACCAATAAACGGGGCAACTTTAAATTCTTTCTGTTCTGAAGCGATATAGCTAATCGGAGAAGAAAAGTAAATATTTTGAACGCGCTCGTAATAATATGCTCCCTCTTTTCCAATCATATATGCCGTACTGGATCCCCGTTGTTGAATTACATCAGCATAAAAACCTGCCGGAGTGCTTCCAAACATTTCGTAAGTCAGGTTCATCGTAGGCGTCCATTTAAAAGTATTGGGCTCTACCTTAGTAGTAAACTGATCGGTACCCAGGTAAATACCAAAGCTTATTTTGTCTGGTCCGATTAAAAGCCCTGTATTGTAGTTATAAATCATTACAGGCTTTCCGGATAGCTTAAGTTCTGATCCTGTACTGGCAAGTAAATCGTTAATAACGTCAAAACCTCCTGCTGTGTTGAGCGATAACATATCAACCCTGGCCTGATTATTTACATCGCACATTAACATCCAGCCCTCATTAATTTCATTAACAACCTTTAAAGTAAATGGAACCTTGTACTTAACGCCGCTGGCTTTATCTGTAACGGCATAATATGCCTGGTAAGAGCCCGCTACCACACGCATTATCTGCTCTAAATTTCTGTTTTGATCTAAAATAAAGAGCTTGGTACCACCCAATCCATTCGGACCAATGTAACTCCATTCGTAGGTATATTTAGATTCATCAAAACTAGGGTCGAGGCTAAACTTAATTAGAGGTTTAACAGAAACGGCTTTACCATAGGTAGCCACTACTTCGCCGGGTAATTCTGCTATGGTTTCTAATTTATTAATTTCATTGTAATTATAATTTCCCAGGTCTTTCTTACAAGCACTCATGGCAATAATTAACAGCACAATAAAAAGGCAACTGTATTGTTTAAGTTTCATTTTATCTGATTTAAAAATTATTATTGAACAGATGGTCCCATTATCATAATACTTCCATCATCTTCCAGAATGGTATTACCCTGCAACTTCTGATCATTAAGATATCTTTGCATATATTTTGCATAAGCAACCATTTCGGCAATAGATACGGAGGTATCTAAATAAGCCGGGTCGATATTGAGTACAGATACCATCAATAACAGCTTTTTCCGGGTAAACGTACCCAGATAAGTATCTAACCACCTGGCCGGTTTTTTAATGATATCATTTACATACCATCTGTAATTAATGTATGAGATCTTTTTTCCTGTAGTTTGGTTGGTAACTTTGTTGTTCATACCTGTGATAAAATTCTCATTTTCAAGCAAATCGAAACTCAACAAAAACGTATTGGTTTGCATATCCGCTTTTCGCAGAAATTTTATCTTTACAGTATCTTTTAACTGATTTTTCTTAATGGAAAAAGATTTATTCAGGATTTCGAAATGTACCCCCTCTTTAGCGGTAGAAGAAGTATTAACCGTTAAATTGTAGGGTCTGTCCTGCGAAGATTTTGCTCCGGTAGTACTCACTACCATATTAACTACTGAATCCTGTGATTTTGCCAAACTAAAAGAAACAATGGTAGAATCTTTTATTACCTCTCCCGAAAAAAGGGGTAACCTGGCAGCATCATTAAAATAAATTGAATCTTTCGAATCATAGGTGTTCAATGGCTTTTCGCAGGAAAGCATTACCAGCGTAACCATAAATGCTATTATTGATACAATATTTTTTTTCATCTTTATAAATTCAGGTTAACGATATTGAGATTCAGAAAGCGGTAACGGAATGGCATAGTTTACCGTAATGTTCGATGTACTGGATCCGTTTGGAATTGAGGTTACATTACGACGCTTGTAATAATAAAAAAGCTGACCTTCGCCATAAAATTCTTTCTGGTACTCTTTCTGCAATTCAGTATTAATATTTACTGTAGTAGCCAGATTGGTAAGCCCACGGTTAAACCTGACAACATTTAAATAATTGTTTATGCCATCTGCTGCATTAGCTTCAGATTCTGCAGCGATATAGTATAGCTCACTGATTTTGATAAGCGGAATGGTAAAACGGAAAAGCTTAGTTTTATCAACCACGTCTGCATATTTTAAAAATGTTTTGTATGGCTTAAGCCCTGTGGATGGTGCCTGCCAGTTTAAATTATACCGGTAGTCATTCTCATTATTTTCGAATACAGCTGTAAGTCTTGCAGGAAGTGGTGCCAAAATATTCTGATCTGTATTGGACGGATCAAAAATAGAAGTATAGGTATTGTATAGTTGGGTATTTAAAACACCAAATACCATTTCTGTCGAAAATATCCGGTCGGGATTAATTTTTTCTGAAAGTGCATTGGCTACTGTTGTCCAGGGAAATAGGTTTGCCTTTTCGATTACTGATTTAGCCGCTGCCAATGCAGAAACTTTATCGCCGCGATATAAAAATACCCTGGCCTGTAGTGCTTTTACGGCATAATAATTTACACGGTAGTTTCTGTTATTTTTTAAGAAATCGGCAGTTTGGGTATTACTAACCAGGTTAACTCCTGAAGTTATAATCGCATCGCCTTTTAATAATTCTTCGGCCTTTTTCAAATCGATTATTACCTTGTTCATAAATTCATTGGCAGGCAATAACGGATTGATCGAAATTTTTGTTGCATCGTAATATGGAAGGCTCTGCTTGGTAGAATCAACTGTGCTATACCTTGGGCCAAACAAACGCAACAAATCAAAATGCAGGTAAGCCCTTATGGCCAGTGCCTCGCCTTTATACACCGATTCGGTATTTTGATCTACAACACCTTTATACTTTTCCAGATTCTCTAAAAAACTATTTACATTAAGAATTCCGGCATAGGCATCAACCCAGGCAGACTCTAATCTGTTCGTTGCAGGTGCATCCGTATAGGCATAAGTTGCTATTTTGGTTAAATTATGAGTAGATGGAACATTATATCGCTGTGCCAATACCTCTGTTGTATTTAATGTAAGGTTAGCCCCATATAAATTACTCCCTGCCAAAGAAATATAAATTCCGTTTAAAACAGATTCTATACCCTGTTTGGTAGAAAAAAGTTGGGTTTCCATCACTTTATCTTCTGGTTGCACCTGCAAAAACTTTTTACAGGATCCGAGTGTAATCACTACGGCCAGAGAACATACTATTAGTTTTAAATAATTTGTTTTCATATCTAAAGATTAAAATGAAGCTTTAAGTGAAAATGCGAATGTTCTTGCATAAGGATAATCTATCCCTCTTTCTCGTCTCACTGTCGATAAATAGAAAAGATCATTAGTGAGTAAGTTGAGGCTTAGATTTGTTAATCCCGCACTTTTCAGCCATTTTGCCCCATCGAACATATAGCCAAAATTTAATGATTCGCCGGTAAATGAGTTTTCAGTTTGCACAAACCTCGATGATTGCTGGGTAACTGCGGTTTGCGAAATCCCTTTAAATTGTGATATATCACCAGGACTTTTCCAACGATCGTAAAGTGCCCTTTTATCCTGGTTTAAAGCCGCATCAGCAAAAGAGATATTTTCTACTTTATTAAATAAGGCCCAGTTATAAATATCGCCTCCTAATTTATACCTGAAACTTGCGCCAAGGCTGAAGTTTTTATAGCGTACATTAGTAGAAACAACACCTTCTACTACCGATACGGTATTACCTACATTGGCAATATCTGCCACGTTGTAATCAAATGTATACTGGCCATCTTTAGTCAGAAAAATTTCTCTTCCGGTTGCCGGGTCAATTCCCAATGATCTTACGGCCCATATAGCCTCTGCACTGTTGCCATCATTGTATCTGATTAATGAAGTGCTACCTTCCTGTTTTTCCTGCTGTTTGTTTAGCGTGTTTAGCGTATTGCCAAAACCGCCGTATTTGCTTTTGTACGAAGAACCGGTTACGCCAATGCTCCACGTGAAACGCTTGGCCAGGTTGTAAATAGGAAAGAACGTAAGCTTCGTTTCCAATCCGTTATAGGTAAGCGAACCAATATTATAAGGAAAGGCAACCACACCGGTAGATGATGGTAAATCAACAGGAACAATTAAAGGGTTTGTTTTTTTGTTGTATGCATTCACATAGCCGGTAAAACGGTTATTGAATAAACTAAAATCAATTGATGTACTGATCTGCCTTGTTTTTTGTGCAGCCAGATTCGGATTTCCCAGCGTACTTAAGGTAACCCCTTGTCCAAATTGGTTATAGTTGGTATTGCTGTTGTAATTATAAATAGAAACTGAACTGGTGTTGCCATAGTTCTGGTTACCGGTTATACCCATATTGGCCGTTAGCCTTAACGAATTAATCCACGGGCTACCTTTTACAAAACTTTCGTTATGAATGTTCCATCCTAACCCAAAAGCATAGTAAGGCGAAAACTGTTTGTTACTGCCATACGCGGTAGATCCATCCAATCGATATACCGCATCGGCCAGGTACCTGTTATCGTAAGCATAGTTGGCTGATATAGTAGAGTTTAAGGTTCTGTAAATCCGGCTACTGGCCGATGGAGCCCCATCCAACAGGTAACTGTAGGCAAACCTTGGATTTCCTAAATTTCCCGCCGGAAAACCTTCTGCAACGCTTCCGTAACCATTATTGCTTTCTTCCGAAATCGTATTTCTCCAGTTCGCATTAATTACGTGCTTAGCGGCAATTACCGTATGGTAAACCAGCATTAAATTAGCCTGATACGAAAAATTTTCGGTGCGGTAGTCGGTATATTTACCTTTTCTTAAGTTAGGCGTATTTAAAAATTCTGACATTTCAGACGATCGGTAATCTTTACTAACCCCTGTTCCTTTGGTAATCTGCAATCCTCCGTTTAACCTTAAGGTTTTACTTAAATCATAGTTTAGATTGAGGTTATTCTGAATTTCAAAAGTTTTTTTGGTGCTGTATTGAGGCTGGGTGGCATCGAATAAAGGATTGGTTACAAAAAGTTCCGTTCCGTTCGAAGTTCTTGAAACCTCTAAATACCTGTTATCATAATTCTTTTCAAAATAAGGGTTGGCATTAACAAAATTAGAAAACGATCCATATGGAGAATCGCTACTGGAATTACCCCTAATGTAGGTAATGTTGTTAATGTTAAACTTTGACTTTCTGTAGGTTAGGTTAATGGTACCGCTGTAACTATCCCTGCCTGATCCTTTCATAGCGCCTTTACCTGTTCTATAATTCATTCCCAGATTATAAATAAAAGTGTTATCGCCACCCGAGGCATTAATGGAATTATTGGTTGAATAGCCATTTTGTATAGGTTCGCTTAACCAATAACTATCTACGCCACGTTGCACATTAGCAAGGTGCGAATTGTAAAGTCCTTCTAAATAAATCAACTGGGTGGGATTCGATTCCGCTGTCGTATATCTCCCCGATAAACGTTCAAATTCCAGTTTCTCTGCTGCATTCATCATATTGTAAGCAGACAGATCAGGTAATTCAACACGGAAATCCTGCGAATATGAAAATCTTAGCTCGCCAGGTTTTGGTTTTACGGTTTCGATTACAATTACACCGTTAGAGGCCTGTGCACCATACAATGCGGTTGATGCCGCATCTTTCAGAATGGTAACCGACGCTACCCTGTTCATATCCAGATCAACAATCGTTTGTAGGGTGGTTGGGAATCCGTCTAAAATAAAAAGGGGTTGGTTCGGATCTTGTCCAAACTGGTCTTTTAATGTGGTACTGGGAATGCTGCTTTTACCACGAACTTCGATAACAGGCAAAACATTCGGATTTGAACCCGCTGCAACATTTTCCATAACCAGAAATGCTGGGTCTAAGGTTCTTAAACTTTGGATAATATTGTTATTGCTCACTGCTTTTAAGTCTTCTCCGCTAAAAACAGCAGTTGTACCTGTAAAACTATCTTTCCTTCTGTTAATCCCTGTTCCGGTTACAACAACTTCTTTATCCAGACTGGTAGAGCTTTCTTTTAAAACAACCGATAGCGAAAATGTACCGCCGTTTTTTACTTCACCTGGTACCGTTTTCGATTCGTATCCCATAAAAGAAATGATAAATTGATATGGCCCTGGGGTTAATTTCACAAAGGTAAATACCCCGTTTTTATCAGATGAGGTTGTAGTTCTTACCCCTGTTTGCACGTTTTGCGCAATAATGGTGGCCCCGACAATAGTTTCTCTGGCATCTTTCACAACTCCCTTAACTGCAGGTGTTTGCGCATAAGCCTTTACCCCGAGGTAAAGACAAAGCAGTAGCAGCAGGGCGCGTTTTGGAACGCTCCTTTTAGTAAAAATTTTAATCATGAAGTTAGTTTGTTTGGTTTAGTTGTACGCTGGTTTCTATTTAATCTTCTTTATCGTATATCCCACATCAGTTTTATCTACAGTCAGGTTATTTAATGAACAAAGCATATTTAAGAAAGCATCAATGTCATCGCGTCCGAATTCATATTGCCCTGTAAATACCTTTTTATTAAGCTGATTTGCAGTATAATTTATTTTTATGTTCAGTTTAGTTTCGAGCGTATTAAAAACCTCTGACAGCGGTTCATTGTCAAAAACAATGGCTGCTTCGGTTACAATTGCCTTTCCTGAATCCAATGTCTCCAGTTTCTTAGGTGCTACAACAGTAAACGGCTTAACGCTGGCTGCATAAGTCTGCGTATTTACCGTAAATACTTTTCCAGGTAATAAATAAACTGTTTCTACCCCAGCCGATAAGAGCTTGTTTTGAGGTTTAACCACTACTTTTCCTTCAATTAACCGCACTTTAGTATACAAACCCTTTTTAAAGGCAGTAATTTCAAAAACAGTTCCCAAAGCTGTAGTTGCCAGGTTATTGGCAAAAACAGTAAAAGGTTTCGTTTTATCTTTATGCACCCTGAATAAAGCCTGGCCAATTAAATTAACATCCCTTTTTCCCTGATCAAAAGGAAAATAACTGACTTCACTTTTCGGATCCAGTTCAACTATGGTTCCGTCGGGCAAAGTATAGGTTTGTTTTACTGTTGAAGTATTGGTAATAAACTTTTCAATCCTGGTAAGGGGTTTTATCCGGTTGGTAGCCGAATGGCTCGTATTTGTTATACGGTTACTGCCCAGTTTGTAAGCTACCAATCCTACCGTCGCAATTAATGCAATTGATGCCGCATAAGCCAGATATCTGAAACGGATACGTCTGGTTTCCCGTTTATCGTGAATATGATCGATTACATTGACATAAATCCGGTCCGAAATCTTTTCATCAACCTTTTCTACAGGCTCAAAATGTTCCCATTCCTCGCTGTTCAAATAAATTTCGCGGTTGTTTTCATCGGCCAGGTACTCACTTACCATACGGGCTTCCGCGGCAGTACATTGGCCAGAAAAAAACTTCTCCACAAGCTTTTGGTTGATTTGCATAACTACATTACGTTTTTGAAAGCACTTTACCCCTAGTGGAGTAAAAATATTTTAGATAATTTTTAAAATAATGTGCTGAGGATTAAAAATCAGGTGAATTATTTCTTGATGATGGCTTCCATAATAACAGCCAGCGAAATAATAGAAGAAAAAGCAGCCCTAAGCTGTTTTAATGCCTGCGAAATGTGATTTTCTACAGTTTTCGGAGAAATAGAGAGCATTTCTGCTATCTCTTTGTATGAATAACCATCAACTTTACTCATTTTGAATACCTTTTTACGCACCGGAGCCATCTGTTCAATAGCTTGTTCAAGTGCATGAAGCATTTCAGGTTGTTCGGTATCTGTTTTTAAAACAAAATCCTCTTCAACAACACTCAGGTGTTTTTTACTTACTGCTTCTTTTCTTAGCTGGTCGATTAAAATTGTTCCCGCTATTCTGAAAATCTGGGTAGAAAGATTGTACTCTGCCGATAAAGTCTCGCGTTTTTCCCATAAACGGATAAAAGTTAGCTGCACCACCTCTTCTGCCATATATGCCGAATTGGTTTTCTTCAGAATATAAGCATAAAGTTTTTGGTTGAACAAACTGTAAACGGTCTGAAAAGTTTGTAAGCAACCCGACGCTAAATCAGCAACATGGTTCATTAGTTTGCTATCCTAACAAATATTAAAAAGGGATGATTTAATAGTTATTTCGAGAGGTTGATAAACCAAAGATATTTTTTCATTAAGTAAATATCAACTTATAGTAAAATTTTTAACACATTTTCTTAAAAAAATTAACTCTGCGACGTTAAACAAACGTTTGTCTGATTTTAAGCTATATAAACGGATTTAGTGCGTTTTGGCATCAAATTGAAAAATACGCCGCACATAACCAATTTGTAATAAACACGTTATGCTATGAGCAGATTTCTTTTAATTGATGCTAACAATTTTTACATTTACGGTGATATGGTGAGCAAAAACTACAACGACTTATTAAGAAAAATCGACGAATTTATCCGCAAATTTTATTTAAATAAGATTTTACGGGGTAGTATCTACGTTGCAGCCATTCTTTTAGGCCTTTACCTGCTCGTATTTTTAAGCCTTTATTATTTAAATCCAGGCGCTGGTTTTAAAACCTTCGTTTTCTTTGCCTACTTACTCACGGGTTTGTTGCTGATCGGTTTTCTAATCTTAAAACCGCTCCTGGCGATGCTAAAACTGGGTAAACACCTTTCTTTTGACGAAGCTTCTGTTATTATTGGCGATCATTTTGCCGACATTAAAGATAAACTGCTTAATACCCTGCAACTTCATCATCTTTCAGAAAAATTGCCTGAAAATAACCAGCTCATTCTGGCCAGTATCGACCAAAAAATACTCGAACTTAAACCCGTTCCTTTTTATACTGCAGTAAGTATAACCGATAACCGTAAATATTTAAAGTACTTACTGGTTCCGCTTTCTATAATTCTTTTGATCGGCATTATTGCTCCAGCCATTTTACGCGATGGTACCAACAGTTTTTTTAAGTACGATGAATACATTGCACCCAAAGCACCTTTTGCATTTACAGTACTAAATAAGAACCTCACAGTTACACAGGGTGATGACATAATGCTAAATATTAAGCTAACCGGCGACCAATTACCAGCCGAAGTATATGTCGAAGATGGCAAAAACACCTACAAAGCCGAAAAAGAAGGTACTACCAGGTTTAATTACCACATAAAAAATATCCAAACCGATAAAAAACTGGTTTTTAAAGGTGGTGGATTTAGTTCCGCTATATTTACAATTACAGTTAAGCCACGTCCGGAATTGTTAAACGCAACAGCAACACTTACTTTCCCCAGCTACCTGGGTAAAAAAGCTGAAGTAATTTCAAATGTGGGCGATATGCTCCTACCCGAAGGCACAAAAGTAAACTGGAATTTTAAGACAGAAAAAAGCAACATGCTCCTGTTTATGCTGAACGGAGCAGAAAACACATTGAAAATTGAAGACGATGCTGCTGCTTTTAGTGCTACTATCAAAAATAATTCGAAATACAGCATTACACCAAAAAATGATTTTGTAACCCTCCGCGATTCGCTTTCGCACCAGATTACGGTAATTAAAGATCAGGCCCCGGGTATTAGCGTAGAAGAAAAACCCGACTCGGTAAGCAACAAAGCACTGTACTTTAATGGTCAGGTAAGCGACGATTATGGCTTTAGCCGGCTCAGTTTCAAATACAACATTAAAGAAAACAACCGTATTGTAAGCACAGTAACTAAAAATATCCCAATAAAAAGTAATGCTACCGAAAATAGTTTCTTTTATTTCTGGGATATTAAGGCTGCAGTAGCCAAACCCGGGCAAGAAATTGAATATTACTTTGAAGTAGCTGATAACGATGGTGTTAATGGTGCTAAAATTACCCGTTCGGAGATCAAAACATTTAAACAGCCTACCAAAAAAGAAACTGCAGAACAGGTAAGTGCCAATAGCCAGGCCCTTAAACAAAAAATGCAATCGGCTATCCGTTTGGCTAATACTATCGAAAAGGAAAGTAAAAAGGTTGCCGAAAGCCTGATCGATAAAAAACAGATTTCGTTTGAAGACAAAAAACAGATTGAAGCCCTTTTAGATAAACAAAAACAGCTTGATGAGGCCGTAAAAGAGATTAAAGAACAGAACGAGAAAAACATTCAGCAGCAGGAAGACCAGAAACAAACCGAAGAACTGCTCGAAAAACAAAAACAAATTAAAGACCTGTTTGATAATGTTTTAGACGAAAAAACAAAAGAGCTTTTACAGAAGCTGCAGAACCTCATTAACGAGAAAAATAAAGATCAGACCCAAAATGAGCTTTCTAAAATGCAGCTGGATAATAAAACACTTAAAAATGAACTCGATAGGATTTTAGAACTTTATAAACAGCTTGAATTTGAGCAGCAGCTCCAAAACGATATTAATCGCTTAAATGAACTGGCAAAAGACCAAAAGGAACTTGCTGATCAAACAAAAGATAAAAAACAGGATAACGAGAGCTTGAAGCAGAAACAGGATGCGCTGAACAAGGAAATGAAAGACCTGAAAGACGATCTGAAAAAGCTCGAAGAAAAAAATAAGTCGCTGGAAAGACCTAATCCTTTCGAAAACCCGGAGAAAGATGTACAGGACATTCAAAAAGAGCAGCAAGACAGTAAAGAAGCTTTAGATAAAAAAGATTCGAAAAGTGCCGGCCAAAAACAACAAAAAGCAGCTGAGCAGATGGAAAAGCTATCGAAAAAAATGAGCGATATGCAGCAACAGGGAGAAGAGATGGAAAACAACCTGAATGCCAAAGAACTGCGCAGATTGCTGGAAAATCTCCTCAATACCTCTTTCGATCAGGAAAAAGTAATGCTGGCACTTAAAAAAATGACAGCGGCTGATCCGGCTTATACCAGCAACGTGCAAAAGCAACGTAGTATTAAAGATAACCTTAAAACGATTGCAGATAGCCTTTACAGCTTAAGTAAGCGCGTTCCACAAATCGAATCGACGGTTAATGAGGAGATGAATAAAATCAACTTTAACCTCGATAAGAGTTTAGAAAGCCTGGGCGACAGAAGAACAGCCGAAGCCAACCGTTTCCAGCAGTTTACCATGACTTCTATCAATAATCTTAGCTTAATGCTGAGTGAAGCCCTTAACCAGTTGCAAAACATGCAGAAAAACAGCAAAGGTGGCGGTAGCGGCAAAAAACAGAAACAGGGCATGAAACAGCTTTCGCAAATGCAGGATCAACTGAACAAAAATATGCAGAAAGCACGGGAGCAAATGCAGAAATCAGGAGGTAACCAGGGCACTGTAGGTAAAGGCCAAATGAGCCAGGAGTTTGGTAAAATGGCTCAGCAACAACAAATGATCCGCCAGGCACTGGAAAAAATTAACCGCGAGGAAAACAAAGATGGCAAAGGTAAAATGGGCAACCTGAATGAAGCCATACAGGAAATGAAACAGACTGAAAGTGATCTGGTTAATAAACGTTTACAACAGGAGACCCTAAACCGCCAAAAAGAACTGCTTACCAAGCTATTAGAAGCTGAAAAAGCAGAACGCGATCAAGAAGAAGATTCGAAACGTGAAAGTAAAGCCGCTAAAGAATTTCCGCCTTCTTATCAGAAAATGCTTAAAGATTATCAGAAACAACAGCAGAATGGTAATGATATGCTGCAGAAACTACCTCCTGCTTTAAATTACTACTATAAAAATAAAATAGCCGAGTATTTAAAATCGTTGAATTTGGTACAGTAACAGCGAATATGTCTCCCTGATCAGATAGCTATCGGATTTATTTCAGGGTTTCTAAAACACGTTATTGCAAGGAGGAACAACAGCCTGCCCCCCGATTTTCGTGAAAGCCTGCCTGCTGCAGGCAGAAAATTTTAAAATCTTAGTTACAACTGGTATTGCATTAAGATTGCAAGTCAAGCTGGCAATGACGATCCCTTTAGGGGATTCCAACACCTTTGTTTTTCCTAGAACGAACCTCGTGTAAGGCAATTTGCTTATATCTCCTCCTTCAAATGGGTATTGGAATATTTACTAAATTTGCAACAATAAAACACAAACATGGCTGCAATATCGTTTTTTACAGAATCAGTAACCTATAACCTCCCTCAAAAACTTAAAATCAAGAAGTGGCTTAAAGCCAGTATCGAAAAAGAAGGTTTTAAATTGGGCGAGCTTAATTTTATTTTCTGTAGTGATGAGTACTTGCTAGGCATTAACCAGCAATACCTGAACCACGATACTTATACAGATATCATTACTTTCGATAATTCTGAAGAAGAAAAATTAATTGTAAGCGATATTTTCATCAGCATTGAACGTGTTAAAGAGAATGCTATCACTTTCAAAACCGATGCATTTGATGAAGTTTGCCGCATTATGATGCACGGAACGCTACATTTATTGGGTTATAAAGACAAAGGAAAGGCAGCCAAAGCCCTGATGACCCAAAAAGAAGATGAACACTTAGGCTACAGAGCCGAAGCAGGCCTTATTTAAACCTTTCATTCTGAGGAGTAATTTATTGTATTAAAATCAATATGAGTAACAGCCGCTCTGTGGCCGTCATTTCGAGCGGAGTGCAACGTAGCCGAGAACCCGAAGGCTCAGCGAAGCTAAATCTGTCCAAATAGATTTCTCCATTGCGCCACCGGTGAAAACCGGCAGGCTCCAGTCGAAATGACGATACCTTCTCCAAAATCCTGGGTAAATCCCATCCTTTCATCAGCGTTCGTCTAAAAGTTACGACCGTTCGTCGATAATTAATCTCTACTGGTATAATACAGCTTATTCTGCTGCAACTTTTTGTGGTTCAGGCAGTCTTATATATAGAAATGGCCGAAAAAGCATTTAAACCGCTTCATGCCATACTGATAAAGATTAAAAATTGATATTAAAGCTCTTTTGCCGCATATCACACAAGATAAAGTTTAGTTTTAGTTAATGATTGAAGCAGCGGTGGAGCGAGTCCGACCGCTGTTTTCTTTTATAAGCACTCGTTGATAGCAAAAACACCCCTTTAGTACAGGAGCTAATACATCAATCTTCTGCCATTTTTAGCTGATACAGAACAGCTTTGAAACAATCAGTTCAACGTTCCAAATAATTTATACTTACCTTTGCACTAATTTTTCTTTATAAATCCGAAATACAAAAAAATTGAGCACATTAATTGCGGCAGAAGGCTTAGGGCATGGTTATCATGACGAATGGTTATTTAAAAATTTAACCTTGGGTATTAACTCCGGGCAGCGCGTGGCGTTGGTTGGTATTAATGGCGCAGGTAAGAGTACATTATTGAAATTACTTGCCGAAAGGTTCCCTCCGCTCGAAGGTAAAATTGTAAAAAATAAATCTGTAAAAATTGGCTTTTTAGATCAGGAACCCCAGTTTACCGAGGGCTTTTCTATTAGCGATCACATCTTTTCGCTGGAAAATAAGCAGCAACAGCTCATTAAAGAGTACGAGGAATTAATTGAAAATCCGAATCCAGACGAAAAAACACTTAATCGTTTATACGAGGAGTTAAGTGAACACAATGCCTGGGAATATGAGCATGAGATTAAAACTATCCTTAACCGGATGGGGATTACCCATCTTCAGCAAAAAATTTCTACCCTATCGGGTGGACAAAAGAAGCGTTTGGCTTTGGCTAAACTGTTAATTGAAGATCCGGAAATTTTAGTATTGGATGAGCCTACCAATCATTTGGATATAGATACCATTGAATGGTTAGAAAAGCTTTTAACCACCGGGCAGAAAACCATTCTTCTGGTTACGCATGACAGGTACTTTTTAGATAATGTTTGCAATACCATTGTAGAGTTAGACCGTGGTAAAATTTTCAACTATAACGGAAATTATGCTTACTTCTTAGAAAAGAAAGCCGAAAGAGAAGCTTTAGACGCGACAGTTTTACATAAGAACCAACAGCTATTAAAGAAAGAATTAGAGTGGATGAGACGCATGCCACAGGCGCGTGCAACGAAATCTCAGGCCAGGATCGATGCCTTTTACGAATTAGAAGAAAAAACAAAGAAAAAGACTGACAATCAGAATGTTACCTTAAAAATGAAGATGTCGCGCCAGGGTGGCAAGATTATCGAGTTGGAACACATTAAGCAAAGCTTTGATGGCCGTCCGATTATCAACGATTTCAGCTACACCTTTAAAAAAGGCGATCGTATTGGTTTAGCCGGCAAGAATGGAACAGGTAAATCGACACTTCTCAATATCATCACCAGCAACTTAAAACCAGAAGGTGGTAAGGTAGATACTGGTGAAACAACCGTGTTCGGATATTACAAACAAGGTGGTTTAACTTTCGATCCAAAAGAACGTGTAATTGATATTGTAAAATCAGATGCCGAATATATCAAGATGGCTGATGGTTCTGTGATCACCGCTTCGGCCCTGCTTACTCTTTTTCTCTTCCCACCAAAGAAACAACATGGCATGGTTGAGAAATTAAGTGGTGGTGAAAAGAAACGTTTGAACCTGATGAAGGTGTTAATGCAAAATCCAAATTTCTTGATATTGGATGAGCCGACAAACGATTTAGATATTGACACCTTAAACGTATTGGAAGAATTTTTAGAAAACTTCCCGGGCATCCTGATGTTGGTTTCTCACGACAGGTACCTACTCGACAAGATGAGTGATCAGCTCTTCATTATGGAAGGCGAAGGTGTTGTAAAAATTTACAATGGTAACTACTCAGAGTACAGGTTAAGTTTAGAACAACCAAAAACAAAAGTTGAAACAAAAAAAACACCTGCACCTGTTGTAGAACAAGCACCAGTTAAAGCCACAAAAAAATTAAGTTTCAAAGAGCAGAAAGAATTAGAAGATAGCGAAAAGGGAATGGAAGAAATGGAAAACAAAATAGCAGCGCTTACCCAAACCTTAAATAGCATCGATGCTTCCGATTACATTAAAATACAAGAAGTATCAGCAGAGATTGAAAAACTGCAAGCAAAACTGGATGATTATACCATGCGTTGGCTGGAGCTTTCAGAATAAAATCAAAACAATTCTATGCTTATTTCCGCGTTATGTTTCACGTGGAACATTGAAATAAAAAGGAGAAAAATAAAATTAACTCCTACCCTTTTAAATAAAAAAACAAACTTGTTTCACGTGGAACAATTAATAAAATACAAATAAAATGTTTTCAAAATACGATTTGATTGTTGTTGGTGCCGGTCATGCAGGATGCGAAGCTGCAGCCGCTGCTGCCAATTTAGGATCATCTGTTCTACTAATCACAATGAATATGGGTACCATTGCCCAGATGAGTTGTAACCCTGCAATGGGCGGTGTTGCCAAAGGGCAAATCGTTCGTGAGGTAGATGCTATGGGAGGTTATTCAGGTATTATATCTGATAAATCAACCATTCAATTCCGTATGCTTAATAAATCTAAAGGCCCTGCCATGTGGAGTCCGAGAGCCCAAATAGATAGAATGAGATTTGCAGAAGAGTGGCGATTAGCTTTAGAAGGCACCAAAAACCTCGATATCTGGCAGGATAGCGTTGTAGGTTTATTGGTAAAAGACAATACAGTATACGGCGTTAAAACATCTTTAGGTATCGAAATAGAAAGTACTGCTGTGGTATTAACTAATGGTACATTCTTAAATGGAACCATTCATATTGGTGAGAAAAAATTTGGTGGAGGTAGAACAGCAGAGAAATCATCAACCGGTATTACTGAACAATTGGTAGAATTAGGTATGGAAGCCAGTCGTATGAAAACCGGTACCCCACCCCGCGTTGATGGACGTAGTTTAGACTATACTAAAATGGAAGAGCAATGGGGAGATGAAAACCCTGGTAAATTTTCTTACACAGATACAGTTGTTTCTACCGATCAACGCTGTTGCTGGATTACCTATACCAATGGAGACGTACACGAAACTTTAAAAGAAGGCTTCGAAAAATCGCCGATGTTTACTGGTCGTATCAAAGGTTTAGGTCCGAGATATTGCCCTTCGATTGAAGATAAAATTAATCGTTTTGCAGAGCGCGACAGACATCAGATTTTTGTTGAACCTGAAGGATGGAACACTTGCGAAATTTATGTAAATGGTTTTTCAACTTCACTTCCCGAAGATGTACAATTTAAAGCATTGAGATTAATTCCGGGTTTTGAGCAAGCCAAAATGTTCAGACCAGGTTACGCCATAGAGTACGATTTCTTCCCACCTACTCAGTTATCTTTAACCTTAGAAACTAAATTAATCAGTAATTTATTTTTAGCCGGACAGATAAACGGAACAACCGGATATGAAGAAGCGGCATGTCAAGGCTTCATGGCCGGCATCAATGCGCATCAAAAAATTACCGATAAACACGAGTTGATCATGAAAAGATCGGAAAGTTACATTGGTGTTTTAATTGATGACTTAGTTACAAAAGGAACCGAAGAGCCATACCGTATGTTCACTTCAAGAGCCGAACATCGTTTATTATTGAGACAAGATAATGCAGATATTCGCTTGTCTCCTATCGGTCATGAGCTTGGTTTAATTTCTGATGAACGCTTAGCTAAGGTAAATCAAAAAGTAGCCGATGCCGAAGCTTTGGTAAAATTTACAAGAAGCCAGGGTATTGAAATGGCAGACGCAAACCCGATGCTCGAAAGTTTAGGCTCAAGTGCTTTAAATCAAAACGTAAAAATTCACAGTTTAGTAGGCAGACCGCATGTTGGTTTACAAGACATCATCCAGGTAAGCAAGCCTTTGGCCGAAGCCACTAAAGCACTGGATAATGAAACTATTGAGCAAGCTGAAATTAAAATTAAGTATGAAAGCTATTTTGAAAAAGAAAACGAGATTGTAGCCAAAATGCTAAAAATGGAAGACAAAGAAATTAAACCTGATTTCGACTACAATAAAATTGTTTCCATTTCAAAAGAAGCGCGTGAAAAATTATTTAAAATTAAACCACGAACTTTAGGTCAGGCATCGAGAATTTCCGGGGTTTCACCATCAGATATTTCTGTTTTAATGGTTTATATAAATAAGTAACTGATAATCAGTAACTTAACTAAAATAAAAGTAACATCAAATAAAGCGATATAAGCGATTAAAAACATTTTTTAATATCAGAGTTCCAAAAAGTATAAAAATCCGTCAGAACGATTAAAATATGCCAAATTTAAAAAACCAGCATTTTAACCTTAAAAATTTAGCAGTACTTTTCGCCTTGCTCCTACTTTTGGGTTGTGCAAGTATGCAAACACCTCAAGGTGGACCAAAAGATACTACGCCACCAAAAGTTTTAAGTATGACTCCAAAAAATCAAACGAGAAATTTTAATGCTAAAAAAATCGTAATTGAGTTCGACGAATATTTTAACCTGAAAGATGAGTTTAAAGAATTTTCAATTTCGCCTGATCAGGAAAAAGCTCCGGAACTAAAGAAGCGCGGGAAAAAGTTAGAAATTAATCTTCAGGATTCTTTAGAAAAAAATACGACTTACACTTTAAATTTTGGAAAATCGGTAGCCGATGTAAACGAAGGTAATGTGGTTAAAAATTTATCTTATGTATTCTCTACCGGTCCTGAAATCGATTCACTTTCAGTAAGCGGTAAAGTAATTAACTCGCTGAGCGATGAAGCAGAAAAAGATGTAACTGTTTTTATTCTTCCAATTGAACGTGATACGCTGTTTGGAAAAAAACGCCCGTCTATTTATACCACTACCGATAGTGCCGGAACGTATAAATTAAATAACCTGAGAAAAGGAACTTATAAAATTTATGCCCTTAAAGAAAGTAGTGGTGGTGGCGATAAAATATACCAGCAAATTTCGGATGAAATTGGTTTTGTTAAAGAACCCATCGTAATTGATAAAAATCTGGAAAATATAGATTTACAGACTTTCAAAGAATTAGCACCAGAATTTCGCATCTTAGAGCGAAAACTGAATAATGATGGAAGTATACTCATTACCTTTAATCAGCAGCTTAAAAGCCCTAAAATTACCATTACAGAGCCCGCGGCACTAGATGCAGGTAAACAGGTTTTCTTTAATAAAACCAACGATACCACTAAAATATGGCTCAATGACATGAGTTTCGACTCGGTTAAAGTGGCCATTAACGATCAGGGAAAGCTGCTACAGACCTTAAATTTTACCCGGGGTAAAAAAGATACTTATACGCGCGATGTGACCATTAGCGATAATCTCATAGGTGGAAAATTAAATCCCTACCAGCAGCTAACACTCACTTTTCCGTTCCCGGTAACTGCTGCAGATCCATCCAAAATAATTTTGCTCGAAGATTCGGTAAAGCGAAACACATTTGAGCTGGTAAAAGACAGTGTAGATTTTCTTAAATATTACATTAAATACCCCTGGAAGAATAAAAAGAATTACGATTTAAAGCTAGGTGCAGGTACCTTCACAGCCATTTTTAATGCTAAAAACAAAGATATAAATAAACGTTTTACGCTCGAAAGTGCGGATGCCTATACTACACTAGTATTGAATGTTACCGTACCCGATACCAGTAAACGTTATGTAGTACAGTTCTTAAACGAGAAAAAAGACATTATCAAATCGTTTCCGGTAGCTAAAAATTCAAAAATTACCTTCTCCAAATACCCTGCAGGAAAGTATATGTTAAGGGTAATTTACGATGAAAATAAAAACGGCATCTGGGATACCGGAAATGTAAAAGAAGGCTTTCAGCCCGAAAAAGTATGGTATTTAAAGGCTTTAATGGATTTAAAACCCAACTGGGAACGCGAAGATCCTTTGGTGATACCAGCACCGCCCAAAGGACCTTAAAAGCATAGTTCCTCACAGAAGAACCCGTCATTTCGACCGTAGCGGAGAAATCTATTAACCAAACTAATAGATTTAACTTCGCTGAGCCTTCGGGTTCTCGACTCCGTTGCAATCCGCTCGAAATGACATATATCAGGAGGTAAACCACCCCGAATACATAATATAATTATCAGGCAACTTATTTAATAAAGCCCTTTGCTCTTCAGTAATGGGCTTTATTTTTTTTGCAGGCGTACCAGCATATAAATGGCCACTCTCACATACGGTATTCTCCAGTACCACAGCACCGGCCGCAATGATACAATACTCTTCAATTACAGCATGATCCATTACAATTGCCCCCATGCCAATTAAAACATGATCTTGTACCGTACAACCATGTACGATGGCATTATGCCCTACTGATACGCGGTTTCCGATATGTGTAGAAGCTTTTAAATAAGTAGCATGAATAACAGCTCCATCCTGGATATTAGTTTCATTACCAATCGTAATTGCGTTTACATCACCTCTGATTACGGCATTAAACCATACTGAGCATTTATCCCCCATCACAACATCGCCAACTATCGTGGCATTTTCAGCAATAAAATTGTCAGTTCCAATTTGCGGGTATTTATCTTTTACAGGTAGTATTAAAGGCATAATTTTATTTAAATCTATAGTATTGTACTCCACTTAATTTACAAAAGGGCAATTAAATGATGACAGTTAATAAAAAGTCAGAGATGCTGAAACAAGTCCGATAGCTATCGGACCAGCATAGCGGATAAATTAAAAAATAGTATCTGTTAGTTCCTTAGCATGGTTAGGATAATCGGTTGTAAAATGCAATCCCCTGCTCTCTTTACGCTGCATGGCCGATTTTATAACCAGGTAAGCCGTTTGTATTACATTACGCAGCTCACAAAGCTTAACCGATACTTTATTCTTTTTATAAAATTCTTCTGTTTCCTGATAAATTAAAAATAAACGGCGATGTGCCCTTTCCAAACGAAAATCAGAACGCACAATACCCACATAATCTCCCATTACTTTTTGTAATTCCCTTAAATTGTGGGTAACTAAAACATCTTCGTTGCTCTGCGTTACACCTTTCGAATCCCAATCCGGTATGTGATCTGGTATAACATTATTTTTAAAATTCTCTATTGCATCCTGATAAATGCGGTGTGCAAAAACTGTAGCTTCAAGTAACGAATTGGAAGCCAGACGGTTAGCCCCATGCAACCCTGTTGAAGAACATTCTCCACAGGCATATAAATTTTTAATAGAAGAACGGCCATACTCATCAACCAAAATACCACCACACATGTAATGAGAAGCTGGTGTAACCGGGATATAATCTTTAGTCATATCTATACCTATAGATAAGCACTTGGCATAAATGTTAGGGAAATGTTTCAAAATATCGGCCTTTTTGCGCATGGTGATATCCAGGTACACAAAATCGTCACCTGACTTCTTCATTTCATTATCCACAGCCCTGGCCACTATATCACGCGGTGCAAGCGATTTACGCTCGTCGTACTCATGCATAAACTCTTCGCCATTCTTTCTCCTTAAAACGCCACCAAAACCCCGTACAGCTTCTGAAATTAAGAAAGAAGGATATTCACCCGGATGGTATAAAGCGGTTGGATGGAACTGAATAAATTCCATATTTCTCACTTTTCCTTTTGCACGGTATACCATCGCCATTCCATCACCAGTGGCAATAACCGGATTGGTTGTTGCAGAATAAACATGTCCGGCCCCCCCCGAAGCCATTACAGTCACATTTGCCACAATCTTTTCCACATCGTTAAGCTCTGTGTTAAAGGCATATATCCCATAACAGTTAATATCTTCTGTACGTTTATCCACAAACTCACCCAGGTGATGTTGGGTTATTAGCTCCAGTGCGAAGTAATGTGTTAATATCTCTATGTTCGGATTGGCATGAATTTCCTTCAATAAAACACGTTCAATCTCATAACCGGTAATGTCTTTATAGTGCAAAACACGGTGCTCAGAATGGCCTCCCTCCTTCGCCAGATCGTAAAAACCAGCATTGTCTTTATCGAAGTTTATACCATAATCTATAATCTCCTGAATTCGCTGAGGCCCCTCTTTTACAACGATTTCCACAATTTTTGGATCGCATAATCCATCTCCGGCAATCAGCGTATCATCAATATGTTTTTCAAAAGAATCATCTTTATCCACAACCACGGCAACGCCTCCCTGAGCGTATTTTGTGTTCGATTCGTCTTCATTTGATTTCGTGACGATTAAAACCTTACCATATTTTGCTGCTTTAAGTGCAAAACTCAAACCTGCTATACCAGAGCCAATTACCAGAAAATCTACTTTTCTCATTAATAAAAACATTTACTTTATCCACGATGTTAATAACTATTGAATAACTGTTAACTCTGTGTCTAAATTATCCTAACAAATAAATTTGAATGTTTAAAGCTACTCTAAAAACACAATTTGCCACAATCTTTTGCGCAATTTTTAAGCAGCTTTCTACAAGTAATTAACTTTTTCCCCACTTATAAACAATTAACATTCCGATATTGATAAAAATTGAAGCGATTTTCGATAAGCCTGAAAATCAAACTTATGATATTAGAAAAATGTAATCTAAATGTTAGTAAACGATTAATAACTTATCTTAAAGAAAGAATTTTCTGAACTTGCCAACATTATCAACACACTAATAAACAAACAAGAATTATTTATTTAAAAATACTTATTAATTATTGAGACGTGGAAAGCTTTATCTTTGACCAACGTCAAAATTCAAAAAAGGAAAATTTAATAATGAACATAGATGTCTTAGAAGAAATCAATAAAAAAGGTTTCGCAGAAGAAGAAATTGATCCTACACTCGATCTTTTCGCAGAGATTGAGCGTTTAAAAAAGGAAAAGAATGCAATTATTCTGGCACACTACTATCAAGAACCTGATATTCAGGATATTGCTGATTATATTGGCGATAGTTTAGGTTTATCACAAGAGGCTGCTAAAACAGATGCTGATGTAATTGTATTTGCAGGTGTGCATTTTATGGCCGAAACGGCAAAGATTTTATCGCCTGATAAAAAGGTTTTATTACCCGATGTAAAGGCAGGTTGCTCTTTAGCAGATAGTTGTCCACCTCACCTCTTTAAGAAATTTAAGGAAAAATATCCCGACCACCTGGTAATCACCTATGTAAACTGTACGGCCGAATTAAAAGCTTTAAGTGATATTGTATGTACCAGTACCAATGCGGTGCAGATTGTGCAAAGTTTACCTAAAGATCAGAAAATTATTTTCGGGCCTGATCGGAATCTAGGTGCTTATGTAGCAAAAAAAACCGGAAGGGATCTGGTATTGTGGAACGGTGCCTGTATGGTACATGAAATTTTCTCGCAGGAAAAAATTACTAAACTGAAAGAACGCCATCCGAATGCTAAATTTATTGCGCATCCGGAATGTGAAGAAGTGATTTTAAAAATGGCTGATTATGTAGGTTCTACCACTGGTTTGTTAAAATATACCATTAGCAACCCGGCAACTGAGTTTATTGTAGCTACCGAAAGTGGTATTATCCACCAGATGGAAAAGGCAAATCCGGATAAAACTTTTATTCCGGCGCCGCCCAATAACAGTTGTGCCTGTAACGATTGTCCGTATATGAAAAGAAATACGCTGGAAAAACTATATTTATGTATTAAAAATGGTTATCCGGAAGTTACTGTACCTGAGCATATTATTGAGCAGGCCCGTAAACCGATTCAAAGAATGCTCGATATTTCGGCAGAGCTGGGTTTATAAATACTTGTCACACTGAGCCTGTCGAAGTGCTATAGTCTTCGACAAGCTCAGACTGACATAACGATAGAAAATGGAAAAGAACAACATCCTTAAAAATTATTCGGGTTTATTGTGGCTTTTGGCTGGTATTACAGTGGGGAGCATTGTCGGTTTAATTTTTGGGAAAAGTGTTGAAAGTATAAAACCCCTGGGCGATATATTTTTAAACCTGTTGTTTACGGCAGTAATTCCGTTGGTATTTTTTGCGGTTTCGTCGGCCATTGCAAATATAGACCGGTCAAAAAAATTAGGAAAGCTATTAACCATTATGGTTTTGGTTTTTCTGGGCACCATTTTAATTTCTGCCATTTTAACATTAGTGGCCAGCTGGGTTTTTCCTATTCATCAGCAACTTGCTGCCGGTAATTTACCAGAAGAAACCACTAAAATACAGTCGGTTGGCCAACAAATGACCCAGCTTTTTACAGTTGGCGAATTTTATGAAATTGGCAGTCGCAAAAATATGCTTGCGCTGATTATTTTTTCAGTTTTGGTTGGTTTTTCGACCTTATATGCCGAAGAATCCGGCGAGGGATTTAAAAAATTCCTGGTATCAGGCAATGAGGTGATGAAAAAATTAATCATCCTGATCATGAAACTGGGACCTATCGGTTTAGGAGCCTATTTTGCGTATCAGGTGGGGGTTTTTGGTCCGCAACTTTTTGGTACTTATGCCAAAGCGCTTGGTTTGTATTATGGGGTTGGCGCATTTTATTTTGTGGTGTTTTTTACCCTTTATGCTTTTATAGCCGGGGGATTTAAAGCCATCAAAATATTTTGGAAAAACAATATTGTACCTTCTTTAACCGCAATTGGAACCTGCAGTAGCATTGCAACTATTCCGGCAAATTTAGATGGAACTACGAAAATGGGTGTACCGGCTTACATTACCAATGTAACCATTCCGCTCGGCTCTACCCTGCACAAAGACGGATCGAGTATTAGTTCGATTGTTAAAATTGTTGTTGTTTTTGCCATTTTTGGAAAAGATTTGGCACATGTTGATACCATCATTCTGGCACTAGGCATTACGGTTTTGGTAAGTATTGTTGAGGGGGGAATACCGAATGGTGGTTATATTGGCGAATTATTGATGATTTCGGCTTACCAACTACCACCTGAAGCTTTGCCACCCGCTATGATTATCGGTACATTGGTTGATCCGATGGCAACTTTGCTGAATGCAACCGGCGATAATGTCGCCGCCATGTTAATTGCCAGGTTTACAGAAGGAAAGAATTGGATGGAAAAAGGTAATTCGTCAAGCTGATTCCGATAGCTATCGGATTTGTTTCAGAGCCTAATTGAGAGATGCTGAAACAAGTTCAGCATGACGGTAGATAGAGTTATTATAAAAAGAAAGAACAAGTATATGTTTGAAAATAAAGAACGTACAGATATTAATCAATTGGGAGAGTTTGGTTTAATCAAACACTTAACCACAAATTTTAAAATCAGAAATGATTATTCGGTAAAAGGTATTGGGGATGATGCAGCCGTTTTGGATTCGAAAGGAAAACAAACACTGGTATCGACAGATCTTTTGCTGGAAGGTATACATTTCGATCTGGCTTATGTGCCTTTAATCCACCTGGGTTACAAAGCAGTACAGGTAAACCTGAGCGATATTTATGCGATGAACGGAAAGGCCAGCCAGATTACAGTTTCTATTGGTGTTTCGAGTAAGTTTCCATTAGAAGCTGTTGAAGAAATTTATAAAGGAATTGAACTGGCCTGCAATAAATACAATATCGATTTAATTGGCGGCGATACTTCATCGAGTAAGCAGGGCCTTGTAATCAGCATTACCAGTATTGGCTATGCCGATGCCGATAAAGTGGTATACCGGAATGGTGCTCAGGAAAACGATTTGCTTTGTGTTTCTGGCGATTTGGGTGGTGCCTATATGGGGCTGCAAATATTAGAGCGCGAAAAATTAATTTATTTGGAAAACCCTCAAATCCAGCCCGATCTGGAAGGTAAAGATTATATTATTGAGCGCCAGTTAAAACCTGAAGCACGCATGGATATTGTGGCGCTTTTGGAAGAAATGGATATTAAACCTACTTCGATGATTGATATTTCGGATGGTTTGGCTTCAGAAATTTTGCACCTGGCCACTGAAAGTGATAAAGGCATTACCATTTACGAAGAAAAAATTCCTCTAGATCCGATGACCTATGAAACCGCGCGTGAACTGGGAATCGACCCAACCGTTTGTGCTTTAAGTGGTGGCGAAGATTATGAGTTATTATTTACCATTAGCCAGGATGATTATAAAAAATTGAAACACGATGTAGATATCACCGTAATTGGTCATGTTACTGATAAAAATTCGGGTTGTAAAATGGTTTCTAAATCTAATAATGTACATGAGTTAAAAGCCCAGGGTTGGAACGCTTTTAATAAATAGGGTTTAACTAAAAAACAAAGCGTCGTCATCTCGACCGGAACGCAGTGGAGCGGAGAGATCTATCTTGAGATAGATTTAGCTTCGCTGAGCCTTCGGGTTCTCGACTTCGTTGCACCCGATAGCTATCGGGTTCGCTACCATTGACAGACACCTAAGAATTTCGTCATTGCGAGAAGGCTTTTTCAGCCGACGAAGCAATCTTT
>NZ_JSYN01000027.1 GCF_000812965.1 Pedobacter kyungheensis
CGTCATGCTGAACTTGTTTCAGCATCTCTTCAATCTCGAGTAAAACCATTAACAGTGAGGTCCTGAAACACCTGTCCGACTGGCCAGGCGGGAGTTCAGGATGACGATAATCTAGTGGTCTGTGTCCGCACAGACCACCTTAACCAATTCCTACTTCACCAGCCTCACTTCATACACATTCGCTATAGCTGAGCCAGCGTCTGCCACAAACTTCACTTCCAGCTCGGTTTTTAACAATTCCTTCGGAATACGGTACTCCTGTGTATAAAAAACATTTCCCTTATCGCCACTCAGCTTCACCTGTTCAACAACGATACCGTTAACCAAAATAGAAAAGCTTCTGTTTTTTTCTTTTCCGTAGTAGGTCAGACTTAGCTTGTTAGCCTGCAGGTTTTTATTTTTAAGCGTATAACTGAACCAGCCTTTACCGTTTCTAAAATGGCGTTCTTCAAAAGTGCCGTTATCGGTCTGTTCTCCTTTAAAGTTATGATCAGATTCAGGCTGCTGCTCGCCGGTATTCACCAAATCAACTGTTTCCTGTTCAATTTTCATTTTCGCCTCTTCAGCTGCTTTAATTGCTTTTGCCCTTTCAGGTAAATCCTTAGTGGTGCTGTATGGGAAATAAACTACATAACGCTTTTCGGCTAGCGTGTAAAAAGGTACCAGTTTTAAATTATGGTAACGGGGCTGATAAATGGCATGCTTAGCACTAAAAGTTAAACTTTGGGGTTCAGTTAAAGTAATTTCCTTAGCCAGCGATTCCTTATCCCCCGTAACCAGGGGCGCATCGCTCATCGGGAATAATGCACCGGAAGCAATGTGTCCCATACGGCTTCCATCAGCGGTTAAATTGGGCTGTGAAAGGCTATCCAGCGTAGCACCCAATACAACCGGACCACGTAGAAAAGCGACCCAATCCGAGCCATCAGGCATAAATTCGGTACTGGTGTGCATGGGCAATACCAGTTTAACCACATCACCATTGGCCCAGCTCCTATCAATAGCTGCATAACCATTGTTATCGTTTTTAAAAGCTACTTTTTTGCCATTTACCCAAACTTCCATTTTACCTTTATTTATCCACGATGGGTAGCGAAAATGCATGGCAAAGCGTTGTTTATTTTTTAACTGAAGTTTAAGGGTAGTACTTTCCGCATTGGGGAAAAGTGTTTGCTGTGTAAGCTGAATACCTTTTTCTTTCCAGTTTAAAACCGAAGGGATAAAAAGGTTAACATAGATGTCGTTCGCCTTGTGGGCATAAATCAGTTCGCCATATTTACCATGATTCTCCAGTCCGGAGCCTACACAGCACCAGAAACTTTCCTGCGCACTGGAATAAGTTCGGTAATGCCCCGGGCGCATCGGCGTAAAATACACAAAACCGCCTTCAGGCCTTTGAGAAGAAAGGATATGGTTGTAAAGCGTACGTTCATAATAATCGAGATAAGTATTTGACGGATTAGCCAGAAACAACTGTTTGGTGAGTTTCAACATATTGTACGAATTACAGGTCTCCGGACCTTCGCGCGATTCGGTCATAGATGAAAAATCATTTGCCGGATGGAAATGTTCGCGCACACTGTTTCCGCCAATGGCCACAGTACGGTGTTCGGTAACGGTTTTCCAGAAGAAATTAGCAGCATTGGCCCAGGCCGTATCCTTATCGAGTAATGCAATCTGCTCAAACCCGATTACTTTGGGAATTTGTGTATTGGCATGCAGGCCATTTAAAGCATCGGTATTTTTTAAAAGCGGCTGCAGAATCTTCTGATCAGAAAAGCGCCGTGCAAGTTTTAGGTACCTGATCTCGCCCGTAATTGCATACACATGGGCAAAAGTTTCATTTAACCCACCATGCTCGCTCTTAAGCAATTCCTGTACCTGCTGATCGGATAAACCCGCTACTAAATTAACGCACCAATCGGTTAATTTAATCAACATTTGTTTGGCCTGTTCATTTCCGGCAACGGCATAAGCATCGTACAATCCAGCGTAAATTTTGTGGATATTGTACAAAGGCACCCATTTGCCATTAAGCGAGAAACTCGAAGATTGGATATTTCCGGCTTTTATCTGCTTCCAGATTTCTTTTCCGCCGGGGATGCCTGCCAGATAACCATCACCGTTTTGGTTCTGGCATTTGGCCAGCTCTGCAATCATGTAATTTAACCTTTCCTTTAAACGTACATCGCCGGTAGCAGCATACATTAAAGAAATAGCCGATAAATAATGACCACCAATATGACCATCCAAGCCTGTATTTTCCCAATTACCATAGGATTGTTCCTTGGGTGTTAATCCTGCCTCCCTTAAATAAGGAGCCAGCAAACGATCGGCATTCAGCGACAACATATATTTTAAATCGGTTTGCTGCGCCTGCTTAAAGGGGCTTGCTAACAATTTAACTTCGTTTAAAGCAAAAGGCTGCAAAGCAGTTTGCCCAAAAACAGTAACCGACGAAGAAAAAAGCAAAAATGCAAGTATGGTTTTCATCTTCCTCATCTGTTAGTTGCCATCGGGTTTAACCACACTACTTTTCGGACTTTCGGGCCAGTGCCAGTTGTTTGCATCGTCTGGCTTAGCCGGATCAAATTTCGGCAGATCATTAACCAGATATTTTGCAATGCCCAGTTTCTGCTCTTTAATGCCTAAAATAATGCATTGTGCAATTTCGTAAGCGCCATAGGGATTAAAATGGGTATTATCAGCCAGCGCTTTATCCTGACCGGGGTAGCTGTTGGCCGGATAATGTACAAAAGCCTTTTTTGAAGGTTCTTCGCCCAGGGTGTTAAATAAAGTAGTAGTCATGGCATTTAAATCAATTAAAGCCACTTTTTCTTCGGCAGCCACTTTACGTGCTGCTTCAGGAAAATCGCCTAAAGAATTTACAATTTTACCATCAGGTCCAAAAGAACGACGGCTGGTAGAGGTTACGATAACCGGAATACCACCTTTTTTCTTTGTCTCACTGATAAAGGTTTTCAGCCTATTAGTGTAAGATTTGTATGCCCCATCATCAGGGCCTTTTTCTTTCTGGTCGTTATGACCAAATTCAACAAACAGGTAATCGCCAGGCTTCATGATACTCAGGATCTTTGCTAAGCGCCTGCTTCCGGCGAAAGAGCCCAGTGTTAAACCCGATTCAGCATGGTTGGCTATGGCTACGCCAGGCTTAAAAAACCTTGGGATCATCTGCCCCCATGATGCCCATGGCTCATCGTCCTGGTTTACCACAGTCGAATTTCCTGCAAGAAAAACCGTCACCTGATCTTCTGCCTTAGTAATTTCGATGGCCTGCAAAGCCGTTTGCTGATCGAACTCTAAAGTCAGTTTATCATCCCAATCGAGTTTCGTCAATTCGCGGGGTTTTAGGCCGACAACCTGCCCACCGATAATATTTTTATCCTTAATGTTTACCACAAAGGTTTTGCTTAACGATTGACCAGCTGTGGTTTTAATATTCTCGAGCATGAGCCTGCGCGATTCGGCTTTTACCGTTGTGAGCGCTGCATTTTTAGGATCGCCAAGGGTAACCGTAACTTTATAATTGCCTTCTGGTAAGGCTACAGAGAAATAAAAGGGCTTATCGCTTTTAACCAGATCGCTAGTCAGGTAATTTTTCCCACCATTATCTTCAGCATTAACTTTTGAGTCAAAATCAAATCCCCATCCTTTTTCTTTACTATAGGTATCTGTAGGTAAAACCTGTGTGTAGCCCTGAGCCACCTTACCTGGTCCGAAATCAAATTTGTAATTGGTTTTCTGCTGGGCCTGCGACAAATTAGTCAATAACCCTAACACAACAAATGGTTTTATAAATTGCTGAATGCTCATAATTTAAATTGATGCCGGCCGCAATGATAACACCTTGCCGGAATAACTTTTTGAATCTGGTTAAATTAAACGTCATATAGACGATTATAACACGAATATATGAAAACATTTCCCAATTAAACCACTAATCCCCAGATCTTTTAATTGCTGAAGTTTTAATACACTTAGTGCTAACCAAGCTGCTAAAAAAATGATAAAATCAGTCTAACCAACCCTTATGAAAAACAATATTATGTAGTATTAAAACTACTCGTTGTTTTTTCACCATTTTTTTAATAAAGATTTCAGACCGGTCGCTAATACCAAAAAATGACAAAGAAAACAGAATTTACACCAAAAAATCTCCAGAAAGAAGCATGATTAGCAATTACTCTTCCCGTAAACCGTGAGTATAACGATTAAATACCCCAATCCATTCCCAAATAAACCTAACAAATTAACCAATTGATAATATTAAATCAATAACGGTTTAATTTCTGGCTTCTAAAGCTTAAAAAACTCAAAAAACACTCCATATTAACTTAAACAACATCATTCCTGTTCAGAAAATTCATTTTATCTATAACGAACCTTTTAGTCTTTCTTAATTATTCAGTTCATTCATTCAGTTACATTTTCAGTAATCTAAATCGGCCAATTTGTACCTTGGTCTAATTAATACTACACAGTAAATTCATCGCTAAAAAGCTGTAATACTGCGTATTAAAAGCCGGTATAAAGAACCATTATACCGCACATAAGTCATCCACCAAACAAAGTAGAAGATTCAAATCTAAAGCCATGAACAAACACGCCATCATTGGAGTAACGCCTTTCGAAATCCCCGATAGTAGACTGGTTTACGATTTACAAAAAGCAGGCAGCTTTCCGGTACTTAGTCTGGGGCATTGCCTTGAAGAAGCCGAACTAGCCCTTCAATCAACCATACAATCCGGGGTCTCCGACTTTGGGGTCTGCATCCATTCGCAGGCATTAGCAGGTATTCCTTTACCCCAGCAGGTAAGCCTGATTATTGCACCTTATGGCTTAACAATTCCCACTCAAGCACATGCTAAAATACTTTACCAGGTTTTTGATCTAGAAACGGCCTTAGCCGCCGGGCAAAGTGGTGCAGCGGGCATTATTGTAAAAGGAAATGAAGGGGCAGGCTGTGTAGCTTACGAATCATCTTTCATCCTTTTTCAGCGGGTAATTCAGGCCGTTGGTAATCTGCCGGTTTGGGTTCAGGGCGGTATCGGCATCCATACAGCAGCTTCGGTAATGGCCCAAGGTGCAGCCGGTATTATTCTCGATAGCCAATTGGCCATGTTTCCTGAATGCCAGGCGCCTGCAGCACTTAAAAACATCTTCGGAAAATTAAGTGGCACAGAAACCAAATTAATTAATGGTTGCCGCGTACTGGTTCGCCCCAATTCGCCCGTACTGGCCGATGATGCTGCTTACTCCACCCTGCAACAATACTTTAAAGGTTATGATCTGGAAAAGCATTATCTCCCAATGGGGCAGGATATCGCTTTATCTATTGATCTGGTAAACAAATATAAAAAGCTTAATAAGCTGGTTTTTGGACTTCAGGAGGCCATTTACGGACACCTGAAACAAGCAAAAGCCATTAATATCATCAAAGCCAACAATGCATTAGCCCAGGATTTAAACATCACCTACCCCATTGCCCAAGGACCAATGACCCGGGTAAGCGATGTGGCTCCCTTTGCCCATGCCGTTACTGAAGCAGGTGCACTTTCGTTTATTGCCCTTTCTTTGTTAAAAGGCAATCCGGCTAAAAACCTGATCGAAGAAACCAAAAAACTGGCCGGCGAAAAAACCTGGGGCGTAGGTATTTTAGGTTTTGCTCCTCAGGAACTTCGAGATGAACAACAGCAATACATCTTAAATGCCAAACCTCCCGTTTTATTAATTGCCGGCGGACGTCCTTCGCAGGCCAAACCTTTTGAAAAAGCAGGCATCAAAACCTTTTTACATGTGCCTTCAGCTTCGCTGCTGGATATGTTTTTGAAGGAAGGGGCCAAACGCTTTGTATTTGAAGGCCGCGAGTGTGGCGGTCATGTAGGCCCGCTTTCCAGCATGGTATTGTGGGAAAAACAGATTGAACGCTTATTAAAAGAAGAAAATCCCGAAAGCATCAGCGTTTTCTTTGCCGGTGGTATTCATGATGCCTTTTCTACCGCCTTTATTTCGGTGATGGCCGCTCCATTGGCAGCCAAAGGCATGAAAATCGGTGTATTGATGGGTACAGCCTACCTCTACACTAGAGAAGCGGTAAGCACTGGCGCTATTTTAGACCAATTTCAGCAGGAAGCCTTAAATGCCAGCGAAACGGTGCTTTTAGAAACCTCTCCAGGGCATGAAACCCGCTGTTTAAACTCTGCTTTCGCGGGCTTCTTTAACGAAGAAAAACAAAAAATGCAGGCCGCCGGACTGGATAAAAAAGAAATCTGGTCAAAACTCGAAACCCTGAATGTGGGCCGTTTGCGTATTGCAGCCAAAGGAATAGAAAGACGTGGCGATGAACTGGTTAAAATTGACCAGGCCGGACAAACCGATTTGGGCATGTACATGATCGGTCAGGTTGCAACAATGCACAAGAACGTCATGTCACTGCTGGAGCTTCACCAGGATGTTGCCGATCAAAACTATAACCATATTTTAAATGCGGCTTTGCCTGCTCCTCCCGAAAATAAATCGCAGGCCCTTGATGTGGCCATTGTGGGCATGGCCTGTATTTTCCCTGGGGCTAAAAACCTCGAGGAATACTGGCGAAACATTATTCTGGGTAAAGATTCGGTAACCGAAGTACCCGACGAAAGGTGGAACAAAGCACTTTATTATAACCCCGATTCAACCGCTGGCGATATGTCGCACTCCAAATGGGGTGGTTTTATCCCTACAATTGATTTTGATCCGCTCGAGTTTGGTATTCCGCCACAATCCTTAGCAGCTATCGAACCAACCCAGCTGCTCAGTTTACTGGTAGCCAAACAGGCTTTACAGCATGCAGGATATACTGATGGTGGCATGGATAACGAAAATGTTTCGGTTATTATCGGTGCCGAAGGCGGAAACGACCTGGCCAACAGTTATAGCTTCAGGGGCTATTACAAACAGGTTTTTGGCGAAATGCCAGCCGAGGTTGATGCTGCCTTACCTAAAACAACTGAAGATTCTTTCCCAGGCATTTTGGCGAATGTAATTTCGGGCAGAATCACCAACAGGCTTAATCTGGGCGGTAGAAATTACACAGTAGATGCTGCCTGCGCTTCATCACTTGCAGCGATTGATCTTGCCTGCCAGGAGCTGTTTTTAGAGAAATCAGACATGGTTTTGGCGGGAGGCGCAGACCTGCACAATGGCATTAACGATTACCTGATGTTCTCGAGCACGCACGCGCTTTCTAAAAAAGGCCGTTGCGCCACTTTTGATACCGAAGCCGATGGCATTGCACTGGGCGAAGGTATTGCCATGGTGGTATTAAAACGATACGAAGATGCGCTAAAAGATGGCGATACCATTTATTCGATTATTAAAGGTGTAGGCGGATCAAGCGATGGGAAAAGCCTTGGTTTAACCGCGCCGCGTAAAAACGGACAGGTAAATGCGCTCGAAAGGGCTTATAGTCAGGCCGGAATTACGCCTTCGTTACTGGGTTTGGTAGAAGCCCATGGCACCGGAACGGTAGTTGGCGATAAAACAGAAATCAGCGCATTGACCGATATGCTAAACCAATCGGGAGCAACCGCTGGTCAAACGCATTTGGGTTCGGTTAAAACACAAATTGGTCACACCAAATGTGCTGCTGGTATTGCGGGCTTGATTAAAACTTCACTATCGGTTTACCACGGGATAAAACCGCCAACCATTAACCTCAAAACCCCAAATAGCATCTATAATGCAGCAACCAGTCCTTTTGCATTTCATACCGAAGCCGGTTTATGGATGGATGACAAACGTTATGCAGGCGTAAGTGCTTTTGGTTTTGGTGGCACTAATTTCCACGCTGTACTCGAAAGCGGCAAAAATACCACAACGGGGCATTCCATCTTAAAATCGTGGCCTTCTGAACTTTTCGTTTTCAGGGGTGATACTTACGAAGAAGCTAAAAACCGCATTATTCAGGTTAAAAACATATTGGAGCTGAACGATCAGATCGAGCTGAAAGATATTGCTTTTAGTTTGGCCACTGCCGATGGCAAGCCTGTTCAACTGAGTATTGTGGCCAACCATGCTGAAGACCTGGTGATGAAAATTGACCTTGTTTTATCGGGCGTAGAAAGCAAAGACACTTACCTCACCAAAAAACATGATGGTAAAGTAGCTTTTATGTTCCCGGGACAAGGCAGTCAGCGCGTAAACATGGCCCGAGATCTTTTTGTGGTTTTCCCGCAAATGAGGAAATTGTTAAAAGATCATCCGGAATATGAAAAAATACTCTTCCCGAATACCGTTTTTACAGAGGCTGAGGCAAAAGCGCAGAAAGAACGCATTAAAGATACCCGCATGGCACAACCCTTACTGGGTATTGTCGACCTCGCCATTGCCAATTTCTTAAAATCGCTGGGCATTGTACCCGATATGGTTGCCGGCCATAGTTATGGCGAATTACCTGCGCTTTGTTTTGCAGGTGCTTTTGATGAGAAAGAACTGGTGCATTTAAGTACGCAAAGGGCGCTGGCTATTTTAAATGCGGTGGAAAATGGCGATCCGGGGACCATGCTGGCTGTAAGTGCCAAACCCGAAGATCTAAAACAACTGATCGGAGATAGCAAAGAAATTTATCCGGTAAACTTCAATGCCCCTACCCAGTGCGTTATTGCAGGCTGTACAGCGGCTATCGGGCAACTATCTGCAGCGCTAAAAGAAGCCAAAGTTTCTTTCCGCCCGTTAGAAGTAGCTTGTGCATTTCATAGTCCGCTGGTGGCTAAATCAAAAACATTGTATCAGGATGTACTCGCTCAGGTAAACTTTAACAACCTGCATACACCAGTATGGTCTAACACTACCGCAAAAGCTTATCCAACCCAAGCCGCAGCCATTAAAGAACGTTTAACCGATCACCTGATCCAGCCTGTTCTTTTTGTAGATGAATTGAAAGATATGTATGCCGAAGGTGCGCGCATTTTTATTGAAGTTGGCCCAGGCAAAGTGTTAAGCGGCTTAACCAAAGCCTGCATTGGCCAGGATGAAGTGATTTTACACGCCGAAGATCAGGGGCAAAACAAATTAAGTCACCTGTTAGGTACGCTGGCAGGCTACATGGCTACAGGTCGCGAAATATTAATTGAAAAACTTTTTGAGGGCCGCGATGCTAAACTGATAAAAATCGATGAGCCCGAATTATACAAAAAAAGCCCGGCCATCTGGCAGGTAAACGGCCAGCATGCGGTTCCATCAACCGGCAAGCTCCCTGCTTATGGCGCAACTCCCATTACTAAACCTATTATGCTTATGAATAACACTACTACCCCAATAGAAAATCAACAGGTATCCGGCTCGGCCAAAGACCTGATGATGCAGGAATACCTGCAAAGCATGAAAGCGCTGATTCAGGCGCAACGCGATGTAATGCTTTCCTTTTTAGGCCAGGCTCCTGCCCTGCCACAAATCCAGTATCAGCAACCATTAAATACCTATCAGGCGCCACAACCTATCCGTATAGAAACAATCCCGGCTGCACAGCAATTAACACAACCTGTTCAAAATCTGCAGGCAGTTGCCCCGGTAACGGAGCAAAAAGACCTGAAACTGGTGCTTTTACAAATTGTGAGCGATAAAACCGGTTATCCACAGGAAATGCTCGGCATGGAAATGGATCTGGAAGCAGATTTAAGTATCGATTCGATTAAAAGGGTAGAAATTATTGGTGCTTTGCGTACCGAACTGGGTGGTTTTGCCCAGCTTAACCTACCCGAAGATAAAATTATGGAGCAACTGGCAGGACTGAAAACCTTAAACAGTCTGGTGAATTGGATTACAGAAAATTCGCAGGCTAAAACAGCTACGCCAGCAGCCCCACAACCAGTACAGGCAGTTAACTCAACTGAACCGGCTAAGCTTTCCTTAAATCAGCTAACCTCGGTTATTTTAGACGTGGTGAGCGAAAAAACCGGTTATCCGAAAGAAATGCTCGGTATGGATTTAGACCTTGAAGCCGATTTAAGTATCGATTCAATCAAAAGGATGGAGATTATTGCTTCGTTAAAAGAAAAAATTGGTTTCGGCAGTGCAGGTGAACAAGCTGATGATTTAACCGAAAAACTGGCTGCTATTAAAACCTTAAGCAGCCTGGTAAACTGGATTGCCGATGTAGAAGCTGAAAGCTCGGAGGTGCTTATCGAAGCAAAAAAGCTTATTGAGGAGAGCATCGACGATCAAGCCGTTAAAGAAAAATTATCGCGTTTGAGATTTGAGCTTACTCCTGCAGCCTTAACCGTTACCGAAGCAGCTATTTTAAAGGGACAGCGTTTTGCTTTAACCGATGATGGTGGCGGACAGGCCCTTAAAATCAAAAAGCTTCTGGAAAAACATGGCGCTATTGCCGATGTAGTGAATTTCGACGATCCGCTGGAAGGCTATCAGGGACTTATCATCATGAACATGTTTGAGGCACAAAATAAATCGGGCATTCTTGATCATTTTGCAACCATTAAGAAGCTCAATTTCGAGACCGTTAAATGGGTGTACCTGATTGCCGATACCAAACGCTATTTTAACGATCAGTCTGATATTTCTTTCCTGAGAAATTACCAGGGCTACTCAGGTTTCTTCAAAAGCCTCGACCGCGAATATGAGCATACTAAATGTCGTTTCATTAGCCTGGAGACTAAAATGTCGGCCGATGAAATTGCGAACATGGCGCTGAATGAAATCTTAAATCCGGATAAACCTTCGGAGATTATCTACAACGATCACAAACGCCACATTATGGAGCTAATCCCTACGCAGTTAAGTACCGAAACCGATGCGCACATCCATCTGGATAAAGACGCTGTAGTATTGGTATTGGGTGGCGCACAAGGCATTACCGCCGAACTGATGATCCACTTTGCTAAAGATTACCCTTGTAAATACATTTTGGTTGGCCGCTCAGCAAGTCCGGTAGGTTTAAACAACGAAGCTACTTCAGGCTTTAAAACCAAAGATGAAATTAAAAAATACCTGATTGCGCAGGGCGAGATTAAAAAACCAGCCGAAATTGAACAGGAAACCAATCGTTTATACAAAAACAACCAGATTTTACGCTGTATTGCGATGCTGGAAGAAGGTGGATCAACAGTAGCTTACGAATCGTTAGACCTGAAAGATGAAGATGCCCTAACCCGCTTAATCAATCAGGTTTACGATGAACACGGCCGCATAGATGGTGTGGTGCATGGTGCAGGTTTACTGGAAGATAAGCTTTTTCACAGCAAAACGCCTGAATCATTTGGCCGTGTTTTCGATACCAAAGTAACACCGCTACGTGTACTGGCCGAAAAACTGCGCCCCGAAACCCAATTCGTAATCCTTTTCTCAAGCATCGCTTCTGTTTACGGAAACCGCGGTCAAACCGATTATGCGGCCGCCAATAGTGTGATGGATAAATACGCCTGGGCCCTGAAGCAAAAAATACAGGGCAAGGTAATGGCCATTAACTGGGGGCCATGGAAAGGTGCCGGCATGGTTTCGCCAACGCTTGAAAAGGAATACCAGCGTAGAGGCATTGCCCTTATTCCTTTGCAGGATGGCATGGAAACGTTCCTGAACGAACTGAAATACGGTAAAGAAAGTCAGGTATTAATTATGGCTGGCAACACCTGGACTTAAAATGGCGCAACTCCACAGCAATATGAAAAAAAGTGATGTAGCCATTATTGGAATGTCGTGCATTTTTCCTGGTGCAAAGGATCTGCAAACCTTTTGGGAAAACATTCTGCACAAGGTAGATTCGACACAGGAGGTACCTGCCGACCGCATTGATCCAGTCCATTTTGGAAAACCGGAAACCGGTGTCGACCGGTTTTACTGTAACCGTGGCGGTTTTATTCCCGATTACCAGTTCGATCCGCAACGCTTTGGCATTTTGCCGCTAGCTGTTGAAGGTACCGAACCCGACCACCTGCTTACGCTAGACCTGGTTCATCAGGCGCTGGAAGATGCAGGAGTATTCGAAAAAAAGTATACACTTGATAAAACCGGAATCATTATCGGAAAAGGCAATTATGTGGGGCCTGGGGCAACCCGTGCGATAGAAATTGTACGCACCGGCGAGCAGATTTCGAGCATTTTAAAAGACCTGATGCCCCAGCTTACTGAAACAGAGCTTGAAAAGGTGAAGCACGAATTTCAATTGCGTAAAGGCCGTTTCAGTGCCGATACCGCCATGGGCCTGATTCCAAACCTTGTAGCCTCTCTGGTAGCCAACCGGCTCAATCTGGGCGGTTTGGCCTTTACTTTAGATGCAGCCTGTGCCAGCTCGCTCATTGCAGTAGATCATGCCGTGCAGGAACTTAACAGCGGCCGTTGCAACATGGTTATTGCAGGTGGCGTGCACCTGGGCCAAAACGCGGCATTCTGGAGTATATTTTCGCAACTGGGTGCTTTATCCAAACAGGCTAAAATAAAACCTTTTGATCAAAGTGCAGATGGATTAATTATTGGTGAAGGTGCCGGATTTGTGGTACTGAAACGCCTCGAAGATGCTATCCGCGATCAGGATAAAATTTATTCGGTTATTAAAGGTGTTGGTGTTAGCAGCGATGGCAGTGGCACCAGCGTGATGAGCCCTTCGGTTAAAGGCCAGTTAAAAGCCGTTAGTGAGGCCTGGGAAAATGCGGGCCTCGAATACAGCAACATTGGCTATCTGGAAGCCCACGGAACCGGAACACCCCTGGGCGATAAAACCGAAGTAGAAACGTTAAAACAATTTTTTGGTACCGATGCTGATCTTCCAAAAGCCGGCATCGGCTCTGTTAAATCAAATATTGGCCATGCCATGCCCGCAGCAGGAATTGCAGGGTTAATTAAATCGAGCTTGGCCTTATATCATGGCATTATCCCACCCACTTTGCATTGCACTGAGCCTTTAGCTCAACTCGCCGAAACACGCTTTTCTGCCGTTCAAAATGCAACCGACTGGGATCAATCGGGATTGCCCAAACTAGCCGCTGTTAATGCTTTTGGCTTTGGTGGTATCAATGCCCATGTGGTTTTAAGTGCTTTCGATATACCCAAAAAAGACGAAGTTTTGATCCTGGCCAGGCCGAGTCACGAAGCTTTAATCACTTCGCTCGAAAATCAGGATTTCAGTATCGGCTCCGGAAATTTCCGTTTGGCCGTATTTAACCCAAGTTCCGAGCGGTTGGCCAAGGCCTTAAAAATAGTGATCAAAAACGCTCCCTGGCGCAACAAACAGGACATCTGGTACACCAATGCGCCTTTGTTGGCCAACAATGGAAAAATCGCTTTCGTATTTCCGGGTTTAGATGGCCTCGCCGGAGGAGAATTTAAATCGGTGGCCCAATATTTTAATATCACAACCGACGAAAATGAAACAAGCGACGGCCTGCTGAGCGAAGCGCTAAAAATACTGAACAAAAGCAGTGTACTGGATCAGGCTTTAAAACAATTGGGGATTAAACCCGATATGAATGCCGGGCACAGCCTTGGCGAATGGCTAGCTGCGCGATCATCAGAATTGGCCGAAGAAAGCTCGGTGATGCACTTACTGAGTGTGCTCAACCCCGAAACTTTCGAACTGAAAGATTCGCGTTTTATTGCGGTGGGTTGTGGTTTAGATACCTTGCAACCTATCCTGAATACAATTGAAAATTTATACCTCTCTAACGATAACTGCCCGCAACAGGTTATTTTATGCGGGAGTAAAACCGCGCTCGAAGAATTGGTTCCGATTCTAAAGACCAGGCAAATCTTTCACCAGATTCTGCCTTTCCAATCGGGTTTCCACTCGCCTTTTGTAGCAGATAAGCTGGAATTGATTTTAGCGGGTATGCAGGATATGCAATTCCGCAAAACCACTACGCCGCTGTGGTCGGCAACTACACTTGAAACCTATCCCGAAGGTTTTGAAGCCATCCGCCAGCTGAGCGCCGAGCACCTTATTAAACCAGTCCGTTTCCGCGAACTTACCGAAAAACTGTACCAAGAAGGTGCGCGTGTTTTTATTCAGGTAGGCTCTGGTGGCTTAGTCGGTTTTATTGATGATACGCTAAAAGGAAAAGATTTTAGCACCATTAGTGCCAATGTACCAATCCGTTCGGGTATTACACAATTGCAACGTGTATTGGCTGCTCTTTTTATTGAAGGAAAAACAGTTGGATCGGCTTTTCTAGGACAAATTAAATCTGCCCAACCACAAAAAAACAAAGGCATTAAACTCGAACTGGGCTCGCCCATTATTCACAATCTGCAAACGCTTAAAGGCCTAACCCTAAAACAGCCGCAGGCAGCTCCACCTCAACCTGCAATCGCGGCTAAACATCCGGTTTTGCAGGCCTTTAATGACAACGTGCTCGAAATGATCAGCATGCAAAACGAGATGCTCGAACTTTTCGAAAATGCAGCGCTACAAACCGATCAACCCGGCCAATGGTTACCACCTGCACCGCAGCTACCAGAAAGGAAAGCTTTTAGCCAAACGCTTGATGTGAGCCTGGATAATTCCCCTTACCTGATCGATCACTCGCTTTTGCGGCAACCAAAAGGCTGGCCAACGGTAGAAGATATGGACCCGGTAATTCCAATGACGATGATTTTTGAAGTCTTTGCCGAAATTGCCAATGCGCAATCGCCGGCAGAAAAAGTGCAGAAAATCATGAATATGCGCGTTTTTCAGTGGATGAATGTGGTTAAACCTTTCCGCGAAACCGTAACTGGCGAGTGGAGAGATACACAGCGGGTTTACCTGAACCTCGAACGTTTTGCCAACGCTGAAGTTCAACTGGCAGCACAACTCAACCAGGTGCCTAACCGCCATTTCGATATTGGCCAAAAACTGGATATCGACCGCACAACAGAGCAGATTTACGATGCACACATGTTCCATGGCCCCCTTTATCAGGGCATCAAAAAACTGGTGGCTGTTGGCGAAAAAGGTATAACCGGAATTATTGAAGCATCCGGAGGAAAAGGTTCATTACTAGATAACGCCGGACAATTGTTTGGCTTATGGCTGCAACTCACTTTAGCAAAAGACAGGATTGCCTTCCCGGTTAAAATTCAGGAAATAGAATTTTTTGGCGATATGGCCGACCAACAAGGCACGTTCGAATGTACTTGTGTATTGACTGAGCTGAACGATGAATTCGCTACGGCAGATATTGTAATGAAAAGAAATGGCCTTACCTGGCTCATCATAACCGGCTGGCAAAACCGTCGACTGGAAATAGATGAGCCGCTTTGGAATGTTTCAATGTCGCCACTACACAACCGTTTATCGACAGAAGTGGCCCCCGGGGTTTTCATTTTTGGGAATGCCTATTCGCGTGTAGTTTCCTGGGATTTTATCCTGAAAAGGTACTTTAACCAAACCGAAAAAAAACACCATAACAACCTTTTGCCCAACAAGCGCAGAACCTGGATGATTAGCCGCGTGGCCGCCAAAGATGCGGTGCGCAACCTGCTGAATACCCAAAAACAGCAGGCTTGTTATCCCATTACTTTCGAGATCTATGCCGACGATGTGAACAAACCCAATGTAAAAGGAGGTTTAACCGAAGGCATTGAAATTTCTATTGCACATAAAGGAACCGATGCAGTGGGCATTGCCCGTTTGGGTCGGCCAGTGGGCATCGACATCGAAAATATAGAAGAGCGTAGTCCGGGCTTTTTCGATCTGGTTTTTAACGATCACGAAATGGCTTTACTGGCCGACCGCGATAAAACAGAATGGGCCACCCGCTTCTGGGTAGCCAAAGAAGCATATGGCAAATACCTGGGCAAAGGCCTGCAGGGCAACCCTAAAGCCTATACCGTTGAGGTGGTAAATGGCGAAGAATTAACCATCAATAACATCATCATTAAAACAATCAAACATAAAAACTATATCATCGGATGGACACTATAACTACAAAAATGAGCCGCGAAGAGATTTTTGATCTCATGAAAAAATTTATCACCGAAGTAATCGGAGAGGAATTTGTTGAAGAAATGGATATCAGCCCTGAAAGCTCTTTTACAAAAGACCTGGAGATGGACAGCATCGAAATCGTGTCTTTTTCAGAGAAAATTAAAGCCCATTTTGGCGAACAGATTGATTTTACCGGCTGGTTATCGGCAATGGATTTAGACCAGCTGATTAATTTAAACCTGGGTATGATCATTTCTTACATCGAAGAATGCCAATCTTAACTGTAAACGGCAAATCGGTTCATATTCAGGAGCTCAACAAAGGTGCGGCTGAAACCATCATCCTCATTCACGGGATGTTCAGTAACCTCTCTGTCTATTATTTTAACATCGCCCCTTTGCTCGCCACTCAATTTCATGTAGTGCTGTATGATTTAAAAAGCCACGGCATGAGCGAAAAGGTTTTGGAGGGCTACGACCTTGAAAGTATGACTGACGACCTGCTGCATTTAATGGAGGCGCTTGAGCTTAAAAAAGTGCATTTAGGCGGTTACAGTTTTGGTGGGCTAATCGCCTTAAAAATGGCTATCCGCTTTCCTGAGCGCATTCATAAACTGGCGGTTATAGAAGCACCAGATCCCAACGATGATAAAACCCGTGGGATTATTGACGAGTACAGCCGCGAATTTCTGGAGCATTATGTCGAAAATTTTACCGACACCACCAAAGTGAAAATGGGTAAAAGGCAAATGGAACGCAACCACCGCATGTACGAGTACCTGTTTTACCAGACTTCGATCAAAGCCGATATGGAACTGGAAAAGGGCTTTTTTGCTAGTGCGGCAATTCCAACCATTGAACAGCCAACTTTATTGCTCTATGGAACCGATTCTAACTGCCTCAATGCAGGTAAGCAACTGGAAGGCATAATGGATCAGGCGTCGTTAATTGCAGTTCCGGGCGATCACAACATCCCGATTCAGGAGCCTTTGGTTATTGCAGAAGCATTATTTCATTTTTTCAAGGAAACACCTAATTAAACATCAATGGCAAAATTCGTATTTGTTGTTCCTCCCCTAACTGGTCATATCAATCCCACGCTCAGCATGGGCACAGCCTTGCTCGAAAGGGGGCACCGCGTAGCCTGGATCACATTAGACCAATCTTTAGGCGCCAAACTTCCCGCTGGCGGCGAATTGCTCGTTATCCGCTACGACCAAAACGATCAGCAGAAAAAAGATTCAGAAAAATACCTCGATATCATTACCAAAAAAATCGTGTACGGCATTGATAGCATCAAATTTCTATACGAAGAAGTACTCATTCCGCTCAACAGGCACAGTTACGAAGGCATTGCAAGTCTCCTCGATCAGTATCAGCCCGATTTGGTGATTACCGACAACCAGATGTTTGCCGGAGCGATTGCTGCTACCAATAAAAATTACCCTTATGTAACCTCGGTTACTGCACCGGCAGCCATTAAAGTAATGGATGAGCTGCCCAAAGTGCACGAATGGGAAGTAAACCAGATTGTGGCACTGCAAAAAGAGTTCGGCATACACGAAGCCAGCTCTATTGCCTGCTCTACTTTGGCAACACTGGTATTTACCTCGAAAGCATTTTTTGGCGAGATGGAATTGCCCGAACATTATCAATTTATCGGTCCGGTTTTCAATCGCCGTAAAACTCATGTTCCTTTCAATTGGGAAGCTTTCCATGCCAATAACCAACCTAAAATACTGGTGAGTATTGGCACCACTTTCGATCATGAGCACAAGAAAAATTTCTTCGCCAAAGTAACCGAAGCTTTTGCAAATGAAAATCTGCACGTGGTGGTTGTATCCGATCCGGATTTATTCGAAACCTGGCCTGCCAATTTCACTGTACAACGCGAAGTACCCCAGCTAGACCTCCTGCCCCATCTTGATGCAGTGGTTTGCCATGGCGGCCACAATACAGTTTGCGAAACTTTAATGCACGGCCTGCCAATGGTGGTGATTCCTATTGCTTATGACCAAAGTCATGTGGCCGGACGTGTATTCAGGGTTGGTGCAGGTGAACGACTCAATTTTAACCGTTTTAAAGCCAGCCACCTTAAAGAAGCCGTAAACAAAGTAATGCAAGAAAGCAGCTACAAGATAGCTGCCGAAGCAATTAAGCAATCTTTTACCGATGCCGGCGGAACAGCAAGTGCTGCCGGTTTATTGGAAGCATTAAGTCAAAAAACCTCAAACCTACTCATCAGCTAATATCCTATGTCAAAATTCCTTTTTGTTGTTCCACCTTTTTTCGGGCACATTAGCCCAACGCTGAGCATTGGTGCAAGCTTACTGGCCCGCGGCCACGAAGTAAAATGGTTGGGTATAACCCCGCTGGCACAAACACACCTACCCGAAGGTGGCGAATTCATTTACCCCGAAGCAGACCTGGCAGAATATCAGGATGAAATACAACGCATATTAAAACGTCAGGATGATGGACCTGCCTGTTCTGGCCCGGAGGTGATGAAACTCGCCCTGGAAGAAACCTATGTACCTTTTGCCAAAATGATGATGAAAGGCCTGAACAATTTTGTAGACCGCTGGCAACCCGATGTGATCATTAACGATTGTATCACTTTTGCCGGTGCGTTGTGCGCGCATTTAAAAGGCATTCCTTCTGTTACCACTACCCCTGTTCCACCCGATGTAATGGGCGATACGGCCAATAGTGCACCAAAAATATTTGAATGGCAGCAAAACCTGATAAAAGGTTTACAAAGAGAAGTGGGCATTTACAGTGATGATATCCACATCCATTCGCACCAATTGAATATGGTTTTTACCTCGCAAACCTTTGCCGGTTTTGAAGAAAAACCACCGCAGATGCATTTTGTTGGTCCGGTGAAAGGCCGTCCCAATTTAGCCCCTTTCGATTGGGAACGTTTAAAACAGGTTACCACACCTAAAATTTTTGTTTCATTAGGTACTTTGCTGGTCGATATTCGTGCGGCATTTTTTCAGAAACTGATTACTGCTTTCGAAAACCAGCCCGTAACCATTGTAGCGGCAACCAATCCCGATATTTTTGAAAAATGGCCCGATAACTTTATTGTAAACGGTTTTGTCCCACAATCAGAACTGATGCCACACATGAATGCGGTAATTTGCCACGGTGGGTTTAATACCGTAAACGATACCTTCACCAATGGTTTGCCCATGCTGATTACGCCTATTGCTTACGATCACTTCCACACGGCTAAATTGATTGAACAGGCAGGCTGTGGTATTAGCATCCGCTATAAACGTTTGCGTACAGATGAATTGCGTACCACCGTTTTTGAGCTTTTAGAGAACCCGAAATACCGTGAAGCAGCCCAGAAAATCAGACAAACCTTTATAGATGCCGGAGGTAATGATAAAGCGGTGCAATTGTTAGAAGATTTTGCAAAAACAACAAGATTAGAAACGGTTTAATAAACCTCTGGCTGGGATCGTCATTCCCACGAAAGTGGGAATCTTAAAGCGGCTTGCATCCAGATTCCCATCCGATAGCTATCGGATTTATTTCAGCATCTCTCCTATTATTGAGACCCTGAAATAAATTCAGGGTGACGATCAACTTTATAACACTAACCAATATGAAAAGAAAACTCCTGTTTGGCGAAAGAATGTTGTACGGAGATGGCACAAGCCCATTCAACGTGATTATACCTTTCAAAATCAAAGGAAATATAAACGAAGCAGATTTAAAATTTGCTTTATTCCGGATCCAGAAGAAACATCCCTGGTTATCGGCTGCCATACGTTTTGACGAGGATAAAAAGCCTTGGTTTGTAACCAACCGCACCGAAAATTTTAAGGTACCGATAAGGATAGTTGAACGCTTGGATGATCAAACCTGGGAAGAGGAATCAGCCCAGGAGTGGAAAACGCTTTTCGATGCAACAGCAGCGCCGCTTTTTCGTGTGGTGTGGGTTAAAGGTAATCTGGTTTCCGAATTTCTGCTGGTTTTTCACCACTGTTTGTGCGATGGTACTGCAGCCCTATCCATTTTAACCGAGCTGCTGCAATTGTTAGATGATCCGGATAGCCATATTGGCAGCGAAATCCCGATTATGGGAATTGAAGACGTAATCCCAGGCAAGATCCTGAACAGCTACCGCAACCGTACCAAAAATAGTATCATTGGCAAAATGGCGACGCTTGCTTTGTGGATCATTCCTCTGAAAAAAATAGCTGTAGAACGGAAAAGGGATTTTATGCTCCACTGGAAATTTGATGAGGAACTTACGAGTCAGATTGTACAATTCTGCAAAGCCAATCAATTTACTGTAAATACCTTGCTCAGCGCGGTCGTACTAATGGCATTTAAAAATGTGCGCAAAGAAAAAGCCTTTAATAAAATATCGCTCCCGGTCGATATCCGGAATTTTAATCCCCTGATTAAAAAAGACAATATTTTTGCTTTCGGGTTGATGATTGTTCTTTCGCTTCTTCCGGAAAAGGATTTTTTAAGCCAGGTAAAAACTCTGCAAGCAGTTGTTGATACCAAATCAGCCAAACTTAACCCCTACAGCTTAATGATGATGATGGAATCCTGTCATCCGGCGCTGCAGAACTTTACCAACCTGTTAAAGTACGGCAAATCGAGTAACGATTGTATGTTTTCTAACCTCGGGCGTATTGCCATTGAACACCAGTACCAGCATTTTGAAGTAGAAACCATTTTCAGTCCTTCGGTAATGGGCCCGCTGGGCAATACCACCACCATGATTGTCTCCACCTACCGCAACCAAATGGATTTCACTTTTGTAGCCAGTGAAGGTTATGTTCCATTTGTTGAAGCTGAAGCGATCAAAGAGCAGGTGATATCCATCCTTAAAAGCCAAATCTTACAACCCATTGAAATTTTAACCGCTACCGCATGAAAAGGAGATTAATTTTAGGCGAAAGAATTATGCATGTTGATGCAAAAACACCCTTAAACTGTGTTTTCGGGGCTAAAATAACTGGCAAAATTAACGGAGAGCATTTACACCTTGCACTTTATAAAATCCAGCAAAAACATCCACTGCTGCGCATGAATATCGATATCAGCAGTAAAGCACCTTACTTTGTATTAAACGAAAATATCGGAAAAATTCCGGTGAGGATTTCGGTACGTACTTCCGATCAGGATTGGCTGCAGCAATCGAAAGTAGAATGGTATAAACTTTTTAACAACAACAGCGAGCCGCTGGCCCGGGTAGTTTGGCTACAAGGCGAAACTGAATCAGATTTACTTCTGGTGCTTCCACATTGCATCTGTGATGGAACCACCATTTTAAATTTAATGCGCGAACTGATGGCGCTGATAGATGATCCTGAACAAGAATTGTTGCCTTACCCTTCTTTTAGCTCAGTTAAAGAACTGCTGCCCGATGATTTTACTCCCTCTAAAGTCAGCCATTTTAAAGGAAAAATCTTTGCAACACTAGGCCGTTTGTTTTTCTTTTTTAAATCGACCTCCTACCACAGCAGCGATCAACTTAATTATGCCATTAACTGGAAAATGAATGCTGCAGACACCGAAAACCTTTTGCAAAAATGTAAGGCCGAACAAACTTCGGTACATGCGGCAATTTGTGTAGCTTTTATGGAAGCATTTAAGCAAGTACGCGGTGATAAAGCCCATGGAAAGGTAATCTGCCCGGTTGATATCAGGCGTTTCGTTCCAGCCATTAAAACAGATACCATGTTTGCTTTTGCCCCCATTGTGGAGTTAAAGCTCCATCCGCAGGAAAATATGTTCTGGACCAAAGCCCGCGAACTTAAGGCCGATCTGGAAGCTAAAGTAGCTCAAATGAAAGTTTATGATCTCCTGAACATGAGCGAGTATTTCCACTCATCGGTAAATAAAATGATTGGCTTTTTAAAAACAACCAAAGGCAAACACGATATTACCCTGAGCAACATGGGCTTGTTAAATATCCCTAAAACTTATCAAAATTTTAGTATTATTACCATTTACAGCCCTACTGTTGCTTTTCCCTGGCGTAATGCAAACACTTTAGTGGTGAGTACATTTAATGGTGAAATGGATTTCTCGTTCATGTCTAATGAGTCTTTTTTCAGGGAATTTGATGCCTGGCAGGTACGCGATAAAGCCATGAAACTGATGCAGGAAAATTTAAATGAACCGGCCAATGTCTGATTTGGAATTAGATACCCAGGCTAAAGTATCAAACTGGCATAAGTTTGTACGCAAAAACCTGTTGATACACCTGATCCCCAATACGGTGCTCAATACTGTAGTGCCTTATTTTGCTTTCAAAACACAAAACGCAGTGCATTTATTTAGCGGTGAACAAAATTTAGCCCGTTTTTTACTGCCTATGTCTTTGCTGCTGCCCTTTATGATTACGCTCGATATCCTAAAGAAAATTAAGGAGCTGCAGCATGCTGAAGCCATTCATTATAAACTCGATGAAAAGATTACAGGTTACCCTTTTATTTTAAAAAAAGCGGGGTTAAACAGCTTGTGCACCATAGCCATTGTATTTACCTGTATGCTCGCACTGCATTACGCTTTTCCAAATAACCACGATTTTGGTATCGCTCCATCGGCAATATCTGCTGGTTTACTGGCAGGGCTGTATTCACTTACTTTTTTCTACCTGGCCATCCGGAAGTTTAAAGATGATGCGGTTTGATCTCCGATCTGTCATTCTGAACGCTACCATAGTCCTCGTTTGTAACGAGGACTATGGAGGGATCCAAATAAAAATTCGTCATTGCGAGAAGGAACGACAGCCTGTCCCGACTTTCTGGGAAGCAATCTTACAACGGTAGCTATAACCAGCATTCGCATTAAGATTGCCATCCGATAGCTATCGGATCAAGCTGGCAATGACGATTATTGTAAAATGAGTTGTAAAAAATGTATCCGTAGATAGCTTACAAATAAGGACAATGAACATCTTTATCTCTGTGCATCGTTTTATCTGTGGTTTAGTTTATTATAAACATTCTTCGTTGCACTACCATTGACAGACCCCATAGAAAACCGTCATTTCGACTGGAGCCGACCGGTTTTCACAGGTGGCGGAATGGAGAAATCTATTTAAACAGATTTCTCGGCTACGTTGCACTCCGCTCGAAATGACGACCCCGGAAGAGGCTGTCACTTATATTGATTTTTATAAAATAAATTAACCCTCAGAATGACAATTGGCAAAGAAGTTATTATTCCAGCCAAACCATCTGCGTAAAAGCACCATTGGTAGCAATATCCCAGGCTTCTACCCTAACCCATTTACGGCCTTTTAAATTAACCGGCCATTTAAAATCTTTTTTACCAAAAGCCTGTGTGGTATTTAAATTAATCTTGTCACGGTAAACTTTTTGCCCATCACCCGATACAATTTCTACAAAACTCATCGGAAATGTCCAGTTCAATTGCATACTCACATTGGCTTTGCCGGCCTGATCTAATTTTAACGTTTCGCCGGCCCCCTTTCCGTTAATACTAAATGTGGGGATGAGCACTTCGCCTGATGAAACAAAAAACTTCCCCTTGCGCATCACATCCAAAACGGGCTGCCAGCCATCGGCATAATTGGGCACCTTATCCATTTGCAGGTAATTTACATTCAAATGGGCATACATCTCGTTCTGCTCGGTAATGGTAAAAATATCTGCTTCAGAAATTACATGTTTTTTCAAACCCCAGTTGGCCATATCGTCCATCAGGTTCAATACACGTTTACTTAAGGTGGGCAAAGAGAGATCCGCCGGAATGGCTTTCCACGCTGCTCCCATAAAAGTTTCCGACTTAAAAAAATCTTCATCTTTATATTTATCCGGATAACCTGTTGATGCTTTTGTTCTGGCATGAGCAGTCCATGCTAAACCTTTCTCCTTTTCCAGGAGCTTTAACATTTCGGCTTTATCGTTAATGCGGTAAACCTTTCCATATTTCGGGTCGTTGGTTTCGAAAGGTTTATCATTATTTCTCGACATGATCCAGTAAACCGGCTTAGGAAAAAATGCCAGCCAGTGACCGCCATAAAAATTATTGGCTTCTTCGCCCGGCAACAATAAGAAATTGGGATCGGATAATCTTTTAGTTTGGGTAAACAAAGCATCCAGTTCTTTCAAACGGATCGAATCTGGTCCTTTCGGATGGCCAGGCCCGTGAAATTCGGCCAGTTTAACAATGTTTAATCCTGCTTTTTTAAGCACATCTACAAATTCAGGCTTTTCGGGAATTGGCTTACCACTCAACACCACATCAGAAATAAACTCATTGTGAAAATGGCTTGCCATGGTTTTATAACCTGGCAACACCGCATAACTATCGTTGTGGGTAAACTTTTTAACTGCCGTTAACGCTGCATCAGCCTTGCCAGTGCTCAGTAAACAGAAAAAATTAAGCCTTTGGGCAGTATGGGGTGGCGCATTAAACCAGGGCACAAAACGTTTATCACCCACAGGATCCTGCCTGATACCGATACCAAAATCAGGGATGAGGTTTAAGTAATTACTACCCTTCCAGGTAAATTTCAGGTTAAAGGCCTCGTCCAAAGGATAGAAATATTGATGCGGCGCCGGGAAAAGTGCTAAACTTCCGCCATTGTTTTCGCCTATTACGGTACGGTATTTTACCTCCAGGTTTTTACTGGCATCTGTTTTAACACCTTTATCTTTAAGAATATTTCCTTTTACATCCGACCAGGCTACATTGGCCCAAACTTCCTTTTTATTCACCAATCCGGCATCATACAAAATCGCTGTCGAATCTTTTGCTGTAGCCACTACCGCAGCCACATTAAACAGTGGACTGCCGTTGTACAGGGTAATTTCTAAAGCACCTTTAAAAGTTTCGGCGCTCACACTTGCTATTTTAACAATGGTTTGAGCACCCTGTGTGCTTACACTGGTTGCTCCTTTTTCAAATTTTACGAGGTTGGTGGTATAAGGCCTTGTGGGTACACGATCAAAAAACACATCCCAGCCCCCACTCGAAGGGCTTAAAGTACGTTTCCCTACTCTAAGTACAAATGCCGGATCGAGATTGGTTGCAATTTCTTTTAACGCCCCTTTTTTGCCAAACTGCAAACTGGTAAACAAAGGTTTCGCATTATCGAGGTTTAAAATCATTTTCCCTACAGCACTTTCGCCAGCCGGCCAGGTTAAAACCAGCTCTTTTTTATTGGAAACAACAGTAGTTCCATTATTTTTAAATGATTTGAGGTTTACCTGCGCATTCGCGTAAAAAACTGAAAAGCAGGCAATAAGCAACAGGGTAATGTTTTTCTTCATATTTGGTTAATCGTTTTAGTAAGGATGTTAACGAAGATAATAATTACATCCAAAAAACAGCTTGTTCATGCATTATCGTTACATATTGTTCATTATTTCTTTTTTTATAAAATAAGCACAACATTGCCTACCTTAATCTTAGAATTTATTAAATCATACTCAATTGCATTCCATACTGATTAGAAATAATGTAAAAATCATTGGCGAAGGTAGCCAGGTGATTATGTTTGCGCACGGATTTGGTTGCGACCAAAACTCATGGAAATTTATTGTCAATGCATTCCTCGAAGATTATAAAGTAGTACTTTTCGACTATGTTGGCTCAGGTGAATCGGATTTGAGCCAGTACGACAAACGGAAATACGCTACTTTAGAAGGATATGCCTGCGATGTAATCGATATTATTGAAGCCCTCGGACTAAAGGATGTCATTTTTATTGGCCATTCTGTAAGCAGCATGATCGGCATGATTGCTGCACTGCAACAACCTGAAGCCTTTAAAAAACTCATATTCATTGGCCCATCGCCCCGGTACTTAAACGACGGAGATTATATTGGTGGATTTAATGCCGAAGATATCGAAACCATTTTTGAACACATTGCCTCCGATTATCTGGGTTGGAGCAAAGCAATCGCAGCAGTAATCATGGATAAGCCTTCGCAACCAGAACTAGCCGATTTTTTACAGGAATGTTTCGAATCTACCGAACCCAGTGTAGCCCTGGCCTTTGCAATGGCTACTTTTAAAACCGATTGCAGAGATAATTTAAGAAAATTAAAAATACCAAGCCTTACCTTACAAAGTGCACGTGATATGATGGCACCATTAACGACAGGCGAGTACATCCATAAAAACACACCCGATAATTTTCTGGTGGTAATGAAAGCAACCGGGCATTTTCCGCATATCAGCGAGCCAGAAGAAACCATCAGGGAGATAAAAGATTTTATTGGAAACAAACGACTAAGTTCGAACCCTGATCATCAGTACGCTTCTTAAACGACAGAAATAAAGCATGGGCAAACTTTAACTGGTTAAAAATGCCTGTGCTTCTTCTTTTGCCTTTTTGCAGATGGTAGCAACCAGTTGCACCTGTTGTACCAGTTGTGCTTTACTTAAATGATCAAACTCAATGGCATGCAGATGGGTGCTCATTTTCGAGCCCAGTCCCATTACATAAATAGTCGAAAGCATTTTATGGGCAACACCTTTAAGTTCGTTGTAGCGGTTGGCAGCCAGGTAGAAATCTAATGCTTCCAGATCGGTTGAAATAATTTCAATAAACTTTGTGGTCATTTCCCGTTCATAATCCACATCCCCCATACTCACCTCTTTCAGGTAAGTTAAATCAATGGTTTCATACCCCGATTCGTTTTCGGCGGTTTGACGCTGGAATGTCTCGGCCTGCAAAAACTGCGTGAGGATTCCCATTACTTCAATCTTCGAAATGGGTTTCGTAAAACATCCGGTTACACCTGCTTCAAAACAATGGCTTTGTAATGCTTCAGAATCATGTGGAATGATAGCTACAACCGGAATATTTAAGCTCACTTGCGCATGTATTTTATTTACAAGGCTAAATTCACTGTTTTCGAGTATGGCCAGATCTACAATAATCAGTTTAAAAGCTGTTTGTTCCAGAATTTGGAAAGCTTCAGTTTCACTTTGCACAACTTCAAAGCTTACATCATTTTCTTTCAGGCAAGCCAACAGTTGTTGCTGTTCGGCATTTTGCAGCTGTAGTACCAAAACATCGGCACCCGGATTTGACGCTTTCGTTGTTGCACTGCTCATGTCGGTTACAGGATTTGCATTCGCTTGTTCAGAGCTGCTTTATAGGCATCAGATACCGGCACAAAATTTTTATGCATAATCAGGGTATTCCCCTCAACAGTATCTACCCGGCCAATATTAACGATGAATGAACGGTGTACACGAATAAAGATTTTAGCGGGCAGCTTTTCTTCAATTGATTTTAATGAAGAATGAACAGCGTAGGTTTTCTCGTTCTGATAAATCTTTACATAATCGCCCTGGGCTTCCAGGTAGTTTATCTCGTCGAGCCTGATCCGCCTGATTACGCCCGCATCACGAATAAAAACAAAATCATCTTGTTTATTGCCCAAAAACAGGTTGCTGCTATTGTAAACTTCCTTTGCTTTGGTAATTGCTTTTAAAAAACGATCGGGTGTAATGGGTTTGGTAATAAAATCAACCACATTTAAATCAAAAGCTTCCGCTGCATGGTCTTTTTTGGCACTGATAAATATAATGAGTGGTCTTGCTTCGCCCAGGCCTTTTACCAATTCAATCCCCGATATGCCGGGCATTTCGATATCCAGTAACAATAAATCTATTTTGTGAACAGCAAGATTGCGATAAGCTTCGCTTGCATTTTCACATTCAGCAACCAGCTTTAACGATGGTTCTATTTGCAAGAGATGGCTGACCGTACGCCGCGCAATGGCGTGATCATCAACGATTAAACAATTCATATTATCAGCTTAGCGTCATAAATAAAACTAAGCATAACCTTGAGGAATATTTTGCATGAATAAATAATGAACAAAATGAATAAAAATTATCTTTGCAGAAATCTGTCATCCGTTTCATCACGTATATACGCCCGTTCGTCTAGGATTTTTGCCTTTCTACCGCCTGGATATAGCCGAATAAATCATTCAAACGTACATTTGTTAAACAATTAAAAACAATTTGTAAATCATAAAAAATAAAAAAATAAAATGAACACCATTAAAACAATTACACTTTCAACGCTATCTCTCCTATCGGTTTATACAGTTAAAGCACAGACTTTTAAAGAGCCTGTTGATTTTAAACTTAAAAACGGAATGAACATCATTATTTCTGAAAACGACAGATCGCCTAAGGCTTACTCTAGTTTTACACTGGATGCAAAAGCTTTTGAAGGTAAAAAAGATGGTGTAGTTGAGTTATTAAATGCGGTATTGAACGAAAGTGTTGCCAAAAATGCCAATATCAGCTTTAAAGATAACAGCGGTAAACTGGCTACAACCAATGCTAATCTGGAGCAAGATCTGACAAAAATGGCTGCATTGATCCAAAATGCAACTTTAGATCAAAAAACTTTCGATATAGCTAAGGCCAAACTGATTACCAGTTTAAAATTACAGGATTACGATTACGACCAAACCGTGAACGAAAAATCTATCAATGCTTTAACATTAGCCGATGTACAAAGCTTTTACAACCAGATTTCTCCTGAAAAAACCTATTTAACCATTGCCGGAGATGTGCAGTTAAGTACAGCAAAAGCCTCTGCAAAAAATGCTTTTGGCAGCTGGAACAAAAATACTGCAAATACATTAGCAAAATAAGTCGTCTAAAACAATTATAAGAACTGCCCCTCGATTTATTGAGGGGCTTTTTTTTGTTCAAAAATGCGTAGCCGCCAATACGCCGGGAAACATTTGGGATTTATTATTGTTTAAACTGAAAACCATCCCATGAAATTTAAACCTCTTGCTTTCATTGTCAATATAGCCATCACACTTGGTATAGGTGCATTGGGCGGCTGGGCTACTGCCCAATCCGTTAAAACCTGGTACCCGACTTTAAACAAACCTGCTTTTAACCCACCAAACTGGCTTTTTGCTCCTGTTTGGACAACATTATACATTCTTATTGGTATTGCGGCCTATCTGGTGTGGATAAAACGCGATCAGATTACGCATTTCCCGCGGACAGTAGCCATATATTTAATCCAGCTCATGCTTAACCTGGCCTGGTCGTTCATTTTCTTTTACCTGCACGAAATAGGTTTTGCCATGGCCGAAATTATTCTGCTGCTTATTGTTATAGTGATAAACGCTGTTACATTTTACAGAATAGACAAGCGGGCGGGGCTATTATTCATTCCCTATATCCTTTGGGTAAGTTTTGCATCATTTTTAACCTACAATATCCTCATATTGAATTAATTTAAAAGAAAACCCTATTTTTAGGTGTGGTAACTTTTAAAAGATTTTTGCTGATACTTTTCGTTCTGTGCTGTAACCAGTTGCGCGCGCAAAAGGTAGGTCTTGTGTTTAGCGGAGGAGGCGCAAAAGGCCTGGCTCATATCGGGACGTTAAAAGCACTGGAAGAAAACCATATCCCGATTGATTACATTACCGGTACTTCAATGGGTGGTATTGTTGGGGCCATGTATGCTTCGGGCTATAGTCCGGCGCAAATAGAAGAGATTGCCCTTAGCGATGATTTTCAAAACTGGGTAAATGGCCGTTACACCAGCGATTATACCTTTTATTTTCAAAAAAGAGCGCCAAATGCCTCCATGCTTACGGCAAAAGTGGCTATCGATACCGGTTTCCATTTTAGTTTCCGCTCAAACCTGATTAACGATATTCCCTTAAACTTTGCCTTTCTCGAACTGTTTTCGCAGGCTTCTGCGGTTTCAAAAGATAATTTCGACAATCTTTTTGTACCATTTCGCTGTATGGCAGCTGATGTTTTATCGCAAAAAAGCATCACCGTAAGCAAAGGAAGCCTGGCCGAAGCCGTTAGGGCAACCATGACCGTTCCAATTGTTTACCGCCCGATTAAATTGGACGGAAAATATGTTTTTGACGGAGGGCTTTACAATAATTTCCCTGCCGATGTGATGGAAAAGGATTTTAAACCCGACTTTGTAATCGGTGCCAACGTTTCGTCTAAAACCTATAACGAATACCCTAAAAATATCGACGACCGTTTAATGAACCGTTTTTTGGTGTATATGTTCCTGTCCAAATCAGATTCTACCATGATTGGCAAAAACGGGGTTTACATCCAGCCCAATTTAGCCGGCTACAGCGTAACCAATTTTGCTCCGGTAGCCGAACTGATAAAAAAGGGTTACGATGCCACCATGGCCGATATGCCGCGCATTAAAGCTTTAATTAGCCGCAGGGTAAATGATGAAGAACTGGCTCGGCGCAGGGAAAAATTCAATGTCCGTAAACCCGACCTCAAATTCAGCAATATCATTGTTTCAGGGGTAAACAGTCAGCAAAAAAAATATGTAGAACGGCTTTTTAAAAGTGATAAAGCCACCTTCGATTTAAAAGACATTAAGCGCGGCTATTACAAACTGGTAGCCGACCAGACTTTCGAAACCGTATATCCCAAAATCTCCTATCAGCCGGCAACAGATAGTTATACTTTCGAAGTCGTGGCACAGCCTAAAAAGAGTTTCAAACTCGAATTGGGCGGCAATATTTCGACCCGGCCCATCAGCAATGTTTTTTTGGGTGCCGAATACAATTACCTTAACCGCAAATCGTACACTTTTGGTACCAGTTTCTATTCGGGCCGTTTTTACGAATCGGTACAGTTAAATGGCCGTATCGATTACCCAACAAAACTCCCTTTATTTTTAGCAGGAGAACTTACTTATAATCACTGGAATTATTATAATACCAGCCAGATTTTTATCGAAAACCCTCGCCCAATTTACATCGAACAATCAGACAGGAAGATTGATTTAATGATGGGTATGCCACTCAACTACAACACCAAAATTGTACTGCATTCTACCTTTATCAACAATAACGACCGGTATAGCCCCAACAATACTTTTGCTGTAGGCGATCTGTTAGATCAAACCACCTTTAACGGTTTCAGGGCTTCGTTAAACTTCGAGAAAAACTCGCTTAACCGGAAACAGTATGCCACCAGCGGGCAAAGTTTCTCCCTCAGTTTTAATTATACTACAGGGCGCGAAAACTATACCCCTGGCAATATTTTCCGCAACACGCCCGGTTTTGTTAAAGTACCCGGAAGCAGCCAGCTACACCATTGGGGAAGCATTAAACTTACGCAGGAAAACTATTTCCTTCACCTTAACCGCTACACATTTGGCTATATTGTTGAAGGCGTAATTTCCAATCAGCCGCTTTTTAGTAATTATTATTCAACACTGCTGGTAGCTCCGGCATTTTATCCGCTACAGGATAGCCGGTCTTTATTCCTCGATAAATTCAGGGCTACCACTTACGCTGCAGGCGGTATTAAAAACATTTACAATGTGAAAAAAAATCTTGATTTTAGACTGGAAGGTTATTTATTTTTACCGCATAAAGAATTTGAACTAAACGGCCTGCAAAATGTAGATTATGCTAAAGCCATTACAAAAATCAGGTATGCCGCTACTGCCGGCCTGGTTTACCATTCTCCGCTGGGGCCGGTAAGTTTAAGTTATAATTTATATAATGATGCAGTTAAAAGAAATGGTGTATTATTGCATATCGGTTATTTAATTTACAATAAACGTTCTATCGAATGAAACGAATCTTATTCTTGCTTTCCCTCTGTTTAATTGGTTTTTCAGGCCTGGCGCAAAATGCTGCCATCAATAATTTTCTGGTTAAAGAAAACCTGCTTAAAAACAATAAGCTGGCTATTATAGCTGCCGATTCGCTCAATAACCCCAACGAAAACATTAACGGCACCTATACCTTTAGCGTAAGTGGCTTTACACAGGTTTTAAAGTTTAACGATGGTATAGCTGTACTGCCTTTGCCTATCGATAAATCGACATTTGTTTACATTAAGCACCAAAACGATTCGGGCACCCACAGCAAGCTCGTTTATGTGTTTAAAAAGGATAGCGATTTAAGTCCTTATGCCATCAGCAGTTTATGGCTCTTCATTATCCCCATTGTATTGATTATTATCGCCTTTGCCTTCCGTAAGCTCATCATTTTTGTGGTTATCGCTTTTTTAATATTTGTTTATTTCAACCACAGCAATGGCCTTAACCTTTCTACCTTTTTCGAAAGTATTTTTGATGGCTTAAAGAACCTCATTTGATAAATTAGTGCTGTCACCGGTTACCAGCTGACAGTTATTTACAATCCCTCAAATATTAATGCTCACGCCCGTTTCCAACGGGCGTGTTCATATCCTGTCGTTTTTAACGACATTAATTCCCTATTTCATTTTACTAATATTTTTAGTAAATTTACCGCTATGGAAAATCTTTTTTTAGTGTGTTTAGTTCCGTCCGTATCTATCGTTGAAGATGTAGATGAGATCAGAAATTACATTTCGGGCAAATTTAACGTACACGAATCGTTAAAGCGGCCGGCACACATTACTTTGTATCCTCCGGTAAAACTATCTTCGCAAGAAGCAGAAAAGAAGTTTTTCAATGCGCTCGATGCCGCTTCTTTTCTCAAGCCCTTTAATCAGGTATTAAAAAACTTCAATGCTTTTCCTGAGCATACTTTTTATATAGACGTAGAACGGAATGAAGGCATTATGAATCTGGAAAAACAAATCAGAAAGGAATTATTGCCTTTAAAACTGCTGGATAAAAAAGACAGCAGCAAGTTTAACCCGCACCTCACACTCGCTTTCAGAGACCTGAAGCCACCTGTTTTTAAAGATATTTTAAGCGATTTTAAAGACCGCAAGTTTAAACGCGAATTTCAGGTTGCTGCTTTCTCCGTTTATAAACATATCGACAAGAAGTGGCAACCCTATAAGGAATTTGCATTTAAAAATGTTGCTGATAAACCTAAAATCCCAAGTCTGTTCGATTAATTAGAACGGCATACCAATCCCGAAATTATACTGTAAAAAGCGGTAAGTATCGGGGGCATGGGTTAAATTATAGGCATTTTTAAAATCTCTGGCACCAGATAAAAATTTGCCGATTACCCACTGTTCAGATCCGATAAACTGTGGGTCTTTAAGTTTTAAACCGACATCAAACCTGAACACAAAATACTGCACATCGTAGCGCAAACCCACCCCTGTACCAATCGCAATTTGTTTAATGAATTTATTTAGTTTAAAAATGGTCAATTCATCCAATGCTGGAACTTGGGCGCTGATTGATTCACTTTTACGAATATTCCAGATATTGCCGGCATCCACAAATGCAGCTCCTTTTAAAGTAGCACCGAAAAAGTTTCGGGCAACAGTAAAGCGGTATTCAAAGTTTGTTTCAAGCCGCATGGTACCCAACTGGTCCAGTCCAAAAAATGCCTTCCGGAAAGCTTCAGAGCTAATTACCTCTCTGTTGTAGTTTCCAGGCCCCAGTGTTCTGGCTTGCCAAGCCCTTATCCCGTTCGACCCTCCGGCAAAAAACTGCTTTTCAAAAGGAATACCGTTTAAAACAGAGTTACCATAGGCATAGGCCACACCAGTATTTAAACGGGCTATAAATTGTCTGTCGCCACCTAAGTGTTTATACCACCTGATATCTACCTCCGGCCGCATATACTGGTTAAATGGTAAGCCAAATATCTTAGCAGGATCATCGTTGGCGGGGTCATTTTTAGCTCCGGTTAATTTAGAAATTCCCTGCAATAAGTTACCCGCAATGTCCATTCCTGCTCTTAAATACACAAAAGTGCGATATTGATTTAGTTTATCGGCATTTAGCGTATAAGTATATTTCATACCTAAGGTCAAATCCTTGCGGTTTAGCAATGTAGAATAATAAATGTTATTTACTATCGTAGCAGAGTCTACATTTGGATCCAGGTTACCAAAACGGTACTCAAAGTTTAAAGGTGTAAATGAGTGCAGTTTAGATTTGGTTTCAAACCAATCGTAAGTAATCGAATTGATGAAAATCCGCCTTACGGAAACATCTTTTTGCAATGCATAAATGTAACTGGAAGCAAAAGTAGTATGCGGCATGCCATTACCACCCAAAACAGGGTTATAGAACGGGATCATTAACCTGGGTACCGAAATACTGGCACTGATCGAGAAATCGCGCTGGTAAATATCGCTGAATACCTTTGCCCCATTGCCAATACGTGATTGTAAACCGCCTTTAACCTGGAGCTCGAAACGCTCGGCACCCCTGAAAATATTGTTATTGGTATAAGTATTACCAATGGTAAAACCAACCGTTCCACCATTAAAAGGCACCTCTCCTTCTACCCTGTTGCTCATTACCTTTTGTGGAATGAGCTGAATTACGGTATTGATTTTATTGGAAGTACTGTCTCTCCTGAAATAATCGATCTTAACATTTTTAAACACATTCAGTTCGTACAAGCGGTCGTATGTCAGGTTTTCGTTCCGGATATCGTATAGTTCGCCTTGTTTCAGAAAATCGTAGCGTACAATCGGGTTTCTTCTATAACGTTTAGAAAAATCGGTAAAAATAATGCCGTTCAAGGTATCCTTACTCAATTTATACCTTACTGAATCCGGGAATCCTTCCGGATTGGGGGCAATAATCATGTGGGTATAACCAATGTTAAACTGTTTGTGACTACCATTTTCGGGATCGGCCACATTTAGGTTTAAATCAATTTTATTGGTTTTAGAGCTGGGTTCGGCTCCAAAAACATCAAAAGTTACGTAAGGCCGCAGGAAATAGAAGTAACCATTCTCTTTCATAATCCGGTAAATCTGTTCCCTTTCGTAAGTTAACGAATCCTCATCGTACTGCATACCTTTATGCAAATGGCTAATTTTAGCTTTATTCGATTCGTAGAGGTTTCGGATATTCGCGTTAGGTATAGAATCGCTTATATTTTGAACCATGTAGGCCGGACCCGGCTTGGCCGTAAATACAATTTCTGCTTTTTTATTGGCCACTTTAATGCTTGCATTCACATCGGCCTGACGATAACCTTTACTTTTTAAAAACTTTTGGATCTGTGTCCTCGAAATTTCTACCAGGGTACTGTCCAGAATTGCAGGCGGAGAACCGAATGGTTTAATATCGTTGGTTTTGTAACGGCCATCCCTCGTATTGAACAAATTGTACAAAGGCACATTAATACTCAACTTAGAGGCTGGCCTGATATCTTTCTGAACGTAATTGTATGCCTGTTCTTCAAATTTGGCGTCAACGCTGTCTATCCTTACCTTTTTAACAATCGATTGGTAGTCGGGAATGTATTTAGTTGATGAACAGGCCTGAATTAAAAGAATAATAAATAGTAATATTGCAGTACTTTTCAGTTTAAAATTCATTAAGTATTGGTATGCTTTCAAAATCACAGATTAGTTTTATAAAGTCGTTACATCAAAAAAAGTACCGTAAAGAACATGGTTTATTTATTGTTGAAGGCATCAAATCCATTCAGGAGTTTTTTCAGTCAAGCTACCACATTCATACTATATTTTATAACAGCGAACAATACAATTTGTTACCCAAATTACCCGCAAATATAAACTTATTTGAAGTAAACAACGCTGAATTAGACAAGATTAGTACGCTGCAAACGCCACAAGGTTTTTTAGCACTGGTTCATATCCCCAAAAACAAAACCTTAAACAGCAACGAATTGAAAAACCAGTTTACTTTGGTTTTGGATGGCGTACAGGATCCTGGTAATATGGGCACCATTATCCGCACGGCCGATTGGTTTGGCTTTAAGCAAATCATCTGTTCGAAAGACTGTGTTGAGGTTTTTAACCCCAAAACAGTGCAGGCCACTATGGGCTCGCTTGCGAGAATTAATATTTATGAAGAAGACCTGCCAACTTTACTGGCTAATATTGCGGTACCGGTTTTTGGGGCTTTGTTAGATGGCGAATCGATTTATCACACCCAATGGGGTAATGAAGGCTTAATTGTTTTGGGCAATGAAGGCAAGGGCATATCGGCAGAAGTAATCCAAAAAATAACCAAACCGGTTACCATACCGCGGGTTGGCGAAGCCGAATCTTTAAATGTAGCAGTGAGTGCTGCAATCTTTTGTGCTGAATTAGTGCGAGTTCGAAATTAAATTGGATAATTATTGAGATAATATTTGCGGGCTAACTAATAATTACTATTTTTGCAGCCTTGAATTTAAGGTCGAGTGGCCGAGTGGCTAGGCAGAGGTCTGCAAAACCTTCTACAGCGGTTCGAATCCGCTCTCGACCTCCATTTGTACAAATAAAATAATAAAAGGTTAATACCATGGCAGTTACCAGATTAAAAAGAAAAGACAGAAGAAATAAAAATACAGCTCACCAAGAGGTAGCATTTTTAAAAAGAGCAACTAACATCGAGTTAGGAAGCCGTTCTGCACAACCTAAAAACGATCAATTAGCTAAAAACAATGCTGTTTTAGCTGCTTTGGCAAAATAGTTTTTAGCAACAAAAAATTTTAAAGCATCCTTCTGATCAAAGGATGCTTTTTTTTTGTGCCTTATTTTTTACATATTCAAATAAACCAATTTATTAAAAACATGAAAACTAAAAAACGCTTATCAATCTTAATCATTATCCTACTCAATGCATTTTCTGCAAAATCTCAATTTTCGAAAGATAATGTAGAAACTAATCTCAATGCTTTCTCAACTGTTAATGGACAATGGATTTCAGTTACCCCAACAAACAATACACTGGGTTCTTCATATTATCAAGGATTGAATTTTGGCTTCGACGCCAATAATTACACCAGTATTACTAACCCAATTTCAACAAACGAACTCTATTTTGGCAGATGGGATTATGCATGGAAAGGCTGGAATAGAATTTGGCATTCAGGAAACCTGAATAACACAGACACCGACTTTAGCGCAAAAGCATTAAACTGCTCCAAACTACTTTTAAATATTCCGGGCAGTATGGATCAAATCAATGGACTAGACATTGATGTGTATTCTTTTGGCACCAGCGAAAACGCCTTAAGAAGTTCGTTTTTTAAAGTTAGAGACATTGGGGCTGGCAACTACATTCCTTTTATTATACGCGGTGACGGAAATGTAGGCATCAGTGTTGCCAATCCAACAGTAAAACTAGATGTAGGAGGTACTATACGAGCGCAGGAAGTAAAAGTATGTGTAAGTCAAGGATGCGATTTTGTTTTCAGCGAAGATTACAAATTAATGCCACTTGATGATCTTGAAAAATTTGTTACCACCAAACAGCATTTACCCGAAATTGCATCTGAAAAAGAAATGATCAATAATGGATTAGAAATGAAAGAATTTCAACTAAAACTATTGCAAAAAACAGAAGAAATGACACTCTACATCATTAATCTTAATAAAAAGATTAATGAGCAAGATCAAAAAATAAAATCTTTGGAAGGAAGATTAAAACGCAAAAAATAACTTAACATCATTAATATAACTAGCATCTTTTGTAATGAAAGATGCTTTTTTTTCATAAATTTTATTTTAAGATTATACCATTCATTACACTGATCCGATATCATAAATAAAATTGTCATCCTGAGCCTGTCGAAGGCCCCACCAAAAATCTATCAAACCTCCCCCAGCCGTCACTTTGATCCGATAGCTATCGCATTTGTTTCATTGACTCTTATTCGAACATCCATTATAGAGATGCTGTAATAATTAAAAAATCTTAACTTTATAAACTCACCATTTTTACAGCACATGAACAGCAACGAAGTATTAAAGCAGCTCGAATCTCTTGCCGACGAGAAAGTACGTAAACAGCACATCAAAAACGGCGCCCGCGAGGATCTTTACGGTGTAAAAATGGGTGATATCAGAACCCTCGCCAAAAAGATTAAAACCAACCATGCGCTGGCGCTCGAACTTTGGGAAACCGGTAACATCGATGCACGCATGCTGGCCATTTTAATCCTCAAACCCAAGGAGCTTTCTCCAGCTGAAATAGAGAAAATGGTGGCATCGGAACAGTTTGCCTGGGCTGCCGACTGGTTTTATAATTACGTAGTTAAAGAATACCCTGAAAAGGAACAATTTCGCGAAAAATGGATGAACTCCGGAGATAAAATGCTGGCCCGCGCAGGCTGGAGCTTAACCAGCGGGCGTATTGCCAGGGCACCAGAAGGATTAGATATCCCTGCCCTTTTGAACCGTATTGAAAACGAAATGACCAACGAGGCACCAGAAACCAAGTGGACCATGAACACTGCTTTAGCTCACATTGGCATCAACCATCCTGCCTATCGCGAACGCGCTTTAGCCATAGGCGAAAAATTGGGCATTTACCGCGATTACCCGGTTTCTAAAGGATGTACTTCTCCATTTGCCCCGATATGGATTAATGAAATGGTGAGCAGACAGAAATAATATTGCTCCACAACCCGGTAAAGCACAACCAATAGCATAAGGTATGAGTAAAGAACAAACAAAAGACCTGCTAATATTTTTAAAGCCCTTTGGCGAAGAAATTACGAGCCTGGTGATGTGGCTGCGCGATTTTGTCTGGCAACTTTACCCACAAACCAATGAGCTGATATACGACAATTATAATGCCCTTGCTTTCGGTTGGTCGCCAACAGATAAGGTTGGACATACTTTTTGTTCAATAGCCGTTGGACGAACAAGCAAAAATGTTCATTTCGGTTTTTACTGGGGTAGCGAGCTTACAGATACCAACAACATACTTTTAGGAAAAGGAAATCAATACCGTTATATTTTGGTAACGGGTAAAGAAAATTTCCCTCAAACTTTTATCCAAGACCTGATGAAAGAAGCTTACCTCAATGCAGAAGCAAAAGTTAAGGATAAAAAACTGATTAAACGCGGGCTAACCATAGTAAAATCAATTTCAGACAAAAAACGTGAGATAAAAACTAAAACGAAAAAATAAACTACCAGCCAGGAACTGAGCGTATAACCTTACACTAGAAAACTAGCTTAACGCTTTAACGTTTACCAGTGCTTTGCAGATGTTTTTAATCAAGCCTGGACCTTCGTAGATAAAACCGGTATACAATTGAACCAGGCTGGCACCTGCATCAAGCTTCTCTTGCGCATCTTTAGCAGAATGAATACCTCCTACTCCAATAATCGGGAAAGCTTTATTCGATTTTTCTGAAAGATAGCGGATTACCTCGGTTGAGCGCACTTTAACAGGTTTACCACTTAAACCGCCAGTTTCATCAGTCAATACTTTCTCAGTAGCCAGATTTTCGCGGCTAATGGTCGTGTTGGTGGCAATAATACCTGCAATTTTGGTCTCAGCTACAATCTCGATAATATCATCTAATTGCGCATCGGATAAATCGGGTGCAATTTTAAGTAGTATCGGCCGGGAAATATTGTTTTTCAGGTTGCGCTGTTGTAAGGTATTGAGGATATTCTTTAAAGGTTCTTTTTCCTGCAACTCACGCAGACCCGGTGTATTTGGCGAACTTACATTTACCACAAAATAATCTACCACATCAAAAAGCCTGTCGAAACACTTAATGTAATCGCTTACGGCATCCTCATTAGGTGTAGCTTTGTTTTTACCAATGTTACCGCCTACAACAATATCGGGATGCTTATCTTTTAGCAGGCGTAAACGCTCAGCCATTACATCCACTCCTTTGTTATTAAAGCCCATACGGTTAATCAAAGCCTCATCATTTGGCAAACGAAACATCCGTGGCTTATCATTTCCGGGTTGTGGCATTGGGGTAACCGTACCTACCTCGATAAAACCAAAGCCCAGATTACTTAAGGGCTCTACATATTCGCCATTTTTATCAAATCCGGCAGCAAGACCAACAGGATTTCGGAATTTAATCCCAAAAACTTCTTTTTCAAGACCTTTAACATTAAAATCAAAGCTGCTGCGAATGATGGTTTTACCCAAAGGAAACTTATCGTTAAACCATTTTAACCGCTTTACTACAAAATAATGTACATTTTCGGGGTCAAACTTGAAGAATATTGGTTTAATTAAGCGATACATGCCACGAAGATAAGTAAAATATAAAAAAAATGGAAAAGGTCGATTCCTATCTTCAAAACCCTGGCATTACCTTCACTGTAGGTTGATAGCTCATAGTTGATAGCTGAATAGCCAAATCACTCGGCAGTCAAACTATGAACCATAAACTATCAACCTATTGTTAATAAAACAGCTCCCCTAGTATGCCGCGGTAAACTGCTCCTGGTGATGCGCATTATTTTCGAGCTCATCAACAATTACAATGGCCAGATCTTCTACCGAAAGAATAGAGCGGCCAGCTTCATTAAACACCGGACTTGTTTTGCCTAAACGATATTTACCAGTACGACCAGTGGTGATGCCCTGGTGCATCTCTATAGCCGGGCTAAAAAACAACCAATCCAGTTCAGTTTCTTTTTTCAGTGTGTTGAAATAATCGCGCACTGCAGTTGCACCCGGCTTATATTCGGCAGGGAAATTTGGTCCATCTACAATTTGGTGCCCATCAATTTGCAAGGTACCTGCCCCGCCGATAAAGATGTAACGTTTAACACCCGATGCTTTAACCGCAGCCTGAATGGCCTCAGCACCTTTAACGGTATCGTTGTATAAGTTTGGGTTTGTCCAGCCGGCGTTAAAAGCACTTACCACAGCATCAGCACCGCTTAAAGCGGCAGTCAATTTTTCGGTATCCAGTACATCTGCAGCTACCTTCGTTACTTTTTCATCCGAACTTTCAATTTTGTCAGTATCACGCACAATGGCGATTACTTCATTTCCGCGGTTTACCAATTCATTTAGAATGGCTTTGCCTACAAATCCTGAGGCTCCTATTAATGCTATTTTCATATTATTAAGTGATTATACAGATTTGGGGGATTACATTGATTTTAAGCTCCCTCACTGCTTATTGTTTTATTTTTTGTTCATTAGTCATTGGTTCATTGGTCATTGGTTCATAGTCAATAGTTCATAGTTGATAGCATGGTCCAACTGAAAATTGCCAACCGAGAACTCCTTATTCGTTCATTGGTCATTGGTTCATTTGTCAATATCACAATCCAACTGAAAACTACTAATTGCCAACTGAAAACTGTTCATTGGTCAATAGTTCATAGTTAATAGCATGATCCAACTGAAAATTGCCAACTGCAAACCGTTTCCTCTTACAAAATTGTAACATTTTTTATTACAGTTTAAATCAAATTTTTTTAATCAAAACCCAGACTAAAATCTTTCAAAGTTTTTAAAGAGAGATCTTTAATCAGAGCATTTTCGGCATCGTTATACAATTTATTCAACTGCTGGGTAATTTGTTTTCCTACCGGACAATCGGGATTAGGTTCGTTTTTGCTTTCGCCCAGCAAACCTTTCTGTTTAACGGCTTTATACACCTCGCCCAGATTGATATCAGCTGGCCTTTTCGCTAAAGTAGAGCCACCGCCCTTCCCTTCTTTGCTTTGTACAAAACCATGTTTATGCAAATTAGCCAGCTCTTTCCGTACTAAAACAGGGTTACAATTAATGCTTCCGGCAATATATTCCGAATTCAATAGCTGCCCGTTCACTTTATCGAGGAGTGTTAAAATGTGTAACGATATAGAAAAATGACTGCTATTCATACTGTAACTTTTATTATTACAGAACAAAGGTATTAAAAAATTCAGTAAAACAAAAAATGTTAAATCTTTATTCCTAATTCATCTAAAGCGTATCTTTGCAACCGAAACTCGCTTTATATTAATATCTTGAAAAAGTTCTTAAAAATCACGGCCATAACCCTTGCGGCACTACTGGCACTTTTATTTATTATCCCTTATTTAATCCCACAAACCGTTAACAAAGAGATTACCCAAATCATTAATAAAAACATAAAAGGCGAAGTAAAGTTTCAAAGTACCAATATTTCTTTTTTCAACCACTTCCCTTCTTTAACATTAAACCTGAACGAATTTTTACTGAAAGGATCGGCTCCTTTTCAACAGGATACGTTGATTTATACTAAAAAACTGGCACTGGGTATCAACCTGCTTTCGATATTCTCCAAACAGGTTAAAATTGATGAGTTTTACCTCGATGATGCACGCATAAATATCCTTACCGACGAAAAAGGTCATGCGAACTACAATGTGTATGAAAGCAAAAAAGAAAGTACTGCTCCTAAAGCACAAAGTGCAACAGCCATAAAAATTGAGGGTATCTTTATCAATAACAGCAACCTGACTTATAACGATAAGTCTATTCCGATGATTATCCGCACACAAGGGCTTAATTATACCGGAAAAGGCGATTTAAGCAATGCCATTTTCGATTTGAAGAGCAATCTCTCAATCGATCAAATGGATGTTTACTATGCCAATACACCTTATCTGCTCAAGAAAAAAATAAATGCGAAACTCATTACCAAGGTAAACACCAACTCGCTGAACCTGATTTTCGACGAGAATAACCTGATGATTAACTCGCTGCCCATCCGCTTTGTGGGGCATTTTTCTTTCCTTAAAGATGGTTACGATATCGACTTCAGAACCAATGCAAAGGAAACCGATTTACAAAATATTTTCACTGCCTTACCCGCTGAAATTGCTGATAGGTTAGAAAAAACCAAAATTAAAGGTTATGCCGAAATCAATGCCTCGCTTATTGGAAAATACCTGGCAGCCACACACACCATGCCTACGCTTGCTTTTAACATGAAAGTGCGCGATGGTAACATCTCAAACCCCAATGCTCCCGAGCCAATCAGCAACCTGTTTTTAAATCTCAAAACCAAGCTGCCTGGTCTTAATCCCGATAGTTTGCTGATTGATATGGATAGCCTTTATTTTAACGTAGGTAAAGATTATGTAGCTTCGGTTACCAAACTTAAAGGTTTATCGGCACCCGAAATTTATACCGATACCCGCTCCAATATCGATTTGGCCAAATGGGCCAAGGTGGTGAATATGGATGACCTGCAGCTCAAAGGTCGTTTAAATATCAACCTCAAAGCCGATGGCAAATACACCAAAAAGGTACAACGTTCAGGCATCAGGCAGGTAGACACCGTTATTGCTACCGTGCCTAAATTTTCGCTAAAAGCGAGCATGACGGGTGGTTACTTCAAATACCCTTCATTACCCGCGGCTATTGATAAGGTTAACTTCAATATAAATGGTTCTAATACCGATGGTGATTATAAAAACACCAAACTGGCAATCGAAAATATCGATATCCAGGCGCTGAATAACTATATCAGGGGCTTTGCCAAACTGCAAACTGCAGAAAATATGCCCGTAGATATCCAGCTGAAATCGCTGATTAACTTTGCCGATATCAAGAACATTTATCCCCTTAAAGGTTACGAACTAAGCGGCATCATGAACATCGATCTACAAAGTAAGGGGCCTTACAATAAAATCAAAAAGCTTTTCCCGGTTACCACCGCCAGTATTAAACTCAATAACGGCCGCATTAAAACCCCAAATTTCGATCAGCCTTTAGAACAGATTGAAATCGATGCCGACCTGATTAACACCGACGGAACCTTAAAAAACTCCAAACTGAACATTAAGCCGATTGCTTTTCAAATGGCAGGTCAGCCTTTTACACTAAAGGCCGACGTGCATAATTTTGAGAACATTGCCTACAACGTTTCATCAAAAGGCACGGTTGATATCGGTAAAATGTACAAGCTTTTTGCCGTTAAAGGTTACCAGGTTAATGGGGTTATCTTCGCTAATGTTTCCTTTAAAGGTTTACAGGCTGATGCCATGGCCGGCAGGTATAGCAAACTGCAAAACAGCGGTTCCCTGAGTATTAAAGATTTGAATATCCAATCTGATTTATTCCCTAAAAGCTTTTTAATCAAAAACGGTGTATTTTCTTTCCGCCAGGACAAGATGAATTTTGATGAATTTAATGCCACTTATGGTCAGTCTGATTTTAAACTCAACGGCAGCCTGAATAACGTAATCAACTATGTTTTAAATGATAAAGCCAAACTCGAGGGTAATTTTAAGCTGAGCAGTAAGCAAATTTTGGCTGATGAATTTATGGTGTATTCAGATGGCGCCACTAACAGTTCAACGGCTTCAAATGGTGTAATTTTAATTCCCGATAACCTGAACGTTACTTTTTCGGCCAATGCCAATGAGGTAAAATACAATGGGCTGAACATCAAAAATGCAAAGGGAACCATGCATATTAATAATGGTGCGCTAAGCTTACAACAAACCGGCTTTAACATTGCCGGCGCACAGGTAGGTATGGATGCTTCATACAAAAGTACAAGCCCGAAAAGTGGTTTATTTGATTTTCATTTAACCGCAAAAGAATTTGATATTGCCCGGGCTTACAAGGAAATTAAACTGTTTAGAGAAATGGCCAGCTCAGCATCAAAAGTTAAAGGTATTGTAGGGTTAGATTACCAACTCTCTGGTAAGCTTAACGACCAGATGTTCCCCGTATTTCCATCATTAAAAGGTGGCGGTATACTGAGCCTTAAAAAAGTAAGTTTAATGGGCTTCAAAATGATGAACGCGGTAAGTAAAGCCACCAAGAGAGACAGCTTAACCAATCCCGATTTATCAGATGTACAGGTAAAATCGACCATCAAAAACAATATCATTACCATCGAACAAACCAAAATGAAAGTAGCAGGTTTCAGGCCACGTTTCGAAGGTCAGGTGAGTTTTGATGGGCGTTTAAATTTAAGCGGTCGTTTGGGCCTTCCTCCTTTTGGTTTATTTGGGATCCCACTAAGCATTACCGGCACACAAGAAAAACCAGTTGTTAAGCTCAAAAGGAATAAGGAAGGAAAACTGGAAGAAACTCCTGAAGGAAAATAAACTGATCCTTGCTGCCAGCTAAAGCCAGCAGCAAGGATTAAATTAACCCAACAAGTGGTTAATCTGCGCGTACTGTAAAAGCATAATGGTTTTACCATCCTTTATTTCGCCGGTGCCAATCATATTCAGTGCTTCGCTAAAGCCGGTTTCTAAAACTTCAATGTTTTCCTGCTCATCATGATGCCCGCCACCATCGCTCACTTTCATATCCTTAGTGTATTCGGCGACAAAGAAATATAGGATTTCGGTTACCGATCCGGGCGACATATAAGCTTCAAATACCTTTTTAACATCCTTAATCTGGTAGCCCGTTTCTTCCTCCGTTTCGCGCTTTATGGCCGTTTCCGGATTATCTTTATCCAATAAACCAGCACAGGTTTCGATCAGCATACCATCACTATTGCCGTTAATGTAAGTGGGCAAACGAAACTGCCTGGTTAAAATAACCGTTTGCTGCGCCTTGTTGTAAAGTAAAATCGTTGCGCCATTCCCCCTGTCGTAGGCTTCGCGGTTCTGCGTTTCAATACTGCCATCTTTTTTGCGGTACTCGAAAGTAATCTTGTTTAAGGTATACCAGTTATCCGAAAGGATTTCTTTACTGATTATTTTAATGTTTTCGTTGTTCATAATTATTGGAGTAGCCCAAAAATACACCATAGTTGCTACGCCTCTTAAGTCCTATCGTAATAAATATATCATATTCCTTGTTAATTCAGCCAGCTCAATCCTTTTGCTTATTTGAAGCGCAGTGGCAGCAGCTTTTTTTAATGCCTGTCCCGCTATCACTCAAAGTCCGCCCACTACACACCATCCTCCCCACTTCGGGCTATCCGTTCTATCGGGGCTATTTAACCCCATACCCTGCTAAAATGAACCTATAAGCAAACCGTTTTAAAAAGCGCATTCATTTCTATTTGAGTACCAGGCTTAAAAAAGCCTTTTAAAATTCGTACTTTTGCAGCCGAAATGATTTCAATAAATAATTTAACATTCCTGATAGGATCGAGAGCCTTGTACGATGATGCCAACTGGCACATTAAACCAGGCGACAGAGCGGGCTTGATTGGCGCTAACGGAACAGGAAAATCGACACTTTTAAAACTAATTGTAGGCGAGTACGCGCCAAGTTCGGGTACCATTTCCATGTCGAAAGATTTGAAAATAGGCTACCTCAACCAGGATTTACTTTCATACGAATCGCACCATAGCATTTTGCACGTGGCCATGGAAGCTTTCGAGCGCCAGAACCAGCTGCACGATGAGATTGAAGAACTGCTTAAAAAAATCGAAACCGATTACAGTGAAGAGGTTTTATTTAAACTAAGCGATAAACAACAGGAATTTGAGGCCTTAGATGGTTACAACATCGAATACCGGGCCAACGAAATCCTGGCGGGTTTGGGTTTCAGTACAGCAGATCAGCACCGTCCGTTAAATACCTTCTCCGGAGGTTGGCGCATGCGTGTTATGCTGGCCAAAATCCTGCTCCAAGATCCGGATATTTTATTACTCGATGAGCCGACTAACCACATGGATTTACCCTCTATTAAGTGGTTAGAAAACTATTTAATGGGTTTTGAAGGCGCCATCGTAATTGTATCGCACGACAGGTATTTCTTAGATAAAATTGTAAACCGCACGGTTGAATCGCGTAAAGGGAAATTAACCATTTATGCCGGTAACTACAGCTATTATGTAGAAGAAAAGGCACTGCGCGGAGAAATTCAGAAAGGCGAATTTAAAAACCAGCAGGCTAAAATTAAGCAGGAAGAGCGTTTAATTGAGCGTTTTAAAGCCAAAGCCTCTAAAGCAAAAATGGCACAATCGCGCATGAAAGCTTTAGATAGAATGGAACGTGTGGAAGATGTGGATGATGAAAACCCGACGGTTAATTTCAGTTTCAAATTCACTAAACCTTCGGGCAGGCACGTGGTGCGCATTGAACACGCTACCAAGCATTACCCCAATGTACACATCCTCGAAGATGCCGAAGCGGTAATTGAAAAAGGTGATAAAATTGCTTTGATTGGTGCAAACGGTAAAGGTAAATCGACCTTACTGCGGATGATAGCCGGAACAGAAAAGTTTGAGGGTTTCTGTGAAACCGGTCACAATGTTTCTACCACTTTCTTTGCCCAGCACCAGCTGGAATCGTTACATTTAGAGAATTCGATTTTAGAAGAACTACAGGCTTTTGCCCCTAAACACAGTGATACCGAGTTGCGTAGTATTTTAGGTTGTTTCCTTTTTACAGGGGATGATGTTTTTAAGAAAATTAAAGTACTTTCAGGAGGAGAAAAATCCCGTGTGGCGCTAGCCAAATCTTTAACTACCGATTCTAACTTCCTGATTCTGGATGAGCCTACCAACCACCTGGACATCCAGTCGGTTAATATTTTAATCCAGGCCTTAGACCAGTTTGAAGGTACTTTTATTGCCGTATCTCACGATAGGTATTTCCTGGATAACGTAGCCAACAAAATCTGGTTTATCGAAAACGAGAAGATTAAACAATATCCGGGTACCTACGAAGAATACGAAGAGTGGAATAGCAAGCGTGTAATTCCGGCATCGAAACCTATTCCGGTTAAAATGCCTGAAAAACCAAAGGATGCGCCAAAGCAAACCACTCCTAACACGGCCAATCAGTTAAAAAAGCTGAACGATGAGTTGAAGAAAATCGAAGCCCAGATTGCCGAACTGGAAACAACGGTTAAAAATATCGAAACCGAACTGGCCGATGAGGCGGTTTACAGTAACGCCGGTAAACTGGCCGAAGCCAACAGCCGTTACCAGACTGCTAAACAGGATTTAGACAACAGCCAAACCAAATGGGAAGCCCTGGCTACCGAAATTATGGAACTGGAGGGCTAAGTTTGCCGCAGATATAAAATTAAGCCACAGATAAATCTGTGGCTTTTTTGTTTGCAGTGCCGTCAGCTGTTACCAGCTGACGGTTTCTCACCACAACGCCTACTAATCAGCCACGGAGGCACCGATTTACACGGAACACTTCTCCGTGGCTTCCGTGCCTCCGTGGCATTTTAAAATGGTCGTCACCCTGAATTTATTTCAGGGTCTCTTCATATTGGAGAGGTGCTGAAGCAAATCCGATAGCCATCGGATCAGCATGACTCTGAGGGCTCTGTGTTTTCCTTGCATCCGTGGCTAAACTAAGCCCCACACACAAAATTCCTTTTTTCTCTGCCGAATACTGTGTAGCTTTAACCATGCAAAAACTAATCGCAGTACTCTTACTCTTTATTCCGACGCTAAGCTTTGCCCAAAACGATCAAACGTTTACCAGCGAAAACAAAATTTACCTTCCCAATATCAAAACCGTATTGTGCTACAACAGCAATAAAGAGCAGAGTTTACCGGTTATCATGCTCAACTCTTCAGAAACCATTACTTTTTCTTTTGATGATCTGCTCGCCGGCACTAAAAACTATTGGTACACCATTGAGCATTGTACAGCGGAGTGGAAACCCTCACAAATTTCTACCATCGATTACCTGGGTAGCTTCAACGACGACAGGATTATCAACTACCGCTACTCTTCTAATACCACCAGAAAATACACCCATTACGAACTGAGCCTGCCCAATACACAAATTCAGCCTAAAATTGGCGGCAATTATGTGCTAAAGGTTTATTTAGATGGCGATAAAAACAAACCCGTTATATCGCAGCGCTTTTATGTTCTGGATAATCAGGTGGCCATTGCAGCCGAAATAACAAATTCCTTACAGGTAGAATACCGCAACAATAAGCAAAAAGTTAATTTCACGGTTAACCATGCCTTCCCCATCCCTAACCCTTACCAGGACTTAAAAGCGGTGGTGATGCAGAACTTCAATGCCAATACCATACAGGTTAACTCGCGACCAGCCTTTGTGCGCCCGAATCAATTGGTATATAACGATTTAAATACCAATGACTTTTGGGGCGATAACGAATTCAGAAAGTTCGATACGCGGAGTTTACGATACAAAGCCGATAATGTAAAAGATATTTACCGCGATAAAGAATCGGTAAATGTGATGCTTTTTCAGGATGCTCCCCGCAGCGTTGGTGCCTTTGGTAACCAGTTCGATGAAAATGGAAACTTTTTTATCCGCAATACCGATGGCCGCGATGATAAAACAGAAGCCGAATATATGGGCGTACTGTTTACTTTAAATGCAGCTGCACCAAGTGCTAATGGCGATGCTTATGTAATTGGCCGTTTTAACAATTACACCATGAGCAATGAAAACAAGCTGCTGTACGATGCCAGCCGCAAACAGTTTTATGGCAACATTATGCTTAAACAGGGCTTATACGATTACGAATTTGCCTGGTTTAACAAAGACACTAAGACACTGGAAACCAAACCATTTGAAGGTGCCTTTTTCCAAACCGAAAACAGCTATCAGGTTTTTGTGTATTACCGCCGTCCCGGTGCCCGTTGGGATACCCTGGTGGGCTTTACCAACCTCAGCAATAAAGTTAGCGACAGACGATAGATTTTAAAACCGTCACAAACACATTAATTGTCAATTTGACTTTTAATATTACAATACTTACCTTTATTGTTACATTAATTTTCTTTTGTTTTATCTGTTGTTCTTTACTTTAGCAAACCAGAATAAGCAGATAAACACCTAGATAATAAGTGTTTCTAACCAAAAAATATGTTTAAGAAATTAATTGCCGTAGCATTATTAGCCAATCCTTGTGCCCAAATCTTTGCACAAAGCACCAACAGCTCGTACACCCAATCTATTAACGGGACTAAATTAAAATTTGATATGCAGGCCATCCCTGCTGGCAAATTTAAAATGGGAAATAAAACCGGTAAACCCGATGAACAACCTGTACATGAAGTTAAACTCGATGCCTTCTGGATCGGAAAGCATGAAGTAACCTGGGATATTTTCGAACCTTTTCTGTACCGCGATTACGAAAAAAAAGCCAGTGAAGGTGCCATTCCAGCCGAAGTTGATGCTGTAACCCGCCCAACCAAACCTTATCTGGATATGACTTTTGGCATGGGTAAAGAACACCAGCCCGCAGTAGCCATGACCCAATATAATGCCATTCAATTTTGCAAATGGCTCTATGTCCGTACCGGTGTTTTTTACCGTTTACCAACCGAAGCCGAGTGGGAATATGCCTGTAAAGCAGGTTCAGAAACTACCTATGGTTTTGGCAACGATGCCGCCAAACTCGGCGATTATGCCTGGTATAAAGACAACAGTGATAATAAAACCCATCAGGTAGGATTAAAAAAGCCAAATGCATGGGGCTTATTTGATATGCATGGCAATGTGAGCGAGTGGACTTACGATCAGTACATCCCCGATTTTTATGCAAAAAGTGCAGGTAAAATAGCCGAGAACCCGGTCGCCACACCAGAAAAGCTCTATCCTAATGCCGTTCGTGGTGGCTCTTACGATGAAACAGCCAATAACCTAACCTCAACCGCAAGACTGGCATCAAACCCAAGCTGGAAACAGTTAGACCCTCAAATACCAAAAAGCAACTGGTGGTTCCCTGAAGCCCCTTTTGTGGGCATGCGTCTGGTAAGACCGGTAAAAACCCCTTCGAAGGCAGAAATTGATGCCTATTATAACAAATTACCTATTAAAGACTATTAATAAAATCACCCTAACCACAATAAAGAACTAAACACATGAAAAAACCAATTAATCAACAAGATCGTCGCGATTTTTTAAAGGCAACAGCCATGCTTGCCGGTGGAGCAATGTTGAGCAGCATTCCATTGGCCGGAGCTTACGCATCAGGATCTGACACCATTAAAATAGCCTTAATCGGCTGTGGCGACCGGGGTACCGGAGCTGCATTCCAGGCATTGAGCACTAAATTTAACATTAAACTGGTAGCCATGGCCGATGCTTTTCAGGATCGCCTGGATAACAGTTATCAATCGTTAAGTTCAAAATTCGGCGCAAAAGTAGATGTTCCAAAAGACCGTCAGTTTGTAGGTTTCGATGCTTATTTAAAAGCCATTCCACTAGCCGATGTAGTATTGTTAACCACGCCTCCGGGTTTCCGCCCTATCCATTTCGAAGAAGCGGTAAAGCAAAACAAACAGATTTTTATGGAAAAACCGGTAGCTGTAGATGCGCCGGGAATCAGAAAAGTACTTGCTGCTGCCGAAGAAGCCAAAAAGAAAAAACTAAACGTGGTGGTGGGTCTGCAAAGACGTTACCAAACCAATTACCGCGAATCGATTAAACGCATTAACGATGGCGCCATTGGCGATATCATGGCCGGCCAGGTATACTGGAACAGTGGTGGCGTTTGGGTACGTCCGCGTACCGCTAACCAAACCGAAATGGAATACCAGATGAGAAACTGGTACTACTTTAACTGGTTATGCGGCGATCATATTGTAGAGCAGCACGTACACAACATCGATATTGCCAACTGGGTAAAAAATGCACACCCCATTTCTGTACAGGGTACAGGAAGCCGCGCATGGCGTACCGGTAAAGATTATGGTGAAATTTACGATAACCACTCTATTGAGCTAACCTATGCAGATGGCGCAATTATCCACAGTCAGTGCAGGCACTTCGAAGGCATCAGCAACCGTGTTGATGAATCATTCCAGGGTACAAAAGGTAAAATCTATCTTTCGGGCAGCAACCAGGCTATCATGAAAGATTACAGCGGTAAAGAATTGTATAACCACAATACCAAAGGAAATGCTAACCCATACCAAACCGAGCACGACGAATTATTCGATGCCGTTTCAAAAGGAGAGTATAAATTCAGTAACGTAGATTACGCAGCAACCAGTACTTTTTCAGCCATTATTGGCCGTTATGCCACATATTCTGGCCAAACCATTAAATGGGATGAGGCATTGGCATCTAACATCAGTTTAATGCCTGAGCGTTTCGCCTGGGATGCCAACCCTAAATTAATGCCTGATGAAAAAGGTTTATATCCAATTGCGATGCCCGGACAGGCCAAAGTGATCTAAACCGATAGTGTAATGCCTTATAAATTGCTTTTCCTGCTCATTACCCTGTTTTTAGGTTTTACAGTTCGGCAAGAACTTAAACCTTACAAAATAAGCGGTTACGCGCAGGGAACAGATTATGCCATTACCTATTACGCCAGCGATAGTCTGGCGACTAAGCAGGGCATAGACAGCTTATTGAATGAAATAGATTTATCCATGTCGCTTTACAAAAAGGGAACATTGATCAATCAGTTTAACGCTTCCAAAAGCGGGGTTAAACTAGATCATTTTATGAGCGCTGTGCTGAAAAGAAGCTTTGAAATTAACCAGGATACCAAAGGTGTTTTCGATATTACGGTAGCACCTTTGGTACAGGCCTGGGGCTTTGGGCCTAAAGAAAACCGAACGGAACCCGATCCGGCAACCATTAAATCGATACTGGCCAATGTAGGCATGCAAAACCTGAAATTAAAAGATGGCAGGCTCATTAAACTCAAACCAGCAGTACAGATAGATTTAAATGGGATTGCACAAGGCTATAGTGTCGATCTTATTGCTGCATACCTCAACCAAAAAGGTATTAAACAATATGTGGCCGAACTGGGTGGCGAAATTCGCATTGCAGGGCCAAAACCCGATGGACAACCGATGAAAATCGGTATTGAAGGTCCTGATAAAGATGGAACCCCGGTAATCAGGCATATTGCGGCCATCAATACAGGAGCCATCACCACCTCGGGCAATTACCGCAAATTTCACCAGAGCGGAAAAAAGAAAATCTCGCACCTGATTAATCCCAAAACCGGCTATCCGCTGGATAACGAAATGATCAGTGTAACCGTTTATGCCAATGATGCCATTACGGCCGATGGTTATGATAATGCCCTGATGGCCATGCACCTGAAAGAGGCTATGGCTTTTGTTGAACGCCACAAAAACCTCGAAGCTTATTTTGTGTACCATAAAAAAGATGGTACCGTAGCCGACACCCTAACTACAGGGTTTAAAAAATTGATTATCCCCTCCCCTCAGTTTAAAAACTAAACGATGAAAAGAAGTGAATTTATCAGAAATAGCCTGCTCACCGCTGGTGCTATAACCACAGGTGCAGGAATTACCAATACTTTTGCAGCCGAAAAGCCCAGTACTGCTTTTGGCGATAAGACCTTTAACCTCGATTACGCTCCGCACCAGGGCATGTTCGAAAACCATGCCGGCAAAAGCTTTTTAGATCAGATCCAGTTTATGTACGATAAAGGTTTCCGCTCAATAGAAGATAACGGCTACCTGAACCGCCCTGTTGAAGAACAGGAAAAAATCGGAAACCTCCTGTCCAAACTAGGCATGCGCATGGGCGTGTTTGTGGTTGATGGTGGTGATAACTGGAAAACATCGCTCACTACCGGTAAAAAAGAGTTTAAAGATAAGTTTGTAGAAACCTGCAAAAAATCGGTTGAAGCCGCTAAACGCTGCAATGCCAAATGGCTGACGGTAGTGCCTGGCTTTTACGAACGCAATTTACCTTATGGCAACCAGTTTGCCAATGTAATAGATGCCATGCGTGCAGGCGCTGAAGTGTTTGAGCCACATGGTTTAATTATGGTACTCGAAACTTTAAGCGATACCCCTGAGCTTTTTCTGCAAAAAACCAACGAAACCTACGCCGTTTGTAAGGCTGTTAAAAGCCCGTCGTGTAAAATCCTTTACGATATTTACCACATGCAGCGCACCGAAGGCGACCTGATCAAAACCATCGACCGCTGCTGGGATGAAATTGCCTACATCCAGATCGGTGACAATCCGGGCCGAAAAGAGCCAACCACTGGCGAAATCAACTATAAAAACCTGTTCAAACACCTTCATAAAAAAGGTTATAAAGGTGTTATGGGGATGGAGCATGGTAATTCGAAAGGTGGTAAGGAAGGTGAACTGGCCGTAATTTCGGCCTACCGTAATGAAGATAACTTTTTGTAAATTTTAACCCAATCGTCATTTCGAGCGAAGTGCAACGTAGCCGAGAAATCTAATTATAGATCTCTCCGTTCGCTGCGCTTCAGTCGAGATGACGATAACCTATAGCGAATCACTCTCCCCATTCCCACTACCCAACCTTCAAAACCCACACCGAAACACTACCTGCCTTACAGTAAAACTCGGCCCAGCCGTTTTCATCGATGGTTACCTCTTCTTCCCGGTTGCCCAAAGCATCAACAAAGGTTTTACCCGCAAAATGAGCACCCAGTTCCATCTGTTTAAAACCATCTTCTCCTGTACTTAAAAGCACTGCTAAACCGCTGTTTTCGTGTTCTTCATCGCCGGCACGTGTCCAACCGATGCAATCACTGTGATCAAAATAATCGCGCTGCTCACCATAAGCCAAAGCTGTACGGATTTTGCTCATCGTTTCTACCTCTGGTATCCCTACAAGCTCCACATGTACATCCTCACCCGCTTCATTCTTGTCGTCATAAATCCCGCCATATAAATCAGGGAAAAACAAGCACGGAATACCCTGCACACGCAACAAAATTAAAGCATAAGCCAATGGCCTGAACCAGAACTCCACATACGATTCCAGGGCCTGTAAAGGTTGCGAATCGTGGTTATCGACAAAAGTAACCGCCAGCTCAGGCTTAACCTGAACCAGCGTACCCTCAAAAATGGTACTCATGTCGAATTCGCCGCCGGCTTTGCTGGCCAGGAAAAAATTATGGTGTAAAAGCGAATCAAAAATCTGTGTGCGGCCTCCGGTAGTTTCGATATAAGCCAGCTGACCTTCAATATCCTCCACATTCCAGTCTTCGGCTACGATAAAGAATTCGCGGCTGTATTTGTGGTTCAGGTGGTCGATCCATTCGATAATGAAATCGGGGTTAATGTGCTTCACTGCATCCAGCCTGAAACCATCTATACCGGTAGTTTCTACCACCCATTCGCCCCAGTATTTCAGTTCTTCAATCACGGCACGGTTGCGGTAATCGATATCATTAAACATCAGGTAGTCGTAATTGCCAAATTCTGTTGAAGGTACGGCTTCAAAACCTTCTCCATAGCTGTTTTGAATCGAGTAAATGGCAGTTTCCTGCAAATCTTCTGCCCAATCAACCCCGCTAAAACATTCATGGTTCCATATAAATTCCGAGTATTTACCCTGACGACCCGGAAAAGTAAACTTCGTCCAGGCTTCAATTTCAAAAACATCGCTGGTAAACTCGTTTCGGTCTTCAGGGTTAACCGTGCGGACGGCAATTTTCTCCAGCTCATCGCCCCCGGCTTTATGGTTAAACACCACATCGGCCAAAGCTGCAATGCCTTCCTGGTGCAGGGCTTCAATGGCTTGTACATATTCGTCTTTCGATCCATATTTGGTTGGCAAGCTGCCTTTTTGGTCAAACTCGCCCAAATCAAAGAGGTCGTAAACGGCATAGCCTACATCGTAAGCTGCATTGTGCGATTTGTAGGCGGGCGGTAACCACACCGCGGTTACACCGAGTGATTTTAAATGACTGGCCTCTTTGGCCACTTTAGTCCATAATTTTTGTTCTTCGTTATAATACCAATGGAAAAATTGGATCAGGGTCTGGTTCTGCATCAAATAGATTTTTGATTACATAACAGGTTTTATACGCAATTGGTTTTTCAGATCCGCAAAACAATAAATCTGCAGGCCAATCTGTTTCATCTGCGGCAAAAAACCTTAACCATAATTGCCCGCTGATTGCGCAGATTACCGCTGAAAAATAAAACAATAAATTTACGCACTATCTGTTTCATCTGCGGGAAAAACCTTAACCATAATTGCCCGCTGATTGCGCAGATTACCGCTGAAAAATAAAACAATAAATTTGCGCACTATCTGTTTCATCTGCGGGAAAAAACCTTAACCATAATTGCCCGCTGATTGCGCAGATTACCGCTGAAGAACAAAACAATAAATCTGCGGAAATCCGTTTCATCTGCGGGAAAAAATCTTAACCATAACTTGCACGCTGATTGCGCTAATCACCGCTGAAGAACAAAACAATAAGTCTGCGGAAATCCGTTTCATCTGCGGGAAAAAACCTTAACCATAATTGCCCGCTAATTGCGCAGATCACCGCTGAAATAGACTGACTTTCCTCTTTTACATACCATTTTAACAACATTTTCCTTATTTTTGCCGGCAAATGAGCTTAAAAAAGAAATTTGCCAGAGAGAGTTTTACCATCATGAATGAGTTGGTATTACCGAACGATACCAATACGCTGAACAACCTGATGGGCGGTCGCCTGCTACACTGGATGGATATTGCAGCGGCAATTTCGGCCCAGAAACACTGCAACCGCATTGTGGTAACTGCATCGGTTGATAACGTTTCTTTTAAGCAACCTATTAAACTTGGCGACGTAATTACCATCGAGGCCAAGGTTACCCGCGCATTTAATACTTCGGTAGAAGTACGTTTGGATGTATGGGCAGAAAACATTCCCAGTGGTGCACGCCAGAAAAGCAACGAAGCATATTACACCTTTGTAGCGGTTGATCAGAGTGCACGTACCATTCCTGTACCCGAGCTGATACCCGAAACACCTGAGGAAATAGACCTGTATGATGGAGCCCTGCGCCGCCGCCAGTTACGCCTCGTTTTAGGGGGTAAAATGGATCCGGATGATGCCAGCGAACTTAAAGCCCTATTCTTTAAAGCGTAATTTTTACATAAAACTTCTTCGTGCTTGATCTGTTTGTTTTATTTTAGCAGCTTACCTTAGGCTGAAAAATATGACAACCTATACCATACTTATTATTTTAAGCGGATTGGTGATCTTCTCCTATCTGTTTGATTTGGTGGCCAGTAAAACCAAAGTACCGTCGGTTTTACTGTTGCTTTTACTGGGTATAGGCCTGCGTTTTCTGGTCGATTACCTCCAGATCCATACCTTCAATTTCCTGTCTATTTTACCCATGCTGGGTACAGTTGGTTTAATTTTAATTGTTTTCGAGGGCTCGCTCGAACTGAAATACGACCAGCATAAAAACAAAGTCATCCGTACCGCTTTACTGTCGGCATTAAGCATTTTATTGGGTTCTATTGCCGTTATTACGGCTATTATATATCAAATCACACATCAGGATTTATACACCTGCATGGCCAATGCCATTCCCTTTAGTGTAATCAGTTCGGCCATTGCCATCCCTTCGGCCGCTGCCCTGGGCAATAAAGACCGTGAGTTTGTAATTTACGAATCTTCCTTTTCCGATATACTGGGGGTAATTATCTTTAACTTCGCCATTACCAACCATGGCTTCAGCACTTCGGCGGTGATAGGCCTGGGTTTAAGCACTTTTTTAATTATACTGTTCTCGGCTATTGCCTGCGTGGTGTTGCTTTATATCATGGGCCGGCTGGTACACCACATTAAATTCTTTCTCATTATTGCCATCCTCATATTGGTTTATGCCATTGGCCAATCGTACCATTTATCTTCGCTGGTGCTCATTCTAAGTACGGGTTTATTCCTAAACAATGCCGATACGATTCAAAATGCCTGGTTCAGGAGTGTATTTTTGTACAAGAACCTTTCGGCAGATTTATCGCAGCTCTACCAGCTCTCGGCCGAGAGTGCCTTCATTTTACGCACCTTCTTTTTTGTGATATTTGGCTTTACCATGAACCTGAACGAGCTGAACAACCAGAATGTACTCGCAAACGGATTTTTCATCCTGCTCGCCATTTACCTCATTAGGCTGGCGTTTTTAAAACTAATTAAGCGGGAAAGCCTCAGCCCTATTTTATACATTGCACCGCGTGGTTTAATCAGTATATTATTGTATTTGCACCTGCCCGAAAGTTTAAAAATACCCGAAGTAGGCACGCCGTTTCTATTCCTGGTGGTATTGGGTTCGAGTATCATCATGACGCTGGGTATTACCCTGAGCAAAAGAAATGCTGTGGTTTAATAGTTATTGGTTCATTAGTCATTGGTTAATTGGTCATTGGTTAATTGGTTAACTGGTTAATCGGTTAACTGACACCCAACGCCAAACACCAAATGCTAGGGTTTAAAGCTGCCTGAAATGGCTTTGAGCTGTTGCAGCTCGGCCAACACGTTTGGATTGGCCTGGTAATAAAGAGAATAATAACTCAGTTCGTTTACCTGTTTGGGAGCTTTATCACTAAACTTAAACCGGGCAACATTGGGGTTAATGGCATGGATGGGTAAAGCAATAGCATTGCCCAGTGCAGTAAAAATGACCGAAAATACAGTGGCAGATACATCCTCCTTAAACGTGGGTTCTTCTTTGCCCCATTTATCTACCATTTTACCACTGGCATCCATTTTATATTCTTCGGCGCGGTCTTCGCCGATTTTAATCAAACTAAAGCCTTCATAGCCTTTTTTAACCGTCCTGATTTGTACGGTTTTAATTTCATTGAGCAACACCGGAATAAGCATACCATCATGATTTAAAACCACCTTTACTGAATCTACCCTCTGTAAAACACCTTTGTATTTAGCCTTTTCGGTTTTAACAATGGCCATGTAAGGTTTAATGCTTTGGCCCATGGCGAGGCTAGCAGTAAGCAAAAGAGCGAGGGTAAAAGAGATCGTTGTCATATTCAAGCGGCTAGAGACCACTCAATATAGTAAGGTTTATCGTAAAAGCAAAGTGCATGGAGCATGGAGTTGAGCGTGTGGCGCCTAGCGGTTGGCGGTTAGCGTTAAGCTCTAGTGCAGTAACTGCTAACTGAAAACTCCAAACATGGCGCATGGCGCTAAGCGTTTGGAGTATGGCGTATTACTTTAACGCTTAACTGAGAACTCCCAACTAAAAACTCCAAACCATCTAACTTCCCATCTCCAGGATCTTATCAAACTCAGCTGCTTTTAAAGGCATAACCGACAAACGGCCCTGGCGTACCAGCGAAATATCAACCAAACTGGGCTCGGCTTTAATCTGCTCTAAAGAAACTGGATTTTTTAAGCTTTCAACCGGCGATAAATCTACCACTACCCAATTGGTATCATCGGTAGTAGGATCCTGGTAAAACTCTTTTACTACTTTGGCAATGCCCACCACGTTTTTACCTTCATTACTGTGGTAAAAAAGTACCAAATCGCCTTCCTTCATGGCTTTCAGGTTGTTGCGGGCCTGGTAATTGCGTACGCCATCCCAAAAGGTGCGGCCATCTGCATTAAATTTCTCCCAGCTGTATTTAAAAGGTTCTGATTTCACTAACCAATGATTCATCTATCGTATTGTTTAAAGGGCTTTACCGGTACCGATAAGCCGATTGTGTATTGTTGTTGTTTAAACTTCAAAACTAAGAAAAGGGAATGGATTAGGAAATAATTATCGAAAGAAGGTGAGCCTAAAATCGAGAAAGAAATTACTGGTTTTTACCTTCGTTGTGACGTCTTAGCTCCGAATGAATTTCTCTTAAAATATCATTCCGCTCATCATTAGATTTTCTTATTCCATCCAGAATCTTGAAAAACAAATACAATAAGCCTACAATTATTAAAAGATATACAATAGGAAACAATGCGAATAATGTCATAGTTAATTAGATTTCTCCAAATATATCGATACTATTGACATTCTACAACGAATCACAATCAGCTTTGCTTCATAAAGCTCAGGAGTCTCATGAATTCGGCTAGCGTAATTGCTGATTCTTGCACATTTTCTCAGTTCGCAAGCAGTGAGCGCTTGTACAATTATATTAATAACATATATTTGTTTTACATCTTAATCATCGATATCGTGACTCTAAAATATCTCGTTCTCACTATAATTGGATTCTCCTTTTTCAATAGTGTAAAAGCACAAATCTCTGACTGTCTAAAATTCAAACAAGGGAAGTTTAATATGATGTATAACGGAAAGTTATTAGTAATAAAACGCGATGCAACCCATCAATATGAATATTATGATGGCTCAACAGTTCCGACGTCTTATAGTATTAAATGGATTAGCAATTGTTCATATACCTTGAAACCTGATGCAGATAATTTCAAGAAGTTCCCCAATACTCCTAAAAACGCACTTATTACCGTTAATATAATCAGTTACAGTGGAAATACTTACAAAATAAAGGCTACATCAAATTTTAGCTCTCTGGTACTTAAAAGTGAAATTACTAAAATCAACTGAGACATCTGTTGTTTACCTCAAACCTCACTGCTATACAGCTCTAACGAGCTTTACTGCAACGACCATCGCTCCATACGCATTTCGGTACGCGTATATATCACAAATTTATACATCACTTAGTGAACTTTCAGTTTCTCTAATTAACACTAAACAAAAGCTTTGAAATAGCCATCACATTTATTATTTTGCCGATAGATTAATAACCTCTCGCAAATGACAATAGACTTAAATCAATTCATAAAGAACATTCAGAAAATCGATACCAGGGATATTTGTTCAGATTGGCAATGGTTACTTGGAAATAAGTATGATCCAATAATGGTTACTTGCTCTGGTGATATGTTTTTAACTGACACTTCAGGGGCAGTATATTGGTTGGATACAGGAATAGGGCAATTATCCAGGATAGCTGAAAGCACTGATCAGTTTATCGAGGCTTTAGAGGATATTGATAACTTCGACAAATGGATGTTGGCTTCAACTGTTCTCGATCTGATCGAGAATGATGTTCTTTTAAAAGAAAACCAGGTATACAGTTACAAAGTGATGCCAATTCTTAACGGGAGCTACTCAATGGATAATTTTGACACAACAGATATTTCCGTTCATTTTAGCATAACGGGCCAAATTTGCCAACAAATAATAAAACCAGATAATGGTATGCCCCTTCCCGATGGCACCAGAATTGATAAAGTGCTAATTGATCCATTTACTAAAAAACCATAGGTTGAAAACTATTACAGGAGATAGCTTTGTCTCTCCCACTAAGGATAGATTGTAACTGTTCTGGGTATTGCATATCTTCACTTCCATTTAACCTACTCAATCATGATCTATAAGTTTAACGTTCCAAAAAACACAGCTTGCTATGTTTGTAACCATGTGTTTAATAAAGAAGACAAATATTGTATGTTGCCCATGAAGTGGAAGACGGCTTTTGGCAGTTCTTATGCGTAGGAAAACAACCATCCTAATGATGATGATTAAAGTGATTTCACTACAACAAGTAACAGCTATTGATGAATCAGTAAACGATTTATATGAAATGCCCTTCGGATAAATGGGAGCCTTTCAAACTTAAATGCTTTATTATACCAGGAAGTATGTCGTTTCTAATTTATCCTAATCCAGACATAGGCCTCAAAACTAAAATCCAAAAACTCACAATTACATAAAATGATAAAAATTAAAATGACTAAATATTTGATTCTTTTTCTGACAATTATATTTACAAGTTGCAAAGGGCAAACTCAAAAAACTAATGAAAAGGAAGAAGTAAAAGACCCAATTGCCATTATTCAGGAAAATGAAAAGAAAGCAACTGAAAAGAGAAGTGAAAATATTGGTGAGTTGATTTCTACAATATCATTTAAAGTAAAAACTGACAATAAGAAAGATTATGAAGACGGATTTATTCCCTGGGCGAGCATTGAAAATGCTAAACAAGACCTTCCAAACTTATACGAGGGTGACGAAATAGTCATCAAAGAGAATTCTGTAAAAGTTATTATTGACTACCCTCTCACAAATCAATACGAATTTACAATAACATCAAATGATGGTTTTTCAAGAAAACAATTATTATCAGAAATAAATTTGCATTATTTTAAACTTTACGAAGAAGAAGAAAAAAGTGCAACTGTTAAGACCATTCCGATTGATAAACGAACAACCATGTACAATAGAAATCAAACGAACGGAAAATATGGAATTTGGGGGCACGACATAGCAGACTTAGTTTTATCTGCAATTGAAGTTTATAAAACATCAACAGGGCAAATTATTCTAATTTTAGGAATTGAGTCATAGAAATAATGACAGCTGACAAAAATCAATTAAACAATAGTGGAACTGAATTACAAATCCCGCTGCTCGACCACATTATCAAAATTGTAAATTTATTCCTCCATATCCTACATCAGCAAAATCTTATGGCTTGTGCGCTCACTTCAACTGTTACATACAAAACATGCGCTGGTGCAAATAATGCATACCCTCTTTAACATACACCATTACTAAATTAACAACATGCCAAGGGTAAAAACTTTAATCACTATGGGTTTTATATCAACGATATTAAACTTGTTCGGGTGTTCCGGGCAGGAAAAAAAAGATAATGGCGGGCTGTCAAAAGAAACTCAGGATCAAATTGCCAGTTCAATAGATGCATTTAACAACAGACCGATACATAAAAAATTAACGGGTCAGATTATCGATAAAACTCCGAACCAGGACTTATTACAGGTAGTTTTTGATAACTTATCAACGAAACAACCCACAGATTATAAAAAAGAATATGAAACGGTAATGAGTTGGAACAAATCACGACAAGCTATATATATGATCTGGCTATTGGAAGCTGAAGTAAATAATGGTGGTTATAATCAGTTCTACTTTAATTCGAGCGGCAAGTTTTATAAACATTTACCTGAGGCTTTAAAATTTGTCGGCGCAAATAAATTTGCCGAGCTGACCAAACAGGCTAACGACACTTTTCTTCGCGAAAATGTTAAAATAACGCAACATCAAGACGGAACATTGGCAGGTTTTAGCGAATCGTATGACGACAATCCTTTAAACGAATTTGATAATCAGTTTTATGATCTTTACAAAACCGAAGATTTACAACAAATACAGGTAAACTTTATCAGAAAGAATAAAACTGAATTTATTGATTAATGAAAAGAACCGTTGCTGAGGTAAGTATTTTTTTAGATCAATGTACTGAACGACTCTTGTTTTAGCGGGTAGATTGATTAGCATTAGATAATTGAGCACCCCGCCTTGTTCCGATTTTATAATCCCGGCCGCAGTAAATTTGTTCTGATATAACCTAACCAGTTTAATTATTGATTAGGCAATACTAATTCTACACATTGCCCCTGAACAAAATTACCCTTTTGCATCGGCTCTATCGGACAGAACACAAATACATCTAATCTCTGTTCGCCATTCTCATCAAGCATCCTGGGCATTTCAACATAATTATAAATAGGTATCCCACCAAATATGCCATCTTTTACTTCAAAACCTGATTCGCCGGTTAATAGTTTAGCGAAAATAAATTGACCACGATTATGGTGATGGTACACATATATAATTTCAAAGGATAATACCATATTGAGCTGATTGCGTTTTAACTGCAAATTAATTAAAATATTATCTAATGCCTTACTCCTCTTTCTTCACTTTCACACTTTGCTATCGTCCAAAAACATTATATTTGATTAAACGCCATCTCATGAAACGACCACTCCTCCTCACCCTATCCCTTCTAATCCTAATGCTTATTGGCCAAAAGTTAAAGGCCCAGGATAGCTTAAAAGTAAATGCCGCGGTTGATACCACCATATATGATGACAAAGCGGCTACCGAGGGGTACTTCCTCATGCTGCCACAATCGACCCTAAGCCAGCAAGATTATAATCTTTTCATTCACAATCAATTTTCAGCTTCGCCCATCATTAAAAAGAACCGGCTTTATACCAAACTGGAAATTTCTATGCTGGTTGAAAAAGACGGCAGTGTTTCTAAATACGAAGTTAAAGGAACAGGTACCCAACTGATGAGAAATGAAATGGTGAGGATTTTAAAGCTCCTGCCCAAATATACGCCCGGCACCCGGGATGGACAGAAAGTTAGGGTTAAACTGCACCAACCTTTCGAGTTTAAATACGAATGAAGTTATTAACATTCTATTCAACTATGGAAACGGATTACGCAAATTCAAATTTGGCATTTCAAATAGATTACAATTATTATGACAGCAAAAGATCTATTAAATAAAGTATTAGACTATAATTACCTATGGACGTTGCCAGAGAGAAAGAATTCTAAACCAGCTAAAATCAGACTTTCACAAATTGAAGCATTACAGAATGCATTGGGGCTTTCAAAGAAATATGTAAACCCCTTAGTACAAATAAAATATTCATTTGCAGGAGAAAAGCAGAAATTGAGCAGAGCTAAACAACTAAACAAGCTAACAAATCTTGAGTATTTACTGCAGGGCGAGTTTCTTTTTGACAGAGAAAAAGATGAAAATTTAGAATTACAAAAAAAGATAATTACAACAATTACACTTCTGTACCCTGGTATGGACGAATATATAAACCGCAGACCATTAGATATAAATTGGCTCTTCAATGACCTGATTCATTTCAGGCAAGAAATTTATAAACTTACTCATCCAAGCGAAGGTATGTTGGAAGGTTTTTCGGCTGGGCTTCACTACAGTTTTTATCTCAAAGCAAACCTTAAAAGAATAATAAAAGATAACCTTGCTGAAATTGATGAAACGCTTTGGCTAATACTCGACCCCAAAAAAAGAGTATTGAATATGGCAGAAATAAATTATCCTGAAGCAGATTTAGAAGGCATCGATTCAGCATGGTTGATGGAGAATTATTAAACGTGAACACAATAAGGCATTATTTATTTTAACAACCTCACCACATGACCAACAGCTTCATGGCCATTAAAGGCAATTATTTTAACAAGGCTACCCATATCTTTGCTGCTTTTAAATACAATACCTTGCTTTGAAATTGTACTTTACTGCGGTGCCCTAAAACCTAAGCATATCATTATGAGCTTCGACCTATATTTTTACAAACGAAAAGATAACCCATTAACAGCAGAACAAGTGGCAGCATATCTGACTAAAAACCTTGCCTATAACATTAGCGATCATGAGCGGCAATGGAATTATGAAAACCCTGAAACCGGGGTTTATTTTCTTATTGACTGGAATACACCTGAAGACGATCCGGAAGAGGTCGAGATCTTTGACGGTTTTGCTGACTATCAAAATTTAAACTTCAGTTGCAGCATTAACTTTTTCAGGCCAAGATTTTTCGCTTACGAAATATTCCCCATCATTGAAAAGTTTATAAACGATTTGGACCTTTTTGTTTTGGATTTACAAGACAGCGCAGAACCAAACTCGCCTAAAAAATTCCCTGCCAGATATCTTCAGGACGAATGGATCAGGCACAATGACGGCGTTACGCTAGACCATTTTGCCAGATTAAATTTCGAATACTTACCAGTTGAAAAATCAGACTATTTGTGGCAGTTTCAATTTCAAAGAGATAGCCTTCAAAATAGTTTAACAGAGGATTTATTTGTTTCAGGCTATTTTGTTTTAAAAAGTAAAGAAGACGGGCAATTATATACCGCGTGTGTTTGGCCTGTACATATCTCAATCATATTGCCTCCGGTTGATTTTCTAATCGTTAAAAAAGAATATAAAAAGCTTTTCAGAACCGTAACAGAAGTCGGCCTTGTTGATTATGATATGGTTCTCAGCGAATTTGCCGACGAGTTCGAAGACTATCCACACGAAATTCCAAACCTGAAAGTTTTCAGAAATACCGGTGCTGATAAAATTAAAAAGAGATTTAACGCATTAAAATTGGGAAAGACAGCGACTGAATTTGGTAGCGGCGTTAGCTTTGATAGTTTTGTAAATGTTAAACCTTGATTAATATAACTGTTAAACCTCACAGGTTTTTAAGACATTAATAGTTCAGCGCTAAACCTGTGAGGTTTTGCCTAAGCCATCATCCCCCTGCCCCCTTCGAAGGGGGAAAGATCGGCTTTAAAGAAGGGGCTGATAGAAATCAAAACGGCAATTTACCCATATTGATAATCCCGTCCCCCTTTGAAGGGGGGTGGGGGATGAATTTTAGGAACTTTACAACCTTTTCTAAGGTTTCGGGCGTGACCGATTAACCTTTCTACGGTATTAAGATTGCCATCCGATAGCTATCGGATCAAGCTGGCAATGACGATCAGCGTTAAGGGATTTTAAAAAATGTGGCTATACGATAGTTCAAGAACCCGGGCAGCCCCGTTCCAACCTCCGACTTTTTTAACCACAAAACACACAAAGAAAAAAGACGCAGAGGACACAGTGCTGGATGTTTCATTCCATCATCCATTTTACATCTTCCATCCTTTCTACTCCCAACTCCAAACTCCCAACTCCAAACTCGCCCGACCACCTCAGACACCTAAGGGCACCCAGGCTTTTTGCTTTGGTCTTTTTGCTTTAAGCTTTTTAACCACCTCAGACACCTAAGGGCACCCAAGCTTTTAGCTTTAGTCTTTTTGCTTTAAGCTTTTTAACCACCTAAGGGCACCTGAGTAGCGAACGATAGATTAAGTATCAAGACTTCGGACTCCGGACTTCCGACTACGGACTTTTCCAACCCCGATGACCTCGTTCTAAACCCCGGCGACCTCGTTCCGAACCCCGATGACCCCGTTCCGAACACCGACTATCCTCGTTCTGAACCCCGGCGACCTCGTTCCGAACCCCGGCGACCTCGTTCCGAACCCCGGCGACCCCGTTCCGAACCCCGACTATTCTCGTTCTGAACACCGATGACCTCGTTCTGAACCTCGGCGACACCGTTCCGAACACCGACTATTCTCGTTCTGAACACCGATGACCTCGTTCCGAACCCCGATGACCCTGTTCCGAACCCCGATGATCCCGTTCCGAACCCCGGCAATCTCGTTCCGAGCTACCATTTAGTATCTCCGGGCATATTCGCCGATGTTCGGAACAACCTTTTTCTAGCTCGGCGTGTGTTTTTTCTACTTCTGAAGTACCTTTTAGTATCTCAGAAGACCAAATTAGTCTTCAAGAGTACTTTTAAATGCACGCTGGGGGCAATTTCGTCTTTTCAACAACCGGGTTATATCAATTATCATCCCCCTGCCCCCTTCAAAGGGGGAAAGATTGGCTTTAAATAATTAAACCTCACAGGTTTTTAGATACTGTTAGTTTAGTATTAAACCTGTGAGGTTTTGTTTAAATCTTTAATTCACAAACTATCATCCCCCTGCCCCCTTCAAAGGGGGAAAGATTGGCTTTAAATAATTAAACCTCACAGGTTTTTAAATACTATTAGTTTAGCATTAAACCTGTGAGGTTTTGTTTAAATCTTTAATTCACAAACTATCATCCCCCTTCAAAGAGGGAAAGATTGGCTTGAAATAAATAAACCTCACAGGTTTTTAGATACTATTAGTTTAGTATTAAACCTGTGAGGTTTTGCTTAAATCTTTAATTCACAAACTATCATCCCCCTGCCCTCCAAAGGGGGAAAAGGTTGCTTGCTGAACTACAAACTGTCGAACTGTCAACTGATAACTGCAAACTGATAACTGCCTCCTACTTTAAGTCGACCTCAATAACATCAGGTAATGCGGTACGTAATGCTGCCGGTACCTGCACACTAAGCTGGCCATTTGCTACACTGTATTTAAGGGCAGTTTTATTGCCCGCCAGGCTTACGTTTTTAATATCGGCTTTGGTGTTAAAGGTTACCTGTTCATCAACCGGTTTTTCGCCTTTTTTAGGGGCCAGTAAAAACAGGTAGCGGTGTTTGGCTGCTGCTGTGGCCGGTACCGATGCCGATTCGCTGGCATCAAGCGCCTGTGCGCCTTTTATGGCACTGCCATTTACTTTCATCCAACTGGCAATTTCGGTCAGACTGGTGTACATTTCGGGAGTAAGTACCCCTTCTTTGGTTGGCCCGTAATTTAACAGCATATTGGCATTGTTGGCGCGGCACTTAATCAGGTTGTTGAGCACCAGCGCAACGGGTTTTAAAGGCTTGCCGGTATAACCCCAACCGCCATCGGTAATGGTGGTACAAAGCTCGGCCCAGCCATCTTGTTTGGTTTTGGGTAATGCTTTATCCTGCTCAAAGGTTTTGTAATCGCCATACCCGAAAAACCTCGGACTCACCACAATGCCGGGTTGCAGTTTATGGATTTCGGCCATGGTAATGCATTTATCCCAGGCTTTATTTCCCCGCGGAATATCGGCTGCACCATCGAACCAGATCATATCAATCTGCCCATAATTGCTTAACAGTTCGGTAACCTGCCCTTTAACATAAGCAGCCATTTCATAGTAGTGGGCTTGTTTTTCAGCTTCCGTTTTTACGGTGGTACGTGGCCTTAAATTTTCATCCAACACCGGGATATTGGGATAATCTCTCCCCACACCATAATACATGAAATTTTGGAAGGCGCCGTTTTCGTGCCAGTCTGGCCCAGAATAATAGATGCCTACTTTTAACCCGTATTTTCTGCAGGCGGCCACATAATCTTTTACCAGATCGCGGCCACCCATGTAATTTTTAGTATTGAAATTACCGTAGGCACTTGGCCAAAGGGCAAAACCATCGTGGTGCCTGGCAGTTAGCACAGCATAGGTCATGCCCGCTGCTTTAGCGGCTTTAATCCATTTTTCGGGGTCGTAGTTTTGTGGATTAAAATCTTTGGCCAGTGCCCAATATTCAACCGGGGTAATGCAGCTGTTTGTTTTTTCGCAGGCATTACCGGCAAAATAATTGCCCGAATCCATAATTTTTTTTACCGATGCCGAATCCATTTTTGGCGAACGCCAGCCAATCTGGGTACCGGCCATCATCGGCCACGAAAGGTCTATTTGTTTAATCGATGAAATGCTCCAGTGGATAAACATACCTAGACCAGCCTCCGGAAACCACTGTGCCCCGGGGTGCGTGGTATGTTTATAGCCCGATTTCACATCTTCTACAATGCCAATCTGGGCGTGTTCCATTTTTACTTTATCACTTTCTTTGTTTTGTGCAGAGGCCAGATTAATACCACAAAATAATGGTACGCAAGCCAGGCACTTATATATTAAAATTCTTCTCATTGCTTAAATCATGAATTAAGGTTATTTCCCAGTAACAAAGGCATCTCTTGTTTTTTCGAGCCACTGCGCCAAAACGGGTTGCAGCTTTTTTACAATCGGTAAATCGGGTTGATAAATGTTATTCAGTTCGAAAGGATCTGCTTTTAAATCGTACAGTTCATAAGCGCCTTTGCCTTTTTTCTTCACAAAAGCCAGCTTATAATCCTGGGTGCGGATACCCCTGAAACCCGTATTTACGTTTACATTGTTGCTGCCAATGGCCCCTAAAATATATTGTTCGGCAGGTTTTTCGCCCTTGCCATTCAGGTAGTATTGGGCATAACTTTTGCCATCTACGTTTTGAGGTATTTTGTTTTTCAGCCCCATCAAATCTAACAGCGTAGGATAAATGTCGGGTATGCTGCCCAGAAAAGTATCATCTTTACGGGCTTGTATATGGCCTTTCCAGTTTACAATAAACGGAATGCGTAACGATTCTTCGAAAATGTTGTTTTTCGATTCTTCGTCATGTTTGCCCAGGCAGTTACCATGGTCGGCCATGATCACCACAATGGTATTTTCGGCCAGGTGCTGATCTTTTAAGCCTTGTAAAATGCGGCCAATCTGCTCATCTACCCCCGTAATATTGGCATAATAATAACGCACATCTTTGCGGTACTGATCGCCAAATGCCGTACCTGCTGCCGGGATATTGGGGTCTTTTACCAGGTCGGTTAAAGGAATATCTTTATACAGCTTATAATATTTATCGGGCACGGTGCGGTAATTAGAGTGTGGCGGATTCATCGAAACCACCAACGAGAAAGGCGCACCGTTTTTACGGATTTTTCCGCTTTCGTTTTTAAAATAAGCGAGGGCCTTATTGGCCTCATGCTCCGGCCCCCATTCATTTACATATTTAAAATCATCGCGCTTATCGTTCGTATCCCAGTACATGGGTTTATTGTGTTCATCGTAAGTACCATAGGCATACCAGTAATCGAAACCATGCCTGCGGTCAGGGGAAGTCCATTCGTTCCAGGCAACTTTGCCCGTATTGTTTGAGGTAGGAATGTAAGGTTGATAGGGCGAATCGAGGTGCCATTTGCCAATGTAACCATTCGAGTAGCCATTCTGTTTCAATACATCCGACCAGCATACGGCATCTTTTTGCAGTTCGACACCGAAGGGAGCCGAGCTCGAATTAACATTGCTGTACACATGGTTTTTAAGCGGGTATTGCCCCGTCATGAGCATGGCCCTGGCTGGCGAGCAAACCGGGTAATTACTCACCATCTGGCTCAGCACCAGACTCTCTTTGGCATATTGATCCAGATACGGGGTCATTACAGGCTCACGCCCTTCGAAACCCACCGCCTGCCCGCGCCATTGATCGGCCATGATAATTAATAAATTGGGAGCTGTTTTAGGCTTCGTTCCTTTTTGTGCCATGGCCGAAAGCGCAGGCAATAAGCATAGCAAAAGCAAGACGTATGGTGAATATTTTTTATTGTTCATAGGCTTGAATTGATCAGTTTTCATGATTGTTGTGTTTTCGTGATTGGGCTTTGTTTTATTTTCCGGCTAAAATTTCCTGCTCCTTAATTTTCTCTTTTTCCTCCATTATCCATTGGGGCAATTTACCTAATCTCAGTTCCAGTTGCGCCTCAAATAACGATTCGGGTTGCACGGCTTTGCCCAGGCTTTCCAATACCTGCACCTGATCTTTATTAAAGGTAGTTGCGGCACCGTGGAAACCTACAATAATGGGTGGCACGATTTTCCACCAGATGGATTTTGCCGGCCAGAATTCGAAATCCTTACGCGCAGCACCCAGCTGGTTGTAATTCCACAAGACTAAATTACGGCCATGGTTGGGCATATTAAAAATAGCTCCTCCGGCCCTGCCATCAGAAAGGCCACCGGTTACCTGATCGAGCAGGGTACAACGGGGCTGCGAGGAATGCGATTCGAAACAGGTATTTTCGGGATACCGGGAACGCCAGATTACGGTGGCCGTAGTGCTGCCACCACCTACACCAACCGCATGGTGCATACCGGTTAAATCGGTAATATTGGCCAGCAAAATACCGGTAGAACCACCAGCGGCATCAACCGAATTATGCCCCATGTTACCATCAAAAACCAAATCAATAGCGGTACAGGCTGCCGATGCGCCAATGGTTAAACCGTTGTTTACATTGCGGAAAGAGCAGTTTCTTACCCACGAGTTAACTGATTTGTTTAAACTCAGGATACTCCATCCGCTATCATCCTGGGCCGAGCGGTGGTGCACAAATTTCTTTAGCCAGTTGCCTTCAAAAGCAATGTTTTCTACCCCAACCTCGCTTAAATGAGCAAAACTCGAAATGGTCCAGTGGTGTTTGACCTGTACATCGTAATGGATGGGCTCTACCAATGTAAGCGTATTACCACTCACTTTGGCTACCTGGTGGCGTTCGTTAACCTGCACGCCTTTTTTAACCAGCGAAGTCCAGCTCGTATCGGGCTTTATGCCTTTTAAATCATAATCAATGAGCTCAGGACTGTTGTTAATTACCTCGAGGATAATCCAGTCGCCGGCTTTAATTTTCGAAGCATTGTTTACCTCAATAATGTGGCTCTCACGAGGGGCATCGGCGGTTACCTCAGCCAGTTTTTTATTGCCACCCTTAGCACCAATATTTATAGCCATGGGCACCGACCACATTTGCTGGGGATTGGCAGGTGGCAAATCCTTATCAAAAAACAAAACCGTACCATTTTCCCCGCTACCCTCACCCCGCAATACAATCTTCGATCCTGCAATGCGGATCACCTGCTGATCGTCGCTGGCAGTGTTAAACAAATACTTGCCTTTGGGGAAATAAATAATGCCTTCGCCGTTTTTTTCGGCCGCTGCAATGGCGCTCATAAATGCCTTTTTATCCGAAAGCTTATCGTTCGGGATGGCACCAAAGCGCGTTACATCAAAAACCGTATAATTTACCGTGGGGATGGCCTCTTCGCTGTAGTGGTAACCTGCATAGGAGAAATCGGGCAAAATTGGCGTAGTGCCTTTACTTTTCCCGTTTTTAAAATCCTGCCATACAGCACTTTCCTGGGCCTGGAGCGATAAGCTGCTGATTGTAATTAAACCTAAAAGAATTCTTTTTAAAGCCATACCTAAATTGTTATTATGCATTAGCGGCTACTTACCAGCCAGGGTTATTTTCTGTAATTAATTTGTTCGACGACATTTCAAGCGAAGGAATAGGGAACAATAAATTCCTTGCAGTAACATTTTTACCACCTAAGCCACCATACTGCTGGTTACCCGAAGTAAGGGCGCCAGTGGTAGGCGCTGCACCCATCTCTGCTCCCACCGAATTCATGGTCGATACAAATTTGTTCCAGCGGATTAAATCCATACGACGTAAACCTTCAAAACACAATTCGCGCATGCGTTCGTCTTCTATCGCTAGTTGAAAAGTGGCTTTGGTAAGTCCGGTTAAATCGGCCACTACACTTGCTGTTGCAATGGGAAGTCCGTAACCTCTGCGGCGCACCTGGTTAATGGCGTTATAAGCCTCGGCTGTTGGGCCATTTACCTGGTTTTCGGCTTCGGCAAACATTAACAGGATATCGGCATAACGCAGTACAGGGAAGTTAATACCGGTCTGGTTTTTATTTTTAATCGCCAGCAGTTCGTACTCTCTTCTCCATTTGGCCATATCCCTGCCATACTGAACGGTTTTCGCAATGGCAGTTTTGGTAGCGGTATTGGTGGTATTATTTACCGTCCAGGTGTAGGTAGTAAGTACCCAGTCACGGCGTAAATCTTTACCGGTGGCATCGTATTTATTAAACAAACGAGCTGTGCCTTTAATAAAACCATAGCAATAACCCGGATAGTTGTACAAGGGCGAATTGGCTGCCGAAGGGGTCATGGTAATGCCTACCTGACTTCCTAATGGGCCAAGGTCGAAATAGCCATCGGTACGGTTCCCTTTAAATTCGATTTCCCACATGCTTTCTTTAATGTTGTAAACTTCCTGCGCGGCATTGATAAAGATCTGGCGGTAGGCATTATTGGCGTTTGCCGGTACCGAAGGTAAGGTTTCGTTAAAACCGTTAAAAGCTGCATCAGTACTAAAAGTGGTATTTAAGCTATGCTCACCCGAGCTAATTACTTTTTTAGTCCAGGCAAGTGCTTCGGCATATTTACCGGTATCGTTTAAAGGATAACCTGCCATTTGCAAACAAACCCTGGCTAAAACCCCCTCTACCACGGTTTTTGAAACGCGGCTCGGATAGCCAATTGCAGTAGAAGTAGCCACTTTGGTTTCGGCCGCAGTCATATCTTTTAATATCTGGGCATAAACATCGGCGGTTTTGGTGCGGGCCAGTTGCACATTGTTGGGGCTGGTGGTTGGTGTTAACCTTAAAGGCACATCACCATAGCGGGTAACCAGCATAAAATAGTAATATCCCCTTAAAAACAAGGCCTCGCCCAATATGATCTGGCGCTTGCCTTCATCCATTTGTGGTACATCGATGTGTGCAATTAAATCGTTGGCACGGTTAATTCCGGTATATAAATCAGTCCACAAATTGGTAACATTGGTATTGGAAGGATCGAAATTAAATACCTGAATACCGGTTACCTGGCCCGAACGGGCATAATACCCCTCATCGGTACAAGCTTCGAAACCATTAGGCAAATTACCGTACACATTATCTGAACCCAGCGGATCGTACACTCCTGCCAATGCCTGGGTTAAGCCTGCTTCATCAGTATAATATTGCTCAAGGGCAATTTTATCGGTTGGCTGGGTATCTAAAAATTTCTTACAAGAGCTGCTGGCAACGGCCACCAAAACTAATAATACAAATATCTTTTTCATCTTGAAATGATTTAGTTGATTAAAATGTAATGTTTGTTCCAAAAACAACGGTACGCGCACGCGGATAGGCAGAAAAATCAAAGCCGGGGGTTAAAACCGAGCGGTAGGTATTTACCTCCGGGTCTCCCCCCGAATATTTGGTCCAGGTGGCCAGGTTTTGTCCCGATACAAAGACCCTCAGCGATTTAAGGTAAATTTTCTTCAGTACTTTAGGATCGATGTTATAACCCAATGAAACTGTTTTTAAGCGCAGGTAAGAACCATCTTCAACATAGTTGGATGAATAGCCCCCGCCAAAAAATCCACGGGTACGGAACATATCCGATTCGGAGTTTTGCGGTGTCCAGCGGTTTTCGTAGCTGGCATACTGGTTAAAGTTACCCAGACCATTTGAATTCCCTTCGAACAGCATTTTATTGGCATTTAAAAGATCGTTACCGTACGACCACTGGAAGAAGATATTTAAATCGAAACCTTTATAGGTAAAGTTGTTGGCAAAACCACCGGTGTGCGCAGGCAAACCATTGCCGATTTTAACATAATCCTGGGCATTTACCACACCATCGCCGTTCTGATCTTTGTACTTAATATCGCCCGGCTGAATGGTTGCCCTGGCATTTCCGTTGGTAGCAACTTCTGGTTTCAAGGTATAAACTGTGGCTCCGCTTCCATTTACCGAGGTGTTAAAATCGGCATATTTATAAGTACCTAACCACTCGTAACCATACATAGATCCCAATGGCTGGCCTACTTCTGCCACATAGGCACTTACGTTACGCCAGGCAGCATCCCAGTTAATGGTGCTTTCGAGGGTTTTCTGTCCTTCGGCCAGGGCTACTAACTTATTGCGGTTAAAGGCAATATTGGCATTGGTGGTCCAGGTAAAGTTTTTGGTTACAATATTTTGGGTGGTTAAGGTTAACTCCAATCCCCTGTTTTCTACACTACCGATATTTTTCAGTGCAGTACCAAATCCCGAAGATGGTGGCAACTGGGTGTTCAGCAATAAATCTTTGGTTACTTTCCGGTATACATCGGCACTAAAGGCGATTCTTTGCTTAAAGAAACCTAAATCAATACCCGCATCAACCTGCTCGGTAGTTTCCCATTTCAAATCGGAGTTACCCAGTTTGGTTGGAATTACGCCCGGAACATATTCGTTGTTGAAAGTGTAGGTATTGATAATGGGATTGAAGTAATTGGTCAGGTAATCGAAATCGCCTACCCGGTTATTACCGGTTTGGCCATAACTCACCCGCAATTTACCTTCTGATAATATTTTAGATTTTTTAAGGAAATTCTCCTGGTCGAACCTCCAGGCAATAGCTGCCGAAGGAAAATAACCCCAGTGGTTCTGGCTTGGAAATTTAGAAGATCCATCGGCACGGTACGAAGCGGTAAACAAATATTTAGAATCGTAATTGTAATTGATGCGGCCTAAAAAAGAAGCCATGGTCCAGTCAGATGCCGAAGGATCGACCCTTTGCTGCACGCCTTGGTCAAATCCATCAAACATCAGGTCTTCGTTGGGTAACTGGGTTACCGAACGGCCATTGCTCCAGGTATGTCTTTTTTGCAGGGTAAAACCACCCAGTATGTTAATTTTCGATTTTTTACTCAGCTTTTTATCCCAGGTAAGGGTATTTTCGTTTAACCAGTTGCTGTAGTTGTTATTGGTAATTTTTCCGTTTACACCGTTTACTCCTCCCGGCCGGCCTGCAGAGGTTTTAGTGTTATTGAATACATCATTCTCGGCTTTGTTTTCTATAATCCCGAAAGATGATCGCAGTTTCAAATCTTTTAAAATCGCATATTCGGCGTAACCATTGGCCGTAATGTTATTGGTAGTGGTTACGTTGTAAGAATTCTGTAAGCTGATAACCGGGTTAATGCGGTAATCGTTAGCTGCATTCATATCCGGGTCCTGAAAAGAATCTTCAAGGTCAAAAAGCTCAGAAGGCACTGGTCTCATCCCTAGGATAGAAGTCATAACGTTAGTGGTAGCGCCATTTTCACCCCTGGTCGGATCGATACCCTTTTGTTTTAAATGGCTGTAATTGGCATTGATCCCTACTTTTAACTTATCGGTAATGGCATAATCAATCACAGCACGGCCGGTATATCGCTGATAATTTGAATTTAACAAAATACCATTCTGGTTAACCGTTGAAGTAGAAAGTGAATATTTTAGTTTTTTAGTTCCGCCCCTTACGGCCAGATCGTTGTTGTTGTACAAAGCTGTACGCGAAACCAAATCCTGCCAGTCTATCGGAGAAACACCATTGTAATAATCGAGGGTTTTTCCATCGGTAAGATAAATTTGTGTAGGTGTGGCTGGTGTGCCGGTTAAGGCAGGTGTAAGTTCGAGTTGGTATTTTACGTACTCGTAAGGGCTCATCATATCCATTTTTTTGGCCATGCGCTGCACCCCTACCGTACTCGAGAAACTAAATACAGGTTTACCCTGTTTACCTTTTTTGGTGGTAATAACCACTACCCCGTTGGCACCCCTGGCGCCGTAAATCGCCGTTGCTGATGCATCTTTTAAAATGTCGATCGATTCGATATCGGCGGGGTTAACCACGTTGTTATTCGGATCTTCGATCAGGAAGCCATCTACCACATACAAGGGGCTGTTGGCTTGCGTAACCGAGTTATTACCGCGGATAACGATATCAATACCCGAACCCGGGCGGCCATCGGCCGAGGTTACCTGAACCCCGGCAACGCGGCCTGCTAAAGCCTCGTCGAAAGAACGGACAGGTGCTTTGTTTAAATCGCTCATTTTAACCGAGCTCACCGAACCTGTCAGGTCTTTTTTGGCCACTGTACCATACCCCACTACTACCACCTGATCTAAATCGTTGTTTTGCTCGGCTAAGGTAACATTGATTATTTTTTGCTCATTCACCGTTACCTCTTTGGCGTGGTAACCTACATACCTGAACACCAAAACGGTTGGCTGACCAGCAGGTATACTGATGCTGTAATCGCCCTGAGTCCTGGTAGTAACTGCGCCTTTGGTTGTGCCTTTAATATTTATACTTACTCCGGCTAAGGTTTCGCCGGTTTTTTGATCGGTAACGGTTCCGGTTATAGTCTTACTCTGCTGGGCAGAACTCGAAAAAACAGTCAGCAGAAAGACTGAAAATAGCAGAATTCTTCTCATAACACTAATTCAATAAAAGTTTATAGTTGGTTGTTTGTTTGGTATCAAATTTAACCCCCGGGCGTAAATTTAAGGGGGATTTTTTTCCTTTTAAAGGTGAAAATTATCCTTTTCACCTTTAATTTATCTGGCTTAATATAGTTTTAAACCGGCATTTAGTTTCTGGTATCTGAGCAATGCCTCCATAAAATAATAGTCGGCGTATACCAAAGGTACATCTATCTGGCTGTTGTGCGGAATTGAACCTACACTGTGTTTCAAAATGAAATCAGCATTACTTCCTGTTGCAGCAAAATACTCCAGTGAGGCCAGCGAGTGCAGCATTTTTACGGCTGCATCTTTATATTTTTTAGCCGTTTGGCCTGTGGTATAGGTGCTCAATTCTAGCAAAGCCGATGCGGTAACCGCAGCAGCTGAAGCATCGCGGTATTTTACGTTAATTTTATTGGCATTAGAATTTACCCCCGGCGTATAGCCAGCCTGGTTGGCGTTAAAATCCCAGTAGGGAATAAAATCAGCAGGCAGGTTTTTGCTATCGATATAGTAGTTGGCTAAACCTTGCGCCATTTTTAAAAAGCGCGGATCTTTGGTTTCGCGGTAGGTCATGGTATAACCGTAAATTGACCAGGCTTGCCCGCGGGCCCAGGTAGAGTTATCGGCATAGCCTTGTGCAGTTTCACGCGCCAGCACCTTCCCTGTTTTATCGTCATAACAAACTACATGGTACGAACTGTTATCCGGCCTGAAATGATTTTTCATTGTAGTGAGGGCGTGCGTAACGGCTATGTGCCTGAAACTGGTATCGCCCGATACTTTTGAGGCGAAGAACAACAACTCGAGGTTGATCATGTTATCGATAATTACCGGATAGCTGTAGCTTTCTTTACCATGCCACGATTTAAATACATTCCACGATTTGATGCAGCCGGTAACCGGGTTAAAACGGGTGCTTAATGCTTTGGCCGAGTTAATTAAAACCTGCTTGTAACTTTCGTTTTGGGTAAGGCGGTAAGCATTGCCATAACTGCAGTACATCATAAAGCCCAGGTCGTGGTGCTCGGTAAAGGTTTGTAGCGGGGCTAACTTTTCTGTCCACTGGATGGCTTGAGCCTTCAAACCTGCATCCTTACCGGCCTCATAAGCATACCACAGGTTACCTGGAAAGAAACCGGTAGTCCACTCGTACAAAGTACCGCTGCGCAGCTTTCCATCTTTAATTGTTTGCGGAAAAGTATTAGCCGCAAGATCTTTGCTGGCCAGCATTGCCTTTACCTGCTTTTGGCATAAGGCCAGATTGTCTTGTATAAATTTTGTTTCGCTTTGCGCCCGGCTGATGTTGGTTAAACCCGTTAACGTAGTAAAAATAGCAACGGCAGTCAGTAATTTTTTCTTTATCATTTTAGATTTGGTTAGTACTCAGGTTAATCTGATTTATTAGCTGTCTAAACTCCGGTAAACATGATATAGCTGATGAACAGCATCACCTCTACCGGTTTGACTGATTCGAAATTGCCGTAGTTCTGCCAATTAAAGGGTAATTTTTTTCCTTAAAAAGGGGAAATATTTCCTTTTCATTCCTATTTTTGAGTATAAATGGCTTAGGCAACCAGCTGCTCATCCCGGTTAGATATTAAGCACAAATGCCTGATTAGCTATCCGTTTAGCTATTGCAACCAAATAAAACCAGAATTAACTCAAAATATTTGAAGACTTTTCGTTTTTCATTGTTATGGATATGGCTTTGCTGCATTTTTATCAATGCAACACCGGGCTATGCACAAAATGGTCAGCTTATTTTTAACCATTTAAACATTAACGATGGGTTATCTAATAATTCTGTATTATCGATCACCCAGGATACTACCGGTTATATCTGGCTGGGCACTAAATATGGTTTAAACCGCTTTGACGGAAGGAATTTCAGGATTTTTAAAAACGACCCGCAAAATGCAACATCCATCTCTTCTAACGACTTCATTAAAAGTTTAAAAATCAGGGCCGATCAAAAAATGTGGGTGGTAAACAGCGGTGTAGACCTTTACAATCCCGTTAACGAATCGTTCGAACACATTATACCCATCGCACAGGGTATAACCAAAGTGGTAGAAGATAAACAAAAACAGGTTTGGATAGCCACAACAACAGGATTAAAATTTATAGCCGCCAACAGCAAAAAGGTAATTTCCATTCAGCTGGGCAAAGGCAATTGTGAGGTTAGCGAAATATTTGAAGACCGGCAGCAACACATTTGGGTGGGCACATCAGAGGGTTTGTATGAGCTTTTCTTTAACCACAAAAAGCTACAGATCGTGCTTCACCGGGAGGAAGCCTTTAATGTACTTTATGGTAATCAGGTAAAAAGTATTGCAGCAGATAAACACTCCAATTTGTGGTTTGGTACCAAAAGTAATGGCGTACAGGTGCTGAATGTAAGTACAAAACAGATTACACACATCGCCAAAAATGGTCCGGGTAAACAAAACCTGGTGAACAATAACATCCGCAAAATCATTGCAGTTAAAAACGGTATGATGTGGATTGGCACACAGGATGGCCTTTCTATTGGCGATCCCGATTCATTTACTTTCCAGCATTATCAGCACGACGTTACAGATGCCAACAGTTTAAGTCAAAACTCCATCCATGAGCTCTTTCAGGATAAAGACGGTTCGGTTTGGATAGGCACTTTTTTTGGCGGTGTAAATGTGGTATATGCGGTTAATACTCCCTTTAAAAGTTATCAGAACAACCTCTCACCCCACAGCATCAGCAGCAGTATTGTAAGTGCCATAGTTGAAGATAAGCAACACAACCTGTGGATAGGTACCGAAGCGGGCGGTTTAAACTATTTTAACAGGCTCAGCAATCAGTTTATCAGTTATAAAAATTCGCCGGCTAATCCCAACAGCCTAAGCTCAAATTTGGTTAAAGCTATTGCAACAGATCAAAACCAGAACCTGCTCATCGGAACATCAGTTGGCGGCATAAGTTACTACGACCCCAAGACCGGGAATTTTAAGGTGTACAAAAGGAACGGAACGGGCAGTAATCGCGACAATATTGCTGCAGACAATGTAAATTGCGTATTGGTAAGCCGTGAGCAGCAGTTATTGATTGGTACTGATGAGGGATTAAACCTTTTCGATCCAGTAACCAAAAATTTTAAACTGTTTACTATAGCGGGTAGCAACACTATCTTTAACAAAAAGATAACTGCGCTGTTTCAGGATCGGCAGAACAAAATCTGGGTGGGCACCCCCGCTGGCTTATATACGCTTAAACCGGATTTAAAAGTAGGTTTCGAAACATTTAAAGATCAATCTGGTCAGGCATTTAAATCCAATATCAATTGCATTCAGCAAGATAGTGAAGGTAATATCTGGCTGGGCACTTACCACAAGGGCCTGGTTTTATTGCATCAGCGCAATAGTACCTTCGAGCTGTTTAATGCTAAAAACAACCTGCCCAGCGATAACATTTTAAGCCTGGTAGAAGACGAGCAGAAAAATTTATGGATTGGTACGGATAACGGCCTGGTAAAATACGATCGCAAAACCCGCCTGTTCAGGAGTTTTAATATGCTGGATGGCTTGCCCGATAATCAGTTTAACACGAGTTCTTTTTATAAAGCCGAAAATGGAGACTTGTTTTTTGGCACCTTTAATGGTTTGGTTACTTTCGATCCGCAGAAAATCGAAAAAAACAATACAGCTCCGAAGGTGGTATTGTCGAATTTAAAGCTTTTTAATAATCCTGTTAAAATTAATGATGATACCAAACTGCTGAGTGAAGGCATTAACCTGAGCGAAAACATTACTTTTAACCACCTGCAGAACAATTTCACCTTAGAGTTTTCGGCGTTAAACTTTATTAAATCAAACAAAAACAAATACGCTTACAGGCTGGAAGGTTTTGAAACCAACTGGAATTATGTTGAGGTGCCTACCGCAACTTACACCAATTTATCGGCCGGAACCTATACCTTTCAGATCAAAGCCACCAATAACGACGGGGTTTGGAGTAAGGAAATTAAATCGGTTACCATCAAAGTTTTACCTCCGGTATGGAAAACCATCTGGGCTTACTTAATCTATGCCATAGCCCTTTACTTTATCGTAGCCTACATTATTAAATTCTTCAGGGCGAAGGCCAAACTTAAACAGGAGCTCTATCTTGAACACATTGAAGCCGAGCACCAGAAGAACAACTACCAGATGAAACTGGATTTCTTCACCAATATATCGCATGAAATACGTACCCCGCTTACGCTTATTTTAGGTCCGCTGGAGAAACTCGAAGAGCTTACAACCGACAATGCCATTGTACACCAATATGCCTTAACCATTAAAAACAATACCAGTCGTTTGTACCGCCTGGTTAACGAGCTGCTCGATTTCAGAAAAGCCGATTCTGAAAATCTACGTTTATACTTTACTGAATCGGATCTCGTAGCTTTCTTAAACGAGGTGTTCGAAAATTTCAGGCATCTGGCAGAGTCCAAAAGCATCACTTATACTTTTAAAACAACACAAGAAACCATACCTGTTTATTTCGACAGGAACCAAATGGAGAAAGTGTTCTTCAACCTGTTATCAAATGCCTTTAAATTTACACCTGCCAACGGCGAAATTAGCCTCGTAATTGAGCAAAATAGACCTGAGCAGGTATGCGTTACGGTGAACGATAATGGAAAGGGCATTGCCCTGTATAATATCGACGATATTTTCAAAAACTTTTATCAGGAAGACCAAAGCATGGGTACAGGCATTGGTTTGGCGCTTTCTAAGAAACTGGTAGAACTGCACAAAGGAGAGGTTAAGGTTAGCAGCCGGCAAGCCACTGCAAACCAAAGTGGCTTTACTGCTTTTAAAGTATTGCTGCAACTGGGCAACAGCCATTTAACCGAAACTTTCGCCAGCGAGCCAACAGTATCAGAAGCCTACCAGCTGGAGCATGTACCAGCCTATATTACCGAAAGTCCGCTTAACCAAACCGCAGCAACGCCTAACCAAAACAAAGCTACTGTACTGATTGTAGAAGACAACAGGGAATTGAGAGAGTTCATGAAGCAGTCGTTAGCTAATGATTACGATGTGCAGGTGAGCGAAAACGGTTTACAGGGCTGGGAAATTGCCAGTACTACCCTTCCCGATTTGATTATCAGCGATATTATGATGCCGGTAATGGATGGTTTGACCCTTTGCAAAAAACTTAAAACGGATGTGCGTACTTCTCATATTCCGGTTATCCTACTTACGGCTAAATCGGCACAGGTGCACGAGATAGAGGGTTTACAGCATGGTGCCGATGTGTATGTAACTAAACCCTTTAGTCATAAAATTCTTCAGCTTAACATTCAAAATATGCTGGCCTTAAAAAGGGCTATGCAAAAAAAATACAGCGAACAGCTGCAATTACCGGCAATTACCCAGCAGCCAAATGCTTCTGCCGACGAAAAACTATTGTCGAAGCTACAGCTCATTATTGAAGAAAATTTAGCCAATGCCGATTTCGATATTGCGGCATTAACTTTAGAGATAGGGATGAGTAAATCGGTACTATATAAAAAATTCAGCGCCCTTACCGATCTTTCTTTAAATGAGTTTATTAAAACGCAGCGTTTAAAACATGCGGTAACACTGCTCCAGCAAGGTGAAACTTCTATTCTTGCTGTTGCCATACAAGTGGGCTTTAATGATGTGAAATATTTTAGCCGCGAGTTTAAAAAGGTTTATGGCATTACGCCCAGTCATTACATTAAAAACTAGGCAAAAGACTGAAAAAGCTCATTCGTTATGCATTTGTGATGTTATGTGCCATCATCTGCAATAATTACCTGTTTGTTTTTTACCTTTAAAGCATGAATAAGTTTTCCCTTTCCGAGATCTATGTATACCCCATTAAATCGTTGGGTGGCTTTAGCCTTAATGAAGCCGAATTAGAAGAAAAAGGCCTTAAATATGACCGGAGGTGGATGCTTGTTGATGAAAACGGTACTTTTATTACCCAACGCAAACATTTTGAACTGGCCCTTTTACAGGTAAGTATTGCTGATGGAAAACTTACCGTAACCCATAAACTAACGCCAGCGCAATACACTTCTTTTGGCTTGGATGAAGATACGGGAATAGCGGTACCGGTAACCATCTGGAACGATACCGCAACGGGAGTAGAAGTAAACCCTGAAGTGAGCAACTGGTTTTCGGCCTACCTGAAATTTCAAGTAAAACTGGTCAAAATGCCTTTAGCTGAAAAGCGTTTCGTTGACCGGGATTATGCCACTAATGACGAAATTGTAAGCTTTGCCGATGGTTATCCCTGTCTGTTGATTGGCCAATCGGCTTTAAACGGGCTTAACGAAAAATTGCAGGAACCGGTATTGATGGATAGGTTTCGGCCCAACTTTGTCTTTACCGGTGGTGAGCCGCATGAAGAAGATCATTTTAAAACCTTTTATATCGGCGATATCCTATTCTCGGCGGTAAAGCCCTGTGCACGCTGCGTACTGATTACCATCGACCAGCAAACCGGCGAAAAAGGCCAGGAACCTTTGCGTACCCTGGCGAGCTACCGTACCGTGAACAAAAAAATTATGTTTGGTCAAAATCTTCTTCCACAGGCATTAGGTACTATCCGTATTGGAGATGAGATTAAGGTTGTGGATTGGAAGTAAGGTTTGGTAGTGGTTCGTGAGGACACGAACCACTAGGATTATACATATACAAGCTTGGCCAAAGCATTAAGATTCCCAGTCAAGCTGGGAATGACGATTATCTAAAATTTTATTCATAACCATTCTCAAAAGTCACAGTCTGCTTTGGTTTCAGTTTTATTTCTGCAATACCATCATCCCCCATTTTTACGCTACCCGCAGGTACATCTTTGGCCACATAGGTTTTAAAAGGGAGCTTAACACGCAGCAAACCACCTTTTTCGGCATAGATTTTTACTTTTGCGGGCACACCATTTTCTTTGTTGGCGCTTACCAAAAAGGCTCCTTCTGTTCGTAAATCTTTAAAAGAAACATTGGCCCAGCTTTGTGGTACAGCCGGAAAAACCTGAATATAATTGTTTCTGCTTTGCACCAACAGTTCCTGCACGCCTTGTGCAAAAGCAAAGTTGCCTTCGAGCGTAAACGGACGGTAAGTGAAACCTGAATATTGTCCACCTTTTTGATCGCCATTTAAGTGGAAACTGTTTGCCGAGCAGAAATTACTGGCAAAAATTTCGAGTTGTTTTACAGCTTTATCAGCCTGGTAAGCCCTGGCGTATAACGAAGCCATCCAGCTAAAAGAATAGCCGCACCAGGCTCTCGTACCCATTTCTTCTATTCGCTTTAGTGAGTTATCGATTACTGTTTTATCTTGTTCTTTGTTGGCATCGAGCAAATCGAGCGGATAAATGGCCATGTATTGCGACATGTGCCTGTGCGAGCTGGTTAAATTGGCACCAGGTGCAATGGTAAAGCCGGTTTCGTTTACTTCATATTCGGGCAACTGACTCAAAATAGTTAACCAGTGTTTGCGCTCTTCTGCTTTACCATTGGCCAGGCTCACTTCGGCAGCTGCCTTAAAGAGAAACTTGGTTAGCGATAAATCAAAATTAGTCCACTCTAAAAACCAGGCTTTAATGCTGTTATCGTTATACTCAGGACTAGAGCTTAAGGGCAGTTTACGCACACCATCTTTTAAACGGGTAATGTTTTCCAGATAAGTTGCAACATCATGAATATATGGATAGGCCCTTGTTTTCAGAAAAGTATCATCCATACTGTATTTCCACTGCCAGTAAAAGTGCTGCGCAGCCCAGGCGCCAACGGTTGGCGAAAGCGAATATTGGATCCAGCCCCCCATAGGATCGCCATTTAGGGTTACAACCCCAGGCACATTCAGGCCTTCTACGCCAAAATACTGTTTGGTATAACTCAGGTTACGGTCTCTGATTTTCCAAAGCCAATCGGTAAAGGTAGCCCCTTCAGCCAAACGGTTACCGGTATAGGTTGGCCAATAACTTAGCTGAGTATTCAGGTCGTTATGAAAATCGCCTTTCCAGGGTGGTAAACTTCCGTTGTCAGCTGTCCAAACAGCTTGTAAAGTAATGGCTGGCGCACCTTTTCTGGATACACTGCCCAGTTTGTACATTTCGAGGTAATATTGCTTCTGAATTGAGGCATCGGGCACCGAAATACTCGATTTGCTCCAGAAATTTTTCCACCAGGCAGTATGTTCAATCCAGCCGGTAGGTTCTTTAGCTGTTGTAGAAATCGCAGGTAAACTCGCTGCTTTATCGCTGGTAATGGTCCACGAACCGATCATTTGGTTCTTACCAATTTTTTGCCATTGCACCAGCACTTCGAAATAATGCCCTTCGTAAGTTGGCTGATGGTAACGTACGCTATTCGGGGTATTTACCACCGTACCTTTGCCATAACCCAGTTTTTGCAAACCTACGCCAGCATGGCTGTTATCACCTTTTTCGGTTTGGTTGTTGCTGTAATTGTGCACAATTAAGGATGGCAAAAGATCTGCCGCTTTTAAATCGCTGAAACTGAAATAACCACGCTGCTCAGTAGCATGAATGTAGCAGTTAAAAACGGTTCCATTCTCGAATTTAACGGTATTTAAAGCAGTTTCGATATCGAGATCATTAGCAACCACCTTACCCAGTTTGGCCATATCAAATTCAAGGGCTGCAGCAGGAAGTTTGGTTGGAAAAGGACTCCGGTCGTAAGGTTCATCGCCCAGTTTTTGCACTGCGCCGTAATTATTTTTATGCACCTGCTCTTCAACCCACTTGAAGTTGAATTTCGAAATATCCATGGCTTTACGCTCATCCCATAAATCGGCACGGTCTAAAGACAGACGAAGTTTATTGTTTTTCTCCCATATTAATGCACCCAGCATCCCATTCCCCAATGGCATGGCTTCATCCCACTTATCGGCTAGTTTAGGAAAGGAAAGGTTGTAAGGTTTTAACTTTTGTGCGTAACCTGCAAAAGAAAAGCAGAGCAGCAGTAAGAGGATCGTAATTTTGGTCTTCATTTGGTTCTTTTAGAATTGATTAGCATTTGTGTTTAATGTATCAATCCCTAAAATACCGATATTTAATTACAATAAAATCGCCTAAAAATTACGCAAACGTTTGACAGCTAATATAAAATTGCTTTTTGCGAATAAAAGATTAATGTATGATTTTAAAAACAAGCTCTTTCAGCAATTCGCCATCATCAACATTGCCGGTGCTGTCTAATCCTTTGCTTTTTAAATCGTACTCGCGCAGTAAACTGATTACCTGAAAAACTTTACCCGTATTGTAATTTCTGGCGGCTACCTCGTAATCTTTAATAAAAAATGGTGGTACGCCCAGCGCTGACGCCGCATCGGCCTTATTGGGCACATAATGGTATTTCAATAGCTTGGTAAAATAGCCGCCTAAATTGGCCAGCACCATTACTGTAGGGTTTGCTTTGGGGTTGCTGGCGAAATAATTGATGATTTTATTGCATTTCAACACATCGCGCATAGATAGTGCTTTCTGCAGTTCAAAAACATTATACTCTTTACTGATGCCAATATTTTTTTGTACCAGATCGGTATTGATGGTTTGATCTTTAGGCACATTGAGCATCAGTTTTTCGATCTCGTTGGCGATTTTAGATAAATCAGTGCCCAGATACTCGGCCATTAAGGCTGAAGCCTGTTGATCGATCTTATACCCTTTTTCTTTGATAAACTCTTCAATCCAGGGCACCAGTTTGTAATCGCGCACCGGGTCTGACTGGAAAATTAACCCGCTTTTGCTAATTGCTTTGTAAACCTTTTTACGCTTATCGAAATTGGCATATTTATAGGCGAGGACCAAAATGGTACTGGGCAAAGGTTTTTCGAAATAATTAAGTACAAATTCGCCCTCTTTGCTGCCACCATCTTCTTTGCCCCATTTTAAATCCTGAGCCTCCTTTACAATAACAACCTGGTAGTCTGACATCATAGGATACCGCTTTGCAGCCCCCAGGACCGTTGCCATATCGGTATCCTTACCATACAGTACGGTTTGGTTAAATCCCTTTTCAGCATCATTTAACAGCTTATCTTCGATATAATCGGTTACCTGATCGATATAGTATGATTCTTCGCCGTGCAGTAAATACACAGGTTTGAATTTTCGGGCTTTAATATCTTTGATAATTTCGGCAGCAGTCATGACCGGTAAAATTACGATTTAGGTTGAACGATTAAAGAAATTAACTGATTTGTTTATGCACATAATATTAACTTTGGGCTTTATAAATTGATGAGGCACAAAAACAATGGTTTACGACATTAACCTTGCAGCTATTGAAATGGTAGAAATACCTGCGGGAACAATAGTGTTGCGCGATGATAGGATTAAGCAAAGCTGGACGGTTGAAATAAAACCTTTTTATTTAGCGAAATACAGTATTACACAAGCACTTTATTTTGAGATAACAGGTAAGCGGCCCAGTACATTTGCAGGAGACGAGCACCCTGTAGAAACCGTAACCTGGCGTGATGCCGTGGCCTTTTGTAACGCCTTATCCGATAGAAATGACCTAAACCCTTGTTATGTTTTTGATAAGGAAGCTGATGAGGTAATATTTAATCCTTTGGCCAACGGTTTTAGGCTGCCCACAGAGGCCGAGTGGGAATATGCCTGTAAAGCAGGTAGCACTGGCATCAGGTATGGTGAGCTTGACGAGATTGCCTGGTACAAAAAAAATGCTGAAAAAACCACCAGGCAGGTAGGCCTCAAAGCGCCCAATGCCTGGGGCTTGTATGATATGCTGGGTAATGTTTGGGAATGGTGTACCGACATTTATGACGAAACCGTGTACGGCTCCTACCGCATCATCCGTGGTGGTGGCTGGAGCGACGAGGAAAGAGGCTGTATGGCCACTAACCGCAGGCGCAGTCACCCTAAATCATTTAAAATAGAAGATCTGGGTTTCAGGCTGGCGAGGAATATTTTTTAGAAATTGTTTAAGTGGTTAATTGTTTAAACTGGTTAACTGAAAACCCCAAACTGATAACTGTAAATTGAATACTGCCAACTGAAAACTGTAAACTGCCAATTGAAAACTGAAACATTTACCCCTACCCCGCTTAACCTACCGCCTTATCCTTTTAAAATTACAAGAAAGGATAATGTGATTTTTATTTTCGACGAGTTGAGGAAGAAACACCTGGTGCTTACCCCTGAAGAATGGGTGCGCCAGCATTTTATACAGAACCTGATTTCGGAGAAAAAATTTCCCCGTACGCTGATTCAGATTGAAGGAGGCTTGATATTAAACCAACTGCAGAAACGGAGCGATATTTTAGTATACAACACTGCCGGTGAGAAACTAATGTTAATTGAATGCAAAGCCCCAAAAGTAAAAATTACCCAATCGGTTTTTGACCAGGCTGCGAGATACAACTCCATCCATCAGGCCAAATGGATTGTACTCACCAATGGTTTGCAACACGTTTATGCCAAAATGGATCTGGAGAAAGGAAGTTTTAGCTTCATAGAGGAAATGCCTGAGTATTTGGGGTTGTAGTTTGGGCCGCGTATAGAAAATCCGTCATTCCTAGCTTGACTGGGAATCTTAATGCTGTAGCTATAACTGCACATCGCTTTAGGATTCCCGTTTTCACGGGAATGACGATCTGTTAAGAGGATCATCTATAGAAAATCATCCATAGAAAATCCGTCATTCCCAGCTTGCCTGGGAATCTTAATGCTTTAGCTATAACTGCACATCGCTTTAGGATTCCCGTTTTCACGGGAATGACGATCTGTTAAGAGGATCATCTATAGAAAAACCGTCATTCCCAGCTTGACTGGGAATCGTAATGCTGTAGCTATAACTGCACATCGCTTTAGGATTCCCGTTTTCACGGGAATGACGATTTGCTAAGGAAGATATGTCAAGTGAATCACCAATAGAAAATCATCCATAAAAAATCGTCATTCCCAGCTTGATCCGATAGCTATCGGATGGGAATCTTAATGCTATAGCCAAGGACGCATATCTCTTTACGATTACAAATCTTCATTGAACAAGTCCAACCAATCTGGATTTTTTGAGTTGATTAATTCGATTTTCCACTGCCTATTCCACTTTTTCAGTCTTTTCTCTTCAGCAATTGCCTCTTCTATATCAAAATAGAATTCAAAGTAAACCAATTTTGTACAATTATACTTAGCTGTAAATGAAGTTGGATATTCTTTGTTTTTATGTTCAAAAACTCTCGAGTATAGGTCTGATGTAACACCGATATAATAAACGGTATTGTGCACATTGGTCATGATGTAAACCCAGCCACCTCGTTCCATTAAATAAACATAGGTATTTCTTGTGAAATTTGTGTTACAGTTTTATTTTCAAAGGGTGGGTTTACAGGGCTATGGCTATCCTTTTCCTTCGCTTTAGGATTCCCGTTTCCACGGGAATGACGGATCAGCGTAATGAGTCATCTATAGAAAATCATCCATAGAAAATCGTCATTCCCAGCTTGCCTGGGAATCTCAATCTTATAACTAGAACTAGACTAACACATCGCTTTAGGATTCCCGTTTTCACGGGAATGACGGATTTGCTAAGGAAGATATGTCAAGCGAATCACCAATAGAAAATCATCCATAGAAAATCGTCATTCCCAGCTTGACTGGGAATCTCAACCTTATAACTAGCGCTAGACTAACACATCGCTTTAGGATTCCCGTTTTCACGGGAATGACGATCTGTTAAGAGGATCATCTTAGGAACGCACCCCTACTAAACACTATAAGTTGGTTTCCAAACCTGTTTTTCGCCCGAGTAAATAGCCTCATTACACATGCCTACACATATGGCAGCCTGTGTACCGGTATTGATATTAGAAGCCGGTTCTTTGCCTGTGGTAATCGATTTATAAAACTCATCGAGCGCATAATTGGTTCCATCAATGGTTGGTTTATCCAGAATCGGGATGCCCCCATCTTTATTGACCACAATTTTTGTTGCCCCGGTTACCCCATCTACAATACCCAGTTCTTTTTTAGTGGTTTCTTCGGGATAGAACAAGCCGGTATTGGTTAATAGCGATACCGAACCTTTGGTACCTTTTATTTTAAACAGGTAACCATCGTGCGCATTGCCGCAAGTGGCACCAAAATTACCAATCATCCCTTTTTCATTATAGCGGAGAATCGCTTGAATATTATCGTAAGTTTCGCGGCCATCTTTAAACACATCTATTCCTCCCGAGCCCATAATTTCATCGGGTTGGGTTTCGAAAGCCCAGTTAATAAAATCAATCTGGTGCGAAAGCAATTCGGCAGCTAAGCCACCCGAATACTCCTTGTACATACGCCAGTTAATTTTCCTTTCTAAAGACGGATCTGGTACTGCCCTACGCCAGTTACCATTACGGTCCCAACGGCAATCGATTTGCGTAACCTTACCCAAATAACCACTTTGAATCATATCTTTCACCTTAAAATACAAAGGAGAATAGCGATATTGGTAACCCACCTGAAATACTTGTTTAGGGTGTTGCTTAACCAGTTTTTTGAGGGCCAGGGCCTGCTCAATATTGTAAGTCATGGTTTTTTCTACATACACATGTTTACCGGCAAGCACAGCGTCTTTTGCAATTTTAAAATGCTCACTTAAAGGCGTGGCAATAAAAACGGCATCGATACTTTTATCAGCTAAAACCTTTTGATAATCTTTAATGGCTTTTGCACCGGCGGGCACATACTTTTCGCTTTCTTTAAGCCTAAAATCGAGCAAATCACAATAGGCTACAATTTTATATTTAGCAGGCATCGATTTAATAACCGATAACACACCCTTCCCCCTGTCGCCACAACCAATCATGGCCACATTGATAACCTGATCGGCATACAGGCCTGCAAAAACCTCATTACCTACTAATAAACCAGAGCCCAATAATGCGGTATGCTTAACAAAAGATCGACGATGCATGATATTAAATTGTTTTGTGTGTGATTTAAAATTACGTTCTTAAAGGTAGTAAAAAGTGAATGGGCAATGCCCGAGCTCACCAACTTTTTACAAGAGGAGCAAATGGTAAACGTACGTTTAAAACCAAATGCCCTGATGCAATAAATGCGAAGTACAAAGCAATTGATAGCCTGTACTTCGCAGTATACTTTTTTAATTAAGTAGGATTATTTTAATGTTTTAATTTTAATAGTCCTGAAATCTACTTTATTGCCATGGTCTTGTAACAAGATGTGGCCTTTTGGCGCTTCGCCAAAGTTTTTCCAGTCTTTGTATTTACTAATCGCTACTAGTTTTCTAAACTCTTCCGAACCACGGGTATATTCCAAAACTTTAACTCCGTTTAAATAGTGTTCTACCTTATTATTCGGATATACGACCAAACGGCCATTATTCCAGCTGCCTATCGGGCGTAAATATCTCGACTCTTTTTTAGCAGTCATTAAATCGTATAACGAGGCAAGTGTACGGTTTCCATCGCGACCTAACTTCGCATCTGGGTGAAGCACATCATCCAGCACCTGATACTCTAAACCAATGGCCGAACCTGTGTTTTTCTCGCTTAAGGTAACAAAGTATTTTACACCACTATTGGCGCCAGGGGTAAGTTTAAACTCGAAAGACAAATCAAAAGCTGCGTACTCGTCTTTGGTTACAATATCTCCACCGTTGGTTGATTCGGCACCGCCTGATGGCTCTACACTGATTGTACCATTGGCAATTTTCCATCCTTTAGTTGGAAATGCAGTTTTATAAGCACCAATCCAGCCAGCGTTGGTTTTACCATCAAAAAGCAGTTTGTAGCCATTGGCTTTCTCGAAAGGCGATAAGGCATTTGGGGTTAAGTTTACTACGTAAAATCCTTGTGGAAAAGCTTTGGCTTTCAGACCTTCAGTCTGGATATTGATGTTTTTAAAATAAACTTTCTTACCATCGTTTTCTGTATTGTTACCAATACCGTGTACCTGCAAACCAATAAAGCCTGACTGATCTAAAGTATCGATTACATAGGCTACGGGCTGTCCGTTTAACCAGGTTTTGGTTTCATTCCCAATACATTCGATTCTGTAGTGGTTAAATTCGTTCTTTTTATACAAAGATTTTGCTGATGGATTTAACTCTAAAGGGTATAACCAGCTTCTTCTGGCTTCATCATAAATACCACCACTCCAGGCCCTTGCCGATGGATCTATCTCCACCTGACGGCCAAAAACCATTCCTCTGCCGTTATTGGCTTCCTGTTTAATGTGGCTACGGGTTTGGATACCAGAATTGGTACTTTCGCCCTCAAGTTTAACATCCAGTTCTAAAATGAAATTGCCGTATTCTTTTTCGGTAATCAGAAATGAGTTCGGTGTGCCTTTGGTCATGGTACCCACAATCATTCCATCTTCAACTTTGTATGGCGCTACACCCGCCACTGATTTCCAGCCGGTTAGGGTTTTACCATCAAATAAGGGTTTTGCTTTTTGAGCAGCAGCTGATAAACTAATTAGGGAAAAAGCAAGAATGCTATACTTTTTAATTTTTAACATGATTGGTTTAGGGATAATTAATATTTAAATACTTTTCCGTTTGCGATTACTTCTTGTTTGCTTTCATCGAAAGTGGCTTTTGCACCTGTTCTTACCGCAGCGTTGGTCATGATATTGGCAATGGAGTGCGAATAACCGGCTTCTACCGGCGCATTAGGTGTTTTGCGGCTGCGCACACATTCCATCCAATTGCGCATGTGGCCCGAGGTTAACGGATCGCCGCCCATACTGGCGCCAGTTGCGGTTTTGATTTCGGTTTTGCTCAAATCAAACTCCGGTAAAAGGTTAGCTTTTAAGCCCATGGCTGCTGCCTCTTTTTCCTTCAACCCGCCTTTTGGCGATACTTTATTGGTGATGAGGTTAAGCTCGCCACCGTTCGAATAATATACTTCGCCTACATCGCCCACGCTATTTTGCATGCGCGAGGTAAAGGTTACCTGGAAACCATCGGTAGTATCGGGTTGGCCATAATCGAATACAGCTACCATCGAATCCCAGTTTCTGCGGCCATCTTTCCAGGTGTAAATACCTCCGTTGGCCACTACACTACGCGGATGCTTTAAATTGGTAAACCAGTGTACGGTATCAATCTGGTGGCTCATCCATTGCCCGGGCATGCCTGATGAATATGGCCAGAACAACCTGTATTCTAAATATTTTCTTGGATCGAAAGCCTCAACCGGACGGTTAAGTAGAAAGCGCTTCCAATCGATATCTTCTTCTTTTAGCTTGGCCACTAAATCGGGCCTGCGCCACCTGCCCGGCTGATTTACATTCCAAACCAGATCTACGGCCGTTATAGGACCGAATTTACCATCCTGAATAAATTTTGCAGCATTGGTGTAGTTTTCTCCACTTCTTCGCTGCGAACCAATCTGTACAATCTGTTTGCTTGCTTTAACCGCTTTAAATGCTGCTTTGGCATCATCCATCGTTTCGGCAAAAGGTTTTTCTACGTAGGCATCGCAATTGGCTTTAACGGCCTCAATGGTATGTAAAGCATGTTGAAAATCGGCCGTACTGATAATTACGGCATCAAGATCTCTTGTGGCAAAAAGTTCATCGTTGTTGCGGCAGGCTTTAATATCGTGACCAAATTTTGCTTTAAGGTGGGCAATACCCAAATCCCTGCGGTAATTCCATAAATCAGAAAGGCCAACAATATCGAAATTCAGCTCTTTATGGTGGTTCATAAAACAAGGCAACAGGGTTTCTCTGAAACGATCAGAAAAACCAACCACACCTACACGTACCCTGTCGTTTGCCCCAATGATGCGGCCATAGCTTTTGGCGCTCATACCAATTGTACCGGCATAGGTTGCCGCAGCAAATATTGCAGATTGTTTAATAAATTTCCTTCTGGAATTTTCCATATTTGGTTATTTTATAAATATGGTTGCTCATCAAACCATATTGATTGAGCTAAAATAGTATTTTAAATAAATTGCACTAAAACTCAGCAGGTATTATTCTTGAAACCATTTTTTGGCGCAGCAGCACTTAATCGGCCCTAAACTTATCCAACAAGCTATTTTAAAGCCTTTTTTAATTAAATTTAAACAAGCTTGTTATTTAGGAAAACGATTGAAATAATAATTTGGGGTTGGGCTAAAAAAGAAAAGTCTCTTAACAGTTGCTAAGAGACTTTTGATATTATACCTGCAAGGTTTTAAAAACCTTGCAGGTGTTAATGATGATATGATTATCCTAAAATCGCTAAACTTTCTTCAATGATTTTGATTTTCGCTTCAGCATCAGCCTTTTTATTGCGTTCGTTGGCAATAATTTCTGGCTTGGCATTCTGTACAAAACGTTCGTTATTCAATTTCGACTCAACCGATTTTAAGAAACCTTGCAGATAAACCAAATCAGCATTTAAACGCTCACGCTCTGCATCCACATCTACATTTTCGGTTAACGGGATAAAGAATTCATCTTTACCGGCCATAAATGCGGTAGCACCTACAATTTTGTCGTTCACAATCTCGGCTTCTGATACATTGGCCAGTTTGAAAACAATATTTAACCATTTCTCATAATCGATCTCAGAATTTACCTTCAAACTTAAAGGTAAAGCTTCTTTAGGTGAGATTTGTTTTTGGTTGCGTACGTTCCTGATTTCGGCAACAACAGTTTTAATTACCTCGGCATCTTTCAGCAATTGCTCATCAATACTGCCTCCTTTCGGGAATTCGGCAACAATGCAGCAGTCCATTTCGCCACGGGCAGCAAACAAATCGTCGTGCCACAATTCCTCCGTAATGAAAGGCATGTTCGGGTGCAACAGTTTAATAATCTGCTCAAAGAAATTAACAGTGGCCTGGTAACTTTCTGCATCAATTGGCTGCTGGTAAGCTGGCTTAACCATTTCTAAATACCAGGCACAGAAATCGTCCCAAACCAGTTTATAGGTAGTCATTAAAGCTTCCGAAAGACGGTATTGCTTAAAGTTATCTTCAATTTCTACCAGTGCAGCATTAAAACGGTTTTCGAACCACGAAATAGCCTGTTTATTTGGATTTGCTAAGTTTGCATCTACCTCCCAGCCTTTAACCAAACGGAAAGCATTCCATATTTTCGATGCAAAATTACGTCCCTGCTCACAGTAGCTTTCATCAAACATTAAATCGTTACCTGCCGGTGATGACATCAGCATACCTACGCGTACCGCATCTGCACCATATTTTTCAATCAATCCAATCGGATCTGGCGAGTTACCCAGCGATTTAGACATTTTACGGCCTAATTTATCGCGTACAATACCGGTTAAATACACATTGGTAAATGGTTTTTTGCCCATAAACTCATGGCCCGCCATAATCATGCGCGCCACCCAGAAGAATAAAATCTCAGGTGCGGTAACCAGATCGTTGGTTGGGTAGTAATAGTTAATATCCTTGTTGTTGGGATCTTTAAAACCATCAAAAACAGAAATTGGCCACAACCAAGAAGAAAACCAGGTATCCATTACGTCTTCATCCTGACGTAAAAAAGGCTCTAACTGATGTTTAAAACCTGCTTTTTCAGCGTCCGAACAGCTTTCGTCCAAATGTTTTTTCTTCCAGAATTCTTCTAAAGCCTCGTCTTTGGTTTTGGCAACCACCCAGTTTCCTTTATCATCGTACCAGGCCGGAATGCGTTGGCCCCACCACAGCTGACGCGAAATATTCCAGTCGCGCACATTTTCCATCCAGTGGCGATAGGTATTTTCAAATTTATTCGGAATCAGGTTTACCTCTCCGTTCAATACATCATCCAGAGCAGGCTGTGCCATTTCTTTCATCTTCACAAACCACTGCATCGAAAGTTTAGGTTCAATGGCCGCATCGGTACGTTCAGAAAAGCCAACCTGCGATTTATAATCTTCTACTTTCTCTAAATGGCCCGCCTCTTCGAGCATTTTGGCAATCTTTTTACGCGCAACAAAGCGGTCTTCGCCCACCAAAATAACGGCCAGTTCATTTAAAGTACCATCATCATTTAAAATATCGGTAACCGGTAAATTGTGTTTTACACCCAGTTCATAATCGTTCAAATCGTGTGCTGGGGTAACTTTTAAGCAACCTGTACCAAATTCGATATCTACATACTCATCTTCAATAACCGGAATTTCGTGGTTAACCAGCGGTACGAAAACTTTTTTGCCCTTTAAGTGGCTAAAACGTTCGTCGTTCGGGTTAATACAGATCGCTGCATCTGCCATAATGGTTTCAGGGCGTGTGGTAGCAATCGTTAAAAACTGGTCGGTTGTACCCGAAATCAGGTACTTAATATAATATAACTTCTGGTTAACTTCCTTACGGATTACCTCTTCATCAGAAACAGCCGTTTTACCTGCGGGATCCCAGTTTACCATCCGGATACCACGATAAATCCAGCCTTTTTTGTACAGGTGGATAAATGAATCGATAACCGCTTCAGAAAGATCTTCCTCCATGGTAAAACGTGTGCGATCCCAATCGCAGCTGGCGCCCAGTTTCTTTAACTGTTCTAAAATAATACCGCCGTATTTCTCTTTCCATTCCCAGGCATATTTTAAAAACTCTTCACGCGAAAGGTCCTTTTTATTGATCCCCTGCTCTTTTAACATGGCTACAACCTTAGCCTCAGTTGCAATTGAAGCATGATCGGTTCCGGGCACCCAGCAGGCATTTTTACCTTGCATACGCGCCTTACGGATCAAAACATCCTGAATGGTATTGTTAAGCATGTGCCCCATGTGCAGTACCCCTGTGACGTTTGGTGGCGGAATTACAATGGTGTAAGGTTCGCGCTCATCAGGCTCTGAGTGGAAAAACTTTTTAGATAGCCAGTAGCTATACCATTTATCTTCTGTTTCTGCAGGATTGTACTTGGTGGAAATGCTCATGAAAAATTGTTATAAAGGCCCAAAAATAGCTAATTAAGCTGAAAGCCCAAAGCCAGGCAAGCGGAAAGCTGAAAGACTAAGCAGCTAAACATCATATTAGTAGGAATGAAAGATATAGATACCTGTTTTTTTTAAAAAGCAGGTCCAGCATTTCATTTTAAAGTCAGTCCTGCTGTCCGTTTTATTCCGATGAAGAATCGGAATGCTCACTCCCATCAGGTTTAGAAACACAGGATCGTGCTTTTATAAATGATGCTTTAAATACAAACCGCCTTTAATCTGCAAATTCCGTGTTTCAAGGCAAAAAGAATAATATTAATTCAATGCCAGATGGGAACAGCTAATACCACAATAATCTAAATAAATAGTGTATTTTAGTATAATACACCATTTAAATTACCATGAATACTAACAATTCTAAAGTAGCTTATGCCATTTTACGTTATGCTGTAGCAATTATCTTACTATCGCACAGCGTGTTTGGCATGTTTGATGGCGGTATTAATGATTTCGGCAATTTATACCTGAACAAAGTTGGCTTTGCTCCTTTTGGCGTAGCTATTGCCTGGAGTATTAAACTCTCGCATGTGTTTTGCGCAATATTACTGGTGTTTAACAAATACATCCGTCTGGCCAGTTTTGCCAGCATTTTTGTTTTAATAACGGGCATTATTATGGTGCACTTTAAAGAAGGCTGGTTTGTAGTAGGTGGAGGCAGAAACGGTGTAGAGTATAACTTTGTGTTGATTTGTGTGTTAACCGCAATTGTATTTTTAAACAATGCCAGCCGCCCAGAATTGAAACAGTAATTAGCTTAAATCTTCGAAAACATCGTTCAAAAAAAGTTCAAAGCCCGGCAAAACCGAAGAAGTTATTTTTTCGCTAAGTGTAAATATTTTAGATGGCTGGAATTTACCATAATCCTGGAGGGTATAAACGAGTATACTTTGATCGCTCTGACTTACCACCCAATATTCTTTTACGCCAAACGCTTCGTAAATGCGGTATTTATGCAGAAGTTCCATTTTAGTGTTACCTGGTGATAAAATCTCCACTACAATATCAGGTGCACCTATGCAGCCACGGTCATCTAGCTTACTTTTATCACAAATTACGCAAATATCTGGCTGCAAAACAGTGTATACATCTTTGTCGGCCTTGCTCTCTTTTGGAAAACGTACATCAAAAGGAGCCGTATACACCTTACAGGTTTTGTCATTTAAAAAATTACCCAGTTTTAAAAAAATATTACCTACAATACCCTGATGCACCCTTGATGGCGCCGGACTCATTTTAAAAACCTTACCTTCAACCAGCTCTACTCTTTCCGGAAAGAGCCAATTCAAATAATTGGCATAAGTATAGGTTAACGATCCGTCTATATCATTAAAAGCACGCACAGGTTCGTCGTCGCTAAGAATTGGATATGGTTTAGATTCAGACATACCCAAATATACTAAATTTTATAGCAATTTACATATTGTTTTTAAACATATATTTTATTCACCATTAAGAAGTTAAGTACATTAAAAACTTCATCTAATTTCTTAACTATCTTAATCCCTTAATGATAAAAACTAACCTGCATTTTATTCACCATTAAGAAGTTAAGTACATTAAAAACTTCATTAATTCCTTAACTATCTTAATCCTTTAATGATAAAAACCAATATGCACTAAAACTTCATCTTCTGAATCCGAACAGCATTTAATATCGCCAGCAAAGCCACCCCAACATCTGCAAAAACTGCTTCCCACATCGTTGCCAGCCCGCCCGCACCCAAAATTAAAACCAAAGCTTTAACCGCAAAAGCCAGCGCAATATTCTGGATCACCACATTTTTGGTGGCTTTACCAATTTTAATGGCCGTAGCAATTTTAGAAGGCTGATCAGTCTGGATTACCACATCAGCAGTTTCAATAGCTGCATCGCTCCCCATGGCTCCCATTGCAATACCAATATCGCTAATGGCCAGCACGGGCGTATCGTTAATGCCATCGCCTACAAAAGCAACGACCTTGGTTTTATCGCTTTTAATTTTTTCGAGGTTGGCTACCTTATCTTCAGGCAATAAATCGCCATAATATTGATCGATGCCCAATTGACCGGCCACTCTTTTAACTATTGAAGTTTTATCACCACTCAGCATTACCACCTGTTTTACGCCGTTTTCGTGCAATTGTTTAACGGCAGCAGCGGCGTCTTCTTTAATCTCATCGGCAATTAAAACGTAACCGGCATATTCTCCGTCAATAGCCACCACCACAATACTTCCCTCTATATCTTGTATATCCAGATCAAAAGGAATATTGAATTTTGCTAAAAGCCTGGTATTTCCGGCTAAAATTGTTTTGCCATTTACTGTACCTTTCAGGCCCATCCCGGCAATTTCTTCGAGATCGGTAGCGGGATGAAGTTCTGCCCCATTGGCATACTCCACCACAGCTTTGGCAATAGGATGGGTTGATTTAGCTTCTACAGCAGTCAGATAGGCTAAAAATTCCTTTTCGTTAATGGTACTTTCTATTTTCTGGACATTAAAAACACCCTTGGTAAGTGTTCCCGTTTTATCCATCACCACGGTATCGAGCTTGGTAATCAATTCTAAAAAATTCGACCCTTTAAACAAAATACCATTTGCTGATGCCGTTCCAATACCGCCGAAATAACCCAATGGGATGGAGATAACCAGGGCACAGGGGCAGGAAATAACCAGAAAAACCAGTCCGCGATACAACCAGGTTTGAAAATGATATTCGCTACCCAAAATCAAGATGGGCAGCGTAACCAATGCTAAGGCCAGGAAAAATACAATGGGCGTATAAACTTTAGCAAACCTGCGGATAAAAAGCTCGGTTTTAGCTTTACGCGCAGTGGCATTTTGTACCATTTCCAGTATGCGCGATAAAGCACTGTCGGAAAAAGCTTTGGTAACCTTTATTTCGATCACCTTATCCAGGTTAAGCATTCCAGCCAAAACACTTTCGCCTTTATTGATGGTTTTAGGTTTACTCTCGCCGGTCAATGCAGCAGTATTGAAGCTACTTTTTTCGGAGAGCATTTCGCCATCCAAAGGGATTTTTTCTCCGGCTTTAATTTGTATGGTTTCGCCAATGGCTACTTTCTCAGGATTTACATCTTCATATTTTCCATTTCTGAGCACATGTGCCACATCAGCACGAACATCAAGCAAAGCCGAAATATTCCTTTTTGCCCGGTTTACAGCTGCCATTTGAAAAAGCTCACCAATGGTATAAAAAAGCATTACGGCAACCCCTTCAGGATACTCGCCTATGGCAAAAGCGCCAATGGTAGCGATAGACATTAAAGAAAATTCGGTAAAAAAGGCTTTAGCTTTAAAAGTTTCCCAAACTTCGCGTAAAACAGGCAAACCAACCGGTAAATAAGCCAGGATGTACCAATACGGCCTGATGGTTTGAAAAGCGGGTACCTTAAAAAAATTATCGAATACAATTCCAATCAGCAACATCGCAAGGGTAACGATCGCCGGCAGGTAAGTTTGAAATGCAGATGGGTCGCCACCGTGATCATGATCGTGTTCATCGCCATCGCCATGCGAATGGTCATGATGTTGATGTTGGGGTTCCGGATGTGCTTTGCTGCTACAGCAGCTATCGTGAGTATCGTGGGAGTGGCTCATTATCTATTACACTATAATTCGTTATTAAGCTATATAAAACGATCTGGAATCAAATTTATGGAAAATAAAAATGGTTTATCCCGAATCATTCTTAATAGCAATAATTTTTACAGCCACACAATAAAATTTGTTAAAAAATGTTAATAGTGTATAAAAAGATTTAAAATCATGAATCCTGAAACGATTAAAACAATCGGAGAAGGATCCATCTGAAGCATAAAGTTAAATATATAAAACAGATGAAATCTATTAAAATCCCATTCTCAGCATCAGATTTGATCAGACGACTAGGTCTGGCAAAAATCTACTATTGGTTTTACAAGTAATATTTCTAATATATTACTACGGTATTAATTAGTATTTCATAAATTTCGCCTTTAAACTAACTTATTTTAAGCGAATGAAATACCAAAATTTGAAAAGATATTTTGCGGCGCTGGGTATAGTCGCTGCTGGCTTTTCTGCAAACGCACAAACCACCAAAAAATTTATCGATCCTGCCAACATGGATTTATCGGTTAAACCCGGCGATGATTTTTACCAATATGCAAGTGGTACCTGGATAAAAAATAACCCTGTTCCAGCCAAAGAAACCCGTTGGGGCTCTTTTAACGAACTCCGCGATTTCAATATCAATGCCGTTAAAACACTTGTTGAAGATGCCGCAGCTGATAAAAGCGCACCGGCCGGATCGGTAAAACGCAGGGTAGGCGATTTTTACACCGCTGCAATGGACAGTTTAACCATCGAAAAATTAGGTTATACGCCAATTAAAGCCGATTTAGCTAAAATTCAACAGATTAAAGATATCAAAGGCGTTTTAGATCAGGTAGCTTACATGCGTGTAAATGGTTTAGCCGGCGCCATGTTTGGTGTTGGTGTTAGTCAGGATCGTAAAAACGTAAACAAGTACATGGTTAACATTGGTCAGGGTGGTACCACTTTGCCTGATCGCGATTATTATTTAAAAGATGATGCGCGTAGTGTTAAAATCCGCGACGCTTACAATACTTACATGGTTACCCTGTTTACCTTAACCGGCAGCAGTGCTGAAGAGGCTAAGCAAAAAGCTGCAACCGTTTTTAAAATTGAAAAACAGTTTGCAGAAGCGCAAATGAGCCGTTTGGAAATGCGCGATCCTTATGCAACGTACAACAAACTTACCGTTGCCGAACTGAACAGCAAAACGCCTGATATCAATTGGTCAACGTATTTGCCAAAATTTAAAATTAAAGGTCAGGATACCGTTTTGGTATCATCGCCTAAATTTATGGCCAGTTTAGATGGTATGTTAAAATCGGTTTCGGTAGCTGATTGGAAGACCTACCTGGAATGGAATATTTTAAAAGGATCGGCATCGAGTTTAAGTTCGCCGTTTGTAAAAGCAAGCTTTGCCTTTACACAAGCACAAACCGGACAAAAAGTACAAACACCACGCTGGCAGCGCATGTCATCGTTAACCGATGGCACCATTGGCGAATTATTGGGTCAGCTTTATGTGGCTAAATATTTTAAACCAGAGGCTAAGGAACGCATGAACCAGATGATTGTGAACCTGCGCAAAGCCTTCGAAATCAGAATTAACGGTTTGGAGTGGATGAGCCCCGAAACCAAACAAAAAGCATTGGCTAAATTACATGCCTTTACGCCTAAAGTAGGTTACCCTGAAAAATGGAAAAACTACGATGGTTTGGTAATTAATAAAGATACTTACTTCCAAAACTTACGGAATGCAAGTGTTTGGGGATACAACGAAATGGTTAACCAGTTAGGCAAACCTGTTGATCGTAAACGTTTTGGTATGACCCCGCCAACGGTTAACGCCTATTATAGCCCAACCTTGAACGAAATTGTTTTCCCTGCAGGTATTTTACAATTCCCGTTCTTCGACCCGAATGCTGATGATGCCGTTAACTATGGTGGTATTGGTGCAGTAATCGGCCACGAAATGAGCCATGGTTTTGATGATAGCGGAAGCCAGTACGATGCTGCCGGTAACTTAAAAAACTGGTGGACAGCTGAAGATAAAGCCAAGTTTGATGCCAAAACCAAAGCCCTGGGCGAACAGTTTGATGCCTACACCGTATTAGATACCGTGCATGTAATTGGTAAATTAACCATGGGCGAAAACATTGGCGATTTGGGTGGATTAAATGCTGCCTATACCGCATTCAAAATGACTAAACAAGGCCAAAGCAACGAAAAAATTGATGGTTTTACGCCAGATCAGCGTTTCTTCCTGGCCTGGGCACAGGTTTGGAGAGGTAATATTTTACCAGAAAGTGCCGCTCAGTTAATTAAAACCGATCCGCACTCTCCAGGTCCATACCGTACCATTGGTGCACCTGTAAATATGGATGCCTGGTACAATGCCTTCGATGTTAAACCTGGCGATAAATTATATAAAAAACCAGAAGACAGAATTAGAATGTGGTAATTTAAGCTAGAAGGTGTAAAGGTTGAAGGCGGAAGGTGCTGACCATCTCCCGCTCACCAAAACACAACATATCATAATATTGCGAACGCCTCAATTAAAAATTGGGGTGTTTGTTTTTTACCTGGTGTCAGCTGTTACCAGCTGACGCTTTTCTCGCAGTTCATTTTATCCGGTCTATTGATTTCTGGTAAACCTTCAAAAATTAATCCCGCTCCTTTCCGCTATTGTTAAATATCATTCTATCTTTGAAAAAACATTCTACGCATCCCATGAAAAGCGCAATTAAAACACTGTCCGTTCTGGCTTTAACTTTTCTTTCTGTAACCGGTTTTGCACAAAACAAACTGTTTACTGCCGAAGAATTAATCAACAAGAAAGATCCGGCATGGCCAATGGTTAAAAAATGGATTGATTCTGCTAAAAACAAGGTCGAAATTTTGCCTATCGATTCGACAAAAGCCAAAGAAGTGTTATACAATACGCAAATTTCTACCTATTCTACCCTGGGTTCGGTAATTTACAATACTGGTGGCATTATGGTCGATAACGGCTGGATCAGGATTTTAGGTTCGGGAAGTGAGCGTTTAAACCGTTCTGTTTCCGAATGGAACAAAGGTAAAACCATTAAAGAGTATGGCGATAACATGCCCTACTTGCTTGTTGCCGATGACGCCGTAGGCGGTTTCTTCGCCATTAATTACGGCGGCCTGGGCAAAGACATTAAAAACGTATATTACCTTGAACCAAACAGCTTAACCTGGCAACCGCTTGGTGCAGGTTATGGAGAGTTTTTGGTTTTCTGTTTCGACAGCGATCTGTCTAAATTTTACAAAGGCTTGCGCTGGAGCAGCTGGAACCAGTTTATTGCCAATTTAGATGGAACTAAAACCTACAGCTTCCGCCCTTACCTGTGGGAAGAAGGCACTGATATCGAAAAATGTACCCGCAAACTGGTTGGAATCGAAGACATGTACCGTTTTAATATTATGAAGTCGAAAGAATTAAATGCTGATAAAGGCATAAAAAAAGACGACTCGAAAAAAGAGGAAACCAAAACAGAGCAATAACGCTTATCTGAAAATTGTATCTGCGAAATTCAGTGATTTTGTGGCTCCGCGAATAAACTACACGTATTTAGCCTGAACTTTCTTTGATAGTTTAGCCAGGACCATAGCGCGTGATGCTTCTACCCTGCTCTTTAATTCACTATCGTTAAATACCTCTAAATTAGCTACGCGGATCCATTGACGTTTGGCCATGTGATGTGCCTGTTGTATGCCAGCCCTCGCGGTCAGGGCATCAAACTCTTCAGGATCGCATTTGATCGAGAAACTGTTATCCTCATCAATGGCAATAATGAAAAACATTTTCTCTTCAATCATGAAGCACAAATGCCCCCATTTCATACCTTCGGTTGTACCAGGCAAACTCAAACAATATTCTCTGAATGTTTCGATATCCATATTTAGGGTTTAGGATTTAGGGTTTAGGGTTTAGGGTTTAGGGTTTAGGGTTTAGGGTTTAGGGTAAGATCAAAGCTAAGTAGAAAAGATTAAAGCTGAAAGGGAAAAAGACGGAGGCCGGGAGGCTGAAGAACAGGGCAGGAAGACCAAAGCTGAAAGACTAAAGCAGATTAATTGTCCACTCCTATCTCCAACTAATGGTCTTAAAATTCAAAAACCCCGTTTATCCTTTTTCCATTTTCTAACCAATTTATCTTAAAATCCAACAATCCTATTTATCCTGATCTTATATTTGCATCATTTATCTTGCAAAAAATAAATCCTGGCCCATGAATATTATAACCCCAACAGCTGATGGCTCGAATACTCTTTACAACGAAACCATTGGCGAGCATTACCACAGCAAACATGGTGCTTTACAAGAAAGTAAACACGTATTTATAGGTGCAGGTTTGCAATTTGTTGCAGCAAAGCAGGCTGAAATTTCGATCCTGGAGGTTGGTTTTGGAACAGGTTTAAACTTTATTTTAACCCTCGAATATTGCGAGGATAATAACATTCAGCTCAATTATACAAGTATTGAGGCCTTTCCTTTATCTACCGGATTAATTGAACAAACAGGCTATTCGGCCTATGTGCCACAAACCATTTGGAATAGCTTTATAACCAATTACGAGGCTGCGCTTAAAAGCCCGCAATCACTTTCAGCATTAAGTACGCTCGAAATTCCGCATACTACTCTGGCAGCTTTTAATACGCCTAAAAGGTTCGATATTATTTATTACGATGCCTTTTCAGTGCAACACCAACCTGAAATGTGGAGTGATGAAATTATTGCGCATGCCTGTAGTTTTTTAAAGCCCGGCGGAACCTTTGTGACCTATGCCATTACCGGAAAATTAAAAAGAGCAATAAAAGCCTGTAGTTTCACCATCGAAAAATTACCCGGCGCCCCCGGAAAAAGGGAAATGCTCAGGGCGGTGAAAGGAATGTAAGATGGAAAATGGATTTGGAAGCTAGTGAATTAATGCAAGTGTCAAACCCTGACATTTAGCAAACGTTTTCTTAAAACCGCATCTCATTCTGTTTGTTAATCCTAATATAAAATTCACATCATGGAAAAAAGAATATTAGGAAAATCAGATTTAAATATAGCACCCATTGTTTTTGGCGGTAACGTTTTTGGCTGGACGATAGATGAGGCAAAATCATTCGAAATTTTAGACCAATTTATCGAAAATGGCTTTAATTGTATCGATACGGCCGATGTTTATTCGCGCTGGGTGCCCGGCAATAAAGGAGGCGAATCAGAAACCATTATTGGTAACTGGTTAAAAAAGCACAATAAAAGGCACGATGTAATTATTGCCACTAAAGTAGGCTCGGATATGGGGCAAGGAAAATCTCTCAAAAAAGATTACATCATCAATCAGGTAGAACATTCGCTCAACCGGCTACAAACCGATTATATCGATCTCTATTTTTCGCATTATGATGACGAGAACACCCCGGTTGAAGAAACCCTGGGTGCTTACGATGAATTGATTAAGGCAGGGAAAGTGCGGTGGATCGGGGCTTCGAACTTTTCGGCCAACCGCTTAAAAGAATCGTTAATCTTTTCTAACGAGCACAATCTGCCCCGCTACGAAGTTTACCAGCCCGGCTACAACCTGTACGATCGTGAAGGATTTGAGGCAGAGCATGAAAAAATTTGCCTGGAGCACAATTTAGGTGTAGTAACCTATTATGCGCTGGCAAGCGGCTTTTTAAGCGGAAAATACCGTAGCGAAGCCGATTTAAGTAAAAGTCAGCGGGGTAGCGGTGCTAAAAAGTACCTGAACGACCGGGGTTTTAAAATACTTGAAGCCTTAGATCAGGTGGCAGAAACACATGGTGTAGAACAGGCCTCAGTAGCGTTGGCCTGGTTGCTGTATCACCCTTCGGTTACTGCGCCCATTGCCAGTGTTACCGATTTAAACCAGCTAAAATCTTTCACCGAAGCGGCAAATTTAAAACTTAGCGCTGAGGATATTTCGTTGCTGGATAAAGCCAGTATTTATTAAAAGTTTGCAGGAGAGCTGTCTCATAAAGGCAGTTCTCTTCAAATTTATCAACTCGGGATCAGCTTTTATGAACCTTGCAAATTATTGAAGCACCATAAAAATGCTTGAAGCTTCATTCTAAAAGTTAAAATACCCCTTGTCATTATAGTTTTCAATCATACATATCGCAACTCTTTAAGAGATTCTTTACATTTGTGACAAATCTAAATCTATGGCAATCTCTACAATCTTAGCATCCATTCCGGGCATTATAGAAATCCTCGTTATTCTTGTTGGTATTGCGATATTGTTAGCTGTAGCTAATTATGGTAAAAATACCTCATTAGGGTATTTTGGTTCACTTCTGTTGGCAATCTTTACAACACCTTTAATCGCCTTCTTTATAATTCTGATATTCTTCAAAAAAGACAGATAATATTTAATATTTTGTACTGGTATTTTACCGCCACATAGATAAAACATTTAGCCAGCCTGATTGTATTAAACAGAACTTATTTTTATGAAAGACAAACTATCATTTTTGCCAAAGCTTGCGTTGGTGCTTTTCTGTTTAATTAGCTTAACCTATATTGCCATTTTAGGGCAATCGCTGCTTGCCCCGCTTCTTTTCTCTTTTTTAATGGGCATATTATTGCTGCCTGTAGCCAATTTTTTAGAGCAGCGGTTTAAATTTAAAAGGGGATTGTCAACGCTGGTTTCAGTGATTTTAATGATTACCATAATTGGAGGCATTGTTTATTTCTTTGGCAATCAGCTAAGCGATTTATGGGAAGACTGGCCCCTGTTAAAGGAAAAAGCCAATGTTTCTTACCATGAACTACAACATTGGATTTCGAAAACCTTTCATGTAAACTCCGAAAAACAACTGGCCTACCTGAACGATAGTACCGAAAAAGCCCTTGCAACCAGTGCCGCTATTGTGGCCACTACACTGGCTACTTTATCTTCTACCTTGTTATTTCTGGGTTTTACTTTGTTATTTACCTTTTTCATCCTCAACTACAGGAGAGTATTGTTTACTTTTTTAACCGCTGTTTTTAAAGAAGAACACAAAGAAAAGGTAACCGAAATTGTCTCGCAAATCCAGTATATCATAAAAAAATACATCATTGGTTTGTTTTTACAAATGCTGATTGTAAGCGTACTGATGATTACCGTATTAAGCATTTTAGGTGTAAAATATGCGGTTTTGTTAGGCCTCGTGGCCGGTATATTTAACGTGGTACCCTATCTGGGCATATTCTTCGCCTTGTTGGTTAGCTGTTTAATTACTTTCGCCACTGCAGGCGCAGGTAAAGTTTTATTGGTCCTCATTGCTTTTGTAGGTGTTCATGCTGTGGATGGTAACCTGCTGATGCCGCTCGTAGTGGGCTCTAAAGTAAAAATCAATGCACTTTTTGCCTTTATTGGTATTGTAGTTGGCGAAATGATCTGGGGTATTTCGGGTATGTTCTTGTGTATTCCTTATTTAGCCATGCTCAAAATCATTTTCGACCGGATAGACAATCTCAAACCCTGGGGCATTTTAATGGGCGAAGAACATAAACCCGAGAAGAAAAAACGGGTTTATCGCATTACCAAAAAGATTAAATTAGAAGAAAAAGATTAACATGGCCGAAAACCGTTCACCGCATATTCTAAGTACTTCGGCCAATTTACTGGGCATTTGCTTTATAGTACTTACCTCATTAAAAAAGCTTAACCTGGCCGATAGTTCGGTGATAGATGAGTTTGCCGTGGCAGCCGTAATCCTGTTTATGGCAAGCTGTATCTTATCTTTTATTTCTATGAGAAAAGGCGAATCTATAAGCCAAAGGCTGGAAAAAACTGCCGATTTTATCTTCCTTTCAGGATTGGTAGTATTATTTATCTCTACGATATTAATTGCCTTTAACCTGATTTCATAATTTTTACAACTCCATTACACCGGTCTTTTAGCAGATCTGCTTGTTAATTTACACCTTTGAAGCATGAAACCTTTATTCGTATTACTCGTTGTTTATGTTGCCCTGCTTGCCTTTGGCGGTCATACCACATTCGATAAGGGAAATATCTTTGCCGGTAACCTGGCCATGGGGGTGATGCTGCTTTTTACAGCTATTGGTCACTTTAAGTTTAAAACCAGTATGGCCGCAATGATTCCGCTTTTTATTCCTAAAAAGGTAGAAATTATCCTCATTACCGGCGTTCTGGAAATACTTTTTGCCATTGCGCTCCAGATAGAAAGTATCAGGTACTATACCGGCATAGCACTGGTTATTTTTCTGCTAGCTGTTGTGCCTTCCAATATTTACGCGGCCAAACACCGCATCAATTACGAAGACTTATACAAACCCGGACCAGATATTAAATATTTATGGTTCAGAATCCCCTTTCAGCTTTTCTTAATCACCTGGGTTTGGTATTTTAGCATCCGTTAACAGCTAATTACAAAACCTGTTGCAAAACACCATAAATATGCCTAACAATCCGATTCCTGCCAGTGCAAATAATCCTGCCGACGCCTTTATGCGTCTGCTTACCGTTTTAGATACCTTACGTACCCAATGCCCGTGGGATAAAAAACAAACCATGGAAACCCTGCGTCATTTAACCATTGAGGAAACTTACGAATTAAGCGATGCGATTTTGGAAGGTGATTTGGATGAAATTAAAAAAGAGCTGGGCGATGTAATGATGCACCTGGTCTTTTATTCGCGCATTGCTTCGGAAACTAACGAATTTAACATAACTGATGTTTTAAATGGCGTTTGCGATAAACTGGTTAACCGACACCCGCATATTTATGGCGATGTAGACGTGCAAAACGAAGAAGATGTAAAACGCAACTGGGAGCAGATCAAACTTAAAGAAGGCAATAAATCGGTTCTCGCTGGTGTTCCGGCCTCACTCCCTGCACTGGTTAAAGCGGCGCGCATTCAGGAGAAGGCCCGCGGGGTAGGCTTTGACTGGGAAAACAAAAACCAGGTTTGGGAAAAGGTAGAAGAAGAATTACAGGAATTTAAATCGGAATTTAACGTAGCCGATAATACCGCAATTGACGTAGAAAAAGCAGAATCGGAATTTGGCGACGTACTTTTTTCATTAATCAATTACGCACGTTTCATTAACATCAACCCCGAAAACGCCCTGGAAAAGACCAATAAAAAGTTCATTAAACGTTTTCAATACCTGGAAAGTAAGGCCAAAGAAAACGGAAAAGCACTAAGTGATATGACACTTGCTGAAATGGATATCTATTGGAACGAAGCGAAAAAGGTATAATTCCTGGCTTTCGTAATGCTATCATGCAAAGGCATTTTTGTTAAATTTGCGATTACATTCGCAAAATTTATATGAAATTTGCGATTACATTCGCAAAATTTATACTAAATTTGCGATTATGATTTCAAGAGCCATATCAGATTCAATTGAAAAACACCTGAAAGATAATAAAGCAATTATTTTATTAGGTCCGAGACAAGTTGGAAAGAGCACGCTTTTAAATCAGTTATCATCAAAATTCGCTCAACCCGTAATATGGTGGAATGGAGATGATGCTGACATCAGAACCTTACTCACCAATACTACAGCTACATCTTTACGTGCACTTCTTGGCAAGGCTAAAACTTTAATTATTGATGAAGCGCAAAGGGTTGATAACATTGGTTTATCGATCAAATTAATTATCGATCAGCTTAAAGATGTAAAAGTGCTGGCTACAGGCTCATCAGCATTCGAATTGGCCAACCACATCAATGAGCCACTCACCGGTAGAAAATGGGAGTACAACCTCTTCCCTTTCTCATTTGGAGAAATGGTAGCAGAACATGGTTTACTTACCGAGAAAAGATTATTAAACCATCGCCTCGTTTATGGCTATTACCCCGAAATTGTAAACAATCCTGGAGAAGAAGAAATCCGGTTAAAACAATTATCAGATAGCTACCTGTATAAAGATATCCTAACCTGGGAAAAGATACAGAAGCCTGATAAAATGGAGCGACTGGTGCAGGCTTTGGCTTTTCAAGTCGGAAATGAGATATCTTACAACGAACTAGGTCAAATAGCTGGTTTGGATAATCAAACGACCGAAAAATATATTGATCTGCTTGAAAAAGCATTTATCATATTCAGATTAGGGTCTCTAAGTAGAAATTTAAGGAATGAGCTAAAGAAAAGCAGAAAGATTTACTTTTATGATAATGGCATCAGAAATGCGGTCATTAACCAATTTAGCCCTGCAGCGCTGCGTCAGGATATAGGTGCGCTTTGGGAAAACTTTGTTGTTAGCGAACGGGTGAAATTTCTGGCCTACCAACAAATTAACTGCAACCAATATTTTTGGCGCACACATGCCCAGCAAGAGATTGACTACATTGAAGAACGGAATGGATTAATGAGTGCTTATGAAATTAAATGGAATCCAAAAGTCAATGCTAAATTTCCAAAAACGTTCTTAAATGCTTATCTTGATGTGGAAACCAAAGTGATAACACCTGAAAACATCAGTGATTTTTTACTATGAGTAAAACTCCCCATCCACATAATACCACTTACCGGCTTCTAACCTGAAGTTCGATTTTTCGTGCAATACTTCGGTTTGGAATTTCTTATTGAGGTAATAAGCTTTAAACTCTACAGTATCGAAAGTTGAACCCACAATTTCGAGTTTAAGCCATTTAGTATTTTTTGCACTTTTTAAATAGGCATCTTTGCTGTTACCTTTCCTTTTGCTGCTGTGTGTGGTTTCCACCAGGTAATCGCCATCCTGAACTACAAAAGCCGAATACCGCGAGCGCATTAGGGCTTCGGCTGTAGGGGCCGTTTGTTGTTTTAAATGGTATGGCTTACAGCAGTTTTGATATAATAAACCACTTCCGCAGGGGCAGTTACTAATATTCATTTCGGTTATTTGAGCGGCAAATTAGGAATTTAATGCCCTTGATGCCAAAATTTCCGTAAAATTGCAGTCCAAAATAATGAGATACTTCTTCCACATTGCTTATCAGGGTCAGCATTACAACGGCTGGCAAAAACAACCGGGCGCCATTAGCGTACAAGCCGTAATTGAAAAAGCACTGGAAAAAATTTTAAAACAAGCTGTTCCCATTATTGGTTGCGGCCGAACAGATGCGCACGTACACGCCAGTCAGTTTTTCTTTCATGCCGATATCGATCAGCCCTTTGATTTTGACTTGCTTTACCGCTTAAACAAAGCTTTACCTCAAAACATTGCTGTGTTCGATATTATTGAAATGGAAGGCCTGCCGCATGCCCGCTTCGATGCTGTTCAACGCCGCTACGATTATTTTATCCATACTTATAAAGATCCGTTTTTAAGCAACCAAAGCTCATTTTATCTGGCCCCGCAGCTGGACCTTAAAAAAATGAAAGCAGCTGTAAATTTGCTGCCACAATACAAAGATTACCGGGCTTTTTGTACCCAGCCCAATAAATACGAGCACACCATTTGCAATGTAATGGAAGCCGATTTATTTGTGAACGAAAAAGGCGACCGTATTCGATTCCATATCGCCAGCAATCGTTTTTTAAGTAAAATGATCCGTATTTTAATGGGAAAAATCTTAAAAACCGGCTTGGGCGAATTGAGCCTGGATGAATTTGAAAGCCTCTTAATTGACCGCCAAACGCCCAAAACGTTAGATCCGGCGCATCCTACAGGTCTTTATCTGTCGAAGGTAACCTACCCTTATTTAAATCTGCCACCCAGAACTGAATTTCTGCACAGTACACAAGGAACCGACTGGATTTCAGTTAAACTGTAGCGTTTTGGTTTCGGTCTCCGTTTAAGGGGTATGAAAGCTAAAATCTCCATCCTGTTATTTACCCTTGGGCTATCGCTGGGCTGTAAAAAGTCTGACAAGGTTGATGTGGTAAACGATGGCGATTATACCGGTTTACTTGTGGTAACCAATAGTGCAAAATCAGTGCCCAGCACCTATCCTATTGTTGCTTCTTTAAAAAACGGACGGTTTAACATCACCTACAAAAACATTGGTAAACCCTCAGCAGGATCGGGTACTTACACCTTTAATAAAGGACTGGCTGTTTTTGTTAATGAAGGTGCATATACCGCCGATTTTGACTGGAACATGATTTTAAACGGAGAGTATGAGGTTTTAAGCAATGCTACCGATCTCACCCTTAAAAAGAAGTTTAAGCCAGCTACCTCCGAAAACCCGGCAGCTACTTCATATGCATACCTGGAATATGAATACATTTTGAAAAAAGCAAATTAGCGCGAACGAATAAAAAAGTTAGGTTTAGGTTGCCTGGGCGTCGAAAATGATCTGATTTGATGACCCAGGCTTTTTTATGCCCTATTTAAAACGGATGGCTTTTAATGGAGAAACTTTACTGATTAACAACGAAGGTACAATCAACACCGTTAAACATACCACAACTGTTACCACATTGAGTAGCAGTACATCAATAAAATGAAATTCGATTGGTGCATAAGCTAAAAAATAGGATGCCTGGTTAAGTTTGAAAATATGTGTAGCCTGCTGGAAAAAGCCTAAACCCAAGCCTAAAATATTGCCTAAAAATAATCCTATTCCAATTAGGTAAGCCGCATTGTAAAGGAAAATTTTCATAATGCTCCAATTGCTGGCACCGAACGATTTAAGCATCCCAATCATGTTGGTACGTTCTAAAATCATGATTAACAAAGCGGTAACCATATTAATTACCCCCACAATCAGCATTAAAATTAACAACACCTTGGTATTTACATCTAACAGCCCCAGCCAGGTAAAAATATTGGGAAAGTTTTCTTCAATAGAAAAAGAACGCAGGTTACGTGGCAGCTTTTCATAAATCGCATCGGCAACAGGCTGCAGTTGATTAAAATCTTTAATCCTGATCTCTATTCCACCAATCTCGTTAGGCTCCCAATTATTTAAACGCTTAATAATATTCAGGTTACCCAAAACAAAACCTTTATCAATATCTTCTACACCAATATCGTAAATACCTACAATTTTAAATTTACGCGGGCGCAACTGGTTTTGTACAAAATACATGATAAAATCATCGCCCGTTTTTAACTTCAGGCGGTTGGCTGTGTAATTCGAAATCAACAATTCCTGCATGGCCTTTGTACTATCGGCAAAATTGATGATACTGCCACTGATCAGGTGTTTTTTGATATAAGCCCAATTGTAACTTTTATCTACCCCTTTAAAATTAATTCCTTCTATTTCGTTATTGGCCGAAAGAATACCCGGCTTGGTGGCAAAAGGGTAAAAATATTCGATATTGGGATTATTTTTGAGCTCGTTTTTAGTGGTATCATCTAAAACAAATGGCGAATGCTCAAAAGAATTGTTCAGATCGTAGCGCGTAATTTGTACATCGCCCAAATAACCACGTACCTTATCCTTAATTTCGGTTTTAAAGCCTTTAATAATGGCAATAGACAGGATCATAACAGCCAAACTCAGCATTACGCCCGCTATCGCAATGCGAACAATGAGCTTTGAAAATGTACGTTCTGACTTAACGGCTATCCGCCCGGCTATAAAATATTCGAAATTCAATTTTAATAGGTTTCTAAGTAACAAAAATGCTCAATTCCTTTTAAAAAATGGCATTTTCGAAAATAAATAAGCAACTTTAACAATAATGCTGCCGTACCCAAAGCAATACCAGTAACACGGATAAATTGTTTTGCAGTGGCTATTTAAGATTAGAATATACCGGATATGAAACAATACCTCAGCTTTGCTTTAACCAGTTTAATTGCCTTATCGGCCTGTAGCCAACCTAAACCACTTGAACAAGAAATTGGGGGCAGTAAAGGCCTTGGCACCAAAAAACTGATGATCAGAACGATGAAACTGCCATCAGCACTTAAAACCGGTGCAGAGCAAACCGAGCTATACCTGCCGCTTTTAAAAGGTAAAAGGGTGGGTATGGTGGTTAACCCTACTTCAGTAATTGGTACACAAACCTCGGTCGACAGCCTTTTAAAATTAGGCGTTAAAATCCAGAAAATATTTGGTCCCGAACATGGATTTAGAGGAAATGCAAGTGCCGGCGTTACGGTTAACGATGATGTTGATACCAAAACCGGTATCAAAGCCATTTCACTTTATGGCAAGCACAGTACCCCAACTGCAGAAGACCTGGCCGATATTGACATTATGGTTTTCGATATACAGGATGTGGGTGTTCGTTTTTATACCTACATCAATACCCTGCAACATGTTATGGAAGCCTGTGCAGCCAACAAAAAAACATTGCTGATTTTAGACCGGCCAAACCCGAATGGTTATTTAATTGACGGACCAATTCTCGATCCTAAATTTAAATCGGGCATCGGCATACAGCCTATTCCTATCGCACATGGTTTAACCGTTGGCGAATATGCACAAATGTTAAATGGCGAAGGCTGGTTAAAAGATAAGGTGAAATGTAAGATTACGGTGATTAAAAATGCCAATTACAACCACGACATGGAATACACCTTACCGGTTAAACCTTCACCAAACTTAAATACGCAACAAGCTATCCTGCTTTATCCTTCAACCTGTTTGTTCGAAGGCACTTATTTAAATCATGGTCGGGGCACCCTGTTCCCTTTTACTGTTGTTGGGGCACCTTACCTGAAAGGAAAATTCGATTTCAGCTTTACACCTACCAGCATTAAAGGCATGTCGGAAACACCTTTGTTTCAGGATCAGGTTTGTTACGGACTGGATTTAAGAACATATGATACTGCCGAACTTCGCAAAAGCAAACAGGTTAATTTATCGTGGTTAATTTCGTTATACCAGGCATCGCCTAAAAAAGAAGATTTTTTTAACTCGAAACTGAGCAAAGAAATGGGCACCATAGAAAGATTGGTAGGCTCTGGCGATTTCAGGCAACAGATTATCGATGGAAAAAGCGAAGCCGAAATCAGGGCCAGCTGGGAACCAGGCCTGAGTGCTTACAAAACCATGCGTAAAAAGTATCTGCTTTATCCGTAAAGACGCATCGAGTAAATTATTGGATGGCTGAGTGAATGGAAAAAGCAATTTTTCAAACTTAACCGCTAAAGCATTGTTATTAATTAAAGGATTTGGCTGGGTGCTGGCAACATTTCAACCTTAAAACCTTTCAACATTTAATAATTAACAATATGAGCGGTCCAAAAGTTAAAAGCGATAAACCCGGAAGCAATTATCAGGAAGAGGTTCCAAAAGGCAGAGAGCCTGTTGACCATAAAACGGTAAGAAAAGAAAACGACAGTTTACCCAACAAGCCTGTTAAAACGAATAATCCGGCTAAGCAGCGCGAAAACGAAGAGCAACCGGTACATCCGATAAAAAAAGCACCGAAAGCATAATTAATCGTTCAGACTACAGAAAACTGTATTATCTGAACGATTTTATGTTTAGTGCAAAGAAAAAAGTAGCGCCTTGCCCGGCAGCACTTTCCAGCCAAATCCGGCCACCTTCACTTTTTATAATTTCGGCCGAGATATAAAGGCCTAAACCCAAACCAGGGTAGGTATGTTGTAAATTTCCGTCAACGCGATAAAACTGATCGAACACCAGGTGTTGCATATCTTTCGAAATTCCGATGCCGTAATCTTTAACGCTTAATATTACTTCGCCATCCTGACTAAAAGTTATAACTTCTATCTCACTGGCATCGGTTGAGTATTTTATTGCATTGGATAAAAAATTGGTAATCACCTGTCCAATGCGCTCTTTATCTGCAAAAACAATGGCCTTACTGGCTAAAGCACAAATTATTCTATGTTTAGAACTGATGTGCTGCATTTCCTCCACAATTTCTTCAACCGCAGCATCAAAGTCAAATTCAACCGGGTTAAAAGTCATTTTGCCCGACTGAATTTTGGTCACATCCAGTAAATCGCCAATCAGGCCGGTTAAGCGGTTTAACTGGAGATCCATTTTATGCACCATATTGGCCTTTTTCTCATCACCTTCGTTCCTGATCATGCGCTCGAGCACCTGTGCATAGGCTTTAATACTGGTAACAGGCGTTTTTAATTCGTGACTGGCAATACCCAAAAATTCGTCTTTTTGCTGTTGTAACTGCACTTGCTTGGTTACATCCATTGCAGCATGGATAATGGCATAAACCTGACCATCCGCATCTTTAAGCGGTTTATAAGTAAAGCTGAACCAGCGTTTTTGTTCTCTACCATCAATCAGCAAACGCGCTTCTTCCTGATCGGCATGATAAATTATTCCGGTTTGGTATACCTCTTGCAAAATACTTACAAATGGCTGCACATTCAATTCGGGGATTGCCTCTACAACAGTTTTGCCGATTACACTTTTATCCTTTCCCCAAAAACGGAGCATTTCATCGTTAGCCAGCCTGATGATAAGATTTTCTGTTTCGTAATACGCTGTGGCCATCGGTATATCGTACATGAAATTACGAAAGCGTTCCTCACTTTTGGCAGCTTCCATTTTTGAAATAACCTGTCCTGTAACTTCATTGGCCACCACCATAATACCCGAAACCTGTCCATCCTGACCAAAAATCGGATCGTATACAAAATTGAAATAAAAATCGCCTAAAACCCCGTTTCGCTCCAGCCGGGCCATGGTTTCGTAACCATAATGTGCAATGCCGCTATTGTAAACCTCATCTAAAAGATCTGGAAAAGGCTGGCCAATAATTTCGGGTAGTCCATCTAAAAGTTTTAAACCGATTACAGCTTTACTTTTCCCCCATATTTTCAGCAAATCATCGTTGGCATCTTCAATAATCAAATCTCTCCCCCTCAAAATACCAATGGCCACCGGGGCATCATAAATCATTTGCCTAAACAGGGCCTCACTTTGCTCAACTTTAAACTTGGCATTTACCAGCTCGGTAACATCGGTAGCATTATTTAAAATGCCCCAAACATTTCCGTCAGTATCCTTTAAGGGTTTATATATAAAATCGAAATAGAAGGTTTGGAGTACATTATTGTTTAAAAGTAGCACCTTATCTTCTTTAGCTTCATAAGCTACCCCGGTAGTTCTTACCTGATTCAGGATACCTAGAAAGGGTTGATCTTTTAACTCGGGTAATGCAAGGGCCAGTTCCTGACCTATTACTGATGCATCTCTGCCCCAAGCTTTAAGTATAGCCCTGTTGGCCACCTGAATAACCATATTTTCGCCAATATAAAGCGCAATTGGCATTGGAGACTCTTCTATAAGCGTATTGAAAATATTGGCTGTATCGTCGAGGTTGATTTGCATAACAGGATAAAAAACAAATATAATTGCTTTTTTTACTTGCTACCTGATTTTAAGAAAGATAATAACACCTTTTCGTTGTGCTCCAGACTTACCTTGCCCTTATGCGAATTGTTATTTATCTTTTTCAGGTATTTTTCAAGCTCATTGTTCTCGTAAGCGGTGAGCAAAAGCGGGTAAACATACGAACTCTTGCATACCGCCCGGGTATTGCCCAGTTTTTTGGCTACACAATCTAAAACAGCCACAATTGTTTTTTTACTGTTTAAACCGGCATTTTCATTAATCTGGCACTGGGCAAACTGCCGCATGGCTTCGAGGGTGCCACCCCAGGTTCTGAAATCCTTGGCTGTGAAATCATCGCCGGTAATTTCTTTAATGTAAGCATTTATTTTGCCCGAATCGATGCTTTTATGTTCGCTGCCATGGGTATAAAACTGAAAAAGTTCCTGTCCTGGAATATCCCTGCATTTTTTTACCAATTTAGCCAGTGTGCGATCGTTCAGCTCTACTTTTTGCTGTACTCCTTTTTTACCGACAAAATCCATAGTAATCTTACTTCCATTTATTTTTACATGCTTATCGCGCAAAGTGGTAAGCCCAAAAGAACCATACAATTGCTTGTAACTCTCATTTCCTACTCTAATGAGTGTTTTTTGGAGTACATCAACAGAAATGGCCAATACTTTACGCTCGTCGAAATCTTTTCTGCGGAGATCTTTTTGCAGGTTTTTCCGTACATTGGGCAGGGCTTTTCCAAATTCGAGCAGACGAAAATATTTATCTTCAGCGCGGCGGCTGGTCCATTTTGTATGGTATTTGTATTGCTTACGTCCGGCGGCATCAATCCCGGTAACCTGCAAATAGGCATTGGGTTTATTGGCAATCCACACGTTTTGCCAGGCGGGCGGTATTACAAGCGCTTTAATCCGCCCGAGGTGTTTCTCATCGGTAATTTTATTTCCGTCTTTATCTGTATAATGAAACTTACCAGATTTGCCTTTCCGGTATATACCAGGCATACTGTCAGTTACATAAACCAATCCACTTGCTTTTACAACATCTTTACCTTGTACCATTTTTTGCCTGTAAGTATGGGTTTATTTTTAGTTATTTTGCAAAACTTTAAGTGGCTAGCCACGTTATTTTAGAACACAACATTTTCTTATGAGAATAGTTTTTATGGGTACGCCCGATTTTGCTGTAGCTTCGTTAGATGCACTGATACAAGCCAATTTTAATGTTGTTGCGGTAGTAACTGCACCAGACCGGCCTGCAGGCCGCGGGCAAAAGCTTAACGAAAGTGCAGTAAAAAAATACGCAGTTGAAAAGCATATTCCAGTGTTACAGCCTGAAAAACTAAAGAACCCTGAATTTTTGGAAACCCTGGCCAGCTATAAAGCCGATTTACAGGTGGTAGTGGCCTTCAGGATGTTGCCAGAAGTGGTATGGAACATGCCGCCAAAGGGCACCATAAATCTGCACGGATCGCTTTTACCACAATATCGTGGTGCTGCGCCCATAAACCACGCCATTATAAACGGAGAAAAAGAAAGTGGTGTAACTACCTTTTTCCTTACACACGAAATTGATACCGGAAATATTATCCTGAGCGATAGTGTTGCTATTGCCGATGACGAAACCGCTGGCGACCTGCACGATAAACTGATGCACGTTGGCGCCAACCTGCTGGTAAAAACACTTAAAGCAATTGACGCTGGCGAGGTTAGCGAGCAACCTCAACCGCAAAGCGGCGATTTAAAACATGCCCCTAAAATTTTTAAAGACGATTGCAAAATCGACTGGAACAATCAGGCGCAGCCGATTTATAATTTAATCCGCGGATTGAGCCCGTACCCTACCGCTTTTACTATTTTGAACGATAAAACCTTAAAAATATTTAAGGCCGAAATAGAAGATAAAGAGCCGGGCATTGTTGCCGGAGGCTTTTTAACTGATGGAAAAACCTATTTAAAATTTGCTGCTAGGGATGGCTTTATAAAACTGTTAGACATCCAGTACGAGGGCAAAAAACGCATGCTGATTGAAGATTTTTTAAGGGGAATGCGTTTGTAACCGGATTAATATAAACTCATAAAATAACCAGACAGTCCCTTAATCAGGCCTGTCTGGTTATTTTAAACATTAGCGGTTATAGTTATCGACAGCCCTTTCGATGCTTTTCTTACCCGATTCGCCAACCAGGTAACCTCCTAAGCTCAAACCGGCACCAAGCCCCAGCAAAACAAAACTGCCGGTATAACTTCGGTCTTCATATTTTGGCATTCCACCAAAGCCAGCACTGCTTTGCTTAAAGCCTGAGTTAGACATCAGTGTAATCCCACTGGCAATAATTGCTGCCCCAGCGGCAACATACATTACAATTCCTAAACTCTTACGGCTTTTATACTCCCTCAATAAGGCTAAACTTTTTGGGTTATCGGCCATCGCTTCGTTTAAATTACGGTAGTTTACCCTTTCAAGGTCGGAATATCCCTTGTTAAAAAACATGCGTGTATTTACAGCCTGTCGCCTGTAATCTCTAAAGCCATAATATTCCCCCTCAATCGGAACATTATCATAAAGCACTTCCTGATAAAGATTAATTTTACCTTCAATAATCCGTTCAGCAAAAGTGGCTTCGCCCAAGAGGCTGAGTCTGCGCGTGTTCGCAAAAAAGCCATCCTGATTGTTAAAAAACTTAACTTGTGCTACCGACACCCGCCTTGAATCGGCGCGGAGCGACCACCCGCCGCTAAAATCGGGTCGCAATCTGATTTTTTGTGCATAAACTGTAGAATCTGAATAGAAGTACAGAAAGTTTCTGGATTCGTTCAACTGTTGTGAACGGGCGTTCAGGCCATAGCAAGCCAGTACGAGAATGAGTAATTTTTTCATTTCGGTTAAATTTGTGTGTGTTATCAATTATACTAAAAATATAGTTCGGATAAACACAAACTGGCAGAAATAAAATGTAACATTGGCGAGGCAAAGGCAACTTGCTACCATGTTTATTAAAGGCGACTATTACAAAGCGTTCAGCTTATCAATTAAAAGCTTGGAAACTTCGTTAAAATAACGTTTACGACCATAACCCATTACCCATTGTATGCCCTGGGTGGCATTGGTAATAAAAACTTCTTCGGCGGCTTTTAATATTTCGGGATTAATCTGGGCTTCTATTAAAGGAATATCGTTCATTTTGCAAAGCTGCATAATGGCCGTACGCATTACACCGCTCACACAACCTTCAGTTAATGCGGGGGTGTAAACCTGCTTGTTGTACACTACGAAAACATTGGCGCTGATGCTTTCGCACAAAAAACCATGCTGGTTTAAAATCATGGCCTCATCTAAACGGTTCTGGCTTTTAAAAAGTCCGGCCATAACATAAAGCAAGGCGTTAGAGGTTTTAAAGTTAGACAGTTTGTTAACCGGTTTGGTCATTTCGTCAAAAACATCGATAATCAGGCCTTTGCTGTTTAATTCGTAGGTAGAAGCAGTTAAAGGAATCCCCTCCAAAACATAACCTGCTTTATTAATTTCGGGTGTATAAACACCTGCCCCTTCTCTATAAACGGAAAGACGAAAACGCACATTGCCGTTCCACTTGTTCCTTTTGGCCAGATCGGCAGTTTTTTGGCGTAAAAAATAATCGTCCATCAGGGCATGTCCGTCCATTTTCAGGGCTTTCATACCTGCGGTTAGCCTGTCGGCATGCAAATCGGCAAATTGCAGCTTGTTATTGATCATCCGCATGCTTTCAAACAAACCATCGCCAAATTTGAAAGACCGGTTAGAAGCACTTAAAACAGGAGCATCTGTCGCATGAAATTCATCATTAAATAAAAGGTACTGTTGAAGCATATTTTATGATGTAGCGATATAATTTTCCCATTTAGTTAAACCTGCTTTAAAATCTTCCGGCAGCGGAGATTCAAAGTACATATATTCTTTAGTTGTTGGATGTATAAAACCTAAACTCTGTGCATGCAAAGCCTGGCGGGGCAACAGCTCAAAACAATTTTCTACAAACTGTTTGTATTTGTTAAACGTAGTTCCTTTTAAAATCTTATCACCACCGTACATGGCATCGCTAAACAACGGATGACCAATGTGCTGCATGTGCGCCCTGATCTGATGTGTGCGGCCGGTTTCGAGTTCGCAGCTAATTAAAGTAACATACCCCAAACGCTTTAAAACTTTATAATGCGTTACAGACCATTTCCCTTTTTCTTCGTCATCGTAAATATCCATCACGCGGCGGTCTTTGGCACTGCGGCCAATATAGCCCGTAACGGTACCATCGGTTTCAATATCGCCCCAAACCAGCGCAATATATTTACGCGTAATGCTGTGATCGAAAAACTGACGGGCCAAATGGGTAATCGACTTTTCGTTTTTACTGATGAGCAATAAGCCCGAAGTATCTTTATCAATGCGGTGCACTAAACCCGGACGTCCATCGTTACCCGGCAACTGCGGCAGCTGTTCAAAGTGAAAAGCCAGGGCATTAACCAGCGTACCGGTATAATTGTTAAAACCGGGGTGTACCACCATTCCGGCCGGCTTATTTACCACCAGCAAATCGCTGTCTTCGTAAACAATATCCAGCGGAATATCTTCCGGATAAACTTCTGTATCGCGTGGTGGATGTGGTAAAACAATCGAAATCTCATCAAAAGGTTTAACCTTATAACTCGATTTGATTTGCTTCTGGTTAACCAGCACATTACCTGCATCAATGGCATTCTGAATACGGTTTCGCGAAGCATTTTCTACACGCACCATTAAGAATTTATCGATGCGCAGCAAAGACTGCCCTTTATCGACAATAATTTTTAAATGTTCATATAATTCCTGCTCTTCCGATTCCTGCACTTCGACCACATTTTCCATGGTGCAAAAATAAACTTTTAACAGCAAGAATTGTTTAATGATTACAGTTTTGCAAAAAACAGCTTTATCTTTACTCTAAATCAAATTATTATATATGAAAAAATGCTACGCTTTAAAGGCATTATGTGCCTTATTGTTATTGGCAACCGCCCAAAAAGCCAGTGCCCAACAGGATGTGGGGAGCTTATTTGTGTCAGGACCAGCCGATGCGACCAAATTAATTAACGCCTATTTCGATCCTTTGTACAAAGGTTTAGGATTGGGTTTAACCGATGGCTGGACGAATACCGCCAAATCCAAAGGCTTTTTAAAATTCGAAGTGCGTGTATCGGCTTCGGCTTCTTTTGTACCGCAATCGGGCAGAAGTTACGATGTAAATACCTTGGGTTTGGGTAACATTAAACCAGCTCCTGGTGCTTCTTCAATTGGCCCAACTGCTTTTGGCGATGACCATGAAGGCGGCAAAATGCAAATTTATACCAGTAGCGGTATTCCAACAGGTAAATTTTTTAACCTGCCCCAGGGTGTAGGTTTCCATGTGGTACCGGCAGCACAAATACAGGCAACGCTGGGCTTGCCAAAAAATATCGATGTTACTTTAAGGGCCATGCCTAAAATAAAACTGGGCAGCGATTTAGGAAGCTTATCAATGATTGGTTTTGGTGCAAAGGTTGAACTTTTACCTTTATTTATGGGCTCAACCGCTGAAAAGCTGTTTCCGGTAGATGTTGCCATAGCAGGAGGTTTTACCCAATATAAATATAACCTGCCGCTAAATATCAATAACTCGGCTAATTCTGACCAACGGATTGATGCCAAATTTAATGGTGTGAATTTCGATGCCATTGTTTCGAAGCAAATCCTATTTTTCACTCCTTTTGCCAGCGTAGGTTACCAAACTTCAAACACCAATTTAAAAGCCTTAGGTACTTATCAGTTTACCGATGGTGGAACCAATGCCACCTATGTTGACCCTGTATCGGTTAAACAAACTGATATTGATGGGCTGAGAGGGAGCTTAGGTTTCCAGTTAAAATTCGGCTTCTTTAAATTTTACGGCTCTTACACCCAGGCTAAATACAGCATGGTTAATGCAGGTATAGGTTTAGGGATTGGCAAATAAGCGCCTTTCAGCGATATTATTTCTTAAAAACACCTGAAATACATCAGGTGTTTTTTATTTTTACGCGTGTTCGAAGAAATATACAGCCCTGTACAAAAAATAGTCCTGGCGCCTTTTAACAATCTTTTTGTAAAGCGCGATGACCTGATCGACCCTTACATTTCGGGCAATAAATGGCGCAAGCTGAAATACATACTGGCTAAAGCAAAGGCTGAAAACAAAACACACTTGGTAACTTTTGGCGGGGCTTATTCCAATCATCTGGTGGCCACTGCGGCTGCCGCAGCAAGATCGGGTTTAAAAGCTACAGCTTTTGTACGCGGTGAAACGGTAAAAAACGAAATGCTGTTGCTATGCAGCTTATTCGGCATGGAACTGATTTTTACCGACCGCGAAAGTTACCGCGATAAGCACCAGCTTTTTGAAAGTCATTTTGCAAACAACGCTGAAGCTTATTTTGTAGATGAAGGTGGCGCATCGGCAGAAGCTACGCTTGGTTGTGCAGAAATAATTGGTGAGCTAACCGAAACCTACGATCATATTTTTTGCGCAGCCGGAACAGGCACTACAGCCGCAGGGTTACTTAAAGGCATTCAGCAGCAACAACTTGCTGCCAAACTTCATGTTGTACCGGTTTTAAAAGGTGGCGGATTTATAGCAGACGAAATCGCTAGGTACACAACAACAGATAAACAATTAGCGCTGCATTTAGATTACCACTTCGGCGGTTACGCCAAAACCACTCCGGAGCTCATTCATTTTATCAAAATGTTCACCGCCCAAACTGGCTTACTTTTAGATCCCGTTTACACCGCAAAAATGTTTTATGCCATTAGCGATTTAGAAAAAAAAGGACAGTTGCACCGCGACGAACGCATTCTGGCGATTCATACTGGTGGTTTAATGGGTTTATTTGGGATGAAGGATAAGTTTTAAGCCGTAGATATTATGACTAACAAATAAATAAAAAGGCCCCACATTGCTGTGGAGCCTAAATAAGATTTCTAAATCGTCCCGTTGATTTGATTCTTGGTATAAATATATTGCTCATTCTGATCTAATGCGAGGAAAATAGATCAACACTATCAATTAATAGATGTAATACCCATATTTATACACTTTTGAAAAACAAGTAACATGGCATCAAAAGGTGCGTTTATTTCATTACGACTTCAGTCAAATTTGATTTTCTCTGTATCATTGCATAACTTGAACCAGAATCTAATCCCCCACAGCAACAACCGTTATGAAAACATATTTTTTCATTTTTCTTTTGGCGTTTTCTTTTGCAGCAAAAGGACAGTCGAATACCGTTAATTACAAATATTTAATTGTACCCGAAAAATTCAGTTTTCTTAAACAACCCAATCAATATAACTTAAATGTACTAGCCAAAGCACTTTTTGAAGATAAAGGCTTTACAGTATATTACGATAACACTGAAATACCTTCAGAAATTGCAACCGACAGGTGCAGGGCTTTGGTAGTTGAAGTGGAGGAACACAACAGCATGTTTGTTACCAACCTGACCATTTTGCTTAAAGATTGTAAAGGCAATGTTGTACTCAAAAGTAAAGAAGGCAAAAGCAGGGAAAAAGAATACAAACAATCGTACAATGCTGCTATGAGAGATGCTTTTAGCTCTTTCGGCGATTTACATTACGAAGCGGGCAGCACTACTGTAGTAAATGCAACGCCTGTAAACCCGGTTCAGGAAGTAAAGACAGCTGCTCCTGCCCCCGTTAATCAACCTGCAACAGCCACAACCAAACAGGCTGAAGCACTTTTATATGCGCAAGGCATTAACAATGGCTACCAGTTAATTGATTCGACCCCCAAAATAGTACTCACCCTACTCAAAACAACTGTTGCCGATTACTTTATAGCCAGCAACAGCAGCACCAATGGTATCGTATTAAAAAAAGACGGAAACTGGTTTTTTGAGTATTATAAAGATAATGTACTGGTATCTGAAAAGTTATCGATTAAGTTTTAAATAATTCCGGGTAAACTGTAAAAACAAGATACAATCGGACAAAATTTTAAACGAGAAGCTTTCCACTTCTGTGAAGTCTAAAGCACGAATTTGTTTATAAACATACTTTAAACTGTGTTGTTGCAGATCAGTGTTTCATTGACCTGCAACAGGTTCTGATTGTAAGCGACACCGCGGCACCAGTTACTCTCCCATCTCCAGCACCCGGAAAGTTCCAGGAACACGTTGTGGTTTACCAGCTGAATCTTTGCTTTCTTTAATATCTGCTGTAGGAAGGAAAATATGGTGGGTGACAGGGTCTAAAGCGATGGTTCTGGCTCCACGCGCAGATTTTGCGTTCTGTTGTACAACGAATTTATCCGCAGCTAGTTCTTTAACTACTGTAACCGTTCCCTCGCCGTTAGCGCAAAAAATCGTTTTGGAAAAAGGATCGAAGACAACGCCGTCACAACCTTCTCCAATGGGAATAGTCTTTACCTGTTTTCCGGTTTTGGCATCCAAAATGAGCATCACCTTGTTAGCACAGACAGTAAAAAGTCTGGAGGTTGATCTGTCTATTGCCAGGCCTGAGGGTTCTTCTCCACCCTGAAGTTTATACCTGGAAAGCACTTTAAAGGTTCTGCTGTCAAAGCATACGATTTCACCCGTATCTTCAATATTAACGAATATTTTCCCTTTGCCGTCTGATACACCTGCTTCAGGTTTACCACCTAGCGGAATGGTTGCCACCACTTTATCCGATAAGGGGTCAATGATACTCGCATCGTGACTTTTTCCATTAAATACAATTATTTTTCCTGAAAAATCATCATAAAAGGTAGCGTCAGGATTTGATCCTACTTTGATTTCTCCCTGAACCATGAAATTTTTGAGATCGAAAACGGTACAGGTTCCAGCTTTTCCATTAGTGGTATAGCCTTTACCCTGAGCGTTCACCACAGTTATCCCATGAACGCCCATTGTATTGTGGATAATTCCGACCGAATCTCCACCTACCAGGCTCAGCACATTTACCTGGTTGCCATGCGATACGAAAATGTTATTATTCTTATTGTCTACACTGAGGTAGTCCCAACCTCCCTCGCTATTGATGTTGTGGGTAGCCAGAACCGAGATTGAATGCTTACTTTGAGCTAGGCTGGCAAGCGTAGAAGCTGTTAGCAGTAGGGTTGCAATTAATTTTGTTTTCATTTTATTTGATATTTAGTAAGGTACGCTGCTCATTTTGGCGGTATAGCCAGATGAGTAAATTGAGGAATAAAAACCCAAGCAGATAACCTGCAAGCACATCGGTAAGCCAGTGGGCACCGAGATAAATCCGGGAAATGGATATCAGTATAATCATTGATGCTGATAGGATAGATACTGGTAGTCTAATTGCCCCCGGAAGTTGCTTTAACCGGTACATGAGGTAGATTAACATGCCGAAAAAAACGGTGTAGAACATCACATGTCCGCTCGGAAAACTTTGTTGGCGGGTAATTTCTATTACCCTGACCAGGTCGCTGGTTGGGCGCGGCCTGTTGACAAAATATTTGACTACTGAGCTGATCAGCCCAGAGCAAAGCGTAAGCGCAGTAAACAGTGCCTCCCGCCTGTAACCACAAAGCAGAAAAATGAGGGCAGTACATAGTACCACGGGAATAGTGATGTGCATGTAACCTACCATACTTACGGCAAACATAAACCCGTCAAAAAGCGGACAGGAATGTTCCTGGATTGCTAAAGAAAACCATTTATCGATTTCAGTAGGAGGATAAATGACAACCATGGCTGTTAATCCCAGGAAACCAATAGCTGAGATAAAAAGAAGATAGCGCAGGTATTTTGGGCGCTTATTTTCAATCATCAAGCCATTCATGGTGTGTATGTTGTATGCTGTAAAACTTTCTGATGAGCGTTGGCAGTACAATAAGCAATAGCGGCATGGCGACCACAAAACCTCCGATTACCGCAATAGCCAGTGGCTGGTGCAGCTGCGCTCCGGCACCTATACCTAGTGCTAAAGGCATGAGCGCAATAATGGCACCCAAAGCAGTCATCAGTTTTGGCCTTAAACGGGTTGATATGGCATAAATAATCGCTTCATCCTTTTCTTTCTCATGGAGCGATTCCCTGAACTGTAAAAAGGTGAAAATAGCATTTTCGCCAATGATCCCAACAATCATAATCAGTCCGGTATAGCTGCCCACATTCAAAGGTGTGCCGGTAATGAGCAAGGCCAGATAACTGCCTGATATACCCAATACAGAAATGAGCAAAATCATAAAAGCTATCCTGAAATCACGGAACAGAAAGAGAATCACGGTAAAAACCAGCAAACTGGAGGCAATGAGAATAGTCAGCAGCTCTGAAAAGGATTTTTGTTGTTCCTGAAAGGCGCCGCCATACTCAATATGGTAACCCGAGGGAAGATTGATATTAGTTTTTATCGATGCCTGAATATCCTTCATCACACTGCCCAAATCACGGTTATCCAGCCTCGCAGAAATGGCTCCAATGGTTTGCAGGTCCTCCCGCTCCACTTCCGCACTTCCGGCTTTTAGGTCCACTACTGCTAAATTGGTGATGGGAATTGCTGTACCGTCGGCAAGGAATATTTTGAGCTGCTGAATATCGGCAGTTCCGAATTTACGACTGCCGGGATAAACCATACGAATGGGCGAAAGTTGCTGTTTATCGTACATATCACCTACCAGAGTGCCTTGCATGGCCGTTTGTAACTGCTGCTGGAATACTACAGGCGTGATGCCGTATTGTGCAAGTGCAGCATAATTCGGGGTTACAGTTACCGTTGGTCCTGAAAGTACGATACCATCGAATACGTCTGCTGTACCCGGCACTTTGGATACTATTGAGGCCACCTGTTTCGAAAGACTCTTAAGCTTCACCGGATCGCTTCCAAAAACCTTGATCTCGATAGGCTGGGTTGAGCTCATCAAATCACCGAGCATATCGCCTATCACCTGCCCGAAATCTACCACCAGTGCCGGCTGGGTGCTTTCAATATGTTGACGAATCTCTGCAATTACCTCATCTGTTGTCTTCTTACGATTGGGTTTTAACTGAATCAGATAATCACCTGTATTGGGTTCTGTAATAAAAAATCCCATTTGTGTTCCTGTACGGCGCGAATATGCTGCCACTTCGGGTATTTTAACAATTTCTTTTTCTACTTCCCTTAACATCCGGTCGGTTTCTTCCAGAGAGGTACCCGGTGGCGAAGAGTAATCCAGTACAATACTGCCTTCATCCATTTCCGGTAAAAATCCGGTCTGTAGCCTTGGGAACACCAGCGCAATGGAACAAACCAGCAGCAAAAGAAAAATATAGCTCATATAGGGCCTCGTGATGAAATACCCTACCCAGTTCTGCGCTTTCACTTCGTGGGTGATGGTCTGTTTCCCTGTTGTTCCCTTATGGGCATTCCGCGTCAGCAAAAGATAGATCACAGGAAGGCAAATCCAGGTTACAAAGAACGAGCATACGAGCGTAATGATCATGGTATTGGTCATTACCTGGAAATAGGATCCGGCTACTCCAGTCATCAGTACAAATGGGATAAAAATCACTATCGTACTGATTGATGAGCCTAACATAGCCGGAAACAGGTAGCGAATGGCTTTACCTAAAAGTCTTACTGTGGGTACTTCAGGGTGCTCCTCATGGGTACGGTGGATCTGCTCCACAACTACGATGGCATCATCGATAATCAGTCCTATAGCAGCAGCAATAGCGCCCAGGGTCATGATATTAAGCGAATAACCAATGCCATAGAGCACAATTACGCTAAGGCACAAGGTTACTGGTATAGTGATCAGTATGGTTGCACTGGCCTTCAGCGAACGCAGGAAAATAATGGCCACAATGATGGCCAGCGCCAAACCGATAAACAGACTGTCTTTTACACTTCTTACCGATTCATTAACGAAATCTGCCTGAACGTAATAAGGCTTGATGGTAACCCCTGCAGGCAGCACGCCCTTTAATGCCGTAACCTTGGCACTCATCTGGGCAGAAAGATCTACCAGGTTCGCATTGGGCTGTTTGATTACTGCAACCAGAATACCGTCTTTTCCGTTGGCATTAATACGGGTATACTCCACGCTCTGCTGGAAATTGACTTTGGCAATGTCAGATACCCTTACGATTCGGTTACCCCTTCTGGTCAGCACGAGATTTTCCAGGTCAGCTTTCGACTTTACCGAAGCATCGGTTACCGAAAGGTACAGAAAGTTATTATCAGAAAGATAGCCGTTTGATTTGATAAAATTGGTCTGGGTAAGCACCTGGTTGATCAGATCGGGCGTAATGCCCAAAGTCTGCATGGCCTGCATATCCAGTTCCATCCAGAGTTCGCGTGTTTTCCCGCCTATGATCCGTATCTCGGAAACCCCTGCAACCTGCGAGAGGAAAGGCTTTACAGTAAAGGTGGCGATTTTTTTGAGCTCGGCAGGAGAATAACTATGGCTCTCCAGCGTATAGCCGCTTACCGGAAGAATAGAGGGATTCATCTTTTCGACCGAGATATTCAGCCCAGGAGGCAAGGTACCGTTTATTTTGGCGATCTGCGATTCAATCCTTTGCTGGCTGAGGTCGATATCAGCCCCGGGATTCATAAAAGCAGAAATCTCGCAGCTTCCGCGGCTGGTTGTAGAGCGGATAAGCTGAAGGTCTGGCACCTGCTTTACTGCATTTTCCAGCGGACGGGTTACCGTTACCACCATTTTATCTACCGGCTGTAGTTCTGCATCTGCAATGATTTTAATCTTTGGAAAAGTGATTTCCGGAAATAATCCTGTTTTGAGCTGAAAGAATGAATAGGTTCCGCCGATAAGCACGATGATGATTACGGCAAGGATGGAGTTTTTATGGGCAACAAAAAAATTCTTCATGGCTATTTCTGTATTTTCACCTTAGCGGTGTCTGCCAAACCATAATTGCCCGAGCTGATGATCCTGTCATTTTTATTCAGCCGCGGGTTTAAAATTTCTATCAGCCTGTCGCTTTCAATGCCTTTTTTCACATTCACTTTAACCGCAGTAGAATCGTTGATGAGTTTCATGATCCAAAACTCATCCTCAGTTTCATTGGAAAGCACAGCAGATTTGGCCACAACCTGGGCGGATGGATGCGAAAGCTTGGTCAGTTTTATTTTAGCAATAAGCCCTTCAGGAATATCTTTCGAAGCATTTACCTTAATGATATAGCGCTGGGTCTGGGCCAGTGAATCCACAGCCGGCATGGTGCCGGAAACGGTTCCGGGAAGGCTGGTTCCATCTGGAAGCAATACCGATAGCACTTTGTTCTGTGTAATAATTTGGTTCAGTGCATAAGGCAGGTCGAGCAGAAATACCAGACTGTTGCGGTTACTGATCGTCGCCATTGCTTCCCCGTCCTGAACATAATCTCCCTTCTGGTGATTCACCTGAACCACCACGCCGGCAGCATCGGCACGGATGGCAGAAACACCCGAAAATTTAAAGCCCGGATCAAGCTTGTTTACAGCATTGCCGATAGACCGGGCTTCTTTGGTAAGCAGGCTAAAAAGTAGCTGGCCACGGCCCACCTGTTCTCCGGTACGGACATTTGCAGCAGATACATAACCGTTGATATTGGCTTTGACGAAACTTTTTTCCAGGTAGGCAGAAACTGCCGATAGCTCAATGGTCTCCTGCATCGTGCTGTCCGTTATGCCGGTAACCTGCACAGGTGTGACTGTTGAGGGGGTATCTTCCACCGCTGCAGGGTCTGCATTTCCTTTACAGGCTGATAGGAGAAAAATGGCTAATCCTGTAAACAGTAAGTATGTTGTAGAATATAACGTTCTGTTCATTTTCATTTTATTTGTTCCAGTAATTGTATTGATTGATCAGCTTAAGTTTATTTATCATCGTCTGGCGGTAAAGGCTTTGTGCAGACATGTAATTGTTTATTGCGATAATGAAATCAGCTATTCTCAGGTCACCTGTATGAAGCAGTCTGCTGTCTACTTCGATCAGGCCCTTGCTGAATTTGATCTGCTCGTTTATTTTATTAAAAAGACCATTGGTCTGGCTAATTTGTTGGCGGATGAGCTGGAGCTGCTGGCGCTGTTGCGAAGAGAAAAAATCGCGATAGGCATTTATGGTTTCGCCCGATATCTGCAGCTTTTGATATTGCATTTTACGCTGGTGTCCGTCATAAATCGGAACTGAAAAGGTAAAACCTACGCTTGCCCCAAAATTCTTGTAGGGTTGCAATACCAGCGACGAGCTGTATCCTCCATTGGCATAAACGCCAAGTTTAGGCCTGTAATTGAGGTCGATCCCTTTTTTCAGGTTATCGTTCCTCATGCTGTCCAGCTCAAACTTTTTCATAAAGAAAGTCCGGTTTTCTAAAAGTTGGGTATCCTGAAGTTTCGGTTCCTGCAACCTGGTCCTCGTGGTATCCTGCATACCAGCCATATATGCAAGCGTTGCATAATCGTTCCGGTATTGTATTTCAGCTTGTTTTTCTGCGAGCTGCTGCTGCTGAAGGGTAACCAGAAAAGTCAGATATTCAGACTGTTTGTAAACATTGGTCCTGGTGAGGGTCTTTAGCAGCGCATCCTCCTTTTGCAGCAGGGAAACTACTTCGCTGCTGAAGCGTTGCTGCTCCTGACTGGCATAAGCCAAAAGGTACTGGTCGGTAATCGTACGTTCGAGGTCAAATGTAGAAAGCTTTCCGGCGTAGCGGATAGAATCTCCCTGGAGTTTTATTCCTTCGAGCTGGTTTTGTACCCGCTTTTTATTCAGCAGATCATAATTCAGACTGAGATAGCCTTCCAATGCCTGTCCATTGGTAATCACCTCATCGTAGCCATAGCCATGCACAACTGGTGCATATAGCCCTGCTCCGTTTGCACTGAGTTGTGGCCCGGCAGTAGCCCGGGTAACCATACTATCAATGGCCAACGACTTCCTTTGGTTGCTAAGGTCTTTGAGCAGTGGGCTTGATGATTTTGCCTGGGAGAGAAAGAAGCCGAGATCTTTGGGTATTTGCTGTGCCCTGGCTTTTCCAAGGCCAATAGCTGCTATCAAAACGATCAGGGTAGAATTAGCTAATATTTTCATTATTGCTATGCTATTTTATCATGTAAATCTAGTGCTCAATTATGAAGTAATTCTGTAGTTAACCCTTTTTGAGGCGGCCGATATCCTTTACAAAGAAATAAATGGAATTTTCTTACCGGGCGCCCCTGAAATTCAATGATGATTGGGCTTAATTCCTTCACCTGTTCGAAGTATAAGTGTAGTTTTGAACTCTCCTCACTAGTACCGTTGCTCAAGTGTGGATCCGAGTCTAAAAAAAGTGCATCTTTCCCTTTCAATGTGTTAAGATTGGTTCCTATAAAATCAAACTGGAGTGCATGTTCGCCAATTATATTCTGCCCGTATACAAATTCGGGGCTATACAGGTTCAGTTCTGCCGCTGTTTTATAACTGTCGGCAGAGAAAACAAAATCAGTCTGATATCGCTTTGCCAGCAAGGCCGTTTTTTCGGCAAGCGCTTTCCATCCCACCCAGGTATCATCCGAGCGTATCGGAAAAGGATAAAAGATGATTTCGACCAGCAGTGCCACATGTACCACCAGGGATAAGGCCAGCTGAATCTTTAGCCATTTTTCTTTGATCACAGCGCCAGCGAGTATTACCCCGGTGATATAAGCCGGCATCATCCAATTGATCTTGATCCAATAAATTGGCGATAACAAAAGAAAAGTCAGAAAAATGGGTAGGAAAAAAGAGAGTAAAAAGATTGTTTTTACAGGTATTTCCTTAAAATGGGTGCTATGGATTTTAAAAACCCGAACAACAGCCCATATTATTGCGATGAGTGCGACCGGAATCAGAAGTGCCATCTGGTGCCCGATGAGGCCAAGTACATAGGTAGGCTTGAGTGCAAAGGCCGAAGCTGCCTGTATACGTTGCGATCCCTGAAAGGCAAATGAAGCAAAATGATTGTTCATGTTCCAAATGATAACTGGAGCAGATACCAAAATCATCAGCAGCAGGGATAACCAGGGCCAGATTGTCAATAAAAATTTCCTTTTTGAAGCTGATAACAGAAGAAATAAGAACACCCCACCAGGAATAAACACAGCAGTGTACTTGCTGTCAAAAGCCAGCCCCATTAAAATCCCGGCAATAATCCAGCTATATTTTTTGGAAGCGAAGATAGCGTCGTGCAGTGCAATTAGCGATAGGGTCCAGAAAAAAAGCAAAGGGGTATCGGGCGTAGAGACCAGAGAGAGGATACTAACCATTAGCGTGCTTAAAAAGAGCAGGATCACTTTTCTGGAATTCTCTCCCGGATAAAATCTTTTTGAAAGCTGGTAAAGTGCTATGACTGTACCTGCAGTGAGCAACGAATCTGCCAACTTGATGACATATACCTGCTTTCCCAACAATGCAGTAAACCCGCCAAGCAGATAGGCAATTGCAGGTGGATGATCGAAGTAAGAAAGCGCAGGATGCTGGGCATAAAAAAAATAATAGGCATCCTGTGGCATTGGCCCCATAACAAAAATGGAAATGAGCCGGATCAGTAAAACCGGAAGAAGCATTTTCAAAAGCAAATCGCCGGATAGCTTTTTAAACATAACAATAGGTATAAAAAAACCCAGCACCAAATGGGCCGGGTTTATAATGGTGAATATTAGAGTTTACCTGCAAGCATCAGTCCCGATGCACCCTGACCATAGTAAGGCATCAGGGTGAACTTAGCCGTTTTTTTGCCGTTGAAAAGGCTTTTGATATAGGGATAGATCAGGTAAGAAATTTTGGTTGAGGCAATTCCGAAGCCCGCCCCGGCAACCACGTCGCTGAACCAGTGTTTGTTGTTGTACATCCGTAAGCCGCCTGTTGCGGTGGCCACAAAATACCCGGCATAGCCAATCCATGGGTTAGTATCCTTATATTCCTGATGAAGAAATTCTGCTGCCATAAAAGCCGAGGCGGTATGGCCGGACGGGAAAGAATTATAACCGCTTCCGTCTGGTCTCATGCGTCCTACCCCCTGCTTGACAAAATGCGTAGAGGCACCCATAATCAGGCCGGAAGTAAGGTACAGCATAGAAGCATCAAAGAGGTTGTGCTTGCCTTTTACTCCCGAAAGGTTCAGGGCATAAACTGCCGCAGCGGGAGCAAATTGCAGGTAATCATCAACGTGGGCGGCAAATAAAGGGTGATCTTCCTGCAGTTCGGCCCTGGTGCTCTCATCTAGCTGTTTTAATGCCCCGTGATCATAAACACTGGCAAAACCGTAGCCTGCCAGAATAACGGGAGCGATGAACGCTGCGGGTTTAAAATGTTGTTTAGGGATTGGTTTACCTGCATACCATTTACCCAGGGTATCAGGCTGAGCAGTGGTAACACTGTCTGTTGACTGCGCCGACAGGTTTAAAGAGAGTCCTGTAAGCAGGACAAAACTCAGGAAGAATCTACCCATGGCCTTAAGGTTTTACTGGATTACCGTTTGGATCAAACAACAGATCCTTTCCCTTCACCTCTGCCTCATAGTTAACCGAACCGTCGGCTTTGGTAATTTTAGCGACCTCGGCAACTTTCATGCCTTTAAGTTTCGATTGAACGCTTGCAGGAAGTTCAGAGACTTTAATAGCTACTTCGGTTTCCAGCAGGGAGCCACCAGCATTATAAACCTCAGAAGTTTCTTTACCATTTGCAGTGAAACCTGCTTCATAGTTTTTTTTCTCCATTTCCCAGTTTACCCTGGTATGTGGATGCAGTTTTTCAAAGGCTGCTTTTACGGGTGCAGGCACTTTCTCAGTGCTTAACTTTTGTGCCTTAGCCGCGGTTGTTGCACATACCGCAATGGCCAAAATTCCAAAAAAATGTTTCATAGTCATTTATTTTTAATCAAAACTAGAAACCAATTTTGGAGCAATTCTGTAGTTAACTGACTGAACTAAAATTTATTGAAAAAAAATGCCTGTTATCGTGGTATGCATAACCAAGATCAAAATGGTAAAGATTGCAGATCTGCCTGGTGATGGCAAGCCCTAAGCCCATTCCTTCCGAATGTGACGATTTCGCGAATCTGTCAAAGGAGTTGCTTTCAAGCTTCTCGGCATTTCCGGTATTGGAAACGGTTAGCATCGTTCCTTTTAGTGAGACCTCAATGCTTCCGCCTTTTATATTATGCCTCACCGCATTGCTGATCAGATTATTAAGGAGTATATCCGCAAGATATTTACTCATCCGTACTTCCAATTTGTCGATATCAGCTGTTATCTGCAGATCATCTTTTTCAAAAAGTTCCTGAAACTGTCTGAGTTTTGAACTGGCGAGAACAGCCATATCTATCTGCTGTATATCCGGAATGAGGTTATTTTCAATTTTGGCAAGCAAAAGCAATGACTGGTGGAGTCGGGACAGCCTACCGGTGGCCTGATAAATATCCTGCAGGAGTTCTCCCTGTCTCAGGGTAAATTCCTCGGTCTGAAGCAGTGAATCCAGTTTGGAATTGATTACTGCCAATGGGGTCATCATCTCGTGAGAAGCATTATCGGTAAAACTTTTAAGCTCGCGATAATCCCGGTGTACCCTTTCGGCCATGGCATTTACCGAGGCATTCAGCTCAATGAACTCGTCGATACTGGTAGACTCTTCTCTGATACCCGTCATTCTGGTCACCTCAAAAGATTTCATTTTTTGAAGAATCGAGTAAAAAGGTTTCCAAAGCCGGTTGAAGAAAAACCGGTTGATCAGTAAAAGTGCGGTTAGCAGCAACAGCGATACGCCCAGCGTAATCAACAGGATAACGCGTACCAGGTCTTCGGCCTCAACCCTCGATTTGGTAATTACAACCCGATAGGTCACCTCTCCCACCTTTACCGTGGTAAACAGACTTCTCCCAGGCTCTTCGTCCTTATCCTTGGGATCGATATAGCTGGTGTAACGCAATTCACGCTCCGGTTGGCTGGGATCAAACACGGAATAGGCAACCTGTTGATTGATGAAACTGGCCGGTAACGGAAGTTTATGGTAGGTGGCTACATATTGCTGTATTTCATCTTCTTCCACAACAAGATCCTTGTCGAGCTTGTCGGTGAGTATGGAGTGGATGAATAAGTAATAGACAATTCCGGTACAGATGAGCACAACAGTGGAGGTAACAATATTTACCCGGTTGTAATTGGTCGCGAGTTTCATTGATCGGTAAACTTATATCCTATTCCATAAACAGAACGCAGATAATCGCCCGCTCCTGCCTCTATTAGTTTTTTTCTCAGATTCTTAACATGGGTATAGATAAAATCAAAATCGTCAGACATGTCCATTTCATCGCCCCAAAGATGTTCGGCCATCGCATTCTTGCTTACCACTTTGTTTTTGTTAGACAGGAAATAAACCAATAATTCAAACTCTTTTCTGGTAAGCGGAACCACCTGCCCCCTGATTTCTACCTTCATGGCACCCAGGTCTGCCTTGATCTCCTGAAACTGGATCTGGTTTTCTCCGTTAAAATTTTTTCTACGCACAATTGCGGTAACGCGGGATTTAAGTTCAGAAAGGTGAAAAGGCTTAACCAGATAGTCATCTGCACCCAGATCAAGTCCGGCCAAACGGTCATCCAGAGAATGCCTTGCCGAAATAATCAATACCCCATCGTTTTTTTTCAGTTCCTTTAACCGGGTCAGGATATCGAGCCCCTCTCCTCCCGGTAAACCCAGATCCAATAAAATGCAATCATAAGAATAAAGCGATATCTTTTCTACCGCAGCAGAAAAATCTGAAGCATGTTCACAGATATTTCCGTCACCTTTAAAGTAATCGAGAATACTCTCCAGCAAGGCCTGTTCATCTTCTATTACCAGTATTTTCATTTTATGTATTGGTTTTAATTATCGATAGTTATCACCTACTTGCCAAGCCTGCTTTTTAATTTTTCAATATTGAGCATTTTTTCCTGCTGAAGTTTTGTCTTTCCATAGCCGGTGAAATATTCGTGCGTTGATAACAGTTTTAGGTTAAGCTCATCCCACTCCTGTGCTGAAAAACGGATATCCTGCTTTTCCTCCCATTCCTTTTTCAATCGGTCTGCATAATATAGGTAATCCTCAAGTGAAAAATGATAAAAATCGGCATCACAGATAATATATTCTAGTTTAGAACCTGGTTTCTGCGGGTACCGGGTAGCCATGATGCAGCTTGTTACCTGGGATATAATGTCTTCATCAACGTTTAATTCATTGAGAAATTCTACTGCCATTTTAGCCCCCACCTCTTCATGGCCGAGATAAAGCTTAGCATAACCAATATCATGAAGCATAGCGGCAAGTATCAAAACCAGCTTTTCTTCTTCTGTACAGCCCTCCTGTCTGGAAATCAATTGTACGCCCTCTACTACCAGGAGGGTATGTTCAAAATTATGAAAATACATCCCCTGAGGCAAACGGTTGTTGTAAATATCTTTGATAAAAACTTCAACCTGGTTTAGAAGCATCGCTTTGTCCTGGATCATAATTCGGGATTTGCTGCAAAACTAAAATTCAAATCTGAAGAAAAACTGGAGTTGAACATGCTCCCGGGTGCATATTTTAAGGAAGCTGGTTCTTCCCCAATTTTACCGAAATACCCAACCGAAAAAGTAGACAAACGAAAACCTCTTGATGGAGTTTTAGCAAAAAAGTTTTCCACATCTGTGAAGTCCAAAACACAAATTTGTCTATAAACATACTTTAAACTGTTTAAACCTATTTTTTGCTTTACAGGTTCAAAAAGTGCTTAAATTTTAATTTCAGGCACATTTTACTAAATTTGGATTATACCAAAACCAAGTTTATGTATCAATTAACAGTACCTGCAAACCGCGTTAGTGAATCGTTAAGTAAGCACATTTTAGCTGATGGTTTCGATCTTACCTATGATATGGAAAAGAGTCATGGGGCCTATATCTACGATTCGAAATATAACAGAACCCTGCTCGATTTTTTCACCTGTTTTGCATCTGTTCCCTTAGGATACAATCACCCCAAAATGATCAATGATGAAGCCTTTAAACAAAGTCTTTTTCAGGCTGCATTGGCCAATCCATCAAACTCTGATGTTTATACCCAGCAATACGCCCAATTTGTAGAAACTTTCTCCGAAGTGGGTATCCCCGATTACCTGCACCATGCTTTTTTTATCGCAGGTGGTGGTTTAGCGGTAGAAAATGCGCTTAAAGTAGCCATGGACTGGAAAGTGCAAAAGAACTTTGCCAAAGGGTATACCAGCGAAAAAGGCTTTAAGGTACTGCATTTCGAAAGGGCGTTTCATGGCAGAACAGGTTACACATTGAGTTTAACCAATACGCTACCCGATAAAACCAAATGGTTTGCCAAGTTCGATTGGCCCAGGGTTTCGGTTCCGGAGGTTAAATTCCCACAATCGGGCGATAACCTATCCCGTGCTATCGAAACTGAAGCAACAACTATAGCCCAGATTAAAAAGGCATTTGCCGACAATAAAGATGAGATCTGTGCCATTATTGTTGAGCCGATCCAATCGGAAGGTGGCGATAACCATTTGCGCGAAGAATTCTTAATCCAGTTAAAAGCACTCGCCGATGAAAATGAAGCTTGTTTAATTTACGATGAAGTACAAACCGGTGTTGGCTTAACAGGCAAATTCTGGTGTCACCAGCACTTTAGCGAAAAGGCACGACCCGATATTTTAGCTTTTGGCAAAAAAATGCAGGTTTGCGGTATTTTGGCTGGCAAAAAAATAGACGAAATCGAAACCAATGTATTTAAGGTACCCAGCCGCATTAACTCTACCTGGGGCGGTAACCTAGTAGATATGGTACGTTCAACGCAAATTCTTCAGATTATAGCAGAAGATAAACTCTGCGAGAATGCTACAAAAGTGGGTGCTTATTTAAGCAGTCAACTCGAAAATTTAGCGCAACGTTTCGATCAGATGACCAATGTGCGCGGCAGAGGCTTACTTTGTTCCTTTGACTTCCCAAATAAAGAAATGCGCAATAATTTTATCAGCAAAGGACTGGAAAACAACGTGATGTTTCTGGGATGCGGCGAAAAAACCATTCGCTTCCGTCCGGCACTTTGCATTGAACAAAAACATATTGACGAAGGCCTGACTGTTATGGAAAAAATATTGCCTTTATTGTAGGCATGAGCAGAAAATCTCTTATTTATACCATTACCGCAATTGTTTTAATTCTGGTTTTCTTTATGGTTAAAGATACTTTTAATCAACCCGGAATTGAGGATATGAAAGCTGGATTCAAAGAAATTGTGAAGTACAGAAACGCCAACAATACCGGACCTGTGCAACGCATTTACGTGGTAACGGTTAAAGATTCGGTTTGGAAAGAGTTGGAAGATTATGGCAATTTAATGCCCCATACCAAATATGGCAATACCAAAGTGTATTTCTTTATGCAAAATGCCAATGTTCCGCAAAGCTTGCAACCCGGCGAAGTAAATTTCGATCCGGTTTTTAACAAAGATTGCATTGCCTTGTACGAAAAAAGCGCCATGAGTCAGGTGGCGTTTAATAAGCATCCTTATTAAATATTAAACCTATGAGGTTTTCAAAACCTCATAGGTTTACAGCTATACAAAAGCCGAAAAACCTGTTATTGCCCGCCCAACTATCAGCGTATTAATCTCTTTGGTACCTTCATAAGAGTAAATAGCCTCTGCATCAGCTACAAAACGGGCTACATTATACTCCAGCAAAATACCATTACCGCCCATTACCTCACGTGCCTTGCTTACTACATCGCGCGTACGTAAGGAGCAAAAAACCTTAGCTAATGATGCATGCTCATCTTTCAGTAAGCCCTGGTCCTGCAGTTGAGATAAACGAAAACACAGGGTCTGCATCGCCGTTAAATTCGATAACATTTCTACCAGGTGGTTTTGAATCAGCTGAAAAGAAGCAATTGGTTTCCCAAACTGTTTACGCGTGCGGGTATAATCGAGTGCATTTTCGTAGGCTCCACGGGCACAACCAACCGCCTGCCAGGCTACGCCCGCCCGGGTCATCTGTAAAACCTTTGCGGTATCTTTAAATGAGTTGGCATTTTGCAAACGATCTGCCTCTTCTACCTCGCAATTGGTTAAAGTAATCAATCCGTTCTGCACAATGCGGAGTGCCATTTTATTTTGCATTTTTTCTACTGCAAAACCTGGGTTATCTTTTTTAACAATAAAGCCTTTTACCTCGCCTTCTTCTTCATCCCGTGCCCAGATCACCAGTATATCGGCAAAAGTTGCATTACCAATCCACTTTTTCTGACCATTTAAAACCCATTTCCCTCCTGCCTTTTTACAGGTTGTAGTTAAACCTCCGGCAGCAGCTGAGCCTACTTCTGGCTCTGTCAAACCAAACGCCCCAATAATTTTAAACTGCTGCATCAGGGGCAACCATTGCTGCTTTTGCGCTTCCGATCCGCATAAATAAATGGAGCCCATAGCCAAACCGCTTTGCACACCAAAAAAAGTCGAAATAGAGGTATCAATCCTCGCCATTTCCATAGCTAAGATACCTTCCATCAGGTTAGATTTACCCGGGCAGCCATACCCTTGATAGGTTAATCCGCAAATATTCAGTTCAGCAAGTTTGGGAATAATTTCGAAAGGAAATTCAGCCCTGTTCCAATACTGGTTTACAATCGGTTTAACTTCCTTTTCTAAAAAGGCGCGCACTTTTAATTGGAGCTCACGGTCTTCATCTTTTAAAGCTTCATCACCTAAATGGTAGAAATCGCCTTCAATAGGTGGCAATTCTTTCTTTTTCTGCCCTCCGCCCATCATTTTCATCATCCCCTGGATTTGTTTATCGTCCAGGTTAGAAATTGTTTCGACCATTTTAGGCAGATCGACCTTTTTCGACAAGGCATCTAACTTATCAAAATCAACATGTTTAAAAAGCTTGTACGCGTTTTTAAGAGAAGAAAATATATTCGCCATTATTATTCGTTTTAAGAATAACAAATAAGGCGCGGTTTTGTTGGCGACGTAGCTTGTCATTCTGAACGCGGTGAAGAATCTACAACCTATTGAGCGTATTACGGGAAGACGAGAACACACTAAAAGTTATTTTATGCCAAGCTTACTTTTTAACTCAAAGATTCTTCGCTGCGCTCAGAATGACAAATCTTTATTATCTCAAATCAAACAGGTTATCAACACCCAATAATTTTCTCGAGGTAAAACCCTCACCAAAAGTAGCGGCTATGCTTTTTCCAAATTCCCTTGCACGGCCAATTACACTTTCAAAAAACTCGGGCGATGAGATATAGGTCTGCTGACCTGCCACATCCGGATTATAAAACTGTGTTTTAAAGGCCTGAATTGATTTGATTTTGGTATCCATATGATCAGAGATATCAACAATAATATCTGGTCTTAAATAACGGTCCTGAATGTATTGTAAAAGTAACCTCGGGCGGTGTGCTTCCTGTTTAACACCATTTAAAACCGTTTCAATTTTAGGCAAACCCGATAAAAATACCGAATCGAAAACCAAATCCCCTGCCCTTCCATGGTCTGGGTGACGATCTTCCAAAGCATTACTTAAAATAATCTCCGGCTGGTATTTTCTAATCACTTTAACCACTTCTAAACGATGAAACTCATCATTCTGGAAAAAGCCATCGCGCATGCCCAGATTCTCGCGTACATGCAGGCCCAGTATCTTAGCCGAGTCTGCGGCTTCCTCATCTCTGGTTTCGGCAGTACCGCGTGTACCCAGTTCGCCACGGGTAAGATCAACAATACCAACCTTTTTACCTTGTGCAATATGTTTTAAAATTGTTCCTGAACAGCAAAGCTCAGCATCGTCAGGATGAACGGCTATAACTAATATATCTAATTTCATAAGTTTTAACGGGCATTTTGATTCAGCAGCTGCTGAATTTTCTTCTTGATTTTTGTACTTAAAGGTTTGGTAAAAGGCAAATAAAAATCTACCAGTTCGCCATTTCTGTTTAGCAGGTATTTATGAAAGTTCCAGCGGGGTTTCGAACTCAGTTTGCGGTTTTGTTTTTTATCGCTCAAAAACTGGTAAAGCGGGTGCATCAGCTTTCCACGTACCATTATTTTATCAAAAACCGGGAACTGAACACCATAGTTAACCTCGCAAAAGGACGCGATATCGGTACCATCCAAGGGCTCCTGCTGGCCAAAATCGTTGGTCGGGAAACCTAATATTTCGAAGTCGGGATGATTGATTTCGTCTTTTAATTGCTGTAATTCTCTCAGTTGCGGGGTAAATCCGCAGGCTGATGCGGTATTCACGATGAGTACTACTTTATTCCGGTAGGCAGATAAAGGCTGATCTTGGCCATTAATTTTCTTAACCTTGAAGGGATAAATATTCGGAATGCTTTCCTGCATTATTTTTTATTGATAAAAACCCGAAGTGCGGATAATGGATTCAATATCCCTATCCTCCGTCGGATCGTAAGTGCTTTTTAAATTATGGCCAACCACACGGGCAACAATCTGATATGAAAACGCGGCAAAACCTCCTTTGGTTTGTTTTACAATATCGTAGGTTGTACGGCCAACTTCGCGATCAATCAGTTTCGTTAAAATCTGTCCCTGGGTAATCGTCAGTTCCTTTATTTCGCGGTTAAACATGTCTTTAATTTCTTTATCACATTGTTTAACCAGTTGTTTTTGTTCCTTTTTTTCTGCCGTTTTGGCTAAGTCCTGCTCAAGTTGTTCATACCTGCGTTTAGCAAACAAAGCATAAGGCATCACCTTGAGCACATTATACCTTAAACGGTTATAAGCTGCCTGCTCGGCCGGCGATTTCCATATCCGCGGGGCGAATATCGTCACATCCTGCAACTGCATCCATGGAATCATGATCCCATTATCATTTGTAGAGGCTACTCTTATTGTATCGCTTTTACCCAATTTAGGGAATACCGGGGCAGCTGGTTCCTGCGCCTGCAGTGAAACACCATAAATCATTACAATACAAAGAAAAAAGAGCCCTTTAATTTTCATAAATTTATACTTTTACAAAGTTAGGTGTTATTTCATATATTAGTTGTTCCACAGAACTAATATAAGTTTTATTCATAAATAAGACGCAATTTTTACGCAAAAAATACAAATGAAAACAGAGTTAGTGATTGATTTAGAGGCAGAAAAGCAAGAGATTCTTAAAAGATACAGGGCATTATTACGCGCCAGTAAATCTACTTTACAGAAGGGCGATAAAAAGGAAATCCGCAAAGCTTTTGATATGGCACTCGAAAGCCATAAAGATATGCGCCGTAAATCGGGCGAACCCTATATCTACCATCCCATTGCAGTTGCACAAATCGCCGCCGAAGAAATTGGTTTGGGAACTACCTCTATTGTGTGTGCGCTGCTGCACGATGTGGTAGAAGATACCGACATTACACTCGAAGATATTGAACGCGAATTTGGCAAGAAAACCGCCAAAATTATAGATGGCTTAACCAAAATTTCGGGCGTTTTTGATACCAACAGCTCTTTACAGGCCGAAAACTTCAGGAAAATGCTGCTTACCCTGGCAGATGATGTAAGGGTAATTTTGATTAAACTGGCCGACCGCCTGCACAACATGCGGACGATGGATTTTATGCCCCGACATAAGCAACTTAAAATTGCATCCGAAACCATTTATCTATATGCACCCCTTGCCCACCGTTTGGGTTTATATGCCATAAAATCAGAGTTGGAAGATCTTTCCATGAAATATCTCGACCCTGATACCTATAAATTCATTGCCAAGAAACTTAACGAGAAAAAAGCAGAACGGGCACTGTTTATCAAAAAGTTCGTAGAGCCGATTGATGAGATTGTGCACGAACAAGGCCTGGTTGCCGATGTATATGGCCGGCCAAAATCTATCCATTCCATCTGGAATAAAATGAAAAAGAAAAACATCCCATTTGAGGAGGTGTACGATCTTTTTGCCATCCGCATTATCCTGGATTCGGCACCTGAAAATGAAAAAGCCGATTGCTGGAAAGCCTATTCGATTGTAACTGATTTATACCGCCCTAATCCCGACCGTTTGCGCGATTGGGTTTCATCGCCAAAAGGAAATGGTTACGAGAGTTTACACACTACAGTAATGGGCCCGCGTGGCCAGTGGGTAGAAGTACAAATCCGTACCCAAAGGATGAATGAAATTGCCGAAAAAGGTTTCGCGGCACACTGGAAATACAAAGAATCGAGCAACGATAACGGGCTTGACCAATGGATTCAGAAAGTACGCGAAATGCTGAGTAATCCTGAAGCCAATGCTTTAGATTTCCTTGATGATTTTAAAATGAACCTCTTTTCTGATGAGATCTTCATTTTCACCCCAAAAGGTGCTTTAATCCAGTTACCGCTGGGCGCCACCGCTTTAGATTTTGCTTTCGAAATCCATACCGATGTAGGTGCAACCTGTATTGGTGCCAAGGTTAACCACAAACTCGTACCTATTTCTTACAAGCTGCAAAATGGCGATCAGGTAGAAATCATTACCTCAAGCAAGCAAACACCAAAAGAAGACTGGCTCAATACCGTAGTTACCGCAAAGGCGAAATCAAAAATCAAATCTTCATTAAAAGAGGAAAAACGGAAAATTGCCGAAAATGGTAAGGAGATTTTAGAGCGAAAAATGAAATCGCTAAAAATCACCTACAATACCGATAACATTCAAAAACTAAGTTATTTCTTCAAACTGCCTTCAACACAGGAGCTTTTCGTAAATGTTGCCTTAGGTAAAATTGAGCTGAAAGACATTAAAGAATACCTGTCGAGCGAAAAAGAAGTAGAAAGCCGTGCGCCTGAACGACCAGAAAACCTAACGGTTGATATGGTTAAAAACAAAATAAAGGGCTCGGAAAACGACATTTTATTGATTGGTGAAGATCAGCAGAAAATAGATTACACCCTTGCCGCTTGTTGTAATCCGATTCCTGGCGATGATGTGTTTGGTTTTGTAACGGTTAGCGAAGGGATAAAAATCCACAGAACCAATTGCCCGAATGCCGCTCAGCTCATGTCTAATTACGGTTATAGAGTAGTTAAGGCCAAATGGAACAAGCAACAGGAACTTACTTTCTTAACCGGTTTACGCATTGTGGGTATTGATGATGTGGGCTTAATTAACAACATCACCCGGGTTATTTCTACCGATTTTAAGGTAAATATGCGTTCGATTACCGTTGATACCAACGAAGGAATTTTTGATGGGTCGATTATGATTTTCGTAAACGATACCGAACATTTAGAAAACCTGATTAAAAATTTACTAAAAGTTAGAGGAGTTACCGGAGTTACGAGGTTTGATGCTTAATTAGTCCGAAAGTCGGAAGTCCGGAGTCAGAAGTCAAGATGGTATTTATACGCTATTTTCAGACTGAACTTCGGACCTCAGCCTTGCCGACCTCCGACTTATTACAACATTTAAACAATCTAACCCTCGAACAATCAAACTAATTGACTACCTTTGAATGGAGTTTAAAAACTATGTCTGAACAAAAAACAAATGAGCTCGTTCGCAAGATTTTTGAAGCTTATTTAGAGAACAAAAATCTACGTAAAACACCAGAGCGTTTCGCTATATTGGAAGAAATATATTCAAGAAACGACCACTTTGATGTAGAAACCCTGTACATCCACATGAAAAACCAAAAGTACCGCGTTAGCCGTGCAACGGTTTACAACACGCTGGAGTTACTGGTTTCATGCGATTTAGTTACCAAACACCAGTTTGGTAAAAACATGGCGCAATTCGAAAAATCTTATGGTTACCGCCAGCACGATCACGTAATCTGTATCGAATGCGGTAAAGTAGTAGAATTCTGCGACCCGCGTATTCACCAGATCCAAACCATGGTTGGTGATCTTTTAAAATTTGATGTTAAGCACCATTCGTTAAACCTTTATGGCTTTTGCTCTGATTGCAGCATGGCTAACAAAGTGAATGAAAGTGCTGCTACAGCAGCAAATCTGGAAACAAATTAAATTATAATACTAATAAAACCAGCTTAATTTATTAAATAATGACGCAAGTAGATGTACTTCTCGGCCTGCAATGGGGCGATGAAGGAAAGGGAAAAATCGTTGATGTACTAAGTCCAAAATATGATCTTATAGCCCGTTTTCAGGGCGGCCCAAATGCCGGACATACTTTAGAGTTTGATGGCAAAAAATTCGTTTTAAATACCATCCCATCAGGAATTTTTAACGAAAAAACCATGAACCTGATTGGAAATGGTGTAGTAATAGACCCTATTATCTTAAAAAGAGAATTAGATAATTTAAAAAAAGCTGGTCATGATCCGGTTGCAGAAGGCAAACTGGTTATTGCCCGTAAAGCACACTTAATTTTACCAAGTCACCAGTTATTAGATGCAGCCAATGAGGCACGCATGGGTAAAAACAAAATTGGTTCTACCTTAAAAGGTATCGGTCCAACTTATATGGATAAAACCGGCCGTAATGGTTTACGTGTTGGCGATACTACCCTACCTGATTTTAAAGAGCGTTATGCCAAACTGGTAGAAAAACACACTGAAATTCTTTCGCACTACGAAGGTTTTGAATATGAACTGGCCGAAAAAGAAGCTGCTTTCTTCGAAGCTATTGAATTCTTAAAAACCATTCCACACGTAGATAGCGAGCACTTTGTAAACGGTTACCTGAAAGAAGGAAAAGCTGTTTTAGCAGAAGGTGCACAGGGAACTTTATTGGATGTTGATTTCGGATCTTATCCTTTCGTAACTTCAAGCAATACCACAACTGCAGGCGCTTGTACAGGCTTAGGTATTGCCCCTAATAAAGTTGGTGCGGTTTATGGCATTTTTAAAGCTTACTGTACACGCGTTGGTGGTGGTCCGTTCCCTACTGAGTTAGATAATGAAGTTGGTGAGAACTTACGTGCCTTAGGTCATGAGTTTGGCGCAACTACAGGCCGTGCCCGTCGTTGTGGCTGGATTGATCTTCCTGCCTTAAAATATGCCATCATGTTAAACGGTGTTACCGAGTTAATTATGATGAAAGCCGATGTTTTGGATACTTTTGATACCATTTATGCTTGTACACACTACGAATATAATGGCGAAACGATTGATTACATGCCTTATGATATCATTTCTATCGAACCAAAACCTGTTTTAAAAGCAATTGATGGTTGGGCTACTGACGTAACTAAAATTACTTCGGTTGACGAAATCCCTGCTAAACTGACTGAATACATTGCTTTCTTAGAAAAAGAATTGCAAGTGCCAATCAAATTCCTTTCGGTAGGACCAGACAGGGCACAAACTTTAGAGTTACACTAATTAATATTAGTCATACTGAAGCTCTTGCCTGCGCAGGCAAGAGCTTCAGTATAAATGACTAAAATAAAGAAAAGCAATCCAAAACGGATTGCTTTTCTGTTTTACAGACTATCATGCGTTATCGTCCTCGTTTGCAACGAGGATGAACGAAAGCCACATTTGCAATGTGGTTAGACAAATAAGCGATATAATCGCTTTTCTCATTAATCCTCGTTACAAAACAACACTTTTGTTTACATTCAACCTACGCAACTATTTGCTAATCAATATCAATTTAATTATTTTTGACTATAAATATTCTATCATGGCAACTATCTTAGAAAGCGAAATGCTTAATTATTTTACTCAACTAGACGATGCCGAAAAGACTTCTGTTGTTAAAATGTTAAAGGCATTTATAAAAGGTAAAAAAGAAAATCCTAAACAAAGTCTTGAACAATATAATAGCGAATTATTATCAGCCGAAAATGAATTTAAAAACGGTAATTACATCTCTCATGATGAATTATTAAATGAGATTAAAAGTTGGTAACCAACAATATTGAAATTGTCTGGACCACACCGGCAAAAAAACAATTAAGAGAAATCTTTGAATATATTAGGATAGAGTCTGTCCAAAATGCAATAAAGGTTGTTAATGACTTAACCGATGCCGTAGGAAATATAGTTCAACATCCTGAAAAATATAAGCCCGATCAATATAAAAAAGACAACGATGGAACCTACCGTGCCTTTGAAAAACATCATTTTAGAGTTTCTTATAGAAACGAAAATGAAATTATAAGGATTTTAAGAATCAGGCACACTAAAATGAATCCTAAAAAATACTAATCGTCCTCCTTTGCAACTAGGATGAACGAAAGCCACATTTGCAATGTGGTTAGACAAATAAGCGATATAATCGCTTTTCTCATTAATTCTCGTTACAAAGTAGGACTATCACTTTCCAAAAAGATAAAAATTAATTTCTTACAATTATCAGCGCTATTTCTACCTTTGCCGCAACTTGGAAACCCTACAAAACATATTAAAATTTAAACAAAAAGCACTGCACTGGGCCAACCAGTTTGAAGTGTGTTGCTTTCTGGATTCGAATCAGTATAAAGATGCTTACTCGGCGTACGATTTTGTGATTGCAGCAGCCGTACAAAGCGAGCTAAGCTGTGCATCAGGTACTGCTTTTGATCAGTTAAAGGCTTTCCAGGCAGCCCATCAACAATGGCTTTTTGGATTTTTTAGCTACGATCTTAAAAACGAGACCGAGAATTTGCATTCTAATCATGCTGATCAGCTAAACTTTCCAGACCTGTATTTTTTTGTACCGAAATATCTCATTGCATTTAAAAATGGTAAAGCAGAGGTATTAATTGGTGATGAGGATATTTTAAATGAAATCAATAGCTTTCCAATCGAAACTAAGCACCAGGTTGCAGCATTAAATATCCAACAGAAACTTTCAAAAGTGCAGTACATCAGCAAAATTGAAAGCTTAAAAAATCATATCATCCGTGGCGACGTTTATGAGCTTAATTTTTGTCAGGAGTTTTTTGCAGAAAATGCACAGATCAATCCTGTCGAAACTTTTGAATCGCTGAATCAACTTTCACCTACCCCATTTGCAGGTTACTTTAAAGTGTACAACCAGTATATTTTATCGGCCACTCCCGAAAGGTTTATGTGCAAACGCGGCAAGCGCTTAATATCGCAACCCATTAAAGGAACAGCAAAACGCAGTTCAAATCCTGAAACAGACGAGCAGATTAAAAGAGATTTAAGAAACGATATTAAAGAGCAGGCAGAAAATGTAATGATTGTAGATTTAGTGCGTCACGACCTTACTAAATCGGCTGTTAAAGGCACTGTTAAGGTGGATGAGCTCTTTGGTATTTATAGTTTCCCTCAGGTGCACCAAATGATTTCGACCATTAGTTGTGAGCTCGATCCGAACATTCATTTTATTGATGCCATTAAAAATGCCTTCCCAATGGGCTCTATGACAGGTGCTCCTAAAGTTAAGGCCATGCAGCTCATTGAACAATACGAAGAAACCAAACGAGGCATTTATTCAGGCTCTTTTGGCTGTATTAGTCCGGATGGAGATTTCGATTTTAACGTAGTGATCCGCAGCATTTTATTTAATGCCGAATCAAAATACCTGTCCTTTCAGGTTGGAGGCGCCATTACCTATCAATGCGACGCCGAAAAAGAATATGAAGAATGTTTGCTTAAGGCGAGTGCTATATTGCAGGTTTTGGGCGATAACTAGTTCACTGGTTTAATGGATAAACCCAATACTAATTAATCAATCTATTACTTAGCTTATTTAAGAAAAAAGATGCTGAAATAAATCCGATAGCTATCGGATCAGCATGTGGATCAATGAAAAAGGTGGAAGTTTATGCTTCATGCTAAACCTTCCACCCTTTTTACCTTCTGCCTTCTACCTTATTTTTTGTAATACTGCTGTGCCTCTGGTAAATATTTCTGAATCTTTGCAATAAATGCAACAGTCCTTTCTTATCTAAGTATGCGCTGAGCTCCCCCAGCCAGCCGTAACTAAATCCCTTTTTATCTATTAGTTGTTTAGGCGAAACGGATGTGATGTCATTTAGCGTGCTGACATTCATGGTATCACAAGCCCTGCAGAAATTAGCACTAAAACCTAGTTTTTCAATCGGGATCTGTAGTATGTTCTCCTTTTCCATGTTTTATTGGTATTTGAAATATAATAAAGATACAACTTTGTTTCTTATAAGCTGTATCTATTGTGGTGTTTCTTTTTAGAAGTACCTTTGGCGCATCATTTTGGTTTACTTTATCCTATGAGTAGAGCCAAAAACGATCAGAACAGCGAGAATATAAAGCAGGTTTTAAAATTGGTTGGCGAACGGATTCGTTTCCTTAGGGAAGCTAAAGGGGAACGCAACTATGAAAAATTTGCTTTTAAGCATGACCTTAACCGCACGCAGCTCTGGCGGTATGAGAATGGGGAAGATCTGAATTTTTCGTCTTTGCTCAAGGTCCTATCGGCATTGGATATAAGCCTTGCGGAATTTTTCAGCGAGGGTTTCGATCAATCAGCTAAGTGATCGCAGAAATGATAAATGAGCCAGTAATGAAAAATTAGGAGGACTGGCATATTGAACATAATTGATAGCCTGAATGCTGCGATTAATTAATATCTTAGTTGTATAAATTAACGTAGCTATGAATTTCTTTAAAAAACTATTTTCTGCTAAAAGCGAAAAAAATCAAAATGAAACTGATCAGGAAACACCTTTTAAAGAGATCGTTTCTACCGAGTATTTTGATGAAAGATATGATGAAGATTTTATAAAGCCCGAAATGCTTGAAGGCTGTCTGAAAATGATTGAAGGCTTTGCTGTTGCTAACAAACTAGACAGAAAGGTTGAGTCTCCAATAAATCATCCATTAAATCTGGATCAGGTGGTTGAGGATGGATTTGGTTTCGAATTGTATTGTAAAGCGCTTAATTTAGGAAATACAGATGCTGCTATGATGCTTGCTTATGCTTTTAGCGACTTTCTGATTAAACTTTACGGATTTAAGCTATTTCATGATAAAAAACCTGAGTATCCATTGAGAGGTATGACGCTAAAGTATGATCGGGAAGGAGTGTTGTTATCGCTTTATCCATTTGAATATGCGGTTAAAGTTTTGAATTATGAAGCCCGTTTTGAAGATTTGGTAATAAGGCTTGAGTCGAACCTAAAAAGTTTGCCAGGAGTGGATGATGTATTAAAGCAATTTTTGAATCCCAATAAAGGGTAAGTTGTGTAAAAGCAAGAATTTATTGGAAGAGATATTGAAAATAGTTTGGTTAATTAACAGTTTGTTTAAAAGAATATTCTGCTAAATATAAAAATGGCACAAGAATCTTTGTACGATAAGAGAAATGTCATTAAAACAGCGCTTTTTTAAATAAATTCTCAATTATAAATGGCTTGTAAATTAATAATTGTATATTTGCAGCCTCGAAAGGGCGTAGTTATTTAGCTGATTATTAACTAAAAGGTGCGTTACTTTCGGTAAAGCCATAGGAATAAGGCTTTTTTTAATTTTGAAGACAACCTAAACAACCTGAATGCTTAATTTAGTACTCTTTGGCCCTCCGGGGGCGGGTAAAGGCACCCAATCTGAAAAACTGATTGAAAAATATCAGCTGGTACACGTTTCAACAGGCGATCTTTTTAGAGCACACGTTAAAGGTGAAACCGAATTAGGAAAAAAAGTAAGTCAGTTGTTGGCGGATGGAGAATTGGTTCCGGATGCAATTACAATTGCCATGCTTGAAGAAGAAGTAGACAAAAACCCTGATGCAAAAGGATTTGTGTTCGACGGATTTCCACGCACTGTTCCACAGGCAAAAGAACTTGATTTATTTTTAGAGCGTAAAGGCAGCAAAATTGCAGGCGTTATTGCTTTAGATGTTGATCAGGAAGAATTAACAAAACGTATTGCTGAGCGCCAGAAAATTAGTGGCCGCCCGGATGATGATGCTGAAAAACTAAAAAAACGGATTTCAGAATATTTCGATAAAACCATCCACGTATTACCTTATTATGAGGAGCAAGGTAAATTGAGCAAAGTGAATGGTATTGGTGAAATTGAAACCATTTACAGCAATCTTTGCGAAGTGATCGATCAGTTCAGCAACGGTATCGAAGTTAAATAAATAGCTGCAAAGCAAAATTAGTATAAAGAAGTACCGGACAATTTTTTCGGTACTGCAGTATAAAAACATAAGAAGAGTTATAATGTTAAAGCGTTATAACTCTTTAATTTTAACGGAACTGTGGTTGTAGCAGGTTAACGTTAAAACATTAAAACATTCAACAATAATAATATGTCACAGGGTTCAAATTTCGTAGATTATGTAAAAATCTGTTGCCGTTCTGGTAAAGGTGGGGCAGGTTCGGCACATTTACATCGTGATGTTTTAACTTCTATGGGTGGTCCTGATGGTGGTGATGGTGGCCGTGGTGGTCATATCATTGTTAAAGGAAGCATCCATATCTGGACATTATTGCACCTTAAATACCGCAAGCACATTATTGCTGAAGATGGTGGTGCCGGTGGCAGCTCGCATAAATCGGGCAAGCAAGGTAAAGATGAAATATTAGAAGTACCCCTCGGAACCATTGCCCGCGATGCGGAAACCGGAGAGGTGCTTTTTGAAATTACAAAAGATGGCGAAACCAAAATCTTAACGGCCGGCGGTCGTGGAGGATTGGGTAACGCACACTTTAAAAGCCCAACGCAACAAACACCGCGTTTTGCCCAACCAGGTGAGCAAGGTCAGGAAGTTTGGAACATTCTTGAGCTGAAAGTTTTGGCCGATGTTGGCTTGGTAGGCTTCCCGAATGCGGGTAAATCTACACTACTTTCGGTAGTATCTGCAGCTAAGCCCGAAATAGCCGATTATCCATTTACTACCATAGTGCCTAACCTGGGCATTGTAAGTTACCGTGGTGGCAAATCATTTGTAATGGCCGATATTCCGGGTATTATTGAAGGTGCTTCACAGGGTAAAGGTTTAGGTTATCGCTTTTTACGCCACATTGAGCGTAATTCTGTATTGCTTTTCATGGTTCCGGCCGATACCAGCCGCTCGATTAAAGAAGAGTACGAAATTTTAAAAAGAGAACTGGAATCGTACAACTCCGAATTAATGCAAAAGCCACACGTACTGGCCATCACCAAATCGGATATGCTGGATGAGGAATTAATGGCAGAAATGAAACAGGATTTGCCTAAAATACCTGCTATTTTTATTTCTTCGGTAGCAGAAAAGAATATTCTCGAACTGAAAGATATGCTTTGGAAGGCTATTGAAGGCTAAATCCCATTCTTATTTTAGGTCAAAAACCGGCTCCTAACTTCTGCCGTTGGGATCATGCAGCTTTCTGTTCGCCCGAAAAAGCTATAACGTTTATTAGCAAAGGCGATGTAGAACCAGTTCCTGATAATGTTTGGAATCAGATAGGCCAGATTGATTAATGGCGACCACCAGATATCCAGGTTTTTCAGGATATAGAGCACAGCTTTTGATTGAGTCAGTACCTCATTTCCCTTAGCCACAACAATACTGTTGAGCTTTTCAAAATCAGTTTTATGCATTTCGCTCAGCATTGCCGAAGTCTTGCTCTGTAATGGCGCAAAATGAAATTTATTACGGTGATCGTTTGCAATAACATAATTGATATAACCATTACAGAAATTGCATACGCCATCAAACAGGATAATATCTTTCGATGTATTTAAAACAGGTGCCATGAAATTTGGTGGTTAACGAAATAAATTGCCGGATAGGTTGCCATAAAAGCCCAGAAGAAAGAGTTTAGCCCCATAATTACCGCTGTAAAAAAGTGGAAGATAAACCCCCATACCAGAAATATCAGCGCAAATGGCCAGGGTAAAAACAAGCATAGCGGAAAAATCGTTTCCATAATGATAACATTCCAGCATAGAAAAAGATTGGCTGCGGGATATTTCTGCAAGAAAAGCGTTGCCTTTTTTGAACCGTATGTTTTGGTAGAAAACACGTCTTTTATCGCAGTGCCCGAACGCCACTCGGCCGATACAAGTTTGGCAATGCCTGCAACTGCGTATGAAAGGCAAGCCTGTAATGCAATAAACCAAAGTCCGATATCCCTTAACTTACTACTGGCCAGTGCCGGCATATTGCATAAAATGAGGGTAATGATGATCAGCATACTCATCTGATCGGAACCATCGCTTCCGTAATGGGTAACCAGTGAGGCCAGGAGTAAGCTCAGGCCTAATAAACTGATCAATACCCATCCAACTGTACTTTGTAAAGGAAAAAATAACAAACCGGTAATGAGCAGGCACCTGATGAGGAAGAGTATGGCCAAACCCGGAACACTGAATAGTTTAAAAAAGGGTTTCAGAAGAGGTTTTTGGTTTTCTTTGGTCCATTTAAGCTGCATTACATTCCAGGATAACAAGCCGTTAGGAGAAAATATCTGTACTTTTTTGAGGTATTCTAAGGTAGAGATCAGTAAACCCACACTGAGTATGATCAATACAATTTGCGATATGTTGTTAAATAAAATCATGGCTAAATTTGATGAAAAACAGATAACAGGATTAATGATGGAGTCGTTTCTTTTTGATAACCCGCCGATTCGGCCAGCATAAACTGGCGGTGGCAGTTTTCTGTACGTCGTTTATAATGGCTAACCGCATGCAATACAATGATATAAGGCGTAGAAAACATGAGTAAGTTTAAATTGCCTGTTTTTTCGCGGTAAGATGGGATACTTGAAACAAGGCTCTGTACCACATCTGAGAGGATTTTTTTATCCCGTTTTTCGGGGTTCCATAACCACGACCAGAATGTGCGTTCTTCAGTAATATCCATTTCATGCCATTCGGTATAACTGTCATCTGATATCTTGTCTCTGAATAGCAGATGATAGTCTCTTTTGCCTGGATGGGGCGCGAAAAATGTCCATAATGGAATCAGGTTAAAGAGGTCGATTTTATATCTGATGAACCAGGATACTCTGGTTTCTTTGAACTGGCATAATATGGTGGCTAAAAACCAGCAGGCCAGGATAACGGTTATTACAAGTTCGTAAATTGCCGTAGGTGTTAATTTCAACATCATCATTTTTAAAATAAGATTGGAGAAAAAAGGGAGGACAGTTTAACTGTCCTCCACAAATTGTTAATTGAATTTTTTACGGAGTTCGATCAATTTATCTAACGATAAGCCATTGTTGGCCTCTTTAGAAAGATCGCTGATCTCAGCTTCGTTCAACGCATTTGCTGCACCCACAGCTTCTACTACCTGGGTAACTACAGGAGTTGCTTTAACGGTTACCTTTACAGCCTGTACAGCGGTGCGTGCTATTGCTGTAATAAATAAGGGAGCTGCTGAATTTGCTTCAACAATTTCATTGTCGCCTTGTAAATCGGCGATTAATGCATCAAGGATTGCTAGTTCTGCCTTGGATAAACCTGACTTTGCCATTTTGTTTTCTTTTTGAGGTAAATAAATAAATTGTTTATGTGCGTGGTTTTTGAAGCTTCGTTTGCACAATGTAAAGTTCAGGAGGAGGTGGTTTTGATACCAGCGTGATAATACCTAATCAGAAAACTAAGTATTTCTACGTAGTTAGTAGGGTAAAGTGCAAGGGGTTGAGGTGTAATAGGAAGGAAGGGAGGAAGGAAGGAAATTAGTCTATAACACCGTTTTTAATGGCGAACATGACTAAACCGGCTGTATTGCGCACACCTGTTTTTTCTATGATGCGCATTCTGATACCTTCCACAGAACGTGGACTTAAGAAAAGTGCTGTACCGATTTCACTGGCTGTTTTCTCGTCGCAAATCAGTTTTAATACGTCGAGTTCGCGTTCTGAGAATTCTATAGTCTGATTAAGTGAGAGTTTGGAGGTGCTTTTAATGGTCAGTTTTTTGAGCAAGGCTTTAGTTACAATATCATTAAAATAGTAACCACTTTCATGTACGGAGTAAATGGCCTTTCTGATTTCTTTTGGATCGGTATTTTTGAGCAGATAGCCATTGGCACCGTTTTCCATCAGGTGAATAATGAATTTAACATCATCATACATGGTAACAACCAGTATTTTAATATCGCTTTCGTATTTTTTCCTGATCAGCTTGATGGCTTCGATACCGTCCATTCCGGGCATTTTGAGATCCATCAAAATCACGTCGGGTTTTACCTCTTCGAGTTTTTGCATCAGTTCATGCCCGTCTGATACTTCAAATATCACTTCAAGGTTTTTATCGCGTGTAAAACCAACTTTTAAGCCATCTCTAAAAATGCTGTAATCATCTGCTATAGCTATCCTTATTTTGGGCATGGTTACTTTATTTAATCTTTTAAAATTAGTTAATTTTTTATAAACTGACAGTACAAGTTACATTTTAATACTACTTATTTGTATTAATTATTCGTCATTTGGTTTCCTTTCCTCAACCGGTATTTTTAATTCGATCTGGTAATGGCCAGCCTGTTCCGAAAAATTAAGGCAGGCTTTCAGCATGATCATCCTGTTCTGGATGTTTTTTAAACCCAGGCCATCTTTAGTATATCTGAGTTCTTCGAACTGATTTTGGGTGAGCCCGTTTCCGTTGTGTGTAATGGTAAAGATCAGCTGGTTGTTTGTGCTGGCCGAGGTAATATGGATGTGACTGGCCTTTGCATGCTTGTTAATGTTGTGAAGCAATTCCTGAACAACCCGGTAAATGCTGATATCGTTAGGACTGGCTTTGGTGTTGTGCCTGTCCTGAAGATCTAAACTAATGTTAATTAAACTGCTATGGCCAATCTTATCGCAGAAGTGGCTAATTGCTTCTTTAAGGCCCAGTTCCTGCAGGATATTGGAGTGCAGGTTATGCGATATGCCTCTGATCTTGCTGATTCCCTCATCGAGCAGGCTTTTGCTTTTGGCATACATTTCCTTACTGGTTTCATCGCAATTATCGAGGTTAATTCCATAAAAATGCAAGCTCGATGCCCCGAGTATAGCCCCAACCTCATCATGAAGTTCTTCGGCAATGCGTAGCTTTTCCATTTCCTCGCTTCTTACAGCTGCAGCTATCAGCTGATTTTTTTGTGCATTTTGCAGCGCTTGCAAATTCATTTTGTACTGAAGTTTTTTGCGCTGCATGAAAATAAAAATGAGCAAAATGCTAATAAAAAGCATCAGCATACCAGCCATACCTGCCATTAACATTAGGGTAATCTTATTGTTTTCCTGATTCATAAAAACCTTTGGCTAAAAACAGGTTTAAAATAATATACGATATGTTGTGCACGCTCCACAAACTTATGGCAAAGCGCTGAAAACGCAAGGTAAGCTCATTGTAGAGCAGGAAAATGAAGAAATTAAGTGCCACAAAAATGCCCAGGCCGGTAACAACCCAAAAAACGTTATCCGTAATCTTTGTGCCTATGTTATCGTTTATTTTAAACAGGTAATACTGTAATACATAAAAAAGCAGGAGCGCGGCCTCGATAGAAAGCAACCGGCTGCTGAATTTCCAGTAATCGAAAAAGTTTTCGAAAAAAGTAAAGTTGATAATCATAAAGAGCGTAAAACAGACTGGCATAATTTTTTTAACCCTAACCCAAAAAGGCTGCTGAAGATGGATAAAAAAGGCACTGAACAGATAAAAACGCACTGCTGAATGCAGGTTGTAAAGAAAGTTGTTGGAGTTGTATGCTGGTGGTAGCAGCATCCTGAATTTCCAAACCAGATCTATAGCGAGGTTAATAATCAATGCCGCCCATACATAAGCAACAACCAGCTTAAGTTTTGCTGGTTGTTGCTTAACCATTAAAATGGTAATTGGGATAAACAATGCCCATACTTCAGACCAATCGAGGACTAATTGGAATATTTTTAGCATCTGAGGTAAGGATTATGGCATTAGCTTATGGTTGCCGGTGGCGAAGGATTGGTTTCAATTGGATCGAGACCATCGTTGTACAACAATTCTGTATCTCCGGTATCAATTCTTTTAAATCTTTTTACATTATAGAAAACATGCCCTTGCGCCACATTCGGCACAAATACCAGATAATCGGGCTTATCGCCATGGGTATCGGGAGTGTTAATGAGTAACTGGATATCGGCCAGGGAAATGATGTTATTACTCATGATGATCGGGCCACTAAGGTCAAGGGCGCTATTGTTGTAAACCTCCAGTTTATCGAAATAACTACTGTATTGGTTGGTGTCAGCCATATAACCATAGGCAATCAGCTGTAAAGGCTTTTCTTTTTTATCGGTGTCGGGGAAAAAATAGCAGAATACAAATTGATCAATGCCTGGGGAATTTAAGATCATAGACTGGATTGTGCTAATCTCATACTTGAGCCAATAAAATTTTTGGGTTTGTTTTTCTTTAGTGAGCATAATTTTTAGTGTATTTGTAACGATATAAATGTATACAAATAATGTATTTAAAAATATACTTGTTAAGTAAAACTTTGAATACTGTTTTAAATCTTGAAGGTGTATTGTTATTTATTAATGTTAACAGATCTTTTGAACCCACCAATAAAGCGTCTGCAATAGGTTAATGAGTAAATAAAGGAAGTGATTGATTTAAAGTATCAATTGGCGAAAGTTGTCGATCAGAAGGCCTAGCCACTCTTTAAATAGCATATCCCAGGTGCCGAAAGCGCCGGCATCGGGGATGATAAAATCGTTGAAACTGTAATCTACCTGACCTGCATAATTGGTGGGGAGGTAATCTAAGCCATCGCCAAAAAAACGTTTAAAAATTACCTTTGCCCTGGGGATATGCCATGCGGTGGTAACCACTACAATTTTAGCATTAGGCATCGTTTTTTTGATTAGTGCCAAACTGAATTTGGCATTTTCGATGGTATTTCTGCTCTGGTTTTCGATAAGTACTGCGCTATCGGGAATGCAGATTTGATGCAGGAAATTCTTAACCAGATCGGCCTCTTTTACCTCGTTGTTAACCAGGCTGGCGTTGCCACTGGTAATTAATATCTTTTTAACCCTACCTTGCCGGTAAAGTGATAGCGCCTGAAACAGGCGATCGCTGTGTCCGTTCAGTTGTATTTCATTGTTGCGCTTGTTTAAACCCGAAAAGCCGCCAAGCACAATAGCTATATCGTAGTTTTTCTTCTGCGTAGGGTATGCAGGTTCGTACAAGTTAACCGCTTTTCCGGCCAGAAACGGATTAGAAAAAAACAGCAGCACCAGTGCGGATGCAATGAGTAATTTCTTTCTTGTTTTATCCTTTTTGGCTAAAATAGCGGCAACCAGCAAAACGCAAAACCATATAAATGGCTTGATTAAAAACAATAAAACTTTGGAGAGGATAAAAATCATGATTTGCAGACTGGAGCTGCAAAACTAAGATTTTAATCTGCTTTACCGCAATTATCCCTGACCTTCCTGTACTTGTCCGTTTTTATAGGCGTCATCTAATATTTCTTTCACATCAGATTTACGCTTTTTTTCTATTTTATGCTTAAAATGCGGCACTTCGTGTTCAACAATATCATCTTCTATAGCCTCAACACCAAATACCTTTTCTTTTAAAAGGTTATATTTATCCTGAAAGCCATAGCGCAGGTTTTTGGCTTTGCCTGCAATTTTGCCACGGGTACCAGCGCCGCTATCGGGAGCAAATAAAACACTGATTACGGCACCTGCCGCTAAACCTGCAACTAATGCGAGTGCAACCTGAACATTGTTATCGGACCTTTGCGTTAAATATTTTCTGATTAACTTTCTGTATTTCATAACATCACATTTCGAAAAAGAACAAATGCCGTGAAATAATGTTTCAAAAAAATAACTAAAAATAAGATTAAAAAAGATTGAGGAATAATTGTCCAGAGGATAAAATTATTTGTAAAAGCCGCAGATTTACAGATTTTATGCCTGGAACTTATTTTTAATAGCACAGTTTGCCCGGGTAAAATAAACCTGACAAGAGCGGGCATCCCGATTCATCGGGAGCAGGGCTACCGTTAATAGTTGTACAGACCCTGCTTTTCAAAAAAAATAATGCAGGTAAGTAAGGTAGAGATATGGCTGGGTACCCTTCAATCAGGAAATATTTGTTAAGTTTAGCGTTTTTAAGAGCTAAATTAATATGGTAAAAGCAACAATAAACCGCGAGCATTATGCTTGTTCGGTAAGCAACGGATCGCATGAAATTATAGCCGACGAGCCGTTGGAATATGGAGGTACCCACCAGGGGTTTGCACCCAAAGGGCTGCTGATGGCTTCGCTGGCATCATGTGTGGCCATTACTTTGAGGATGTATATTGACCGGAAAGGTTGGCCGGTAGAACGGATTGAGGTGGAAGTTAACGTAGATACAGAAAACGGCGAGACTATTTTTTTGGAAGAAATTACCTGTACAGGCGTACTTACTGAAGAACAGAAATTACGACTGGAAGATATTGCAACAAAATGTCCGGTGAGTAAGATTTTGGCTGCAGGTCACGAAATCAGATCAAAAGTGCTTTAACCCTAACGGTGCAAAACTCGGTTATACATTGATGAAAAGCTTTAATATCTTTGTAGTTCCCCTGATTTTTTAAGGAGTAAAAATATTTATGCCTACCGAAATAAAATGCCCTAACTGTGCCCATGTTTTTCCGATGGAAGAAGCGATGGCCGAAGATTATAAGAAAGAGTTGCGTGAGAAAATGGTCACTTTTACCAAGCAAAAGGACGAAGAATACCAGCGTAAGCTTGCTGCTATAGAAAACGAAAAACAACAGCAGCAAAAGGCGTTTGATGTTAAACTTGCTGAAGAAAAGGTTAAACTAAAAGATGATTTGGAGGGCAACCTGCGTAAAAGTATCGCGGCCGATTTTGAAACCAAGCTGCAAATGCTCGAAGGCAATGCAAAAGATAATGAAGAGAAATTAAAGCTTGCCCGCGAAAAGGAACTTGAATTTTTAAGACGCGAGCAGAGCCTGAAGCTGAAAGAGGAAGAAATGGAACTGGCCTTTCAGCGTAAAATGCAGGAACAACGCAACGAGTTGGTAGAGCAGATTAGAAAGCAGGAGGCTGAAAAAAACAGTATTAAAGAAACTGAACATCAGCTGCGTTTAAAGGAGCTTGAAAAGCAGCTTGACGACCAGAAAAAGCTTGCCGAAGAAATGAAGCGCAAAGCAGAGCAGGGCAGTATGCAGTTGCAGGGCGAGGTGCAGGAGCTGATTTTGGAGGAACTGTTGCGCAGCAATTTCCCTTTCGATTTGATTGATGAGGTTGGCAAAGGCGTACGAGGAGCAGATTGTGTACAGGTAGTACGCAACCAGTTTGGACAGGAGTGTGGCAAAATTATATATGAAAGTAAGCGTACCAAAGATTTTGGCGGCGACTGGATTGAAAAACTGAAAAAAGACATGCGCAGCATGGGCGTAGATGTAGCAGTGATTGTGAGTCAGTGTTACCCTAAAGGAATGAGCAGCTTTGGTCAGCGAGATGGCGTTTGGATTTGCTCTTTCGAAGAAGTAAATGCCGTAGCTTATGTTTTGCGCGATGGGATTCTGCGTTTAGCAAGTGCGATGAAATCGCAGGAAAACCGTGGCGATAAAATGCACATGTTGTACGACTATTTAACGGGAGTAGAATTTTCGGAGCAGTGGAAGGCCATTCGCGAAGGATTTATGAGCATGAAACTATCGATACAGCGCGAACGCGATGCGATGGAGCGTTTGTGGAAAGCCCGTGAAAAACAACTTGAAAAAGTGCTTTTAAATGCCACACACATTCGTGGTTCTATTGAAGGTATTGCCGGTAGCGACAGCATTCAGTTGAGTTTAACGGATGAGGATGATGCGTTACTTTTAGAATAAGTTGTCGCAAATATTTGACTTACAGGTTGTTATGGTATGGTTCGTGGCTACACGAGCCATGGCTGTTTTGAGTATTGCGAGATATGAATTATATTTAATTAAATACTTTTCGACGTTGCACAAACCAAAACTAATGTGATATATATAGTAATAATAAATAAATGATAAGATGAATAAGAAACCAAACCAATTCTTTAACGGCATTAAAATCCTTACTTTAATATGCGCTATGCTATTTTTTGGGGATGTTTTCGGGAACGTTCCCGGAATGGAATTGAAATCGCCGGATGGCAATCTGGTAGCCAGCTTTGCTTTGGCTGATGGGGGAGTACCTACCTATAGCTTAAAGTATAAAGGAAAAGACGTGATTAAAACCAGCAAGCTTGGTTTAGAACTTAAAGAGGGTAAATCTTTATTAAACGGCTTTGAAGTAACTGATACCAAAACCAGTACGTTTAACGAAACCTGGAAACCGGTTTGGGGCGAGGTAAAAGAAATTGTAAACCATTACAACGAACTGGCCGTTACCTTAACCCAAAAGGAAAGCAACCGCTTTATTGTGGTGCGTTTGCGTTTATTTAATGATGGCCTGGGCTTCAGGTATGAATTCCCGGAGCAGAAAAACCTCGATTACTTTGTGATTAAAGAAGAGCGAACGCAGTTTGCTTTGGCCGGCGATCATAAAGCTTTTTGGTTACCTGGCGATTACGATACGCAGGAATACAGCACAGTAACGTCGAATTTATCGGAAGTGCGTGGCAAAATGAAAGCTGCGGTAACACCTAATGCATCGCAAACTACTTTTTCACCTACAGGCTTGCAAACGCCTTTAATGATGAAGAGCAAAGATGGATTGTACATTAATATTCATGAGGCTGCTTTAATCAACTATTCGTTAATGTCGTTAAATCTCGATGATAAAAATATGGTTTTAGAATCGTGGTTAACACCCGATGCGGTTGGCGATAAAGGTTATATGCAGGCACCTTGCGTATCGCCATGGCGTACCATTATTGTGAGCGATAAGGCTGGCGACATTTTAACTTCTAAACTGACTTACAACTTAAACGAACCCACTAAATTTAAAGATGTATCGTGGATTAAACCAACCAAATACGTTGGCGTATGGTGGGAAATGATTACCGGAAAAAGTACCTGGGCATACAACGATTTAACCAGTGTACAATTGGGGGTAACCGATTATTCTAAAACAAAACCCAACGGAAAACATGCGGCCAATACTGCCCATGTAAAAGAATACATTGATTTTGCAGCTAAAAATGGTTTGGATGCCGTTTTGGTCGAAGGCTGGAATGAAGGTTGGGAAGACTGGTTTGGTAAAACAAAAGACTATGTTTTCGATTTCGTAACGCCATACCCTGATTTTGATGTACAGGAATTGCACCGCTATGCAGCAAGCAAGGGCATCAAAATGATTATGCACCACGAAACTTCCTCTTCGGTACGTAATTACGAACGCCATTTAGATACGGCCTACAAATTTATGAAAGCTAATGGGTACGATGCCGTAAAAAGCGGTTATGTGGGTAATATGATCCCAAGGGGAGAGCACCACTACGGTCAGTGGCTTAACAATCACTACCTGTATGCTATACAAAAGGCCGCAGAATATAAAATTATGGTGAATGCCCACGAGGCAGTCAGGCCAACCGGTTTGGCACGCACTTATCCGAATTTAATCGGTAACGAATCGGCACGTGGTACAGAGTACGAAGCTTTTGGTGGCAACAATGCAGACCATACTACTATTTTACCTTTTACCCGCTTAATTGGCGGACCAATGGATTATACACCGGGTATTTTCGAAACGAAGGTAAGTGCCTATAATCCTGCAAATACTTCCTTTGTTCACAGTACTTTGGCACGTCAGCTGGCTTTGTATGTTACCATGTATAGTCCGCTGCAAATGGCTGCCGATTTGCCCGAAACTTATAACAAGTATATGGATGCTTTCCAGTTTATTAAAGATGTGGCCGTTGATTGGGATGATACCAAGGTGTTGGAAGCAGAACCTGGCGATTACATTACTTTTGCGCGCAAAGCAAAAGGTAAAAACAACTGGTTTGTTGGCCGTACCAACGATGAGGTGGCGCGTACTTCGAAAATAGATTTCAGCTTTTTAGATCCAGGTAAAAAATATACGGCAACTATTTATGCTGATGCTAAGGATGCACATTATGAAACCAATCCGAAAGCATATACCATCCGCAAAATAGAGGTAACCAGCAAAAGCAAACTTAGCCAGTATTGTGCACCGGGTGGCGGTTATGCAATTAGCATTATGGCTAAGTAATTTCTCGGTGGTGTCAGCTGTTACCAGCTGACACTGAAAGTTATTTTTTTTTGCCACAGATGACACTGATGAACACAGATAAGATTTTATATATGTTGTGGCGTCAGTTGTTGCCAACTGACACTGAAAAGTTATTTTTTGTTACAGATAAACACAGATGAGATTTACTTGTCTGTGTTTTTTTATTTCTAGTCTGTTTTTTTTGGATGTTAAATGCTTTTATTCGCTGGGTGATTCAGGTGTTTTGCTTAATTTTTTATTGAATTATGGTGTTTTTGTATGTTGGATTGATTTGTTGTTAAGTTTTTGTTAAATAAACATGATAAAAATCATAATTCCCTGTGCTTATAAGTGATTTTGTAATATATTAGCGACATAACAACCAAACCTTCTAATTATTATTAAAAATGGCACGTCCCAAAAATCACATCGAACTTCAGTTTTTAAGCGAACCTTCAGACGTAAATTACGGAGGCAAGGTACATGGGGGGATGATGATGAAGTGGATTGATCAGGCAGCTTTTGCCTGTGCCTTACAGTGGAGCCAATCCTATTGTGTAACGGTATATGTTGGGGGTATCCGTTTCTTCCACCCAGTACACATTGGCCATTTGGTTAAAATGGATGCACGCATTATTTATACAGGTAAAACGAGCATGCACATCGCTGTTGATGCTTATTCGAAACCGGTAGGGAAAATTGATTTTGTGAAGAATACCCACTGTATTATTGTTTTTGTGGCAGTAGATGATAATGGAAATCCGCAACGTATACCGGAGTTTAAACCTAAAACCGAAAAGGAAATTGCCATGCACGGCTACGCCATTAAGCTGATGGAGCTACGCAAAAGCATTGATAAGGAAATGGAACCCTATATTGTTTAGCGGATGGCGTTAAGCGTTTGGCAAATTTAACCACCGAGGAAACAGAGGCAAGGCACAGAGCGCACGAAGTTTTAAATGCTGTGAGCCTCTTTGTGTGCTTAGTGTGGTAAAAAAATGTTTTTTGTAATATATAAAATGCGATAAAATCGCTTTGCTATTTAAGCACTCGTTAAAAACGAGCGCAAGCTGCAATCTTTAACCACAGAGGAAACAGAGGCAAAGCACAGAGTGCACGAAGTTTTTAAGTGCAGTGAGTCTCTTAATAGGTCTTTGTGGCGAAAAAATATTACTCCTTTTCTCTGTGCAAACTTAGCGTCCTGTGTAGTAAATTTAACCACAGAGCAAACAGAGGCAAAGCACAGAGTGCACGAAGTTTTTAAGTGCAGTGAGTCTCTTAATAGGTCTTTGTGGCGAAAAAATATTACTCCTTTTCTCTGTGCAAACTTAGCGTCCTGTGTAGTAAATTTAACCACAGAGCAAACAGAGGTAAGGCACAGAGGTCACGAAGTTATATTGTTGTGAGTATCATTGTGTACTTAGAGTCTTTGTGGTAAAAAATAGTGTTTCTTGAGCTATATAAAGTGCGATAGAATCGCATTGCTATTTATGCACTCGTTAAAAACGAGCGCAAGCGACGAAATGTTGTGGGCCTCTTTTGTGTTTTCTTTGTGGTGGAAAAATATTACTCTTTTTCTCTGTGCAAACTTTGTGCACTCTGTGGTAAAATGAAAAAGACTATGCCACCGGCAGCGTAAAACAGAACTTACTACCCTCGCCAAGGGCACTTACCACCCATATTTTTCCCTGTTCGGCTTCGATGAAATCTTTAGAAATGGCCAGGCCTAAACCAGAGCCCGATTTGTTCTGCCCATCAGTTGGCACCTGAAAATAGCGATCAAACAAACGTTTCTGGTATTTCTCTTCTATGCCTTTTCCAAAATCCTGAACCGAAAACTGGATAAACTGATCTTTTTGAAAAACATCGATAATTACCTTCGATTTCTCTGCGCTGTAGCGGAGGGCATTAGACAAGAAATTAACCATTACCCAGGCTGTTTTTTGAATATCGGCATACACATTTGGCAGGTTTAGATCGCAGTTTAAACTTAGTTGAATAGATTTTTGCTCAGCCTGAAATTTAACGGCCTCAATAGCATACTGCACAATAGCCTCCGGACTGGTAATGGCAAAATTCAGTTTCAGGTTACCAGTTTCTACCTGCGAAAGGTCGAGCAACTCGCTGGTAATTTTCAGAAGCCGGTCGCTATCTTCTTTAATGTGGGTGAGCAACTCCTGTTGTTCTTCATTCATATTGCCTACCCGAGAATCATTAAGTAGTTTTAAGCTCATTTTAATAGAAGATAGTGGTGTTTTTAACTCATGCGAAACAGTTGCAATGAAGTTCGTTTTCGCCTCATCGAGCTCCTTAAATTGAGTAATGTTTTTCAGGATATATACGCTGCCAGCTGATTTGGTGGCTGAAATTAGCGTATCATCACCTTGTTCTTCATAATTGGGGATGATAATTTCGCGGTTTTCGAGCTGGAAATAAGATTCTTTGTCATCGGCATAAATTTTTAAAGTATGCTCGTTGGTATCTGGTTTAATAATCCTTTTCAAGAGTTCGTTTTTCTGAACCAGTTCAGTTACATTCTGCCCAATAATTTTATCACCATCCAAACCCATCAGTTTTGCAGCAAGGTGATTTAAAAAGAGTATTTCTCCTTTTTCATTGAGGCCAATAATGGCATCCTGCATTTGCGCAATAATGGCTTCAATCCTAAGCTTTTCTGATTTAATGGTAGATAGGTTACTGTTTTCCCATTCATTCAATTTCACCACCATACCGTTAAACGAATCGGCCAGTTCGGTAAATTCGTCATCATTTTCGAAATGCAGGCGTTGTTTATAATTTTTGCGGCTAATCTGTTTAATAGCAGCACCAAACTCAGCTAATGGATTAGCCACAAAACCCGGAAAGTTGACGATAAAAGTAAACAGGATGATGAAGCTCAGCGTAGCCGCAATCATGATATAGAGGTTAGCCCTCGAAGAAGTTTCGTTGGCACGCTCATTTTTATCGTAAATGGCTGCCAGGTTTACCTGTTCAATCTCGTGTAAAGCAGTTCGTATGTTTTTTAAACTATTTCCGTTAGTCGCTGTAGCAGATGGATCATTTAACACTTTATAGGCACTTTGGAGCTTTAAGAAAGCTGTTCTTTCACCTTGTTCGGTAATATTCTGGCTTTCGTTATTTAAGTTTTCTACAAATGTCAGGCGCTGTGCTTCGCTTAAGGGAAAGTTATTTTGGTCTATAACCTTGCGCATGGAGGCTACATATTGCAAAGATTTGTAGTTGTCTTTCAAAATCATTTTCGATTTATCCGAAAGCTCATTCAGGAAGAATAAGGCTATTAAGCCAAAGGATAAGACAATGATGAAGAGAAAGCCGAATCCGAGACGAAGCTTGGTTTTTATTTTCATGACATTTTTTATTAACCGCAAAGGACGGAAAGTTTTTCGCAAAGGGCTCAAAGGTTTTATCATACATCATGAGCTATTACGTCTTCTCCTCAGCCTTTACCTATTATTCATTTATTATTATCCGCAACGGGCAGTGGTTAGGTGAATTGAACCAAAACTTGGCGTGCTTTGCGCCATGCTCAGCGCCCTTTGCGGTTTATTAAGACAGTATCACCAGATCTATTTCCTGGCTGGCTAAATTACGCAACAATTGATTAAAAATTGCCGTTCGAAGAATGACCTGAAAAATATTTAAATGGGGTTTTCCGATGCATATAGTGGTAATTTCCTTTTCGGTAGCTGTATTAATTATGGTTTGGGTAATCTGGTTGCTTTTGATCTTAATCACTTCGGCACCTAGTTCTGTAGCCAGCTTAAAATGGTTAATCAGGTGTCGCTGTTTGTCTAGTTTAATGCGGTCTAAACTTTCTGCATCACTCTGCACGTACAAGACAATCCAGGGTGAGCGATAGTATGATGCCAGACGAGCAGTTTTTCTAATCACCACACCGGCGGTTTCGGCATTGGATGAAATACAGGCCATAAAATGTTCGGGACGAAGCTTAATCGATTTGGGAATTTCGGTCTGTATTTTTCTTTCCACCTGATGTACCACTTCTTTGAGGGCCAGTTCGCGGAGTTGTAAAATTTTATCGGCCTGAAAAAAATTACCCAACGCACTTTCGATCTTGGTTTTATCATAAATCTTACCTTCTTTTAAACGGGTAACCAGTTCATCGGCTGTTAAATCGATGTTTACAATTTCATCGGCAATCTGCAATATTTTATCGGGGATGCGTTCAGTAATCTGGATACCGGTTATTTGCTCAACTTCTTCATTTATGCTTTCCAGGTGCTGAATGTTAACTGCCGAAATAACACTGATTCCGGCTTCGAGCAAATCGAAAACATCCTGCCAGCGTTTGGTATTTTTGCTGCCTTCTGCATTGGTGTGCGCCAGCTCATCAACCACCACAATTTCGGGGTGACGGTTTAAAATACCCTGCAAGTCCATTTCATCTATTTCCTTACCCCGGTAAAAGATATTTTTGCGTGCAATTAAAGGTAAGCCGGCCACAAGTGCTTCGGTTTCGACCCTCTTATGGGTTTCAACATAGCCAATGCAAACATCTATACCACCACGTAAAAGGGCATGGGCTTCCTGTAGCATCCGGTAGGTTTTGCCTACGCCGGCGCTCATCCCAATGTAGATTTTGAGTTTTCCTCTTCTCGATTTTTTAATCAGCTCGAGGAAATGTTTAACCGAATCTTCTTTTTCTAACATGGTTGTTGATGTAATTGTAATTTACTTAATCTATTACCATTGTATCGCTATAATGTGCTCATTTACGAGTACGCACACACACAAGGTGAAAAGAAATACTCCTGAGAGGATCATGACGAGTTTATACAGTTTAGCCCTTTGCATGGCCAGTAGCATTTCTTTTCTGTTGTTGCTTAAACGGGTGTAAAGCCGCTTCAGTTTTTCGGCTTTTTTGCGGTGCTTTAGAACTATAAAAGAGATACCACTGGCTAAGAGTAGTATGCTGAATAATATTTCGATATATAGTTTCATCTCATTGGAAATTGAGTATCACCCTAATGATTTGCAATAGGGTGATACGGTTTATTTAAAACGCTACAGCAATACTTGCCGTTAAAGTAGTATTGGCATTTACAGCGTTGCCTTCGCGGCTAAAAATTTTATCCTTACTATCAAAAGTTTTACCTTCTAATCTGATTACTGCATTTGAAATTGGTGCGTAATCTAAGTTGAGCGAATAACCTTTGGTTTTAAAACCATTTGGTGTACCGGTAGCAATAAACACCCCGTTTTTATCTTCATAATATTCAAACCGGCCGGCAACAGCCCATTTATCGGCAAATTTGTATTGTGCAATAACCACAGGCGAAAGTACTTCGTTTTTATGGCTGCTACCTTTTGCCTTTTGTTGTGTGCCGTAATCAAAGCCCAGGGTTAAGCCAAATTTATCGGTCACCTGAAAAACACCATAAACATTGTGGTAGAAGCGGTTTACACGAACCGAATCTGCACCTTCCGTACCTAAATAATTGCTGTAGTTTACCGTAATTTTATCAGTAGGTTTCCACGTGAGTTGCACACCGCCGGCAGGTTTATTATTGCCATCAGTACGGGTAATTCTTTGCCATCCGTTGAGGTAGAGTAGGGTCGCGGTAAGTTTTCCATCCTGGGTACCGTAGGTAAGTTTAGCGCCCGATTCGTAATAAGGGGTGTTTTCTGAAGCGATATTCCGGGTAAGTACCCAGCAATCTTTAGAAACAGCACTTTCGAAACCAATGTGTGATGCGAATACTCCGGCATCAATCCACAGGTTTTCGGTTTTGGAAAGTTTAACACCTGCGTTGGCTTCGAAGATATTTTTTAACACGCCGGGTTCGGCCGATAGGTTGGCATTGGCATAAGTACCTGCCATTACAGCCAGGTTGGCACGGATATTCCCGCTATCATAAGCTGCTTTAATGAAACCTAAATTTAAGTTTACCTCGTTGGCCCTGTTGTGCGAATATATAAATGCCGGACGGTTATGATCGGCTGGTTTGTTAAAGTCGTAACCGTAGTAAGTTTCTAAATAACCGGAGAATTTAACTTTTGGTTCGTTTTGTGCAAATGCACTTACTGTTGCTGTTAATGTGGTAATAAGGGTGATTAATTTTTTCATGGAGTGATTACACTGATTTTTATTGTGATTTAAAGTAATTACCAGCCCGATGGTCATTCCCGAACAGGCGGTAATCTTAATGCATGGTCTTTATGATTGATCAATTAAAGATTATCTAAAGCCAGGTTTAACTTTAATACATTTACCGATGAGGGGCCAAACAAACCCATCAGTGGTTTTAAAGTATTCATGGCTACCAGTTCTTTTACTTTTTTCTCGTCTATTTTTCTGGCTTTGGCTACCCTGGCAATTTGTATAGCAGCGCCTTGCTCAGAAATATTGGGGTCTAAACCACTGCCTGATGCCGTAACCATATCTGCCGGGATATCTGATTTCTTAAGTCCGGGATTATATTTTAAAAGGGCATCTATTCTCGATTGAACTTCTTTTAAGTAATCGGGATTGGAAGGGCCTTTGTTCGAACCTGCAGAACCCGCTGCATTGTAAGCCACTGCCGATGGCCGTCCCCAAAAATATTCGGGTTTGGTAAACGACTGACCGAGCATGGCGTAGCCAACTGTTTTTCCGTTTTTAACAATTTTTTCGCCTCCTCCCTTGCCTTTAGCGAATTTACCGGCCAGCGCAATGCTGATGGGGTATAAGATGCATAACAATACGATTAATACTAAGGTTAAGCGTATAGATGGTATGATGTACTTTTTCATTTTTTTATTGATTACACTGATTTTTACTGTGATTTATATGATGACACTGATCTTTTTAAATAAATACACCCACTAAAAGATCAATTAACTTAATGCCGATAAAGGGGGCTACAACGCCACCAATGCCATAAATAAAGAGGTTTCTGCGTAGCAACGCGGTAGCGCCAATGGGTTTGTAGGCCACACCTTTTAACGCCAATGGAATTAAAATCGGGATGATAATGGCATTAAAAATTACCGCCGACATAATTGCGCTTTCGGGGGTATGAAGTCCCATGATGTTGAGGCTTTGCAAGGCTGGTATTGAAGCAATAAACAAAGCTGGCACTATTGCGAAATACTTGGCCACATCGTTAGCAATAGAGAAGGTGGTGAGTGTACCACGTGTAATCAGCAATTGTTTACCAATTTCAACAATCTCGATCAGCTTAGTAGGATCGTTATCCAGATCGACCATGTTGCCCGCTTCTTTTGCAGCCTGGGTACCACTGTTCATGGCTACACCAACATCGGCTTGCGCCAGGGCCGGAGCATCATTTGTTCCATCGCCCATCATGGCTACCAGTTTACCTAAAGCCTGTTCGTCTTTAATGTAGTTCATTTTATCTTCGGGTTTGGCCTCGGCAATAAAATCATCTACACCTGCTTTTTCAGCAATGTATTTGGCTGTAAGCGGATTATCGCCGGTAACCATTACCGTTTTAACGCCCATTTTACGCAGCCGTTCAAAACGTTCGCTAATACCTGGTTTAATAATGTCCTGTAATTCGATTACACCCAGTGCCCTTTCGTTTTCGGCTACAACCAGCGGAGTACCGCCATTGGTGGCAATACTTTTAACGTGGTCTTCAATATCAGAAGGGAAGATGTTACCCGCTTTTTCTACCATATTTCGAATCGAATCGAAAGCCCCTTTTCTGATCCTGCGACCATCTTTGGTATCTAAACCACTGGAGCGTGTTTCGGCTGTAAATTTGATAAAGGTCGAACCTTCGGGGGTAGTTAAACTTTTAAAACCTTGCTCTGCGGCCAGTTCGATAATCGATTTACCTTCTGGGGTTTCGTCGGCTAACGAACTCAATACACAAGCATCGGTAAAATCTTTAATGATCACGCCGGCAGTAGGGTAGAAGTTGGTTGCCTTACGGTTACCAATGGTGATGGTTCCGGTTTTATCTAAAAGTAAAACATCGATATCACCTGCGGTTTCTACTGCTTTACCCGATTTGGTAATTACGTTAGCCCTCAAAGCCCTGTCCATCCCGGCAATACCAATAGCAGAAAGTAAACCGCCAATAGTAGTTGGAATTAAACATACAAATAGCGAAATTAAAGCTGCAATGGTGATAGGGGTATTGGCATAATCGGCAAATGGTTTTAAGGTAACGCAAACGATAATGAATACCAGGGTAAAGCTGGCCAAAAGAATGGTTAAAGCAATTTCGTTAGGTGTTTTCTGGCGCGAAGCACCTTCAACCAGGGCAATCATTTTGTCCAGAAAGCTTTCGCCCGGTGCAGTGCTTACTTTAACTTTAATCTCATCTGATAATACCTTTGTACCTCCGGTTACGGATGATTTATCGCCACCCGACTCGCGAATTACAGGAGCTGACTCGCCGGTAATGGCCGATTCATCAATAGTAGCAATACCTTCGATAATTTCGCCATCGGTTGGGATGATATCGCCGTTTTCACAGATAAAAATATCGCCTTTCTGCAACTGGCTTGATGAGCGGATTTCGGTTGTTCCGTTGCTTAGTAATACTTTTGCAGGTGTTTCTTCTCTGGTTTTGCGCAAGCTATCGGCCTGGGCTTTACCTCTGGCTTCGGCAATGGCCTCGGCAAAATTGGCAAAGAGAACGGTGAGCAATAACACCAAAAAGATGAAGAAGTTGTACAATGCTGAGCCTTGTTCGCTATGGCTAAAAGAATATACCGTTACGTAAGCCATTACCAGGGTGCCGATTTCGACCGTAAACATAACAGGATTGCGCACCATTACCCGTGGATCGAGTTTGATGAAAGATTGTTTTAATGCAGTTTGCACTAAAGCAGGTTCGAACAATTTATTATTGGGTTTCATTTTTTTATTTTTTTATGTGATGACACCGATTGGAGTGATTTCACAGATTTGTTTATGTATGTAAGGCGTTTGATGGAAGAAAGATGAGGGTCTATGTTCCATCTTCCATCTCACATTTTCCATAATTTATTTAAGCATGGTAAAATATTCTGCCAGCGGACCTAAAGCCAGGGCCGGGAAATAGGAAAGTGCGTTTAACACCAGGATTACGGCAAAAGTCATGAGGGCAAATGTTTTGGTGTCGGTTTTTAAAGTACCTGCCGATTCGGGGATGAACTTTTTACCTGCAAGTAAACCAGCAATGGCTACCGGACCAATGATTGGTAAGAAACGGCCAAGGAAGATGATTACGCCAGTTAAAACGTTCCAGAAAATATTATTATCACCCAGACCTTCAAAGCCCGAACCATTGTTGGCATTAGATGAGGTTACTTCGTACAGCATTTCAGAAAAGCCATGGAATCCGGGGTTGTTTAACCAGGCTTTAGGTTGCACTGCCCAGGCAGCATTACCGTGGTTGGTAAATACATAACTGGCAATTGCGGTTCCGGCGAGGATTAAAAACGGACTTAATAAGGTAATTAGTGCAGCAATCTTAATTTCGCGGGCTTCTACCTTATGGCCTAGGAATTCGGGAGTACGGCCAACCATCAGTCCTGAAATGAATACCGCAATAATTAAATAAACGAAATAGTTTAACAAACCTACGCCACAACCGCCGTAAATGGCATTAATCATCATGGCCAGTAACTGCCATAAACCTGTAAGCGGCATTGTGCTGTCGTGCATTCCATTAACCGATCCGGTAGAAATCACCGTGGTTAAAGTACTCCAGTAAGCTGTAGCAGCCGGACCAAGCCTTACTTCTTTGCCTTCCATAGCGCCTGTAGCTTGCGAAATGCCCATTTTGGCAATAGCCGGATTTCCACCCAATTCTGACGATAGGGTCGGGATCATCAGCATAAATAAGCCAATAGTCATCACACCGAATATCGTCCAGGCCAGTTTTCTCCTGCGAATGAAATAACCAAAGGCGATAATCATGGCGATTGGAATAATGGTTTGGGCAATCACCTCAACCATATTGGTTAAGTAGCTTGGGTTTTCGAATGGGTGGGCAGAATTTGCACCAAAATACCCACCACCATTCGTACCCAGGTGTTTTATAGCTATCATTTGTGCGGCAGGCCCGCGCGAAACGTTTACGGTATCGCCCTGTACCGAAATAAACTGATCCTTGCCTTCGTAACTTGCGGGAGTTCCGTTAAAGGTTAAGATCAATGCTACAATAACTGATAGCGGGAGCAATAAGCGCGTAATGGACTTTACAAAAAACTCCCAGAAGTTACCGAGCTGGGTTGCTGTTTTATCTCTGAAAGCTTTAAACAGGACTACTGCTGCGGCGATACCCGTTGCGGCACTCACAAACTGCAGAAACATGAGTACAAACTGCTGGGTGAGATAACTTACGCCACTTTCGCCCGAATAATGTTGCAGGTTACAGTTGGCCACAAAGCTGATAATGGTGTTAAAGGCTAAATCGGGTGTCATTCCGGGGTTTCCATCCGGATTAAAAGGCAGTTTATCCTGAAATATCAATACAAAAAAGCCATATACCAGCCAAAGGACGTTGATGGTGAGCAGGGCTTTTAACTGTTGTTTCCAGTTCATCTGTTCTTTAACGTTGATGCCTGAAAGTTTATAAATTCCGTTTTCGAGCGGTTTTAAAAAGTCTGTCCAAACTTTTTCTCCTGCAAAAACCTTAGCCAGGTATTTACCTAAAGGGATGGCAATAATTAAGGTAAGCAGGAAGGTGGCGATGATGCCAATTAATTCAGTGTTCATTTTTTTTGTTTTTTAATTTCCCTTTAAGGGTAAGGGGTTAAAATTTTTCGGGTTTAATCAACACGTAAATCATATAGATAAATACGGCGATAGAGATGATAAATAGTGCTAACATGTTTTTCAGATTTTTTCGAACCAATCGATAGAGCGGTAAGTTGCCCAGCAAAGCAGGATCAGGATTAGAAATAGGATAATTGTCATAACTTAAATGATTAATGATATCGCTATTGCCAAAGCCTGTGCCGTAGAAGATTTTTTTTTGTAAAGCACTTGTTTATAGGTGTTTATGTTTTTTTTGCCTGTTTGAAAAAATTTTAACACAAAAAAACCCTTCCGTTTTGGAAGGGTTTTTTTCAAAATGGAAAGTTGATCGCACATTTTTTTACCGCAAAGGGCACAAAGAAAGGCGCAGAGCCCGCAGAGTTGGGTGCTTATTTTTGATGTGGCATTTTGTTCGCTTTACTGTTTAACCACAGAATGCACGGAGGAAAACACAAAGTACACAGAGTTGGATGATTATTTGTTTTATAAATGTCGCGATAAAATCGCTATGTTATTTATGCACTCGTTAGAAACGAGCGCACGCGACGTGCTCAGTTGCGCTCTGTATAAAACTCTGTTTGCTCGGTGGTAAAAATAGGCTTTGCAGTTAATTGAAGTACGAATGGTAACTGATAGTCCTTCGACAGGCTCAGGATGACAAGGCATTGTTTATGATTGTCTTAAGTATTTAAAATGCGATGAAATCGCTATGTTATTTATACAAAATGATGTACTCGGTTACACTCTGTGTAAAGCTCAGTGCCCTCGGTGGTAAAATAGACTTTGCAGTTAATTGAAGTACGAATGGTAACTGATAGTCCTTCGACAGGCTCATGATGACAAGACATTGTTTATGATTGTCTTAAGTATTTAAAATGCGATGAAATCGCTATGTTATTTATGCACTCGTTAGAAACGAGCGCAAGCGACGTGCTAGGTTGCACGCTGTGTAAAACTCTGTTTGCTCGGTAGTAAAATAAGCTTTGCGTGCCTTTGCGTAAAAACTTAGTGCCCTTTGCGGTTAATTGGAAAGCGATAAAAATCGCTATAGAGCATAAATGATGTGCTCGGTTACATGCTGTGAAAAGCTCAGTGCTCTCGGTGGTAAAAATAGGCTTTGCGTGCCTTTGCGTAAAAACTTAGCGCTCTTTGCGGTTAAAAGTTGATAAACTTATCAATCTGCTCGTTCGTAAACTTAACCGTATCTTCTTTGATTAAATTTCCCTCTGCATCCAGTTCGGTTTTAATGTTGGGAATATGCAGGCGTAGCGGTAAAATATTTAAATGGATGTAATGGCAAACGCCGGTAAAGTGATCAACCCCGCGGATATTGCCGTATTTCCCTGATGAAATGCCCACTAAAGCTGCTTTTTTATCGTAAAAACTATCCGGGAAATTACAGGCGTCAATCAGTACCTTAAGCACGCCAGGATAGCTGCCATTGTATTCGGGCATTACGAAAATGAATTTTTGGGTCTCATTAATCATATCCTGAATCTTCTGGAAAGCCTCTGATCTTTTGCCGTACATATCGGTATTAAGCACATCGATAGGCAGGTGTTCCAAACTGAAAACACTAGCTTCAACACCTTTTTCTTTTAGTTGCTTTTGGTAATATTTGGCAACTTTTAACGTATTGCTATTATACCTGTTGGTAGCGGCTATTATTGTAATCATGGATAATTGTTAATAAGATGTTCAAAACCCGAATGCGCTTGTTGCTAAAATTGCCATATAGTTTGTATCTTAGCTGATTGTGAAAAAGGCCGTAAACAACGCAAAAATAGAACTTTTTGCCAATTAATAACACAGCCCCAGTAAACGTTAAGTAAATTTCTGATACATAGATGAGCAAAATTATTGCATTAGCAAATCAAAAAGGTGGTGTTGGTAAAACAACTTCATCGATAAACCTGGCTGCGAGTTTAGCCGTACTAGAATATAAAACTTTGTTAGTTGATGCCGATCCACAGGCAAACTCAACATCCGGTATCGGTTTCGATCCGCGGAATATAAAAGATAGTATTTATGAGTGTATTATTAACGATATCGACCCTTTGCAGGCGATACAAAAAACAGATACACCCAATTTAGATTTATTGCCAGCACACATCGATTTAGTGGGTGCGGAGATTGAAATGATTAACCTGAACAACCGTGAGTATAAAATGAAAGCGGTTTTGGAGAAAATTAAAGATCAGTACGATTTTATCATTATCGATTGTTCTCCTTCATTGGGTTTAATTACCATTAATGCATTAACTGCTGCCGATTCGGTAATTATTCCGGTTCAATGTGAATATTTCGCCCTAGAAGGTTTGGGTAAATTGTTAAATACCATTAAAATTGTACAGAACCGTTTAAATACCAATCTGGAAATTGAAGGTATTTTATTAACCATGTACGATGTACGTTTACGTTTATCGAACCAGGTAGTAGAAGAAGTTAAAACACACTTTAATGAACTGGTTTTCGAAACCATTATTCAGCGTAACACCCGTTTAAGTGAGGCACCAAGTTATGGTGTTTCGGTAATTATGCACGATGCAAACTGTAAAGGTGCCATTAACTACCTTAACCTTGCCCGAGAAATTGTTAAAAAGAACGGTTTGTTAAGAGAAGAAGAAAATATTGGAACAGCAACTTTATAAATTATAGATGACATCTTTTCAGCGAAAAACAGGTTTAGGAAGAGGGCTAAGTGCGCTTTTAGATGATAGCGAAGCTGCTCATCCACCCAAACAGCAGGTAAATGCTGTGAGCGAAACCGAGCAGGTAAGCAATATCAGTCATGTAAATTTAACCGAAGTTGAAACCAATCCCTATCAGCCACGTACCGAATTTGATCAGGTTGCTTTAAATGAGCTTGCCGATTCGATCAAAGTTCAGGGCTTGATTCAGCCAATTACTGTAAGGAAACTGAGTGCAAACAAATATCAGTTAATTTCGGGCGAGCGCAGGTTCAGGGCTTCGAAACTGGCTGGCTTAACGCAGATTCCGGCTTATATCCGCAGTGCCAACGATCAGCAAATGCTGGAAATGGCATTGATCGAAAATATCCAGAGAGAAAATTTAAATGCTATTGAAGTGGCTTTAAGTTTCCAAAGGATGATTGATGAAGTAGGCTTAAAGCAAGAACAACTGGGCGAGCGCGTAGGTAAAAACCGTACCACCGTAACCAACTACCTGCGTTTGCTAAAACTTCCACCAGCAATTCAGGCTTCTATCCGCGATCAGCGAATTTCGATGGGCCATGCCCGTGCCTTAATTAATGTAGACGGTGTAGACAGACAATTATATATTCATCAGGAAATTCTCGAAAAAGGCCTTTCTGTACGTAAAGTAGAAGAACTGGTGCGCAACCTGCAGCAGGTGCCTTTAAAAGCAACCGATAAGCCAAAAGTAAAGGCGGTTTCTTTCCAATACCAAAAACTGCAAGACGATCTGGCCTCTAAATTTGCCACACGGGTAAAATTAAAAGTTGCCCAAAATGGTAAAGGAGCAATCGAAATTCCATTTATGAGCGACGACGATCTGAACCGGATTTTAGAATTATTAGACTGGTAATGCAAAAAACGAAGCTTTTAATACTGGTTTCTTTATTTACATTTTTGATTGTAAACCTGGCTAGTGCACAGGTTAAGGATACTACTGTATTAAAACCAGCCGATACCTCCAAAACGAAAGTGGTAGCACCCATTGGTAAGGGAGGGGCAAAGCAACCGGTAACCCGTCAGGATTCGATGAAAGCCAAATACGTTAATCCGGGTAAAGTTGCGGGTAGAAAAGCGGTTTTCAGATCGATGATTATTCCGGGCTGGGGGCAGGTATATAATATGCAGTTACTTAACGATGGTTATGGAACCCGGGCAGGCAAAAGCCAGTTTTGGCAAAAGATATACACAGGTGGCAAAATTGCAGCTATTTATGGTGGTATTACCGTGTTGACCATTTCATATATAGACAGTCGTAAAAACTATAAAATATTCTTAGCTGAATCGCAATACAGAGAGGCAAAAAACTCCGGACAGAGTACAGAAGGCTTAGAAGCAAATCCGAATTTGGCCAGATGGTCTGACAGCGGGGTGACGACAAACAAAGCGAATTACAAAAGAAATGCTCAAATCGTACTTTTTTCTTATGGTTTGGTTTATTTTGCCAATATTGTAGATGCTTATGTTGCTGCGCGACTACATTTCTTTAACATCGACGACAATCTGGGTACAGTTAAGCTCATGCCATCTATGATTAACACCAACAGTGTATATGGTTTTAATGCCACACCGGCACTAAAACTATCGCTTACTTTTTAACCTCAACAAACGATCATGGTATTACCAACAATCAATTATTTTAAATCATGATCCTTTAATCACCTTAAATATAAATGTACAGATGAAAATTGCGCTTTTAGGTTACGGCAAAATGGGGCAGATTATAGAAAAATTTGCACTCGAACGCGGTCACGAAATCGTTTTAAAAATAACAATCGATAATCAGGAAGATTTAACCCGCGAAAATTTAAAAGCTGCTGATGTGGCCATCGATTTTAGTACGCCTGATTCGGTTTTAAAAAATATTGATGTTTGTTTTGATGCCAATGTGCCGGTAGTTGTAGGAACAACCGGTTGGTATGGTAAATTACAGGAAGTAAAAGATGATTGCGATAAAAGTAACAATACCTTGCTTTATGGGTCTAACTTCAGTATTGGCGTAAATTTGTTCTTTAAGCTTAACCAAACATTGGCTAAACTGATGAATAATTATCCGGCTTATGAGGTGCAGGTAGAAGAGATTCACCATACCCAGAAACTGGATTCGCCAAGCGGAACAGCCATTACATTGGCAGAAGGTATTGTTGAAAATCTGGAGCGCAAGCAAGAATGGTTAAACGAAGTAGTGGGTACAGATGTAGAGTTGTTTCCAAAACCTGAGCAATTGCTGATTGAATCGCACCGCATTGAAAATATACCAGGTACGCATACTGTAATTTACAGCAGTGAAGTTGATGAAATAGAAATTAAACATACTGCCCATAATCGTGCTGGTTTTGCTTTAGGTGCGGTAGTGGCAGCAGAGTGGGTGAAGGATAAAAAAGGATTTTTTAGTATTACTGATATTTTTGAATAGCCGAAAGTTTTAAGTTAACAGTTGGAAGTTTTCAGTTAACTAATTTATACAGTTAACCGATTAACCAAACGAGAAATAAATCAGTGTAATCAAACAGAAAGATAACAGGTAGCCGGTTAAATAAAATCGCGGACCAAAACTAAGATATATGAATTATAAATTCTGGCAAAGAAAAAAAGATGCCACTAAGAAGAAGAAAACCAAAACCCGCGAGTGGGTAGATGCTATCGTTTTTGCGGTAGTTGCGGCAACCATCATCCGGGTATTCTTTATCGAAGCCTATACCATTCCATCAGGATCGATGGAGCGTTCGCTGTTAATCGGCGATTTTCTTTTCGTAAGTAAGGTAAATTATGGCGCACGTATCCCGATGACACCGGTTGCTTTTCCTTTCGCACACCACACCATGCCTTTAACCACTTCTACCAAAGCTTATTGGGATGGCGTTCAGTGGAAATATCACCGTTTACCGGGCTTGTCAAAAATTAAACGAAACGACGTGGTGGTTTTCAACTTTCCCGAAGGTGATACCGTTGCTGTAGAAAATCAGGTGGCCAGTTATTACGAACTGGTAAGGAGCATGGGCCGCGAGCAGGTACGCAGCACTTATACAATTGTTGACAGACCTGTTGATAAACGCGAAAACTTTATTAAACGCTGTATCGGTATTCCGGGCGATGTAATTTCGATGAGCAATGGCATTACAAGTGTAAATGGTAAAACAGAGCCTTTAAAAAATACAGGTATGATGCCATACCGTATCGAATTTAAAACCATGGATTTTAACTATGCGGCACTGGATGAATTTAAATTGAATCTGGGGAGTTCGCCTGCGGTGGCAGCGAATACCTACATTGTAGATGCATCATCAGAAATTGCCGATAAATTGAAGGCGCTGGATTTTGTTAAATCGGTAACCTTAAGTCCCGATCCGGCTGGTGCTGTTCCGGGAGGTATTTTTCCTAACGACCCTAACCGGGTTTGGAACCGCGACAATTTCGGTCCGGTTAAAGTGCCTGCAAAAGGATGGACGGTTCAGATCGACAGTAATACCATGCCGCTTTATTACCGAGCCATCAGAACTTACGAAGGCAATAAAGTAGAACAAAAAGATGGTAAATGGTTTATTAACGATAAGCCGGCTACCAGTTATACCTTTAAAATGGATTATTACTGGATGATGGGAGATAACCGCCATAATTCGGCCGATTCTCGCTATTGGGGTTTTGTTCCTGAAGATCACATTGTAGGTAAAGCCCTGTTTGTTTGGATGAGCTGGGATAGTACGGCATCATTCTTACACAAAATAAGGTGGAGCCGTTTGTTTATGGGGATTCACTAAACAATTTCGATAAAAACCTAATGAGGCCTGCATTTTATGCGGGCCTTTTTTATGCTAAAATCACCTTTTTAAAAAAATTAAAAAGTTTGCATTGTTTTTATTTTTTTTTCATAAGTTTGTTCTGTCAGTTGTGGGTAAAAAGTATGTAAAAATCGTCTTGCACCTTTTGCTTCTTTCTGATATTGGGTTTCAGTTTCCCAATCAACAGGGCTCAAGTCACTAATGAGCTGCTGATAAAATAATGCTGATAAATTAACTAATCAATTATCTAACCATTACCAAACAAATTATGAAAAAAATTTACTTAACTAGCTTAAGTATTTTGTTGCTATGCATGGTAACAATTTCTGCTTTTGCGCAAAAAACCGTTTCTGGTACGGTAACTGATAACACAGGACAGCCTTTGGTTGGTGTTAGTGTGTTACAGAAAGGTACCTCTAATGGAACATCTACATCGGCTGACGGAAAATACAGCCTTACAGTTCCACCAAATTCAACGCTTATTTTTAAATACTTAGGTTACCTTACGAAAGAGTTATCTGTAGGAACCAATAGCGTACTAAATGTTTCTTTACAAGATGATGCTAAAGCTCTTGGTGAAGTTGTAGTAACAGGTTTAGGTGAAGAAAGAAGTAAGCGGAGCCTGGGTTATTCTATGAATAATATTAAGGGAGATCAAATACGGGCTGCTAATACCACCAACCCTATTGCTGCTTTACAAGGATTAGTGCCAGGTATGATGGTTCAGCCAGGTGCTGGTGGTCCACAGTCTAGCCCGAAATTTCAGATAAGGGGTGCTTCTAGTTTGTATGGCTCAGAAAATACCCCTCTGATAGTGGTGGATGGAATTATGCTATCAGATGATGTAGTTGTTCCATCAAGAGCTGGTGATCAGGATTTTGGAAATGTTTTGAAGAATATTAACTCAGATGATATTGAAAGTATTTCTGTCTTAAAAGGTGGCTCCGTAACTGCACTATACGGAAGTCGTGCGGTAAACGGTGTGATCTTAATAACAACGAAAAAGGGCTATTCTCAAAAAGGTTTAGGTATTTCATTTAGTCATGACGAAACCTTTGATAATGCTTACGCTTTACCTGATATGCAACAAGAATACGGTTCAGGATTTACGCCAAGAGATTTTATCAAAGGCGCCAATGGAATGAACCAGATCAATTCTGCTTCTTATGGCTTTAGTTTTGGTCCAAAGTTAGATGGATCAACAATTTTGGATATAGATGGCCGACAAATTACAAACAGTGTTTTAAACGATCCTTTAAGTTTATACCAAACTGGTCGGTATGTTAACAGTAATATCGCTATGCAGGGTGGAAATGAAAAAACCACTTTCCGCTTTTCGTACTCAAACAACTTCAGCAAAGGTATTAGTCCATTGAATAAATTAAACAGACATACCTTTAACTTTAGAGGAACACAGCGCCTGGCAAATGCAATATTAATGGATGCAACTGTATCTTATTCTAATGCAAGAGGTTTTAATCCGCAAAGGATTTTTGGCGATAATAGTCTTATTTATGGTCTTACATGGGGGTATCCGACAAATTTTGATTTAGATTACTGGAAACAGAATTACATCGACCCTGTAAATGGAGGCAGAAGTACTAATGATCCGTTTGGAACCAATCAGTTATTTTTCAGGTTAAATGAATTTAGCCAAATTCAGAACGAAAATAACTTTAGGGGAACTATTAACGCTAAAACAAATTTTACCAAATGGCTGCAGCTTGAAACAAGTGCATCACTTAACTGGTACAATACTGTTAATGAAAGCAGGGAACTTGGTCAGGATCCTGGTTTTAAAGGTGGATATTATGGCTCAGGTGTGCGAAATGTTATTGATAGCAGATATAGAACAAGTTTAAACTTAACACATAAGGTGAATGATTTTGATTTGTTTTTACAATTAGGGTCAGAAATAGTGCGCTCACAAAGTAAAAGTGCAAGTTATGGTACATCAGGTGGTTTAAGAGTTCCTAAACAGTATAGACTTACGAATTCAATCAATACCCCAACTGTTAGTGAAGGGGCGCCAAATATTACTCAGGTTTTTGCCTCATATGCACAAGGTAGCATTGGTTATAAAAACTGGTTAACCTTAAACTTATACGGACGTAAGGAATGGAATTCTACTTTGGTTTATTCTAACGGAACCGGAAATTATAGCTATTTCTATCCTGGAGCGGATTTGGCATGGATTTTTACTGATGCCATTAAAATGCCAAGTATATTTTCTTATGGTAAATTACGTGCTTCTTACTCTATCACCGGTGGAGGTACAAGTGTTTACAGGGCAAATACAGGGTACTATTTAAAAAATGGAAACTATCAGGCACTTGGAGCAACTGCTGCAAATATCGAACAATATGGATTTGATAGCCAAACTTTAGGTAATCTTAATCTTAAGCCTTTGAGATCATATAGCAAAGAAATTGGTGTTGAACTTAAAATGCTTAAAAACAGATTAGGTTTAGATTTTACCGCATATAGAAAAAATACGAGGAATCAAATCATCAACCTTGCTGTTCCATCTGAATCTGGTGTAAGGAATGCGTTGATCAATAGTGGAGATGTTCAGGATCAGGGTATCGAATTAATGCTTTCTGGTACTCCGGTTAAAACCGATTCATTCTCTTGGGATACGTATTTTAACTATACCAGAAACAGAACAAAAATTATCTCTCTGGCACCAGGTGTTACTACAGTACAGCTAGAAGGTGGTGATGGTATTAGAACAGTAGCAAGAGTTGGAGGTGAATATTCTACATTGGTAGCTGCCTATGGTTATGCGAAATATCAGGCAAGAGATGCTCAGGGAAATCCAATTGACAATCCAAATAATGGTAAACGCGTAATTTCTCCTGCAGGTACTGGTGGCGCATTTTATACAAGGGCTTCTAACTATGCAAATGGATTAGAAACTGAAAGTACAATTGGTTCTACCTTACCAAAATTTTATGGCAGCATAAGGAATGTAATTACATACAAGTCATTATCATTAAGTGCCTTAATCGATGCTAAGTTTGGTGGATATGTGTTTTCTGATACCTATTTTTATGGTAGTCAAACCGGTAACTTGAAAAACACATTATTTGGCCGTACTGTTGATAACGGAGGTACAGCTTATACTGATGGAGGAAATCAGGAAATCGGGGTAGTGTTAGATGGTGTTTTTGCAGATGGTACAGTAATAAACGGCGTGAATGTTGGTGGTATGAGCCATCAACAGGCAATAGATAAAGGATTGAGAATACCTACTATAACATGGAGATATTACAATAACTCTAATGGATGGGGTAATGGTATCAGGGAGCGTGGAGCTTTCAAATCATCTTGGGTAGCTGTAAGAGATATTACATTATCTTACGATTTGCCTAAAGCATTTGTTTCTAAAATAAAAATGAATGGTGTTAAAGTTTATGCCAGTGCCAGAAATCTTGGGTTTCTGTACAACAATGCACCAGATAATCTAAATGTGAATGACTTTACCAGTACCGGAGCTGGAGGTGCTTTCCTTGGTGGAGGTACACCTTATGTTAGAACATTTGGCTTAGGTATTAATGGTAGTTTTTAATCACTGTTTTTTAAAAATTGATATTATGAAATATTCAAAATATAATGTTGTTAAAGTGTCTGCATTTTTAAGCTTTGCACTTTTAATATCCTCTTGCAGCAAGGAAAAATTTGCTGAATATAATACGAACCCTGACGCGGTTATTACAATTGCACCCGAGCCACTCTTTACTAAAGCCGTAACCAATTGGCATGATGATAGTTTTGAAGCCTTCTATGAAAATTATAGAGGGGTTTCAAGGTGGACAAGGCAAATGGTTAGCTTAACCGGTAATACAAGTACTATAACAGATGGAATAGGTAATATAAATCAGAGATATGGTCGTTTCTATAATAGTTCTGGTGATCTTTTAGTTGATGTTCAAAAAACGATAGATAAGCTTACTGACGATCAGAAACCAAGGTATGCACAGATGAAAACCATTGCTGAAATTATGAGGGTTTATGAAGCGTGGTTTGTAACAGATGGTAACGGAAGTATCCCATATACAGAAGCTTTTCAAGCTAGGTATAACGGAACATTTACCCCGGTTTACGATAGTCAGCAAAATTTATACAATATTTTTGAGCAGACATTAAAAAACGCTGTAATTGCTTTAAAAGCTCAGCCAGCTGTGCCTCAGGTTAGTTTAGGTAATAATGATTTATATTTTCAGGGTGCAATACCTAAATGGATTAAAGCTGCCACCAGTTTGCGCTTACTGATAGCCATGCGTCTATCTAAAAAAGATCCCGCAAAACTAAAAGCAATTGTTACCGATATATTAACAAATAATGCAGCCGATTTGATGTCGTCGCCAGATGATGACTGGTCGCTAAAAGCAGGTAGTAACTTTATAGGAACCGGTAACTGGGATGTTAGTGCTTCGGGTGCATATGGTGCGAACGGTACAGTAGATTTTATGTGGAGAAATGAAGACCCCAGGTTGCCATTGTTTTATCAAAAAAATTCATGGACTCAGGAAAATTTTGATGCCGCAAAAAGCGAAGGTAAAATTCCTGCCAGTTCAGTTTATGATACAAGAAGATATTATGGTCAGTTTACAAGCCCGGATGCAAATACTATTCCTGCCAAGCAAAAGTTCTTTAGCCCGGTTGTGATAAAGAGCGGAAACTTAGATACAATATCTGCAATTCAGTATCGTATGTTTACACCAGCACTAAGTTCAGGAACAGGTTCAGCAACATTTTTAATTTTAACTTATGCTGATATTTGCTTGTTGCGTGCAGAACTTGCGGCAAGAAATATAACGACCGAAAGTGCTTCCGACTGGTATAACAAAGGTATTGATGCCTCTATCATTACTTACGATAGAATTGCTAAAGCAGCAGGCTTAGCCGATTATGCCGCTTTAGGAACTAATGCGGTTGCAAATTATAAAGCTAAACCAGAAATTGTTTATAACCCTGCAAAAGGACTAGAGCAAATTTTAATCCAGCAGTACCTGAATTTCTATAAAAACTACAATGAATGTTGGGCATTGCTTAAAAGAACAGGTATGCCAAATGCGCAAACAGCATTGGTATTGGAAGATTTTACTTTCTCGGGGCAAGTACAAGCTATTCCAAGACGTTTTGTAATCAATTTCCCGATAGCTGGAGACGCAAATTTTACCAATAAGCAGAATGCAATCGCAGATATGGCCAAAGAATCTTACTTTGGGCAGCCAACTGATGTTAAAGGACGTGTTTGGTGGGATATGCCATAAGTTATTATTATCTTTATTAAATATAAAATGGCCGGTATAACCGGCCATTTTAATTATTTGAAAAATGAAAAACTATAAAGTATTCTGCGTTTTTGTGCTGTTCTGTTTCATTTTTACGGATAAAACATTAGGGCAGCTTGGAAGTGTTCAGAGAAAAGATTTATGGGCTAAAGTGAGGGTAATTAACCCAATCTCCATTACCACCAAACAACCGATAAAAAATTATAAAAATACGGTGTTTGTTTTTCTTTCGCCTGAATGTCCATTATGCAGGAATTATATACCGGAGCTTAATAGGATAAAAAAAACGTATACACAATACGAATTGGTAGGTGTATTTCCTGGTAAATCTTATTCTGTAAAAGAGGTAAAGGCTTTTGTAAGAGATTATAAATTGACCTTTGCAGTTGTTATGGATGAAAAGAAATTGCTAACTCATTTATTAAAAGCATCGGTTACACCAGAAGTTGTTTTGTTAGATAAAAAAGGCGGTGTTGCTTATTCTGGCTTAATAGATGATAAAATAATAGAATTGGGACAGCAAAGGCAAATTGTTTCCAAACATTTCCTTACCGACGCAATGGAGGCTCTTGAGATAAATAAAAAGGCTGCCGTTAACAATACCAAGCCAATAGGTTGTTATATCAATGATATTTAGTACATGAAAAAAGGAATTTTAGCAATTTTGTTTTTAATAAATTTAAGTTTTGCTTATGCTCAAAAAAATACATTTTATAAAGATATTGCTCCAATAATTTATACTAAATGTACATCCTGTCATCGGGTGGGTGAGGCAGGGCCATTTCCTTTAATTTCTTATGAAGATGTGGCTAAGAGAGCCTCTTTTATTAAAAAAGTAATAAAATCCGGATATATGCCACCCTGGAAGGCAGATGATCATTATACTGAAACTCCATTTCAGGGAAATAGAAAGCTAACAGACCACGAAAAAAAAATCATAATTGATTGGATTGATGATAAAATGCCGCTAGGTAGCCCAAATAAACTTGCAGCCTCCATCTTAAGTCAATATCATACTGGAACAGGTTATAAACGAAAAGCTGATGCTGTTTTGAGTATGACTCGGAATTTTGATATTAAAGGAGATAATAAGGAAAGATTCATTGTTTTTAAAATTCCTTTCCAATTCGATCAAATGCAAAATGTTGAAGCAATTGAATTCGTTTCAAAAAATAGAAAGGTAATTCATCATGCAAATTTTGCAATTTACGATGTACCTGATGGTATTCCGTTAGATAAGTCTCCGGAATATATAAACACAACTGTTGGAGAAACTAATGAAGATTTTTCAGCTTACAATGTGTATAAAAGCAATATGATCTACTATGGAGGATGGATTCCAGGTACGAAGTATGAATCGTATCCCAAAAATATTGGGTGGATAATGCCTAAAAGAGGAGTAATTCTTTTAACCATGCATTATGCGCCGACAGGAAAAGATGAAGTTGATTTTTCTTCAATTAATTTTTTCTTTACAAAACAACCTATTGAACGGGTTATTGATGTGGTAAATCTTGGTTCTGGTGGGATAGCAGAAGAGGAGATCACGCCTTATTTCATGATTCCTGCAGATAGTGTTCGCACTTTTCAATTGAAAATAACTAATCCCGAAAAGCAATCGGTTTTAGGTGTTTGGCCTCATATGCACTTGCTTGGAAAAGATTTTAAAGCCTACGCTATTACTCCGGAAAAAGATACTATTAAATTAATATCCATTCCCAAATGGGATTTTAACTGGCAGGAACTTTATAAATATCAAAAACCTGTCATCATACCTAAAGATTCTTATTTGGTTATTGAGGGAACATATGACAATTCGAGCAATAACCCTAAAAATTCCTTCAATCCACCCAGGAATATTTATGGGGGCGGAGAAATGAAAAGTATAGATGAAATGCTAACGCTGATCATTTTATATTTACCCTATAAGGATGATGATGAGCATTTATCTATTGCCGAACAATAGGTTCTGCGTATTTGTTATGCTGCCTGATTACCTATTTCCATCTAAACTTCGGCACTAAATTTTTAATAGGCTATTCAAATAATGCATTATATTGCCTTAAATTCGATTTCTTTTTAATTTTTTTAAAAAGATTTGATTTCTTTTAATTTTTTTATATATTTATATAAACCAAACGAAAAATGTCAGCAACCATTAAGAAAGCCCAGAGATTACGAGCCGACATCATTAAGCTGCTTTACTATAAAAAAAAATCGTCCCTAACTGATTTGAGTAAACGCACAAAAAAAAGCTTGCCGTTAATTACATCCACTGTTAATGCTTTAATAGAAGATGGTTTAATTATAGAGCAAGGATTAGCCCCCTCTACGGGTGGCCGTCGCGCATTGAATTTTTTATTAAACCCTAACTATAAAAGGTATATAATCGCAGTAGCCATGGATCAGTTAACCACACAGTTAACCATTTATGATTTGTCAAACCACCAGGTTTTGCCTACGCAGACTATCGATTTGGATATGGCTGAAGGTAAAAGTGTTGACAAGCTAATTGCTTTTATTGACGAAAGTATCAGTAAATCAAAGATTGATAAAACGTATTTACTGGGAGTAGGTGTAGGAATGCCAGGTTTTGTGAATGTAGAACGTGGCGTAAACTATTCTTTTATGCAGGTTGATGGAGATATCAGTTTGCAGGATTATTTATCGAGACAATTAGACTTACCTGTTTATATCGATAACGACTCAAGCTTGATTGCCCTGGCAGAATTGAATTTTGGAGAAGCAAGGAACTTAAAGGATGTGTTGGTAGTTAATATAGGCCTCGGAACAGGTTTAGGGATGATCATTAACGGTAAATTATACCGGGGTAGCAGCGGCTATGCCGGCGAATTTAGTCATATTCCGCTATCAGAGTCAAACGCCTTATGTTCTTGCGGTAAACGCGGTTGTTTGGAAGTAGAAACATCGCTGCTGGTAATGGTGCAAAAAGCAGAAGCTGCCGTAGAAAATGGAGAAGAAACAAGTTTAAGAACTTTATTTAAGGATGAAAGTAAAAGCCATGTCGATCACTTTTTGCATGCAGTTATCAAACAAGATCCGGTTGCCATTTCTATTTTGGCCGATGCCGCTTTTAAGATCGGTAAAGGTGTGGCTACTTTAATCCATATTTTAAATCCAGAGCGCATCGTTTTAAGCGGGCAGGGTGCCAAGGCAGGTAAAATGCTGCTTCCGCCAATACAACAGGCACTGAACGAATTTTGTATTCCCCGTATCGCCGAACAAACAGATATTAAGTTTTCTACACTAACCAACGAAGCTGAATTATTAGCTGCAGCAAGCTTAATGGTAGAAAATAGCCTGTTTGAATAATTAAAAATAAAATTAAAGAGATATAAATTTTAACTAAACACTATATATATGATAAAGTAAAAAACATTACCCCAATTAAGTTACGAACCACATTAACTAATCTAAACCAAACCATTATGAAAAAAATGTACTTAGCGTGCCTAAGTATCTTATTGTTAAATTTTTTAGCAATAACTGCTTTTGCACAAAAAACCATTACCGGGACGGTAGTGGAGGCGTCTGGCCCAATGCCAGGTGTAAGTGTCACAATTAAAGGCACTACGAAAGCCACACAGACCGATGCTGGCGGTAAATACACTATCGCAGCTGCAGAAGGAAATATCCTTGTTTTCAGGTCTGTCGGCTATCTTTCAAAAGAAGTTACCGTTGGTGCATCTTCAACGATCAATGTCAGGCTCGAATCTTCTTCAAACAGTCTGGATGAAGTTCAGGTTACAACCGCCTTTGGCATTAAAAAAGAAAAAAGAGCTATAGGTTACTCTACTCAGGAAGTGGCTGGTAAAGACCTGACTATTGGTCAGGCACCAACTATTGCCCAGGGTTTAATGGGTAAAGTAGCTGGTTTACAAATCTCTCAATCAGGTGGTGGTGTAGAAGGTGGGTCATCGAGGATTGTTGTGCGTGGAAATACTTCATTAACAGGAGATAACCGCGCCTTGATTATTGTAGATGGAGTGGCGATAAATAACGATCCGGCCAATGTGAACGGTAACAGCGGTTCATCTGTAGCAGGTAATACTGGTGCCGATGTTTCATCAAATAATGACTGGGGTACAGGATTGAACTTTATCAATCAGGATGATATTGAAAATATTACGGTGTTAAAAGGCCCGGCAGCAGCGGCATTATATGGTGCAAGGGGTGGTAATGGTGTGATCTTAATTACCCGCAAAAAAGGTAGTAACAGACCGGGTTTGGGCGTTGATTACAATTATTCTTACCGACATACCAATCCATACGAAATTCAGAATTTTCAAAATGAATATGGTCAGGGTGGTGTTGCTTCAATGCTAACTGCCGATAATAGTAAAATGTTTCCGACAAACACGGCAGGACAACGTTACCAGATTGGAAACAGTTATAACCCAACAGGAACCTATTTAAGTAATTCTTTTGGTACTGTTCCTTATCCTAATGGTAAATTAACAGATGCGTATTTCAGTTATCCTGGAAGCCAGTCGTGGGGTCCAAGGTTTGATAATCAGCCTATCTTAAATTATGATGGCGTGTTAAGACCTTATTCTGCACAACCTGATAACTGGAAAGCATTTTTTCCCGATGGTTCTGTAGTAACTCATAATGTGGCTATCTCTGGAGGAAGTGACAATGCTACCGGCCGTCTTTCCTATACCAGAAATGACACCAAAGCCAACATACTTAATAGTAATATGCAGTCTAATACCTTTAACCTGGGCTCTACTTTAAAAGTTTCTAAAAAACTAAGTGCTGAGGTTACGGCAAGCTATGTAAATTTCACGCGTTTAAATGCTCCGTCGGTTGGTGCCGGCTATTTGGGAGGTGTAATTTATTCGATGCCGAGAGATTACAATCCCTATGTTGATTTTGACAACACTTATGGCCCTAACAATACCCGTAAGGATGTGCTAACCTCAAGTAATTTTCCGGCAGGTTCTCCAGCTTATCCCTACAGCGGAGGTTATATAGCCAACCAGTATTGGAATGCATTTAATAACAATACCGTTTTTAACCGGAATGGCTTAACCGGGGGTATGAAGTTAATGGCCGATTTAACCGATTTCTTAAACGTTACCGCTCAGGGTGGTGTTGATAATTCGAATGATGTTACTACAGTAAAAAACCAGCCAACTGATATATTAGGACAGGCTAATGGTGCTTACAAATTAGCACAGGCAAAAAATTTATCGACCAATTTACAAGCTTTTGCACGTTTACATAAAGACAACCTATTTGGTAAAGAAATTAATGCCAGTTTAACTGCTGGTGTGGAAAGGTATTACAGAAATGACTATATATCGAGTAACAGAACCGATGGTAATTTAGTAAAACCCTTTGTTTTTGCCTTAAATAATGGCTCAAATCCTGTTCCTCAACCAGAAGAGACTAAATATGCCAAAAAAATCAACTCAGCATACAGTTTCTTAAACCTTTCTTATAAAAACTACCTGTTTTTAGAGGCTACGGCACGTAACGACTGGTCGAGTACATTGGCGAATGGTGCAAATTCTTACTTCTACCCGGCTGCTAATTTAAGTTATGTATTTACGGATGGTATTAAAGGTATTCAAAACAGTTTGCCGTGGTTAAGCTTTGGTAAACTGAAATTCTCTTATGCCGAAACGGGTTCTGATACCGATCCTTATACCATTTTTAATGTTTTAGATGTATCTACCAATAATGGTCAGCAGGCTCAGAGTTTGCCTGGAACATTAAAGTTTGAAGGAGTTCAACCTCAGCGAAGCAGATCTTACGAAGGAGGTGTGTCTCTTGGTTTCTTTAAAAACAGGTTGAATGTTGATTTAACCGCTTATTCGATGAAAACTTATAACCAGATTTTGGATAATCCATTGGCTTTATCGTCTGGTTTTAGCAATGTTAAAATTAATACAGGATCATTAGGTAATACCGGTTTTGAGTTTATTGTTAGTGGGTCTCCCATCAAAACAAAAGATTTTAGCTGGGATGTATCGATTAGTGGCTCACATGCCAGAACCAAAGTTTTGGCCTTACAAGATGGTGTAAATACCTTAACCTTGGGTAACTTCTTTGGTGGAAATGGTATTTCTCAACGCGTTCAGGTTGGCGATTATTATGGAACATTGTATGGTAAGGATTTCACTTATATGAATGGCAGTAAAGTAGTAAAACGTGCAGTGGGAACTGATGGTTTACCTTTACAATATACTGTTGATGGGAAAAGTTATTATGCCGGTACCCAATGGGTGTTAACCAATGGTGAGGTGGCAATTGGTAACTCTCAGCCATTTTTAACGGGAGGTATTACAAATACCTTTAAGTACAAAGCATTTTCATTATATGTATTGGCCGATGCGAAAATTGGTGGTGATACTTTTTTTGGTTCTTATGCTGCAGGAATGGGAAGTGGAAACCTGGAGGAGACGCTAAAAGAACGTAACGGCGGTGGCTTACCTTTAGTATATCCTGACGGAACACGTGCTAATACTGGGGTTATATTGGATGGTGTATTTGCCGATGGTACACGAAATACAGATGTAGTTAATTATCAGTGGTATTATCAGGGTACCTTCTCTGCATGGAATCACCTTGGAGTACCCCGTTCTGCAGCAGTATTTAAAAATTCCTGGATGAAACTGAGAGAGGTGGCACTAACTTATCAGGTTCCTGCAAAATTCATTCAAAAAACCCGGTTTATTCAAAATCTATCACTTTCCCTAGTAGGAAGAGACCTCTTCTACATTTTTACCACTATACCTAAAGGATTAAATCCGGAAGGAGTAAACAGTATAGGTAATATGCAGGGAATTGAGTACGATTCATTACCAAAAACAAGATCGTTTGGTTTCACGATACGTTCTTCATTTTAATAATCTAAAACATTAAGACATGAAAATTCAACATAAAATAATCCACACGGTACTTGGCATATCGCTAATGGCTGGTATGGTATCGTGTAAAAAGGGTTTCGAAGAATTAAATATGCCGTATAAAGATGCAACTGTTTCTACAGCTACTCCTGCAGGCTTTTTTAATAACCTGGCTAAACGGGCAACGCAAGAGGATTATACGATATATACGGGTTTGTTTATGCCAATTACAAATCAGCAGGGTGTTCAGAATAGAAATTTGCCTTACACCAATTATATTACCTCGTTTTGGAGTACTTATTATTCCGATTTGGCAGACTACAAACAACTGTTAAAATTAATCAGCTCATCGCCAAACCCTGATGTTTATAACAATGTAAAGTATATGGCCAATATTCTAATGGCTCAAAAAACCTTATCGATGTTAGATCGCTACGGAGATATACCTTATAGCCAGGCGGGTATTGCTACAGAAGGTGCCGCCAATTATAAACCACAATACGATAAAGAAGAAGCGGTTTACAGCAGTGTTTTAGATGATTTAAAGGCAGCTGTTGAAGGAGTTGGAGGAGCAAATCAAAGCTCAATCGGCACTTATGAGTCGTTTTTGGCGAATGATTTTGTTGCCTGGAAAAAATTTGGTAACGCGCTTCGGTTGCGCTATGCGGTGCGTTTAAGTAAAACCAATCTACAAACCAAAGCTAAAGCCGCTATTGTAGAAATTCTGGGCAATCCGTCAACTTATCCATTGCCAAACGATCAGGACCTAACCGCATTATACAAAAGTAACTATGGTAGCTATCCTTTGGTTGTAGTGCCTAATAGTCCGGATTATGGCGATCGTTTTTGGTATGCATTTCGTGAGCTTTCCGTTTCAAATATCAGGATGAGTTCTAATGTGTTTGCGAAAATGTCGTCAACCAATGCTGATGATGGTTCGGGTTTCTTCGACCCACGTTATAAAGTATGGTTTATGCCAAATAATGCTGGGAAATGGATACCTCAGCCACAAAACGGAACCGTTGCTGATGGTGGTACACCATACCCAAATACATCGGCTAATGCACCAATGGCTCCAGGTACCGATCCAGATAATAAGTTTGCTTCATTTAACTATTACCTTGTTCGTGATTTTCAGAGCTTCCCTTATGTAATCATTTCAGAAGCTGATGTACATTTCTTAAAAGCCGAGGCCTACAATCAAGGTATCGGTGTTGCTGCAAACCAGGCTTTGGCAGAAACAGAATACAATTTAGGTATGCGGGCCTCTGTTAATTTTTGGTATACTACTGTAAATAGCAATACCACATCAATTTGGCCAACAGCAGCCAAACCTGGGCCGATTACTCAAGCGCAAATTGATGTATTTACCAATAACCCGGCAGTTAAGTTTACACCTGGTGATGTAGCCGGAAATTATAAAAAGATAATTACCCAATCATGGTTGGCCAGCATGTTTAATGCCGTAGAAACCTGGTGTACAGTTAGGCGTACCGGATTAACTCCAAAAGATGCAAGTTATAACCCTACAACCTACAACAGATTGCCTTATCCTGATGATGAAAAAACCAATAACTCAGCAAATTTGTCTGCAATTGGGGGTAACGTAGGACCAGAAGTTCAGATTCAAAAGAAAGTTTACTGGATGCCTTAATCCGAAATAATTTAATCCATAAATATCCCGGTCAATAATATGGCCGGGATTTTTATACTTAATGGTGGTTTCATCACCATTTAAAAATAAACAACACACAAATGAAATTTAAAAACTACCTCCTCTTCTGTTTTGGTCTGATTGCATTAAATGTTTCTGCCCAGCAAAACGATATTATGCCGCAGTCCGAAATTTACGAATGGCCTAAAGATGCTGCCGTTAAACAAAAGCTCGAATCATGGCAGGATAAAAAATTTGGGATGATCATCCACTGGGGGCTATATGCCGTACCAGGTATTATCGAATCGTGGTCGATCTGCTCTGAGGATTGGATAGACCGGGATAGTACCATTAAATACGAAGACTATAAAAAATGGTATTGGGGCTTTAGCGAAAAGTTTAACCCAACCAAATTTAACCCCGAACAATGGGCTAAGGCAGGTAAAAGTGCCGGTATGAAATACCTGGTTTTTACCACCAAACACCACGATGGTTTTGCCATGTTCGATACCAAACAATCTGATTTTAGTATTGCCAAAGGTCCTTTTGCCAGCAATCCCAGAAAGGATGTGGCCAAATATGTATTCGAAGCCTTCCGCAAAGAAAACTTCATGATTGGTGCTTATTTTTCTAAACCCGACTGGCATTCGCAGTACTACTGGTGGGATAAATATGCCACAGCCAACAGGAACAATAATTACGACATCAGAAAGAACCCATGGCGCTGGAACCAGTTTAAAAGCTTTACCCAGAACCAGATTGGCGAGTTGATGAACAATTATGGTAGTATTGATATTTTGTGGCTCGATGGTGGTTGGGTACGTCCACGCGCGAGTGTGAACAAAGAAGTACTTTCATGGGGGGCGCCAATTCCGGATTGGAGTCAGGACATTGATATGCCGAAGATCGCTGCTGATGCCAGAAAGGCACACCCGGGTTTAATTGTGGTTGATCGTACGGTACATGGTCAGTACGAAAATTACCAAACGCCAGAGCAGAAAATCCCGGAAACACAGCTGGATTATCCCTGGGAGAGCTGTATGACTTTAGGTGGTGCCTGGGGCTTTGTAGCGAACGACAGGTATAAACCAGCACGAGAAGTGGTACATAAACTGGTCGAGATTGTGGCTAAAGGCGGAAGCTTGCTTTTAGGTATCGGCCCCAAAGCCGATGGAACTTTACCCGATAATGTAATTGCCAGACTAGGCGAAGTAGGACAGTGGACAGCAAAAAATGGTGCCGCTATCTATGGCACAAGGATCACCAAAAACTATCATGACGGCCAAAACTGGTTTACGCAGAGTAAAGATGGTAAAACGGTATATGGCATCAGCTTAGTGGATAATAATCCTGTTAAAGAAATTTCGTGGAAAGGCAGCATTCCTAAAAAAGGAACAGCCATTACACTGCTAAGCAATAACCAAAAAATAAAATGGAAACTGGTTGATGGTAAGGTACATTTCGACTTCCCTAAAACCGACGAGCATATTGCACTGGCCTTTTCGTTTACCCCCGAAACCGAATAATGATGTTTAACCTTAAAAGAAATACCTTTTTACTTTCAGCATTATTATTATCAGCTGGTGTTTGTGCGCAAAATAAAAACGTGCAGAACCTACCTTACAAAAATCCTAAACTCAGTATCGATTTAAGGGTTAAAGATCTGGTATCGAGAATGACGCCTGAAGAAAAATTCTGGCAATTGTTTATGGTGCCTGGCGATGTAGATGGAATTGCAAAAGGCCATTATAAAAACGGAATTTTTGGCTTGCAAATTAGTGCGCAATCGGGCGGAGCAGGAGAAGCCCAGCAACTGTTGAGCTACAATACTACCGAGAATGCCCTTACCCTGGCTAAAAAAGTGAATCAGTTACAACGTTACCTGGTTAACAATACCCGCCTCGGCATCCCGATGCTGGTGTTTGACGAGGCTTTACACGGTTTGGTGCGCAAAAATGCAACAGCTTTTCCGCAGTCAATTGGCTTAGCTGCAACGTTTGATACGCTAATTATGGCTCAGATTGGCAAACGGATAGCATACGAAGCTAAAGTGAGGGGTATAAGAGATGTATTAGCTCCCGTAATCAACATGGCCGAGGATGTACGCTGGGGACGTGTAGAAGAAACTTATGGCGAAGATCCTTACCTCACCAAAGTGATGGGCGCCGCATTTATGAATGCTATCGAAAAAGAAAATGTGGTGGTAACACCAAAGCACCTGATTGCTAACGTTGGCGATGGGGGCAGAGACAGTTATCCCATTCAGAAAACGGAAAGATTTTTACGCGAAATACACTTCCCGGCATTTGAAGCAGGAGTAAAAAGGGCAGGTATCCGTTCTGTAATGACTTCTTATAACAGTGTCGACGGAACGCCTGCAACTTCCAATTACTGGCTTTTAACCAAAACCTTAAAACACGATTGGGGTTTTAAAGGTTTTGTGATCTCTGATGCAGGTGCAGTAGGTGGGGCAAATGTATTGCATAATACCTCAAAAAACTATGCACAATCTACCTTACAGGCTTTAAATGGTGGTCTTGATGTTATTTTTCAGGTGGAATATGAACATTACAAACTTTTTAAACCACCGTTTTTAGATGGAAGTATTCCAAAGGCACGGATTGATGATGCCGTTTCGAGGGTTTTAAGGGCTAAGTTCGAATTGGGATTGTTCGAGAACCCTTATGTTTCAGAAAAGGAGGCAGAAGCTTCGCTTACTGATTTATCGGCTAAGGCTTTGGCTAAAAAATCGGCTTTAGAATCCTTCGTATTGTTAAAGAATAATCAAAATGTATTGCCGCTAAAGCAAGCCAAAAATATCCTGGTATTGGGGCAAGATGCTGTAGAAGCTCGTTTGGGGGGATATAGTGGAACCGGGATTGGTAAAATCAGCATCCTAGATGGAATCAAATCCAGGGCTAGTGATTTGGTGAAGGTAAATTATGCCCAGGGAAGTTTTAGGGAAAGTAAAAAGTATACAGTAATCGATTCTACATTTCTGAGTTCGAAAAACGGCAAAGGATTAACCGGTGAATATTTTAACACTACTGATCTTTCCGGTAAGCCCGTATTAACCAGAACCGATAAACAAATCGATTTCATGTGGACGCTCTATTCGCCCAACGAGAAACTGGCAACCGATAATTATTCGGTGAGATGGCAAGGAGAAATTAAAGCGCAAAAAGCAGGTACCTATCAAATCGGTTTAGCAGGAAACGACGGTTATAGGCTGTATCTGGATGGAAAGCTGATTATCGATCAGTGGGACAAAGCTTCTTACCATACACGTACCGAAGGCTTTAATTTTGAAGCAGGTAAAGCTTATCCGGTTAAAATCGAGTTTAAAGAGCCAAAAGGTAATGCCTACATCAAATTAATCTGGAATTATGGTGTTGAAGATAAAGAAGCACAGTTACTGGAGGAAGCCAAAACAATGGCTAAAAATGCCGATGTCATCGTAGTTGCCGCAGGAATAAAGGAAGGAGAGTTTTTAGATCGTGCCATGCTGAGTTTGCCTGGCAATCAGGAACAACTGATTCAGGAAATGGCTAAAACTGGTAAACCTGTAGTGGTATTATTGGTAGGAGGGAGTGCGATAACGATGGACAACTGGATCAACGATGCTTCGGCTATTTTAAATGTATGGTATCCGGGTGAAGAAGGCGGAACTGCTGTAGCCGAGACCTTATTCGGCGATTACAATCCTGCCGGCAGACTACCAATTACTTATCCGGTGCATGAAGCGCAATTGCCGTTGGTTTATAACCACAAGCCAACAGGTAGAGGCGACGATTACAATAATTTAAGTGGAGAACCATTGTTCCCTTTTGGTTATGGTTTAAGTTATACCACATTCGAATACAGCAATATTGCATTGGCTAAGCAAGCCATTAAAGAGAATGAAAGCACTACCGTAAGCTTTACCCTTAAAAATACAGGCACCAAAGATGGCGAGGAAGTAGCACAGTTGTATCTGCGCGATATGCTGGCAACTGTGGTCCGTCCGGTTTTAGAACTTAAAGGATTTGAACGCGTTAAACTTAAGGCAGGTGAAAGCAAAACCATCAGTTTTAAAATTACACCCGAAATGCTGCAGATGTTAGATGCTAACCTGAAAACAGTTATTGAACCCGGCGATTTCAGGGTGATGATTGGGTCATCAAGCCGCGAACTGCAGTTAAAAGAAACCCTAACGGTAAAACCATAAAGATAATTCTCAGCCCTTGTATGATGGGTTATAATCGTACATGTTGCCGCAAGACCTGGTTAGTTTTGCGGCTTTTTTGTTTCTTAATCTTTATAATCCTATCGGTCGGTGTCTCACCGACCGACATTTATAACAATAGAGCCGATTGGTGGGGCATCAACCAATGGATAAAATTAATGAAGCGTGATTATTTCAGCCCTTCAATTCCCAATTTCTCTGCCAGTTCATTCAGGTCGTTAACCACTACGTCAATAAGCGGAATACCACTAATTTTTCTTTCCTGCTCAAATTCGTGCTCTGGCTCACCCGGAATAATTACTTTTTTATCCGGATCGATGGTTTTTGCACTTTTAAAACGCTCAACCCAATTATCCAGGTGGTTTTTAAAATCCGCTGCCGGCCTGAAACCATCTACGCGCATGGCACCCAGAAAGTGACCCAGCCCTTCTCCCACCGGATTTGCCGAAGGCTCTAAAAAAGCCACAAACGGCGGAACCCATGGACCATAATTGGCTCCTGACAGCACGGCCGATAAAATATCAACTGTAGCACTCAAACCATATCCTTTGTGGCTTCCGTGGTCTTTATCGCTACCCAGTGGTAACAGCGAGCCGCCGTTTTTCAGTTCGTTAGGATTAGTTGAGCTTTCGCCTGCTTTATCCTGTACCCAACCATCGGGAATACTTTTGTTGGCACGTTGTGCAATTTCCAGTTTACCATTGGCTGCTGCGGCAGTGGCCATATCAACAATAACAGGTGGATATTTACCTGCCGGGAAAGCATAACACATGGGATTGGTACCCAACAAACGCTCATTGGCATAGGTGGGGGCTACCAGCGGGCTGGCATTGGTCATGCTAATCCCAATCATATCTTTTTCCACCGCCATTAAAGCATGGTAACCGGCAATGCCGTAATGGTTCGAATTTTTTACCGATACCCATCCACTGCCATATTTTTCGGCCTTTTCTATCGCTATCTGCATGGCAAAAGGCGCCACAACCAAACCTAATCCGGCATCGCCATCGATGGTAGCTGTGGTTGGAGTTTCGTGCACAATTTTAATATCAGGAGTAGCATTAATCCGTTTCTTTTCCCAAAGCCTGACGTAACCACTCAAACGGGCAACGCCGTGCGAATCGATACCACGCAAATCAGAGCGGATCAAAACATCGGTCGCTAATTCGGCATGTGCATCGGAGCAGCCCATTTTTTTAAATACGCTGTAGGTAAATGCTCTCAGGTTGGTTTCAGAAAAGGTGATGAAGTTCATTGTTTAAATTATCTGGTATCAGGTAGCAAGAATCAAGAAAATTTGCTTTAAGCTTTAGTCTTTTAGCTTTCAGCTCAAGGTAGCAACACGGTAAAATCACCGCCTAAAGGTTCAAAGTTTTCTATGCAGGAGGATAGAAAATCCTCTCCATAATTCACGTACATGGGTGCAATATTAAGTATGCGCTCCTGCAATGTGCCATTCGGGAAAAGTCGTTTTTTAACATTGTCTATCTGTAAAAGCGCCATTTCGTGCTTGCGTTTTTCGGCCCTGAACAGTTTTTTTTCCAAGTTGGCCAGCAAATGGTTGGTACGTTGCTTGGCCGTATCAGTCGATACCGATAAAGTTTTATCTATTTTGTAAGCGTTCAGCTTAATCTGGTCGAAAATGCTGTTGATGGCCCGGGTTTCGTCGGCTAGACTGAGTTGGGCAGTGGTATTGCGCTTAACCCAAATGTTTTTAAGCTCTTCAACCGGCAGGAAAATATCTTCTAAAGAAAAGCCTAGTTTGTACAAATTCTCTGCACTGCGTTTATCAATCAGCAAAGCCGAATTGCGCAACAGTAAAACCGGAAAATCTACTTTGTAGTAATCGAAATTGGCTTTCAGCTGCATCCAGTAAGCTACTTCTGCACCACCACCAATGTAGGCAATGTTAGGTAAAATCACTTCCTGGTACATAGGACGCATTACCACATTCGGACTAAAGCGCTCGGGGTGAGATTCGATTTCAGCTAAAAGCTCAGTTTCAGTAAAACTGATATCGGTATGGTTTACCCGGTATTTGCCCTGTTCAAAAATCAGGCGTTCGCGCAGATTATCGTTCAGGTAAAAGAAATTAATATCACGGCCGTTTACCTGCGTTTTATAACCTAAATCCTCCAGATTTTGAGAACTTGTGTCAATATTACGGGCACTGTTGTGGTGTACAATATCTTCGGCAATGATGTTGGCAAATTGTTTTTTCAGGCGGGCATCATCGGCGTTTACAATCACCAGTCCATATTTTTCGAACAGGTTATTCACCAAAAATCGGGTAGCATCAGCCAGGTTATCGTGTTGCAGGTAGGCCTGCTCAACCAGTTTGGCAATGCGTTTTCCGTTTTTCGAAATGCCCAGATAACCTTTGTATGCAGTTACCGCTGCGGCCACGGTTTTAGTGCTTAACCTGCCTGTTGCACCATTGGTTTGTTGTATCCAGCTGATGTTTTTCTCATCAACACTTACGTGGTTAATTTCATCAAAATCATGATCTTCGGTAGCCATCCAGTAAACAGGTACAAAGTTTTTATCCGGATGTGCAATTTGTAACTCAATGGCTAAATTGATGGTAGTTACAATTTTGTAAATAAAATAAAGCGGACCGGTAAATAAATTTAACTGGTGACCGGTTGTTACGGTAAATGTATTGTCGAGACCTAAAAGCTCGATGTTTTTGGTAACCGACTTATTGGGCTGTAAATGCTGGTACTGATCCTGCAGAACCTGCACCAAAGTAGTACGGTTACCCAGAAAATTTCTACGTTCCATTGCATTGGCTAAACCCGCCATATCAGGACGGTAACTGTAAAAAGCCCTAAGCTGTTCTTCGTTGTTAATATAATCTAAAACCAGTTTTGAAAATGATCCGGTTTCCTGATATGAGATATATTTTGCCTGCATGATGTGCGAAAGTAATGCAATTTAAGGATAATCGTAAAGTGCGCTAACTATTTTACATTTGTTAAATAATTATAAATTGCTTTCTATTGCCCCAACTTTTTCCCGGTACAAATCAATCGGGCCATCCAGCAGTACGGCAATTACGGTTAATTCGCTATCTAATTTATCTTCCGGTATCGGAATGTACACAATGCCGGGTATCTTGCTCCAGTACAGTTTGTTATAAATTTCGTGGTTAAGCATGGTGCCTTCGCCAACTACCCTGATGCGGCTAATGTTATTCTTTAAACCTTTAATGGCAATAGGACCTGTTGGTTTCCCTTCAACAAAAAGATAAAGGGTTTGCTTATCGGCAGAAAGGGCAGTATTGCCTTGATAATGACCAGCTGGTATGCCTTTGCCGGTTTTGTAAAGCGCCTCAGCATTTTTAATTATCCAGTTGCTAATCTTTTGATCTGCATTTTTCATGCCTGGGTTAAAGTCTAAGCCATCAGCAGGTAAACTGGTGTTTTGAAATATATTTATACCGGCATTTAAGTTCATGGCCAGCTTGCTCAGGTTTAAATTGGTTAAGCCACGTTGTTTTGGTGCAGCATATAGGTTTGCCAGCGAAAGGGTTTCCTGTTTTTCTTCAGCCAGCTGGATAGGCCCATTTAACGATACTTTTACAACGGTTACGTCACTGTCGAAATCTGCTTCCTTAAAATTAAGGAGATAATCTGTCTCATTTAATTTAATGATATAGGGCTGTGCTTTGTTGCCAACTACTTCAATTTTGTTGATTTTCGATTTAATTCCCGATAGTAAAATGCCATTTTCGGTTTTATAATCGAGATACAGGTATAAAACATCTTTATTTTTAGATAAAGTGGTTTTTCCATCAATGTGACCCTGAGGAATCCCAGCCTGTGTACCATAAATGGCTTCAGCATGTTTTTGAGTCCAGCGGCCTAAGCCTTTTAAAATATTAACCTGCTCAGACGCAATGGTTCCATCAGCTTTGGGGCCGATATCGAGCAATAAATTACCGCCCATGCTGATACAATCAACCAGGGTGCGGATAATCATATTTGGAGATTTGTAGTGGTTATCGTAAGGTTGGTATCCCCACGAATCGTTAATCGTGTAACACAATTCCCACTCTGGCGAAGCAGGCCTTACTACCGGCACACCTTGTTCGGGGGTATCGTAATCGCCATGACCATTTAAACGCGAATTGATGATGACGTTTGGATTTACCTTACGCAGGTTTTCCAATATGTTTTTAGCCTGCCATTCTTCACCACTATGTTCCCAGTCGCCATCAAACCATACTAAATCCGGATTGTACTGATTGGAAAGTTCGTTTAACTGACCCTGAAAATAATTCTGAAATTTTTTAAAACGGGTAGGATCCTGTTTGTAATCATAACGCTTACGGTCGCGTGTAAAACCGTCATAATCGGTATAGCTCCAATCGGGTAACGAAAAATATAATCCGGTTTTTAAGCCCGATTTTTTAAGATTGGCCACAAATGGCGTAATTAAATCTTTTTTGGCTGCACTATGTTTTACTGTTGTGGTAGCATTTGGCATTTTACTGTCCCAAAGAGCCACACCATCATGGTGTTTTGTGGTAATTACCGCATATTTTGCGCCACTTTCTTTAATCAAATTTACCCATTCTGCAGGCTGGTATTTGGCAGCATTAAAACCATTAAGCTGTTTCATGTAGGCATCGTGGTTAATGTAGTTGTTAAAAAACGACCACGATTCGGAAATACCGTTAACCGAATAAATACCCCAGTGAATAAAAATACCCAGCTTGGCATCGGCAAACCATTGCATTTTTTGGTTTGAAGCGGCTTGTTGGGCAGATAAATTGAAGCCTGAAGCTAACAGGAAAAAAGTAATATAAAGCTTTAAATAACGCATAATATTTGGTTGTACAATAAACGTTAAATATAAGGCTTTATGGGCTGATTTTATATGAAAAACAGGCTTTATTTATGTTAGAAATGGGATATTTTTTCTCTATAAGGATTTAAGATGAAATGAAGAAAAGAGAGGACCGGTTTATGTCAGTTCCTGATAAATGTTCAGGACAGGAAAGCTCTCAGGCCGTTCCATCGGAACGCATCCCGGGTAGCGATTAACAGCATGTTAATTGCAAAAAAAAAGCCGCCCTGAAAAATCAGGACGGCTTGTAAAAATATTTGGTTTAGTGATTTACCATTTTTTACGGCGCTCACCGCTCCCGCCTTCTCTGCGTCCGTTGCCACCTTTATCTTCACGGCTACGGCCAGAAAAATCTCTGAAACCACCACCATCACGGCTTCCGCCTTCTCTACGTCCGCTACCGCCAGAACTTCTTCTGTCGCCACCGCCGTTTCCGCCACGGTAACCACCGCTGCCTCTGCGTTCACCGCCGAAACCACCGCTACGTCTTTCGCCGCCACCGCGTCTTTCGCCACCGCCTTCGCCGCTTCTTTCGATACGTACCTGACGACCGTTAAATTCAACTGATTTAAAGCCTTCAAAAACTTTGTCGGCTACTGCATCTTCTACTTCAAAGAAAGAGAAAACACCTTTTAAATCAATTTTACCAACGCTCTTGCCACCAATTTTTCCGTTGTTACAGATAAATGATAACATATCGCCGCGGGTAAACTCATCTACAGAACCTAAATTGATAAACAAACGAGTGTAACCTTCGCTACCACGTCCGCGTCTTTCGCCACGCTCACCTCTTTCACCACGATCATCACCTACAGCAGCATTCAAATCAGGTGCTTTCGAATAATAATCTAAGAAACGGTTAAACTCTAAAGAAGCAAAACGTTTAATTACTTCTTCTTTGGTTAAATCAGCAAATTCATCCATAATACGTGGAATGTACTGATCGATTTGCTCATTGTTAACCTCTACATTATGTACTTTATGTACCAAAGAGAACAATTGTTTTTCGCAAACATCAAAACCGGTAGGCAGCTCAGCTTTGGTAAATTGTTTACCAATAATACGCTCTAACTGACGGATTTTACCCAGTTCTTTAGAGTTGATGATGCAGATAGAAACACCGGTTTTACCAGCACGACCGGTACGGCCTGAACGGTGGGTGTAACTTTCAATCTCATCAGGTAAAGAATAGTTGATTACGTGCGTTACATTGTTTACGTCGATACCGCGTGCGGCAACATCAGTAGCAATTAACAATTGCATGTTACGCTCGCGGAAACGTTGCATTACCTTGTCACGTTGTTGCTGCGATAAATCGCCGTGTAGTGCATCAGCATTGTAACCATCTTTAATTAAATGCTCAGCAATATCCTGAGTATCTAATTTCGTTTTGCAGAAAACAACACCGAAAATATCGGGGTTAAAATCTACAATACGTTTTAAGGCTGCGTATTTATCACGTGCACGAACAATATAGTATTCGTGATCGATGTTTACGTTACCTGTGTTCTTGGTGCCCATGGTTAATTCGATCGGGTTATCCATATAGTTTTTGGCAATACGGCGAACTTCCGACGGCATGGTAGCCGAGAATAACCAGGTTTTTTTGTCATCAGGGGTAGTTGATAAAATGTCGTTGATGTCGTCCTGGAAACCCATGTTCAACATCTCGTCAGCTTCATCAAGCACAACATATTTAACGTTTGAGAAATCAATGGCTTTACGGCCAATGATATCCAACATACGGCCGGGCGTGGCCACTACGATTTGAACGCCTTGGCGTATTTCGCGTAGTTGTTGCATAATGTTCGCGCCACCGTAAACGGCAACTACGTGGGCATTAGCAATGTTTTTAGAAAAGTTCTTAAGGTCGTTAGCGATTTGTAAACACAACTCACGGGTAGGGCATAAAATCAATGCCTGTGGTTTATTTACTTTAAAATCGATTAGTTCTAACAGCGGCAAACCAAATGCGGCTGTTTTTCCTGTTCCTGTTTGGGCCAAACCAACAAAATCATTAGTGCCTTCTAACAGTACAGGAATACTTTGCTCCTGAATAGGCGTTGGATTTTCGAATCCAAGGTCCTTTACGGCATTAACGACGTCATCACTTATCCCCAATAATTGAAATGGGTTTGTCATTCGTCTTTTTATTTTTTAATTGAGCCGCAAAGGTACGGTTAATATTTCGTATTTCACAGGTAGTCAGGTAAATAGTTTTTAAGCTTAATTATTTGGTAATAAGGAGGTAATGAATGGTGGATGATGGAAGATGGAAAACGGGGGAGGGAAGGTGCGGTAAAAACGGCGCATTCCAGATGTTAGATTTAGAAAACAGTGGGTTTGCGACATAGCTTTCCTTCAATATCGTCATTTCTAGAAGTCAGTTTTAGAAAAACAAAGGAATTGGAATGACAGGTGTGATTGTAATGGTTTACTGGTGAAGCCCACACCAAATCCATCATTTCGAGCGGAGCGCAGCGAGTCGAGAAATCTAACTTGAAAAGATTTCTCCGTTTCGCCACCGCGAAAAACGGTTGGCTTCAGTCGAAATGACGATCCTGTTTAGGAAGTTATCAACTGGTTGCGTTGAGCGGTATTTATATATAGCTAGCTACCTCAACCGTTCAGCCGAACGGATTAATCTTTCATCTTTATTAATCCCCAAGATGGTCAGTATAATAAATATTATCGCAAATGCGAGTAAATAAGAACCAACACCTACGTATACATCAATTAAGTTGCCAGGTAATTGTGAGATATTAATGCAACACAAAATAATAAAGACAAAAATTAGAAGTATTGAAATAATGGCAATCCACTTCTGTCTGTTTCTGTTTTTGAAATTAAAAATGCTGATAAAAGACAAAAGAACTATCGCAATATAGATCGTCAAAAAGATGTAGCTGCTACTGAAAGTTGAGGAGAAACACCCATGTCTTTCTATTCCTGTAACAGAAAAAATATTACAGTAAAATGAATGGGGCTCCTGTATAATAACGATTGGGAAAAAGAACATAGCAACCAATATAATAGATGCTAATGATAACCAAATTGTTTGAGCCCGCTGAAACATTACCTCAACCGCTCAGCCGAACGGATTAATCTTTCATCCTTATTAATCCCGAAGATGGCCAATACAATAAATAATATAGCCAGAGCTGGTAGATAAGCACCAATACCAAAGGTAGCACCTTCAATACCGCCCGGTAGTTTTTTAGCATAAATGCTGCACCAGAAAGCAAAGCCGCCAATTAACACAATCGAAAGAATGGCAAAGCGTTTTTGAAAACTGCGTTTTCTGAAATTGAAGATATTAATGAAACAAATAATTGCAACAGCAATATTGGTAATCAGTAAAGGTAAAAATGATATGATTTTAAAAGGTGAACCTGCTTTTCCGGCAATAATCTGAAACAGTCCGCTTGTGTATATTGCTGATTCTGTTCCTCCGATTTCTTTGCTGGCAACAGGTAAAAACAACATTAAAATCAGGGTAAAAGCGGCTAAGAAAAGCCATATCGATTGTATTCTTTGTATCATGTTAATTTTAAATAATAAGCAATTATAGGGATTCTATTTCAACCATGAAAAAACATTTTTGAGCAAAGAATAGATTTTGCTAAAACCTGCAAGTTTTAATACATTTGGTTATACACCACAAACCCTGACTGATAAACTAAATTGATTGTCTTTTCTTTTTCTGACAGGCTAACTATAGCCTTTGAGATTATTTAAAAGAAATTGAATTTAACAGACCTATTTTATAAAACGATTTATGTTAAAAAACTTACTCTTTTTAACCTGCCTTTTTGTTGCAACAAGCGCTTTTGCACAAGATACCCTCAAATTTGAAAAGGCTTTAACGGTAGCCAGCGGGAGCCGCTATGGTCGCGAAGCAGTTTATACCGATTTGCTTGCCTGGAAAATGGCTAACAATCAATTGCAAACGCCGATAGAAAACGGAGAATTTTCAACCGGTAAGAATGGCGAAAAGGTATTGTGGAAAGCAATTAAGGCTGATCCTAAAGGACGTTTTAGTGCTTTTTCCAGAAGGGCGTTTCAAACTACCAGCAATCCTTTTCTCAATCCGAGTGGGGTAGATCGTGGTTCTGATTATATTTACCTTACTTATACTTCTCCTACGGCGCAAACCGCAATTTTGAATGTAATTGGTGGCAATAGCTTATTTTTTAACGGCATTCCGCATATGGGCGATCCCTATGCCTCAGGTTATATGAATATCCCCGTTCAGTTAAAGAAAGGTGTGAATGAGCTTTATGTTCGGGGTGCCAGCATTGTACCTATGATTATTTTGAATGCTAAAAAACTATTAATCCATACTGATGACGTGACTTCGCCCAGTATTGTTCTGAATGAGACAAATGGCATATTGAAAGGTGCAGTAACCGTAAGCAACTCCTCATTAAAAGATTATAATGATTTACTTTTTAAAACTACCTTGAATGGTAAGCAACGTGAGGTAGTCGTTGCACGCATTCCGAAATTGAGTATGCGCAAAGTGATTTTCGAATTCGATGCAAGTGCTGTAGCTACACCCGGCAATTACAATGTCGAATTGCAATTGTTACAAGGCAATAAAAAGGTAGACGAGAAAGTGATTGTAATTGAGGCTTTAAATGGTGCATCAACCCATAAACAGACTTTTGTGAGCAATATAGATGGCAGTTTGCAGTATTTCGCCGTAACGCCACAACTCAAAGGCTGGAAACCCAATTCGGCCTTATTCCTATCGGTGCACGGTGCCGGAGTTGAGGCTATTGGTCAGGCAAAAGCTTATAAATCTAAAGATTGGGGCACAGTAGTGGCCGCCACCAACCGCAGGCCACGTGGCTTTAACTGGGAAGATTGGGGCCGTAAAGATGCTTTGGAAGTATTATCACTGGCAAAAAATCAGTTTAAACCCAATGCGCAACAAATTTACCTAACTGGTCACTCTATGGGTGGGCATGGTACCTGGTTTTTGGGTGCTACTTATCCCGATAAATGGGCTGCTATTGCACCTGCTGCCGGTTATGCTTCGCTTAAAGATTATGGCTCTGCTGATGGGAAAATTCCTGATAGCAGTCAGAATAGTATAGAGCGCATGTTGTTAAGGGCGGGGAACCAAAGCGATGTGCCGAAACTGGCGACCAATTATACACCTCTTGGGGTGTATATTTTGCATGGCGATGCTGATAAAGTAGTACCAGTTAGTTATGCCCGGCAAATGAAGAAGCTCCTGGCTGGTTTTCATCCTGATTTTAGCTATTACGAATATCCCGGTGGCGAACACTGGTTTGGTGATCAAAGTGTAGACTGGCCAGCCATTTTCAGCTTTTTTAAATGGCACACCATTCCGGTAGATTCGGCTGTAAACCACATCGATTTCATGACTTCCAGTCCGGGGATTTCGGCTAACTACCGCTGGGCTAGCATTGAGCAGCAGGAGCAGCCTTTGCAATATAGCCGCATCATTTTAAACCGCGATAACAAGCAGGCAATGATTACAGGCAAAACTGAAAACGTAGCGACTTTAAAATTCGCATTAACCAGTTTTAAAGCAAATACAGCAGTTAAAATAACTTTAGATAGCTTAACAGCCATTGATTATACTACACGCAGTGCCAATGATACAGTGGTTTTAGCCAAAAGTAATGGAGCCTGGCAGATGCTTACCCAGGTCAATGCAAGGGATAAAAATCCCATACGATCAGGTACCTTTAAAGAAGCCTTTAACCATAAAATGGTTTTTGTGGTGGGAACTGGAGGTACAGCCGAAGCAGCGGAGGCCAATTTAAACAAAGCCAAATATGATGCAGAAAGTTGGTACTACCGCGGAAACGGGGCGGTTGACATCATTACCGATAAAGAATTTTCAGCAGCCAAATATCAGCAACGGAACATCATTTTATATGGCAATGCCGGGAATAATGCCGCCTGGAAAATTTTATTAAAAGATTGCCCTATACAGGTTAACAACTCGCAAATTACAGCAGGTCAGCAAAGCTGGAAAGGTAACGATCTCGCAGCCTATTACATTTGGCCACAAAAAGATAACCGACTGTTGGTTGGGGTAGTAGCCAGTACTGGTGTTGCCGGTATGAAGGCGGCCTATGCCAATCAGTATTTTGCAGGTGGTAGTGGTTTTCCTGATTTTATGGTGTTTTCGGCTGATTTACCCAAAGCAGGCAGTAAAGGCATTAAACTGGCAGGTTTCTACGATAACAAATGGCAGTTTGACGAGAAAAACACAGCTAAGCCATAATTACGCAGTTTATGAATAAATGTAAAGTGCTTACCCGCTAAATAAAAGGAAAAAAGTACTTTTGCATCGCTTTGAGTAAAAAAAGATATTTCATCCAAATCGCTTATGATGGCAGCCTGTACCATGGCTGGCAGGTGCAACCCAATGCCGTAACCGTGCAGGAGTTGTTGGATAAGGCCATGACCACGGTTTTAAGGCAGCCGATCGAAACCCTGGGGTGCGGCCGTACCGATAGCGGTGTGCATGCGAAAGATTTTTATGCGCATTTTGATGTTGAAGGAATAGATGAAAACAAAGTTTTAAATGCTTTGGGTGGAATTAATGCCATTTTGCCTTATCAGATTGCTGCAAAGCGGATTATTCCGGTTCATGAGGAAGCGCATGCACGGTTTGATGCTACAGCAAGGGCTTACAAATACCATGTTCATTTCGAAAAAGATCCGTTTAAATTAAACCGGTCCTGGCTGATTAAAGATCACTTAGATGTTCAGGCCATGAACGAAGCAGCAGCATTGCTTTTAAACTATACCGATTTCTCATGTTTCAGCAAATCGAATACGCAAACCTTTACCAACAATTGTAAAATCGTAAAAGCTGTTTTCGAAGAGGAGGAAGATGGGTTGGTATTTACCATTGAGGCCGACCGTTTTTTAAGGAATATGGTGCGGGCCATTATGGGTACACTGGTGCAAATTGGTAAAAAAGAAATAGATTTAACGGCATTTAAAGCAGTAATAGAAAGTAAAAACCGCAGTATGGCCGGGCAATCGGTACCTGCCTGTGGTTTGTATTTAGTGAAGATAGAGTACCCTTACCTGGGTTAATTGTGAAACTGGTTAATCGGTTAATTGCAACCTAAGCAATTAACCAATTTAAACAATTAACCAGTTACCCCAAAAGGCAGTTAACCAATTTTAACAATTAAACAGTTAACCACAAAAATGGCAGTTACCGGCGACGTATACAACACAGGATTACTGAAACGTATTTTTAAATATGTAAGGCCTTATCGTGCTGTTTTTGTCTGGTCGGTTATTTTAACCATTCTGCTTGCGGTAATTTCGCCGGTGCGTCCGTTCCTGATTAAATACACACTCGACCATTATATTTTAGCCGGCAATTATTCGGGCTTGGTGAATATGACCATGCTGATGGTTTTTATGTTGATTTTGCAAACCTTGATTCAATATAATCACACACTATTAACCAATACCTTAGGGCAATCTGTAATTAGAGATTTAAGGATAAAAGTTTTTAACCACATTACCAGTCTTAGGTTAAAGTATTTCGATAAAACGCCCATTGGACAACTCATTACGCGTACCGTTTCCGATCTGGAAACCATTGCCGATATTTTTTCGGAAGGCCTGATCTCCATGATTGGCGATAGTTTGCAGGTGGTGGTAATTGTTTGCGTAATGCTGTACACCGACTGGGAGCTGAGTTTAGTTGTGCTGTTGCCTATTCCGCTATTAATTATGGCTACCCGTAAGTTTCAGCAGGCCATTAAAGTGGCATTTCAGGAAGTGAGGAATGAGGTTTCTAACCTGAATACCTTTTTGCAGGAGCACATTACCGGTGTGCCTATTGTGCAGTATTTTGCCCGCGAGAAACAGGAATACCGTAAATTTTATGCCATTAACAAGCGCTACCGCGATGCCAATATCCGCAGTAACTGGTACTATTCTATATTTTTTCCGGTTGTAGAACTCATTTCGGCCATGTCTTTGGGTTTGTTGGTGTGGTATGGCGCAAAAAGTATTCTGGCCAAACCTTTAGATGTTACCCCTGGAACCATTACCCAGTTTATCATGTACCTGGGCATGGTGTTTACGCCAATCCGCCAACTGGCCGATAAATTTAATACCCTGCAAATGGGAATGGTTGGTGCCGAACGCGTTTTTAAAGTTTTAGATACCGACGAAACCACACCTAACATGGGTACGCAACAACCTGCTAAACTCGAAGGAAATATTAAGTTCGAAAAGGTTTGGTTTGCCTACAATGATGATAATTATGTTTTAAAAGACTTATCTTTCGAGGTAAAAACCGGCGAAACGGTAGCTCTGGTAGGGGCAACTGGTGCGGGTAAATCATCTACAATCAATATCCTGAACCGTTTTTACGAAGTTAAAAAAGGCGAGATCACAGTCGATGGCATCCGCATTGAAGATTTTGATCTCGATTATCTGCGGAGTAACATTGCTACCGTATTGCAGGATGTTTTCCTCTTTTCAGATACAATTCTGAACAACATTACCCTTAATAATCCCGAAATCACATTGGAGCAGGTGGTTAATGCCGCCAAAAAAGTGGGTGCCCACGACTTTATTGAACGTTTACCTGGCGGTTACCAGTACAATGTGATGGAAAGGGGAGCTACGCTTTCGGCAGGTCAGGCGCAACTTATTTCTTTTATTCGTGCATTGGTGCATAATCCAGCCATCTTGGTGCTTGACGAGGCTACCTCATCGGTTGATACCGAAACCGAATTGCTGATTCAGAAAGCCATTGATAACCTGATGGAAGGCCGTACGTCAATCGTAATTGCGCACCGTTTATCTACTATTCAGAAAGCCGATCAGATTATAGTGCTCGATAAGGGCGAGATCAAAGAAAAAGGTACGCATCAGCAGTTGCTTAAATTAAACGGTTACTACAAAAAGCTTTACGATCTGCAGTTTTCTTCAAAAGGGATTGCTAAAGTTTAAACGCCGTTATTCCCCGTTATTTTCTTAATTTAACAGCTTCTTAAATCCAGCAAGCAGATGAAGTTGTTCAAAATACTAAGCTTATTTATGATTTTAGCCTTGGCAGTTAATGTTTCGGCGCAGAAAAAATATGTAATGGTTATTCATGGCGGTGCCGGTACCATTTTAAAAAAGAACATGAGTGCCGAGAAAGAGGCCGCTTATATTGCTGTTTTAACCCAGGCCTTGCAAGCTGGTTACGCGGAAATTAAAGCGGGTAAAAGCAGTTTAGATGCGGTAGAGGCTACCATTCATGTGCTCGAAAACGACCCGCATTTTAATGCAGGTAAAGGTGCTGTTTTTACCCACGATGGCCGCAATGAACTCGATGCAGCCATTATGGATGGAAAAACCCTGATGGCCGGAGCTGTTGCAGGGGTTACCACCATTAAAAATCCGATTTCGGCGGCCAGAGCAGTAATGGAAAAATCGGAACATGTAATGCTGGTTGGCGCAGGTGCCGATCTTTTTGCCAAAGAAGTAGGCTTAGAGATTGTAGATCCGAAGTATTTCTGGACAAAAGAGCGTTGGGAAGGTTTGCAAAAGGCAATTAAAGAAGACTCTACCAAAGCGGTACTCGATCATGGTAGTAAAAAGTCTGAACTTTTTGGGGTGAAAAACCTGGATTACAAGTTTGGTACCGTAGGTTGTGTCGCGCTGGATAAAGCAGGTAATTTAGCTGCAGGAACCTCAACTGGCGGTATGACCAATAAAAAATACGGGCGTGTTGGCGATGCCCCGATTATTGGTGCCGGCACGTATTGTAACAATGAAACTGCCGGTATATCTTGCACAGGCTGGGGCGAGTTTTACATTCGTAATGTGGTGGCCAAAACCATTTCCGATTTGATCGAGTACAAAGGATTATCAGTTGCAGAGGCATCGAAAATTGCATTGGATAAAGTAGGTAAAATGGGGGGTGATGGCGGTTTAATTGCTTTAGATAAACAAGGAAACATAGCCATGCCATTTAATACCGAAGGCATGTACCGCGGTGCTATAACTGCCGATGGAAAGATTGAGGTCAGTATTTATAAGTAAGGCAATCCATGAAAAAAATCTTTTCCAATTTAACCTTTCAGGTTATTGTAGCCATAATTATCGGCATTAGTGTTGGTGCTTACTTTCCGGGCTTTGCACCTACAGCGAAGCTGATTAGCCAGGGTTTTATCAACCTCATTAGCATGCTAATTGCCCCGATTATATTTTTTACCATTGTTTTGGGTATCGCACACATGGGCGATATGAAAAAAGTAGGAAGGGTAGGCGGCAAAGCTTTATTGTATTTCGAAATTGTGAGTACAGTGGCCATTGCCATTGGTTTACTGGTAGCCAATTTGTTAAAACCTGGGGCCAATACAGCGGCTAAGGTAGGCGATACCGCTAAAATCGCCGGTTACGCCGAACAGGCGAAGGATATGAACTGGGCCGAATTTTTCCTCCATATCATTCCACACAATATTATCGCTTCTTTCGCCGAGGGTAATATTTTACAGATTTTGTTATTTGCCATCCTTTTTGGTTATGGTTTAAATAAATTAGGTGGCGAAGGCACTGTGGTACTCAATGCTTTTGATAAAATATCGAAAGTGCTGTTTAAGATCATGAAAGTGATTATGCGTTTGGCACCTATTGGGGCTTTTGGCGGTATGGCCTTTAGCATTGGTACGCATGGTTTGCAAAGCATAATTGGCATGGCCAAGTTAATGGGATCAGTTTATTTAACTTGTATTCTCTTCATTTTTATCGTGCTGAATGGGATCTGCAGGTATTATAAATTCAGTTTATGGGCTTACCTCAAATACATCCGCCAGGAGATCTTGATTGTTCTGGGAACTTCCTCTTCCGAATCGGCCCTGCCCAGTATGATGCAAAAAATGGAAAGCATTGGCTGCGATAAATCGGTTGTTGGTTTAGTTATTCCAACTGGTTATTCTTTTAACCTCGATGGAACAGCTATTTATCTGGCTATGGCCGTGATATTCTTGTGTCAGGTTTTTCATGTTGATTTAACCCTCGGACAGCAAATTACGATTTTAGGCGTATTGATGGTAACCTCGAAAGGTGCTGCGGGAGTTACCGGAAGTGGTTTTATTGTATTGGTATCAACCCTTACAGCACTGAAAATTATGCCCATTGAGCACATTTCTATCTTAATAGGTGTAGATCGTTTTATGAGCGAAGCCAGGGCCATCACCAACGTAATTGGCAACGGCGTGGCTACCATTGTAATTGCTAAAAGTGAAAATCAGTTCGATCAGGAAAAATATTTAAAAGCCATCCAGCCAGCAATGATCGAAAAAGGAGAGGAGAGCTAGTTTACTCTAGTCGTCACCCTGATCCGATAGCTATCGGATTTATTTCAGGGTCTCTAATACCTGGAGAGCACTGTTTTATTCTGAGAGGTGCTGAAACACCTGTCCGACTGGCCAGGCGGGAGTTCAGCAAGACGAGTAAAGGGAGTTTGTATCTAACCAATACCTCCCAACTAAAAACTCCGAACTCCAAACTAATTAAGTATCTTTGCGGCAGAAACAGGCAACACAGCATGTTTAATTAAACCAGATCATATTGGCTCAGGAAGAACAAAATAACCGCAAAGAGAAAAGCGAGTTACACCCACGCAACAAACACCGTGCGCGTTACAATTTCAAACAACTTACCGCTACTTCAAAAGAATTGAAACGTTTTGTTTTTAAAAACGAACACAACGACGATTCTATTGACTTTGCTGATCAAAATGCAGTTAAAGCATTAAATAGGGCTTTGTTGAAACAGTATTACGATGTTTCGCAATGGGATATACCAAAAGATTACCTTTGTCCGCCTATTCCGGGCAGGGCCGATTATATTCATTACGTTGCCGATCTTTTAGGCTCGAGCAATAAGGGCAAAAATCCAACCGGACCCAATGTAAATGTGCTGGATATTGGTATTGGAGCCAACTGTATTTACCCAATAATTGGTCACCGTGAGTATGGCTGGAGCTTTGTGGGTTCTGATATCGATCCGCTTTCAGTTGAAGCAGCTAAAAGAATCGTAGAGGCCAATAAATCATTACAAGGGGCTATCGAGCCACGTTTGCAAGGTTCTAAAATGGGAATTTTCAGAGGAATTGTGGGAAGAAACGAACGTTTTGATGCGGTAGTTTGTAACCCGCCTTTCCATTCTTCATTAAAAGAGGCCGAACAGGGTACCCGTCAAAAATGGCGAAACCTGGGCGGTGGCGAAAAGGAAGTAAAACACGTACTGAATTTTGGTGGTAACAAGGCAGAGCTTTGGTGCCCCGGAGGTGAGCGTGCTTTTGTTGAGCAGATGATTATTCAGAGTGCGCAGATTAAAAACCAGGTTTTGTGGTTTACCTCACTCGTTTCTAAAAGTGCCAACCTGAAAAGTATTTATAATGCTTTAATTAAGGTAAATGCTTTCGAGGTAAGAACCGTTCAAATGAGCCAGGGACAGAAAATCAGCCGCTTTGTAGCCTGGACTTTCCACGATGAAAGAGCGCAGGAAGCCTGGGCTAAAGGATGGAAATAAGTTTGGAGTTAATAGTTGTGAGTTTTTAGTTTACTCGCTGACGTTTCAAAATAGTTTATAATATAAGTCGTCATTGCGAGGAGGAACGACGAAGCAATCTTACAACTACCGCTACTAGCGAACGCTTTAAGATTGCTTCGTCGGCTGAAAAGCCTTCTCGCAATGACGACTGTTTTATTTTAATCCCGACTCTAGAGCTTGTTAACTGAAAATTGAAAACTGCCAACTGCCTATCACTTCTTCTCATAAGCAATCAAAATAACCAAATCGTTACCCGCATTGGGCTCAATACCATGCGAACTGCCCGGACGGGTTAAAATGGCATCGCCGGGTTTAACCGGGAAAACCTTACCATTCATTTTCATTTTGCCGTTGCCACTAATAACATAATAAATCTCATCTTCTTTTTGCAGGTGGTAACCGATAGAAGAGCCCGGTTTTAATATGCGTTTTCTAAAAATGGTTTTAAGGTTTTTGGCCTGGGCAAAGAAATTAAAACCTATGGTTTCGCCGCCGCCGTTGTGTGTGCCCGGTTCGGTTTTGGCCACTTCAACATCATTTTGCAAAATGTATTTACTGGTGTCGGCTGTTTGGGCTTTTGCGGCAATTGAAATAAAGAATGTAAAAAATAATACTGCTAATGCTTTGTTGCTCATGTGCTTCGTTTTTATATCTGGTTATTGGCTTTAAGCTTTCCGCTTAGGTCTTTAGTCTTTCCGCTTTGGTCTTTAAGCTTTAGTCTTTAGTCTTTCTACTTTGGTCTTCAACCGTAAATCTAGGCGTTTGCATGGATGTTGCCAAAAGCATCTAAACTTTGTTACTAAACCAGATCGAAGCGGGCATGGAGTGTAACGGAGTAAAGCGTAGAGCGGGACTGCAGCCCGCCAAAAGAACCGGACTGTTCATTTCTTAATCAAAGCGATAATTTTTTATTTGGAAATGAGGGGCTTGTGGTTCCTGGCAGCGTTTAGTCCTGCCATCCACTTTATCCCGATTAAATCGGGATGCTCGTTCCTGTCAGGTTTATAACCGAAAGGCCTGTTTCTTACAACGTGCCAAAAAGAATTTTATCCTTCGTCAATAAATTCGATCAGAACAGTATAGGCTACGCCCAGAACAGGCCTCTGGTAGGCATAAAGCAATTCCTTACATTTTCCTGAAAAAACGGGGCAAATAATATGCTTTTCGGTTTGACTTTCCAGTCAATAATATTAGCTTTGCACAAAAAAAATTGATACATGAGCGTTTTAGTAAATAAAGATTCTAAGGTTATCGTTCAGGGTTTTACCGGAAACGAAGGAACTTACCACGCAGAACAGATGTTGGCGTACGGTACAAACGTAGTTGGTGGTGTAACCCCTGGCAAAGGCGGGCAATTACATTTAGATAAGCCTGTTTTTAATACTGTTAAAGATGCTGTTGATAAGACAGGAGCAAATGTATCGATCATTTTCGTTCCACCGGCTTTTGCTGCTGATGCGATTATGGAAGCTGCCGAAGGTGGTATTAAAGTGATTGTTTGTATTACTGAAGGTATCCCAACTAAGGATATGATTCAGGTAAAAGAATATATTGCAGATCGTGATGTTACTTTAATTGGCCCTAACTGCCCGGGTATTATCACTGCTGATGAAGCTAAAATTGGTATCATGCCAGGTTTTATCTTCAAAAAAGGTAACGTAGGTGTAGTTTCTAAATCAGGAACTTTAACTTATGAAGCTGTAGATCAGGTTGTAAAAGCTGGTTTAGGTATTACTACTGCTATCGGTATCGGTGGGGACCCGATTATCGGAACACCAACTGTTGAAGCAGTTAAATTATTAATGAACGATCCTGAAACGCACGGTATCATCATGATTGGTGAAATTGGTGGGGGTATGGAAGCTGAAGCTGCCCGTTGGATCAAAGAACACGGTACTAAACCTGTTGTTGGTTTCATCGCTGGTCAAACTGCGCCTCCGGGACGTAGAATGGGTCACGCTGGTGCAATTGTTGGCGGTGCTGATGATACTGCTGCAGCTAAAATGAAAATCATGGCTGAGTGTGGTATCCGTGTAGTAGAAAGCCCAGCTGAAATCGGAGCTGCAATGGCAGAAGAATTAGCGAAGTAAGATTTTTAAATTTACATAAAGAAAAGCGTTTCGATTAGGTTCGAAGCGCTTTTTGTTTTTGGTTACCCGCTGTTTAACCGCAAAGGACGCAAAGAGTTGACGCAAAGAGCGCACATTTTAACCACCGAGTGCACAGAGAAGGGCACGGAGGACGCTGAGTTTTTTTCAACACTCAGGTGTGCTTAGGTGTCTTAGGTGGTAAATCTATATTTTTTTAACTTATTTTACCACCGAGTACACAGAGTGAGGCACAAAGGGCACTGAGTTTTTACCACCGAATGCATAGAGAAAAACACAAGCACACAGAGTTGAGAGCATTATAACTTAACATTAAAACCAATTCGCTCGGTGCCTCTCTGTGAAAGCTCTTTTCTCTCTGTGGTTAATACCTAAGAGCTGGCTTATATTTTTTAACTACTTTGGTTTTGCTTTAAGTCTCAGGTACGCTTAGGTGTCTTAGGTGGTAAATAATATCTTAGGTGGTAAATAATAGATGTCACTACATACTTTGTCAGTAGGAGGTAAACACTATTATAAACCATTGAAACAGCAAACCAAAACCTATAGCTTTAACGTATATTGTAACATGAGAACGATGTTAAATAAACTATTTTTAGTTTCGGCTGTTGTTTTAATTACAGGGCTTTCGGCCTGCGCACAAAAGCAGGATAAGAAAGAAGCAAAACCAGCTAAGGAAACTACACAAATTATACCCAAGAAAAAAATGAACTGGAATCCATTAACCCCCGAAGAAGAAAGAGTAATTGTAAATAAAGGCACCGAATACCCGGGGACAGGTAAATACGAGCATACTACAGATAAAGGAACCTACACTTGCAAGCGCTGCAATGCGGCCTTGTATCGCTCAGAAAGCAAGTTCGATGCACACTGCGGCTGGCCTGCGTTTGACGATGAAATTAAAGGTGCTGTAAAACGCATTCCAGATGCAGATGGTTCGCGTACAGAAATTGTTTGTGCCAATTGCGGCGCACACTTGGGTCACGTATTTTTAGGAGAAGGCTTTACCAATAAAGACACCCGTCATTGTGTAAATTCGATCTCTATGAATTTCGTGCCCGATCAGAAATAAAGGTGGATATAGAAGGGTTAGGTAGAGGTGTATGGCTATAGGCTATACACCTTTTTTTATGGGCTTTTGTAATAATTCAAATGGTCAATCGTTTGCGCTTTTTTTAAAGATACGAGTATTTGCCGAATGCCTTATTTTAGTTGTACTAACCTTACAACCCCAATTATCAGGAAGCAATAATGAAACGTAAACTCTTGCTCATCGCCCTAAGCTTATTTACTTTTTGCACAGCCTTTGCCCAAAAGACGGTAAAAAAGGCTAATCAATCCAAACCTAATATTGTTTATATTCTGGCCGATGATATGGGCTATGGCGAACTGGGTTGTTACGGACAAGATAAGATTGAAACACCCAATCTGGATGCTTTAGCCAAACGTGGCATGAAGTTTACCCAGCACTATGCTTACCCGGTGTGTGCACCCTCACGCTATATTTTAATGACCGGACAAAATTCAGGGAAAGCCTTTATCCGCGGTAACCACGAGTGGGGCGAGCGCGGGCCAGTGTGGGATTTTAAGGCTATGGAAGAAAACCCTTATCTGGAAGGACAGTATCCCATACCCGATTCGACAGTTACCCTGGCAGAAGTGTTAAAAAGTGCAGGTTACACTACGGGTATGGTAGGTAAGTGGGGTTTGGGTGCACCCTTTACCACTGGTTTCCCAACGCAACAGGGCTTTGATTATTTTTATGGCTATATCTGTCAACGACAAGATCATACCTATTATAGCGGTCACCTGTGGGAAAATGAAAACCGCGTTCCTTTAGATAATAAAATTCAGGCACCCACAGTTACCTTTCCTAAAGATTTGGATAGCCTGGATGAGAAAAATTACGAGCGATATGCGCAAAAGGATTATGCCCCTGATTTTTTGATCAAAGCAGCACTGAAATTTATTGATAAAAATGCCGCCAAGCCATTTTTCCTATACTACCCGACGCCATTGCCGCATGTTTCGTTGCAGGCACCTAAAGACCTGGTAGCTTATTACCATCAAAAATTTGGAGATGAAAAGCCATTTCTCGGCGATGGATCTTATTTCCCTTGCCGTTACCCGCGTGCTACCTATGCAGCTATGATTACCTTGTTAGACAGGCAGGTAGGCGAATTAATTAAAGAGCTAAAGGCGAAAGGTGTGTATGACAATACCATCATCCTGTTTTCGGCCGATAATGGTGTAGCTTTCAATGCTGGTGTAGATCCTGTCTTTTTCAACAGTGCTGGTCCGTTTAAGGGTAACTTTGGTTGGGGTAAAGGTTTTGTGCACGAAGGTGGCATCCGCGAGCCCTTTATTGTTTCATGGCCCGGAAAGGTAAAACCTGGTAGTACCAGTGATCTGATTGCTTCGACTATGGACATGATGCCTACCTTTTGCGATCTGCTTGGTTTAAATACACCCAAAGAGGTTGACGGGATCAGTATTTTGCCAACTTTGTTAGGACAGCAACAGAAAAATACCCATCCTTATTTGTATTTCGAATATCCTGAATATGGTGGTCAGCAGGCTATCCGTTTAGGCAACTGGAAAGGTGTACGCCTCAATATGCTTAAGGGCAATGCGAAATGGGCTTTGTATAATCTGGAGAGCGACATTAAAGAAGAAAACGACCTGGCTTCAAAGCATCCCGATATTGTCGAAAAAATGATTAAAATCAGTAAGCAGGAACACCGAACTCCGGCATTATCGCGCTTTTTAATTCCGGTTTTAGAGCAGGAAATGAAATAAATTATCGTGCTTGCCTCAGGTTTTTTCAACAGGCAAAAATCTTACCTGACGGGGTGATAGGCAGCGATTTTTCGGGTAAAAGGCTGCTTTGATATTGGGGCTGAATAGCTGTGTTTTGCCGGGCAGGTGCTGATTAACAGCTTCATTTTAAACTAAATGCTTATATTTGCGGGCTCGATAAAGAATTTTAGCCTATGAAGTATCTTCTGTTATTAAGTAGTTTGTTCTTGTTTTTACACAGTAATGCACAAGATGCTGCCTCGCCGGTAAATACCACAGACAGTATTCAAAAAACAGTTCTCGCCACTTATTACCACAGAAAATTTGAAGGCCACCGCACCACTAGCGGTGCCCGCTACAGGTCAAAAAAACTTACTGCCGCACACCGCACCCTGCCATTTGGTACAATGGTTACCGTAACCAATCCGGTTAATGGAAAATCAGTAGTTGTAAAGGTAAATGATCGTGGTCCTTTCTCTAAAAGACTGGCTATCGATTTGTCGGAAAGCGCCGCTAAACAGATTGGTATTTACCGCAAAGGCATTGCTAAAGTTAACCTCAGTTATACGGTTGAGTAACACTCCTTTTAGCTCTATTTCGGGCTTAAAACACCCCTCAAATTTAAGTTATTAACACTTGTTTTTGTTTGCTAAGTGCTTGAAATTAAATGATTAGCTTTTTTTTGGCTTGAAAATGAGATTTAGCTGATCATTTTTCCCCAGCAATAGACAAGGGTGTTAACAACTTTGGTTCACTAAAAAGGGCTACCGTATATATATTTGTTATAACAAAGTTCTTTAACTTCTTGCACTTGAAAACAATTATAAAAGCTTAGTTTTTAGTAATTTATGCGTATATCTCTCAGATTGCAATTTTAAATTTTCCGAACTAAAAGCTAAGTTGTTAGTCAGGTAATAGGGTTAGCACTTTCACTACAGCGTTTTGATAAAAGACATTACAATCATCATATAAAATTGATGGATGCGTGCCTTTGTCGGCTCTGTTAAAAAAATAGATTTTAAAAACATCAGCGTATGGAACAGGAATTATTACTACAAGAAAACAAAGACAGGTTTGTGCTTTTGCCGATCAAGTATCCGAAAGTTTGGGAGATGTATAAAAGAACAGAGGCGAGTTTCTGGACTGCCGAAGAAATCGACCTTTCTGACGACTTGAAACATTGGGAAAACCTTAACGATGGTGAAAGACATTTCATATCTCACATTTTAGCTTTTTTTGCAGCCAGTGATGGTATTGTAAATGAAAATCTTGCAGTAAACTTCATGAGCGAAGTTCAGATTCCTGAAGCCCGTTGTTTTTACGGTTTCCAGATCATGATGGAAAACATCCATTCAGAAACCTACGCTTTATTAATCGATACCTATATTAAAGATCCGGAAGAAAAAGACCGTTTGTTCCACGCCATTGATACTGTTCCGGCAGTAAAAAGAAAGGCAGAGTGGGCGTTACGCTGGATTGATAACGGAACTTTTGCAGAGCGTTTAGTGGCTTTTGCTGCGGTTGAAGGTATTTTCTTCAGCGGTAGTTTCTGCTCAATCTTCTGGTTAAAGAAACGTGGCTTAATGCCGGGCTTAACTTTCAGTAACGAGCTTATTTCGAGAGACGAAGGTTCTCACTGCGAATTTGCGTGTCTGTTGTACAGCATGTTAAGCAATAAATTAAGTGAAGAACAAGTGCATAGCATTATCAGCGATGCAGTTGAAATTGAAAAAGAATTTATTACCGATGCATTGCCAGTTGCCTTAATTGGGATGAATGCAAAATTAATGAGCCAGTACATCGAGTTTGTTGCCGATAGATGGTTACAGGAATTAGGTTACAAAAAAATATACAACGCAACCAATCCTTTCGATTTTATGGAAATGATCTCGTTGCAGGGTAAAACCAACTTCTTCGAAAAACGTGTTGGCGACTATCAGAAAAGTGGTGTATTAACCGCTGCCGATAACAAAGCTCAGGCATTTTCTTTAGATGAAGACTTTTAAGGTAGAAGGTTAGAAGGCGGAAGGTCTTGATACCTGATACTTATTACTTGATACCCGATACTTACTACTCGATACTAAATAACAAAAATTACAAAAGTGATGATTAAGTCTTGATACTTGATACTCACGACTTGATATAAAACTTAAATCTCATAAAATATGTTCGTACTAAAAAGAGATGGCCGGAAAGAGCCGGTGCAATTTGACAAAATCACAGCACGTATTCAAAAGCTGTGCTACAGTTTAAATTCAGATCTTGTAGATCCGATCGATGTGGCCAAAAAGGTAATCGAAGGTTTATACGATGGGGTAACTACCTCTGAGTTGGATAACCTTGCTGCAGAAACAGCTGCATCGTTAACCACTAAACACCCTGATTATGCTTTGTTAGCTTCGCGTATTGCGGTTTCTAACTTGCATAAAAACACCACCAAATCATTCTCGGGTACGATGAAAATGTTGTACGAATATTTCGACCCGAAAGCGCAGAAAGAGGCACCTCTTATCGCTGATGATGTTTATGAGATTATTGAAAAAAACAAAGATATTTTAGATAGTTCTATCATTTACGACCGCGATTTTGGTTTCGATTATTTCGGTTTTAAAACTTTAGAAAAATCTTATCTGTTAAAAGTTAACGGTCAGATTGTTGAGCGCCCTCAGCATTTGTTCATGCGTGTTTCAGTTGGTATCCACAAAGAAGATATCGAAAGCGCAATTAAAACCTATAACTTAATGAGTGAGCGTTGGTTTACGCATGCTACGCCAACCTTGTTCAATGCCGCTACACCAAAACCTCAAATGTCGTCATGTTTCTTGTTAACCATGCAGGATGACAGTATTGAAGGTATTTACGATACTTTAAAACAAACCGCTAAAATTTCGCAAAGTGCCGGTGGTATCGGTTTAAGCATCCACAATATCCGTGCAACGGGTTCATATATTGGTGGTACTAACGGTACAAGTAACGGTATTATTCCAATGTTACGCGTATTTAACGATACTGCCCGTTATGTAGATCAGGGTGGAGGTAAACGTAAAGGTGCTTTCGCTATTTATTTAGAGCCTTGGCATGCTGATGTTTTCGAGTTTTTAGATTTACGTAAAAACCACGGTAAAGAAGAAATGCGTGCGCGCGATTTATTCTATGCACTTTGGATCAACGATTTGTTTATGCAACGTGTTAAAGATAATGGCGACTGGACTTTATTCTGCCCGCACGAAGCACCAGGTTTAGCAGATTGTTTCGGTAAAGAATTCGAAGATTTATATACCAAATATGAAGCTGAAGGCCGTGGCCGCAAAACAGTTAAAGCACAAGAGCTTTGGTTTGCCATTTTAGATTCGCAGATTGAAACCGGTACACCTTATATGTTGTTTAAAGATGCAGCGAACAGCAAATCTAACCAACAGAACTTAGGTACAATTAAGAGCTCTAACCTGTGTACCGAAATTATCGAGTATACCTCTAAAGATGAAGTTGCGGTTTGTAACTTAGCTTCACTGGCTTTACCACGTTTCGTAATTAACGGTGCTTTCGATCACCAGAAATTATACGATGTAACTTATCAGGCTACTTTAAACCTGAACAAGATCATCGATCACAACTATTACCCTGTTCAGGAAGCTGAAAACTCTAACATGCGCCATCGTCCCGTTGGTTTAGGAGTACAAGGCTTAGCTGATGCCTTTATCTTGTTGCGTTTACCTTTCGAAAGCGATGAGGCTAAACGTTTAAACAAAGATATCTTTGAAACCATTTATTTCGCTTCGATGTCGGCTTCACACGATTTAGCTGTGAAACACGGTCCTTATCAAACCTTTAAAGGTTCTCCGTTATCAAAAGGTAAATTCCAGTTCGATCTGTGGAATGTAACTCCAGATAGCGGCCGTTGGGATTGGGATGCATTGCGTAAAAAAGTAGTTAAAGATGGTGTGTACAACTCATTATTGGTTGCGCCAATGCCAACTGCATCTACTTCGCAGATTTTAGGTAACAACGAGTGTTTCGAGCCTTACACTTCTAACATTTACACCCGTCGTGTATTGAGCGGAGAGTTTGTGGTAGTAAACAAACACTTATTGAAAGATTTAGTGGCCTTAGGTTTATGGAACAACGATATGAAAAACAAAATCATATTGGCTAACGGTTCTATCCAGGCGATTGCTGAAATTCCTGATTACATCAAAGAATTGTACAAAACTGTTTGGGAGATTAAGATGCGTAATATCATCGATATGGCTGCCGACCGTGGTGCTTATATCTGCCAGTCGCAATCGTTAAACCTGTTCGTAAACGCGCCAAACACTTCAAAATTAACTTCAATGCACTTCTATGCATGGGAGAAAGGTTTGAAAACCGGTATGTACTATCTACGTACACAAGCTGCTTCGCAAGCTGTTAAATTTACAGTAGAGAACCAGGGCGGTAAAGCAATTGAGGCGGTTATTCCTGCTGAAATGACACAAGATCAGGTTGCAGAAGAAATCATCGACGGACCAGTTTGTTCGATGGAAGAAGGCTGCATTAGCTGCTCAGGTTAAGCTTAAAGACTAAAGCAGAAAGACTAAAGCGAAAAGCCTGCCCCATCTCGTCATTGCGAGAAGGCTTTTTCAGCCGACGAAGCAATCTTAATGCAATTAGTCAACTCCCTTCTCACGATAAAGCAATAAAATAGATAAGGTTTTGAATGAAAGTTCAAAACCTTATTTTTTGTCCTTACTTTTGTATTCAGTTCAATAGTTCATTAGGCAATTGGTTCATTAGTTTTGCCAAACGCAAATAGCGAACATCCTTACTAATGACTAATGAATCATTGAACCAATGAACCTGTAAAAATGCCTGCACATACCCATAGCGCCAAACACGAAATCATTCCCTGCGAAAGATGTGGAACGGCTATAGAGTGCAAGGCCAATGCTTATACCAAATGCCAGTGCAGCGTGGTGCAACTTAGCATTAACGAAGTACAACATATCTCTGAGCTTTACGATGGCTGTCTCTGTGCCAAATGTCTGTTCGAACTGCAACAGGAATACCGGGAAGAAATAGGAGCATAATACTTTACGATCTTTATTGCTGGCATCTATCGGTCTGTGGCTCACAAACCGAATCTGTAAATCATTGCAGGTGTCGATATCATAATATGAAGGAACATCATTTGAAAAGCAAGTTCCTGTGCTTTTGGGTTGCTTTAAGTCCCGCTTTTTCTGCTGCCGATTGAAGGAATCGGCATTCGTGCAATCGGGTTTAGCTTACAGCAGTTCCGAGCTTTTCTGAATTTTTTATGTCAATACATCTTTTCTGATTCAAAACTGATTAATTACTGTATCTCAATTCGGTCAAATGCATAGATCCAAAAAAGGACACCTTTCTTCTTTTAATTGTTGAAAGTACAATTAAAATTTCTGCAGTCACCAGGTAAAAAGAAAAAGGTCGTTTTTGGCTGTTTATAAGCGTTTGGTTAAGCAAATCCTAAAAATGTCATCTGCAGTTGGTGCTCCTGAAATCGTGTTTCTTAACGCTTCTTTCGGGCCTTAAAATCAATAAAAAATAGTTTGAAAATAAGTGTTAAATCTGGTAACAATGCACATCATTTGATATCTATATCATGCTTAATAAATGGTTTATTAGGCTTAAAAAACATAAAAATCATATAAATTATGGAATCGCTCATTTCAAATTACTGGTGGGTTTTAGTGGCACTGTTGTGCTTAGTTTTATACAAATATATTTTACGTTTCCTATTCGGGATGGTTATCGTACCCGAAGACAGAATCGGCTTGATTACCAAAAAATTCGTGCTCTTAGGTTCCGATCGCGAATTGCCCGACGGGCGGATTATCGCCATTAAAGGCGAAGCAGGTTTCCAGGGAAAAACACTGGCTCCCGGATTGTATTTCGGGATGTGGTTCTGGCAGTACAGTGTAACGATGGAGCAGTTTACGGTTATTCCAGAGGGTAAAATCGGACTCATTATGGCCAAAGACGGTGCCGAAATCCCAACAGGGAATATCTTGGGGCAAAAAGTAGAGTCTGATAACTTTCAGGATGCCGTTAAGTTTCTCGAAAACGGTGGCCAACGAGGTCGGCAGACGGCCTATATCACTTCCGGTTCGTACCGGATTAACACCATGCTATTTCAGGTTTCGGTTACCGATATGGTCCGTATTCAGGAAAGCATGGTAGGCATTGTGACTACGCTGGATGGTTTACCAATCGAAGCTAACCAGATTGCAGGTAAGCTGGTAGAGGGGCACAATAACTTTCAGGATTTTGATGCCTTTGTAAAACAAGGTGGTAACAGGGGCTTGCAGCCGCAGGTTATTCTGGCGGGTTCATACAATTTAAATCCTTGGGCTATCCAGTTAGAAGAAATACCTATGACCGAAATTGCCATTGGTTATGTAGGTGTGGTGATCTCCTTTATTGGTAAAGAAGGCGACGATTTAACCGGTGCTGATTTTAAACATGGTAATATTGTGGCCAAAGGATCAAAAGGGGTTTGGCTGGAACCACTTGGACCGGGAAAATACCCGATTAACAAGTACATTATGAAGGTAGAGCTGGTGCCTACAACCAATCTGGTATTAAACTGGGCATCGGCACGTAGCGAGGCACACAATCTGGATAAAAACTTGTCAACCATTACCGTGCGTTCGAGAGATGGTTTCCCTTTTAACCTGGATGTGGCGCAGATTATTCACGTACCTACCACCGAGGCGCCAAAAGTAATTGCCCGTTTTGGTAATATGGTTAACCTCGTTTCTCAGGTGTTGGAGCCTACTATTGGTAACTATTTCCGTAATTCGGCACAGGGCAGCGATGTAATTGCTTTCCTGAGTACCCGTAAAGAGCGTCAGGAGTCGGCAAAAGAGCACATTCGCAAAGTGCTTGACGAGTACAATGTAAATGCAGTTGATACTTTGATTGGTGACATTGTACCACCAGAATCGTTAATGAAAACCTTAACCGACCGTAAAATTGCAGAAGAGCAAAAGGTGACTTACGAAACACAGAAACAGGCTCAGGAAACGCGCCAGGGGATGGAAAAAGAAACCGCCATTGCCGATATGCAGAAAGATATCGTAAAAGCACAACAAAGTGTCGAAATTGCCGAACGTACTGCAAGTGCAACGGTGAAAAAATCGGAAGGTGACGCTGCCGGAGTAAAACTGGCTGTAGGTGCTGAGGCCGAAGCTACGAAAATGCGTGCACACGCTGAGGCTGAGGCAACAAAGGCACGTGCACAGGCCGATTCTGAAGCGATTAAATTACGCGCATCGGCAGAGGCAGAACAAATTTCGTTAACCGGTAGCGCCGAAGCAGGTAAAATTTTAGCTGTAGGTAAATCTACTGCCGAGGCTTACGAGCTTGCCGTTAAAGCCTTGGGTGGCGAAAACTTTACCCGCTACAAAATTACCGAAGAGTTATCGAAAGGTAATGTAAAACTGATTCCGGATGTATTGATCGGTGGAAATGCCAATGCCGGTGGTTCGGCCATGGATGGTTTATTAGGGCTTAAACTGATGGAGTTAATGGATCCTGAAAAACGTAAAGAAGTGGTTGCAGTAGCCGAAATTGTAGAAACCAAAACGAAACCGAAAAGGGATAATATTAACCCTTAAATTTGTTAAATTAGCACGAAAGGCCTTGACGTAAGTTTAGACTGACCCCAAAAAGTTGGACGAAGTTACGCAATGTTTTTAAAGTAATGAGTTCGGTATTCCACCGGACTCATTCCATTTAAATTAATCCTTATTCGGTCCCTATTATAATATTTAATATACTTTCTAATTTCAGAATGTAATTGTGATACCGATTTAAATTCA
>NZ_JSYN01000028.1 GCF_000812965.1 Pedobacter kyungheensis
CCATAATAATAGGCCCTCAATGCCTGAATTTCTATTTAAGCCCGAAGCATAGCAAAGTCAAAGGACCGTATCCCTAAATAGGTCTTCACACCTAGGATTGCAGTTGGATCACCTCTGAATTGCGATATCTTTAAATATAAAACAAACCTAATGGATTGTAAGGGTTTAGTGCCGGTTTTTAACTGGTGCCGGAGCGCAGCGCAGCCCTGAAAAGCCCGACCCTTTCCCGATTTTTCATCGGTAAAGGGTAACGCCCAAATTAGTTAGCAGTTGGCAATGCACTAAAACTGTATGAGCGTCAGGTTGCTTCATCGTATTCTGTAATGCTGCCTTAACAACGCGACATTTTTTCAGTATAAAACACTAAAAATCAGCAATTTAGTCATTAAAAATAATTCCATACCGACAAAATTTCCGATTCTGAAAATCAAAATGGCTATGGCATTTGTTTTGACCTTAAAGGGAATATGAACTTCAACAATTTTACCATAAAAGCCCAGGAAGCAGTTCAACAGGCTTCTGCAATAGCCCAGGGCAACCAGCAACAGGCTATTGAAACAGCACACCTGCTTAAAGGTTTGCTTACTGTTGATGAAAACGTAGTTTCTTATGTATTAAAGAAGCTTAACGTTAACCTGAATACCTTAAATCAAAACCTTGATGCGGAGATTGCCAAATTCCCGAAAGTGAGCGGAAGCAATGTCTATCTGTCATCAAATGCCAATAGCGCTTTACAGAAAGCACAAACCTTTTTAAAAGAATTTAAAGACGAATTTGTTTCGGTTGAGCACTTATTATTGGGCATTTTAGCTGTAAACGATTCTGTTTCGAAATTATTAAAAGAACAGGGCGTTAACGAAAAAGACCTTAAAAAAGCCATTATCGAGTTGCGTGGCGATAACCGCGTGACCGATCAAAATGCCGAAGCCACTTATCAGGCTTTGAGTAAATATGCCCGGAATTTAAACGAATATGCCGAGAGTGGAAAACTGGATCCGGTAATTGGCCGTGATGAAGAAATCCGCCGGGTGATTCAGATTTTATCGCGCCGGACCAAAAACAACCCGATTTTAATCGGTGAGCCTGGTGTGGGTAAAACGGCGATTGCCGAAGGTATTGCTTTCAGGATTATAAAAGGAGATGTACCCGAAAACCTGAAAAGCAAAACCGTGTATTCGCTGGATATGGGTGCTTTAATTGCCGGTGCAAAATATAAAGGCGAGTTTGAAGAACGCCTGAAAGCCGTTGTTAAAGAAGTTACCCAAAGTGATGGCGATATCATCCTGTTTATTGATGAGATCCATACGCTGGTTGGTGCGGGTGGTGGCGAAGGTGCTATGGATGCCGCAAACATTTTAAAACCGGCTTTGGCTCGTGGCGAATTAAGGGCCATAGGTGCAACTACTTTGGATGAATACCAGAAATACCTGGAGAAAGATAAAGCTCTTGAACGCCGTTTCCAAAAGGTAATGGTTGAGGAGCCTGATACCCAGGATGCCATTTCGATCCTCCGTGGATTGAAAGAACGTTACGAAACCCACCACAAAGTGCGGATTAAAGACGAAGCCATTATTGCTGCCGTAGAAATGAGTCAAAGGTATATTGCCGACCGTTTCTTACCCGATAAAGCTATCGATTTAATGGACGAGGCTGCTTCTAAGCTTCGCATGGAAATGGATAGCGTACCCGAAAATGTGGATGCGCTAGAACGCGAAATTATGCGTCTGGAGATTGAACGCGAAGCCATTAAACGTGAAAAAGACGATAGAAAAGTTAAAGAGCTATCAGAAGAAATTGCCAACTTATCGGCCGAACGCGATGAGTTTAAAGCCAAATGGCAAGGAGAAAAAGATTTAGTTGATGCGGTAAACAATCAGATTGAGCAGATTGAACACTATAAATTGGAAGCCGAGCAGGCCGAACGTGCCGGAGATTATGGTAAAGTTGCCGAAATCCGTTACGGAAAAATTAAAGAAGCACAAGATAAGGTTGAACAGTTAAAAGCCGATTTAGAAAGCCAGCAAAGTGACAGCCGCATGTTGAAAGAAGAAGTTACAGCTGATGACATTGCAGGTGTAGTTGGCCGCTGGACAGGCATTCCGGTTACTAAACTGATTGCCAGCGAACGCGAAAAACTGCTGAATTTAGAAAATGAGCTGCATCAGCGTGTGGCTGGTCAAGACGAAGCTATTGAAGCCATTTCTGATGCAATCCGCCGCTCGCGTGCCGGTTTGCAGGATAAACGTAAGCCAATTGGTTCATTCATATTTCTAGGTACTACCGGTGTGGGTAAAACCGAATTGGCCAAAGCGTTGGCTGAGTTTTTATTTAACGATGAAAATGCTTTGACCCGTATTGACATGAGTGAATACCAGGAACGCCACGCGGTTTCGCGTTTAATTGGTGCGCCTCCGGGATATGTAGGTTACGATGAGGGCGGACAACTGACTGAAGCTGTAAGGCGGAAACCTTACTCGGTAGTATTGCTTGATGAGATTGAAAAAGCGCACCCTGATGTGTTTAACATCCTGTTGCAGGTACTGGATGATGGCCGTTTAACTGATAATAAAGGCAGGACGGTAAACTTTAAAAATACCATCATCATCATGACCTCTAATATTGGTGCACACTTGATTCAGGATAATTTCAAAAACTTAAGTGATGAAAACCGTGATGAAGTGATTGCCAAAACCAAAAATGAGTTGTTTGAAGTGTTGAAACAAACCATTCGTCCGGAGTTTTTAAACCGTATTGATGAGTTGATTATGTTTACCCCGTTGAACCGCAGCGAAATCAGGAATATTGTAAGCCTGCAGTTTAAACAGGTGCAACATACCCTGGCCGAGATGGGCATTGAAATGGAAGCGAGCGACGAAGCTTTAGATTGGTTGGCGCAACTGGGCTACGACCCGCAGTTTGGGGCAAGACCACTGAAAAGGGTTATTCAGAAAAGAATCTTAAACGAGCTGTCGAAAGAGATATTGGCGGGCAAGGTAGATAAAGACAGTAAAATTAAGTTAGATATGTTCGATCATAATTTTGTGTTCCTGAACCAAAAGGCAGATTAAAACATAGTAATCAAAATCCCATAGATTAACTTCTATGGGATTTTTTTATTTAAGATATAAGTTATTTAAAAATAAAAAGCACTCATCTCATTTAGATAAAATTCTCCTTTTGAGCTACGCTTCGTCATTATTGACAATACTTTAGATCACCCATAAATTAATGGCTCATGCATTTCCAACCAGCAAGGCCAAAGCACTGTTTCTCCGTTTTACTTTAATCCGGCCTAATAAATTTTTCGGACTTTACTGCCTCCTCCGTCGCACCGACTTCGAAAGAAAAATTTTCAGCCGGCATTTTTTGTTTCTTTTTGATGCCAAAAAGAAAGAGCCCTTCGGCGGCGGCAAGCCGAGGCAAGGATGAGCGGGTAGGCAAAATAATCAATTGCAGAATTCATTGATTTTTATGCAATGACTTTAAATAGAAGTAACGATTGCGTAATATACCCAGGTTAAAAATGTTCATTAAAGTAACTAACATGATAGTTTCATTTCTTGCTTTTTGTTTCAATAATGATTATTATTGATTACACACAAAAACACAACATAATGAAACCTAAATTAATCATCATGGCGCTGCTATGCGCCGTCAGTTGGCGCTGTTATGCCCAAACTGAAAAGGGAACAGGCTTTGCCGGCCTCAGCGTAAGCTTTGGCACTTCTAAACAAAACAGTTCGGCCCCAAGCCTCAACACCTTTACCGTAACTCCACGAGGAGGTTATTTTTTAGCCAATAACCTGGCTATTGGCCTCGAGCTCCCTTTAAACCTTTCCAAATTACGTGGCGAAAGCTACATTTCATGGGATGAAGAAGATGGCCGCTACGAAGACCGTTATGGCCCGAAAGAATTTAGCTTTGGCTTTTCTCCTTTTCTGCGCAAATATGTAGATGTAAAAGATCATTTTAAGTTCTTTATGCAGGCCAATCTGTTGCTTCAGGTTAACACTTTTAACCGGATTGATGAGGAAGGCTATTTAATTAAGACCGATGCCAAGGTAAAAGGATATGGGGCTAGCTTAAGTCCGGGCTTTACTTATTCCCTATCCAACCACACCACGCTCGAGTTTTCGTTTCCGATTGTAACGTTCTTTCATCAGAATTACTATGCTTCCGAATCGCTGTACAATTACGATAAGACCAATAACCTGAGACTGGCCTTACAGAACTTCACCCCTACATTTACCGTAAATTATCACTTTTAACGCTTCATTATGAAAAACATATCGAACCCTACCATAAATGGCTTAAAAATATTAAGCTGCTTGTTTTTAACTGTCCTTACTATAAACACAAAGGCACAGGAGGTAAAATATTTTAAAAGTATTTTTCCGGAAGAGGACGGAAAGGTTAAATCAATTGGCAATACCCAATTCGAATACTATCGCAGTATCTTTCCGGAGGAAAATGGCAAAATTAAATCCATTGGCGATACCAAATTTGAGTACAACCGAAGTATTTTCCCTGAAGAGAATGGAAAATTAAAATCTGTTGGCAACAAAACCGTAACCTATTACAGAAGTATTTTCCCGGAAGAAAACGGAAAGATCAAATCGATTGGTGATATTGAATTTACCTATTACAGAAGTATTTTCGACGAAGAAAATGGTAAAGTAAAATCAATAGGCAATACCAAAGTAGAATACTACAGAAGCATTTTTCCGGAAGAAAATGGTAAAATCAAATCTATTGGCGGAGCTCAGATCGAGTATCACCGCAGTATTTTTCCTGAAGAAAATGGTAAACTCAAATCCATTTCAGGCCAAACCGGCAGTAATTTTATCTCCTCGCCTATTGAGCTCTATCAGTTTATTATGCAAGAGAATGCTAAATAATCATAAAAACAAACTCAATATCCGGTATTCAGTTCGACCGGATATTTTTATTTTCTGATTATCAATCGCTTAACAATTATTTAACTAAAAAATTAGTTTTATATCATTTTTTTAGTTTATAATTGAATACACAAAAACACAAATGAAAATGAAAAAACAATTATTACTTGCTGCTATGGCAGTTGGAATGTCGCTGTCTGCGTTTTCCCAAACAAAAGGTACAAATGCGCTAAGCTTTGGTGTAAACACTTACACAAACAAAAGCAAGGATAACAGCTACCAGGGAATCAATTACGAGAACAAAACTCAAAACAATACTTTTACACTGGGCTATGGCTATTTCTTTAAAGATAATAGCAAATTTGGATTGGATTTAACCTATGGGCTCAATAAATATAGTAATACCAACAATTCTGAGCAACAACAAAAAAGCTATGGCGGAAATTTAAACTATCAACATTACTTCCCTATAGTAAAAACACTTTTCGCCTATGCAGGCGGTAGAGCTGGTTACACCCATAGTAAGACAGAAAACTCAAACACAAATCCATCTTATCCACAGACTAGCACCAATATTGGGAATCAATATAATGTTGGTGCTTATGGCGGCATTACCTGGTTTATATCTAAAAGGTTTGCCTTAGAAACTTCTTTATTGAGTGCAGATTTTAGTTATAGCAAAACAAAGCAAACAGAATCAACAAATCAAAGTTACTACTCAAACGAAAACACAAATTTCAATTTAAATACACAAGGCTTTATCAATAACCTTGGCTTTAAGATTTATATCCTATTTTAACCTCAAAATCTCAATCAAAACAAAAAATCCCATCAGTGATGGGATTTTTTTGTTTTATTTCTTTTTGGTTTCGATATTAGGAAGGAAACCGGTGAGCAAACCGATCAATGGCAAAAATGCACACACATTAAATACATATTCAATACTGGTAGAATCGGCCAGTTTACCTAAAAGCGCCGACCCTATCCCACCCATACCAAAGGCAAAGCCAAAAAACAAACCGGCTACCAGGCCAACTTTACCCGGAATAAGCTCTTGCGCATATACCAGTATAGCCGAAAATGCCGAAGCTAAAATCATCCCAATGGGTACAATTAAAACGCCTATCCAGAACAAGCTGGCATAAGGTAACAATAAAGCAAAGGGCGCAGTTCCTAAAATAGAAGCCCAGATTACATATTTCCGGCCTATTTTATCGCCAATTGGTCCGCCCAATAAGGTTCCGGCAGCTACCGAAAATAAAAATACAAACAGGTAAACCTGCGAAGTTTGTACCGAAACATGGAATTTATCAATTAAATAAAAGGTAAAATAATTGGTTAAACTGGCCATGTAAAAGTATTTAGAGAAAATCAACAGCAATAAAATACATACCGAAAAGATAACCTTGGTTCTCGAAAACTGATTAACAACGGTCTGAATATTAACTTTTTTACTTCTTGAAAGCATAAAACCTTTATACCAGTTGCCTACATAAGTTAATATGATGATGGCTAAAAGGGCAATAACTGAAAACCAAACTACACTAAACTGTCCATAAGGTACAATAATCCAGGCCGCCAACAATGGACCTAAAGAGCTGCCTGCATTGCCACCTAACTGAAAAACAGATTGTGCCAGGCCTCTCTTCCCTCCTGATGCGGCATGCGCCATACGCGAAGCTTCAGGATGAAAAATAGAAGAACCAATACCGATAAAACAAACCGATAACAAGATGGTATAAAAGTGCGTGGATTGCGAAAGCGACACCAAACCAATTAGCGTAAAGCCCATACCAACGGCAAGCGAATAAGGTTGTGGTTTTTTATCGGTATACAAGCCCACAAAAGGTTGCAGTAAAGAAGCCGCCAGCTGAAATGTTAGTGTAATGAGTCCAATTTGCGAGAAACTAAGCTGATAGCTGGTTTTAATGATGGGGTAAATTGCCGGAATGAGCGACTGAATGGTATCATTTAAAAGGTGCGAGAAACTTAAAGCAAACAGGATCGGAAAAACAGTTTTTTCAATAATGGCTGTGGTAGAGGTATTTTCGGTCATAGCAAAATGTTATTATGCGCCAAAAATAAGGATTATATTTTTATACCATGTTTCACTGAATCAGACACTTGCCCTTTACAAATTTGAATAGGGAAATTTAAATACATCAAAGTAAATATTAAAATACAACTATATTTGGTTAAAATACTACTAAACGGCCGCATATTTTCTATATAATTTCGAAATAGCCTTTAACTTTAAAAACATAATAAACTATATACCAACGCACTACCATCATTTTATAACCAAATACAACCTAAACCTTATGAAAACAAACAAAATTAAGATCAGGCTGGCGTTATGCCTGGCCACTGGTATTATGCTTACCATTTTTAGCTGTAAGAAAGTAAATGAAACAAATTCCGTTCCCGATAAAAGCCGTCCGGATCAAACCTATACTTTTACTATAGATGGGAACAAAATCATCATCAAGGAAATTAACGGGATATACTATTTTGCTGATGATATTACACTTAGCCCACAGCAATTTAACCTCTTAAAAGCAAACAGCAATAAATCGTTATCGACTACCGAAAGGGGGCTGATTATCAACAACCTGGTAAAAAGATGGACCAACGGAATTGTTTACTATGACCTTACCGGCCTGGGTGCAGATACTTCTTGGACATTAAAAGCTATGCAGAACATTTCGAGGGTATCGCCAGTTGTTTTTATCAAGAGAACAAATCAGGCCAATTACATCAATTTTGTAAAAGGTAGTGGAAACAGCTCATCAGTGGGCATGGTTGGCGGTGCCCAAAACCTCAATATATACAATTACAATTATCCGGGTATATTGATGCACGAAATATTCCATGCGCTGGGTATAAACCACGAACAGTGCCGGCCCGATCGCGACAGCTATGCTATTTTTTACCCTGAAAATGTTCCTGACGATAAAGAGTTTAATTTCAATAAACTATCGGCCAGTAGCAATACTACAGTTGGTTCATTCGATTTCGAATCGATTATGATGTATGAGCCTTATGCTTTCTCCAACACTGGCCAGCCCAGCATAACCAAACTGGATGGTTCGACTTATCAATCCAGTTACCCCACAAGTAATTTAACTCCCAGCGATATTGCTGCAGTGAACCAGATGTACAGTGGTTTTACCTATGTAGGCTTACCTGCCAATACCAATTATGAAATTGCAACGGCCCTTGACAACAATAAACTCCTTAACGTATCGGGTGGCTCGTCAAGTGATGGTGCGCAAATCATTCTTTATACTGACGGTAATTCGAACAATGCGCGGTGGAGTGTAAGCAAAAATGCAGAGGGTTATTACCAGCTATCGCCTTTAAATGCGCCTGGTAAAGTACTTACCGTAGTAGGTGCCGCTATTGCCAACGGTACTAAACTCGAAATAAGAACCAATAGCAATGCCACCGCCCAGCAATTTAACATTATTCCGGTAGAAGGCGGTTATTATACGCTATCACCACGCAATGTGCCTTCAAAAAATGTTGATGTACCAGGTAGCAATACAGCCAACAGTACTTTACTTAACATCTGGTCGGAAGGCGGTGGAAATAACCAGAAATTTAAATTCAACACTTTTTAATTTAATCAAATCCTAAAATGATGGAAAAAGCAAACGGGTGGGTATCCGTTTGCTTTTTTTCATTTAAGCCCACCTCTCCTGCTCAACTGCCAGATGAATTAAAAAAACTGCCAGATTGTACCATTTAAAAGTCTGACATTTATACAAAAAAAGTCAGATTGTCAATTTGTCATAGCCAAAAAATTAATCAATCGATTGATTTTTAGTCACACGAAAATAATATTGAGTTAACACTAAACTTACATCTAACTATAAATTAAGGGGTTGACATAAAACTGATTTTTTGATGACTTAAAGGAAGTTTTTTGGCACAAGTGTTGACTTTTAGGCAAATATAGTCAGACATTAAAATAGTAAAACTGGCTATATTTTTAACACAAAATATAATTAATAAAACAATGAAAAAACTATTATTATCATTAGTAGCAGTAGCAGGTTTAGCTTTTGGTGCAAAAGCACAAACTGAAAAAGGAAAATTTATTTTAGGCGGTAATGTTGGTTTTAATTCAACCAAAGTAGAAGGTGCTGCTAAATCTGATATCGACTTTAGCGTAATCCCAAGTGTTGGTTATTTTGTAGGCAACAACTTTGCCATCGGTACTGGTGTAGGTTACACTTATGCTAAAACTGTAAGTGGTGCAGCTCCACACCAAATTGGTGCTTTCCAGGTTTCGCCTTTTGGCCGTTACTATGTTGGTTTATCAGAGCAATTTAAATTCTTCGGACAATTATCAGTTCCTATGGCTTTCGGTACCGTAAAAGCAGTTGATGCTAACGGCGATACAGGTGCTAAAGTAGGTACTACTACTTCAATCGGTGTAAACATTGCTCCGGGTTTTGCTTTCTTCCCAACCAAAAGAATCGGTATCGAAGTATCGGTTAACGGTTTAGGTTATGCAAACAACCAAATCAAAGCTGAAGCAACTGGTGCAAAAACTACCACCAACTCTTTCGGTTTAGAAGCTAATACTTTCGCGCCAAAATTAGGTGTACAGTTCCACTTTTAATTAAATCCTTCCGGCAGGAAGTATTTAACTAATGACTTTTTTTCGAAAAGCGCCCCGTATACCAACGGGGCGCTTTTTGTTTATTTCTTTTCTCTAATGGCTTTAAATTCCGAGCCTGTTTTCCACTTTGGAAAGGTATCTTCATTGCTTAAACGGTAACCCAAATCAAAAAGCATCCGTACATCTGCTACAATACCCGATAAATCCCAGGTTTTGGCATCAAAATTATCCTGTGGTGAGTGGTAGCGCATTTTGGTAAAATCAGCCACCTGTTTTAATCCCCATTCCCTGCCATGCTTAACATTATCTACACCAGAACCCGTAAATAAAGCCGGAACACCAACTTTAGCCAGGTTAAAATGATCGGAACGGTAATACAGGCCAGATGATGGAACGGGATCGGGAACAATTACCCTTCCCTGTTTTTTAGCAGCTTCGGCCGCATAATCTTCGAGTTCTGACTGACCAAAACCATACACCACAATATCTTTGGTTTTACCAGCTATCCCCATCATGTCCATATTGATATTGGCAACCGTTTTAGCCAGCGGAAAAACCGGATGTTTGGCATAGAATTCAGAACCCAATAAACCCTGCTCTTCTGCAGTATAGGAAATAAATAAGATGGTGCGCTCAGGATTTTTGGGCAGTTTTTTAAAAGCTGAGGCAATTTCGAATAACGAAGCCACTCCGGTGGCATTATCAACTGCACCATTGTAAATCGAATCGCCTTTAACTTTTTCGCCTATCCCTAAATGATCCCAATGGGCTGAATAAATAATGGCTTCATCATTACGCTTGTTGCCCGGTATAGTGGCCAATACATTATAAGTGACCGACTTTTTAATGGTGTTTTTAACCTTAAGTGAAGTGGTAACATTTAAATCAACAGCCTTAAACCCTTTTTTACGCGCGCTTAAAGCCAGCTGATCGAAGGATTTTCCATCCAGTGCAAAAAGCTGCCTCGCTTTGTCTAAAGTAATCCAGCCTTCAACCACTGCCCTGTTCATGCCATTATCGGCCGATTGGAGATTGAGTTTGGATTTAGACCAGCCGCTTCTTACTACTGTCCAGGGATAAGCAGCAGGCTCGGTATCGTGTACAATAATAATCCCTGTAGCGCCTTGTCTGGCAGCCTCTTCAAATTTATAGGTCCAGCGGCCGTAATAAGTCATATTTTTGCCTTTAAACAAGGTCGAATCGGCAAATCCCGGATCGTTAATCAGTACTACTACGGTTTTTCCTTTCACATCTAAACCGGCATAATCATTCCAGCCATATTCGGGTGCAACAATACCGTAGCCGGCAAAAACCAAAGGCGAATTGCTAATGCTTACCTCCTCCTGCACGCGCCTTGTACCTGCAACAAAATCGGTTAAATAATTTAGCGCAAGCGAAGTTGTTTTCCCTTTCAATACCATTTTATCTTCAGGCACCGATTTGATCTCAACCATGGGTACTTCCTGAAAATAACTTCCGTTATTGCCGGGTGCTAATCCCAGTTGCTCAAACTGTGCCTTTAAATAGTTAATGGTTTTGGTTTCGCCCTCGGTAAAGGGTTTTCTTCCCTGCAAACTATCGGCAGCAATAACCGAAAGGTATTGTGTTAAACTGCCATCATTAATGGCTTTTATGGCTAAAGAATCAGCAGAAACAGCGGCTGTTTTTGTCTCTTGCCTGCAGGACGCGAAAAATAAGAGCGCACAAACCGAAAACAAACATGATTTTTTCATATTAAGATGTTATTTTCTGAAAAATACGAAGAAATAGGGAGAATATGATCAGTTACCTCTTTATCAACTTGAACTTCTTAACCTGCTGTCCATCCTGTACAATTACCCCTACATATACACCGGTTGCCAATGCATTTAACCCGAAGCGGTTAGTGCTGGATGCTTTTTCATCAAAAACCTTTTGCCCCAGCATATTGTAAACAGATAGATTATAATCTTTAAAAGAACCACTTAAAATGGTAAGGTAATCGCTTACCGGATTGGGATAAAAAGAAAAATCGTTCTCTTTAAGGAATACCGCGGAAGCGAGATCGCTGCTATACTTACCGTTGGCGGTTTCGAAGGTAACCCGGTAAAACTGGATCCCCAGTTTGGGGTTTTCGTCCAAAATACTGTAATCCAGTTGATTTTGAACGGGCTGTGTTTGTTTTAAAACCGTATAGGTATTTACGCCCGTCTGTTTCTCCCAAATGATGTTCCTGATATCGAGCGTGGTGCCAATGCTCAGGTCGAGTCTGATTTTATCGTCGCTGGTATTATTGGCCGATAAACTCCTTACATAACAGGCAACCCCCTGCTGGGTATAATCGATGGTATAGGTCTTTAACCCTGTAAAATTAGTTCCGTTGGCAGCTACAGCGAAATATTTACTGTTTACCTTAGCCATTTCAAGCTTGATTAAAGTATCAGTTACGTTTAAAACGGGCGACAATACATTGTTAACCAAATTGTAAACGGTATAATCTTTTGCGCCAGGCTGTGGATTCCAGTTTAAAACAATGCCATCGTTGCATACATAGCCTACTCTCAATATGCGGGGGCTCGAAATTGTAAAAGTTGGACTCAAAATCACATTGCCTTCTACTTCCATTTTTAAAATGGCTTTGGCAAAACGATCTGGTGCATTCCAGTTATACAATCCCCTGCTTAGATCAACACCTGCGGCGATAGTTTCCCAGGTTTTACCCTCATCATAACTTATAGATAAATTGCCCGATTGGGAATTATAGGTATTATCCCAACGGAAATAATTGTTTTCACCGGCAAAAAAACTGCCTTCTTTTTCGGGCGTGATGAAAGTAAAGGTATTTTTAAGCCTGTAGCTATAGGCCAAAGCAAAGTTCTGCTGGCTGCCCTGTGTAATTCTATCCCCTTTTACGTGAATCTTAAAACTACCAGCCGCCGGATTTTCTAAAGTAACCTGCTGAATGTTGTTAACTAAATCGGCCTTACGCTCTGCTGCTGCAGAAAGTGAATTTAAATTGGCCGCAGCATTTAAAACCCATGGTAAGGTCAGGCTACCACCTGGGTTTTCGAGGCTCAGATCTAAACCATTTACCAGGCCCTGTGCAGCATTTACTACCGCAGCCGGATCGTTCCATACCAGCGTAATTTTAACTTCAGCAACATTGGCCGGTATAGTTATAGGAGTAACCAAATCCTGGGCTTTGGCTACCGTATAAACAGCCACCCTGTTCTCATCCAACGTTTTTAGCGCCTGGGCTACATTTAATTTACCATAGCCGTATACATAATCTACGTGTGGCGTTCCTAAATCGTCGGCAGCATTAATTAAAGTTGCTTTAATAAGCGAGGCTGAAGGGGCCTTTTTAAATTTCTGGTGATAAAATTGCTCCAAAAGAATCACTGATCCACTGGTAATGGCAGCAGAACCGGATGTACCATCTTCTCCCAAAGATACCAGCTCGGGTTTTACACGTCCATCGTAAGCCGGCCCCTTGCTACTTAAATTTTCAGCAACATTTTCGCGGTTTATTCCCCCAATAACCAATACGTTTTTGGCCTGTTTAAAATTCCCCGTTAAATTAGCCCTGGCGGTTATACCCTGATAAAAGCCTGCAGATGGCGTTTGTGTACCACTATTCCCTGCCGAAAAAACATGGATTAAAGTATCGGTTTCAAAAACCTGCTTATCGTATGCAGCAGCTTCAATACCGTAGTTATTATCGATACCCACACCATACGAATGGTTTTGAACGCGGATTTGAAACTTATTTAAATCGGCCGGCAAATCGGGCAGTAGATTATCGAAACTCGAAAAAGCCAGCTTTGCTTTGGGTGCCGCGCCCAGGCCACGGATAAATGAGTTACCATTGCCAATGGCTAAAGTTGCCATGGTAGTGGCATGCGCAGTAGCTTTGCCCGTAAGTGTAGCTCCGGGCACTGTTTTACCCAAAATATCGAGATCGGTTACATCGTACATGTCTTCTTTAAGTGAAAGGTTAATGCCCGTTCCGTCAATGCCCGGGAACAGGCTATGCGCGTTGGCTATCTGGTTGAGGCCCAAATCTAAACCATTAATTACTACTTCGGTTTTTGCCTGTGATACAATATCTGCATACAATACCTCATCGTAAGCTAAAACCTCTTGTAAGTCATCAGGTGAGATATAAACGGTGCAGATATTGTTATCCTTATCAACCGATTTAACCTTTAAATTTTTGAGAAAAGCCGGTGAAACAGCTAAATTTTTAACAGCCAGTCTAACCAGTAACGAATCGCTTTTTTTGCTGTTTTTATTCAGCAGTTTCATTAACCCATCGCTTACCTTCCACAAACCACTGGCTACCCCCTGGTAAACAAGACTCGGTGCAAGCGCTGAAACTGCACTTTTCTCTGCAATAAAGTAGTCGCCGGCGAGTTTCTTTTTGGGCTTTAACAATTGAATTTCACTTGCGGTTAGGGCATGGTTAAACCTGACTAATAACAGTTCATTTGGCTGCAATAATTCGATATTGCCTTTTGCAGAAAGAAATTTTTGAAAATTTTTATCTACTCCACCAGGTTGTGACTGTGCGTTTAAAGCACCTACACAAAGACATAATAATATAACTAAAAATACAGGACTGACTTTCAAGAATTATTTTATTGTAAAATTTTGCTTACATCGCAATTCTTCTCTAAATTAGTATTTATAAGGTAATTAGCAAACATTATTAACTAACTTATTTTAATCATTATTCATTTAAACCTAACAAAAATGAAAAACGCCAAATTTTTATCATTAGCAGCCGCGTGCCTGCTATTCACTACTTTATACTCTTGTAAGAGTAATAATACAGAAAACGCAGTAGAGAATAAAACTGATATTTCGAACAATACCCTGGCACAAGTAAAAACGCTGGGCTTTAGCACTGATAATATCCGTAAAGTAGAGGGTGGTTATTTAGTTGAAGGTGATATCTTTTTAACAGAAGATAATTTAACTGAGGTTTCTACAGATGCGAATCTGAATATTGCTGAAACCGAGCAATACAGAACCACAAACCTGGTTAAATCTTTGCCACGTGTAATCACCGTATCGGTTACCAACCTGCCTCAGGTTTATAGTGATGCGGTTAATACCATGATTTCGCGCTATAATTCTTTAGGCCTGCGTATTACTTTCCAGAGAGCAGCTACAGGATCAAAAGGTAACATTGATGTAGTTGGTTTTAACGAAGGCCCTAGCGGGGGTTTCATCACTTTAGGTTCGGCCGGTTTCCCAACGTCTTCAGGTAATCCTTACAATCAGATCAAAATGAATACCAACGAAGCGGCTTATGGCAGCAACCCGAATTTATTGTACCTGGCTTCAGTGATCCAGCACGAAGTTGGCCACTGCATTGGTTTCCGCCATACCGATTACATGAACCGTGCCTTTAGTTGCGGCTCAAGTGGTGCCGGTAACGAAGGTAAATCGACTGTTGGTGCGGTAAGGATTCCGGGTACCCCTTCTCAACCTGATGCAGCTTCATTTATGTTGGCCTGCTCTAATGGCGGTAACCGTACCTTTAATGCAAACGACGTAATTGCAGTAAACTACCTTTACAAGTAAAAATCAGATCAGATCAGCTAATTACCTTAAAGGTTCCGGATATATTCCGGAACCTTTTTTGTTTTTGATATATGGTTTGTGTGACACAAACCATGGCTCATAAAAATTCAAAAACAAAAACCTTATTTTCCGTTTTGTTCAATATCACGGTCCATTTCTACCAGATCCACGTCAGCTGGGGTAGAAAAATCGCCAATTAAATATTTGTTAAAATGGTCGGCCAGTTTCCAGAATGCATATTCGGTCATATCGCCAAAACCATGACGTTGCCCCGGAATAAGCAAGAAATCGAAACGTTTACCGGCTTTCATTAAAGCATTAGCCACACGGATAGAGTTCGCCGGATGTACGTTGTTATCCACATCACCGTGCATCAATAACAAATGTCCTTTAAGGTTCTTAGCCAGATCAGGGTTTTTATCAATGCTGTATTTAAATGAAGTATCGCCTTTTAACGAGATAGTTTCTTTTACACCATGGTGTTTCTCACTCCACCAGCGGTTGTAAATGCTGTTATCGTGGTTACCCGCATTTGAAACAGCCGCCTTAAAGAAATCGGGGTAAACCAACATGGCAGCTGTAGACATAAATCCACCACCCGAATGACCGGTAATGCCCACTCTCGATTCGTCAATAAAAGCATATTTTGAAGCCAGTTGTTCAACAGCAGTTTTCTTATCGGCTAAGCCATAATCGCGCAGGTTTCCGTAACCATAGGTATGGTACCATTTAGAACGCGAAGGATTACCGCCACGGTTACCTACTGTAATTACAATGTAGCCAAACTGCGCCAAACGCTCGGTACGGTCCATACTTTTGCTAAAGGCTTTGTTTACCGCCTCTGTTTGTGGTCCAGGGTACACATACTCGATGATCGGGTATTTTTTATTCGGATCGAAATCGAAGGGCTTATACATTACACCGTACAAATCGGTTATGCCATCATCAGCCTTAACCTTAAAAGGCTCAGGAAATTTATAACCGGCAGCCATTAGCAATGAAAGATCGGTAGTTTCTAACTCCATTACTTTCCGGCCTGCACCATCATACAAGGTCGATTTAGGTACCGTATTTACCCTCGAATAGTTATCAACGAAAAATGAATTGTTATCGTTCATGTTAATGGCATGGTCGAAATCGCCTGCATTTAACAGCTTCATGTTCGACCCATCGAAATTGATGCTGTATAAATGTAAATAGTAAGGATCTTCTTTCCCCTCCCGGCCATTTGCAGTAAAATAAAGCACACGCTTTTTCTCGTCGATATTTACAATACTTTCGCAGTGGAAAGCGCCTTTGGTAATCTGGTTTTTCAGCTTTCCATTTTCATCAAAAAGATAAAAATGTGCCCAACCATCACGCTCGCTCCAGTGAATCAACTCTTTACCATCGTTTACCAAACCCGGACGGTTTACTTCAACGTAGGTATTAAAACGCTCGTCAATTAATGGTGTAACTTTACCGGTAGCAATATCAACGGTACCGATATCAATGCGCTTTAAATCGCGACTGGTGCGCGAAAAATAGAAACGGTTATCGTTACCCAGCCAAACCGACGGGCGGAATTCGTTATCGCGATCTTTATTTAAGGCAGGTTTGCTCCACACCGAAATACTTTGATCTTTAAACGCCGAAACATTGAGTTTTTTGTAGGTTTTTGCATTAAAATCAAACAACAATACTTCATCCTGAGGGGCCTCTGCCTCACCCGGCATCTGGTATTTATAAGTTTCTAAAGTTGGGCGGCCAGGTGTAACACTGTTAATTACCCAAAGATCTTTCACCTTGCGCGAATCGGTACGATCTAACACAAAATACTTCGAATTTGGCGACCAAAGCACATAAGCTCCCCGACGTTTTTTATTATTTTTCTCGTTCTCTACGTTATTTTCGCCATCGCCATCGCTTCCGTACGAGTAAAATTTAACGCCATCTTTGGTTAACTGGTGCTCTACAATGGTGCTATCATCTTCATTTTTAACTGCTTTTTTGTAGTTCTCTTTATCCATCCAATACAAATTGTAATTGCGCGAAAAGATAATCGCCGACGAATCAGGCGCTACCGAACCCCAGCCTGGTTTTGGTTTAGGTCTGCTGAAGTTAGGGATCTCAGTTAATTTCGCTGTAGCCAGGTCGTATTTAAAAGAATAGATTTTCTTCTGCAATGAATCGGCCGCTTTTTTATCCTTGCGGTCTTTTTTCAGTTCATCAACCGTACTTTTAACTTCGAAAGAAATGCTTTTTTCATCGGCTGCAAACTTCAGGTTCTCTAAAGGCAGGTGCTCGGCATCAAATGGATCGCGTACAATTAACGTAATATCTGCAGCCAGTTTGGCATTATCGAACATTACTTTTTTGCTTTTGGCAGCGGCATCAACCAGGTACCAGAATTTGCCTTTTGGGCTTTCGAAAGTGTACCAGAAACGGTTACTTAGTTTTAACCAATGTGGATCTACCGCAGTAGAATATACCATTTTCTTCAGCTTATTTGGCGAAAAACGCGAAGCAAGCTGATAATTTGCTTTAGGTTGCGGCTGAGTATTTTCGGTAATGGTAAATGTTTTGGTTTGTGCGGCAACAGTTAGCGACAAAAACTGCGCGCAAACAAGTAGTTTGTAAAGTTTATTCATGAATAATGGTTTGGAGCGGCTAAATTATTTAATTAAAGCCGATTAAGCTGTTTAATTTTGTAATAAATACGATAGTTTATTTAAATATCAAGCCCACACAAATAATTATCAACAACATTACATTTGATATAAAATAACTAAGGGATTTTATAGTTTTGCAAGCATATATAATAACTATGAAATACAGCCTACTAACGCTAATTACAGCAGGTGCTATCCTATTCGCCAGCTGCCAATCTAAATCGCAAACAGAGAGTTCAACAGGAAAAGATTCGACTGGTAAAACAGTGCAAACCACTGCAAATACCGGAGCTGCTGCCGTTGATGTATCGAAAATAAAAGTGGCTGATGCCAAAACCATCTTAGCCCGCAAACAAGTACCTATTTTGTGTTACCACCAGGTGAGAAACTGGAAACCTACTGATGGAAAAGTGGGTAAAGATTATATCGTAGAAATCCAGAATTTCAAAGATCAGATGAAAATGCTGGCCGACAGTGGTTACCACACCATTCTGCCCGATCAGCTTTATGCTTACCTGAACACAGGTGCGGCCTTGCCAAGCAAACCCATCATGTTAACTTTTGATGATACCGACATGGACCAATTTACAATTGTACGTCCGACCTTAGATAAGCTAGGCTTTAAAGCAGTTTATTTTATCATGACGGTTTCGATTGGCCGTAAGGGTAAATTTGTAGATTACATGACTAAGGAGCAGATTAAACAACTTGCTGACGAAGGCAATGTGATTGGCAGCCATACTTACGACCATAAAAACTTTAAAAAATATGCTGGTAAAGACTGGGAAGAGCAACTGGATAAACCAACCAAAAAACTGGAAGAGATTACAGGCAAAAAAATGACTGAATTTGCTTACCCATTTGGTTTATGGAATGCAGAAGGTATTCCTGAATTGAAAAAACGCGGTTTCAGAATGGCTTATCAGCTTTCTACCAAACGTGATGAAAAAGATCCTTTGTTTACCATCCGCAGAATTATTGCAAGCGGTTACTGGTCGCCAAAAACATTGAGCAACAGCATTAAAAACAGCTTTTAACTGCATAAGGAACATGAAAAATTTTCTGCTCTACGGCGCGCTTTCTTGTGTATTATTTGCTTCATGCCAGCCATCGAACGCAGCAAAGGAAAAACCTGCCGCAAAAACGGCTACTGAAGCGGCTAAAACAGATTCGGTAAATACAAAACCTGCTGATGCGAAAACGATCCTCGCCCGGCGGGAAGTACCGGTTTTGTGTTATCACCAGATTAGAAACACCACAGCGAGCGACAGCAAAAGGGCACACGATGACATTATAGCGCCAGATAAATTCAGGGAACACATGAAAATGCTGGCCGATAGTGGTTATCACTCTATTTTACCCGATCAGTTGTACGATTATCTGGTTTATGGCGCCAAATTACCGGAGAAACCCATTATGATTACTTTCGATGATACCGATGAAGATCAGTTTACGGTGGGCAACACCACACTGAAAAAACATGGTTTCAAGGGTGTTTATTTTATCATGACGGTATCAATCGGTAGAAAAGGGCGCATTAATTATATGACCAAAGAGCAGATTAAACAACTCTCTGACGAAGGAAATACCATTGCCAGTCATACCTACGACCATAAAAACTTTGCCCAGTTTACGGATGCAGACTGGAAAACCCAGATTGATGAACCCACAAAAAAGCTGGAAGAAATTACAGGCAAAAAAGTGGAATATTTCGCCTATCCTTATGGCGTGTACAAAGCGGCAAACCTGCATAAACTGAAAGAACACGGATTTAAGGCCGCTTTTATTTTATCGACTGCGCGCGATGAAAACTATCCGTTGTTGACCATCAGAAGGATAATTGACCCGGGAAGATATACCGCAAAAAACCTGTATTACAGCATTAACAAGAGCTTTAATAAAACAAAACCTTAGTTTCGACTGTAAGTTATAAGCGAATTAATTGTTGCTTTATGAAATATCTTATCCCTTTTTGCCTTTTCGGATTGCTGATTGCATCGGCTTGTAACAACCCTAAAAACAATACAAACAGTACGGAAAATACTGACAGTACCCAAACGACCAAAACCGCTTTACCTGAAAACTTTTACAAACGTTTAACAGGTACAATTGACGGTAAAACAGTGGTGGTAAACCTGCAAAAAGTAAATGGCGAATATGATGGAAACTATTATTACGATGGTTCATGGCTCAATTTGGCCAGCGATACCTTAATTGGAGCAGATAGTGTAGTGTTGCGCGAGAACAGTTTTTACGATTATTACTTCGACCAGAACGCCAAACAGCCCCACTTTTCTTTAAAATGGACCGGTAACGCATTTAAAGGTACCTGGGAAAGTGGAAATAAAACCAAACAACATCCGGTTTTACTAACAGAGGCATATCCCGAAGGTAGTTACGAATTTATAGCCGGTATTTATCAGGATTCGGCAAAGGCTTTTGCCAACAAAGCCAAATCGCCTTCGGCACAAATCAGCTTCGAATACTTACAAGCTAAAAAGCAGGATGATCAGAGCATCTGGTTAGATAATCAGCTTAAACAGATAGTTGGTATTAAAAACAATGCAAACCGCGAAACTGGCTTTAAAACTATCGCACAGGCCTACTTTAAAGATTATGTTAGCGAAGTGGCCGACCAGCAAAAAAATGGCAGGACTGACGATTTTGAAGCCTGGATGAATTATACCAATAACAGCCAGCAAAGTATAAGTTTTAATGGCAATGGCTATGTGGTAATCGATTTTCTGGCTGATAGTTACACTGGTGGAGCCCATGGTAATTACAGCAGTACCATGTATTGCTTAGACGTGCAGAGCAAAAAGCAAATGACTTTAAGCGATGTAGTTAAAATTGACAGCAATACCTTACAGCGCATTGTAGAAAAAAACTTCAGAAAAGAATACAATGTTAAAGCTAACGATGCCCTTAACTCGGTTTTGTTTGATAATTTTTTAAAGCCTAACAAAAACTTTTACTTCAATAGCAGCGGGCTTGCTTTTATGTACAACCCTTACGAAGTTGCCAGCTATGCGCAGGGGCAGATTGTGGTATTTATTCCTTTTGCTGAACTCAAACCTTATCTGGTGCCAACTTTTGTTACAAGAATGGGGTTGAAATAAATTTCACTGCTGTATTGCATTAAAACGCTTAATTATAACGCACGCGTTAGAAATGGGTGTGAGCATAAATGAAAACTGCACACTGCAAACTGACAACTGATAACTTCTGCGCCTATCACCTTAAATCAGCGGGAAAAACATTAATACAATGGTTCCCGCAGATTACGCGGATTAACGCAGAGTTTAAAATTTGAATCTTTTTTTACCCACTTCAAACTGACAACTGATAACTTCTGCGCCTATCACCTTAAATCAGCGGGAAAAACATTAATACAATGGTTCCCGCAGATTACGCGGATTAACGCAGAGTTTAAAATTTGAATCTTTTTTTACCCACTTCAAACTGACAACTGACAACTGATAATTTCTGTGCTTATTTTCTTAAATCAGCGGGAGAAATAAATAAAGTGCTTACCGCAGTGTTTGAGCAGATCCTTTGACAAAATCAGGATGAAAATCAATATTTAGATATAATTATACCCTCAAAGCGTATATCATTTGGCTAAAAGACTATAATTATCACCTCAAAGCATATATCATTTAGCTAAAAGACTATAATTATCACCTCGGAGCATATATCGTCTAGCTAAAAGATTATAATTATCACCTCGGAGCATATATCGTCTAGCTAAAAGACTATAATTATCACCTCAAAGCATATATCATTTGATCAAAAGACTATAATTATCACCTCGGAGCATATATCATCTAGCTAAAAGATTATAATTATCACCTGGGCGAATTGAATGTTTAAGCTCAAAGCTTAAATTTACTATAAAATATCTTTCACCAAATACTCCTTGCCATTAAACTTAAAACTTTCGCCTATGGCTTTTCCAATCAGCAATTTACCAATAGGCGATGCCTGCGATACCGCAAAGAATTTCTGTCCGTCTACATTTAATTCGCCCGCACTAATGCTGATGTAAAAATTACCTTCAGAAGTTAATACCACACTTCCATTTTTGACCAGTTTAGCTGGTTCTACATTTTCAAGCAGTTGCAAGGCTATTTTCTGTTGCCCCGCTTCGTACAACAACTTACTGTTACGGTCCATTTCCTGCTGCATCATTTCGCGTGTAGTTTCATATTTATCGCCCGCGCTGCTCTTGGTATCATCGTTTGATGCCTGACGCGCCTGCTCCATGGAATAGGTGATATTCTCAATCCTATTTTGAATAAAAGTTAAACACAATTGAAATAAATTCGACTTTAAAGCAGACATAATGCGAAATGTAATAATATAAAATGGATGAAGGGAAATGAACGGATTTACTTTCGAAAGGCAAAAGCCTGCGCCAGAATGGATTCTATTTTTGCTTTGGGAATATCTTCCAGCTGGTTGATTAATAAAATCTTCATTCGGGCTCTTTTCTCTTGCAGTAAATCTTCGTGTTCGATGTGTTTTCCATCTACCAAACCAATATAAGGCTGATGGAGTTTTTTGTGCACCCAAAGATAGCAGAACATTTTTCCTTTATGGTAATAAAAAGGCATGCCATATTTCCAATGTTCTGTAATACCGGTATAACCTGTTAAAAGCGACCTTAAATACTGCAGGCAACTTTTAACAGGCTCGTTTTTCTGTTCGAAATACTGATCGAGTGGATTTAGCATTGTTTTCCTTTTTATAGAACCAATATTTCGTCTAAATTGAAGAAATCCCTTCAATTAGCAAAAGACTTTCTTAACGAAACTCCCAACTCAAAACTTGAATCTCAAAACTACTGCTCAATCCAACTCACCTTTTCGGACATTGGCCCACGGTTTGGCGTCCAGGGTTTTTCGTTGTGATAGCCCATGTAGAACAATCCGATGCATTTCTCGTTTGCTTTCAGGTTTAAAAAATCGTCCAGATCATCAATAAGCGGTGGCGAACTCCAGTAAGCGCCAACTTTTAAACTTTCAGCAGTTATGGCCATATTTTGTACGGCACAGGCGACAGCTGCCAGTTCTTCCCATTCAGGTATTTTGCCGCTCACCTGCATGTTAATGGCAATAATACAATCGGCCTGACCTGTTTTCTCCGCAAAACTATCGTATTTTTTCTGCAAAAACTGTTGCGGGCTAACCAGGGCTTTATACAAGCGCCCCAATTCTTCACCTAATCTGGCTAAACCTGCTTTCCTGATTACCACAAAACGCCAGGGTTCTGTTAATTTATGGGTTGGCGCATAATTGGCAGTTTCTAAAATCTGGTTAATCACTTCAACCGGAATTTCCTTTTTAATATAACTGGCCGGAAAAATACTGCGGCGCTCTTTTATAACTTTTGATACAATTTCGTAATTAGTGCTCATCTGGTAAATATAAGGTAAAAGGCATGAGGTTTAAGGTTTAAGGTCAAAATGCTTAAAGGTTTGACTTTTTATCAACCAAAAATATAGCGGAAAGATTAAAGACTAAAGCAAAAAGACCCAAGCTGAGTACTTGCTACTTGATTCTCCATACTTAACGCTCTATACCCAATTTACTTGATTCTCTGTACCCTGCTCCCTGCCAACTGCTTCCTGATTTGTTTAACCTTAGCAAAAAAAGCAATACTTTCTTTATCGACTAAAAAATCCATAGTCTCCATGAGTTCGTCTTTAATCCACTCGTGCTTGGTATTCAAATTAGCGAGGATATTTAAGCAGTGCGATTTAATGGCAACAGGCACCTTTTCGTCAATTAACCAGCTAAAAACCACTTCTACCAAATGATCGGTATCATAATCACGAATAATTTCTTTTATTTCAGGCGAAGCATTTTTCTTTGTCATAAAAGCCAGGATTTTGACGAAATGCCTGAGGGCTGAAAAATTGTTTTGCTGTGGAAATTTCTCCAGAAAATAAAGCGTGTGCCGCAAAAAGCGATCCTGGTGATTGCTATATACGTTTTCTAAAATCCAGGCTGCCCTGAAACCAATTTGTTCATCTTTATAGAAACTGATATCAATTAAATCTTTAACCGAAAAAGTATCTTCAGATGCAATAGCGGCCAGTTTTTCTACCTTATTCTTTTGCAGGGTGGTTTTGATGGTTTCGAGTAGCGGATGGTTTTCCATGAGGCTAAAATAAATGTTTTGCTACAGATTAACAGATAAAACCTTATTGTTTATCTAGCGAGTTCAATACCTCCACACCTTAAACCCTCCTACCTTCCAGCCTTCAACCTTCAACCTTTCATCCTTCCATCCTTTCCAGCCTCAACCTTTTTGACTATCTTTGCGCCTTATTTCAATTATAGCATGATTTCAGTTTCTAATTTATCGTTACGATACGGCAAACGCACATTATTTGAGGATGTTAACTTAAAATTTACCCAGGGCAACTGTTATGGTGTAATTGGGGCTAACGGTGCAGGTAAATCTACTTTTCTAAAAATTTTATCAGGAGAAGTTAGCCAAACTTCGGGCAGTGTTGCTTTTACTCCGGGCGAAAGAATGGCGGTTTTAAAACAGAACCACTACGAATTTGATGAGTTTTCGGTATTAGAAACAGTAATGATTGGTCATAAAGAACTTTATGCCATCATGAAAGAAAAAGATGCCATTTACATGAAAGAAGATTTTTCTGAAAAAGATGGCGAACGTGCGGGTGAACTGGAAAATCTTTTTGCGGAGATGGATGGCTGGAACATGGAAAGCAATGCAGCAACGCTTTTAAGCAATTTGGGTATTACAGAAGAAAACCACTATAAATTGCTGAAAGAGCTTGATAACACGCAAAAAGTACGTGTGTTATTGGCGCAGGCTTTATTTGGCAATCCTGATATTTTATTACTGGATGAGCCTACCAACGATTTGGACATCGAAACCATCGCCTGGTTAGAGAACTTTTTAGCCGATTACCAGAATATTGTATTGGTTGTATCGCACGACAGGCACTTCCTGGATGCGGTTTGTACGCATATTGTGGATATCGATTTTGCTAAAATGAGTATCTACACCGGTAACTACACTTTCTGGTACGAATCAAGTCAGCTGGCGTTAAAACAACGTAGCGACCAGAACAAGAAAATGGAAGATAAGGTTAAGGAGTTGCAGGAATTTATCCGCAGGTTTAGTGCAAATGCTTCGAAATCAAAACAGGCAACTTCGCGTAAAAAAGCTTTAGATAAGATTGATATTACCGAGATTAAGGCATCGAGCCGTAAATATCCGGCCATTATTTTCAATAATACAGGTCGTGAGGCTGGTGACCAGATTTTACAGGTAGAAAACTTAGGTAAAAGCGGAAATGACGGTGTATTATTCGATAAAATCACTTTCATGGTAAATAAGGGCGATAAGATTGCCGTTTTATCACAAAACAGTTTGGCTACTGCAGCATTTTACGATGTGTTAACCGGCCGCGATGCTGAGCATAAAGGTGAATTTAAATGGGGTGTTACCATCAGTACGGCCGATATCCCTAACGATAACTCTGAATACTTTGCAGGAAAAGACGAAAACCTGGTTGATTGGTTGCGTGAATACTCTGGCACTGATGCCGATGAGCAATTTGTACGCAGCTTTTTAGGCCGTATGCTATTTTCGGGCGAGGAAGTATTGAAAAACGTTAAAGTATTATCGGGAGGTGAGAAAATGCGTTGTATGTTTTCGAGAATGATGCTACAACAAGCCAACTTACTAATGTTTGATGAGCCAACCAACCACCTTGACTTAGAATCGATTGAGGCATTAAACAACGGTATGAAAGATTTTAAAGGCACGATTTTGTTTACTTCACGAGATCACCAGTTAACCGAAACTGTTGCTAACAGGATTATCGAAATTACACCAAAAGGTACTATTGATAAGTTAATGACTTACGATGAATACATTAACAATGCGGATGTTGCCAAACTTCGCGAAGAAATGTATTCGTAAGAACATCGAAAATATACGTAATGAGCCGCCCCGAAAAACCGGGGCGGCTTTTCTTTTTTAAAAAATATCCATCCGCTGTAGCGTTTTCATTGCCTTAATCGTTTTACAAGAAAAAAGCGTTAATGGCCATTAACCAATTTTATTAAAAAATTGATTTAAAACATTAAAATGAAAACTAATTTGAAAAACTTCGGTATCACTACTAAAATTATTTTCGCTCTCCTGGCAATCACAATAACCATAACAGCCTGTAAAAAAGACTTTAACAATGATCCTATTGAGGCCGCCGGTATTGGCTTCGTACACGCATCACCAGGAACTGCTGCTTTAGATTTTGTACTCGACAACCAAAAAATAAACAGCTTTACTTATACCAAAGATTTAGGCTATTATGCGGCTTATCCGGGTACCAGATTGGTTGGCGTAGCTAAAAAAGATTCGTTAAAATATTTAACTACCACTACTGCCACTTTAAAATCGGGCTCTTTTTACTCTGTTTTTGTGGTTGACACCTTAAAATCGACAAAACTGTTAGTATTGGAAGACGATTTAAAAGCACCTGAAACTGATAAGGCTAAAGTTCGTTTCGTAAACTTAAGTCCGGGTTCAAGTCCATTCGATTTAGCTGTTGCCGGTACTGATGCACCTTTATTTACCGCCAAAGCATTTAAAGAATTTACCCCTTTTACCAGCATTGCACCTAACGACAGCTACACTTTCCAGTTAAAACAAGGTGGAACAGTTAAAGTTAGTTTGCCAGCTGTAAAAATTGAAAAAGGAAAAATTTATACCATCTGGGCTAAAGGATTATCATCTAAAACCGATAGCACCGGAGTTGGCTTGTCAGTTATGACCAATAAATAATCTACCTACCTGTGGAAACTGAAAATAACACTGCACAAACTTTTGCGCGGTGTTATTTTCTTAAATTTGAAAAATTAATCATGATAAACCTTTAATTAATAGTCCTTTACAGGGGTGGTAAAAAAAATACTCAGTTTTGAGGAAATTTTAAAAGGCTGTGTAAAAAACGACAATGGCTGTAAAGAAATGATGTATAAATCATTTTATGGCTATTTAATGGGCATTATTTTAAGGTATACCAAGAACCCTTCGGATAGCGAAGAGCTTGTAAATGACACTTTTATCAAAATTTTCAAGCACGTTGGCACTTTCAAAGCCCCGAAAAACCCCGAAGAATTACAGCGTTCGTTTAAAGGCTGGATTGCGCAGATTGCCTCGCGCACGGCTATAGATAAAATACGGAGTTCAAAAATTCAGTTTTATGTTGATGATCTGGCAGAACACGAACATCCGGTTACCCAGGTTTCGGTTGCTTCCGAGCTGCATGTTAATGATATTTTGAACTTACTAAATCACTTACCAGATACGCAGAGACTGGTATTTAACTTATATGAAATTGAAGGTTTTGCACACGATGAGATATCGAAAATGCTAAATATACCAGAAAGTTCGAGCCGTGTTTACCTTACACGCTCCAAAAATAAGTTACGTACCCTTTACCTAAATACCTTGGTTAATTCATATGAAAAAAATGGATAAGGAATTAATTGAGCATATCAAATCACAGCTTCAAAGCCACGAGGAACATTATCCTGCGGGGGCATGGGAGCGCTTTTCAGGAACAGAGGAGAAAAAACGGCGCATTGCTTTTTGGCCGTTATGGGCTGCTGCTGCCTTAATTTTTGTATTTGGAGGCGTATTTTTTGCGCTTAATAACCAGGATCAGAAAAATGGTATCGCTGCAGTTAAACCTCAGTTAAAACAACTTCAGCAAGCGGATACTAAACCAGCAATTGATAAAAATGCAACCATTAAAGAAAATGCTACTCCGGTAACCAACCTGAATGATAAGAATGCATCAATTTTAGCCAGCAGCAAACCTGTTCAAAATACAGGTACCACAAAGCCCGTAACCACTGAAAACACCAGTTTTACACTGCAACAAGCTACTAATGAAATTGAATTAACGAATGTTAATTTGCTAGAAAATACCCTTAAAGGCATTAATCTGGCGGGTTCTTCGTTTAAACCTATCGATATTTTAAATACGCAGAAAAAAACTGCACCTGCTCCTGCTCAGACACCAAAAATGAGGTTTGAGGATTTACTGGCGCAGGATAGCCGCGACAATCAAAATAAACCCGTTACAAAAGCTGGTCAGCCATCTAAATGGACACCAGATGTTTATGTAGCCCCTGCCATGGGGAATGACAATAAGGTAACCATGAATTATGGTGTATCCTTATCATACGCCATTGCCAATAAATTATCAATCAGTTCTGGTGTTTCTTATGCTTCGATTAGCACTACCGAATCACTCAATGCCCAGGCACCACAAAGCTTATCGGGCAAAAATTTATCTTCAGTTGATGCTAAAGTTCGAGGAATAAACATTCCTTTAGAGTTAAAATATAACATTAGCGATAAACTTTATACCGGCATAGGGGTTTCGGCCTTAGCCGTAATTAACAATAGCCAGCAGAATAATTATATCGTAAACCAGGTGCAAAATGTTTCCTATTCAACGGCAAATGGTCTGGCCGATTCGAAAATGTTGATTGTACAGGAAAAAACAACCGAACCGCAGCCTGAAAACAATTTAGATCCGGATAAGTACATTGGTTTTTACAATTTCTCGTTAGGTTATAAGCAAAAAATTTCGAAAAAGAACAACATTGCCATTGAGCCTTTTTTAAGATTGCCAATGAAAACTTTCTCTAAAGAAAACCTGAATCTGACCAACGGCGGCTTGCGTTTAAAGATAGATTTTTAACCAATCGTTTAATATTTGTTATATTTGGTTAACGCCACTATGAAAAATATTAAACCATACCCAACCGAAGAGGAACTCCCTCCTATCCAAACCGTTAACGAGGTAGATTTTTCTGCATACTACAGTTATGCAGATTACATGCGTTTTGAATTTGAAGAGCGTTTGGAAATTATTAAAGGGCGCATCTTTAGCATGAGCCCTGGCCCTAACCGGATTCATCAAAAAATATCCGGACAAATATTTGGTCCTATTTATAATGTTCTAAAAGGTCACCAATGCGAAGTATATAGTGCACCTTTTGATGTCCGACTGGCCAAGAAAACACAGGCCGATAAAGAAGTATTTACTGTTGTGCAACCCGATATTGTGGTGGTTTGCGATCAAAGCAAGCTAGATAATCGTGGCTGCATCGGTGCACCCGATATTGTGGTAGAGATTTTATCGCCAGGTAACAATAAAAAAGAGCTGATCAATAAATATGAAGTTTATGAGGAGGCCGGTGTTAAAGAGTACTGGATCGTGAGCCCTGAGGATAAAAGTTTTTTCAGGTATATACTGGATGATCAGGGTAAATTTCAGCCTACCAAACTACTCACTGTTGGAGAGGAAGTGACCACCAGCATTTTACCTGGCTTAACCCTTGTGCTTGAAGAGATTTTTGAGGATTAAAGGTGGATATCAACGAAAGAAGTCAAGTTTGAATGGCAAAGTTGCTATTTAAACTTGACTTCTTTGAAATCGTTTATTTATAACTTAGTGACCTGAGTGACCATCAGCACCATGAGCGTGACCATGAGCCAACTCATCCTGAGTAGCTTCACGTACATTTAAAATCACACCGTTAAATACCAGGTTTTTACCTGCCATTGGGTGGTTTAAATCTACAGAAACGGTATCTTCATGCACAGCAGTAACACCTGCTCTGAACTGGTTACCATTGTTATCCTGCAAAGGAATTACGTCGCCAACATTAGGCAATTCGCCACCAGCTTCGGTAAACATCGTTTTAGGCAAATCGGCAAAAGCTCCCGGATCAATAGCACCGTAACCATCTTCAGCAGATAATTCGAAACCATATTCATCACCAGTTTTTAAACCAGCAAGGTGCTCTTCAAATTTAGGCAACATCATGCCTACGCCATATAAAAATACTAAAGGATTTTCCTGATCAGCTTTTTCTACAAAAACCTGTTGTCCTTCTTCGTTAGTAGTATGCAATTCGTAAGTTAATGCAACTACTGAGTTTGGTGAAATATTCATCTATTTTTCTTTATTGTATGTGCGTTAATGCTTCCTCAACAGTGTTAACCGGCAACTGGCATACTTTATTTCGGCAAATATAAACTTTTGTTTCATTGCTTTGCTTACCTTTTAACAGCGGCAGGTTACTTTTTGTTCCACCCAATACAATTTTGTTTGGAATATAATGTCCGCTTAATGCTAATTTAACTACTTCGGTTTCTAATCCGGTAATGGCAATTTCGTTTATGCTATAAACCTCGTTTAACAATTGTATGGCCCAGTTCGAATAGGCCGAACCATAAGTTTTAATTTTTGGTTCTACTGCAGCCAGCATTGATGTAGCCTTTTCGGTATAGTTTTCCAGATCAAAAAGCAGTCCAAGTTTTTTAAGGTTTTGCGCCATGGCAGAGTTCGAAGCCGGAATTACGTTATCCATCACTTCATGCTTGCGGGCAATTAAGCCCTCTCCTGCTGCTGGTGTATAAAAAAACATGGGTGAATCGATATCAGCGAAGTTCGCCAATACATAATCGCTCAGCAATTTGGCTTCTTCCAGCCACTTTTCATCAAAATCATATTCGTACAGGGCAATTAAGGCTTCGATTAAAAAAGCATAATCATCAAGGAAGCCTGTAATAGAAGCTTTTCCGTTTTTGTAGTTGCGGTATAAACCACTGTCTTCTGATCGCAGCTTAGTTAAAATAAACCGGGCTGCAGCCGAAGCCTTTTCGTAATAAGGTTGATGGTTTAAAACCGTGGCTGCATCGGCCAGGGCCTTAATCATCATGCCATTCCAGGCAGTTAGGCATTTATCATCTAAACCTGGCCTAATGCGTTTGCTCCGCTCAGTTAAAAGTTTAGCTTTAGCCGCCGCAACCTTATTGTACAAGGTTTCTGCATCAATCCCGAATTGTTGCATTAAGTCATCATCGCTGATGGTTTTACGCAAAATATTAGTTTGTTCTTCTTCCCAATTGCCTGCTTCGGTAACATTGTAATAGGCACCCAACAATTGTGCATCCTCACCCAAAACCGCATCAAATGCTGCTTTATCCCAAACATAAAACTTGCCTTCTACCCCTTCGCTATCTGCATCCAGGGCCGAAAAAAACAAACCATCAGCCGAAGTCATTTCGTTAAAAACCCATTCAATCGTTTCTGTTGCTATTTGCTTAAACAAATTGAACCTGGTGCACTGATAAGCTTCGGTATACAAACTGATTAACTGGGCATTATCGTAAAGCATTTTCTCAAAATGAGGCACATGCCATTTGTCATCAACCGAATAACGGGCAAAACCGCCACCAATCTGATCGTAAATACCTCCGCGCCCCATTTCTTCGAGCGTATGGCAAACTGCTGTAAAAACGGATTGATCGTCTTTTAGAAAGCCATAACGCAACAGAAAAACCCAGTTATTGGGCAAAGGAAATTTGGGTGCACGGTTATAACCTCCGTAACCCATATCGAAATGGCGTTTCCAGGGTTCGATAATCGCTGTTAAATGCTCGTTGGAATAATCTTCCTGATTAACTGCAGGAATTATCTTTTCACTTTCGCGAATACCCGAAGTTAACCTTTCGGCGTACTGAATAGCTTTATCGGGCTCATTTGCCCATAAGGCAGCCACATTCTCCAGGATATTAATCCAGTCGTTTTTTCTAAAATAAGTACCGCCGTAAATCGGACGCTGATCGGGCAGGCAGATGCAGTTTAAAGGCCAGCCACCGCTACCGGTCATCAGCTGGATAGCATACATGTAAATCTGATCAATATCCGGACGTTCTTCACGATCGATCTTAATGCACACAAAATGCCGGTTCATTACTTCGGCTACTTCGTGGTTTTCGAAACTTTCGCGTTCCATTACATGGCACCAATGGCAGGCCGAATAACCAATGCTTACCAAAATCAGTTTATTTTCGGCTTTGGCTTTTTCTAATGCTTCAGCCCCCCATTCGTACCAATTAACCGGGTTATGGGCATGCTGGAGCAAATAAGGTGATGATGCGTGGATTAAATTATTGGTTTCGGACATGGTATGAGCTGTAAAATGTAAGCCGGAAAATGAATTTATTTCGAGGCGTAAAGCTATTAATAATCTACAAACCTGTTTCTATTTAGTTTTTGTTTTTATACTTTAGGTGAGAAATCTAAATCAGGAATGGAATCAACCACAAATAAGTTATTTACTGCCATCAGGGAGATTATTAACCAATCCCGGCTGAAAGTATTCCGTGCTGCAAATTCTGCATTACTGGAATCTTACTGGCAAATTGGAAAGCTTATTGTTGAGGACGAGCAACAAGGAAAACTGCGTGCTGATTATGGCAAATCAACTTTAAAATATCTTTCAGCGCAATTGTCTGCAGAATTCGGTAAAGGTTTTGACGAAAGTAATCTCCGAAATATCAGAAGTTTTTACAACTCGTTTCCAATTCGTGACGCATTGCGTCACGAATTGAGCTGGACCCATTATAGGGTTCTATCCCGATTAGATTCTGATGAAAAAAGGAAATTTTACCTTAACGTTTTGAATTAGATAATAAATAACAACCAATGAAAATCACCCATACCGAAATATACCGTTTTAGTATCCCGATGGAGCCTTTTGTTATTGCAACCGGCACCATGCACTTTGCACAAAATGTACTGGTACGCATTTATACCGATACGGGCATTCATGGCATTGGCGAATGCTCGGCATTTCCGATGATTGTAGGCGAAACGCAGGAAACCTGCATTGCTATGGCTAAAGATTTTGCTGCCATTTTAAAAGGTAAAGATCCATTAGACATTCCGGAGCGGATGAATGATTTGCTCGGTTATGCCGACCACAACAGCACCATTAAAAGCGCTTTTGATATGGCGCTGTTTGATATTGCTGCCAAAAATGCCGGTTTACCGCTCTACAAGTTTCTTGGCGGACAAAAACGGACGATAGAAACCGATATGACCATAGGCATCGATACACCTGAAGGAATGGCCAATACAGCGCTAAAATATATAAACCAGGGTTGCCGAATCCTTAAAATTAAACTGGGTAAAAACGTTCACGATGATATTGAACGGGTAAAACACATTCGAGAAGCTGTTGGCGAGGAGATTACCTTACGACTGGATGCCAACCAGGGCTGGAGCTTTGACGATGCGCTGTTTGCTTTAGGTGCACTGGAAAAATATAACATTGAATTTTGCGAACAACCCATGCGTACCTGGTACGACGATAAACTTCCTGAGCTCAACCTGAATTCGCCTATTAAATTAATGGCCGATGAAAGTTGTTACAACCACCACGATGCTCGAAAACTAATTAACAGTCAATCGACCACTTATTTAAACATTAAATTTTCTAAATCTGGAGGCATACTCGAAGCGCAGAAAATACACGAAGAAGCACTGCAAACCGGTGTTAAATGCATGATTGGCAGCATGCTCGAAACCAGAATTGCTTTGAGTGCCAACCTCCACTTTGCCTATGCGAGTCCGAATGTAGAGTTTTTTGACCTGGATACGGCTTTATTGGGCCATTTGATTGATCCGGTTGTTGGAGGCTTAACTTATAATGGCTATTTTTTAGATGTATCTGACGAAATTGGCATCGGTGCTGAAGCAGATGAGTTTTTCTTAGAGAAATGCGAAAGCTGGGTTGTGTAGTTTAACGCGTTTGGAGTTGTGCGTTTAGCGTTTGGGTCGATTAACCGATTTAAACAATTAACCGGTTAACCCTACGATAATTAACGAATCACTAGCTTACTCAGCGCAGTGCTATCACCATTAAAAGCATTAAAATCAACCACATGACCAATGCCATTAATTTTGGCTTTATCAGAATGCTGCCAGAATTTCCAGCGGCTATTGTCCAACCGTAATTTAGGTTGATAGTAGTGGGCAATCCACAAAGGATAATCGCTGAAATGCGTATCCAGATAATCTTCGTAAAACTTAAGCCCGGTGTAAATAATTGGCCTGACTTTCGTTTTCAGTTCTACATAATTTAGGAAATCGGCCAGTTCGGCGCGCATTTTTAATGGAGAAACACCATCTAATGATTCGATATCAACCACAGGAGGTAAATCACCTTTCTCTACATTCACTACTTGCAAAAAGAATTTAGCCTGTGTTTTACCATCTTTCCGCGGCCTGAAAAAGTGATAAGCGCCACAAATGATACCTGATTTTGGTGCTTCGCGCCAGTTGCGCTGAAAATAAGGATCGACCATCATAACACCTTCTGTAGCCTTGATAAAAGCAAAACTGATTCTTACCTCGTCTTCTTTCATCGATTGCACCAGCGGCCAGTTTATCTTGCCCTGATAATAAGAAACATCGATGCCATGAATGGTATATTTTTTAGGGATTTTGATGTTAAAACTCTCGTAAGTGCGGTAATTGGGATCTTGCCCCCAGTCTTTAACCCAACGCCATGTAGCTACAAAGCCTTTTAAAATATAGCCGTAATATAAAGGCGAAAGCAAAACCAGCAACAAAGCTGCAATGGCAATTTTAAGCTGTACCGGAATTTTAGTCTGCTTTTTTTTACTGGTCGCAGGTTTCCTCACGGCTGGTTTACGAACGGCAGGTTTACGGGTAACAGGCTTTTTGTTAATGGGGGCTTTTTTTTCTGGCGGCATTGATTCGGGTTCCGGATGCAAATTTGTAAAAAATTACGCGATATTTTTCTCTCAACTTTTTTTAGTTCTGTAAATGATATGTAATTCAAATGATGAATTAATGATTAGGCTTTTGCTATTTTTACGGCATCCGGAAATACCATGTTCAGACTCTTTTTTAATACCTACAAAGCATCATTTAGCGGCCTCAGTCGCGAAACCTGGTTATTGAGCATTGTAATGATGTTTAACCGCTGTGGAAGCATGGCTGTTCCTTTTATGGGGCTTTATGTTACCCAAAGCCTGCACCGATCAGAAATGGATGCTGGCTTAATTATCACCTTGTTTGGCGTGGGTTCTATTTTAGGTTCTGCAACCGGTGGAAAATTAACCGATATGATCGGCTTCAGACCGGTGCAAATCCTTTCTTCGGTAATTGGCGGAATGCTGTTTATTTTATTTTCAACTATCACCCATTTTTCGACCCTCTGTATACTGGCAGTGGTAATCAGCTTTTTTTCTGAAGCTTTCAGGCCCGCCAATTTTACAGCTGTGGCCCATTATGCAAAAGAAAATACCATTACGCGCTCCTATTCATTAAACCGGCTCGCCGTAAACATTGGTTGGTCGGCAGGGATTAGTATGGCGGGTATTATTGCCTCCATTAACTATAAACTTTTATTTATTGTAGAAGGTTCGGTAAGTATATTGGTTGGACTTTCAATTTTGTTTTTATTACCGAAAGTGAAGGATTTTATTAAAAAAGCAAAAGAAACCCGCAGCAACATGGTTATTTTAAAACCCTGGGAAGATGGCTTTTATGTAAAATTTATCCTATTAACTACCCTGTTTATTACCTGTGCTTTCTTAATGTTCAGGGTAGTGCCGGTATTTTTTAAAGAGGAATGGCATATCGACGAATTTGCCATCGGAATCATTATTGGCTTAAACGGTGCAATTATTGCCTTATTCGAAATGATTATGATCAATAAAATCGAAAAGAAAAGGTCGCCCATGTTTTTCATCATTATTGGCTCTGTTTTCTTTGCAGTATCGTATCTGTTGTTAAGCGCACCAATTATTTTTCATGTTATTTCGGCTGTGTTGACCATTGTAACCTTCACAATTGGCGAAATGTTTGTGCTCCCCTTTATCAATACAGTAGTAATTAGCAGAAGCAATGAACACAACCGAGGCTTATATGCAGCAGGCTATACATTAAGCTGGTCTTGTGCACAGGTAGTAGGTCCGCTTGCTGGTTTTTATATTGCCAAACATGTGGGGTATAACTGGCTTTGGTTTGGATTGGCCTGTATCTTATTGCTTTGTGCCTATGGTTTTAGCGTACTGGATAAACGCCAGCAACAAGCTGTATTGAAAACAAATTAGTTTACAGTTGGGAAATTGCCAACTGTAAACTGAAAACTTTAAGCTGCAAAGAATTACTTAAATTTTTGAGCCTTAACACCTTCTTTGGTAATCTTTACTGGTAAAATCATACCGTCTGCATCAAATTTCATTTCATCGATACAGGTTTCGCGATGGTTTCCGTCAGTTTCTGTGAGTGGTCTGCGGTGGTAAACGATGTAATATTTATTCTTTTTCTCATTAATAATTAAAGAATGATGCCCTGCCCCTCTTGCAATTGTTGCATCTTGCTGTAAAATTTTACCTACTCTTTTAAACGGACCAAATGGCGAATCGCTTACCGCGTAGGCTACGCAATAATCTGGACCTGTCCAGCCGCCCTCGCTCCACATGAAATAGTATTTACCGTTTCTGATGAACATATATGGCCCCTCTACATAATTATCAGGCGTTATTTCTTTAAAGGTAGTTCCATCCGGGAAAGGCAGGAAACCCGTAAAATCTTGATTTAATTTGGCAATATTACAGTGTTTCCAGCCACCATAAATCAGGTAATATTGTCCGTCTTTATCTTTAAACACAAACTGATCAATAGGCTGAGCACCGTTATAAAACTTATCAACCAGTGGCTTACCTAAGTGATCTTTATATGGCCCTTCGGGCTTGTCGGCTACAGCTACTCCAATTCCACCAATTTCTTTATCGCTCTGAATATCGTTGGCCCCGAAAAATAAATAGTATTTTTTGTCTTTTTGTACAATTGCCGGAGCCCACATGGCTTTATTGGCCCACTTAACCGCAGCAGTATCTAAAACATGAGGGTGTTTTTTCCAGTTTACCAAATCATCAGAAGAAAAAGCATCGATAAAAACCTGCTCTTTATACCTTGCCGAGTAGGTTGGATAAACCCAGTATTTATTGTTAAAAACAGCGGCCTCAGGATCGGCGTACCACCCGGGAAATATTGGATTTCCGGATTGCTTAATCGTTTTAGTATCCTGAGCAAAAGAAGCAAGCCCGGATAAAAGTAAAAGAGAAGAGAATAAATATTTCATGGGTACAATTTAGAAAAAAAATCTGTTTAACCGCAAAGTACGCGAAGAAATGGCGCGAAGGACGCTGAGTTGAATGCATGTTTTAGGTAGTTATTAAAACATCAACCACAGAGGGCATAGAGTTTTTCACAGAGAAGCACTGAGGTATATTGCTCAATACTTTCCTGATTAAAAAACTGAGATTATGGCATGCTCCAGAATGACGTATTCAATAACGCATAACCTTATTCTTCTTGTACGCTATGTATTTTCTTTGTGTTCTTTGTGGTTTAAAAAAAAGCAGCATTCAGGTTCTGGAAACAATTTGCAGCTTTAGCGGCCTTTGTGTTTCAATCTGCGTGCTTTCCGGTTAAAAAATAGTGTCTTTTTTTACCAACGACGGAATACAGACGCTGATTTTCAAAAAAAATCCCTGTTTAGCCAGGCCAAACAGGGATTACAGGAGCACGGAATAAGTTTATTTACTTAATTCGGCAAAATACTTGTGGAATAAAGGCAGAGTTTCGATTCCTTTGTAGTAATTATAGATATCGTATTTCTCGTTTGGTGAGTGCAATGCATCGCTATCTAAACCGAAACCAAAAAGTACCGATTTAATACCCAATACATCTTCAAATAAAGCCACAATTGGAATACTACCTCCGCCACGTGTTGGAATGGCCGTTTTACCGAAACTATCTTCGATAGCTTTTTCGGCGGCTTTGTAAGCTACGCTATCAGTTGGCGTTACCACAGGCTCGCCCCCGTGGTGCGGCGTAACTTTAACTTTTACATTTTTAGGTGCAATGCTTTCGAAATGTTTGGTAAAAATTTCAGCAATTTCTTCTGAGCTTTGGTTTGGCACCAAACGCATCGAAATTTTAGCATTGGCTTTACTTGGCAATACGGTTTTAGCCCCTTCGCCAATGTAACCACTCCAGATTCCGTTCACTTCTAATGTTGGGCGCGTTCCGGTACGCTCTAAGGTAGAATAACCTTTTTCGCCCCAAACTTCCTCAATATCAAGATCCTTTTTATATTCAGCCTCATCATAAGGTGCTGAATTTAAGGCTTTTTTCTCTTCGTCTGTTAATTCAACCACTTTATCGTAAAAAGCAGGAATGGTAATATGATTGTTTTCGTCGTGTAAAGAAGCAATCATTTTACACAAGATCGTTGCCGGGTTAGCCACTGCACCACCATAAACACCTGAGTGTAAATCGCGGTTTGGTCCTACTACTTCAACTTCCATGTACGCCAAGCCGCGTAAACCTGTTTCGATTGATGGGTGTTCCATGCTAATCATCGAAGTATCAGAAATTAACACTACATCGGCTTTTAAGCGCGCTGCATTTTCCTTTACGAAAATACCAAGATTTGCAGAACCTACCTCCTCTTCGCCTTCAATCATAAACTTAACGTTGCAAGCCAGGGTGTTGGTTTCCATCATCAGTTCGAAAGCTTTTACATGCATGTAAAACTGGCCTTTGTCATCGCAGGCACCACGGGCATAAATTTTACCATCACGCACCGTTGGCTCGAAAGGAGGCGTATGCCACAATTCTAACGGATCGGCTGGTTGTACATCGTAGTGGCCATATATTAAAACAGTTGGTAAAGCAGCGTCAATAATTTTCTCGCCATAAACAATAGGATATCCGGCTGTTGGACAAATCTCTACGTTATCGGCTCCTGCATCCTTCAGTTTCTGTGCTACATAATCGGCAGTTTTTAAAACATCGCCTTTATATTTAGGATCGGCACTAACCGATGGAAAACGCAATAACTCAAACAATTCATCTAAAAAACGTTGTTTGTGCGTTTCTACGTATTTTTTAATTTCTTGCATAACAAAATTAGTTTGGGCAAATATAGGTTTTACCAAATAAATGACACCAAATACGGGCTAAATTATCGTTAGCTCAGGGTAAAACTAGCCAAATACGTAAGCATGTACTTTTTACTGCTTTAAACACGTCTGCCGGCGAATACAAAAAAATGGTTTATTGTTTGTAAAAAAGAAATCAGAGGGTGTTATTTATATTTACTTTTTTGTACATTGCGCAAACAGATATCCTTAAACCTGCATAGAAAGAATTTTTGAAGATGAAGCATAGTGCATTAGTATTTTTATCGCTGCTGCTACTGCTTTGTGTTTGTACCACCTCTTTTGCCCAAGCTCCGCCACCAAACCAAAACCCAACCCGCGTTAGCTGCCCCGAAGCCGCTCAATATTATTCGAAAGATAGTATCAACATTGTAACTTTTGGCGCTAGTACAGTTGAAGGCGTAAACGGGCAAGGTTTTCAAACCATGCTGAGAAACAACTTTTTAAACTGTTATACCAATAAAATTGTAGATATAACCAACCATGGTATTGGCGGACAAACGACTTTTCAGGGTTTGCTTAGAATTGACAATGCCATAAGTAACCGTACTGGCTTTATTGTGATAGACATGGGGATTAACGATGCTGTATCTATTGCACGAGGTAAAGGAAGTGTTGCCGAAACGATTGCCAATATGCGGAGCTTTATTACCACCAGCATGAAACAAAAGTTAGTGCCTATTTTATGCACTTTACAAAATGTTGATGACCGCACGGATAAATTTAATGTTACCGTTAATACCAACATCAGAAGTATAAATACCGGATACAGACGCCTGGCAGCAGAATATAAAATTTACCTGGCCGATGTTAACGCAGCCATGAGAAGAGATTTCTCTTTATATCAGGATGCTTTCCACCCCAATGCACGAGGCTACCGGTTAGTAAGTTATGTAATTTTTGATACCATTAACAAAGCCATTTTCGATAAGTTTTTAAAGTTTACTGTTACCCAGAACTACCCCAACCCTGCTTCAATGCAAACCTTTATTGATGTGGTTTTACCTGAATCGGATAAAATTAACATCCAGATTTACGATTTAATGGGCCGCCTGGTTAAAACAGTGGTAAACGAATACCTTAATACCGGTAAACATACTTTGGAAATCAATACGTCTACTTTTGTGCCTGGCATTTATTTCTTTAAAATCTCTTCCGATTCAGGTCAGTACAACTCGGCCAAAAAGTTTATTGTGGCACGGTAACAAAACAATTAATCAATAGTCACATAGCTGATTAATTTGTTTCATATCTTTAACAATGCCAACAGAAACTTTTACCAATGAGGTGATCGATATCAGCTCGCTACCGAAATACGAAGAAATAGCACTCCAACATCCTCACTCCGATTATTGGAAAATTATTTGCATTAACTTATCCGTTTTTTTAGGTTTTATCGGAATCGGCGCCGTTATACTGTTGTTTTTTATCAACGAAATCAGAACCCACGCCTTTTTAATAACGACCATCTATGTAACACTTGCCGTTATATTGTTCCTGTTATTTCGGGCCAGCTTTAAGAAAAGAGGATATGCCATCCGTACACATGATGTAATCTACAAAAGCGGCATCATTGCCGAATCTACCACCATTGTACCTTTAAATAGGATCCAACATATCGAACTGAACGAAGGTATTTTATCCAGAGTTTTTCATCTGGGATCGTTACAAATCTTTACCGCAGGCGGCCAAACCGGGCATATCCACATTTCGGGTATCCCGATTGAAACGGCAAAAAACATTAGGGATCTTTTATTAAAAAAACTGGATTTAACTGAAAATCAAACTACTGATCCAACAGCATCATGAACAAGGATTTCAGTAAACCCCAGCGACAATCGGCGGCAGGCATTATTGTAATGGCCACGCACACCTTTTTAAAGATTGTAAAAGCTAGTTTTTTCATTTTTGTTTTAGCTTTTATAAAAATGCCGCTCCACCAAATATTTTATGTTTTGGCAGGCGTAGCTTTGCTTTTAGTAATCAGTTTCTTTTTTGCCTACCTGTGGTATTTAAAATTCACCTTCTTTTTAGATAAAGAAAAACAGGAATTTGTGGTAAACAAGGGGATATTTAACCGCGATCAGGTTATTATACAACTCGATAAAATCCAGCAGGTTAACATCAACCAATCTATCTTACAAAAAATTATAGGAGTTTATGGTTTAAAAATAGATACTGCAGGCGCACACGGCGAAGAAGTAAGTATCAGAGCGATTGACGAAACTTCAGCCTATAACCTTAAATCACATTTACTCCATAAAAAAGTTACCATTGAAAACCAACCGGAAGCCGAAACAGCAGCCCAAATTACTGAAGAAACCCCGTTCTTAAAAATAAGCTCGTGGACTTTATTTAAGGTTGGGCTCACTTCAAACTATGGGCAAAGCCTGGCACTGCTTGCAGCATTCTTTTATACTGTAATTTACGAAGGCAGACAGTTATTAGATAGCCTTAAAATTGATAAAAATACCATAGAAAGTACCGTTACCGGCATGTTAACCATTGTAACTGCATTTATTTTAATTGGTGTACTATTGCTGGTTTTACTGGTAATTAATATGGTGCGAACCTTTTACAAGTATTTTGAGCTGCAAATCAGTCAGCATAAAGATACCCTGCTCCTATCATCAGGTTTAATAGCCAAGAAAAATACACTGGTTAACCCAGCTAAGGTGCAAATTACCAAATACAGCCAAAACTATTTCCAGAAGAAGCTAAACCTGCTAAACGTAAGTTTAAAACAAGCACATTTTGGCGAGAGTAAAAAAGGGCACGAAATGCAGGGCAATACGATGGAAATTCCGGGTTGCAATACTCCTGAGCGAGATGAATTACTGCGGATGATACTGGCCAAGCTCCCTGAATCAAACAAAACCTTTATCCCCGACTGGCGTTTTTTAAACCTGCCTATTTTTTTCAAGTTGGTTTTGCCTGTGGCCATTTTTATAATTATAGCCATAAATGTTCCAGAGATTAAACCTTTTATAAGCGCAGCAGCTATTTATTTAATTGCAGGTGTTGTTATGATTTACATCAGCTACAAAAAGCACTGCATTTCGATAAGCGAAGAATTTGTTGTGAAAAAGAGTGGTATTTGGGATATTTCACATGAAATTATAACACCTGCTAAAATTCAGGCCATTACTACTTTTCAATATCCATGGCATAAAGGTGTAGATGTGGGTCATTTGTGCCTGCATACTGCTGCAGGGCAAATTCGATTTAAATATGGCAATTATACCGAAATTAAAGAGATGGTAAACTATTGGTTGTACCAGGTTGAACATCACAACAAGAACTGGATGTAATAAAAAACAGTTGCCCGGACTTAATACCAGGCAACTGTTTTTGTGCTAATTATTGTAAGCAGCAGCAAACTCAGTGGCAAAATCCTGAAGGCTGGTACTGCCCAAAACCGGCCTGTTTTTGTAATAATCTACAAAAAGCTTGTTACTTCTGATGGCATCGCCCATTTCTACGTAATTTTTGGCAATTTCTTCAGGTAAACCAGCGCCAGTCATGCCGTTAAATGCATCTTCATCGCTAAATGCTATCCATGGCAATTCGGGTTTACCAACAACGGTTCCTAAAGCTTTAGCTACATCGGCAGGTGTGCTTTGATCGTCATTAGCTACATATAATACACTTTTCCCGCTCAATTCACTTTCCAATGTTTCGGCCGCAACTTTTGCAATATGACGTGGGTGAACCAGCACTAATTTTGCATCGGCACCAAAGTTGGAACCTAAAATATTGGCATGTTTAACCATATCGATATTGGCCAGGAAATTAATGAAGAAATAACCTGCGCGTAAATGTTTAATGGCTACGCCATCCAGTTGGGCAAAAGTATTTTCTACCTGGTGTAATCCGGCAATTGGTCCGGTTCCATCTGGCAAATCAGCACCTACACTGCTTAAATTCACCACTTTTTTAACACCCGATTGCTGAATGGCTGCAGCATAATTTTTACCGGTTTCGCTGATATAAGCCTTGAACTGAGGTGCAGAAAAATCTGGCGGTACCATGGTATAAATGGCATCGGCACCAGTAAAAGCAGCAGTTAAAAATGTGGTATCGGCCACGCTTCCAATCAGCGGAATAGCGCCCAATGCTTTAATGGCTTCGGCCCGATCGGGATTGCTGCTGATAATTTTTACTTCGTGGCCTTTGGCTACTAAAATTTCGGCAAGTGGTTTGGTAATATTTCCTAACGATCCTGTTAATGTGATTTTCATGATATTTTGTTTTTAAATTATGGATACAAAGCTATATTTGTACTTACTTTTATACAAGTACTTACCCCAAAGTATGTAACCATGACAGCGATTAAAGAGAGTTCGACCAGAAATTTTAACAAGGGCGTGGCATTAACCAGCTGCCCCGTAACCTTTGTAATGGAAAAAATTGGCGGTTACTGGAAGCCTATTATTATCTATCATTTAATGAGCGGGCCAAAACGCTACAGTGAACTGAAACGGGCCATTCCGCAGATTACCGAAAAAATGCTGATTCAGCATTTAAAACAGTTACAGGCCGATGATATTGTGTACCGGGATGCCCAAGCCGTTGTTCCTCCTGTTGTTACTTATAGCTTAACCAAACCTGGAGAAGATCTTTTTACCGTACTCGACTCTATGGTAGATTGGGCAGTGAAAAATGGTTCGGTTTAAATCAGGAAATGCGATAAAATCGCTTATAAATTAGCACCGAAAGGCAACATTTACAGGCATTTGGATTTTAACACCGTTAATAGCAGCATAGGCTTAATTTACCTAAACCTTGGCGAAGCGGATACCGGCTCAGAGCAGAAGGCCTGCAGGCGTATGAGCGAAGCAAAGGACTATGGTTGCTATGAAAACCAAACCTGGCTTTTCTTAAAGATCAGCAAGCCTTTACCGGCATACAAAACCATGGTATATTGCTTGTTGCTGTGATATACAAGTTTTACTTTTCAAAGAAAATCAGGTTCTATTTCTCCACAAATTCAATAAAAAGCTTTTGATTTCTTATTTTTGAACCTCAAAAAAATAGGAGCCGAATTGGATTATTTAGAAGGATTAAACCCGCAGCAAAGAGCTGCAGTAGAGAATACAAAAGGACCGGTAATGATTGTTGCAGGTGCCGGATCTGGTAAAACCCGCGTAATTACCTTCCGCGTGGCCCACCTTATCCAAACCGGTACCGATCCGTTTAACATATTGGTACTTACCTTTACCAACAAAGCGAGTAAAGATATGCGTGAGCGTATCAGTAAAGTGGTTGGCGCCGAAGCAAAAAACATCTGGATGGGAACCTTCCACTCTGTTTTTGCGAAAATTTTGCGTGTAGAGGCCGAAAAAATAGGCTATCCGAGCAATTTTACCATTTACGATACCGACGATACCAAGAGTGTAATCCGTGCGATCTTAAAAGAGATGCAGCTGGATGATAAATTATATGCCCCGAATTTTGTTTATGGCCGCATTTCTTCGGCAAAAAACAACCTGATTTCGTGGGGCGAGTACCAGGCAAACGATCAGATCCAGGCCGAGGATATCCAGAATAAACGTCCGCTGTTAGGCCAGATTTACGAAACTTATGCTAAACGTTGTTTCAGGGCTGGTGCGATGGATTTTGACGATTTACTGTTTAAAACCAATATCCTCCTGAAAGAACACCCGGATGTACTGAATAAATACCAGCAAAAATTCAGATACCTGATGGTGGATGAGTACCAGGATACCAACTTTTCGCAGTACACTATCGTAAAAAAATTGGCGGCAGCTTATCAGAATATCTGTGTAGTGGGTGATGATGCGCAGAGTATCTATGCATTCCGTGGAGCCAATATCCAGAACATCTTAAATTTCGAACGCGATTATCCGGATTTAAAAGTATATAAGTTAGAGCAGAATTACCGCTCTACCCAAAATATTGTTGATGCAGCGAGCAGTATTATTGCCAACAATAAAAACCAGCTCGAAAAGAATGTATTTTCGGATAACGAACCCGGCGAACGCGTTAAGGTTTCGCGTGCTTTTACAGATAACGAAGAAGGTAAACTGGTAGCCGAAGCCATTATTCAGGAACGGACAAGCAAAGGACTTCATCATAGCGATTTTGCCATTTTGTACCGTACCAATGCCCAAAGCAGGGCCATGGAGGAAGGCTTACGGAAATTAAACATCCCTTATAAAATATTTGGTGGTCAGTCTTTCTACCAGCGTAAAGAGATTAAAGATTTAATTGCTTACTTCCGTTTAACTTTTAATCCGAAGGATGAAGAAGCGATAAAAAGGGTAATTAACTATCCCAAACGTGGTATTGGCGATACCTCGGTAGATAAAATTATTGTAGCTGCCGATCAGCATGGTAAAACCATGTGGGAGGTGATTGCCAATGCGCACATGTATGTAGATGGCCGTTTGGCTAACCAGCTTAACGATTTTGCTACCATGGTACAAAGTTTTCAGGCCGAGGCCAAAAAACTTGATGCCTACGATGCGGCATTATTTATTGCCCAGCATGCGGGTATTTTAAAAGAATTGTATACCGATGATAGTGTTGAGGGCCGCAGCCGTTACGAAAATATCCAGGAATTATTAAACGGTATTAAGGAATTTGCCGAACGTGAAGATATTGAGGAAAAAGGCCTCGAGATTTTTATGCAGGATGTTGCCCTTTTAACCAATGACGATAAAGACGGCGATAAAAACAAGGATAGTGTTTCGCTCATGACCATCCACTCATCAAAAGGATTGGAGTTTAAAAACGTATTTATAGTTGGTTTGGAAGAGAATCTTTTCCCTTCGCAAATGTCGCTAACCAACCGTACCGATTTAGAAGAGGAACGCCGTTTGTTTTATGTGGCCATTACCCGAGCTGAGGTAAAACTAACCTTAACTTACGCTACTTCGCGTTATCGCTGGGGAACCCTAACCAACTGCGAACCAAGCCGTTTCATTAACGAAATTAACCCTAAGTTTTTAGAATTGGATGTTAAACCATCCAGATCGAATTCAATTGAAGGTAGTTTTGACGATGAACGCAAAACCTGGACCTCACAGCCGCGCGATTTCTTTAGCAAGCCTAAACCAGCCGGTGCCGGTAATACAACGACTTCTACCCCTCCTGTACGCCCTAAAACCACTTCGCTTTTAGCTAAGGCACACGTACCCACACCTGGTTTTACACCATCACAGCCGCACGAATTTCAGAATGGCATGGAAGTAGAACACGAAAAATTCGGTTTTGGAAAGATCATCAGTTTAGAAGGATCGCTGCCAGATGTTAAGGCTACGGTATTTTTTCAGGGACTGGGCAATAAACAATTGTTGCTCAAGTTTGCGAAATTAATGATTGTGAAGTAGTAAAAATCAACTATTAGTTAGTCAAACATAAGTTTGTCACGCTGAGCCTGTCGAAACGCTAGTTAACCATTTAACTGGTCCTTCGACAGGCTATTATTGACAGACCCTATAGAAAAATCGTCATTTCGACTGGAGCCGGCCGGTTCTTCACCGGTGGCGGAATGGAGAAATCTATTTCTATCTATGCAGATTTCTCGACTGCGTTGCACTCCGCTCGAAATGACGATCCCGAATAGACTTATACCTCTACCAACCAGACCTATCTTCCAAAAACTCACCATTTTTAAGCTGCACCAACTGCCCGTTAGCTAAAGATTTAGCCGTTATATTCCAATCATCTTTAACTTCCGTAACCTCTACCAAACTACCAAAGGGGAAATCATCTCCTTTATTATCGACAGTAATTTTAACTTTTTCGCCCACTTCCGGTTCTTTAAAAAACAATTGATTGCCAACAATATTTAAACCATTAATTTTTTCCAGATCAGCGATAAGGTATTTCCGGTAAGGCGATTGCGGATTTTGCGATATCAGTACAAAAGACTGTGTTTCCATTTCGTACTGAACCTGCATTTTGTAGAAAAACTTACCTCTGATTTTATCGCCCAGATAAATTTTATCACCCTGTGCTGTACGATAGCCTGTATAAAAAGATGTTATCTCCATAAATTGATTCTACGACCAAATATGGCTTATTTTTTTAAATTTGTTGCCCCGAAAGCCCAAAATTATCCTTAATATTGGGGTCGGTTTTTCCGAATACAAACCATGCAACTTACCAAGTTAGAAATCAAGGGCTTCAAGAGCTTTGGCGATAAAGTAACCATCAACTTTAATGAAGGGGTTACGGCTATTGTGGGTCCTAATGGTTGTGGAAAATCGAATGTAATTGATGCCATGCGTTGGGTTTTGGGTGAACAAAGCACCAAAGCACTCCGATCAGAAAAGATGGAGAACATCATTTTCAATGGTACCAAAAACCGTAAACAGGCACAGCTTGCCGAAGTATCGCTTAGTTTCGATAATACGAAAAACATCTTACCTACTGCTTATTCGCAGGTTACCGTGACCCGAAAATTGTACCGGAACGGTGATAGCGAATACCGCTTAAATGATGTACAGTGCCGGTTAAAAGATATTACCGACCTTTTTCTCGATACCGGGATTGGCTCCGATAGTTACTCGATTATTGAGCTGAAAATGGTCGATGAAATTATTACCAATAAAGAGCATAGCCGCAGATCCTTGTTCGAAGAGGCATCGGGTATTTCGAAATATAAACTCCGCAAAAGACAAACCTTTGGTAAACTAAAAGATACCGAAGCCGATTTAGAGCGTGTAGAAGATTTACTTTTCGAAATTGAAAAAAACCTGAAAACACTCGAAAACCAGGCGCGTAAAGCTGAACGCTATTATAAGCTGAAAGAACAGTACCGCGAGCTGAGTATACAGCTGGCTGCGCACCGTATTGCCTTTTTCCGTACCGATTTAGGGGCACTCGAAACTCAGGAGCAGCAGCAAATGCTTAACCGAACCGAGTTGAGCACCAAAATAGATACCGGAGAGGCCGATTTGCAAAAACTTAAGGTAGGCAGCATCAGTCAGGAGAAAAACCTTTCCGTGCAACAAAAGGCCACCAACGAGTTTGTTTCCAAAATACGTGCTTACGAGAGTGAAAAGAAAGTAAAGAACGAACAAATGCGTTTTTTACAGGAGAAAGAAACACGTTTATCGGGTGAGCTGGAAAAGGATAAAAACCAAGTTAACCACATTAAATACAATATTAAGCGCCTTAATGAGGAAATTTTAACCGAAACAGAGGTTTTTAACCGTCTCGAATCGGATTTAAAAGTGCTAAAATCGACTTTGGATACCCTCCGTGAGCAACAGCAAACTGAGAAAAACCGGATCGATAACCTCTTAAAATCGCTGAATGAGCTGCAAAGCACAGTTTATCAGTCGCAAAAGGAAATTGATATTTTTAACATCCAGAAAGATGCGCTGGTGCAGGAAACCAACCGCAATGTTGATGATACCGAAACCAAAACCTTAGAATTAAAAGCCTTTGACCATGCTTTGGCCGAGCTTGATATTCAGGTAAGGGAAAAGCAGGCAAACATTAAAAACCTTACCGAAGCAGAAGAAGTACTGAAAACCCAATTGGCCACTTCAGAAGCTAACCTGAGTTCGAATAAGGAAAAACTAACGGCAGAAAACCGGAAAAAAGATGCCAAACAAAACGAATACAACCTCACTAAATCACTGGTTGACAGTCTGGAAGGTTTTCCTGAATCTATCCGTTTCTTAAAAAAGAATACTTCTTTTGCCAAAACAGCCCTACTCCTCTCTGATATTCTATTCTGTAACGAAGATTACCGCATTGCGATAGAAAATTATCTGGAGCCGGTAATGAACCATTATGTGGTTGAGAAATATGCAGATGCCGTTGAGGCGATTAACCTCCTTACAGATGCCAGCCGTGGCCGAGCCAATTTCTTTATTTTAGAAAACATACCCGATAAAACCCCTAACCTGGCCGAACATGAGGGTTTGGTATCAGCTTTATCGGTAACTGAAGTAGATAAAAAGTACCAGCATCTTTGCACTTTACTGTTGCAAAACGTGTATATCGCCGTTAACGAACAAGAAAGTCGTTTTAAAGCAACTCCGGGCGATGGCTTAACCGTTTTGGCCAAAAACGGAAAATATGCGCAGACTAAATTCACTCTTGCAGGTGGATCTGTAGGTTTATTTGAGGGAAAAAGGATTGGTAGGGCCAAGAATTTAGAAAATCTGGCGAAAGAAATTAAAGCTTCAGAATCGCTGATTAATAAATATAACGAAGCCATTAAAATGGAAACCGATCAGATTTTCAATTTGAAAGAAGCTTCAAAAATTAACCAGATTAGTGCTTTGCAACAGGAAATGAACCGTTTAAACAACGAGCATATTTCTGTTCAAACACGCCGCGATCAGTATCAGGAGTTTATTACGACCAGCGAAAACCGCAAAATAGATATCGCACAAAAAATTGTATCGATAGAAAAATCGCTTTCAGAAAAGTTGCCGGCATTGGTAGAGTTGCAGAAAAAACAGCAGCAAGACCATGTTAACCTGCAGGAACAACAACTTAATTACCAGGAAATTGCCGATCTGGTAAACGATAACGCTGGCAAATACAATCAGGATAACCTCCGTTTTCACCAGCAACAAAACAAGTTGTCGGGTTTAGAAAAAGACCTCGATTATCGCTTTGTGCAGGAAGAAGCACTAAACAAACGCATTGCCCAAAACGATAAAGAATTACAGGAAGCGCTTACCCAAATTACAGCCACCCTGCAGCACACCGACCTGAACGACGATACCCTTTTAGAAATGTATCAGCAGCGTGAGGAAATGGAAAAAGGGCTTGCTGAGGCAGAAAAAGAGTATTTCGAAATTAAAGGCAATATTAATCAGGTAGAAACTGATTTAACCAACATCCGCAAAAACCGCGAAGAAACCGATTTCCTTTTAACTGAAATTAAGGATAAAAAGAATGCTTTAAAAATCGATCTGAATGCCTTAAAAGAACGTTTGGCAGTTGAATTCAACATTGATATCAATGATCTTTTAGAGACAGAGACCGAAATTGAAGCGCTGGAAAGCGAATTTGAAATCCGCCAGAAGGTAGAAAAAATGAAACGCCAGCTGGATGAATTTGGCGCCATCAACTCGATGGCCATGGAGGCCTTCAAAGAAATGGAAGAGCGCTATGTCTTTATCCAAAACCAGAAAAAAGACCTTAATGCAGCCAAAACCGATCTTTTACAAACCATCAAAGAGATAGACGATACTGCAAAAGACAAATTTATGCAGGCCTTTACCCAGGCGCGCGAGCATTTTATCGTGGTTTTCCGTTCTTTATTTAACGATGAAGACAGCTGCGACCTGATTTTATCCGACATCCACAATCCATTGGAAGCTGATATTGATATTGTTGCCCGTCCGAAAGGCAAAAGACCACTATCTATCAACCAGTTATCGGGTGGTGAAAAAACCTTAACTGCAACTGCCTTGCTGTTTTCGCTTTACCTGTTAAAGCCAGCCCCATTCTGTATTTTTGACGAGGTTGATGCACCGCTAGACGATACCAACATCGACAAATTCAACAATATTATCCGTAAATTTTCCGATCAGTCGCAGTTTATCATTGTATCGCATAATAAACGTACCATTGCCAGTACCGATATTATTTATGGCGTAACCATGGTAGAGCAGGGTGTTTCTCGCGTAGTTGCTGTCGATTTAAGAGAAGTAGCCGCGTAAAAGCAAAAAGACCAAAACTAAGTCTACAAATTATAGCAGAGCAATCTTTTAAGCAATTTGAAAATGGAAGCAACAACTTTTGGCGGCCTTGCGTCCTGCTGTTCACTATAGCCTCGCGAAAAGCTCGGTCTGCCGTTGCCATCAGGTTTATAAACGCAATACAGTGCTTTTAACAACGTTTTCCTTGCTATACGCCAATAATTAATAATCTTTAAAAACATATACTGCGAGGCAATTTTAACCCGTTACTTTTTCGATAGACAACCAGGTATATACATTTGCGCCTTTCTTAGTGAAACAAGTAATATCTTCCTAAAAACCTCGTTTGAATAGCATAGCAAAAAATGTATATTTGTTATTATAACTTAAGGATATGTTAGCCACTGTTAAAGGATATTACGAAAAGGGAAAGATTATCTTAAAGGAAAAACCTCCTGTTCAAACAAAGACAGAGGTGATTGTTACTTTCTTTACAGAAGATAAACCAATTCTGACGAAAAGAGTACCTGGTGCACTGAAAGGCAAAATTTCTATTCCAGATAATTTTAACAATCCATTATAGTTTCACGGAAATAATTCCAAATAATTTAAATACTACGTCATTGCGAGGTACGAAGCAATCTTTTAGCCAATAAGGCTTAGCTAAAGTACGGGATCAACACGTCAACACCAGTTATAAACATGAAAATCCTCTATATCATTCCCTTAGCCATGATGCTAAGTTGTTGTTCATCAGTAAAGAACCAAAGTACAACTGGAAACGAAAAGCTTGATACCCAATTGTTAAAAGATGTAGAAGTATTGTCTTCAGATGCTTATCAGGGCCGGAAGACAGGTACGAAAGGGGCAGAAATGGCGCGGGCTTATATTATCGCACGTTTTCAGAAACTGGGTTTAAAATCCTATCCGCAACATGTAAACTATGCTCAGGAATTTACCTTTAACAGCAGAAACAGCGCCAAAGTAAACGGAACCAACATTATTGGCTATATTCCAGGAAAAAGTAATAATGTAATCGTTGTTTCGGCACATTACGACCATTTAGGCGTAATTAAAGATGAGGTTTTTAACGGTGCCGACGATAATGCATCGGGTACGGCCGGATTGCTAAAAATTGCAGCCTATTACGCCAAAAACAAACCCAACAACACGATCATTTTCGCAGCTTTTGATGCCGAAGAAATGGGCTTACAGGGCGCGAAGGCCTTTGTAGCCAATCCTCCGGTACCGGTTAACACCATTGCCATTAACCTGAATATGGATATGATTAGCCATAGTGATAAAGGCGAATTGTACGTGTGTGGCACTTTTAAGTATCCGGATTTAAAGCAATATATTGATACCACCCGAACCAATATTAAAGTAATTTTAGGGCACGATGACCCTAAACAAGGGCACGACGACTGGACCAACCAAAGCGATCAGGGTGCTTTTAATGCCAAAAACATCCCCTTCCTGTATTTTGGTGTAGAAGATCATAAAGATTACCACAAAGCAACAGACGAGTATAGCACCATTACCCCAGCCTTTTTTAGTAAAGCAGCCGGTGTGGTATTGGATGTAGTAAAACGCATTGATGCTCAATCTGGCTTGCAGCAATTACTTAAAGACAAAATGATTATGATGGATAACCCTCAAAAATCGCAGAAATTTTAATGCTGTAATTCGTTACCCTCCAAAAAGATTAAAACCTGCCCTAGTGCAGGTTTTTTTATGCGCCAATATTTTCAAATAAAAATAATTAACTGATTATCAACTAATTAAAACAAATACTATAAAAATAGTTTGAAAACTAGTTTTATAGTATTAACTTCATTTAAGCAAACTATAAAAATAGTTACCATGATAAAAGAACTCACAAAAGCAGAAGAACAGATTATGCTTATCCTTTGGGAAATGGGCGAAGCCCTTGTAAAAGATGTAATTGAGAAGATGAACGAGCCCAAACCGGCTTACAATACGGTTTCAACGGTAATCAGGGTTTTAGAAACCAAAGGCTTTGTCGATCATAAAGCCATTGGTAATACCTATATCTACTTCCCTATTATCAAAGAAACTGATTATAAACGCTTTGCTTTAAATAAAGTGATGAACAATTATTTCGAAAACTCTTACGAAAGTCTGGTTTCATTCCTGGTAAATGAAAAAAGTATGGGTACCAAAGAACTTGATGAAATTATTCAATTGGCCGAAAAACTTAAAAACAACAAGTGATGAACTGGTTATATTACTTACTCGAAGCCAATCTGTATCTCGTAATATTTTACGGTTTTTACAGATTGTTCCTTCATCGCGAAACCTTTTACGGATTAAATAGAAGTTATTTAATTTTCAGCTCAATAGTGGCTTTTCTTCTTCCATTTTTTCAGCTCGGTTTCTTAAAAGCACCTGTAATCGAACAAATTACCGCAGCCCCCACCCCTGAAATGGTTGTCAGCCCAGTCATAGTGACAGAAAACCTGCCATTAGAAAGTTATCAGTCCAGTATCTTCACCATTGATAATGCGATTATCGCGATTTATAGTCTGGTGACTATTGTATTTCTGCTTAAAATGCTTTTCAACTTATCCAAAATCATCAGTATGCGCAAACTACCATCTGTTAAACTGGATAATGGAGTCAAATTAATAGATCTAAAGGGTTCTAAAATAGCTTTTTCATTCTTCAAGCTCCTCTTTCTTGATCCTGATTTATCCGAAAAAAATACCATACTGAAACATGAACTGGTTCACATTAAACAAAAACATAGTTTGGATGTCTTGTTATTCGAAATCATCCAAATCATCAACTGGTTTAACCCAATCGTTTATCTCGTTAAAAAAGATATTAAGTTAATTCACGAGTATCTGGCCGACGAAGAAACAACTAAGTACGATGTAGAAAAATATCACTACGCCATGTTTTTGATCCAAAATTCAACTGGTATCCAAAACCTAACCTTAACTAACCAAATATTCAGTTCATCAATTTTAAAAAAGAGAATTAATATGTTAAACCAAAAGAAATCAGCGCGTTGGGCCAGGCTCAAACTGCTACTTGTGTTGCCAGTTACTGCAGGGATATTGTGTATTTCTACCATGGCTTTTACAAAAGATTATGGTTTTGTGGACTTGATGCCAGAGGACTTATCTGGAAAAATTAGTCCTTTAGATAGCACAATAGTCAGGGAAATACTCACAAAAAGTGAATTAGTTGCTACCAATCTAAATCCAATGCCCAACTCGACAGATAATGTACATATTGAAGCAAATACTAAAGATATGTTCGCCGTTTATTTACACAATACTAAGACCGGTCAAAGCCTCATGGAATTAGATTGGAGTCTAATACCAAATGGTACAAATATTAAAGAAGGATACTGTTATAAAGGGACAAAAGAATTTTCTAAAATTGATAGTGCTATTAACATGGCAATACGACTAAAAAAAACATTAGCTACAGTAAAATATGGAGATTTGAGAAAAATTGAACTAAAAGATAATCAAAAATTAAAAAGCCAGCTTATAATGCAGGATAAAGGTATATTACCACCACCTGCCATTAGTAAAACATATTTTCCACCTTATAAAAGAGATGGTAAATACAATTATGTTTCACTAGAGAAAAGGGTCGTAATTATCAATGGAAAGGAAATAGCAGATAAAAATAAGTTTTATGGTGCTGCAGACGCAACCGAGATCAAGTTTTTGAAGACAAAAGAAGCAACTGAAAAGTATGGCAAAACTAAAGGGCAATTTGGTGCAGTAGAAATTACAGGAAAAAACGTAGTTTTTTGTTTGCAGCCACCTATCGTAAAGAAAGATCAGATTAAGTTACCTCCATCTGTAGATAGTCAAACTTCTTTTTATCCAAAGAATGAGTATAGCAGTAAAACTCAAAAAGCAGTGATGATTGATCAGAGGTATATCGTAATTAATGGCAAACCAATTACCGATAATAGCACTTTTTATGGTGTTAGGAATACAAATTCAGTAAAATATCTCAATCAATTGGCTGCTACAAAGAAATACGGCCAAGAAAAGGGCAAAAATGGAGCAGTAGAAATTACAGGAGATAATTTAATGTATTTAGCTAAGGTTTCTCCACCTCCGCTTCCAGTAGAAAGAGATACAACTAAAAAGAAAAAAATACAAAAGGTAATCATTAAGGGATATAAAAAAGCTATGGAAGTTAAAACGGTTGAAGGCTATCCCATTCAAACCAAAGACCAAACAACCAGCCTCAAGGCTGCTCCGCAATCTGATAAAAGCTTAAAAGAGGTAACCATTAAAGCCTTGGAGGTTAAAAAAGTACAGGGTTATCCGATTAAACAGAAAGATAAAACTATAGACATAAAACCAGCACCAAAATCTGATAAAAATTTAAAAGAAGTTACGATTAAAGCTTACGAAAAAGCAATGGATGCAAAATCGGATGGTGAAATAAAGGAAATTAGGATAAAAGAGAGCCCAACAAAGGTAGATGAGAAGAAAGGATCTAGAATGGTCCTTGAAATTCATCAAGATGAAATAATTAAGAGTAAAAATGACAAATTAAATGTTAGTATACCAGAAGGTGCTGCTGCCGAATTGACAATTTACAACTCCACTTATGATAAAGCATTTTACCAAACTACTAATTACAAAAATGATTGGTATGCTAAAGAACTTCCAAACGGAAAGTATCCATACAACTTCGTATTCAGAAAAAATGGAAAGGTAGTTGGTGGAAAAAGTGGTTTTGTAGAGATCAAATAACTACTGCGCCACGTATACCACGTATTTCGTTTCAAAGAAATCTTCCTCAAAATAAGCTGAAAGCGGATACAGTTCTGCTTTCAGTTTAGATTCCTTAATCTCTTCGGCCAAATCGCCACCTTTTAAATACAAAATACCGTTTGGAATGGCATTAAGCGATTCTTTCTTAAACTTGCCTTGTATCCAGGGATAAAACTCGCCCAGGCGCGTAACTGCTCTTGAGACAACGAAATTGAATTTCTCTTTAACCTGCTCAGCCCTTAAATGGTCGGCACGCAGGTTTGTTAAACCCAGTGCGGCAGCAACTTCTTTAACCACCTTAATTTTTTTACCGATAGAATCGACCAGGTAAAATTGTGTTTCAGGAAATAAAATGGCTAGCGGAATACCCGGAAAGCCACCTCCAGTACCAACATCCAGCACCGACTCGCCCGCTTTAAACGTACAGATTTTAGCTATGCCCAATGAATGAAGCACATGACGTTCGTAGAGTTCTTCAATATCTTTTCTAGAAATTACATTGATCTGTGCATTCCAGAAACTATATAAATCAAACAACCGCGAAAACTGCTCGAGTTGTTTTTCGCTTAGGTCAGGAAAATATTTTAAAATGATATCTGGCTTTACATCAGGCATATTGCAATTACTAAAGGATTATGAACTATTTCCACTTTACATTTTTCTTCCCAAACATGGATAAAAATCCGTTCAGGATTAAAAACAAAAACAAAAGTATATCTAAAATCGGGAACCACCAACGTAAATCGCCATAGTTTAACCGTTTAAGCAATTTTGGATAGATAAAACACCTGATGATGATGCTCAACACAAAGATTCCCAGGGCTACATACTGTGCTTCACGACTTAAAAACATACACCCCGCAAAAAAAGCGTAAAACAAAAACTGGAATACAATCTGAACCGTTAAAATAAACTTGTGTTTCGGTTTATATAACTTTCCAGCCCCGAAATGGCGTTTCTTTTGACGCAGGTAGCCTGCCCAGGTTTTATTAGGCTCGCTCCATACATGGCTATCGGGATGCAAGCGCACCTCCGTATTATAAGCGGTAGCATGTGCATTTACAAACAAATCATCATCGCCTGAAGGGATGTGCATGTGCGCTGCAAAGCCTTTATGCTTAAAGAAAAGCGATTTTTTGTAGGCCATATTTCGTCCAACCCCCATATAAGGCATGCCTTTTAGCGCAAAAGATAGGTAGTTAACTGCAGTAAAAAAGGTTTCGAAACGGATCAAAGCATTTAACAGGCTTCTCTTTTTCATGTAAGGCGAATAGCCCAATACAATTTCCGTCTGCTCATCAGCAGGTTGCTGCATATCCATTAACCAGTTGCCCGATGCAGGCATACAATCGGCATCAGTAAATACCAGCCAGTCGTATTTAGCCGCTTTAATCCCCATCGTAACAGCGAACTTTTTGCCCGCAATAAATTTATCGTTATCTAAAATTTTAACTACTTTAAGGTTGTGATGCTGCTTTGCAAAAGTTTCTAAGAATTCTTCTGTACCATCCCACGAGCGATCGTTAACCACAACCACCTCAAATTCAGAGTAATCCTGTTCCAGCAAAACAGGCAGATATTGCTCCAGATTTGCAATTTCGTTGCGGGCGCAAACAATTACACTAATGGGTTTTCTGGCCGATACAGGTACTTCTTCTATACTTACCCTGGCCAGCTTTAAATGAACAAACAGTACGTAATAAAGCTGAACTAAAAGGCAGAAGCCCAATATGGAGAGCAGAATAATTTCAAGCGGGGTTAATATCACGATGGTAAAATAAATAGGCGCAAATTTCTCATTTTTAATCTGTAAAACACTTTTATGTGGATAAAAATTTAAACAAAAATATGACCCCATTTTTTGCTATTTTTGGCAGATTTTTGAAGAGGAAAATATATGAAATTTAGTTTACAGGCTAACGATCCACTATCTAAAGCCAGGGCCGGAACAGTAACCACTGCCCATGGCGAAATACAAACACCGATTTTTATGCCTGTGGGCACAGCCGGAACGGTAAAAGCCGTACACCAGCGCGAGCTTAAAGATGATATTGACGCAAAAATCATTCTCGGAAACACTTACCACCTTTATTTAAGACCAGGGCTTGATATCCTGGAGAAAGCAGGTGGCTTACATAAATTTATTGGCTGGGACCGCCCCATTTTGACTGATAGCGGTGGTTATCAGGTATATTCTTTAAGCAAAGTTCGCAAAATTAAGGAAGAAGGTGTTACTTTCCGTTCGCATATCGATGGTTCAAAGCATCTTTTTACACCCGAATACGCCATGGATATTCAGCGTACCATTGGTGCCGATATCATTATGGCCTTTGACGAGTGTACCCCATACCCTTGCGATTACACTTACGCCGCAAACTCCATTAAAATGACGCACCGCTGGTTAGAGCGCTGCTGTACCCATTTCGACAATACCCAGCCTAAATACGGCTTCGATCAAACACTCTTCCCTATTGTTCAGGGCTCTGTATATAAAGATTTGAGAATTAAATCGGCCGAATTTATTGCCAGTATGAACCGTGAAGGCAATGCCATAGGCGGTTTATCGGTGGGTGAACCCGCTGAAGAAATGTACGCCATGACAGAAGTGGTATGCAATATATTACCAGCTGATAAACCACGTTATTTAATGGGCGTTGGGACTCCAATTAATATATTAGAGAATATAGCGCTGGGTATTGATATGTTTGATTGCGTAATGCCGACCAGAAATGCAAGGAATGGCATGCTTTTTACCAGAAATGGAATCATTAACATCAGGAACAAAAAATGGGAGAATGATTTTTCTCCTTTGGATGCTGAAAGTGACCTGCATGCAGATCAGGTAACCACAAAAGCTTATTTAAGGCACCTGGTACACAGCAACGAAATGCTGGGCGCACAAATTGCAACCCTGCATAACCTGCACTTCTATTTATGGCTGGTAAAACAAGCCAGAGAGAAGATTATTGCGGGCGAATTTTACGAGTGGAAAAACAAAATGGTTAAAGTATTAGGCAATAAGCTATAAAATGAACATCATCAAAGGCAACATTAAAATTATAGATCGGTACATTATCGGTAAATATCTGGGTACATTTATATATACACTGGCTATTTTCGTGATCATAATTGTAGTGTTCGACCTTTCTGAAAAGATGGACGATTTCATGAAGAGCGGACTTAGTTTCTGGGGCATCTTATCTAAATATTATGCAGGTTCTATCCCTTTTTACGTAAACATGCTCTCGCCGCTGATCAATTTTATTGCTGTAATTTTCTTTACCGCTAAAATGGCCGATCAAACAGAAATCGTACCCATATTAAGTGGTGGGGTAAGCTTTAACCGCTTTTTATTCCCATATCTGGTATCTGCAAGCATCATTTTCTCTGCAAACCTATTATCGAATCTTTACATTTTACCCTACACCAATACGTTAAAAAACCGTTTCGAAAACACCTACGTAAAGCGTAACGACCCGTCAACAAAATCCAACATCCACATGAAACTGGATGATAAAACCTATATCTACATTGATAATTTCGACAACAAAACCAATTCGGGTTATCGCTTTTCACTGGATAATTTTAGTGGCGATGTGCTAACCAAAAAGATTGTTGCCGAAAACATTAAATGGGATTCGCTTAAGCGCAAATGGCAGTTAACCAATTATTCCATCCGCAAAATTGAGGGCTTAAAAGAGACTATGATTTATGGCAATGGTAAGCTTAAAGACACTATATTAGATATGCGTCCGGATGATTTTTCGGCCTATGATAACGTGGTGCAAAACCTAACTACCAAAGAACTGTCGGACAAAATCAGGAAAGAAAAAATCCGCGGAACGGGCGTTATGAACGACCTCCAGTTTGAGCGTTACAAACGTTACCTGCACCCGCTGTCGGCCTTTGTACTTACGCTTATTGGTGTAGCCCTGTCGTCGCGTAAAGTGCGTGGAGGGGTTGGGGTATCATTGGGTATCGGCATCTTCATTAGCTTCGCTTATATCGTATTTAATCAGTTTACACAAATGTTCTCTACCAAGGGCGGATTACCTCCATTTGCGGCTGTAATTACACCTACCATATTCTTTGGCTTGCTGGGTTTTTACCTGCTTAGAAAAGCGCCAAAATAACAATGGACGCTACCAAAAAGAACCTGCTCATCCTTCACCTTACTGTTTTTGTCTGGGGCTTTACCGGCGTACTGGGCAAGGTAATTTCGATCGATGCTGTACCTATGGTTTGGTATCGGGTATTAATCGCTGCAGGCACACTTTTCGCCTGGTTTTTACTCACCAAAAAGAACATTAAAATCAGCAAAAAACAATTTATCCAGTTCTTTTTAACCGGAGCAATTGTAGCCATCCATTGGATATTTTTCTTCCATGCCATTAAAGTTTCTACGGTATCGGTAACGCTGGTATGCCTTTCTTCTTTCACTTTATTTACCGCTATTTTAGAACCGTTGATTAAAAAACAGCCGATACAAATGGGCGATATTTTAATCGGTTTACTGATTATTTTAGGGATTTACATGATCTTTAAATTTGAAGGACAATATACCTTGGGCATCATTTTCGGACTACTTGCAGCTGTAGCTTCGAGCCTTTTTTCGATCATCAATTCAACATTAGTTCAAAAAAGTGAGCCTTCAACTATTGGTTTTTATGAGTTATTGGGTGGCCTTTTCTGGATAACTTTATACCGCCTTTACGATGGTTCTTTATTGAGCATGCACTTTAATTTAAATGCCAGCGACTGGTTTTATTTAGCTCTCCTGGGTACACTCTGTACATCGGTTGCCTACGTTGCAGGTGTATCGGTTATGCGCACTTTATCGGCCTTCAGGGTTGCCTTAATTACCAATTTAGAACCTGTTTATGGTATCCTGTTAGCATTCATTTTTTTCCAGAATAAAGAACAAATGACCGGAGGATTTTACATTGGCGCAACCATTATCCTGGGCTCAATCTTCCTTTACCCCATCTACAAAAAAAGAAAAAACAAGCTGTAATTATTAGCTGCACAAACCTAATTCTCTATCGATTTCATACCTTGAAAGAATACAATTTCTGTAGCATCAGTGCGGTACTATAAACTCAATTTACAGGAATAAATCACGAGTATAAGGGAATGACTTACCTTATCTTTATCGCCTGATAAACCTATAAACGTTTAGGCTTAAACCTCCAAAAGTCAGGCGATATTATTTAGTCAAAACAAATATTATTGGGGTTTAAAATTTGAATTTTAGTCAGCAGTAAATGGTCAAAGTATGCCATAATACTGACTCAAAAAAAGATAAAAGTATTGCATCTTGACAATTCGAATCATGCTTAATACTTTAATTCATCAACGCTTATATACAGTCTTCAATCTGCGTACAGATCTGTTAAATCTGCGGGAAAAACTAAAATGAATCTACCAAAGCAACTCAATAACCTTCTTAAATAACACGTATTATTGACAGAAAAAATTTCTGGCACAACGTATCAAATCAACCGGATCTAAATAAACAACGTTATTCTAAAACGGCCAAACCGAAAGATAACTCTTAAGAATTCATTGATCCAAAAACATGTCTTTCACCTTTTTACTTAGAATAACAAAAACACTCAAGCAGCAAAAAAAACAAGCCGATAAACAACATAAATCTATGATCAGATAAGCAAAAAAAAGGGCATACCGATTCAGGCTTGAACAGCTATTTCTTCAAGCATAATCAGCAGTAAAAAAGCGGAAACAATAATATTTAATGATGCAGCTCAACTAAAATAAACCAGTATTAAAAAAAGCCAACATTCATCTGAACATCCTATCCAAATTGATTAGAGAACAACAGCATTGGACTTAAAATACTAAACAATAAATCAAAACAACTACACATTACGCTTACCAATTAATGCCTTATTTTATTTAGCCATTTACAAAATAGCGACACATAAAGTGCTAAACAAAATATTAAGAATGCACGAATTTAACCATGTAAAACTTCGCACTAAAGAAGTAAAATACAAAAGAAAGAAGTGTTTAAAACAGGTCTGTGATTTCGATACAAACCGACAAAATAATCTACCTCAAAACTAAATCTGATCCTACATTCGAACCTTAGATATCATTCAGAAATTACGATAAAAAAGACAATAAAAACCAGCAACAAAATAGCGCTAAAAACACACAAATAAGCACTCAAAAAAAAGCAAAAAAAACCACTCATAAAAATCGTGAATAACAGCTATAAAACATAAGGAAAAGCTCAGGTTAGAAACCACAAAAACACAGTACAAAACAACACATTTTATACACATTAAATACATCAAAATATTGGTCATTTGAGAGGCTATTCCTAAAAATAAATGGGCATTTCAACACCCAAAACAGAATGTACTACGGGCACAAATATTCCGATAAAAAACCTGCTATAAAAAGCATATCACTTATTTCATTATACCTTACCAATAAAATCTAAAAGCGTGGCATGTATAAGATTCAGAAAAAATCGATATGTAAAAAAGCTTTAATGAGTTCATCAAAAATCATTTTTTCCAGACAAAAGAGAACAAGATTACAAGTTAAAAATCGTACAAAATGAGGAACAAAAACACTCCCTTTCTGCAGTAAAAAAAGGGTATTTCATAGGTATTTGGTTAAAAAATCGCGCGAATCCATGCATGAGTTAAAAAACTTAAAAACGAGCCAAAAACAGCCTTAAAGCAGCAATAAAGGCACTTTTTCGCTTAAAAATAGCCTAATACAAAAAAAAGCAATAAAACCATCGAATGCGGTGAATATCGCAAGGAAATGGCATTACAAATTAAAATTTCGCTCAATTTTCGGCTTTATAGCACAGCAAAAATATACAATTTCAAAGGTCGATGAACTTTTCCGGACAAGAAATCTGACCTGTTTTTCCAGTTAAAAGTACTGATCAGAAGGTAAAATCGGCCTTAAAAACAACCTGATCAAAAAGGTAAAACTTCACCAAAAGCCGGTTCTTCATCCCAAAGTCTCAGACCCCAAACTTAAAATCACAGCTCAAACAGCGCTCAAAAACAACAGACATTTTGTCACCAACACAATAATTAATCTCCGGAACATAATCAGATAGTGCCTACAAAAAGTTAAAGTTCAGCATTAAATTGAGCAGCAAAACACAGGTTAACCCGAGAGCATTGTCAGACAAAAAGCACCTATTTTTAATCCTTATTCAAGTCTGAAATGACTGGATAAACCTTAGACTTAAGACCTCATTTCTACACTAAAAACAGGCTCACAAAAGTCGTATTCACGCTGATTTTCCCCACTTCTTTCAAGTAAAAAATTCCTCAATCAATTATATATTTTTCAAAATAGTGAGATTTTTTTTCGAAGAAAATCGATTAATAAGTGTAAATTAAACCGTCAAATTACAACAGAAACAAAATGCTTTAATAACACCAATTAAGGCATATTTTTTGGAAAAATTTTTCAACAAAAATGATATTTAAACAATTTAAGTAAAAATCATTAACAATTAAAAATCAATATTTTAAAAACAAACAGTTAAATTAAAAGTTAACAATTTGAACAACTTAAAATTTTTGAAATACTAAATATTTTAGCATATAATTTAGATGAATTTAAAAAAAGCAAACAAAAAATTAATTATCAGCTATTTAAGTGCATTTAGTTTAAGTTTTATTTCACCATCGGTTTTTGGGCAGATTTTCAGCACTGCACAAAACCCACTTAGTGTAAAATGGAACTACATTTTATCGGGCGGCTTTAAAATCATCTACCCGAGAGAACTTGAAAAAGAAGCCCAAAGAATGGCCAATACCCTACCCTATATCTACCCTAAAATCGGGCTGGGTTTAAGGCAGCAAAAAACGAGTATTCCACTCCTGCTACAGAACCGCGGAACAGTAGCAAATGGCTTTGTTCAGCTAGGGCCAAAGAAGTCTGAATTCTATGCTACCCCTCCACAGTTTTTCGATAGCCAGGACTGGCTTAACAACCTCGCCGTACACGAGCTCAGGCACATTGCGCAGTTTGACAAATTGACAGGAACGCAAGCACATCCCTTTCCAGCGCTGGTTTACTTCGCTTACTTTGGGGCAGCCATCCCCACCTGGTTTTTCGAGGGTGATGCCGTTGTGAACGAGACCGCACTGACCTACTCGGGACGAGGCCGGCAGCCCAATTGGATCATGCCTTACCGGGCCTCACTTTTAGAAGGCAAAAAAATCAGCTACAGTAAAGCCTATTTCGGATCGAACAAAGACGTTACTCCGGGCTACTACCAAACCGGTTATTTAATGGTAGCGAACATGAAAGAAAAATACGGGCAGTTTATTTCCGACAGCTTGCTGGGCGACATCAGGAAAAGGCCGTTAAGACCTTACCCTTTTTCGAACAGCTTAAAAAAATATACCGGAGCCAACACCCGAAAATATTTTCTGTCGGTGCAAGATCAGGTTACAGAAAAGTGGAAAATACAGGAGGAAAAATCGGCTACAGAAAGCTATACTAGTTTGAACAAAAAAACTGCTTTGGCTACGAATTATTTTTTACCGGTAAGACTTAATGAAAAACAAATTTTAGCGCTCAAAGAAAGTAAAACTGATGCACGTTATTTTGTGATTATAAATGAGGATCAATCAGAAGAAAAATTGTTTGGAATCGGCTATCAGGAACAACCCTGGTTTAGCCTTAAAAACGGTACCCTGATCTGGGATGAAATCCGTTATGACCCGCGATACAAACAGCGCAGCTACAGCGTTATTTGTTCTTACAACTTTCAGACTAAAAAATTCAAAAAATTAAGCAGTAAAAGCCGGCTCTTCTCGCCCAGCCTTTCAAACGATGGAAAGAAAATAATTGCAGCCAGTGTTGGATTAGAGAACCTGTTTAACCTGGTAGAACTTGACGCCTCAACCGGACAGGTTTTAAAAACTTATCCTAATCCTGAAAACGAAATTATCCAGACTCCATCCTTCGATCAAACGGGAAAAAGAATCGCCTACATCAGTGTTAACGAAAAAGGAAAAAATTTATGGTTGCAAGATGGTGAGCAAAAAACTGCATTGATCGAAAACAGCAGACAGCAATTAAGTCGCCCGGTTTTTATCGGCGACAAGATTGCCTTTAACGCGCACTTTAATGGCATCGATAATATCTATGCTATTGATCTGGCCAGCAAAAAAATCAGCGCGCTCAGTGCGTCGAAATACGGGGCCTTTAACCCCACCGAAAGTAGTGATGGAAAGATGGTCTTCAACGATTACAAAATCAACGGATACGAAATTGCCGAAAAGCAGATTGAAGAAAAACCGGTCGGCGAAAATGCCTTTGTTGATTTTGCAGCCGCAGCAGAAAAGCAAGAACAGGTAGGCAACGTTTTCGAAAATATTCCCGACAGCAGCTACCAATCTAAACCTTATCATACCGCGCTCAATCTTTTCAGCATCCACAGTATTATTCCGGTTATCGACAATGAATATGTTTTTGGCTTACAACTCGAATCGAACAATCTATTGAACACGATGGACTTTTACACAGGAGCAAAATACCACCGCGATTTAAAGCGCTTCGAATACACGGCAGACATTAGCTATAAAGCACTTTACCCTGTATTGAGCATCTTATACCGGAACAGACCAAAACGCACGTTCTACCGCGCTAAAAATGCAATACAGCAAGGCGATTGGCGCGAGAACTATATCAAACTAAATGCCTCACTCCCGCTTTCGTTTAATGCGCGTAACGAGAACTATGCTTTTACCCTAAATGCGGCCACCAGTTTTACACAACGTTACCAACCGGAGAACATGCCTACCAATTTCATCACCAGGCTTAAATTTCCGATGGAATACAATTTCACCTTTAACCACAGCGTGCGTACTACCGAAAGAGACATCGCGCCAAAGTGGGCTCAGGTTTTCAGAATTACCTACAACCACCAGCCTTTTGACACTAACCTGAAAGGTGAAATTCTGGCGCTCGAAAGTTTTCTGTATTTCCCCGGACTGGCCAAAAATCATTCGGTGCTGGCGAGCTTCAATTACCAGCAGGCAACAGGTGTAAACCAGTACGCAACCGAAATTGCAACGGTGTATGGCTACAACAATATCCAGGCGAAAAGTAAATTGCAAAACAGCCTGCTTCTGAACTACCGTTTCCCATTTGCCTTTCCGGATTGGGAGCTTGGTCCGCTGGCCTATGTAAGAAATTTCAGGGCCGGCTTATTTTGCCATTACGAGAATATTGGCAAGGGTACCACCTTTAACGATCCTAAAACTTATGGGGTAGAATTAAACACGAGCGTAAACCTTTTGCGTTACCAACCTGTTGTAGATTTAGGAGCTCGATTGGTTTTTGTTAACCAGATTTACAATCAAAATCCGATATTAGAGTTTTCATTTAATTATAGCTTTTAAACCATGAGTGCAAAAACAATTTCGATTATTATCCTGACTGCATTGCTAACCATTTTTTTAATGGTCAATACCGAACCTGTGGATTTTGATTTCCTGGTTACAACTATTGCCGTATCAAAACTTCTGGTTATTGGCGTCTGCATTATCATCGGTTTCATTATCGGTTTTATTGTGGGCAGACCGAAAAAAACGGTAAGCAGTTATGATGATGAGATTGAACGCAAAGGGCAAACCAGCGGAAACAAAAAGGAGTTGAGTGACGAGGACAGGGATTATATTAGCTAGTACACAGGATTTTTAGGATAGTTGGATTTTAAGATTTTATAGACTATCTTAGATTAGAAAGAGAATCCCTATTTCTTATTGTAAATTTTTATTTATTACTATGAAATATGGTGATTTAACCGGGCGGATTATCGGCTGCTCAATGAAAGTGCATAGTTTTCTTGGTTCTGGTTTTCAAGAGGTAATTTACCAAAGAGCCCTGGCGATTGAAATGAAGAAACAGGGATTGGGTTTTAAAAGAGAAATGACGATGACCATTTTTTACGATGACATCCAGATTGGAACCCGAAGAGTTGATTTCTTTGTTGAAAACAACATTATGTTAGAACTGAAAGCGGTATCAGAATTAAATGATGCACACCTTGCTCAAGCAATCAATTATCTTGAGGCTTATAAACTCCCTGTTGGGCTATTAATTAATTTTGGGAGCAGGAGTTTAACTTTCAAAAGAGTTTACAATACAAAACACCCGGACAACAAAAATTTCGGCAATAATATTTAAGATTTGTGCCCTGGCAGTAAACGCTCCATATCCTAAAATCCTATCATTATAGAAATTCTAGCTTAGTGCTGACATAATCTCCCCGTACAACAGTCCACTCCCTCCGCCATAATGCTGGACGATTTTTAAACCTGGCTGAAGCGCAGTAAGTTTTGCTCTTAACACTTTTTCGCATTCGGCGTTAATTCCGTTTCCCAGCAAAACCAGGTCGAGGTTTTGTGTTTCGCAAAGAGCAACAGCTTCTTCATCCGTACATACACATATTCCTTTCCATTCGGGTCTCGCATTCAGCAGGCGTTCCATTACAATGGTAATTTCGGCATCACGGCCGATGTAAAGTATAGTGGTTTGCATAATTCTTTTTTTTAAATTTAATTCATCAAGCTTAAAAAACAAATCGCCATTCCAACCGTACACCAGATGAAACCTTTAATCTCTACTAAAAGATTTCACCCCTACGGTCGAAATGACGATCGTTCTAAATTAGTTTAACTCCATCGGTACATCCATCAACAACACTTCTGCATCGGCGCTGTTTGCTATAAAGCTAATGGCGTCGGTATCCCAAACACCTAATCCATCTCTTTTGCTCAACACCTGACCGTTAATGGTTACCTCGCCATTGATTACAAAAGCATACACCCCGTTACCTGCTTTTTTAATTTTGTATTCAGTTTCGAAACCGGCATCAAATTTACCTAAAGAGAACCAGGCATCCTGATGAATCCATACGTTATCATCACTGGCACTTGGCGACAGGATTTGCTGAAAGTTATTGTGACGTGCAGCTACATCCAAAGTTCTTTGATCATAGCGTGGTGTAACGTTTTTCTGATTAGGAAATAACCAGATCTGCAATAAATTCAGTTCCTCATCGGCGTTGGCATTAAACTCGCTGTGGCTTACACCTGTACCAGCACTCATTACCTGGATTTCGCCGCTTTTAATTACAGCAGAATTGCCCATGCTGTCTTTGTGCGCAATTGCACCAGCCAATGGAATGGTAATGATTTCCATATTATCGTGTGGGTGAGCGCCGAAGCCCATTCCACCATCTATCAAGTCATCATTTAAAACCCTCAAAACTCCAAAGTGCATTCTTTCAGGATTGTAATAGTTAGCAAAGCTGAATGAGTGATGTGCATTTAACCAGCCATGATTAGCATGACCGCGGGTGTTTTCTTTGTGCAAAATGAACTGTGACATAAATTTCCTTTCTTGTTTATGATACAAAGTTAATACCACGCCAGCACCTGTGCATTGATGTAGGATAAGAAAGAAGTTTGGAGTTTTTAGCCGGGAGTTTGGAGTGCTCTTTAAACCTTTAACCTTTGGTCTTTAAGCTTTAGTCTTTCACCTTCAACCTTCCGCCTTCCAGCCTTCCGCCTCTCTTTAGTCTTTATTAATTTTGGCCAGTACCGCATCGCTGTTCAGTTCTCTTAAAGCATCCAAAGCTACCCAATTGGCCTTTTTGTTATTTTGGGCAAGAATGTTATTGGCTGTTTCAATGGCATGCTCATGCAGAAAGGCATTGCGTTTTCCAATTTGTCTTAAGGCCCAGTTAATGGCTTTCTTCACGAAATTGCGGTTATCGTAAGCTTCGCGCTCAATAATGGGCAGAAAAGCCAGAAAGGTTTCGTTGCGTTCTTTTTTAAGGTGAACGGCAGCCTCGGCCATGAGCACAAAACCGGTACGTTTTACAAATTCAGGGTCGGCTTGCGTAAACTCCAGCACCTTCGGCTTAAAATAAGGCGTTTTAACGAAAAGATTTCCGCAAGCCTGGTCACATATATCCCAGGAACTGAAATCGTTTACCCAGGCGTTTATTTGCGCTTCTGTAACTTGTTTATAATCGCCAATGAAGGTTGCCAGCAGGCGCGCTTCATGAAAACCCGTTTCCCAAAGCAATAACGACAACTCCTGATTTTTACCTATCTGCTTACCCAGTTTGCGAATATTGGGCACACGAATGCCATAAGCTTTAGAAATATCGATCCCAAAATGGGCCATTTTCTTTAAATAACCAGGCTCGCTAATACTTTTCAGCTCCGAAAGGATAAATTCGATATCGTTCATGGCTATTTTTTTTAGAAATTTAGCATAATACCTTTATTCCACAACGAAATCGGCGGCAGAAACGGCTTTGCGTTTAGCTGAACCAACACTATACTCCAGTTGCAAGGTATAACCGCCTCCACCTTCTAAAAACAACAACTCGAACGGATGATAACCTTTTTTAAGTGCAATTTGAGCTGATTTTTCGATTGCAAAGTGCATTCCGTCATTATCAACCAGGGTTTTGTTTTGTATTTTCAGCACACTGCCATCATCCGAACGGAGAAAAAATGAATAAATACCATCTTCTGCAGCATAAAAATAACCCTTATGGCGGGTAGCAAAACTTCCGGCTTTATCTTCAACCGGGATTTCGATCGCTGCAGTGGTTGCTGTTTTAGTTTTATCAGCCTCCGAAATTAAGCTTACCATTTTATAAAATTTAGGATAATAGCTAAAATTTAAGCCAGGTTTTGGATTTTTAAGTGATACCGCATCAACATAATCCGTTTGCACATAATTTGCTGTAAAAACATCGCCCATCCTGCCGTTAGCACCAAATATAGCTGCCTTTATCGTTTGGGTTTTATCAATATAGATTGGTTTGGTGTATTTAGGAGCGCTAATTTTCGGTGCACTTCCATCGGTAGTATAATGCACAACCGCATTTTTAGGGGCTTCGATATTCAAGTTCGCAGATTTCAAAAAAACATTATTTTCGGCAAAGCCTTTAAGATCGGTAAAGCGGTAATTGATATGCATCGCGTCTAAAACAGCAAACTGCTGATCCATTTTGCGGCTAAAGGTTTCGAAATTTTGCTGATGCCCCCATAAAACATCAGACATGGCCAGTAAACGAGGAAAAAGCATGTATTCTAACCTTTGTTCAGACGGGATGTACTCCGTCCATAGATTTGCCTGACCACCTAACACATATTGCTGCTCTTGCTCATTCAGATTAAATCCTCTTGGATTAAAACCATATACCTTTTGCAGCGAATGCGCATCCTGCTGTGCATCAAAATAGCAAAATTCGCCAGGGGTCATGATGATGTAATTCCCTTTTTCTGCTGCATGTTTAGGCGCTGTGGGCACCCAGGTGCGCCAATACATCAGGGTAGCGGTTGGGGAAACACCACCATCTAAAATTTCATCCCAGCCAATTAATTTTTTACCCATGCTATTGAAGTACTTTTCCATCCGCTTAACGAAATAGCTTTGTACCTCATCAATACTTTTCAAGTTTTCACGTTTCATTAAGGCCTCACACTCCGGAATATTCTTCCAGCCGCTTTTTTCAACTTCATCTGCCCCTAAATGAATATATTTTGATGGAAACAGCTGCGCAACTTCTTTAAAAATGTTTTCAGCAAACTCAAAAGTGGTTTCCTTGCATGGACAAATCGGATCGGTAAAGTTTTTTTCCTTTTGAACCGAGCCGGTAGAAGTTAACCACGGAAACTGCCTGGTAGCTGCCTGCATATGACCGGGCATATCTATTTCGGGAATAATTTCGATCCCCTTAGCCCCTGCATAAGCTACCAGCTCGCGGATTTCCTGCTGGGTATAAAAACCACCATACATTTTTTCGCCGTTAATTACCTTGAAGTGTTTTTCGGGCAGTTTATAATCTGGATTGGTTTCCGCTAGTTTTAAACAGGTAGAATCCTGATTATTTAATTTCCGCCAGGCACCAACTTTAGTAAGCTCGGGGTATTTTTTGATTTCGATCCGCCAACCCTGATCATCAGTTAGGTGCCAGTGAAATTTATTAAACTTATAAAACGAAAGCCGGTCTATAAAACGATGCAAATAAGCCATATCAAAAAAGTGGCGCGAAACATCTAAATGCACACCACGCCATGAAAATTTAGGCTGATCGTTAATTTCAAGGGCTGGCAATACCCAGGTATTTTTGCTTTTAAAAGCACTTGTTCCGGCCAGCTGCTTAAGCGTTTGAACTGCCCAGAAAGCCCCCAGTTTATCATTAACGGCAATAGTTATTTGTTTGGGCGATATTTTTAAGCGATAAGCCTCTGGCTTTAAGCTGACATCTTTGGTAAAAACCAGTTGATTGCTTAACCCGGCAGCTCTATCTTTCTTCAACAGCTTAATTTCCGCAACGGCAATGGCAAAAATACTTTCTTTATGATCAACAATGACTGTATTTCCTGAGAAAACAAATTTACCCTGAAGGGTTTTAACAGATTCTGGCTGAGGAAGCATAGCAAGCTCCTGGGCAAAGTTCGATTTGGCAGTTAGCAGAAGGGCTAAGCCCAGCAATGCGCTGATTTTTTTGATGTTCATTGAGGTAACATTTTGATCGTCGGCCAAATATAGTTTTTTCAGGGAGAATAGCTTAAATATAACCAATCCTTAACATGCTTTGATTTTTAAGTTTATATGTACTTGCGAACTTGTTGGGATTATACCAGTATAATTTGTACCCCTACAACCTGTTAACCTTAGAAAAATCATGAAAAAAAACATGCTCCCGTTACTGTTGGCTTTGTGCCTGTTCGCAGTTTCCTGTCAAAAGAACACGCTTACCGAAGAACAAGCCAGCACCACAAGCCAAAAGAAAAACAGCCTTATGGCTACAGCAGCCGAAACCAGCGCTGCAGCAAGCGTTAATGCTTACACCAATACTTCGACTTACATTAACACCGGATTTACTTTTTTAAACCCAACACAGGTTGATAAAAACCGTGTGGCCATTGGCGGCAGTGCCTACACCGAGGTATACGGATTTAACATTCCGGAAGAAAACAGGGTACGCGGAATCAGATGGAATGAAGACGACGAAACTACATCGATCTGGCGCCCGCAGGGAATTGCCGGTTTCTCCAGAAATGGCGTGCGTTATTTACTGGTAAGCTGGTATGCTAAAGATGCGGCCGAAAGTAAAGGATCGAGAATAACCCTGATCGACATTAGTCCAAGCTCCGCCACGTACTTAACTTACAGACATATTTTACTGGTACAACCTACCCTACCTACCGGCACTTTAGATTACACGCAATATGGCACTTACGCTCCCTTGAATGTACATGCCGGTGGAATAGCCTATTTTAACGGAAAAATTTATTTAAGTAGTACTAGCCTTGGATTAAGGGTATTTGATTTGGATAAAATTATTGAAGTAACCAGCGGAACGGGTACTGAAACCAAATGTGGTAAAGATGCCAGCGGTAATCTTTATGCTTTTAATTACCGTTACATCCTGCCACAGGTAGGTTATTATAAAATCAACGATGCCGATCCATTTTCTACCGTACAGGTAAATTACGAAAACAACCAATTGTGGACAGGCCAATACTATGCCGGCAGCGCAGATGCATCGATTGTGCCCAAAATTTTCGGTTTTCCGATTAACACAGCAGGCGAATTGCAAAACTCTGGCATTCAAACGGTAATCCCTAAAAACAGCTTATTTACTTCCGATCACGCACATGGCATACAAGGTGTTTTTAGAAAAGGCAACAGAACCTGGCTTTCTTGTACCGGGTCGCCAAGCGAATCGTACGGATCGACAGCCCGTTTAGCCAGGTATACTGATGGTGATACCAATACCACCCGATACAGATGGCCTTATGGAGCTGAATCATTGTATTTTGAAGCGCAATACGGTTATTTATGGAGTTTAACAGAGTTTGAACCGAATGCCGGGGCTAAAAATGGTAGCCAGGTCAACCGTTGCATATTTGCTGTAGATTTCTCGAAATACGAATAGCAAACTTGAGACGAAACAAAAAGGGAGATGTTTTTAGCATCTCCCTTTTTGTTATTTTATTTCCGGCTATAAATTAAGCCAAAGCCTGCTCAATATCAGCTAAAATATCATTAATATGTTCTAAACCGATTGATAAACGGATAGATCCCTGCTCAATACCCACTTCGTTGCGTTGCGCTTCTGTAAGTTTACTGTGCGTACTGGTTGCCGGATGTGTGGCAATCGAACGCGTATCGGCCAGATTGGCCGAGATCGAAAACATTTTCAAACCATCCATAAATTTACGGGCAGCCTCAATACCACCATCAACCACGATGGTTACGATACCACCACCCTGTTTCATTTGCTTTTTGGCAATTGCATACTGCGGGTGCGATGGTAAAAAAGGATATTTAACCAGTTTAATTTTGGGGTGTTTTTCCAGGTATTCGGCTACTTTCAAGGCATTCTCGCAATGACGATCCATGCGGATAGCCAAAGTTTCTAAACTTTTAGATAAAACCCATGCACTGAAAGGCGATAAAGCCGGACCACTGTGGCGTGCAAAACCAACCACTTCAGCAATCAGCGCTTTGCTACCTAAAATAATACCACCGAGTACACGCCCCTGTCCATCGATATATTTAGTAGCCGAGTGAATAGAAATGTGTGCCCCAAACTGAATAGGTTGTTGCAGGTAAGGTGTAGCGAAACAGTTATCAACTACCAGTAAAGTATTGTGTTTTTTAGCCAGATCGCCTAAAAATTCAAGATCTATAATATCGATACCTGGATTAGATGGGGTTTCTACGAAAATCATTTTGGTGTTGGGCTTAATCAGGCCTTCCCAATCCTCTGGTTTATCCAGGTCGGCATAGTCAAAAGTTACCCCCCAGTTCGAAAACACATTGGTTAACAACTGGTGCGTAGAACCAAAAACCGAACGGCTGGATACAATATGATCGCCACTTTTTAAGAAAGCCCCGAAAGTGGTAAAAATGGCCGCCATACCTGTTGCAGTGGCAAAACCATCTTCGGCACCTTCTAAAAGGCACATTTTTTCGATAAACTCTGAGGTATTTGGATTTGAATAACGGCTGTAAACATTCCCTTCCTTTTCGTTGGCAAATAAAGCACGCATTTCTTCCGCATCATCAAACTTGTAGCTCGAAGTAAGGTAAATAGGCGCCGAGTGCTCTTTATGTAAACTTCTTTCGGTTTGAGTGCGTATAGCTATGGTTTCAAAATTTTCGGATTTCATTTTTAAGTATCAAGTTATGGGTAACAAGTATCAAGTTTTGAGTAGCAAGATTTGAGTAATCAGTATCAAGTTATGCGTAGCAAGTATCAAGAACCTCTTAAAGTCCATCTTGATACTAGATACTTGATACTAAATACTTGATACAATCAAACTTTCACCTTTCTATCTGTTTATTTTATAAGTAAAGTTAATAGTTGCCGAGCGGCCTAAAATATTCGATACCGAGCAGTATTTATCAAAAGTCATTTGCAGCGCTCTTTGTACCTTAGCCTCGCTTAAATCGCCGAAAAGCTCGAAATTGATATCAATTACATCAAAAATCGGGGGCATTTCTTCGTCTTTACGCGTTGCGTTAATAGCAATTTTAATGTCGTTTAAGGGTTCTTTTTGCTTCGTCAGTACGTTTACCATATCTATACCACTGCAACCACCTAAACCAATTAAAAGCATTTCCATTGGTCTAAAACCTTTACCCTCGCCGCCAATAGCAGCTTTTGCATCCAATTCAACAGTAAAACCGCTCTCGTTTTCTGCCTCAAAATTAAATTTACCGCTTTTGCGGATCAGATTGATGTTCATGTTGTTAGCTCCAGGTCGTAAGTATAGGGTATCAAGACCTTAAGCCATCTACCTTTAAACCTTCTACCTTATTTAAATATTGTAATAAACCAAGTTGTCTTGCTCCAGTCCGGGCAATTTAACCGCTTCGGGGAAAATCGCAAAAACTGACGAGCCGCTACCACTCATTAAAGCGAATGTTGCGCCTGCATCGTATAAACTGGTTTTTATTTGATGAATTTGGGGATACTTTGCGAATACCGATGGTTCGAAATCGTTGATAACCTTATTTTTCCATGTTGTTGGAGGCAAATGTATGATTTCTTTTAATGATTGCAAAGGCTTTTGCGGTTTTACATGGGCATAAGCATCGGCCGTGCTGACGTGTACAGGCGGTTTTACCAAAACTTTATACCAGGCTGACAAATCGATTTCGCATTTCTCGAATTCATCGCCCTTGTTGAATGCGTATACTGGTTCATTTTCAACAAAAAAAGCGCAATCGGCACCCAGCTTGCGCGCATAGTCCTGCATTTGCGAAACCGAAAGCCCAAGGCTAAACTTATCGTTAATTAATTTGATTACAAAAGCACAGTCGGCCGAACCACCACCTAAACCGGCCCCTACGGGAATATTTTTAAACAAATCAATCCGTTGAGGGGGAATTTCAAAATCGGCTGCAATTAAATGGTATGCTTTTACGCAAAGATTATCGTCTGCATTGCCTGGAATATCAATACCATGAATTTTACAAGAAGTTACTGGCGCATCGGTAATCTCTACCGCATCTTTAATTTGTATCGGGTAAAATACCGTTTCGAGGTTATGGTAACCATCTGTCCGTTTTTCGGTAATGTTTAAGCCAAGGTTTATTTTTGCGTTGGGAAAAGCTAGCATGTTAGTCCTGAGTCATAAGTCTTAAGTCCTGAGTCCGTAATGCAAAAACCAGCAATTGGCTCATTTTGCAAACATACAAAGTGTTTTTTACTCCATGAGCTTTAGCCGTATTTTTATATTCATGTTTTGAAGCGCAATGACAGCAGCTATTATTTCCTTTCTTCCCGTGTTCCGCTTTTACGCTTCGCTTCGTCGTGCCTCCTCACTGCAGGGTAACGCTGCACCCGGGGCTAATGGGCTAATTACTGCACCTATGCCCGGTTTGCACAAACCCTAAATCATAAACCTGATCCGATAGCTATCGGATGAAACGCAAAGCCCGGAACGAAGTATGAGTGAGGACTTGAAGTGGAAAGCAGGACGAAAGACCGCCATTACCTTTTTACTTTCATTTCAAAAAAAACAATTATCAGCCAAATGTTAGTAAATGCCTAGTGTTTATAAAATTGATTTATAACACCTGATAAATTTTAGATATTTGTAAATTATCAGAACAGTATGAAACAATATTTAGATTTAATGCAGCATGTGCTGGATACCGGCGCGCAAAAGCACGACCGTACAGGAACCGGAACCATCAGTGTTTTTGGCTACCAGATGCGTTTTAACCTGCAAGAGGGTTTTCCGATGGTAACCACCAAAAAACTGCATTTAAAATCTATTATCCATGAACTAATCTGGTTTTTGACCGGCGACACCAATATTAAATACCTGAAAGATAATGGTGTTCGCATTTGGGATGAATGGGCTGATGAAGATGGCAACCTGGGCCCGGTTTATGGCTCGCAATGGAGAAGCTGGCCTACTCCCGATGGGCAACACATTGATCAGATTACCAATATCATCAACACGATTAAAAACAATCCAGATTCGCGCCGCATTATTGTTTCGGCCTGGAACGTTGCCGAAATCGAAAATATGGCCCTGCCACCGTGCCATGCCTTTTTTCAGTTTTACGTTGCCGACGGCAAACTGAGCTGTCAGCTTTACCAGCGCAGTGCCGATATCTTTCTGGGCGTACCTTTTAATATTGCCTCTTATGCCTTGTTAACCATGATGGTAGCACAGGTTTGCGGTTTACAAGCTGGTGATTTTATCCATACGCTTGGCGATGCACATTTATACAACAACCATATTGAACAGGCCAACCTGCAATTAAGTCGCGAGCCTAAGCCGCTTCCAACCATGAAAATCAACCCTGATGTTAAAAGCATCTTCGATTTTAAGTTTGAAGATTTTACTTTGGAGAACTACGAAGCGCATCCGCATATTAAAGGAATCGTTGCTGTATAATATTTGTTCATTGGTCATTAGTCCATTTGTTTGGATGCAGAAATGAATATCCCTATTTTTAGATCGTCCCGATATAAATTCACTTAAATCGAAAAGAATGAATTATAGATTGGAGGATTTGGAAGTTTATAATTTATCAGAATTATTCTCTGATAAAATCTGGAACATTGTTATGGGATGGAATTATTTCGCAAAAGATACCATAGGAAAACAAATATGCCGAGCGGCTGATTCTATCAGTGCAAACATTGCCGAAGGATATGGCCGGTATCATTTTAAAGAGAACAAAAATTTTTGTTATTATAGCAGGGGTTCTCTCTTAGAAGTAAAGTCATTTCTTAGAAAATCGAAAAACAGGAATCTGATCTCTGAAGATTGCTATTCGGAACTTTATACAGAATTACAAACAATCCATTTAAAGCTAAATGCTTATATTAAATATATTGGTAACAATTTAAACAAATTTTAACTCATCGTTGATGCATAGTTTGGAATATTTCCGGGCACCCCAGGCTTTAATACACCATGCAGACACTAATAAACAAATGACCAATGACTAATGAACCAAAAAATATCTATATAGCTGTAGCAGTAGGCGAAAATTTCGCCATTGGCAAAAACAACCAGCTTTTATGGCACATGCCAGCCGATTTAAAGTTTTTTAAGCAAACCACCAGTGGGCATACCGTTATTATGGGCCGTAAAACTTTCGATTCTGTTGGTAAACCTTTACCCAATCGCCGCAACATTGTAATTACACGTGATGCCAGCTTAAAAATTGAGGGAGCAGAAGTAGTAAACAGCCTGGATGAAGCATTAGCCATTACCCAAACCGAAGAAAAACCGGTATTTATTGTGGGTGGAGCGGAGATTTACAGGCAGGCTTTGCCTAAAACAGATAGATTGTACCTTACAACCATTCACCATAATTTTGATGCCGATACATTTTTCCCGGATTTTGATCGAAGCGAATGGACAGTAATCAGCTCAGATCCACACAAGGCTGACGAAAAGAACAAATACGATTACACTTTTGAAGTTTTAGAAAGGAAATAAGCTGTTTTAACCGCAAAGTACGCAGAGAAGAAGGCGCAAAGCACGCAAAGTTTATCTATACGTGTGCTTTATGCGCCCAGACCCCGGACTAAAATTTAATCACAGAGCCCACAGAGAAAAACACTGAGCACACAGCGTTAATATTCGATAACTTTATGCGCCCAGACTTCCGACTTCGGACTCCCGACTCCGGACTATTTTGATAAGATAATTCTATCTTAGAAACTAATCTTAATAAATTATCAATTAAGGGGTTCTATAATTTAAAAATTTAATTAGATTTGCCGACTTGTTAAAAAACAGCGAAAGACAAAATTATTTTAAACAAACAATGCAAGGAAAAGGTTTTATTAAGTTTATAGCGATAGTATTAGCTATCGTTTGTGCGTATGCCCTCTCTTTTACTTTGGTTGCATCCAAGGTAGAAAAAGACGCAAAAAACTATGCGAAAGGTGACTTAGCTAAAGAAAAGGCTTACTTAGATTCGATGAGTACCGAAAAAGTTTATCCTGTAACCGGATTCACTTATCAGGAAGTAAAATCGAAAGAAATTAATTTGGGTCTTGACTTAAAAGGCGGAATGAACGTAACGATGGAGATATCGTTAGCTGAATTGGTTAAATCGTTAGCGGGCAACCCTACCGATGCAAACTTTAACAAAGCTGTTCAAAACGCACAGATCCAGTTAAATGCCGGTGGTAAAGATTACATCAAAATTTTCGTTAACGAATTTGAAAAATTAAGTCCGGGTGTAAAACTTGCTGATTACTTTTCAAATCAGGATAACGCATCGCAGTTAAAACCAAATGCAAGTAATAGCGACGTTGAATCTTTCTTAGAAAAAGAAGCAACCAGCGCTATTGACCGTTCGTTTACGGTATTACGTTCACGTATTGATGGTTTCGGAGTAGTAAGTCCGAACATGCAAAAACAAGAAGGTAGTAACCGCATCTTAATCGAAATGCCAGGTGTACAGGATAAAGAGCGTATTGCTAAACTTTTACAAGGTTCTGCAGAATTACAGTTCTGGCAGGTATACCAGGTACAAGAAGTTGCACCTTTATTAGAAAACATCAACAAAACTTTAGCTGCAACATTAAAAAATGATGCTCCTGCCGCTAAGGATACAACTGCTGCCCCTGCTGCAGCCGGAAGCAAATTAGCTGGTTTAGAAAAAACAGCTGCTAAAGATAGCTCGGCTAAAGGAGGTAAACTTGCAGGTTTAGGTAAAAAAGATTCTTCGGCCGTTAGAGCAGAATTGTTAAAATCGAACCCGTTATATGCGGTGCTTAATTTACCAATCTATCAAGGTCAAAACGGACAACAACAACTAATGCCAGGTGCAGTAGTAGGTATGTCGTTACAAAAAGATACTGCAAAAGTTAATGCTTATTTGAAAATGCCTGAGGTTGCTGCCGCAATTCCATCTACGATGAAATTTATGTGGAGCGTTAGACCAAGAGAAGGTTCTAAAGTTTTCGAATTATATGCCATTAAAGTAGTAAGTGCCGATGGTAAACCAGATTTAGGTGGCGAGGCGATCAGCGATTCGCGTGCTGACTTTGATCAGAAAGGTAAACCAGAAGTAACCATGTACATGACCAGCGAAGGTGCTGCGAAATGGAAAAAAATTACTGCCGAAGCTTCTGCTGATAAAAATAACTTAAAAGCGATTGCAATCGTATTAGATAATCAGGTTTATTCTGCTCCTACTGTTCAAAACGAGATTCCTAACGGTATTTCGCAAATCACTGGTAGCTTTACGCAAGCTGATACCAAAGATTTATCAAACATCTTAAAAGCTGGTAAATTACCTGCTCCTGCACGTATCGCAGGTAGCTATATTGTTGGTCCTACTTTAGGTGCACAAGCTATCCACGATGGTTTAATCTCTTTCGTAATTGCATTTATTGTAATCTTAATCTTCATGGCGTTATATTATCACCGTGCCGGTTGGGTTGCTAACTTTGCCCTTTTAATCAACTTGTTCTTCGTTATCGGTATCCTGGTATCGTTAGGCGCTGTGTTAACTTTACCTGGTATTGCCGGTATCGTGTTAACCATCGGTTTATCAGTTGATGCGAACATCCTTATTTTTGAGCGTGTACGTGAAGAGCTTGCACATGGTAAAAATGTTGGTGCTGCCATTAAAGAAGGTTTCAAACATGCCATGCCATCAATTATCGACTCGAACGTTACCTTATTCATCTTAGGTGCTATCCTTTATGTTTTCGGTAGCGGTCCGGTACAAGGTTTTGCCACTACATTATGTATCGGTATCCTTTCGTCGTTATTTGCTGCTGTAGCCATTTCGAGAGTAGTTTTCGATTCGTTGTTAAACCGTAAAATCGAAGTTAATTTCGATAACAACTTAACCCGTAACGCATTCAAAAACTTAGCCTTCAACTTTGTTGGCCGTCGTAAAATTTACTACGCTATCTCTACCATCATCATTGTAGCTGGTATTGGTATGTATTTCAAAAACGGTGGTTTAAACTTAGGTGTTGACTTTAAAGGTGGTAGAACTTATTTGGTTCACTTCGATAAAGCGGTAAGCACCGAAGATTTAAAATCTAAGTTAACTCCTGCATTCGGTAACGAAACACCAGAGGTTAAAACTGCAGGTGAAGATAGCCAGGTTAAAATTACCACTACTTTCCACATCGAAGATCAGGACATTAAAACTGATAAAGTGGTAGAAGATGCTTTAAACAAAGGTTTAGCAGGTTCTAAATATGAAATCGTAAGCTCGCAAAAAGTAACCCCTATTATCGCCAGCGATATCGTAAATGGTGCTTTCTATGCAGTATTGATCTCATGCTTGTTCATGTTTATCTACATCGTGGTAAGGTTTAAAAAATGGCAGTATGGTTTAGGTGCGGTAATCGCCTTATTCCACGACGTTTTAATGGTATTATCTTTCTACACCATTTTAGATGGTATTATGCCATTCTCATTAGAAATTGGTCAGGATTTCATCGCAGCAATTTTAACAGTAATGGGTTATACCATGACTGAGACAGTTGTTGTATTCGACCGTATCCGTGAGAAACTAAAAGAAGCTGGTAAAGACGATTTACATGGCGAAGAGCGTAACAACTTAATCAACTTCGCGTTAAACAGTACCTTAAGCCGTACCATTTTAACTTCGTTAACCGTATTCTTCGTATTATTGGTAATCTTTATTTTCGGTGGCGATAGCATCCGCGGATTCATTTTCGCCTTGTTAATCGGTCGTATCATCGGTACGTACTCATCACTATGCATCTCTACTCCTATCGTAATCGATTTGGGTAGCTCTGCTGAGAAAAAATAAGGTTTCAAAATCTTAAAATAGATAAGCGCTTCGGTTAACCGGAGCGCTTTTTTTATGCAGTATCGCAAAACCTCGCAGGTTTTAAAAACCTGCGAGGTTTAAAAAGACGAAGTTTTTTATTTTTTTTGAAAAGCAGATCTTGTGGTTCTTCGGTTCCGATAGTCCTGCTGTCCGTTTTAATTCGCTACGCTCCGTGCTCACTCCCATCAGGTTTATTTAACCCAGGGTAATACATAAAACCTTCAAAAACCCACCTTCGTCATCGTAGCGTTATATCTCTAACAAAACAGAAATTAGCACTGACAAAACCCTGTTTTCTAAACCTTTTGGCCATCTTTTTGTTACATTAGCAGCAGATAAACCGATAGAAAATGGATTTACAACTTCCTAAAAGCGAATACCCCAGAGTAGTTATTGTTGGCGGCGGATTTGGTGGAATTGAATTAGCTAAACGTTTAAAAAACAAACCTTTTCAGGTAGTCATGCTCGATAAACATAACTACCACACCTTTCAGCCTTTATTGTATCAGGTGGCAACCGGTGGTTTAGAAGCCGATTCGATTGCTTTTCCACTCCGTAAAATTTTTAAAGGACAAAAGAATTTAATTTTTAGGGTAACCAAGGTTACGGCTGTTAACGCTGCCGAAAATTGCCTCGAAACCGATATCGGCAAAGTGAGTTACGATTACCTGGTGCTGGCCACTGGTTCTACCAGCAATTTCTTCGGCAACAAGGAAATTGAAGCCAACTCCATGCCCATGAAATCTATCCCCGAAGCGCTAGACCTCAGAAGCTTGATTTTACAGAACTTCGAAAAATCGCTGATCGAAAAAGATTTAGATAAAAAGAGCGCGCTGCTCAACTTTGTAGTGGTGGGTGGTGGTCCAACAGGCGTAGAAACCTCTGGAGCCATTGCCGAGCTTAAAAAGCATGTTATACCGAACGATTATCCCGAAATGGATGTAAACAAGGTAAACATCTATCTCATCGAAAATTCGCCAGAGTTATTAGGTGTAATGTCGCCACAGGCGCAACAAAAATCGAAAGATTTCCTGACCGATATGGGCGTGCAGGTAATGAACGAAACGCGTGTATTGGGTTACGACGGACATACCCTTACTTTACAGGATAAAGCCCCTATTTTAAGCTCAACGGTAATCTGGAGTGCCGGTGTGAAAGGTCAGGTAATAAATGGGCTCGACAAAGCAGAGATTGTGCGCGGTGGCCGCTTAAAAACCGATACCCAGAACCTGATTGTAGGTTACCCGAATATTTATGCGATTGGCGATGTGGCTGCCATTATTGACGAAGAAACACCAAATGGTCACCCAGGCGTTGCGCCCGCAGCCATTCAGCAAGGGCATCACCTGGCTAAAAACCTGATCAATATTGCAGAAAATAAACCTTTAGAAAAGTTTAAATATTTCGATAAAGGCTCAATGGCGACTGTAGGCAGAAATAAAGCAGTGGTTGATATTGGTAAAATCCGCTTTCAGGGCGTTTTTGCCTGGTTTACCTGGATGTTTGTGCACCTCATGACTTTAGTGGGCTTCAGGAACAAAATTATTGTGTTTGTAAACTGGATCTGGAGTTATTTTAGCTACGATAGAGGCACCCGTTTAATTATCAGAACTTTTGCCAAAGATCGCAGTGTAGATTACCGCGAGGAAGTACCCGCTGTAAAAGAGATTAAGGCAGTGCAGTAGTTCATTTGTCATTGGTTCATTGGTCATTAGTTCATTGGTCAATAGTTCATAGTTGATAGTTCGTAGCCAAATCCAACTGAAAATTGGTCTTTGGTAATTGATAATTAAAAACTGTAAATACGTTTGTCAGCCTGAGCGTAGTCGAAGGGCGGTTCAGTTACTCGCTTGTATTATCTAACTGAAAATTGGTTTTTGATCATTGATAATTGAAAACTGCAAACTGATAACTGATAACTGATCAACTAACCCTATGCTCCATGCCCTATGCTTCCTTTTTCAAAAAACTTTCCCCAACTTGCGCTTAAACCAAAAATATGAGCCAAAAGCAATTTAAGTTAGTAGAATGCCCCCGCGATGCGATGCAGGGCTTACACGATTTTATACCTACCGGATTAAAATCCGAATACCTCAATTTACTATTGCAGGTAGGTTTTGATACGCTCGATTTTGGGAGTTTTGTTTCACCAAAGGCAATACCACAAATGGCAGATACTGCAGCAGTATTGGCTAATCTCGATTTAAGCAATACAAAAACCAAACTACTGGCCATTGTAGCCAATTTGAGGGGTGTAGAAGCCGCTGTTCAGCATCAACAGATCAATTACCTTGGTTTTCCTTTTTCTATTTCAGAGACCTTCCAGCAACGCAATACCAACTCCAGCATTGCCCAATCGCTAAATACAGTTGAGGAAATGCTTTCGCTTTGTGTTAAAAACAACAAAGAGGCTGTAGTTTACCTTTCTATGGGCTTTGGAAATCCTTATGGCGATGAGTGGAATTATGAAATTGTAGAGCAATGGGCTGATGTACTCGTAAGCAAAGGCGTAAGCATATTATCTCTGGCCGATACCGTTGGTGTTTCAACACCTGCAAAAATCGAAAGTATACTGCCCCAATTAATTACCCGATTTAGTAATACCGAAATCGGGGTGCACCTACACTCCACCCCTGCCGGACGTTTCGAAAAAATAGCTGCTGCTTATCACGCTCGCGTAAAAAGAATAGATTCGGCTTTAAAAGGTTTTGGTGGCTGCCCAATGGCCGCCGATGATCTAACCGGTAACATCGCTACCGAAGATGTAATCAGCTTCTTAAACGCACAAGGTGAAGACCTAAATCTGAATATGGATAAATGGAATGAGACAATGGCCTTATCAGGAAGGATATTTGGATAATCTGCTTTTTAGCTTAGCCACGAAGGTGCCAATTGATACGATCGTCATTACGATGAGGCTTTTCTGCCGAAGAAGCCTGCCTGCAGCAGGCAGGCAATCTTACAACTATGGGTGGGTAAAAATTATCCAATACTATAGCAATCGCATTGAGATTGCTTCTCGCCTCCCAATGGCGATTTAACTTTTAAACCTGTTTCACCATCCTGAAATGCTGTATACCAGCTTCTTCAAACTGTTCTCCTTCAGCCACAAAGCCAAATTTTGCATACAAACTCATGGCATCTAACTGCGAATTCAGGTAAATGTAGTGTGCATCTTCAGGCAAATCAGATAAAGCCTCAGCAATTAGCGCACGACCTACCCCATGACCTCTAAAATCTTTTAAAACAGCAAAACGCTCCAGTTTATAACCGCTATCTGTTTTACGCCACCTGCAGGCCCCGCAAGGCTGCCCATTGTACGAGGCCAAAAAATGGACCGACTCGTCCTCATGCTCCCACTCCAGCTCTGGCGGGCAGTTTTGCTCCTCTACAAATACAATTTTACGAATGGCAAATGCTTTATCTAAATCTTCGGGATGGTTAATTTTTTGAACTTGCAGACTCATTATCGTGGTGTTTAAAGTGTTTATTCTTTTGTATTTTCAATTCATTGAGCGCAGTGGCCACATCAATAGAATGCGAACAATGAATATCGGTCTCTTTTTTGGCTAAGGTAGCCAGCGTAACGTAAAATTTGTGTAACTGATCTAAATCTCTTTCAGTTAAATCCTCAATATCTACCATCCGGTTACTGGCCTTTTCATGCGCGGCAATTAACTCATTTAACTTCAGTTGTATGGCCTTTCCATCTTTGTTTTGTGCTTTTTGGATCAAAAAAACCATTAAAAAAGTAATAATAGTTGTTCCGGTATTAATAACCAGCTGCCAGGTTTCAGAATAATCGAAAACCGGACCGGTTACTGCCCAGAGGATCACGATGGCCGTTGCGGCAATAAATGCGATAGAGCTTCCAGTAAATTTGGTTGCAGCATTGGCAAACCGCTCAAAAAAGTTGTTTTTTTTAATATCAGCTTTAGATTTTCTCATCACAGATTGTTTGCTTAAATATACCTAAAACAAACAAAAGCGCCATAAGTTTTTATACCTACGGCGCTTTCCTTGTTAGTTGTAATGTTAAAAGGGTTTTAATGTTGCAACGTTAAAACATTTTAACCTAATTAAAGTTTATCGTTAACGTTAATGCAATTTAAGTCTTCGAAAGCAACAGTTAAACGCTTAACGAAAGCTTCTTCAGCCTTACGTAACCATACACGTGGATCGTAATATTTTTTATTTGGCTTATCATCACCTTCAGGGTTACCAATCTGGCCTTGTAAATAAGCTTCGTTCTTTTTGTAATATTCTAAAATACCTTCCCAAAATGCCCACTGCATGTCGGTATCGATATTCATTTTAATAGCACCGTAAGAAATGGCTTCTCTGATTTCTTCCTGAGATGAACCAGAACCACCGTGGAATACGAAGTTAATTGGTTTCTCTGCAGTTAAGCTGAATTTTTCTTTGATAAAATCCTGAGAGTTTTTCAAAATTACCGGTTGCAATTTAACGTTACCTGGTTTATAAACACCGTGTACGTTACCAAAAGCAGCAGCTACTGTAAAACGTGGAGAAACTTTGCTTAATTCTTCGTAAGCATAAGCAACTTCACTCGGTTGAGTATATAATTTAGAGCTATCTACATCGCTATTGTCAACACCATCTTCCTCACCACCGGTTACACCAAGCTCGATTTCGATAGTCATGTTCATTTTAGCCATGCGTGCTAAATATTTAGTAGAAATTTCCATGTTTTCTTCAATCGACTCTTCCGATAAATCCAACATGTGAGATGAAAACAAAGGTTTTCCGGTTTCAGCGAAGAATTTTTCACCGTGATCCAATAATCCATCAATCCATGGCAATAACTTTTTAGCTGCATGGTCGGTATGTAATACCACAGCAACACCATAATGCTCTGCCAATAAATGTACATGTTTAGCTGCCGATACAGCACCTAAAATACATGCCTGCAATTTCTCGTTATCTAAAGATTTACCAGCATAAAACTGCGCACCTCCATTAGATAATTGAATCATAACAGGCGAATTTACTGCCTTCGCAGTTTCCATTACCGCATTTACCGTATTGGTACCGGTAACGTTTACTGCTGGTAAAGCAAACTGATGTTTTTTAGCCTGCTCAAACAATTCTTGAACGGCATCTCCGTAAATTACGCCTTTGTAGCCTTTTAAACTCATTTCTTGTTAATTTTATTAAGTCCGAAGTTATAAAAAAAAATAACATTCCAAGCTTTTATAGTAACAGAATTATTTGCCTGACAGCAAAATAAGGCCTGTTTAGTGTAAAAAACACATTATCCTTAGTGTAAAAAAGACACACCTATATAAATAATCAAATCACAATAATCAATTTGAACAATGATCAAATTCCAATAATCAAAGATCAGACTGCACTAAAAGCCATTCTAGTTTGTTCATTGTGATTTGGTTATTGGTTATTAATGGTCGGTTATTGATAATTGGTTATTGGTAATTCCTTTTCTTAATTATATTTTTCGTTTCTTTGCAATCCAATTCTTCAAAAAATTATATGGCTTGGTTTAAGAGAGAAAAAAAAGGTATCATTACCACAACCGAAGAGAAAAAAGAAGCACCGGATGGTTTGTGGAATAAATGTCCAAATTGTAAAAAACCGCTACATCAGGCAGAACTTCAGGAAAACAAATACGTTTGCCACTACTGCGATTACCACCTGAGAGTAGGCTCAAAAGAATATTTCGAGGTTTTATTTGATAATAACGAGTTTAAAGAGCTGTTCCCTAACCTAACATCAGGCGACCCTTTAAAATTTAACGACAATAAACCTTACACCGATAGAATTAAAGAAAGCCAGGCAAAAACCGGCTTAAAAGATGCCATCCGCGCTGGTGTTGGTAAAATAGAAGGCCAGGATATTGTAATTGCCTGCATGGATTTCTCTTTTATCGGCGGTTCGATGGGTTCGGTAGTAGGCGAAAAAATTGCCCGTTCTATCGATTACAGCATCAAACACAAAGTGCCTTTCCTCATGATTTCTAAATCAGGTGGTGCACGTATGATGGAAGCTGCATTTTCATTAATGCAAATGGCTAAAACATCTGCCAAACTCGCTTTATTGGGGCAGGCTAAAGTTCCGTACATTTCTTTATTAACCGATCCAACAACTGGTGGTGTTACCGCTTCTTATGCCATGTTGGGCGATATTAACATTGCCGAACCAGGCTCGTTAATCGGTTTTGCAGGCCCAAGGGTAATTAAAGAAACCATTAAAAAAGATTTGCCTAAAGGTTTCCAAACTTCAGAATTCGTTCTGGAGCACGGTTTCCTCGATTTCATTGTAGATAGAAGAGCCATGAAAGCTAAATTAGGCGCTTTTATTAAAATGATGAACAATTAAAATTGGTTCATTGGGCATTTGTTCATTAGTACAAAACAACTAATAAACAAATGACTAATGAACAAATAAACTATAATGAGAAAAGCAGGGCTTGAAGTACTTCGGTGGCTTCAGTCCTGCTTTTCGCTTTATTATGCTCCGCTTCATATTCGCTGCATCCGATAGCTATCGGATCAGGTTTATTTTACAGCGGCCAGGCTTAAATTTGGAAAAGCAGTTTCTGCAATAGGCATTAACCCCCCCCGCCTTACGGGCTCCCAATCTAAAGGAAAGGAATATCACAATTTTTCATATTTTTAAACTAACCAAACTGCAACAACATGAAAAAACTACTACTTGCTATCTGCCTTAGCGCAACTACGTTAGCTGTGGCTGCACAAGATAAAAAAGCCAAAGTGCCTTATGATGAAGCGCTGGCAAAAAAACTCGGTGCCGACGATTATGGCATGAAGATGTACATCATGGTAATCCTGAAATCGGGCACTAATACAACCGAAACCAAAGCTAAAACCGATAGCTTGTTTGCCGGGCACATGGCCAACATAGAAAAAATGGCAGCCCTGAATAAGCTGGCTGTTGCCGGTCCAATGGGTAAAAATGACAAGAATTACCGCGGTATTTTTATTTTAAACACCAAATCGATGGATGAGGCTAAACAGCTGTTAGATAATGACCCGGCAATTAAAGCAAAATTATTGGAGCCGGAACTTTATAACTGGTATGGCTCTGCCGCACTACCAGAATACCTGCCCTTTCACGATAAAATACAAAAAAAGAGTTTTTAGTTAGCCGTAGAGGTCAGCTGTTACCATCTGACCTTTTTCTTTTATCCCAAAGTTGGTGACTCACCGACCTCAGTCCATATCTCAATTATATATTCTTTGCCTAAGCGCTAACAAATCAAGCAGAAAAGATTGCCACGGCGATGAAAAATCGCCTCGCAATGACGATCCTATTTACTGCAACATTTCCATTAACATCCCCAAATCCTGCCCTTATTTCATAAATTCGTTTATCCATTAACTAAAAACTTATTATGAATAAAAAACTACTCTTTTCAGCGCTATTGCTATGCGCTTCGGTCAGTGTTTTTGCACAAGACAAAAAAGTAATCGACAATATTGTTAAAGAAGTAAACGAAAACTCGCAGCTGGAAAAACTTGCGCACGAATTATTGGATGTGGTAGGTCCGCGCTTGGTAGGTTCGCCACAAATGAAACAAGCTAACGATTGGGCAGTAAAAAAATATAGCGACTGGGGTATTTCGGCCAAAAACGAAAAATGGGGCGAATGGGCTGGCTGGGAAAGAGGCATTACCCATATTGATCTGGTAAGTCCGCGCGTGAGGACCCTTGAGGGAACACAACTGGCCTGGAGCCCCTCAACCAACGGAAAAGCCATCAATGCCGAAGCCATTATCCTGCCCGAAATTACCGATTCGGTAGCTTTCCAGAAATGGTTACCCAACGTAAAAGGCAAAATTGTACTAATTTCTATGAACCAGCTTTCGGGCAGGCCAGAAAAAAACTGGGAAGAATTTGCTACGAAAGATTTATTCGAAAAGTTTAAAAAACAAAAGGCCGATGCGGCAAAAGCATTTGCTGCCGGCATAGCCAAAACAGGTTATAACGCTAAAACCTTACCTGTAGCTTTAGAAACTGCAGGTGCAGTTGCTGTTATCATCAACAACTGGTCGCAAGGCTTTGGGGTTGATAAAATTTTCGGTGCCAACACCACCAAAGTACCTACCCTTGATTTGTCGGTAGAAGATTATGGCCTGGTTTACCGTTTAGCATTAAATGGCAACAAACCAATGCTTAAAATCGAATCAGAATCTAAAAAACTAGGTGCTGTACCAACCTTTAACACCATTGCTGAGCTAAAAGGCAAGCAAAAACCGAACGAGTATGTAATGTTATCAGCGCATTTCGACTCGTGGGATGGCGCAAGTGGCGCAACAGATAATGGCTCAGGCACCATTTTAATGATGGAAGCCATGCGCATTTTGAAGAAATTTTACCCTAACCCTAAACGTACCATTTTAGTGGGGCATTGGGGCAGCGAAGAGCAGGGCTTAAACGGTTCTAGAGCTTTTGTAGAAGATCATCCTGAAATTGTAAGCAACCTGCAGGCTTTATTTAACCAGGATAATGGTACAGGCCGCGTGGTTAACATTGGCGGACAAGGTTTTGCCAAATCGAAAGATTACATTACACGTTGGTTAGCTGCTGTACCAGATACCATTAAAAACCAGATTAAAACCAGTTTCCCTGGAATGCCTGGCGCCGGAGGATCTGATTTTGCATCTTTTGTGGCTGCCGGTGCTTTAGGTTACTCATTAAGCTCTACCAGTTGGGATTACGGTACTTATACCTGGCATACCAATCGCGACAGCTACGATAAACTGGTTTTCGACGAAATTAGAAGCAACGTAATTTTAGCCGTTATTATGGTGTACATGGCTTGCGAAGATCCGGAGAGAACTTCAAACGAAAAAGCTACCGATTTACCGGTAAACGAGCGTACTGGCAAACCAGCTGCATGGCCGGTACCAACCAAATCGAACCGGAAAGGTGGGATGTAGATAAAGACTATTAATTCTTTTATGAAGAGCATTTGGAAACAGGTGCTCTTTTTTAGATTTGTGTATATTAACTCAATAATCTACAATAACCAGCACTTACCTACAATTAACGATTTACTTCCTTATTGGATTAATCTGCATTACGTTAATCGCTACTTTAGGCGCAGTAGCCTCCAGGAAATTTAATTTTAAATACACCTATCTAGACATGTTATCTTTTGCAATATATATTGTTATAGGTTACCTGCTATCCAGTTGGCATTTCGAATTAATAACTGTTTTAGCTATATGCTCACTTTTGGGCTTATATGATAGTACAATAGGCCTAAAATTATCAATCAGATTTAAAGCTAATTCAGAAAATATCGATCTTATTAAATGTACCACCAGGTTGGTGATATCGATGATATCAGTAGCAATTGTTTTAGGTTCATTTGGAGCCAGTATATATAGATTTTCGACGTTTTTATAATAGCAATTTTTAAGCACAATGCTTCCCTCCCAACTCATAACGCTACACTCAAAACTTATTTCCTACTCTTCTTTCTTCTGAAACTTATAAAACAAGTATCCTAAAAAAGGTAAAATAAGCACACTGCCCAGTAAAAGCGCCAAACCTAAACTGTAAATGGTTTTTTCCGGTCCAACGGTTTCTAAAAGTGAAATGGCATCTCCGCTTTTTAAACGGATAAAATTCGGAAAGTGGGCATAACTAATCGCCAGGAGGATCATCGTTACCTGGAAGCCCGCCAAAATGCGTAATACCTTGGTTTTGCCTTTAATCAATAAGTACCACAACAATACAAGTGATAAACTGGCCAGCACAATGGCCAATAAACCAACACTGCTTTTAAAAACCCAATCGATTAGCGGAATCTTATCTCTTTGCGCAGCAATAAATACCATGGCGCCAAAAACAACTGCTGCTACGTTCATTACTTCGGCTTTTTTAATAAAGCGTTTCTTATCGTGTGCTTCTTTTGTTTCACCAATGAGGTAGATGGCTGCTAAGAAACCACAGAGCGCTACCGTAAATAAGCCCACAGCGATAGAAAACCAGTTTAACCAGCCCGAAATATAGGCGGTGTAAAAATCTGTCGCCTGTGTATCAATATGGCCAGAAATCAGGCTTCCTGCTATAATCCCGAGAAACAAAGCAGTAACAAAACTCGAGTACCTGAAAATACGGTTGTACAGCCATTGCATATCGTCTTTAACAGCGTCGTAATGGCGAAAAACAAATGCAGTACCACGCGCAATAATACCAATTAACATAATGGCCAGCGGAATATGCAGGTAAACCGACATGGTGGTATAAATAAACGGGAAGCCTACAAAAAGGATTACAATGGCAATAATGAGCCACATGTGGTTGGCCTCCCAAACCGGACCAATGGCCTGATACATCGTTTTACGGGTTTTACTTCGGTTCTTGGTCGAAGTAAACAGTTCGATAATTCCTGCGCCAAAATCGGCTCCACCCAATAAAAAGTAGAGCAGAATGGCCATGCATAAAAAAGTAATTACAACGTCTTTCATTATCTATTTTTTTGCCACAGATTACACAGATCAACACAGATTTTTAAGGCAATTAGGTAACATGCACCCAAATTCTTATCTGTGTTCATCCTTTTTATCAGTGATTCAATTTATTTTTTTGCCACAGATGGACACAGATTTTAAACCACCGGGTCTTATATTTTTATCTGTGTTCATCCTATTCATCTGTGGTTAATTTATTTTTTGCCACAGATGGGCACAGATTAACACGGATTTTTAAAGCAGTTAAGCAACATGCACCAAAATTTCAATCTGTGTTCATCCTATTTATCTGTGGTTAATTTATTTTGATTCGGTTTTAGCATACAATACAGGTACCATTTTAATCTGCCGGTAAAGTAAAAAGGTTACAATAATGCTCAGCGAAAAATAAATAGCCGAGAAAATATAAAATGAGTACGCTATGCCGGGCATTGGCGTAACGGCATCTTTAGTGCGCATAATGCCATAAATGATCCAGGGTTGGCGTCCAACCTCTGTAACTACCCAACCGGCTTCTAATGCAATGTAACCAAGCGGTATGGCCATAACGAAAAGTTTTAGCAACCAGGGTTGTTCTAATAAAGATCGTTTTTTAACCAGATTAAAAAAGTACACCAGTGCAATCAGCATCAGCAAGGTCCCAATTCCAACCATCACCTGAAAGGCGTAATGCGTTACTGCTACTGGTGGATGTTCATTTTCCGGAATCTGATCTAAACCTTTCACCTCAGCACCGAAATCGCCATGAGCCAGAAAACTTAATGCCCCGGGGATTTTGATAGCACCACTAACCGTTTTATCCTGTTCGTTTACAATGCCACCAATTAACAGTGGTGCCGGTTTTTCGCTTTTATAAAGTGCTTCCATGGCGGCAAGTTTAGCCGGCTGTCTTTTAGCGACATCTTTAGCAGAAATATCGCCGCTTAAAGGCTGCAACAAAGCGCCAATACAGGCAAAAACTGCTGCAATTTTAAAGGCTTTTAAGTGAAACTCACGATTTCTGTCACGTAATATCATTAATGCATGCACACCTGCTACCGCAAAGCCTGTAGCCGTAAATGCGGCCAAACACATGTGCAGAGCCTGCGAAAACCAGGCTTTATTAAACATGGCCTGGATGGGATCGATATTTAGATACTGGCCATTGGCAAAATCAAAACCTGCCGGACTATTCATCCAGGCATTTGCAGCCACCACCAATATCCCCGAAGCCAGTCCGCTAACACCAACCACCATACCGGTAAACCAGTGGAACCACTTATTCAGCTTATTCCAGCCGTATAAGAAAAAGCCTAAAGCAATAGCCTCGATAAAAAACGCAGTTCCCTCTAACGAAAAAGGCATTCCGAAAATTGGTCCGGCATGATCCATAAATTTAGGCCAGAGCAATCCCAGCTCAAAAGAGAGCATGGTGCCCGAAACCGCACCTGTGGCAAAGAAAATGGCTACACCTTTGCTCCAGGCTTTGGTTAGGTTTTTATACACCTCATTATTTGTTTTTAACCATTTATAGTGTGATACCGCCATAAAAAATGGCATCACCATACCAATGCACGAAAAAATAATGTGAAAGCCCAGAGACAGGGCCATTTGGGAGCGGGCTGCGATAAAATCATCCATATCTGATGTTCGATTTTGTGTAACACAAATATAGCAGATCAGGGTATAGTTAGGTCAGATTAACAAGCTCTGTTTAGAATTATTTTAAATATAGAATGTTTATAAATTGAAAAAAGATTTGGATGGTTTCCACCTCAGAGAAAAATTTAACCACAGATGAGCACAGATACTCACAGATGCAGCGATATCTGTGTTCATCCTGTTTATCTGTGGTTAAGCTAAGTTCCTTTTATCTCGTCGTAAGCGGCGGATAAACTCCTTTGTATGCCATCGCCCTGCCATTCTGGTGCCCCTGGAATAGTGGTGGCTTTTAAGATCTCATCTTTACTTTTACCGCTTTTAATTTCGCCCCCAACAAAGGTTAATAAACTTTGCAGGTAATTTTGATAAGCCTTTACATCGGCCTTATTGCCGGTTACTTTTTCCGGATCCAGGCTATGCCCCCAGATAAACAGCGTATCGTTATCAAACTGACTGGTAATTTTATCCAAAGCAGTAATCCAGTTGCCAATGTGTGCACCGTTTTCGCGATCGATATACGGGAACCTCCGGTTAAAAACCAAATCGCCTACATGTACAATATTCGAGTTTTCGAAATGATAAACGGCATCGCCATTGGTATGGCCGGAACCATAATAATAAGCACTGATTCGTTCATCGCCTATTTTAGCTTTCCAGCCAGTACCAAAAGTGGTATCGGGCAGTAATTGTTTATCGAGGTTATTGGCTTTTTCTGCCGCTCTTTTCTGGTTAACCAGCGAATTTTGATGCGCTACCACTTTTTGGGCTAATCCTTTAAAAGCAATGTTGCCTGCTGTATGATCTCCATGGTGATGGGTATTAATGAGGTATTTAAAAGGCTTTTCGCCCAGTTTTTTCAGTTCTTCAATTACATGCGGTGCCGAGGTTGGAAACTGGGCATCTACCACCACAAAGCCATTGCCTGCATTCAGCCAGCCTATGGTACCGCCCTGCTCGATAAATATACCCACATTATTACGCAAAGGCTTAAAGTTATAAGCCCGCATTAAATCCTGCTGTGCAAAAACATCTGTTTTATATAAGGCAAGCATGGCCATAGCCAGCGCCGAGTGTGTGATGAAGTTTCTTCTTTCCATTTTTATATCCATTAAAAAGCCACAGCAATTGCCGTGGCTTAAATGTAATCAATTTGCCGTATTTTTTCTGCTGGCTGGCATTATATTCCTGATCCTGGGGTTGGTCCGGGTTCGTGGCCAGGGCCCAGTGGATTATTTTTACGTTTATTATCTTTAGTAAACAGATTGGTGGTTACCTTCGATGATTTATTTTCATCGAGCGTATCGTGCTCGCGCACATCTTCTGCTTTTTTATCCAGTAAATCGTTCTCAACAACTTTACCTTTTTCTTTATTTGTTTCCATAGCTCTGTAAATTGATGTACTATAGGAACAAGCAAAAAATCAGATTGTTTTTGGCCAGTTGTTTCAGGAATGTGTTTGCTTTTGTTGTTGACGAGTTGCCAATCAGAGAAACTGGTTGGTGGGCCACCAACCATGGGTTTACGCAGATACACCAAGAGAGCAACCCTTGTTTGGTGGCTCACCAAACAATTATGAACAATCTTGCCTATATTAGTTAAAATGTAAGCGTATGAATTCTGATATTTATAAAGATAGAAGAAACTCATTTCTGGAATACAACCAAACATACTTTTGGACTTGTACCATTAAAGATTGGAAACATTTATTAGACACCCCGAATTATAAGCAAATAATAGTAAGTTCTTTAAGCAATCTGGTAAAACAAAGTTTAATAGCAGTTTATGGCTTTGTTATTATGCCGAATCATGTTCACCTAATCTTAAAAATTTTAAAACCTAATGGCAAAGAGAAACCGAGTTCGAGTTTTTTAAAGGAAACCTCACATGAATTAAGGAAAGATATGATCATCAATAATCCGAATGCGTTAAGGCATTTTGAGGTAACCGAATCGGATCGCAAGTATAGAATATGGCAAAGAGACCCGCTTGCGATTTATTTGTTTAATATTAACATTTTAGAACAAAAATTGAAGTATATCCATTACAACCCCTTGCAGGAAAGATGGCGTTTGACTAAAAATACTGAAGATTACTACTGGTCATCGGCCAGATTTTACAAAACAGGTATTGATGATTTTAATATACTAACCGATTACAGGGATGAATACTAAAGATATGAGAATTTAATGGTTGATGAATTAATGGTTGGTGGGCCACCAACCATGGAGTTACAAAATATTGCATAAGCATTTAGTGGTTGGTGCACCACCAACCACGCGAATTTTCAATATCAGCATTTAAGAAGCAGCTGTTTTAAAGCATGGCTCCCGGAAGTTTTCCCAATTCGTGTATACAACCAAAAGAGTGGAACCTCCTTTTGTGTATTTTGTTGAAATGGTGTGATGACTCAAATGAAAATGGTGCCAGGATGAACTTGTAAATGTGTTTCCTGTCATCATTTAAATTTTCTTCTTCCTTCGCGTTTTTTAGATTTTGGTTGGTTTGGCTCTTTTCCATGACGATATAGATTGTAGAAAACTTGTTAGTTTTCAGGGTTAACGAATTTTAATATCAATGCCTTTTTTGTTCGCTATGAAGCCGCATCAAAAAAGCTATTTTAAAATTTGCTTAACCTTATACCACGGGAATAATGATAAGGTTTCGTTTAGGAACTACAGGTAAAATGGCTTGAATTGCCCTTATTTTAATTAAATATAAGTTTTATTTTTGAGTTTTGCAAGATATTTCTTGCGTTTATGGATTGTTCAACCGCAGACATCCAAATCATTTATTCTTTTTGGAAATCAGATACAGTATTGCTTAGGTTTATACAGTCCTGCTCTCCACTTTACTTCGTGTTCGTTCCGATCAGGTTTAAAGTGGCGCAGCCTGCAATAATATCAGGGGCTGCAGGATGCCGGAATTTCTATTTTGCATTAATTCATCCGACCGCAAATAGCAGCAATAAAGCAGTACCTAAACCTGATTGAAATGGCATTCCGATCCTTTATCGGAATATAATGAAAAGCAGGACTGACGTTAAAATGAAATGCTGGGCTTGCTTTCCAAAAAAAACGGAATATTTTCAAACAAAAAAAAGTCCCAACTTTCATTGAGACTCTCCTATTTGGTTACGGATATTTTATGCTAAAGCATTTTGCTTCACAACCATTTTTACTTTTTCTATTACATAATCCAGGTCTTCTTTAGTAGTATATTTACTAAAAGAAAAACGTACCGACGGGCGGTTTGGATCGGCTTTGATCCCGTTTAACACGTGCGAGCCAATGTTAGAACCCGAAGAACAGGCGCTACCACCTGAGGCACAAATACCATTGATATCTAAATTGAATAACAACATATCGGCCATATCCATTTCAGGGAAAGATACGTTTAATACGGTATACAAACTCTTATCGGCATCGGTTTCGCCATTAAAAGCAATACCCGGAATTTCGGCAATTAATTGTGTTTTAAGGTAATCTTTTAAGCCCTGAATATAGGTTTGATGCTCATCCATTTCTGCATAAGCAATTTCGAGCGCTTTAGCCAAACCAACAATGCCATACACATTTTCGGTACCACCGCGCATATTACGCTCTTGTGCTCCACCATAAATCATCGGCGGGATTTTAATGTTGCTGTTTACATACAAAAAGCCAACGCCTTTTGGTCCGTGTAGCTTGTGTGCGGCACAAACAATAAAATGTGCTTTCAGCTCGCGTACATTGTGGCGGTAGTGCCCCATGGTTTGTACGGTATCGGCATGGTAAATGGCATTGTATTTCTCGCAGATATCGCCCACTTTAACCATATCGGTAAGGGTACCCAATTCGTTATTGGCGTGCATTAACGAAACAAAGCTGCGCTCGTTATTTTGAAGCAGTTCTTCTAAATGATTGTAATCGATATTCCCTTTTTCGTCGATATTAACGAAACTTAATTTATCGATTTCGCCATTTTTAAGCATGGTATTTAAGGTATGCTCAACCGCGTGGTGCTCTATTTTGGAAGTAATGGCATGCTTGATACCATAGGCAAAAATACCGCAACGAATGGCTGTATTATCGGCCTCGGTACCTCCTGAGGTGAAAAACACTTCGGATGGGGATGCATTTAATAAACCTGAAACGGTTTTACGGGCCTTTTCTACCAGCGTTCTCACCTCGCGACCTAATGCATGAATGGCAGATGGGTTACCAAAGTAGTTTTCCATCACGTTTGTCATTTCTGCGATTACCTCCTTATCTAAAGGGGTTGTGGCCGCGTTATCTAAATAGACCCTTTTCATTTTTACGAATAATTAATTAGTTAGTGCATTGTGGAAATTATTGTTGCCAATAATACCCGTTTTATTAGCCGTGATTTAATTTGATTTAAATCACGGCTTTTACCTTAAACGTTTGATCAAATTGTATTGATCACAAACCGGTTAAAGGTGTAATATTTCTTTAATGTCAGAAATGATCTTGTTTGCCAGATTCTCGGCAATGGTTTCATTTTCTGCTTCACTGTAGATCCTGATGATCGGTTCAGTGTTAGAACGGCGCAAATGTACCCAAGTTTTATCAAATTCTATCTTTAATCCGTCAATTGTGCTATAAGGCTGACTTTTATATTTCTCTTCTACCTGTTTCAATAAATTATCGATATCCATTTCTGGCGTAAGGGTAATTTTATTTTTAGAAATGTGGTATTGTGGATAGCTGGCCCTAAGTACCGAAATAGATTTACCAAATTTAGCTAAATGTGTTAAAAACAAGGCGATACCAACTAAGGCATCTCTGCCGTAGTGCGATTCAGGATAAATGATACCGCCGTTTCCTTCGCCACCGATGATGGCATTGCTGGCTTTCATTTTATTTACTACGTTTACCTCGCCTACTGCCGATGCATTGTATTCAGCACCTGCTGCTTCAGTAACGTCGCGCAGCGCACGGGTCGACGAAAGGTTAGAAACGGTGTTTCCAGGTGTATTTTTTAATACGTAATCGGCTACAGCAACCAGGGTATATTCTTCTCCAAACATGCTGCCATCTTCGTTTACAAAACATAAACGGTCAACATCCGGGTCAACTACAATACCTAAATCGGCATTTTGCTTTTGAACTTCTTTCGATATTTCGGTTAAGTTCTCTGGCAAAGGCTCCGGATTGTGTGGAAAGTGTCCGTCTGGGGTACAATATAATTCTACCACTTTACTTACACCTAAAGCTTTTAATAAAGCAGGGATAAAAATACCGCCAGTTGAGTTTACACAATCAATTACGACTTTAAAATCGGCTTTTTTAATGGCTTCTACATCAACCAGTGGCAAAGCCAATACTTTATCAATGTGTTTTTGAAGATAAGTATCGTTTTTAATTACCTTACCTAATTTATCTACATCAGCAAAATCGAAATCAGCGCTTTCAGCAAGATCTAAAACCTCTTTACCATCGGCATCAGAAATAAATTCGCCCTTGCCGTTCAACAATTTCAAGGCGTTCCATTGTTTTGGGTTATGGCTGGCCGTTAAAATAATACCACCACCAGCATTTTCGTCCGGTACGGCTACTTCGACAGTTGGTGTGGTTGATAAACCTAAATCGATTACTTCGATCCCAAGGCCTTGTAAGGTTCCAATAACCAGATTGTTCACCATCTCGCCCGAGATCCGCGCATCACGGCCCAAAACTATTCTTTTATTGCCTGTTTTGTTTACTACCCAGCTTCCAAAAGCAGCGGTAAATTTCACAATATCAAATGGAGTTAAGCCGTCGCCGGCACGTCCACCTATGGTTCCTCGTATTCCTGAAATTGATTTTATTAAAGTCACTGTGTATAATTTATTTGAGGTTCAAAAATAGCAAAAAAAACAAAATAGCCAGTATCTCAAGCGCGCTCAAAATGGTTTATTTACATTGATTTTATATCGGTTAATGCGATATATCCGATAGAAATAGCGCGGTTATTAAAATCAAACGTGTGTTCAGTTTTAAGCCTTATGGATAAAAAAATCAGGTATGTGCGAGTTTTCCTACTTTAGCCCGGCACAAAAATTGGCTACTGTAAATCTGTAAGCCAGCGGCTTATTAATTTTTATGCAATAATGTTGCATAAAAGACACCGAAAACTTTAGGAGCGGCCACAAAACCTTATATTTGCAAATTCCAAAACATAAAAGGCTATATATGCAACGCAAGTGGTTTCAATATTGGTTTAATTCGCCATATTATCATATTCTCTACCAGCAAAGGAATGATGCCGAAGCCGAATTTTTTATCGATAACCTTACGCAGTACCTGCAGCCGCGCGAAGATGCAAAAATGCTGGATATAGCCTGTGGCAAGGGGCGCCACTCCATTTACCTTAACAAAAAAGGATTTGATGTTACCGGCATAGATTTATCTGAGCAGAGTATTAAATACGCCAAACAGTTCGAAAACAACAAACTGCATTTTCTGGTGCACGATATGCGCAGGCTGTTCTACATCAATTATTTTGATATTGCGCTAAACCTGTTTACCAGTTTTGGCTATTTTGATACAGAGAAAGACCACGTAAATGCCTTAAAAACCTTTAGAAAATGCTTAACAGCTAAAGGGATTTTGGTTTTAGATTATTTTAATACCGAAAAAATTATCCGCAATTTAAATTCATGCGAAACCAAATCGCTGGATGGGATTACCTTTAACATTACCAAAAATGTGGTTGACGGAAAAATTATCAAGAAAATAAATTTCGAAGACAATAAAAAGGTTTACAATTTCGAAGAGCGTGTACAGGCCTTTAGTTTTGAAGATTTTGAACGTATGCTTACCAAAGCGGGAATGGTAATCGAAAAAACCTTTGGCAGTTACGCCCTCGATGATTTTAACGAATCGGACTCAGACCGTTTAATTTTAATTTGCAAAAAAGCATGATAGAAAGCATACAACAATTTGATGTAGACTTGTTTTTGAAAATCCACCGTGGACTTTCAAACAGCTTTTTTGATTGGTTAATGCCTTTAATGCGTAACCGCTTTTTTTGGTCGCCATTATACCTTTTTATTGTTGTTTTTTGCATTAAACAATATAGAAAACAGGGCTACTATATCATTGGGATGGTACTTTTTACTTTTGCCATGGGTGATTTAATCGCTTCGAGAGTGATAAAACCTTTAGTTTCCAGGGTACGCCCCTGTAACGATATGAGCCTGACCAACGAGATTATACACCGCGTACCTTGTGGCAGCGGATTAAGTTTTCCATCAGCACATGCCACCAACCATTTTGCCATTGCAGTATTCTTAATTTGCCTTTTTTACAGTCGTTGGAAACCGATTTTACCAATCGGAATATTCTGGGCCTTTATTATCAGTTTTGCACAGGTATACGTAGGCGTGCACTACCCTGTTGATGTAACAACCGGTGCTTTTTTAGGAATAACCATTGGCCTAATTTGTTCGAGAATATTTAAAAAATTACAACCTGATTTTTAACATATGGAAATCTGGAAACTCTGTGTACTCTTCTTTTGCGCCTTTTTAGGTGGAACAGCCATTTTTTTAGTTAAAAGTGATAAATCGAAATTGCTAAAGCTAATTTTATCTTTTAGCGGCGCTTATTTATTTGCCATTACGGTTTTACATCTGATACCTGATGCTTACAGCGGCCCGGATAAAGCGCAAATTGGCATTTTTATTTTGGTAGGGTTCCTTTTACAGGTTTTCTTAGAACAATTTTCTGAAGGTGTAGAACATGGCCATATCCATAAACACCACGACGGACATGTTTTCCCTTTTGGGATTATGATTAGCCTTTGCCTGCATGCATTTTTAGAAGGAATGCCCCTGGCAAAAGAACAGCATAACGAACTTATTTTTGGTATTTCTTTGCACCATATCCCGGCTGCGTTTGCACTGGCCAGTATTTTAATGCAAAACCACTTTAAAAAGAGCAGCATCCTGTTATACCTGATCATTTTCGCAGTAATGGCACCGCTGGGCTTTTATGTAAGCGTAGGCCTGAGCAACGGCAGTATTGGTGGTGTAGATGCTTATTTTAACAAAATTATGGGCATTGTAATTGGTATCTTCCTGCATATTTCTACCACTATCCTATTCGAATCGAGTGCCGACCATAAAATTAATACCCGTAAAATGATTGCTGTATTATTGGGAATTGGGGTAGCTCTGATCGGCTTCTTCGCGGGGCATTAGATCAGTTCGCAGTTATCAGTTTTCAGTTGAGCAATTTAAACAATTGATTAGCCACTTTTGGGAATCGCCTCTACAACCGGTTTTAAACGTTTATAATCGTTTAGATTTATGGCATCTGGTCAGAATGAATTAAATTCGTATATGGATGATATTGTAAATGAACCGGTTGTAGCTTATCAGAAAAGGCGTTACACTGTTGAAGAATACCTGGAGATGGAAAAACCATCGCAAGTAAAGCATGAGTATTATCAAGGAGAGATATTTGCCATGTCGGGTGCTGGGCTTAACCACAATAAAATCTTTAGTAATGTTTTTATAGAACTGGGTAGTAAATTAAAGAGTACGCCATGCCGCCCTTACGGAAGTGATATGCGAATGAATATCCCTGAGAATACCTTATTCACCTATCCTGATATTTCTATTTATTGTAATGGTTTAATGCATAGTGATGTTGATGAAGAAACCTTTATTTCTCCAACAGTGATTATTGAAATCCTATCCCCTTCAACCAAAAATTACGACAGGGGCAAAAAATTTAACCTTTATAAAGATATTCCATCATTAAAGGAATACATTATGATCGATTCTGAATCAATTTCGGTAGAGGCATATCACATTAATGAAGAAAAAAACTGGATGCTAAATGAACACAAAGAAATTTGTGATACCCTAACCTTTGTTTCGATGGGATTTGATGTGCCGCTCAGCGAAATATACAATTATGTTAATTTTTGAGTTAAGAAATTTAACCTTCAATTAACCATTTTCGAACAATCGTCCATACAGCTGGTTCTAAACGTTTATAATCGTTTAGATTTATGGCATCTGGTCAGAATGAATTAAATTCGTATATGGAAAACATTGTAAATGAACCTGCTGTAGCGTATCATAAAAGACATTATACGGTTGAAGAATATCTGGCAATGGAAAAGCCATCAACAGTAAAACATGAGTACTATCAAGGGGAGATATTTGCCATGTCGGGTGCTGGGCTTAACCACAATGAGATTTTCAGTAGTATTTTTGGACAATTAACCATTAGACTGAAAGGTAAGCCCTGCAGACCTTACGGAAGCGATATGCGAATGAATATCCCTGAGAACACCTTATTTACCTATCCCGACATATCCATTTACTGCAATGGTTTAAAGCATAGTGATGTTGATGAAGAAACCTTTATTTCTCCAACAGTGATTATTGAAATCCTATCCCCTTCAACCAAAAATTACGACAGGGGCAAAAAATTTAACCTGTATAAAGATATTCCATCATTAAAGGAATACATAATGATCGATTCTGAATCAATTTCAGTAGAGGCATATTACATTAATGAAGCAAAAAACTCGACGCTAAAAACGCACAAAGACACAGCTGAGACCCTAACCTTTGTTTCTATGGGGATTGACGTAGCTTTAACTGATATTTATGAGCGTGTGCAATTTAACGCATAGTAACTAAAAAGAGAAGGCAAGTTTGCGCTCCTTTTATACACAAATTAATATTAAAACTTGACTTCTTTCAGCTTAACTGCAAACTGCCTACTGCAAATTGCTAAATGAATCACTTCTTCTCTTTCTGCTTACCAAAACCCCAGGGACAGTGTTTGCACTTGTTTTTACAGCAATAACCACGCTTTAAATGATACGCTTCGGTAAAAACCATTAAACCTGCCTCGTTAAAATAAAAGTCTTCGCCTTCTTTCATGCTTAGTTTTGAATGGTTGATTTTTTGATAGCTAAAGATCCTGAAACAAGTTCAGAATAAGGAGCCTAGTGTTAATTTAATATTTTAACTTCCAGTTTACCTGCAAAATAATCTCTTAGCTGTTTGCCATCACCATGCAAAGTCCATACCTGCTGTGGTTCTACCTTTTTAATGGTTTCTAAAATGGCATCCCAATCAGCATGATCAGAAATGTAAAGTGATATGCCATTTTGTTGCTGCAGATTTTTCCAGCCTGAAGCAAAGGCCCTTACCACGTTAATCGCTTTATGGTAGCTGTGAAAAACCATTGGCGGCACAATATACACCTGGTGCTCGTGATTATTTTTCATCACTTTGCGGTCGTACATTTTGTAACTGCCCAGTTTCATGCCGTACTCTTCGTAAATTTTAACAAAAGGCATAATACTGTGATGAACCATTACATTTTTAGTAGGACAATGTTCGTTCAGCAACTGAATAATCCGCTGACTCTTACCCAAGGCATAAGCGCCAAGCATAATATTGGCATTGGTTAAGTTTAGTTTCTTAATCTCCTCTACCGCCGAAGGGTGTTTGGTATCGGGGTTGGCAAAGGTACTTTCGGTAATGAGCACATCGGCCTTAACAAATTCGAATGGCTCGCAAGTAGCATCGGCTTCTGTTTTATAATCGCCGGTATAAAGGTATTTAACGCCTTTATATTCCATTAAAACCTGTGCTGAGCCTAAAATATGCCCTGCCGAATAAAAAGTAATCGTAACTTCCTTTATTTTAAACGACTGGTGGTAAGCTTTAACGTAAAAATCAACAGCTGCGAATTTACGGTAACGGTGTTTCATAAAAGCTTCAGTAGCTGAAGTGCAGTATACATTTTGGCTACCGCCTATTGCATGATCGCCGTGTGCATGGGAAACTACCGCTTCTTTTACAGGCTGTTGGGGATCGAGGTAAAAATCGCCGTAAACACAGTATAAACCTGTTGGGGTAATGGTAATAAAATCTGCTAAAATCACAAGTAAGATAAAAAGATTTAAAGATTATAGGATTAGAGTAGATAGTTAAATATTGATGCTTTTAAGCCCTTCTGCAGCCTTTAAAAATTGCTGGTGTAAAGCTAAAACCTGTTCGATAATAGATTGCTGTTCATCATTAACGATAAAATGATTGGCCAATTTCGATTTCTCTTCATCGCTAAGTTGCTTGTCCATGCGGGCTTTAACCTGTTCTGCCGAAACGCCGTCGCGCTGCATTACCCTTTTCAGTTTAATTTCATAAGGTGCTGTAACCAGAATGGTTGTATCGCACATTTTATACGAACCACTTTCAAATAATAGTGCTGCCTCTTTTAAGGTGTAAGGAGTAGTTTGTGGAATACTTGCTTCCCAGGCATCGAAAGCACGAAAAACTGCCGGATGTACCAGCGCATTGAGTTGTTTAAGTGCTGTTTCGTTATTAAAAACAATGCCTGCAATATGTTTATTGTTCAGTTTTCCGTCTTCAAAATAACTTTCACTTCCAAAGGCTTCTTTAATGCCTGCAACCAACACGGCATCTTTACACATGATCTCTTTGGCCACAGTATCGGCATAAAACACAGGGATTCCCAGCACTTCAAAAACCTTACATGCAGTAGTTTTACCACTGCCAATACCACCTGTTATACCTACTTTATACATTATTTTTCTACTATGAAATCTATTTTGGAGGGCATTATGCTCACCAATTTACAATAATCAGGAAATTGGGTTATTTTAACCGTGAACTGACCGTGCTTTAAATTTTGCCACTCATCAGCATCAACCGTTGCGCTAATAAAACTATCGTCTACCTGATCGTAATTGCTTAGGGCAACCAGAAAGGTTACCTTAATCTTTTTGGGATAAAGCTTAATGCTGTTGTAATTCCTGTTATTGATCAGTTTTAATGGCACTTCTATCGTTTTTTCGGTAAACTCATCTACCGGGAGTTTCACCTCCACCGAAGAAGGATAAATACTCACATTTTTATGGATACTGTGCTGCAAACCAACCCTAACCGTAGTACTACCCTGTATTTTATCCAGTTTCAACGTATCGGTTGGCCAGCTGTTTATCTTAGCCAGTTCTTCTACCGGTCCGGCTACCTTAACAAATTTGGGGTTGAGGATAATTTCGCTCGAGATACCAAATTGTTTTACAAAATCAAGCCGGTCTATCAGTTTTACTGGTACTTTCTTCACTATCCGCTTCGTAAAATCGAAATACAGTGTATCAGGCTTAACAGAAATTACCTTTTGTGTACTTTCCAGCTGCCTGTTGATGTTAAACAGCTGATCGGAAAACACAATAAAATCTTTGGTATTGAGCTGGCTTAAACTAACCGAAACCGACGGCGGGCTAATCCTTAACCGTGCAAACAACAATTGCCAGCCAGTACCCTCCACCTGCAAATCAATCGTATCTGATTGCAGTGGATAAAACGCCCTTTTAGTTGGTGTATTTTTGAATACCAGAACGGTTTTGGCAGTATAGATATATTTATTATTCAATGCCATAAAAAGCCATGCAGCAATTGCCAGCAATAAGCAGGCTAGTAAGCTGAATACACGTCTTTTTTCAATTTTAGTTAATCTAATAAAGGGCATAACAATTAAATATTAGCTGTAAAATGGAATTTTACTTCCAAAATGTATGCAACCAAATGTAGTAAAACAAAAACAGTCCCGAAAGTTTTCGGAACTGCTCTTCATTTTAATTATTTCTGCTTAAGCTTTAGCTGCAGTAACTGCTTTTGTAGCATCTAAAGAAACTGCCGATTTATCGAAACGGATTTTAGCACCGCTTTCAACTTCAATTAAGAAGGTAGTATCGTTTAAATCTACAATTTTACCGTGGATACCTGCAGTGGTAATTACTTTATCGCCTTTGCCTAATTCTGCTACTAATTTTTTATGGTCTTTTGCTTTTTTAACCTGCGGACGGATCATGAAGAAGTAGAAAACTACCATGATTAATACCATTGGTACAACTGTACCCAACATATTGCCGTTTGCAGCCTGTAAAATTACTGTTGATGTCATTTCTTTTTTTATTTGTTTTTATGAATAGTTGATGGCTTGTTATACCTGAGGGCAAATAACTTTACCATCAGCCAGTTTATTTTTTAGCCAGTACCTCGCCTACCAAATGTACGGTAGTAGTAGTCGGGTTGGCATTTGAGGTAACGGTTACCACTTTATCCTGCATGCCCATTTTACCTTCGCTGTTAAAAACCACGCTGATAATACCTTCTTTACCTGGCAAAATAGGCTCGCCCGGTACCTGAGGTATAGTACAGCCACAAGTTGCTGTTGCATTTGAAACAATAAGCGGACTTTTACCTGTATTTTTCAGTTTAAAATCGTGTTTTACTTTTTCGCCCTGTTCAATTTTACCGAAATCGTAAATATCGCGTTCAAACACAATAACCGGTGCATCGGCTGGCGCCACCTTAGCGGTTTTTGAGGTATCGTTTCCAGCCGAAGCTGTTTCTGAAGTTTGGTTATTTGCATTGCGGCAAGCTGTAAATGAAATCGCAGCAATGGCCAGGATAAATATTTTCTTCATTTTTTAGTCTTCAATTAATCCGCGGCCAATCTTTTTAATGGTGTTATTTTTCTTAAGATCGCCCAAAATTTTATCTAAAATACCGTTAATAAACGAATTACTTTTCGGTGTACTGTAATCTTTTGAAAGTTCAAGGTACTCGTTAATGGTAACTTTTACCGGGATAGATGGGAAATTCAAAAGCTCGCAGATGGCCATTTTCATCAAAATGGTATCCATTAAAGCAATACGTTCCGATTCCCAGTTTTTGGTCCTGTCGGCAATCAATTCCTGGTATTTGGCATCGTTTTGCAAGGTGTGTACAAAAAGATCCTGTACAAATTTGCTGTCTTCTACCCAATCGGCACTAATTTCGGTCAGTTTGTTCTTGAAAGGATCTTCTGAAGTAAAGTTTTTCAGGGTTTTGGCCACCATACCTTTCATTACCTCATGATCTACCTGCCAGTTGATAAATTTCTCTTCAAAAACCTGGATAATGGCCTGGCTTTTTAAGATAATTTTACGGAAAATGTATTTGATGATATCTTTTGATGATTCTAAACTTTCGTTCGGATCGGCAAGATAATCGGCATACTCTTTTGATGCTTTTAAAGCATTATAAACGGTTTTACGGATTTCAGGATCAAAACCCCAGTCTACCTTGTATTTTTTTACCGCTGCTGCATAATCAGGGTTTTGCTGCAATAAAACACTAAACTTATTGTGCAGCAATTTCATGTTCGGATTAATATCCTCAGCTGTTTTAATGTGTTTGTTTGCGCGCTCTGCAGCGTCGTTAGCAGTAAATTCGGTAACCTCTACCAATAAAGATAACATCCAGATGTACATTTCGTACACGCTGTCGATGCTTTGCATTAAAGTTTTTAAATCACCTTTAATGTCTTTTTTGTCTGCCATGTGCCAAGCAAAAATGTTTTGCAAAGCTTTGATTCTTAAGTGCCTTCTGTTTAACATGAATGTAAGAACGAGTGTGGTTGTTTAAACCTGTTTTTAATAATTATTATTTAATATGATGATTTAATTTTTTTAATATCTGAAATCCGTTTTTCGGCAATGCGGTTAGCAGCAATATTGGTCGAGATATTTTCGGCCTTACTTAATTTAATCACGCTACGCGTGGCATCGTAGATATTCTCGGTAAGCTGTACGGTACGTTTTTTACCAAAACCAGTTAATTCCGAATAGCATGAAATTAAGCCTCCTGCATTAATCAGATAATCCGGTGCAAATAAAATCCCCTTTTTCAAAAGCAATTCGCTATCTACAACCTCATCTTTTAGCTGATTGTTTGCCGAACCTGCAATAATTGCAAATTTCATTTTTTCAATGGTTTTGTTGTTTACCGTTGCTCCCATTGCACATGGTGCGTAAACATCAGCTTCAGTGGTAAAAATCTTATCGGCTTCAATTGGTTTTGCCTTGTATTTGCGGGCTACGTAAGTGAGTTGTTCCTGATTAATATCGCTGATTAAAACTTCGGCGTTTTCTTTTCTTAAAAGTGCTACCAAATGTTCGCCCACATTACCAATCCCTTGCACCACAATGGTTCTTCCGGCAAGCATATCCGTTCCGAAAACTTCCTTAACGCTGGCTTTAATACCTAAGTATACACCTTGTGCGGTAAATGGAGCGGGATTGCCGGCACCACCTATTGATTCGGGCACACCGGTAACATAATCGGTTTCCATGCGGATATATTCCATATCGCGCGTGTTGGTACCCATTTCCTCAGCGGTAATAAATTCGCCATTCAGGTTTTTAATAAACCTGCCATAGCTGCGCATTAAAGTTTCTGTTTTGTCTTTTCTCGAATCGCCGATGATTACGCCTTTACCACCGCCCAGGTTTAATCCTGTAATGGCAGCTTTATAAGTCATTCCGCGTGAGAGACGAAGGGCATCTTCCAGGGCTTCGTTTTCAGTTGCATAGCTCCACATGCGTGTACCGCCTAAAGCAGGACCTAATGTGGTATCGTGTATCGCAATAATTGCTTTTAAACCTGTGTCGGGATCATTGCAAAAAACCAACTTTTTGTGCCCGTAAGCACTTAATTGATCTAAAATGGAAAAATCTGTCTGCGAATTTGCTGGCATATGAACGTTCGGATAACCTGCTGCAAAATTAGAATAAAAAACGATTATTACATGTATTTAACGAAACTATAACAAAATTAATTCTGCCGTGCTATACCTTGTAGTTCTAAAAGCCCCGGACTTAAGAAAAATATGTCATTAATTTTTAAAGCTTAAACACCGATGCATAAATATGCTGTTTGAAATAACAAATTTATCTAAGTTTGTACAACATGAAACATCTGAGCCGATTAAATAAGTACTTTCTAAAATACAAGTGGTGGATTATTCCGGGAAGTATTTTCGTAGTAATTTCGAATATTTTTGGTGTAGTGCCCGCTCAGGTGATTGGCTATGCAGTTGACCTGATTACTGAAAATATCCAGATTTTTAACCTCTTTAGCGGATTTAACCGTCAGGCTATCATTTATGATATTTTTAGCAGCAATCTGTTATACTTTGGCTTGCTGGTTATAGCGCTTTATTTAATGCGTGGTTTGTTTTTATTTTTTATGCGGCAAACCATTATTTTAATGTCGCGGCATATTGAATTCGATATGAAAAATGACATTTACCAACATTATCAGGAGCTGAGCTTAGGTTTTTATCGTCGCAACAATACCGGCGATTTAATGAACCGGGCTACTGAAGATGTAAATCGCGTGCGCATGTATGTTGGTCCGGCCATTATGTACACTATTAACACCTTTGTATTATCTGTGCTCATCATCTGGTCGATGTTTGATGTAAACTCCAAACTGGCCATTTACTGTTTACTTCCCCTGCCCTTTCTGGTGATCATTATTTATTATGTAAACACGCTTATCTTTAAAAAGAGTGGAAAGATACAGGAGCGTTTATCAGATTTATCGAGTTTTGTGCAGGAACGCTTTTCGGGCATCAGAATTATTAAATCGTATGTGCGCGAAGATTATACGCGCAATATGTTCGAAATACAGAGTAATGAGTATAAAAAAGATTCGATGGGTTTGGTAAGGGTTTCGGCTTTGTTTTACCCTACCATGTTGCTGCTCATTGGCCTGAGTACTATTTTAACCATTTATATAGGAGGTATACAGGTAATGAATGGCAGTATTACGGCTGGCAACATTGCCGAATTTATCATTTACATTAACCAGTTAACTTTTCCGGTAACGATGCTGGGTTGGGTAACTTCGTTAATACAAAGGGCAGCCGCATCGCAGAAAAGAATCAACGAATTTCTGGATATTCCTTCCGATATCCAGTCGACTGAAACTGAAGAACGTGTATTGGCAGGAAATATTAAATTCGACCAGGTAAGCTTTACTTATCCGGATACTGGCATTGAAGCACTAAAAAATGTAAGTTTTGAAATAAAAAGCGGCGAATTTGTGGCCATTATTGGTAAAACCGGCTCGGGCAAATCTACTTTGGCCAACCTGATTATGCGGATGTACGATGTAGAAAACGGCCAGATTGATGTAGATGGTAAAAATATTAAGGCATTGAACCTGAAAGATTACCGCGGGCAAATTGGCTTTGTACCACAAGAAGTTTTCCTTTTTTCGGATACAATTAAAAACAACATTGCCTTTGGTTTAGATACGGTTACCGATGAGGAAGTTTACACAGCGGCCAAAAATGCATCGGTTTATAACAACATTATCGATTTTGACGAAAAGTTCGAAACCATGCTTGGCGAACGGGGTATAACGCTCTCCGGCGGACAAAAACAGCGTGTTTCTATTGCACGGGCGCTGATCAAATCACCTAAAATTTTAATATTTGATGATTGTCTTTCGGCGGTTGACACGAAAACAGAGGAAGAAATCTTACAAAACCTGGGTAAAATTATGCTTGGAAAAACCAGTATTTTAATTGCTCACAGAATTTCTACAATTAAAAATGCGGATAAAATTTTAGTGCTCGATGACGGAAAAATCATTGAACAAGGCACACACAATGAATTACTTAGTAAAAACGGCAGTTATACGGAGCTTTATAACAACCAACTTTTAGAGGAAGAAAGCCGCACGTTTTAAATTGTATCAAAATTGTATTTTGAACTTTAAATATTTGCTTTATATTTACCGAAACCAAAAACCAACATCAATACCAACCATGGGAGAATTCGACAACAAGGAAAGAGAAGAAGTTTTTTCAAAGAAAGTAAGAGCAGGTAAGAGAACTTATTTCTTCGACGTGAAGGCTACGAGATCGGGTGATTATTATTTAACAGTTACCGAAAGCAAGAAAAGATTAGAAGACGGTGTATTTGTAAAACATAAAATCTTTTTATACAAAGAAGATTTCGAAAAATTTGCCGAGGGCCTGAACGAAACTGTTGATTATATCAAAACCCACCAGGATGTGGTTGAAAAACGTTACGAATATTCAGAAAACGGAGAACATAGCAGATCAGGCGATGATTTTTCTTTCTAAGTAATATAATTTCACAAAAAAAGCCTTTGCAAAGTAAAAATTGCAAAGGCTTTTTTATACGCTGTATTTATTTTAACGTACAGCCAGGCCTGCACCTACTAAGAATACCAGTAAAAAATAGCCTACAATAACGGCGATGGTAATGATTCCCCAAAATTTAAACAGAGATTTTAAACTCAATATAGCAGTATCTAAACTTTCTTGATCGCCAAATAACACGCCTTGTTTACCCTTATTGGCCAATCTGAACAATAAAATGCTGGGATAGAAATAAAATAAGCCTAAGAGCAAATAAACCACGGTTACAATGGTTGCACCTCCCTGCCCCAGCGGAGCAAACTGTTTAGCGAGGCCAGGGTTGCCCGAAATAATTGAAGGTATACTCAATGCAGCCAAAATGATAAATGCGGCAAATATAAAACCAACAATCGATAAGAATTTGGCCCATTTTGTAATATCGTAAAGGTAGCTCCGCATTTCTTCGGTAACGATTAATTTTACCTCCTGAGGCACGTCTTGTTCTAAATCTTCCATGTGTGTGATCTGTAATTTTTGTTAAACTTAGATAAAATATCGATCTGCCACAAATTACTGCCTTTATTTAAAGGTTTTAAAAGCTTATCTTTGCCCGATTTTTAGGCGGAAGGCGCAGAAGCATGGAGTATAGGTTTTGAACTATGAACCATCAACTAAAAAACTATTGACTATAAAATAACTAAAATATAAATGGCATTACAATGTGGTATTGTGGGTTTACCAAATGTTGGTAAATCGACTCTTTTTAACTGTTTATCAAACGCAAAAGCGCAGGCAGCAAACTTTCCCTTTTGTACTATTGAGCCCAATGTTGGCGTAATTACAGTACCTGACGACAGGTTGACTAAACTTGCTGAGCTGGTTAAACCAAACAAAGTGCAGCCCAATACCATCGAAATTGTAGATATTGCCGGTTTAGTAAAAGGAGCATCGAAAGGTGAAGGCTTAGGAAACCAGTTTTTAGGAAACATCCGTGCGACCAATGCAATTATACACGTTTTACGTTGTTTTGATGATGGTAACGTAATCCACGTAGATGGTTCTGTTGACCCGATCCGCGACAGGGAAATTATTGATACCGAATTGCAGCTTAAAGATTTGGATACTGTAGATAAACGTATCCAAAAAGTTGAAAAAATGGCTAAAACAGGTGGCGATAAAGATGCAAAACGCACTTACGAAATTTTAACTGTAGTAAAATCTCACCTGGAAAGCGGAAAATCAGTTCGTACGGCGCCATTAGCTTCAGAAGATTTCGATTTCATACTGGATTTAGGTTTACTTACGCAAAAACCTGTAATGTATGTATGTAATGTAGATGAAGCATCGGTAGTTACCGGCAACAAATATGTTGATCTGGTTAAAGCAAATGTGGCTGATGAAAACGCTGAGGTTTTGGTTATTTCTGCTAAAATTGAGTCGGAAATTGCTGAACTGGAAAGCTATGAGGAACGTCAGGAGTTTTTAGCTGATTTAGGTTTAACTGAATCGGGTGTAAACAAACTGATTCGCGCAGCTTACAAATTATTAAACCTTTATACTTACTTTACTGCTGGTGTGCAAGAAGTACGTGCCTGGACGATTACCAAAGGATTTACAGCACCACAAGCCGCTGGTGTGATCCACACTGATTTTGAAAAAGGTTTTATCCGCGCAGAGGTAATTAAATACAACGATTTCGTAACCCTTGGTTCAGAAAATGCATGTAAAGATGCCGGTAAGCTGGGTGTAGAAGGTAAAACTTATGTGGTTGAAGATGGAGACATTATGCACTTCAGGTTTAATGTTTAAACCAAAGTACAAAGAAGATTTTCCAAAATCATAATAGAAATAAAGCCGCCTGAAGAAGGCGGTTTTTTTATTCTTTAATATTTATTCACAAGAAAAAACTTATAAACAAACTAAATGACGCTCAATTTCATCATAACCGAAGAAGATTACTTACAATCAAGACTTTTCATTTCTTCAAAAAACAAAACAGTAAAAAGAGCCAGAAAAAGGAATTGGATCATCCTTAGTGGAGCTTTTTTTATCGCTAGTTTAATTTCTTTTCTTCCAGATGACAGGTTTTTAGGCTATTATTTTTTCATAATTGCGATACTTACTTTACTATTTTATCCTAAATACCAAAAAAGAGTATACAAGCGGCACTATAAAAAATTTGTTAATGAGAACTTAAGCCACCATTTCAATGAATCTGCAACAATTACTTTCAATACAGATTCGGTTGAAATGACTGACAAAACAGGTTATACTCAGATGAAACTTACAGAAATAGACCAGGTTACTGAAATTGAAAAATATTTTTACCTCAGAACCAAATCCAATCAATATTTAATTATCCCCAAAGACCGATTAAGTGAATTGGATAACGTCAGATCTTTTTTCGTAAGCCTGGCTAAACAATTAAATATCGAGTTTATAACAGAATTAAACTGGAAATGGAATTAATGGGTTACACCAACATTTGTCATGCTGAGCGGAGTCGAAGCGCTATATAAAGCAATGTGATTTTGTTCTGATTATCATGACATAATCCAATAGGAAGGTCGTCATTCCTGCGAATGTAGAGATCTTAAATACTTGTGTATTTAGATTCCCAGTCAAGCTGGGAATGACGATTCCAATTATAAAAAGCATAACAAATTCATGTTATTAAACCTCCAGCCCATAGGCTGCCAGCTGTGCTTTGGTGTCTTCGTAATCGGTATGGTGTATGCCTTTCAAGCCCAATTGTTCTGCAACCTGCACAAAGAGCATCCTGTCGTCGATATACAAACTGGTATCTACATCGCTTTGCGAAATATCGATGGCTACTTTAAAAATATCGGCATCGGGCTTACGGAAATGCACAAAGCTGGATGAAACGAAGAAATCGACAAATTCATTTAGCTTAAAGGTATTGATGCGGTATTGATTCAGCTCGCGACCTTCGTTACTGATTACCGCAACTTTAAGGTTGTATTTCTTCTTCAAATCGCAAATCAGCTGGATCATTTCGGGATAAGCCAATGATTTCTTGAACATAAATTCTTTAAAATCATCGTAACTGAAACTCCGTTCTTCAAAGAAAACGATACGCTCCAGGTATTCGTCCAAAGTAAGTTTCCCTACTTCATAGGTATCAAAAGTAAGGTGATGACGTTCTTCGAGATCAACTGAATCCAGGTTAAACAGCACCGAAGCTTCGCCCCTTGCCCGCCTGTCCCAGCCATTGGTTAATAAAACGCCACCGATATCGGTAAAAAGTGTGGTTATTTTCTTCTCCATATATGTTATAGTAAAACGCCTTTTAAAATCAATACGGCAACACTAAAATAGATTACAATTCCGGTTACATCAACCATGGTGGCCACAAAAGGGGCCGATGAAGTGGCGGGATCGAGTTTCAGTTTTTTAAGGATAATAGGCATCATCGAGCCAATTAAACTTCCCCACAGCACAATGCCCACCAAGGTAAAAAATATGGTTGTGGCAATTAAAAGCCAATGTGGGCCATAATTATATAAATGCAGTTCCTGCCAGGTAATAATGCGGATAAAACCGATGGTGCCTAAAATTATACCAAGCAATGCACCAGAAATCAGCTCTCGCCGCATTACGCGCCACCACTCGGCAATAGTTACTTCGCCCAGTGCCATGGCTTGTATAATCAGTGTAGATGCCTGAGAGCCGCTGTTACCACCACTACTCATGATTAAGGGAATAAAAAGCGATAATACAACTGCTTTTTCGAGTTCGATTTCGAAATGCTGCATCGCTGTTGCGGTTAACATTTCGCCTAAAAAGAGTACGATTAACCAGCCTGCACGCTTTTTTACCAGCTTTAAAATCGGCATATCCAGGTATGGTTCGTCCAAAGCCTCGGTACCCCCTATTTTGTGCATATCTTCGGTATACTCTTCGTTGGCAATCCACAAAATATCATCAACGGTTACAATACCCAAAAGAATGTTGTTTTCATCCACAACCGGTAGAGCTACACGGTTATTCATCCTGAAGATGTTAATGGCATCTTCCTGCGGATCATTAGCCTTTAATGCGATAAAGCGTCTGTCGGTTAATTCGCCAATAATGGCTTCAGGATCGGCCAGTAAAACTTCCCTGATCCTGATATCGTCCAACAATACACCTTCTTTATCGATTACGTATACCACATCAATGGTTTCGGAGTTTTTACCGTAACGCCTGATGTGCGCCAGAACCCGTGCAATTGACCATTCGGGCTTAACGGCAATGTAATCGGGGGTCATTAACCGGCCAATACTGTATTCGTTATAACCTAAAAGGGTAAGCGACTCGTTACGTTCCTGCGGCGGCAAAAGTGTAATCATTTTCTTTACCACATCGCCTTTTAGCTCACTAAAAAGTGCAGTACGGTCATCAGGTGGCAGATCTTTAATGATCTGGTTAAGCTTATTGCCTGAAAGTTTTTTGATGATACGCTCCTGGGTTGGAAAATCGAGAATCCGGAAAACGTTTACCGCCCTGTTTATAGAGAGGGTTTCGATAAATTTGGCAGCATACTGTGGCAGCTCATCAATAAGTTGTTCAACATCCGAAATGTTCAGTTGGTCGAGATATTGCTTTAAAGCTTTATCGTTTTCCTTTTCAAGCAGTTCCTGAATCTCTTCTACAACCATTTCTTCCATAAACAACTATTTTTTTGTTACATGCCTAAACCTCTATTAACGGTTCGCAAAGGTGCATTTTTATTTCTAAAAAAGCCAGTGCCGGGGCTTTAAAAATCGTTAAGCAAGCACTAAATAAAAAAATACGGGGCCAGAAACCGCGGCTATAGAAAACAGAGACAATGATTTAATTATTTTTTAACACAAAATAAAACCTGAGGTTCAAAAAGCCAGCTGCTTTTATATTTAATGACTAAAAATAGCCGATTTATTTTGATTAAATGATTTTGATTTTTCTATATTTGCAGCCTTGCTCCCGTAGTTCAATGGATAGAATTATGGTTTCCGGTACCATCGATATGAGTTCGAATCTCGTCGGGAGCACAAACGAGACAAATCAGTTTTCAAGCTGCTTGTCTCGTTTTTTTTATCTCCTAGACCGCTATTTATCAAACATATTAGCTCCGCTCCTTTATTCAATAAGTTATTATCTAAAGCTTGCGCGATTTAATCAGGTTAGCTATACATGCTATCACACTATGGTAACTTTAAAAGAATGGATTGAAAATTATTGTGGTAGAATTTTAAGCTTATATTCTTACCGAAAGCCCCAAACTAACCTATTTATTGATTATCCTTGTTGAGCATTTATATTTTTATGCATTTTCAGCGCTGAAATTGCGGGAATCAGATAAGGGCTTAAAAACAAGCAATGTAAGCACAGAATTACAAAACCACGTCAATATCAAAGTACACTATTTTTTTGTGATGTCTAAAAAAAATGATATTTTGAGTTATTAAACGCTCTACTGTAATGTCACAGACTAAGCGGCTTACTTCTATAGCATATGAATAAGAAAATCCTGGTAGTTGATGATGACCTGTTTTTGCTTGGATCTCTGGAACTATTGCTTTCAGATGAGGGCTACATTGTCAGTTTAGTCGATAAATCATCACTGATTAAAGACTCGCTCGTTGCCTTTAATCCTGATTTAATTATTATGGATATTTGCCTGGATGATGCCGATGGAAGGGAAATTTGCGATAAAATTAAAAATTCGTGGCTTACTGCTCAAATCCCAATAATTTTAATGACTGCCCTTTCGCATAAAAAAATCAGTGAATTAGATTGTCTGGCCGATGCAATTATCGGAAAACCTTGTAATTATGATACGCTGCTTAAGACAATTTCTGATTTGATAGAATAGAAACTGGTCATCAGAAAAATGCTTACAAAAACGAGACAAACCGGTTTTTAAGCTGTTTGTCTCGTTTTTGTTTTTAAGGATTTCTTTAAATATACCTTTTAATTAAGGCTATTTTCGTCAGCAAACGATTTTTCGGCTTTACTACTATTTCTTAAATTCTACTTTAAAGCCAGTTACCTGCCAGGCCGGATAATTTTCAGGCTTTTTTATCAGCAGCGAATCATCGCGCTGCTCCCAGTTTAATTTTTGTTTACTGCCCAGTAAAGTAACTGAACTAATGGGCTTAGTCAGATATTTCGAGTTCCGACCCAACAGTTTCATCTCAATATCCCCCTGCGGAACGTTTAAACAAAATGCAAAAAGATCGTTTCCTTTAGTGGTGTAACGGATATCTGCAGCCAGATATTCGCGCGTATCTGTTAAGCCGCCAAAACGACCTTTTGTTTGGTTAGATTTAAGGGTTGATGGCCCTTCGCCATACACTTTCCAGGGGCGTGTGGCGTAAATCCCTTCTCCATTCAGTTTAATCCATTCGCCTATTTCGGTAACAATTTTAACCACATCGGGCTCCAGGTCGCCCTCAGGAGTTTGCACAACATTAATTAACAAATTGCCGTTTTTGCTCACAATATCTACTAAAAGCTGCGCAATTTCATTTGCACTTTTGTATTTCTGTCCGGTTCTGTAATACCAGTCGCCTATTGAGGTATCGGTTTGCCATGGGAAAGGGCTGATCGAATCGAGCACCCCACGCTCAACATCCTGTGCCCATTTACCTTCAGATGGTTCTTTAGGGGTATAAACGGCTTCGAGCTTACCTTTATTTTTTGTAATATCCTGATTATAGTAATGTGCTACCATGGTGCGGCCAATGTCCTCAAACGGAAGCTTGCTATCTGAGTAAAGTAAATCAGGATGATAGTTATCAACGAGTTCGGTTACGTATTCCAGCCATTTTTTTTGCCAGCCGGGATTATTGGTAATCCATTCATTAATGTTGCTCGAATCGGCTGGCAAATGATAAAGATCTGCATATTGCGGATCACGTCCGTCATAAGGAATGCCGGCAAACCGACCGGTTTTATCTGCCCCATGACTGGGTTGAAACCAGTTAAAACTGGCTGCGAGATGCTCTGAAACGCCAAAACGCAGTCCTTCTTTTTTAGCTGCCTTTTGCCACAACCCCACTACATCTTTCTGCGGCCCCATTTTTACCGAATTCCACCTGTGGATTTTAGAATTCCATAAAAAGAACATATCATGATGTGAGCCCATACTTACAAAATATTTTGCTCCTGCCTTCCTATAAAGGGCCATTAATTGCTCCGGATTCCACTTTTCTGCTTTCCACAATGGAATTATATCCTTATAGCCAAATTTAGAAGGAGTACCATAATGCGCTACATGGTATTTGTTCTGACCGCTGCCCTGCATATACATGTTTTTGGCATACCAATCGCCTTGCCTTGGAACGGCCTGCGGCCCCCAATGAGACCAGATTCCGAATTTTGCGTCACGAAACCAATCCGGATATTGATATTGCTTTAAGGATTCGTCTGTCGGCTTAAATTTCTGAGGTTCAATGCGGGTGTTGTTTTGCTGCGCCTGAACATTTATCGACATGAAAAATGCCGTAATCATTACAACTAATGTTTTTTTCATTTATGGTTTCTTTAAATTTTGAATGTTAAATTTTACTGCACAAAGGCTGCAGGGCACAGAAATATGAGCAGCAAGCTGCCAGACAATTGTTGTTCAGGATGTTTCATATATTTGGCTATTACATTCAAAAATAAGTATCTTATCCGATCTAAATTTAATTAAAACAGACTATTTATTGTAAAAATCCGACATTTTATTGAAAAAAATGGCCAAAAGAATTCTTCAAAATACTTTTTCTTTACTCAATGTAGATTATGTAAAACTTTCTGCCAAATGGGATTATCGGAGTGTAATTAGCCCCTATTACCGCATTTATTACATTGATGAAGGATCAGGAGCAATATCTGATCAACAACAAAGTTTGCAGCTCGAAGCAGGCTATCTCTATATTATTCCAAGCTTTACTTTGTGCAACCTCCACTGCAACGGTTTTTTAAGTCAGTATTTTGTTCAGTTTTTTGAAGAATCTGCAGATGGGATTTCGCTCTTTGCCCAAAGGAGGGCTATATCCAGAATCAAGGCCAGTCCAATGGATATTGATCTTTTTAAACGTTTACTCGAAATTAACCCCGGCCGGGGCATTAACCGGTCTGACGACCCCAAAATATATGAAAAGAACATTTTTTATAAGGAATACCAGGAACTAAATAACCGGCAGAGTTTGGCAGCTTACCTGGAAACACAAGGAATATTGCTACAACTGATGGGCCGTTTCTTGCAACCAAAATTTTTCTTAAAACAGGAATCGCACCCAAAAATCCCAGTTAAAATAGCCGAAACGGTTAGTTATATTTTAATTAACCTGAATCAGGAATTATCGGTAACAGCACTAGCATCGCGGATAAATCAACATCCCGATTACTTTTCGCGCTTGTTTAAAACCTTTACCGGCGAGCGCCCGGTTAATTATATACTTGGCAAGCGTATAGAACGTGCGCAATATCTGCTTGCCACCAGCCAGTTAAGCTATTCTGAAATTGCAAGCCAAACGGGTTTTGATAACCTTTCGTACTTTTCCAAATCGTTTAAAAAAATTACAGGCATGTCGCCCGGAACTTATAAAAAACAGGTTTATAAAGTGGGTTTTACCTTATAAAAAATGATTAAAAGCTATTTAAACCTTCAACAGAACCGGATTATTGAAGTGGAAAAGGCTTTTTTTTTGCTGAAATGGAAATAAAAAAGCCACGACATCCATCGTGGCTCTTATCAACTAACCTAAACTTTATAAATACTAACCAAATATTTATGCTGCAAAGCTAATGCCCTTGCATTAAGGAGATATTAAGTGATTATTAACTGTAATAAAACGCACAAAAACATAACATTACCACAGCAATGAGTTAAAACAGCCACCCTTACTTTGCAGCAACATTAAGCAATACAAAAATCAGTATGGAAAAAACGGCAAATATCATCAGTACCGATCTGCAAAAATTCATCGATAAATTCGAACCGGCTAAATTCAAACTCATGACTAAAGGAATTGAGATCAGGGGCATTAACGATTTACCCAAAAACATTAGTCAGGCCAGGGCACTGATCGAGAGCATGAAACTTAATTTAATGGTGGTACATCATGCCGGGATGCTGGCTTACAGAGCATTTGAAGTAAATGTAATTCCACCGGCCGCATAAAAAACAAAAGCCCTGCAAAATGCGGGGCTTTACTTATTTAATTCAGCTGTTCTCTGGGCAAGCCGTGAATAACCACATTGCCCAAAACAATATCTGCCTTGAAGAAAACAAATTCCAGATCGGCATAGAGGTGTACTCCTGCAGTAAGCAATATCTGCCGGGCAAACTCAGCCATGGCTGCCTGATCGTTAAATGACATGTCGCCGGGAATTAACAATGCAATTACATTAGGCTCGCTTACCTTTACTTCAATATCAAACTGAGTAACCAGGCCCATTATTTTCTTCGCTACCGCAGCCAGTTCATTTGCTGTAATTTTAGCCATATTGTTCTATTCATTTAATTTACCTGCACCAATCAATATCATCTAATCCTTACGTGCAAATATAAAAAAACGGTAATTGCATGCAACTTTTGGCTAAATACAAAAGCTAAACCACGAGGTGTTAATGCTCCCCTGGCTTTAATTTATTTTATTCGTTTGGTGGCACAACATCTGTAATGCTAAAAACTTTTAGTCCGGCCGGAACTTTCCATTGCACCGTATCGCCTTTTCTAAAACCAATCAGTGCTGCCGCAATAGGTGTGGTAACCGAGATTTTCTTTTCTTTGATATTGGCGTATTGCGGCAGCACAATGGTTAGGGCTGTAGTTTCGCCTGTCGCCTCGTCGGTTATCCACACCCGGGCATTTAATCTGATGCCATGTGCAGGAAATGCTTCCTTTTTAATGATAATTGCCCTGCTTAGCTCTGCCGAAAGCGACATTTCATCACTTCCAGCATTTTGTTTACTAAAATAAGGCTTAAGGAGGTTATAGTCCTCCTGGGTGATAATCACCGGATTGCTCTCGTTTGGATTCATATTTATTGTTTTTAAATGGATTTGAAATTGAAAAAAACACAAGCGCGGCAATATATCGCCAATGGCGTCCTTCTTTTTTTTAATAAATTGCTGCTGAATTGTGTTTAACCCCAAACCAGGGATGGTATGTTATAGGCTTGGGGCAAAATGATCAAAATCCTTAAAGCTAGGGATGTAGAAGAGCCTGGCTGAAAAGTTACTGATGCCCGATTTTCGAAGCACGCGCAAGCCATACCTGTTGCAGCTTAAAGCAAAAGGTTTAGGATTAGCGATTATATGGTTGCTACAAGGCTTCAATTTATCCAAATATAACCTTTATGGTGCCAGTCTGCAAACTCATTAGCTTCAATTAACATGATTATGACGTGTTGCAGTTAAATTTTGCTTACCGCATTGATGAAGTAAGGTGAATCGTTCCACTTAATTTTTTTATAGCTAAAGTCTTTTTTTAGCGCCTCAGGAAGGCAATCCCACACGGCCTGACTCATTTTTTCGAGTAGTAGTTTTTTAGAAAAGGTATCGGATACCACAAAACTGATTTCCCTTACCGGTTTAGGGTCTTTGAAAGTTTTAAAGAGCGCGGTTTCTTTCTCGTTGATGATTGAAAGTGCCGGAATAATGGCAAAGCCAAGCTTGGCGCGTACCAGGTTTTTCAGTGTTTCGATCGAAGAGATATCATAACTGAACTGTTCTTTTATTTTACCCGGCTCCTTGATTCCGCAAATATCCAATAGCTGTGCATTGTAGCAGTATTCGTTCTGCAACAACAACAATTCAGGCTTATCATAGGGCTGTAACTCGTAAAAATCGTCGTTGGCCATGGGATGGTTTTCATTTAAATAAGCCACAAAAGGTTCTTTAAAAATGGCATGTTCAACCAGGTTTGGATGACCTGTTGGCGTTGCCATAATGGCCACATCGATTGCTCCTGTTTCTACATCCTGCATCAGCTGACCTGTATTGGCCTCTTTAATTACAAAATTTACTTTGGGCGCGATGGTTTTCATGGCGCTGATAAATAAGGGAATAAGATAGGGCGATAAGGTTGAAATTATACCCAGTTTCAATTCGCCTTCGAGCAGGTTTTTCTGGTTAATTACAAAATCGCGGATTTCATCGGTTTCACGCAAAATTTTCCTGGCGCGGTTAATAATCTCCTTACCCAGTACTGTTGGTGTTAGTGGCACCTTGTTGCGATCGAAAATTTTAATCCCGATTTCTTCTTCCAGGTTTTTGAGTTGTATGGTAAGCCCGGGTTGTGTTACCATGCAAACTTCTGCCGCCCGCGCAAAATGACGTTCCTCATCCAATGCCACTACGTATTTCAATTGCTGAATAGTCATGATTATAAATTTAATTTATAAAGATATAAAATTATCAATTTGATTTATGATCGTAGCCGCAATAAATTTGTTCCAACAAAAAAGATCAAATCACTATAAACATTTAAAAAATTAAGATCATGAAATTTACAAGAACAGCAAACGCCAATTGGAAAGGTACAGGAATGGACGGAAAAGGAACCATCAGCACCCAAAGTACTACTTTAGACCAGGCACAATTATCATTTAAAACCCGTTTTGCGGAAGGTGTTGGCACCAACCCCGAAGAACTGATTGCCGCAGCACACTCGGGTTGTTTTACCATGCAACTGAGCTTCCTGTTAAGCGAGGCAGGTCTGGTTCCCGAAAACCTGGATACCAAAGCCAATGTAACTTTTGAGAATGGCACCATTACTTTAATCCACCTTGAATTAACCGGCAGTGTTGCAGGAATTGATGAAGAAGAATTTAAAGTTTTTGCGCAAAAGGCAAAAGAAATTTGTCCGGTATCTAAATTATTAAATACCGAAATCACTTTATCTGCATCGCTGGTAGCCTAAGCGCTATTAAAAAAACATAATAAGTTAAACCCTATAATTTTAAACAAAATGAAAACACCTATAAAAGGACAATTGAATGCATTTTTCATGTTCGCCATCTTATTTTTTACAGCTTTATTTTCGGTTAGTGATGTAGCCGCACAAAGCAAAGGCCCAATTAAAAACGTTGTACTGGTACATGGTGCCTTCGCCGATGGTTCGGGATGGAGATCGCTATACGAAGTATTAACTCAAAAAGGTTATCAGGTAACGGTTGTACAAAACCCTTTAACTTCGCTTGAAGATGATGTGGCAGCTACTAATGCCGTACTCGATAAACAAGATGGGCCAACCATTCTGGTAGGCCACTCGTGGGGCGGAACGGTAATTACACAAGCGGGTAACCACCCTAAAGTTGCAGGTTTGGTTTATGTAGCTGCTTTACAACCCGATAACGGTGAAACCTCCTTACAATGGCTGCAAACAGCGCCACCTGCACCAGAAAACGGTGTTTTAAACGCTGACGATAAAGGCATCATTTATTACGATAAAGCCAAATTCCATGCAGGTTTCTGTGCCGATATCAGCAAAGCTCAGGCCGATTTTATGTATGCTTCGCAAGGTGCTTTTCATGCCAAAGGTTTCTTAGCCCCTATTACTAAAGCGGCCTGGAGAGATAAACCGGCTTACGCAGTGATTGCAACTGAAGATAAAAGCATCAATCCTGATATCCAACGCGCGATGTACAAACGCTCAAACACCAAAACTACCGAAATTAAAGGCAGCCATGTGGTGTTCATCTCTCAACCTAAGGCAGTGGCCGAGGTAATTATTAACGCATCGAAAGAGATTGCCGGCAAAAACTAAGGAAAAAATTCGCAAATCTAACAGGTGGGTGGTGACACCCACCTGTAGCGTGTGCTATTGGGCGGTGTCTCCACCGCCCATTTGAGTTGATTTTGTGATAATTAATCTATTTTAATGTTACATCGCTTGTTAATCAAAATAGCATTTATACAATGAAGTCTTATAAAGCTCACTCGTTATTTCCCATGAATTAGATTGATTATTTTACCATCAGATCTTTGTATTTCTATATGAGGAACACCACCATACATACCTTTCTCCAAGGTGCCATCCACTACCCAAATACCATTTTTCAATTTTACAATGAAAGGTTTTCGTTCAAGCACTTTTTCACCATATACACGAACAAATATTATTTGTGCAATCTGAATGGCAGTAGTACTGTCAGGTACATATCCTTCATTAATATCCCATTCCTTTTGCTCAACATTAGAACGACATTTTAATATAACTGGAGCTATCAGAAAAATCAATAACCATAATCTAACATTTCTATAAACTAATTTCATTCGGTTTAACTTTAATTAATAGGTAAAATGGCATCACCGCTTTGCTTTTTATAAAACGATTTAAATTTGATTTACAAAAGCTTCACCCGCTCCTCTTCCAAATCGATCTGGTAAATATGTAATCTGATCATCTCATCATGAAGTTCGGCATCATTTCGGTTTAATGCTGACAGGAAATTGCGTTGTCCGTCGAGTAGCTCCATATAGGCTTTTTTGGTGCTTTCGCTCATTTTAACCTGCTCTGGATTATTTATTTTATGCTCCCACTGCGTTATCATCCGTTGTAAATGCACATCTTTTTCTACCTGACCATCCTGCTGTGCTTTTAATATCCTAACCGTTTCTGCCACCAGCTGGCTTTTAATCCGGTGTCTGGCTTCTTCTTCGCCAAGCTCTGGAATGTGTCCAAAAATGCCGGAACGTTTGATAAGATATGGCAGAGTTAAGCCCTGAATTAACAATGTAAGCAGGATAACGGTAAAAGTGATAAATAAAATGAGGTTGCGATGAGGGAAGGGCGCTCCACCTTTAAGGGTTAAAGGAATGGCCAGGGCTGCAGCAAGCGATACCACACCGCGCATTCCGGTCCAGCCCAGCAATAGCGGCATGCGCCACCTGATGCGGCTGCTTCCTCTCAAAACGGCTAAATCGGGTCTGAATAAAATAGTGGCTACCAGGGCACTGTAGGAGCTGATAATCCGCGCAACAATTAATATCGCAGTTACGATGAGTCCATAAGTAATGGCCTGCCCTATCGGTATACCATCTGCATGGAGCCCATCTACTACCTCAGGCAGTTCGAGGCCAATGAGCATAAATACAATGCCGTTAAGAATAAAAATCATGGCTTCCCAAACACTGTAACCGCGTATACGACTGGCACTGGTTAAAAAAGTAAGCCGGCGGAGCGATAAAAACAAGCCGCCCGAGACCACAGCCAGCACCCCCGAGCTGTGTACCTGCTCGGCAACCCAATATAAAAAATAAGGCTCAATTAGCGTAAAAACAATATCAGAAGCCGCATCGGTAGGCAAACGTTTATGTGCCTGTGCAAACAGCCAGCCAAATAACAAACCGATGCCAATGCCACCTGCAATCATCCACGAAAAGCTCAGTATAGCATCCTGAAAAATAAACTGCCCGGTACCCACAGCCACCAATGCAAACCTGAAAATAATAAGAGAAGAGGCATCATTCAGCAAACTTTCACCTTCGAGTATGGTAGCCGTTGATCTGGGGATTTTTACAAATTTCATGATGGCTCCGGTACTTACCGCATCTGGCGGAGATACAATTCCGCCAAGCAAAAAGCCCAGCGCCAGGCTAAAACCGGGGATAAAATAATTGGCCACAACGGCAACGGCCAGCGCAGAGAACAACACTACCAAAAATGCAAAGCTCCCAATCATGCGCCACCACTTTTTCATCTCCTTAAAAGAAATGCTCCACGAAGCCTCGAACAAAAGCGGCGGCAGGAAAATAAAGAAAATCATATTGGGATCGACCTGCACCTTAGGTAAACCCGGAACAAAGCTGATGAGTAAACCTGCTATAACCAATAATACCGGGTAGGCAATGCGTAACTTTGTTGCCAGCATCTCGATCAGTACTATTGCGGCAACCAGGGCCAGCATAAAAGGTAATTGTTCGTGCATATTTTAAGTTTTCTTTTTAAAAATAGCAAAAACAAATATATCAATCAGCGAAATTTGCGTGATCGGCCTATCGTGTGGACACATCTTTTGCAGTTCCCTTTGCACTTTCCGTCATTGCCAGCTCGACTGGCAATCTTAATGCTGTAAAAAGGCTAGCGAACCATACGCCAAAATTTGCGTGATCAGCGGAAAACCGCTCTAATGCTCCCACGGATTTAAGATTATGAAATCATTTTAGCCAGGTTGCCCAATTGTTTAAGTTTAAATTTCAGTTCATCAGACCAGGGCAGGCCTATACAAAGCCTGATACAATTCTCGAACTGATCTTGCAAGGTAAACATACGCCCCGGGGCAACGCTGATTTGTTTTTTAATGGCCAGATCGTATAGTTTAATAGTATCTACCCCTTTATCAAATTCGACCCACAGCGCGAGCCCACCTTGTGGCCTGCTGGTTTTGGTGCCTTCAGGGAAATAATCGGCTATGGCCTGAACATAGTTTTGATAGTTGTGTTGTAAAGTACGGCGAAGTTGGTGCAGGTGCACATCGTAACGGCCGGTTTTAAGGAAATTACCCACCGCTTCTTGTATAATTGAGGGCGACGACAGTGAATGCACCAGTTTTAACCGCAGCAATTTATCTTTATATTTACCCGGAGCCATCCAGCCAACACGATAACCCGGCGCCAGGGTTTTAGAAAAAGCACTGCACAGGAGCACATTGCCTTCCGTATCGAAAGCCTTACAACATTTTGGCCGCTGTGTACCAAAATAAATATCACCATAAATATCGTCTTCAATCAACGGGATATTGCGCTCGGCCAGCAACTTTACCACTTCTTTTTTATGTTCATCGGGCATACAGCTCCCCATTGGTGTATTAAAATTGGGCACCAGCAGGCAGAGGTTAATTTTAGGTAATACTTTCTTTAAAGCATCAACCTCAATACCGGTAACGGGATGTGTAGGCAATTCGAGTACTTTAAAGCCCAAACTAATTACCAGTTGAAAAATACCGGGATAACAGGGGCTTTCTACGGCAACTGTATCCCCGGGTTTGCCCAAAGCCATCAGGCAAAAAGACAAGGCATTCATGCCTCCGTTAGTAGTAATGATATCGTCTTCGCTCAGATTACCACCCCAGGCCAGCGAGCGTACGGCAATCATGCGCCTTAGTTTAACATTACCCTGCAAGGGTTCATATTCCGTTCCTCCCTCTGTTAAAGCTCGGGTAGCATACAAAACTTCCTTTTTCAGTTTAGCCAAAGGCAACAGATTACCCGATGGTACACCTATAGAAAAGAGCGTAAGATCGGTACGCCCAATATTGGAATATACTTTGGTAATTAATTCACTTGGTTCGTTAAGATTGGCTTTTAGCGAAGGATTACTCGCCTCAGGTAATGGCAGCCTCAGGTAATCGAGTTTGTTAACGAAAAAGCCAGATTGTGGTTTTACCTCAATTAAAGATTGGGCTTCAAGTTCTAAAAATACTCTTTTAGCGGTATTCATACCAATACTGTGCTCTTTACACAACATCCGCACAGATGGCAGCCGATCTCCGGCTTTTAAAATTCCACTTCTAATCTGCGTGGCAATACCGCTGGCAATTTCATTGTACCTAAAAACTTTCTCCATAACCAAAACAAACTGTATCCATACAAATATACAAAACTGATACTGTATTTATCAGTGCTGGCTATGCACTTTTGTATATCAATTTTTAGGAAATGGAAGATACCAGTATAACACTTAAAGAAAACGTTTCGAGGGGCTGGCTTAACGGCTTTATCGGCGTACTTATTTTTAGTGGTTCAATGCCTGCAACCCGGATGGCTGTAATAGACCTTAATCCGGTGTTTGTAACGGTTGCACGCGCCTCAATAGCCGGTTTACTGGCACTTGCCGTGCTGATTGCTTTTAAAGAAAAACGCCCCGCTAAGGCATTGTATATCCCTATTGCCATTGTTGCTTTGGGCGCCGTTATTGGCTTCCCGTTATTAAGTGCCATGGCACTACAACGCATTACCTCGGCGCATTCGTTGGTATTTCTAGGCTTATTGCCCATCGTAACGGCTTCCTTTGCGGTACTGCGTGGTGGCGAACGTCCGAGCCCGGTATTCTGGTTATTTTCGGTTATGGGCAGCTTGTTGGTTATCGGCTATGCCATTTACCAGGGACTTACCGCATCGCCCATTGGCGATATGTTAATGCTGGCTGGCATTGTACTCTGCGGACTTGGCTATGCCGAAGGAGCCCGGCTATCGAAAACGCTTGGTGGCTGGCAGGTCATCTCCTGGGCATTGGTTATTTCGCTTCCTATCATGTTACCCATTATGTTTATTTACCAACCCAGCTCATTTTCTACCGTAAGTACCGGTGCCTGGCTTAGTTTGGCTTATATTGCCTTATTTAGTATGTTTATTGGCTTTATATTCTGGTACCGCGGCCTGGCGCAGGGAGGCATTGCCTCGGTTGGCCAGTTACAATTGCTCCAGCCCTTTTTCGGATTGGGTCTTGCCGCTACACTCCTGCATGAAAATGTAAGTTTAGGGATGCTGGGCGTTACTGTAGGTGTAATTCTTTGTGTGGCCGGCTCTAAGAAATTTGCTAAATAATCTATTCTCTATTAAAACAGAAAAACATGTTTGTACCCAACGGTTATAAATTTGAAAGCGAAGCAGCAAAAATTACTTTCATGCAGCGCTATAGCTTTGCAACGATCATCACAAACAACGATCAGCAGGTTCCTTTAGCCACGCAATTGCCTTTTGTGGTCGATCAGCGAACAGATAAACTCATCCTTAGCGGTCATTTTAGCATCGCCAACGAGCAGGCCCGTTTTATTGAGCAAAATACCTCGCTGATTATATTTACTGAGCCACATGCCTACATCTCCCCTGCGCATTACAGCAAACGCGAAAGCGTACCCACCTGGGATTATATCGCTGTACATGCTTACGGCACAGCAAAAGTGATTACAGATGAGGTTTTGAAGTTTAAGGCACTGGAACAGATGATTAATTTTTATGAGGAAGATTATCTGGCACAATGGAACAGCCTTGCCGATACCTTTAAAAACAAAATGATCAAAGGGATAGTGGCTTTTGAACTGGAAGTAACCAACCTTCAGGGACAGCAAAAATTAAGTCAGAACAAAACACATGCAGAGCGCGAAAGTATTATTGCACAATTGAAAAAAAGCAACAACACAGTTGAGCACGACCTTGCAGACTACATACACGCAACCCTAAAAGATAAATAACATGGAAATAGTAAACAGTACCGCAAATGATATTGAGGAGATCTTTAACCTTTACAAAATAGCTACGGCTTTCCAGAAAACGAAGTATATTGTGCAATGGCCTCAGTTTGAACAAGCCTTAATTGAAACCGAAGTAGCCGAGCTCAGGCAATGGAAAATGCTGATTGATGGCCAGGTAGCCTGTGTTTGGGCTACTACTTTCAGCGATCCGCAAATATGGGAAGAAAAAAATGCAGATCCTGCAGTTTACATTCACCGCATTGCTACCCATCCCGATTTTAGAGGGCAAAACCTGGTAACAGCAATTGTAACCTGGGCAAAAGCATACGCCAGGGCACATGATAAAAGCTTTGTACGCTTAGATACAGTAGGTGAAAACCAGGGATTAATTCATCATTACCAAAAATCGGGTTTTAACTACCTGGGATTATTTAACTTAAAAAACACCGATCAGTTACCGGCCCATTACCACAATGCCCCCGTAAGTTTATTCGAATTGGTTGTAAATGAGTCCGGCGCCTCAAAATAAACCTGGATAACAATCATTTAACATTTCATTCAGCTAAGGGTAATAATAAGCAGCTATTATTACCCTATGGTTCGCATCAATTTTTCCAGACTTGGCTTTGAAGAATTTTTCAACTGTCCGTTCGACAAGCTGGAGGAAGAGATTTCGCGTTTTTCTATCCGCATAAAACTGCAAAACAACCTGCAAACACCCGAAGCGCGCGAAAGCTACCGCAATGAATTAGACCGGTTAACGGTTTTAAAATACATCAGTCAGCTCAGAAAGGGCAAACTTACCAAAGAAGATTTTAGCCTTAAAGTAGCCTTAGTTTAATCAGCGGAATTATTTATAATATCATAATATAGCACTAACAATTTGATTTTACAGGGGGGCTATCTTTACATTATGATGACGATAAGCCCTATAAATAAAGCAGTTGAAAATAATCGTTTTTTCTATTTACTCTGCCTGTCTTTTCTGGCATTTAGCGGATTAATGCTGGCCTGCGTAACCAAAGCCGATAGCTTTATAGCACTCAACCAGTTTCACAGTCAAACTATGGATTTTTTCTTTGCCCGTTATACCTTTTTGGGCGATGGTACATGTTCGTTAATAGTATGCGCTATATTGCTGTTTACGAAACAACGTAATCTCGCATTATGTGTGCTTTTGGCTTACCTCTCTTCAGGTCTTTTCGCCCAAACACTTAAGCATCTTATTGTTGCTCCACGCCCAAGAATATATTTCGAGAGCAGTAACATTCCATTTTATCTCGATTTCTTTAAAACCAGCTGTGCAGGCAATAACAGCTTCCCATCTGGCCACACCACGTCGGCATTTGCACTGGCAACCGTACTGGCCAGTCATTTTAAACGGATTGTACCCAGTATCCTGCTTTTTATTGGTGCTTTATTAGTTGGATTTTCGCGTGTGTATACCGGCGAGCATTTTCCACTCGATGTATGGACAGCCATGGCAATCGGAATTTCCTTTGGTTTAATTGCAATCGTACTGCTAAAAGACAAAAAAATTGTGTTAGGTAGGTTCGGCAGCCGAAAAAATACCCAACCTGCTGCTTCGCTTTTTGCCGAATAAACTTACATGACTGTAAAAACGAAACTGATTATCTTAATCTTTATGGCTACGTTAATCAGATGTATCGCAGCCATCGCAGTTGATTTAGGTAATGATGAAGTATATTATTTGTCTTATGCCCATCACCTGCAGTGGAACTATTTCGATCACCCGCCAATGGTTGCGCTGCTCATCAGGTTAACAACCTTTAATTTAAATTTCACCAATGCTTTTTCTGTAAGGCTTGGCCCTATTATACTTGCCGCTGTAAATACACTGATGATATTTAACCTGGTGAGCAAACTAAAAAATGAAACTGCTGGCTTTATTGCCGCGCTTTTGTTTACCGCATCTGCTTATTGCAGCGTAATAGCGGGCCTGTTTATCCTGCCAGATGCGCCTCAAATCTTTTTTTGGATAATTGGAATCGGGTTGCTGATAGATTGCACATCGCCAAACACCACCAGAAGCAGATTAAACCTAAACCTCATTTTATTTGGAGTTGTAGCCGGATTATGCACTATGAGCAAGGTACATGGCATTTTCCTGTGGTTTGGCTTACTTTTATATGCAATAACAACTTACCGAAAATTGCTGCTCAACAGGTATTTTTATATTTCCGGTTTAATTACCGCACTCATTGTTTCTCCGGTTTTAATCTGGAATATCCACAACAAATTCATTACCTACAGCTTCCATAGCAGCAGGGTAACGCTTAATCATGGTATACACCTGCTGGGTTTTGCGCGCGAGCTATTGGGAAGTATATTGTACAACAACCCCATTAATTTTCTGTTAATCGTAATGGCCTTAATTGCCATTGCCCGAAAGCAATCGACTATTAAACCTCAGACAGTCAAACTCTTGCTTTTTACAAGTATACCACTCATTCTTATACTGCTGTTTACCTCTTTATTTAGAGATACGCTCCCGCATTGGTCGGGGCCCGCTTACGTTGCACTGATTATGCTTACAGCCTGCCATTTTTCAGCAGATACAGTAAAAAGTAGTCTCCAGCTTAAGCTTGCTTATGCTGCAACCCTATTGTTAGCGCTAATCGTTTCATCAGGCATACTGTTAGTTAATTATTTCCCCGGAACAATCGGTAAACAAGACAGAGAAACACTGGGCAGCAGCGATTTTACACTGGATATGTACGGCTGGGAAAATTTGGCAAAGGAATTCAGGCAACTCAGACAGCGAAATATTACTGCCGGAATTTCCAGAGCGCATTTTATCATCAGCGATAAGTGGTTCCCTGGCTCGCATATTGATAATTATGTGGCACAACCTTCAGAACTGGATTTCCTGGCTATTGGCCATCTGGAAGATATCCATACTTACGCCTGGCTTAACCGTTACCGGAAGCAAATAAAAAGCGGCGATGATGCCTATTTCATTACCTTTTCTAACAACTTTAGCGATCCACAACCGCAATACAGCCATTTGTTCAGAAAAATCACCAAAGCAGTCACCATTCCACAATTCCGAAATGGAAAACCTGCCAGGAATATCCTGATTTATTTGCTGATGGATTACCGGGGTAAATAAATAAGCGGTTAATCTAAATTTCCAGTTAGAAAAAATAGCCTAATCATGTTTCATCCTCTAAAAAAAATGTTAGGTTTGTATAAATCTACTAAATCTATCTTTTTTATATATTAATATCTAAAGCGATGTGCTGTTGTTGTAAACTCTAATTAATTAGCTACGCCAAGCAAACCGATACCCCCTACCGAGGCATAACACAACCACCGACTAATAAAAAATCGCAAATGCAGAAAGCAATAAGACCATTATTGAAAATTTTAAGCATCACCTTTACTTCAATATTCCTTTATACCAATACCATTTGGGCGCAAAACACGAACCCTTCGCCACTTAGCTTCCCAACGCCTAAAAACGTGGATAATATGCTGTTTTATTTGCAGCGCGATCCGAATATCAATACCCTTATATATGCCCTCAACCTCGAAAAGGATGGAGAGGTCAACCGTTCGCAACCGATTAATGCCTACTGGCTCCGTTATGCCGAAAAAGGAGAAAAGAAAGAGCTGGGTTATATACAGCGTAAATTTGCTTACGGCATATTGGCTAAGGAGATAAGTAAAGATAAGTTCGAACTCCGTTTTGTATCGCATAAAAAGCTACCCTTTTATCTACTGCGCTCGGGCAGCGACCAGAAGTATTATGTACTGGTAACTGTAAATGACAAGAAAATTAAAATCAACAGGCTTTTCATCAGGATTGAGGGCGGATCTTTTTGGTTGCCCAATGTAAAATATGCCTCAATTGAGGGTACAGAACTCTCAACGGGTAAACCGGTAACCGAAAGGATCTCCGTTAAATAATATTAATACGGGTTGCATTAAACCAAAACCAGCTGCAACGGTCAAAAAAATATGGTAAACAAATCTGCACTCCGCTTTTTTGGCAAATGTTTTTTAACAGCTTTAATGCTGGTTTGGCCTGTGCTTTCACGCGCGCAAGAGGCTGTTAAAGTCATGAAATGGACAGTGGGCGATACACTTCGGGAAGCGATGGTTTACCTCCCCTCAACTGCAAAAACTAAAGAGAGCCCGGTAATATTTGTTTTCCATGGTCATGGTGGTACAATGGGCAACATGTTCAGAAGCAGAGGATTCGAAAAGCTCTGGCCGGAAGCCATTATTGTTTATCCGCAAGGGCTTAATACCCCCGGACAGTTAACCGACCCTGCCGGCCGCTTACCGGGCTGGCAAAAGGCCCCGGGCGATATGGGTGACCGCGATTTGCACTTTTTTGATGCAATGTTAAAAACATTAAGGCAAGATTACCGGGTAGATAACAAGCGCATTTACGCCACAGGCCACTCTAACGGAGGCGGTTTTACCTATTTGCTCTGGGCAACCCGCGGAGATACTTTTGCTGCCTTTGCACCCTCGGCCGCTGTAGCACCAAAAGTTGCCAGCCAGTTAAAGCCTAAGCCTGCCATGCACATTATGGGCGAGCAGGATGACCTGGTAAAAACCGCCTGGCAAAGGGCTATGTGCAATAAAATATTACAGGTAAATGGTTGCAACGATAAGGGTGAGCCTTACGACCAATACGCCACATTATATCCTTCGGCTAAACAAAGTCCTGTGGTGTTGTACGTCCATCCGGGAGGCCATGTTTACCCTACCGAAGCCAATAAAGTAGTTATAAAGTTCTTTAAAAGCATGGTAAAACCTTAAAAAGACGATTAATTAAACATTAACTGGCCTGTAAAATTTCTACCTCCCGCAATGAGAAAATAAATGCGGCTATGCGATTAAAAGCAGCATTAAATTTTTCATTATTTTCTGGTTGGTACAATTTCTCATAGCTGATGTGATTGGCGCTAAGTGTAATCGTCATAAACGGATTGCCATCTATTTTCAGTTGATAACGGATGTTTTTATATTCCAACACCGGCACGATGTTCATCTCGCTCAGCAACCTGTCAAGTTGTTTTATCGCACGCAGAATATCAAGATTAGGGGTTAAAAGTAAGGGCATAATTAAATTTAGATTTTTAGTCAATTACAATTGACGATTAATGGGGTAAATGGTTTAAAATGGAGTTCAATAGTTCATTTGTCATTGGTTTATTAGTTAATAGTTTATGGTTCATAGTTAATAGCCAAACTGTTAACTACCAATTGAAAATTGGTTATTGGTCATTAGTTCTTTAGTCAATAGTTAATGGTTCATAGCTGCAATCAAACAGAAAACTGCCAACTGAAAATTGATCATTGGTCAATAGCTAATGGTTCATGGTTAATAGCTCAACTGAAAACTGCCAACTGAGAACTGAAAATTGATTATTGGTTATTGGAATTTGTTCATTCCATTATTGTCCATCCCGGTAAACTTCTGCACCGGCTTCCTGCTGAAAAACAGCTCCACTCGAAATCGTTTCTACTGCTGTAAGCACGGTTAGCGATTTGGCATCCTGATCAATAAAATTTACCAGTTCATTAAATTTCCTCGCTGCAAGGGTAAAAATCATCACGGTTCTACTTTCTCTTTTATTCATAGCATCATCAATTTACGCAAGCCTTATTCTGTATCAGGAATGCAAGGCAAATTTGCTCAAACCATTGTTTTTAATGGTATTTAGCCGCGATGAAGATGTATCAATTTCTTAAACCGTTACATTTTACAGGCTTTTTTCGTCCTTCAAAGTAGCAAGGTAAGCCGATGGCGTAGTGTGCATCACTTTCTTAAAAGCATTAAAAAAAGTATTGCGCGAAGAGAAACCTGCATCCAGGGCAATGGCTTCGAGAGTGAATTGTTTCCAATCGCCCTGATCCAATCTGGCTTTAATATATTCGATGCGCAGGTTGTTGATGTATGTACTAAAATTAAGCTGATAATGGTTATTGAAAAGCTCGGACAATTTGTGGTTCTGAATTTCCAATGCCGAAGCCAGCTCGCTCAGGTTAAGTCCGGGCCTCCTGAAAAGCTCTTGTTCCTTAATGGCCAGGGTTACCTGTTCGGCCAGATGGATATCTACTAATTTCGGCTTCGTTTTTTCTTCTGTCAAAGGCTGGGAATCTGCCTGAATATTTTCGTTATTTACAACTGCTTTTTTAGTAAAGCCGTAAATGAGTTCAGGGTTAAAAAAGAACATAAAACTCAAAACCAGCAAACAGCAACATAAAAATATAACAATCGATCCTTCGTGTAAAATCGACCAGATATGGCTCCTGTTTTGTAAGATCGAGACATTAATGAGCAGCATACCCGCAAAAATGATGAAGCATACTACGCTAAAAAAATAGATCCAGTTAATGGTTTGCTGTTTTTGACCAGGTTCTTTTGAAGCCCGGTAGACCAGCCTGATCTGCAAAATGGTATAAATAAGGGCTGAGAAAGGAAAAGCATACCAATGCCAGGGTTCCACAATATATTTGCTATCTGAAAATGCAAATTCCACATCGGCCACTACCCTGCTTACCACCTCGTGCTGCCCGGCATAGGTCAGCATATTATATGGAATAATGGAAATGATTGCGGGAATAGCAATCAGAAAATGAAGCAGATGCGATGGCTTAAAAACGGCGTGCTCCTTGTTCAAAGAACCCCGAAAATAGAGGTACAAACATGGTGCAACAGTATAATAAAAAGGTAATCCTTTATTAAACAAGTAGGGATAGTCTTTAATCAGACCTGAATTGGTTAAAAGATAAATCAGGCCATACCAGGCCATACCTGCAATGGCCAGCGATAGCAAAAAATTGAGGTAAAACTTATCGCGCCCATAAAGCAACAGTTTAACCACAACCACTGAAAAAATAAAAATTGCACCGATAACGGCAAGGAAAATGGGATGCAAAAGCTCAAATTTTAATAAAAGCACCAAAATTAAGCATTATTAACCTGCTTTTCTGTAGAAAAGGTATTCTTGCAGGTATTTGACGAAGGCCTGTTAAACATTTCCGGCAACTGATCAGAAAATTGAAAAGCTGCCGGTACGATGCTGTAAAAATTAATCCTTTAAATCGATAACCGATAGAATAGGCAAATGATCGGATGCATATCTTTCTTTTACCACTTCATGATAAATTACATTAAATGGATTTCCTTTTTTAAAGGCAATATGATCGATCGTTGTTTTAGGATTAATTACCGGAATGGTGAAGCCACAATTGCTGCAACTGCGGGTAAATGCCGCATCAAATAATTTAATGGTTTCCGATCCCGGCTCAGCATTTAAATCGCCGGCAATGAGGAATGGCAAAGTTTCTGCAGCGGCTAGTTTCACTATTTCTTTCACCTGCATTACCCTGTTTTCTTCGGCATGCTCGGCATCTAAATGTGTAGATGCAAAGCGGATAAATTTTCCTTTGGCTATTTCTACAGTGGCTATGGCAAGCACACGCTGCTCGGCACGGGCACTGTTATTTTTAGGCAGTTTATACGTTTTTTGTGCTGAAAGCGGAAACCGGGAAAGGATAGCGACACCATAATCTCCTCCATCATGGTCGATAGCTTTTCCGAAATAGAAATTCATTTTTAATTTTTGGGCAAGCAAAACAGCCTGATTGATGTTACCCGAACGTTTGGTATTCACATCAACTTCCTGCAAGGCAACCAAATCGGGATGCTGCGCTGAAATGGCTTTGGCAATGGCATTTACATCAATAGTACCCGCTTTTTCTTTGGTAGGCGGATTACAGTGATGGATGTTATAACTCATTACCCTTAAACGGTTTGAGCTTTTTGTTGCAGAACCTGCTCCTAGTTTAGGCGAGCAGCCGCTAAAAAGCAATGCAACAAGTAATAATGGCAGATATATGTTTTTCATAGCCCCAAAATACAAAGTTTCTGCATTAGTAAATAACCAATTAGCAATAATCAATGACCAATAATCAATGATCCCTGTTGGCAGTTTCAGTTTCCAGTTGAATTAGGCTATGAACTATTGACTATAAACCAATAAACGAATCAGTTGGCAGTTCTCAATTTGAAGTTGCATCTGCCAATCGCCTATCGACCATTGACTAATAAACAAATCAGTTCACAGTTGGCGGTTTGCAGTCTGATTAGGCTATGAACTATTGACTATAAACCATTAACCAATAAACGAATCAGTTGGCAGTTGGCAATTCTCAGTTTCCAGTTGGATCAGGCTATGAACTATTGACTATGAACCATTAACCAATAAACGAATCAGTTGGCAGTTCACAATTTCCAACTCCATCTGCCAATGAACCATTGACTAATGAACCAATAAACTACAACGGATAAGCCGTTTCGCTCTTGGGTTCTGATAAAACGAAATAACTCTGTACGGTAGTAATATTGGGTAAAGTGGCCAGTTTATGCCTTAAAAATTCGTGGTAAGCATCCATATCTTTAGTGGCAATGCGCAGGATAAAATCATGTGCACCGGTCATTTGCAGGCATTCCATTACTTCGCCAAATTTAGAAACCTCGGTTTCAAATTCGACCAGGGTTTTAGCGGTATGCTCTTTCAGTAATACGTGCGAAAAGGCAATCAGGTTCCGGTTAATTTTCTTCCTGTCGAGAATGGCCACTACCCTTTTGATATAGCCTTGCTCTTTCAATCGCCTGATCCTTTCGTGGATGGTGGCAATAGATTTATGCAACATCAACGATACCTCTTTATTCGTTAAAGAAGCATCGCGTTGCAGTAATTTCAATATTTCTAAGTCAACCTGGTCTAAATCTCCGTGTACCATAAGCTATGCTGAATCGAAAAAAAATATAATGCAGCTTTGAAAAAACATCCAAAACTGAAATAAAAAACAAAATTTAACCAAAAAAGCAGAAAATTTCTGTAAAAAACAACAAGTATTGACTTAAAAATTTATAATACAGAGTTTTACCGAAATTATAATCAATTGCAAAAGCAATTAAAATTGGCTTAAAAATATGTCAACAACTACGCTAACAACCAACGAAATGACCTCAGCTTTGAACGCAAAATTTGAACATTTATCGCTTTTAGTTGGTAACACACCTATGTTAGAACTAGCTTATAGCTTTAAAGGCAAGCCGGGCAAAATTTATGTAAAGTGCGAGCATTACAACCTAACGGGCAGCATTAAAGACCGTATGGCACTTTATACTTTAAAAAAAGCCTATGCTGAAGGTAAAATTAAAGCTGGCGATAAAATAGTTGAAGCAACCAGCGGAAATACCGGAATCGCTTTTGCGGCAATAGGTAAAGCCCTGGGCCATCCGGTTACCATTATTATGCCCAACTGGTTAAGTAAAGAGCGTATGGACATTATTAAAAGTCTGGGCGCTGAGATTATTCTGGTAAGCAAAGAAGAGGGCGGCTTTATCGGCAGCATTAAACTTGCAGAATACATGGCAGCCAATAACCCCAATGTATTTTTACCTAAACAATTCGAAAATATAGCCAACCCCGAAGCGCATGAGTATACCACAGGTAAAGAAATATGGGAGCAACTGCAACTAAAAAGTTTATGCCCTGATGCCTTTGTAGCTGGCGTAGGAACAGGTGGCACCATTATGGGCGTTGGAAATTTCCTTAAAAAGCAAAAAACAACAGTAAAAATCCATCCATTGGAGCCAGCTGAATCGCCAACATTAACTACCGGATATAAAGTAGGCAGCCACAGAATTCAGGGCATTTCTGATGAATTTATACCTGAAATCGTTAAGCTAAACCAGCTTGATGATATCGTACAGGTAAACGATGGAGATGCAATCCTGATGGCGCAAAAACTTGCTCAAAAACTAGGGCTTGCTGTCGGGATCTCATCAGGTGCAAATGTAATCGGAGCCATTAAAAAACAACAGGAAATGGGCACAGACAGCTGTGTGGTAACCATATTTTCGGATAGCAACAAGAAATATCTGAGCACCGATTTAATGCGCGATGAGCCTGTAAAAGCAGGTTATATTACACCAGATGTCGAATTTCTCGATTATCAGGCCTTCAGCAGATTAAACGGTCAGTAAGCAGGCTGATCAATTTCCGGTCAAATCAACAACCTTAATTCAATATTAAACCAAAACAACCAAATGAAAAAAATCGCCTTATTATGCTGTTTCGTTTGCTTAATCAGTTTAAGCAGTTACAGCCAGATTTTAAAACCTGTAACCTGGAGTTACGCAGCTAAAAAAACAAGCCCAACTACGGCTACTATATTTATTAAAGCCACTATCGATCGTGGCTGGCACCTGTACTCGCAATTTGTTAAAGACGGCGGACCTGTTAAAACCACTTTTACCTTTCCTGCTGCCAAAGATTTTACTTTAATTGGCAAAACCATCGAACCTAAACCGGTTACGAAATATGAAGCCACTTTTAAAATGGACGTTAGCTATTTTGAAAACTCGGTAGTTTTTCAGCAAAAAGTTAAGTTAACCGGCAAAAATGCTGTAGTAAAAGGTAGCGTAGAGTTTATGGTTTGCGACGATAAACAGTGTTTGCCTCCAGAGCAAGTAGATTTCAGTGTTCCTGTAAAATAAGTGCAAGCAGATGATATCCTTTAAAAAAATCTCTCTCGGATTATTGCTTTTCTGTGCCATATCCTTAACCGGATATGCACAGGACAGCACGAATACCGACGACCTGACTTTTACTGAAATTAAGCCCGAAGCTACAGATACGGTAGTTAAACCGACCGAAACGATTAGCAAAGTTGCTGATAATACCCCTGCCGTTGCAGCAAAAAAAGACACTCCAGCACCGGAGGCTCAGAAAACCCTTTGGGGGATTTTTATAGCAGGTTTTGCCGGTGGATTGGCGGCCTTGCTTATGCCCTGCATATTCCCTATGCTACCGTTAACCGTGAGTTTTTTCACCAAAGGATCGGAAAAAGGGAAAGCATTTGGGCGGGCAGCACTATATGGTTTTTTCATTATTCTGATTTATGTAGTACTGGGGCTGTTGGTTACCGTAATTTTTGGTGCCGATGCGCTCAATAACCTTTCTACAAACGGTATTTTTAATTTCTTTTTCTTCCTGCTGCTGGTAGTGTTCGCTGCATCGTTTTTAGGTGCTTTCGAAATCACACTGCCATCGAGCTGGGTAAATAAAATGGATGCTAACTCGGATAAAGGTGGCGTAGCCGGATTATTTTTTATGGCTGGTACACTGGCCCTGGTTTCTTTCTCTTGTACCGGCCCCATTATAGGCACTTTATTGGTACAGGCGGCAACAACGGGCGCATTGTTAGGCCCTGCAATAGGTATGTTTGGTTTCTCCTTGGCTCTCGCGATTCCTTTCGCCTTATTTGCCTTGTTTCCATCGGCTATGCAAAAGTTACCCAAATCTGGTGGCTGGTTAAACAGTGTAAAAGTAGTTTTAGGTTTCCTCGAACTGGCCTTTGCGCTCAAATTTTTAAGCAACGTAGATTTAGCTTACCACTGGGAATGGTTCGACCGCGAAATATTTTTAGCCTTATGGATTGTTATTTTCGGCATGATGGGCATTTACCTGCTGGGTAAGCTTAAATTTTCGCACGATAACCCTTTAAATTTCATTTCGGTACCGCGGCTTTTCCTTGCAACTATTGTATTGGCCTTTACCGTTTATTTAATTCCAGGTATGTGGGGTGCTCCCTTACGCAGCGTTTCGGCCTTTTTACCGCCGCAAGAAACGCAGGATTTTGATTTGTACACTTCGGGCTTACTGGCTGGAAAATCAGCTGCAAATGACGGTCCGCATAAATATGCCGATAAGTTTCATGCACCTTTAAAACTCAATGCCTACTTCGATTATGAAGAAGGTTTGGCACAAGCTAAAAAGCTGAACAAGCCAGTGCTGATTGATTTTACCGGGCATGCCTGCGTTAACTGCAGAAAAATGGAGGCTAACGTTTGGCCCGACCGAGATATTCTAAAAATGATTAGTGAAGATTATATCCTGATCCAATTGTATGTAGATGATAAATCGGAACTGGCACCTGCTGATGTGGTAACTACTCCCGAAGGGAAAAAGTTAAATACCATTGGCAAAAAGTGGAGTGATTTACAAGCCAGAAAATTCCAGTCTAATTCGCAGCCCTTTTATGTACTGCTCGATCCGAAAACCGAGACCTTGCTGGCACAGCCACAGGGAGCAGATTACGAAGTGGCCAATTATAAAAAGTTTCTCGAAAGTGGCTTAAACGCTTTCAAATAGTAAACCGGTGGTAGAAGTTAGGAGCTACCAGCGTGATTTTAATTTTAGTTAATGATAGTAAGGGCAGTACCGGATAGTATGCCCTTATTTTTTTTACCCTCCCTCTTGCCTTCAGTTCGGCTATCCTTCTGCCTAATTTTACCCGAAACGTCATTCTCTACAGGATGGAACAGGACAGATTACCGGAATAAAAGTTTTAACCTCGTATAACCAAGTATAATCTTTTGCGGTAATATTTTTCTCAGTTGCTGCAAAATGTGCATTCCCGTTAAACCTGAATACCTATGAGCAAAAAAAAGACATTTTTAAGCAGTTAACGTCCCCTCTAATACCCGTTATCTTAACGCTTTTTGTAGCGGAATAATACCTTTTAAAACATTCATACTAAAAATAACTAACAAAATTTTTCTTTAAAAAAATCGCCTGACATAACTGAGCAAAGTCATGATCAGGTTGTCTTCTAAATCAATTGCTTTCAAAAAAACGAATAGCTGGTTAATCCAAGCCAGCTATTGGGCTAAGTAACCAAATATTTATAAAACCAATTTAATTATGGATCTTAATTTTTATCCAGAAAACCAACAGTGGCAGAAGGGCTTTTCATACCGAAAACTTCTCTTTACAGGTCTGTCAGCACTCACGTTGCTCTGCCTGGCAGAACCACTGAGTGCAAAACCCGGCGAACTTAAAACATACGCAACCTACATAAATTCGGTAATTCCGAAGTGGGACACCACCATCAAAGGCAAAATTGTTGACGAAAAAGGCGAAACTTTAGTGGGCGTGAGTATAAAAGTAAAAGGAACCACTTTGGTAACCAGTACCGACGCTAATGGAGCTTTCTCCATTACGATCCCTTCAACGGTAAGCAATCCGGTTTTAGAGATTTCGTACGTTGGTTATACTACGCAGGAAGTAGCCGTTAACGGAAAAACCACCCTGAGCATCCAGCTAAAAAGTTCAACCAACGACCTGGACGAAATAGTAGTGGTTGGTTATAATACGGTTAAAAAAAGTGATTTAACAGGCTCAGTAGTAAGTGTTGGGGCTGAAGAAATCAGATCGAGACCAGTTGCCAATGCCTTACAGGCCATTCAAGGTAAAGCAGCCGGGGTGGATATTACCTCAAATGAGCGCCCGGGCCAATTGGGAAACATTTTAATCAGAGGGGTAAGATCGTTAAAAGCGAGTAATTCGCCTTTGTATGTTGTAGATGGAATTCCGTTGCAGGCAGGTGGAATTGATGCCATTAACCCCAATGATATTGAAACCATCGACATTTTAAAAGATGCATCTGCAACTGCAATATACGGTTCGCGTGGTGCAAATGGTGTAGTTTTGGTAACGACCAAAAGAGGTAAAATAGGGCGTTTAACCATGGATTATGTAGGAACTGCAACCATCGAAACCTTAAACGACAGGATGGAGATGATGAATTCGGCACAATATATTGAATTTCGTCGTGATGCATTAAGAGCTTTACCTACAAGCGACAGCAGGAAATATCCGGCTGTAGCCACGCAGGCAGCAGATCGGTTAGCCTTTGCCGGTGATCCTTTTGTACTCGAAAACATTGATAAAGGCTGGGTGAATGGTGTTTACGATGGCAGCCTGGTACCAACCACTGATTGGGGGGATTTAGTGACCAGAACCGGGGTTACACAAGATCACATATTGAGTCTGAGCGGTGGTACCGACAAAATAAAAGCTTATGGATCGTTTGGCTATTTGAACCAGAAGGGAACCCAGCTTGGCCAGGATTTCGAAAGGTACAGTGGTAAAGTGAGTGTTGAACTTAATCCGGTAAAATGGTTTAAAATGGGACTAAACTTAACTACCACTTATGGCTTGCAAAACTATGGTTTTGTTGCGGCCAGTGCTTCAGGGGCAGGCAATATATACGCAGCTGCAAGAGGCATGCTACCGATGGCAGTTCCTTACGATAAGGATGGCAACCGGATTAATTTACCTGGCGGAGATATCAACATCCAAAACCCCATTTTGGAGGCAGATTACAACATTAACCTGCGTAAAACATTCAGAACCCTGGGTTCGGTATTTGCAGAGATAAATCTTTTAAAAGGGTTAAAATACCGGATTAATTTCGGCCCTGATTTTTCAAATTTCTATAATGGAAAATATCAGGATGCCAAATCGGTAAATCGTGATGCTGGCATACCAGGCTCAGTTAATAATTATGCGCAATTAAACCAGAGCAACAAATTTGCCTACACACTCGATCATTTAATTTATTACGATAAAACCATTGGCAAACATAATTTTGGCGCTACATTATTGCAGAGTTCTTCTTCCTACAGAGACGAATCATCTTCGTTAACCGGAAGCAGAATTAATTTAATTGCACCGCTTTGGTATGGTTTAAGGGCAGGAAGCATTACTGCCCTGGATGGATTTGACACCGATTTAAGAAAATCTACTCTAGCATCGTACATGGCCAGGGTAAACTATAGTTTCGATAACAAATATCTGTTAACCGCTTCTATGCGTTGGGACGGTGCCTCTCAACTGGCCGAAGGCAATAAGTGGGATTTTTTCCCCTCAGCAGCACTGGCCTGGCGCTTAGATCAGGAGGAGTTCCTGAAAAACATTAAATGGATCAATCAGTTAAAACTTAGGCTGGGCGTAGGTAGTACAGGTAATTCAGCTGTTGATATTGGCAGCACATTGGGTCTTTTACAGCCGCTAACCTATACTTTTGGCAGTTCTGCACAAATTGGATATGTGGCATCAGATGCATCGCTTGCCAATCCGATTTCTTTCCCTAATAAATTATTAAGCTGGGAAAAAACCTTGCAATACAATTTAGGTGTGGATTTCGATTTATTTAACGGACGTATTGGCGGCTCATTGGATGTATACAAATCTAAAACCACCGATTTAATTTTACAAAAAAACATCCCAATTATCAATGGCTATCCTACTTCTTTTGATAATATCGGATCGACGAAAAACAAAGGAATCGATTTAACACTGAACACGATTAATGTAAAAACACGCGATTTTAGCTGGGAATCAACTTTAAATTTCTCGGTAAGTAAAGACGAAATTCTGGCTTTAAACGGGGGAAATATGGTACTTGACCGTTTCTTTATCGGGCAACGGAATGGTGTTGCTTACGATTATGTAAAAGAGGGAATCTGGCAGGACACACCCGAAGATAAGATCCTGATGGATAAGTTTAATGCGAACGGGGGAACTTTCAAAGTCGGAAGTATTAAAGTTAAAGACTTAAATGGCGACAATAAAATCGATCCCAATAACGACCGTCAGGTAATTGGGCATTATAACCCGAGCTGGACAGGCGGATTAACCAACACATTCGGTTATAAAGGCTTTGATTTATCTGTTTTTATTGTGGCCCGTTATAATTTCCTGATTGAAACCGGCGCTGAATCGTTACAAGGACGTTTTGCACAACGTGTTCTCGATTATTGGACACCAACCAACCCAACTAACGATTATCCTGCACCTAACTATGGTAGCGCAGCTGGTGATCCGTTTAAAAGTTCGATGAACTACCAGGATGGTTCCTTTATCAAAGTAAGAAATATTTCATTAGGCTATAATTTCTCAGCTGACCTGGTTAAAAAGCTTACACTATCCAGATTGCGGATTTATGCTCAGATGATTAATCCTGGTTTAATTTACTCGAAGATAAAATGGATCGACCCTGATCTGGGCGGATCTACTTTTAATAGAGGTGTGGTATTTGGCATTAACGCAAGCTTTTAACGGAGCGAAATAAAATTGATTATGAAAAAGATTATAAATTTAATATCAGGAGTGGCATTGTTGGGTAGCTTGATGGTACTTCCCACTTCCTGCAAAAAAAGCTTTCTGGATGAAGAAGTGATTAACTCCCGCAACACATCCGATTTCCAAAAAACCGAAGGATTGGATGGCCTGGTTATTGGCATGTATCAAAGCTTAAAATTCCATTTCAACTATACCTGGGCCTATACCAGCACCAATTACGGAGTTGATGAATTTACTGTGGGTGGCGACAGAACAGAGCAAATGTGGAACTCGTATGATGGAACTTTAACCCCCTTTAATTCGGATGTACAGGCCGTTTTTGATAACATGTACACCAATATAAACTCAGCTAATATTGTTATAAAAAATGTACCGCTTTACTATACCGGCGCCAATAAAAACATCCGGTTGGGAGAAGGGTATTTTATGCGTGCCTTCGATTACTTTAAACTGGTAAAACAATTTGGAGGAGTGCCCTTACAGCTCGAATCACTGGAAACCATTAAAGATGAATTTACGCGCAACTCGGCAAAGGAAGTGTATGAACAGGTAATTCAGGATTTTACCCAGGCTTACAACCTCCTTCCGGCTACCGTTACCGAGCGGGGAAGAATTACCAAATGGGCTGCTGCGCACTTTTTAGCCAAAGCTTACCTGTTCCGCGCCAGCGAAATTAACAACGACTGGAATACCGACACCAAAACTGCTGATTTGCAGAATGCGGTTAAATATGCCGATTTGGTGATCAATAGCGGCCAACACAGTTTGGCAACCAACTTTAGCGATTTGTGGAACTTTACAACTGTGGATGGTGCAAATGAAACCAACAGGGAAGTGATTCTCGCAGCTCAGTTTTCGAACAACACTGCAACGCAGGGAAGATACGGCAATCAGGTACACTTATATTATCCATCTATTTACCAAACCCTGCCAGGCATGATCCGCGATATTGCAGGCGGGCGCGAATTTCAAAGAATGCGGTCAACCGACTATGCGCTGGATGTATTTGACCGGGTAAATGATTCAAGATTCTGGAAAAGCTTCAAAACCAGATATATTGCCAATAACGCAGCCAGCCTCCCAAAATGGGTTAAAGGCAGTGCGCCAACACCTGCGCAGGAAGGTCAGGCGAAATTTGGCGTAGGCGAGGAAGCAATTTTATACATTGTTAACAATGCTGGCGATACCCGTTATACCCCGATAGTTGCAGGTGCCGATCCGGCTTTGCCAACTGATATTGCACGCCGTAAACCAACTATGTTTGTCAGGTATTTTGCCGGTCAGCCACAAAGCTACTTAAACACGCATGGTAATTACAGTGTTGGACAATACGTGGCCTTATCCAAATTCATGGACGGCTCGAGAAACCTGGTTGCCTCCCAATTTGGCCAGCGCGATGGTATCCTGGCACGCCTTGCCGAAACTTATTTAATTGCTGCTGAAGCCTATGGCCGAATGGGCCAATATGCGCAGGCTATCCCCTATCTGAACAGTGTACGCGATCGCGCTGCCTATAAGGAAGGAGAAGACCGCTCTGCATACGTAGATGGCGGGGTTGCCTATAAAACCAACCCTGCGGTAACCACCACCGCGGTTTCGTATTCTGATAAAAACACTTATTTTGAATCGAATAATATACCTGTTACCACGGTGAACACCTTAAGTTCAATGCATTTAAACAGTGAAGCTGATATTTTTAATTCCACAAAAGACTTTTATGATAAAGTGGGAGCAAGCTCTAATGCAGATAAATTTACTGCTTTTATTCTGGATGAAAGGTCAAGAGAGTTGATGGGCGAACTAATGCGGTGGGAAGACCTGGCACGCACAAAAACACTCGTAGCCCGTACAGCTGCATTTAACCTGGAGGCTAAACCCATAGAAAGCAAACATTATTTGCGACCAATACCACAGAGTTTCCTGGATGTATTAAAGATTAATGGAGAAGCATTATCACCTGCGCAAAAACAGGCTATGCAAAATCCGGGTTGGTAAGTTGATAAATTTCAGAACTTAACCTACAGAAAGCTAAGCGTAAATGGGGTTTAACCGAAACAAGATATTTCGGTTAAACCCCATTTTTATGTTAGGCAAACTGCTAAAAACCTGAATTATTTGGCCTGGTACTGCACATTTTCACTATTCTGAACCGCATATTTAGGTTTATCGCCATTATCGGCAACAATGTCTTTAAATTTCACACCCAGCGCATCATTTACCTGAATTTCTGCACTGGCTGGAAGTTTAATCCCTTCAAACACCACGTTTTTAAGCTTATGCCCTTCCGCCTTAAAGCCATTAATATTGATAACGGGCTCTTTGGTTTGTGCTTTGGAAAGATCGATGTTTCGGAATACAAAATTTTCAAAAACGGGCGGTTCAGGTGCAGCAGCACCATCGTTATTGTAGTTTACCGCCGAAAAAATGGTTATTTTAAGTAACTGGCAATCGGCAACGGTTACATTTTTAACATAGCCACCGCGATCTTTAGTACCTTTAATCTGCATACCATGTAACAAGGCTCCCGCGGTACAATCCTGCACCAAAACATCGCTCACCCCGCCAGACATTTCGCTGCCGATAGAAATGCCATGACCTCTGGTAAACTCACAATTGCTGATGTTTACATTACGTGTAGGCTTTGCGATGGTATACCCTTCAGGGTTTTTGCCCGATTTAATCGCAATACAATCATCACCGGTTGAAAAAGTGCAGTTAAAAATATAGCTATCGTCAGATGAATCCGGATCTAAGCCATCGCCATTGCGCGCAGTACTGCTAATGTTTAAATCGTGGCAACTTATCCCCTTGCTGTAAATGTAATGAATCGTCCAGCAGGGCGAGTCTTTTATCGTCAATCCCTGTATTTCCACATCTTTGCAGTTCATCAGGCAAATTAAACGTCCGCGGCTTCTTATCCCATTTTGATCGATCATGGCCTTGCCCAAAGCCCCCCCACCTCCGCTAATGGTACCCTCGCCTTTTATAGCCAGCTGCTCAACCGCAAAACCACCTTTGTTGTTCATTACCCCAGCATTAAGTAAACTGGCATAAGTTTTCATTTCCCAGCCTTCAAAACGGTTGTTAATAAACGGCATATAATCAGCCGTATCGCCGCTACCTTTCAACACACCGTCTTTAGCAATTTCAAGTGTCATGTTGCTTTTCAAAAACAACGCTCCGCTAAGAAATATTCCTTTGGGAATGCGTACAGTACCTCCTTTAGGGCAGGCATCAATCGCTTTTTGAATGCTTACCGTATTTACAGTTGTACCATCGCCTTTTGCTCCAAATTCGGTTACGGTTAGTGTTTTCCCCGTGGCTTTAGTCGTAAATTTTAATATTGTACTGCCGGCAGATAATTCTCCCAGTTTGTTTTCGGCTTTAATGCTGCAAGTATAGGTCTTTAAAGGGCTTAGGTTTTTTAAGGTATAATTCGTTTTTGTTGAAACACCGATCTCTTTGCCATTTAAGATCACGTGATAGCGAACTACATCCGAATATACTTCGGGTTTATGCCAAACCAATGTGGCCGAATTGGCAGAGACTGTACCAGGTGCCACAAGCGGACTGATCGGCGCCCCAGCTTTAGCAAAAGACTGCAGACAAAAAACAATTAAAAATGCGGAGATGATTAATGAGCTTCTCATAATTTAATCAGGTTAATGGCATAATTTACAAGCTATGCACCTTAAATAATTTGGTTAGACCATGCGTTAAACAGGATAATATCATCAAGTTAAAGCGGTCGGTGTATAAACGAAATTATCTTATTCTGCCAGATAAATCATCCTGTAGTGTCCTGCATCAAAAACCAGCAGCATGCTATTTAATCACTAATTACGCACTTTGCATCAACAAAACCAGTAACGTTTTTAATACCTGTTTTGCAGGATAGCACAGGATGGATTGCCAGATATTATATGTTAATATCGTATTATCCTTAAACCAAATATTTCCGGGCTTATTCGTTCGTTTTTATTGCCCTGCAGGCAGGCACAAAAAGCAATAAGTCCAGGTACATAACCAATTAGTAATCCATTAAAAATGAGCCACAAAAAATTATTCGCCCTTATTGTTTCTACCCTGTTTTGCCTGCAAGCCTTTGCGCAAAAAAATACACCGGTTAGAACAAGTTACAATTTTAACCCCGGATGGAAGCTTTACGTTGGCGATACAACCGCTGCCGAATCTATTGATTTTAACGATCAAAACTGGAAATCCATTACGCTTCCGCATGCCTGGAACGAGGATGAGGCTTTTAAAAAATCGATCGAAGAACTCTCTACCAGCATTGCCTGGTACCGCAAACATTTTAAGCTGCCTCAAAACAGCCAGAACCAGAAAATATTTCTCGAATTTGAAGGCATCAGGCAAGCTGGCGAGTTTTACCTGAACGGCAAATTTATAGGCCGGCACGAAAACGGGGTAATGGCTTTTGGCTTTGACATCAGCAATTTAATTGATCCGGAAAAGGAAAACGTAATTGCCGTTAAAATTGATAATGCCTGGAACTACAAAGAAAAAGCCACCAACTCAGGCTACCAATGGAACGACAGGAACTTTAACGCCAACTATGGCGGTATTTCGAAAAATGTAAAACTGCATATTACCGGAAAAGTATACCAAACCCTTCCGCTTTATACGACGCTGCAAACTACCGGCAATTACATTTATGCCAAAGATTTCAATATCGATCAAAAATCGGCCACCATCGTTTCCCAATCAGAAGTTAAAAATGAAAGCAGTGAGGCCAGTACCATCACTTACGAGGTAGTATTAAAAGATGCTGAGGGGAAAACGGTTAAAATCTTTGCAGCAGCCCCGCAAAGTGTTGCCCCCGGCGAAACCAAAATATTAAAGGCCGAATCGACAGTCAGCGGACTTCATTTCTGGAGCTGGGGCTACGGTTACTTGTACACCGTTACTTCGCGCTTAAAAGTAAATGGAAATGTGGTTGACGAGCTGAATACGCAAACCGGCTTTAGAAAAGCGGAATTTAAAAATGGAATGGTTTATTTAAACGACCGTGTATTGATGATGAAAGGTTACGCGCAACGCAGCAGTAACGAGTGGCCTGCAATTGGTTTATCGGTACCTGCCTGGCTAAGCGATTACAGCAACCAGCTGATGGTAGAAAGTAATGCCAACCTGGTTCGCTGGATGCACATTACTCCCTGGAAACAGGATATCGAATCGTGCGACCGTGTAGGTCTGATTCAGGCCATGCCTGCAGGCGACTCGGAAAAAGATGTAACGGGCACACGCTGGGACCAAAGAAAAACCGTGATGCGCGATGCCATTATTTATAACCGCAACAATCCCAGCATCTTGTTTTACGAATGTGGTAACGAATCAATCAGTGCCGAACATATGAAAGAAATGAAAGCTATTCGTGATACCTACGACCCTTATGGTAACCGTGCCATCGGATCGCGGGAAATGCTCGATATACCGGAAGCGGAATACGGTGGCGAAATGCTTTACATCAATAAAAGTGCAACCAAACCACTCTGGTCAATGGAGTACTCGCGAGATGAAACGCTGCGCAAGTACTGGGACGAATTTTCGCCACCCTATCATAAAAATGGTGCAGGTCCGCAGTACAAAGGTGCCGATGCCAGTGATTATAACCGCAATATGGACAGCCATGCCATTGAAGATGTAATCCGATGGAACGAATATTACCAGGAAAGGCCAGGTACGGGAACCCGCGTAAGCTCAGGTGGGGTAAATATCATATTTTCTGATTCAAATACCCACCACAGGGGCGAAGAAAATTACAGGCGCAGTGGTGAGGTAGATGCTATGCGCATACCCAAAGATGGCTTTTTTGCACATAAAGTGATGTGGGATGGCTGGGTTGATGCCAAAAAGGAAGGTATCTATATTATTGGCCACTGGAATTACCAAAAAGGAATTAAAAAGAACATTTACGTGGTGAGTGCAGGCGATAAAGTAGAGTTGATCCTCAACAACAAATCGCTGGGTTTTGGCCAGAAAAGTGATGGATTCCTATTCACTTTTAATCAAATTGCCTATTCGCCCGGCATCTTAAAAGCCGTATCTTACACCTCTACTGGTAAAAAACTGGCTGAAACACAGTTAAAAACCAGCGGAGCACCGGCCGCACTGAAACTTACGGCAATGAAAAATCCTGCTGGCTTTAAAGCCGACGGAGCCGATGTAGCGCTGGTGCAGGTAGAAGTAGTAGACCAAAATGGCAACAGGTGCCCGACAGCTTTAAACACCATTAATTTCGAATTGAGTGGTCCGGCTGAATGGCGTGGCGGATTGGCACAAGGTCCTGACAATTACATTTTATCGAAAGTTTTACCGGTTGAAGGCGGCGTAAACCGGGTGCTAATCCGTTCGCTAACGCAGGCTGGTCAAATTACGCTGAATGCAAAAGCTGATGGACTAAAATCTGCTTCAATTGCTTTAGCTACAATACCTGTACAGGTAGCAGGTGGTTTATCTAAAAGTCTTCCGGCCGATGGACTAAAATCTAACCTCAGTAAAGGTGAAACGCCAAAAGGCGCTTCATTTACAGCACAGCGTAAAAGCATTAAAATTATTTCAGCAGAAGCAGGTGCCAACAACAATAAAGCCCAATTGAGCTATGACGACAATGAGCTGAGCGACTGGGTTAACGATGGAAAAATGAATACTGCCTGGATTAAATATACGCTCGAAAAAGCAAGTACAGTAAGTCAGGTGGCTTTAAAATTAAATGGTTTCCGCTCTAAAACCTATCCGTTACGTATTAGTGTTGATGGCAAAGAGGTGTTTAAGGGCGAAAGCAAAACCAGTTTAGGTTATTTTACCGCTACCTGCAAACCTACCAAAGGAAAAACCGTAACCATACAATTGCTGGGCTCTGGCAAAGAAAAAGAAAATGCGGTGGTGGGTGTAGAAATGAACGGCAAAAAACTGGATGATGGGGTAAGCCGCACAGAAATGAAACAGAAAGGTGGTTTAAGTATTATTGAAGCTGAAGTTTACGAGCAGCCTTAGGCTATTTGGTTGGTGGATCACCAACCATGGGTTTGACTAAAATAAAAAACGTAACATGAAAATATTAAAAAATAGCTATCTCCTGCTGTTTAGCTTGATCGCTTTTACACACCTAACACAGGCTCAATCAAAAGCTGCTATCGAGGTGAATTTTGATCAAAACATTGCAGCTATGAAACCTATCTGGGCCTGGTTTGGTTACGATGAGCCCAATTATACCTACATGAAAGATGGCCAAAAATTGCTTACCGAAATTTCGAAACTCAGTCCGGTACCGGTTTATGTGAGGGCACATAACTTACTTACTTCCGGTGATGGTACGCCGGCGCTGAAATGGGGCTCAACCAATGCCTACACCGAAGATGCAAAAGGCAACCCCGTATATAATTGGAAAATTGTTGACCAGATTTTCGATACTTATGTAAAGCGTGGCATGAAACCGCTGGCGCAAATTGGTTTTATGCCCGAGGCCTTATCAACCCACCCTGTTCCGTACCAGCACCAATGGAAACCCGGGGCAAAATACAGTGTAATTGAAACCGGATGGGCCTACCCACCCAAAGACTATCAGAAATGGGGCAACCTGGTTTACGAATGGGTAAAACACTGCGTAGCCCGTTACGGCAAAGCTGAAGTAGAAAGCTGGTACTGGGAGGTTTGGAACGAGCCAGATGGCGCCTACTGGAAAGGCACGCAGGCAGAGTTTTTTAAACTTTATGATTATGCGGCCGATGGATTGAAACGTGCCCTGCCAACTGCCAGAATAGGCGGTGCAAATGTCACCGGTGGAGCTGCTAAATACCTCGATGCCTTTATTAAACATTGTTTAAGTGACACCAATTATGTGACCGGAAAAATCGGTTCGCCTTTGGATGCGGTTCTTTTTCATGCAAAAGGCTCGCCGCGTGTAGTAAATGGCACGGTAGTAATGGATATCAGAGCGCAACTGCGCAATATGGAATCGAACTTTAAGGTAATTACCAAATACCCGCAACTTAAAAATATCCCGGTTATTATTGGCGAATCGGATCCTGAGGGCTGTGCAGCCTGTGGCATGGCTACCAATCCAGAAAATGCTTATCGAAATGGCACCATGTACTCGAGTTATACCGCAGCTTCTTTTGCCCGCTTGTATGCACTTACTGATCTCTATCAGGTTAATCTCTTAGGTGCAGTAACCTGGTCGTTCGAATTTGAAAACCAGCCCTGGTTTGCAGGTTTTAGAGATTTGGCCACCAACGGAGTAGATAAACCAGTGCTCAATGTTTTCAGGATGTTTGGCATGATGAAAGGCAACCGGGTAGAGGTCAAAAGCAACCGCATGTATGCACTCAGACCCGTACTCGATTCGAGCATCAGGAAGCCACAAACCGATATTGGTGCACTGGCTGCCAAAGCAGACCAATCGGCTACGGTATTGGTGTGGAATTACCACGACGAAGATAAAACAGGCACTGCCGATTCGGTAAAGGTTACCCTCAACAACTTACCGGTTAAAACCGTTACGCTAACCGAATACCGCATAGATGCGAATAACAGCAATGCTTACGAAGTCTGGAAAAAAATGGGTTCACCCCAAAATCCCGATTCAAAACAAATTGCACTATTGGAGAAAGCCGGTCAGCTTAAAATGGTTGGTAAACCGACTAAACGAAGCAATTTAAAGGAGATTGGAATTTTATTACCCAGACAAGGAGTTTCGCTTTTGAAGCTGGCTTGGTAAATAAAAACCTCGCAGGTTTTTGAAACCTGCGAGGTTTGTTCATCAGGTCGCGATTACAAATCACGACCAACGGCAAAACATAATCGTCATGCTGAACTTGTTTCAGCA
>NZ_JSYN01000029.1 GCF_000812965.1 Pedobacter kyungheensis
TCATGCTGAACTTGTTTCAGCGTCTCAATAATGAAAACCCTTTCAGTTTACTGAAAGGGTTTTTGTTTATACATTGAAAGTGAAATATCAACTTTTCTTCTAACCATTGTATAAAACTTTTACTTCGTACAAATATATCTTGCATCAGCAAACTTAAAACTTTCGCACATCTTTTGTAACTTGCATACTTAGTAAAACCTAAAAACAACCGTAATTGCGACACACAAAGCAATTACGAAAACCCATAAGAGATGAAATACATTATAGCCCCATCCATACTTTCGGCCAATTTTGGCAATTTGCAGCGCGATATCGAAATGATCAATAACAGTGAGGCCGATTGGTTTCATGTTGATGTAATGGATGGTGTTTTTGTACCCAATATATCTTTTGGCTTCCCGGTTATGGCTGCAGTTAAAAAACACGCTACCAAACCTTTGGATGTGCATTTAATGATTGTTGAACCTGATAAATACATCAGCGATTTTGCAAAGGCCGGAGCCGACCGCATTACCGTACATTACGAAGCCTGCACACACTTGCACCGTAGCATTCAATTGATAAAGGCATCGGGTTGTAAAGCAGGGGTGGCTCTAAATCCGCATACACCTGTTACTCTGTTGCAGGATGTAATTGAAGACCTGGATCTGGTTCTGATTATGTCGGTTAACCCAGGCTTTGGTGGTCAGGCATTTATTCACAATACCTACAAAAAAATACAAGACCTGAAAGCATTGATTAAAGGCATAAACGACGATTTAATTATAGAAGTAGATGGAGGTGTGGGCTTGCAGAATATCGCTGCGCTTGCATCTGCTGGTGCCAATGCTTTTGTGGCAGGTAATGCAATTTTCGCAACCGAAAGCCCTACAACAACAATTGCTAAAATGAAACAATTAACCCATAACAGTGTGAGTATTTAATTGTTTTATTGCTATATTGTTTCTGATATGACGACTGTTTATCAGTCTTAATATTTAAAACTTCAGTCTTTCTGTTAAAAATGCTCAAATTTCGGCTGCTCTTTTTTCTTTTAATTGCTGGTTGCAGTCTGGCACTTGCGCAACCACTGGTGAGGGTTTCCGGAATAGTGCAGAATGAAGAAAAATTGCCGCTGGCGCAGGTTACGGTTATTGTACTCGGTCAGGCGCAATCAACTGTTACTGACGAATTTGGTGTATATACCATATATTCTAAAACCCGGTCTTTTAGCATCAAATATTCGTTGCTGGGCTATCAGCCCCAAACCATAAAATTTAATGAACGCTCTGGTGCAAGGATACTGCAAAAAGTAAATCTGATAGCCAATATCAACGAATTGGAGCAGGTAAACATTACCAATAAACAAAATCAGCTCAGCAATGCTACAACCATTAACGTTGCCGATATAGGCGCCATGCCTTTGGTTTCGGGCAATTTCGAAACTATGCTCAAAACCTTACCTGGTGTATCAACCAATAACGAGTTGAGTGCACAGTACAGCGTTCGGGGAGGTAACTTTGATGAGAATTTAATTTACATCAACGATGTCGAAATTAACCGGCCTGTACTGATCCGCAACGGACAGCAGGAGGGCCTTAGCTTTATCAATTCGGATCTGGTAAGTAAGGCCAAATTTTCTGCGGGTGGTTTCGAAGCGAAATATGGCGATAAACTTTCTTCCATTCTTGATGTCAGGTATGATAAGCCAGATAGTAATCAAACGATATTGAGCACCAGTTTGTTAAATACTTCACTAAGCACAAAACGCGTATTTAGACATAGCTTTTTGCTCGCAGGATTGCGTTATAAGAATAACACCAGCGTTTTAGTTAAGCAGGACGAGAAAGGAAGCTATAATCCCAACTATGCCGATGCGCAGGTGCTTTACCAATACGATTTTTCGCCTAAATTTAACATCAGTTTTTTAAGCAATTTTAACCTTGGTCAGTTTAAACTGGTGCCTACCAACCGGGAAACTCAGTTTGGCACCTTAAGCACTACACTGAAGTTAAATGTCGATTATACCGGGCAGGAAATAGACGATTACCAAACCTTTGGCAGTGCTATTACCGCTGCTTATTCGCCCAGGCCTAATTTGGTGATTAAATTTATCAACAGCTATTTTAATACCATCGAGCGTGAACGCTTTGATATTAATGGAAGCTATGTTTTTGCAGAAGTAGATAACAACTTTTCAGGCGAAAATTTTGGTCCTGTAAGTAAAAACAGAGGGATAGGGAGCTACTATAATTATGGACGAAACAGTTTAAATACTCAAATTTTTGCTTCTGAAATAAAGGTAGATCAGAATTTTAACAGTCATGTTTTTTCGTGGGGAGTTAAATTTGATCAGTCCAGATATAATGATCAGTTAAACGAATACAACTATACCGATTCTGCAGGCTTTATTTTGCCAAATAATAGTAAAAACATCGTCATGCAGAATGTAATTAACATTAAGAATAATCTTGATATTAAAAATTACAGCGCTTACATTCAGGATAGTTATTCACTTTCCAGCTCTGCCGAATTACAGTTGGGCGCACGTGCAACTTACAGTTCTTTAAGTAAACAACTGTTGATCAGTCCGCGGATGTTGATTGCCTACAGGCCCAATTCAAATAATAAGATTTTACGATTTACAGCGGGTGTTTACAAACAACCGCCTTCGTACCGAACCATTCGTGATTTTTCAGGCGTGCTGAATATTGATCAGAAGGCACAAAGTTCTTACAATACTTCTTTGGGCTACGAATATGCGTTCGATGCTCTGGGAACGCGTTTAAAATTTACTTCCGAAGCTTATTTTAAATATTCTGACCGGTTAATTCCTTACAAAATTGATAATTTGCGTATCAAATACCTGGCAAACGAAATTTCGAAAGGTTATGCCTACGGTGCCGATTTCAGTATAGGAGGGGAGTTTGTAAAAGACCTGGTTTCCTATTTCAGAATGTCGGTAATGCATGCCAACGAAGATATTATTGGCGATAGTTACGTGCAGAACGGTACCACCATTTATCCGGGTTATTTAAAGCGACCGACTGATCAACGCTTAAATTTCTCTGTTTTCTTTCAGGATAGGTTATTAAACAGTCCTACTTACAAGGTACACCTAAATGCCCTTTATGGTTCCCGTTTGCCTATCGGTCCTTCGCAAACACCGAGGTATTTGGATCAGTTTTTTGTTCCATCATATAAGCGTGTAGATATTGGTTTCTCTAAAGATTTTCTGGATGATGCGGCCCTGCATAAACCCAAATTTTTAGATCGTAATTTTAGCTCGGTGATTTTGTTTTTCGAGGTGTTCAACCTGCTTAATATTGATAACACCGTTTCTTATTTATGGCTTAAAGATGTAGATAATGTACAGTACGCCATTCCAAATTATTTAACCGGCAGGCAATTTAATTTAAAGCTGATTGTTAAACTTAAAAATTAATCAGATAACCCATTCTGCTTTATCAAAACCGATGGTAGAAGAGATCTTCCAGGGCAAAATTTGAATAAAAATTTAGTTCATTTTTGATGAAAAATTAGTTTTTACATTGTATTGTTTAAGTCTTTTAATCTGCGCATACCGCTTATTGCAAAAACTGCAACAAAAAGATCAATTTTAGTCTTTTTTTTAACAATATTTAATTTTTTAGGATACGATTTTATGGGCATAACTGCTATAAAAATTTTACATTTACGCCTATAAAACATTATATAATAAGATGAAGCATAATTTTGGCGCAGGCCCTTGTATTTTACCTCAGGAAGTGTTTAAACAAGCAGCTCAGGCTGTTTTAGATTTTAACGATGGATTATCGATTTTAGAGATTTCGCACAGAACAACCGAATTTGAGGCAGTTGTTGCAGAAGCTGATAAATTGGTAAAGGAATTATTAAATGTGCCATCGGGATATTCCGTTTTATTTCTACAGGGAGGAGCAAGTTTACAGTTTGCAATGGTGCCAATGAACCTATTGGGCGATGGACAAACTGCAAGTTATTTAGATTCTGGTGTTTGGGCCAGCAAGGCTTTAAAAGAAGCTAAATTAGTAGGTAATGTAAATGTAGTGGCTTCTTCAAAAGATGCTAATTATACCTTTATTCCGAAAGATTTCGAGATTCCGGCTGATAGCGCTTATTTCCACTACACTTCAAACAACACCATTTACGGTACGGAGCTTTTCGAAGCACCAAAAACCACTGTTCCGGTTGTATGTGATATGTCGTCTGATATCATGAGTCGTGTGATTGATGTTTCACAGTTCGATTTAATTTATGCAGGAGCTCAAAAAAATGTAGGCCCGGCCGGATTAACCATCGTGATTGTTAAAGATGAAATTTTAAATAAAATCGACCGTAAAATTCCATCAATGTTAAACTATCAGTCTCATATCGATAATGGTTCGATGTACAATACTCCTCCGGTTTTCTCTATCTATGTAGCTTTATTAAATCTACGTTGGTTAAAATCAAAAGGTGGTGTTGCAGAAATCGAGAAAGAAAACAAACAAAAAGCAGAAGCACTTTACAGGGAGATTGACCGCAATCCATTGTTCAAGGGTACCTGTGCAGTTGAAGACCGTTCTAAAATGAATGTTTGTTTCGTGATGGAAAATGCTGAATTGGAAAAACCATTCCTGAAATATGCTGAAGAGCAAGGTATTGTAGGTATTAAAGGCCACAGAAGTGTTGGTGGTTTCCGCGCTTCAATGTACAATGCTTTACCAATTACAAGTGTACATGCTTTAATTGATGCAATGCAGGCATTTGAAGAACAACAGGCAAAAGCAAATTAATATAAATTATAACCACAACTTAATGGATTACACCTAAATCCATTGAGTTGTGCAATGATAAATCACAATGTTTAAAATATTAGCAAACGACGGAATTGATCCGATCGGAAAAGAATTATTAGAAAAAGCAGGTTTTCAGGTAGATACTGAAACAATTGCACAAGATCAATTAGCTGAAGCTTTAAAAAACTATGATGCCATTACCGTACGTAGTGCTACAAAAGTTAGAAAAGAACTGATTGATGCCGTGCCTAATATCAAATTAATTGGCAGAGGTGGTGTTGGTATGGATAATATCGACGTAGAATATGCACGTAGTCAGGGTATTGCAGTGGTAAACACACCGGCTGCTTCTTCTTTATCAGTAGCTGAATTGGTATTCTCACATTTATTTACAGGGATCAGATTTTTACAAGATGCTAACCGTAAAATGCCTGTTGAAGGTTCAACCCAGTTTAATAACCTTAAAAAAGCTTATGCAAAAGGAACCGAGCTAAGTGGTAAAACCATAGGTATTATTGGTTTTGGCCGTATTGGCCGTGCAACCGCAAAAGTTGCTTTAGGTTTAGGAATGAATGTTTTGGCTTACGATTTATATCCTACAGAAACCGAAATTACTTTAGATTTCATGGGAGGTCAATCAGTAAGTATTCCGATTAAAACCGTTTCATTAGACGAAGTAATTTCTGGAAGTGATTTCTTAAGCTTACACACCCCATTTGCTGATAAACCAATTTTAGGTGCCGAAGAATTTGCTAAAATGAAAAAAGGCGTTGGTATTGTAAACTGCTCACGTGGTGGAACAATAGATGAACCAGCTTTAATCGAAGCCTTAAATTCTGGTAAAGTATCTTTTGCAGGTTTAGATGTTTTTGATAACGAGCCTACTCCGCTAGCTGAAATTTTAACACACCCCAAAATCTCGTTAACTCCACACATCGGTGCATCTACAAACGAAGCTCAGGAGCGCATTGGCGCTGAATTGGCTACGTTGATTATCGAGCATTTTAAAAAATAATAATATAAGTTAGACCTTATAGGTTTCAAAAACCTATAAGGTCTTTTTATTAATCCAACGCCTGCGTAAGCACCCAATAGCGGTAACCTAATATCGCCTTTTGCCAGGTGCTTAATTTATTGGGGTCTTTCTTGTATAAATTGGGTAAAATGGCATTGTTAATTTTAACCAGAACTTTAAACAGTGCTTTTTTCATACCTTTTATATTGCTGTAGTTTTTTGTTGAAAAAATAAAAGCCCCCTGCCATTACCAGAATTAAAAACACAATGAGATAATTAACCAGGTTTTTGCCTTTATCTCTTTTGTCGGCAGCAAGCCTTAACTGCTCGTTCTGGTCCTGTAATTTTTTAATGGTTTGCATGTAACGCTGTATGCGTTCTTCTGATTGATCAGATACGGCAATTTTCTGCTGGTTCTGAAGATCTTTATAATCCATTAATACCTTAAGCTCGGTAAAAATATTATTATCGGTTAGAACAACCTGACGCAGGATTTCATTTGAATTTTTAATATCGCGCTTGGTTTGCCAGCCAAAAATCCCGGTACGCTGGTTCAGGCTTTGATCATATTGGCCAAATTTTGCACTTCTTTCAGCCAGTAAGCTATTTATTTTGGCGCGCTGTGCAGCATAAGCAGTAGTATCTTGTTGAGCAAAACCCTGAAAATGAAACAGGAGGGCAGCAAGCAGGTAAATGTATTTCTTCATGTGCTATAAACGTGAAAAAGACTCAACTTGTTTTGTTTTCCCAAAGATGCATTAAACACGCTTTCCGCTTTGGTCTTTAGTCTTTCTGCTTTTAGCTCACTTTAGAATGAAACTCAACTCTTACAATATCGCCCAGGTGCAAGCCTAACAATCCACTCGCTTTACCCTTATTAATGGCAATTTCGAGGTGGTTACTAATCCCGAACAGGCAAAGTTTTTCACCTTCCTGTACTTCATTGTAATGCCAGCTCAATTGGGTAATGGTTTCACTTTTTCTGAAATGCAGGGTGAAGTCGCGGTTTTTCTGGATGCGGGTAAAAAGGTCTTTGGTAATATTGGTAATTACATTGCAAAAAGTATCGATATATACCACACTTCCGCGAATGATATCTTTCTCTATAACAGGGTGTAAAAGCATTTTTTGCTCAATCTCTGCTACAGGTAAACCAATGTCTTTTAATTTCCCTCCTTTAGCCAGATGTGTTGCAGCTTTTACAAAAATATCAACCAAAGGGAAGTGGAGATATTTCAGGTCCTGCATAATATTCAGCTCTACTACATCTTCCGGATGCTCATCAAAAAGCAGGGAGAAAATACCATTATCGGCACCTACAAAATAATGGTCGCGGTGTTTAACGGCAATGTATTTGGTGTTTTCGCTATACACAGAATCGATACCAATTAAGTGTACCGTATTTTTCGGGAAATATGGATAAGCGTTCTTTAAAACGAAGGCTGCATACGAAATATTGAACGATGGAACTTCGTGGGTAATATCAATTAAATTAACATTAGGCATAAGACTCAGCAGACTACCTTTTAGTGCACTCTGGTAAAAATCTTTTGAACCTAAATCTGTTGTTAAAGTAATTATCCCCATTAAAAATTCATTATTATTGCTTATTCTTGTGTACAGGCCTAAGCGTCTGCAAATATTCAAATTTTAATTAATATACCCCGATAACTTTTTAAAATACTACAGTTTGAACGAATTAAAATTAACTCTGGATACCGTAAATCCTGCTCACTTTTGGGGGCCGAATAATGAGAATTACGAAATGATTAAAGGTGCTTTCGCGAAGTTGAAACTGGTAGCGAGAGGAAGTGATGTTAAGGTTCTCGGTGATGAACAGGAACTTAAGTCTTTTGAAGAGAAGTTTAACCAGCTCATTGCGCACCTCGAAAAATATAGTTCGTTAACCAATAACGATGTAGAATCGATACTGGGAGCGAAGGCAACAAATCTGGCAAAAAAAGATGCCGAACAGCCAACTGGCGGTGGTGGAGAAGTGATTGTTTTTGGTACAAATGGTTTGCTGGTGAAAGCCCGCACGGCAAACCAGCGCAAAATGGTAAGCAGTATCGCAAAAAATGATATCTTATTTGCCATTGGTCCGGCAGGAACCGGGAAAACCTATACCGCTGTTGCTTTAGCGGTAAGGGCACTGAAAAATAAAGAAATTAAGCGCATTATTTTAACCCGACCGGCTGTTGAGGCAGGAGAGAACCTGGGCTTCCTTCCGGGCGATTTAAAAGAGAAGATCGACCCATATTTACGTCCGCTTTACGATGCACTGGATGACATGATCCCGGCAGAAAAGCTGAAGTTTTATATCGAAAACCGTACGATCGAGATTGCTCCTTTGGCCTTTATGCGCGGCCGTACGCTTGATAATTGCTTTGTGATACTCGATGAGGCTCAAAATGCCACCGATATGCAGTTGAAAATGTTTTTAACCCGTATGGGGCCAACCGCTAAATTTATCGTTACGGGCGATGTTACTCAGGTAGATTTGCCTAAAAAACAAATGTCGGGTTTGTTTAACGGTTTAAGGATTCTGGAAGATATTAAAGGTATCGATATTATTTATTTAAGTGGTGAAGATGTGGTTCGCCATAAACTGGTTAAAGATATTCTTAAAGCTTACGGCGATATCCAGTAGTTTTTGTAAAATGGAAATGGTAAGATGGACAATGATTAAAGCTTTTTAAAATCATTATCCATCTTACATAAAATACCCCTGATGGAAAATATTGATCTGAAAAATGGCTTGAAATTTTCTTTCGAAAAACTCCCGCATACCATTAGACTAATCATTTCGAAAAATGATGAAGAATGGGTTTGCAGAAAAGCGAAACTGAGTAAGCTTTATGCATTTGTTGCTATTAATCAGGCACATGTTTTCAATGGGCGGCTACAGTTGATGAAATCTGAAAACGATATTATTGTCCTGGTTAAAAATGAAAATATTGGCATCATTCCAGTCAGAAAATTTAAAGAGGCGTTAAAGGAACTGGAATAAAATTATCTCCATAATTTATCCGGTTTAATAAACTATATTTCCAGACTTCAAGACCTCCTTCTTCCGACTTTCCGACTTTTTTCCTATTTTTACGGCCTCATGAAAGCACTTAAAGAAACCCATTTTAATTTCCCAAATCAGAGCAATTTTTACAAAGGTAAAGTTCGCGATGTGTATACTATAGCTGATCAGTTTATGGTAATGGTGGTGTCAGACCGCATTTCTGCATTTGACGTTGTCTTGCCAGAGGCTATTCCATTTAAAGGACAGGTGTTAAATCAGATCGCAGCTAAGTTTTTATCTGCAACTCAGGATATTGTTCCAAACTGGGTTTTAGCTGTGCCCGATCCAATGGTAACCATTGGTCGTATCTGCGAGCCTTTTAAGGTAGAGATGGTAATCAGGGGTTATTTAGCTGGTCATGCATGGCGCGAGTACAGTGCAGGTAAACGTTCGGTTTGTGGCGTTGCATTGCCTGATGGCTTAAAAGAAAACGATAAATTGCCTCAGCCAATTATTACCCCAACTACTAAAGCTGCTGTAGGCCACGATGAAGATATTTCGAAAGAAGATATTTTGGCAAAGGGAATTGTTTCTTTAACCGATTATGAGCAACTAGAACAATATACTTACGCACTTTACCAACGTGGTACTGAGATCGCTGCAAAAAGCGGATTAATTTTGGTGGATACGAAATACGAATTTGGTAAAGCAGATGGCGTAATTTACCTGATTGATGAAATCCATACCCCAGATTCATCACGTTATTTTTATGCAGAGGGTTATCAGGAACGTCAGGATAACAATGAACCGCAGAAACAACTTTCTAAAGAATTTGTGCGTAAATGGTTAATCGAAAATGGTTTTCAGGGTAAAGATGGCCAGGTAGTACCGGAAATGACATCTGAAATTGTAAATTCTATTTCTGAGCGTTATATCGAGCTTTACGAAAAGATTGTAGGCGAGACCTTTATCAAAGCTGATGCTGATGCCATTTCGAGTCGTATCGAAACCAATGTTTTAAAGGCCCTTGAAACGCTTTAATTTTCGAAAGAAATTTATACATTAGTGCTATAAAGATTAGAGAGATGAAATTTTCAGTAGATAAACACGATAAATACGTAAGCTTAAGGTTAGAAGAAACCAGGTTTACTAACGATAATGCACCTGGTTTAAAATCTGAACTGTATTTGCTTAATGCAGAAGGTTTTAAGAATATTATTGTTGATCTTAGCCATGTTACCGAATGTAATGATGCGCAGGATTTAAGCAGCTTATTGGTTGGTGATAGACTTTGTAAGGCTGCCGGAGGATTGTTTATCGTAACCGGAATTAGCGATGAACTGGCTACAATTATAGAATTATCAAACATATTTCAGTCTGTAACGTTTGTTAATACAATAGAAGAGGCAACCGATTTCATCTTTATGGATGAACTGGAAAAAGAATTCAGAGGCGCTAAATAATCCACATTATCCAATAATATTATAGCCTCGTAGTTTCTCAAAATCTACGAGGTTTTTTATATCACATCATGATGAAGTTTGAAGTTACTATTTTAGGAAGCAGTTCGGCCACTCCTGTTTTTAACCGGAATCCATCGGCACAGCTTTTAAATTGTAACGAAAAATGTTATTTAATTGATTGTGGCGAAGGTACGCAGCAGCAACTGGCTAAATTTAACCTCAAAGCTGCGCGTATCGATTATATCTTTATCAGTCACTTACATGGTGATCATTATTTTGGACTGATTGGTTTACTCTCAAGCCTTCATTTAAACGGCCGGATCAAACCCATGCAGATTTTCGGACCAAAAGCATTGCTCGAGATTCTAGAAATCCAGTTTAAATATTCAGATACTGTTTTGCGCTATCCGATTGAGTTTTTCCCGATTGAGGCAGATGAACCAAAACTGATTTTTGAAAACAGCGACCTGACTGTAAAAACCATTGTTTTAAATCACCGCATTCCAACCACAGGTTTTCTTTTTCAGCAGAAGAAAAGACAACGTAAGCTGATTAAAGATAAGGCAGAAAATGTGCCTATGGCTTATTATACTGCACTGAAAAAAGGAATGGATGTAGAACTACCTAATGGAGAAATTTTGCGCAGCGAAGATTATACGGTAGCTGCAGATGCGCCAAGGTCATACGCTTATTGTTCTGATACCTTGTTCGATGAAAGTTATTTGCCTACAATTATGGGTTGCGATACGCTTTACCACGAAGCTACCTTTATGCACGATTTGCTCGACAGAGCAAGAGAAACACACCATACTACCGCGCAACAAGCTGCTGAGGTGGCTAATATTATCGGTGCAAAGAAATTATTAATCGGTCATTTTTCTTCCCGCTATAAAACCCTGCAAATGCTTTTCGAAGAAGCGCAGGCTGGCTTTGAGAATACCGAACTGGCAGTAGAGGGGAGAACCTTTCAGCTTTAATTTTTTTTAATTGATCCTGTGCGATAGTCCGTCATCCTCAGATAGCTATCGGATGGGGATCTTAAGCTTTGTTACTTAAGTGTTTTGACCTTACAGGTTAACATGTTACATTAAGATTCCCGCCTGCGCGTTAGACATAAAAAAAGCCCTGAATTTCTCCAGGGCTTCCGAATTATAAAAATTAATTACTTGTCTTTTTTGTTGCCACCTCCAAATACCGAGAAGTGAACATAACGCTTAGGGTTAGCTTTTAAATCGATCATTAAAGCATCCAGGTTTTTAGAAGCGTTATTTAAGTTTTCGTACATTTTGTTATCGTTCAGTAACAAACCTAAACTTCCTTTTCCATCTTTAATGCCTGCAATTACACTTTGCAAATCAGCAATCGCATTGTTGGCATTATCTAAAGTTTGTTTAAAGTTGGCAGCAGCAAACTTATCGGTAACCGTATTGATATTGGTTAAAATGTCGCTGATCTTTTTGTTATTGTTGTTCAGGTTAGCAGTTATGCCTTCTACGTTTTTGAAAATAGCTTCAATACGCGCGCTTTCAGAGCCTACCAAACCATCTACTTTTTTAGAGGTGGTTTCTAAAGAAGCTAAAGTACCCGCAATACTGTTAAAGCTTTTGTCAACGTTTTTCTGGAAGTTAGGATTCAGAATAGAGTTTACACTGCTTAAAATAGAGTCCATTTTGCCGATAATCAACTCAGCTTTCTTTTGAACCGGCTGAACCTGCTCCATCAACCCTTTTTCTACATTGGCATTTAAAGTATAACCATCTTCAGCCATTTTTTTAGAGTTACCTAACGACATTACAATAGCTTTACTACCCAATAAGTCGGTCCCTTCCAAACGGGCAATACTGTTTTCAGGAATTTCATACTTACTGTTGATGCTTAAAGTTGCAATGATGGTACCATCGGTTTGAAGTGCCAGTTTAGCTACGCGACCAATCTGATAACCATTAATCAGGACTGGTTTAGATACCGTTAAACCATCTACTCTGGTGTATTTGGCAAACAAAGTGGTTTCGTTTGAGAAGATAGAATTCCCTTTTAAAAAATTATATCCGATTATTAATAAAGCAATGGCAAACGCAGCTAAAATACCTACTTTGGTTTCGTTCTTAATCTTCATGTTGTTTCTTTAATGGCTACAAGTTTTGTTATCGATCTAAACTTGTTAGAGCGTAATTCATTTTTAAGCTAAACTTTATAAATACACAAAGCCAGCATTAATTGTTTGGTATATGTTTTATATTTTCTGCAAAGTTAAAATAACTATCATTTATAATGCCAGTTATTTGACTTCGATATTTTTTTTATACGTTTTTATTGCCGCCACAATAGAGCTGGCAATTTCACTCTGGCCTTTTGCGGAGTTGATGTATTTCTCTTCTTCCGAATTTGAAATAAAACCAACCTCAGTTAACACAGCCGGCATTCCACAGCGTTGTAACACCAGTACACCTTGCTCTTTAACCCCTCTGCTCAATCGTTCATCCCTGCTGATGTAGCTGTTCTGGATTAATTTCGCAAATTTAATACTTTTATCGCGAAAGGTATTTTTTAACAGGGAGAAAAGTATAAAGCTGGCCGGATTGCTGGGATCGTAACCATCGTATTTGGTTTTATAGTTCTTCTCGAGCTTGATATCGGCATTTTCCCTGATGGCTGCATCCTGCTCTTTTAAGCGGTGCGAACCTGCAACCAATGTTTCTACACCTTTAATGTGTTTGTTTCCGGGTGGCATAGAGTTGCAGTGAATAGAGATAAACAGATCAGCATTGGCATCGTTTGCGATTTCGGCCCTTCTGTATAAGTCAACATCAATGTCTGTTTTCCGGGTATAAATGATTTTAATTTCTGGCAATTCGTCTTTTAAAAGTTCGCCCAGCTTAAGTGCTACTTTTAATGAAATATCTTTTTCTTTAGAGTAACTGCCTGATGCACCAGGTTTTCTGCCGCCATGACCAGGATCGATCACAATTGTTTTAATTTTGTACCCTTGCGCAAAGGTATGTGTAACAGCTATCAGCGAAAGAAAAAATAAGGTAACCAGAAGTTTAATCTTCATTTAAAAGGGGGTTAAAATGAGGTTTCAGCTATACGTCTGTAATTTTTAATTGCCTTAATAATACCATCAACGATCTCTTTTTGTCCTTCAGGCGAGTTCATGTAGTCTTCTTCATCCGGATTACTAACAAAACCAATTTCGGTTAAAACTGCAGGCATTGCTGCCCTCGCCAATACCGCAAGGCTTTTTTCCTGCACACCACGGTTAATACGACCTGCGTTTACATATTCCTGTTGAAGCATCGAGGCAAACTTTAAACTCCTGTCGCGGTTGGTTTGTTTCATTAAAGATAACATAATATCGCTTTCAGGGGTGTTGGCAATAAAACCCTCGTAGTTTTTCTGGTAGTTATCTTCCAAAAACATCGAGGCATTCTCACGTTTGATTACCTCGTCCTGCTCGCCCAAACGTCCGGTTCCGGAAACAAATGTCTCTGTACCTCGGGTAGAAGTACTTTTAGAGGTAATCGTTCTGTAAACTGGCACTTTTCTGCCCCTTACTTTTTTATAATAATCAACTACCCGCGAAACGCGAACCGGCATATCGTTTAAGTGGATAGAGATAAAAAGATCGGCTTTGGCATTGTTGGCAATATTGATCCGCTCATAAAGTGGAATAAATACGTCCGACTCACGCGTATAAATCACTTTAATATCTTTCAGGCTATCCTGAAGCGCCCGGCCCAGGTTCAGAGCAGTTTTAAGGGCTACATCTTTCTCCTTCGAATATACCCCATGTGTGGCACCATCTTTGCCACCGTGGCCGGCATCAATTACAATTGTTTTAATTTTATATTCCTGTGCAAAAGCTTGATTATCAAAGGTGTTTGATAGTGTCAAACAAATAATAAATGTTAAAATGGATTTAAGATACATCAATGGTATATTTTTCACTAATTTTGAACGTTTTTGATTAAACATTTGTGCAAAAATAACATTCAAATACGAATTTGAAACTTCTTAAGAGCTCTATTTTACTAATTTCTGTCATTTTATTAACACACGTTGTTAGTAAAGCTAACGCATTTTCTCATTTTTCATTGCAGCAAATCATTAAGCAAGACACAACTAAAAAGGATACCACCCAGAAAAAGGGGAAAAACAACAGTAGTATCGATCGGAAAGTCGAATACAAAGCTGATGACTCGGTTAAAATGAGTGCCGATAAAAATATTGTTTATCTGTACGGTAACGCCAGGGTTGTTTATGGCGATTTTGAGCTGGATGCAGGTTACATCAAATACGACAAAAAACAGAACACCATTTTTGCTACAGGGGTAAAAGATCCGAAAACCGGACGATATACCGGGAGACCGATTTTTAAATCGGGTGCCGATGGCACTGCAATAGCAGATTCTATATTTTACAATTCGGAGACCACGCGTGCCAAGGTTTATGGCGTTTTTTCTGAACAGGAAGGAGGCTTCTTCTCTGGTGGACAGAGTAAGAAACAGATAGACGATGAGCTGCACATTAAAAATGTGATGTACAGTACCTGTAATTTGCCGCACCCGCACTTTGGTTTAATGATTTCGAAAGGGGTGGTAACCGAAAAACAAATTATCACCGGACCGGTTTACATGGTTATTGAAGATATTCCAACCTTTTTTGGTTTACCTTTTGCCTTTTTTCCAAAGCCGAATAAACGAACTTCGGGGGTGATTTTACCCACGCCCGGTGAAGATGCAACCCGTGGTTTTTTCTTGCAGAATGGTGGTTATTACCTGGGTTTAAATGATTACTGGGACGCCAAATTAATGGGCTCTATCTACACCAATGGCTCTTATGAAACCAGTTTACTGAGTAACTATACGAAAAGATATAAGTTTAACGGTAACATTAATCTGTCTTACTCAAGCTTTAAAGATGGATTGGAAGGAACCGAAGCTTTTAAAAACCCAACCAAAAACTTTAGTATTAACTGGAGCCACAGTCAAAATGCCAATGCCAAGCCTGGTACTACTTTCAGCGCCAGTGTAAGGTTGGTATCAAGTGGTCAAAAAGGTTATTATCGTAATACTGCGGCAGGTACTTCTTATGATATCCGTGCAATTTCTACCAACTCAACGAGTAGTAGTATCAGTTATGCCAAAACATTTTCAAACAATATGAACTTGTCGTTGGCTGCTTCAAGTGATCAGACTTTAAGTACCAGGGCTATCTCATTGCGTTTACCGGAACTTACCTTTAACGTACCTACATTTAACCCTTTCCATTCAAAGAATTCGGTTGGAGAACAGAAATGGTATCAAAAAATAACCGTAGGCTATAGCTTGCAGGGAACCAACCGGATTGATACTTTTGATAGTTTACTTTTTGATAACGATGGTTTAAAGCGTCTGCGTAGTGGATTTGCACATAGCATTCCGGTTAATATGTCGTTTACAGCCTTAAAATATTTAAACTTCAGTTTGGGCGGAACTTATAACGAGGTTTGGAATTTCCAGAGTGTAAACAGAAGGTATACCCAATTTGCCGATAATACCTATACTTTTAGAGAAGATACCGTTAGTGGCTTTAAAAGGGCAGGAAGCTATAGTCTTTCTACCAGTATGTCGACCAAAATTTATGGACGTAGAGATTTCAATCCACAAGGTAAAATACAGGCTTTGAGGCACGTAATGACCCCAAATGTTTCTTTCTCTTATTCTCCTGATTTTACCAAAGCAGGAGCAGGGCCTTACAGACCTGCTATTGATCAAAACGGAAAAGAAATTTTAACCAATGGCTTACCTTTAAAATATTCGATTTTTGATGGTATGGCGCAGCCTGGATCTTTCGGCGGACCAAATGCCTCTATTGGTTTCGGGATTGACAATACAGTAGAGTTGAAAGTCAGGAATAAGAATGATACAACAGGTACCGGATCGAAAAAGATACCGATTATACAGGGTTTGAGTTTTAGCGGATCTTATAATTTTTTGGCCAAATCGTACAAATTATCGACCATTGGTTTTAGTGGGCGCTCGCAATTTACCGATAAACTGGGCATTAACTACAATGGTACTTTAGATCCATATTCGTTGAGGCCTGATACCATTCCTGGTTCTAATTTGCTGATCAGGCAGGATCGTTATTTCTGGCAGACCGGAAAAATATTGCCACGTTTGGCTAACCTGGGTTTTTCATTCGATTATAGTTTAAATCCGGAGGCATTAAAACGTAAAAACGAGGCCAATGATAAATTAGGAGAGGCAGCCAATAAGAAAGGCTTAACCGATATTCAATCTGAGCAATTGGCCGCCATTAGCCGCGATCCAAATGCTTTTGTTGATTTCAATATTCCATGGAATTTTTCGTTCTCATACAGTTTCCAGTACTCGAACGATGGAAACAATACAACCATTTCAAATACACTGAATTTTAACGGCGATGTGAATTTAACTCCAAAATGGAAAGTTACCTTTAACTCGGGTTACGATTTTAAGAACAGAGGTTTAACGCCTATGAACCTGGCCATTTACCGCGATTTGCATTGCTGGGATATGAGTGTAAACTGGGTTCCTTACGGTGCTTACAAAAGTTATTCGGTAACGATTAAAGTAAAAGCATCGATACTGCAGGATTTGAAATTGAGCAAAAGACAAGGTTTTTACAGCACATACCAATAAATTTATGCTAGCCGAAATTATTACCATTGGCGACGAAATTCTGATCGGACAGATTGTAGATACCAATTCTGCTTGGATGGCAAAACAGTTAAACCTGACGGGGATTTCGGTAAAACAAATCACTTCGATATCTGACGACGAACAGCATATTCTGGATGCTTTAGCCCAGGCTGAACAAAGAGCAGATATTATTTTGATTACTGGTGGTTTAGGGCCGACAAAAGACGATATTACCAAAAAAACACTGGCCAAATACTTTAATATGGGCTTTAGGAGGGATGAGGCTGCTCTGGAAATGGTTCGCCAGATTTTTGAAAAGTTTAAACGCCCCTTAATTGATGTTAATATTCAGCAGGCAGATGTACCCGATGGCTGCGAGGTAATTGTGAATAAAAACGGAACTGCTCCATGCATGTGGTTCGAAAAGAATAACAAGATTTTTGTCTCGATGCCTGGCGTACCATTTGAAATGATGTACCTCATGGATGATGAAATTCTTCCACGTCTGAAGCATAAGTTCAAACTTCCGGCCATTGTACATAAAACAATCCTTACTGCAAACATTGGCGAATCGTTTCTGGCTAAAGAAATAGAAGCAATTGAAGATGCTTTACCAGCACATATTAAACTCGCTTATTTGCCTAAATTAGGGCAGGTACGCTTGCGTTTATCGGCCAAAGGCGATGATGAAAGCAAGCTGAAAGCCGAGGTTGAAGGCTTTGCCAAACAGATTATGGCCAAGGTGGAGAAGTTTGTGGTGATTGATGAAGATATCCCTCTGGAGAAAGCTATTCTCAACGTTATGGATGCCCGGGGTCTTACGCTGTCAACCGCCGAAAGCTGTACTGGTGGATATATTGCCCATCTAATTACGCAGCATCCGGGTTGCTCTTCGGTGTATTGGGGTGGGGCTGTTACTTATGCCTACGAACTTAAAGAATCAGTACTTGGCGTAAAACCAGCTACATTGGCTACGTTTGGTGCGGTTAGCGAAGAAACCGTAAGAGAAATGTCGGAAGGTGCTGTAAAACACTTTAAAACCGATTATGCACTTGCCGTAAGCGGAATAGCAGGACCGGATGGAGGTACCGCAGATAAACCTGTTGGTACGGTATGGATTTCAGTTTCTTCGAAAGATAAAACCGTAGCTAAACTGTTTAATTTCAGCAACAAACGGCTACAAAACATCGAACGTTCGGCTGCAGCAGCCCTAACCATGCTATTAAATCTACTTAAAGAAACAGTTTAGAAGGAATAAAAACTGTATTTTTGTGGCGTTACCAATATAAAATACTGTAATTTAATATGGCTCAATACGAACTATTGTTACCAAAAATGGGTGAAAGTGTTGCAGAAGCAACGGTGATTAAATGGGTAAAGCAACCGGGTGATGCTATTGATTTAGATGATACCATCCTGGAAATCGCTACCGATAAGGTAGATTCTGAAGTTCCTTCTCCTGTTGCGGGTAAATTGGTTAAACAATTATTTAAGGAAGATGAAGTTGCCCAGGTTGGTGATGTAATTGCAATTATAGAAACCGAAGGTGGCTCAGCTGCTCAGGTAGAAGAAGCTCCTGTTGCTGCTCCGGTAGCAGAAGAGAAAAATGAAACCATTCCGGGCATTGAACAATTACCGGTACAAAATACAAACCCACAAGCCGATTTTAGTGCCAGTGAGCGTTTTTACTCACCGTTGGTGAAAAGCATTGCTGCACAGGAAAATATTTCTATTACTGAACTCGATGCGATTAAAGGCTCAGGTGCTGATGGCCGTTTAAATAAAGACGACTTATTGAATTATATCGCCAACAGAAATGGCGGAAATGTAATTAAAACGCAAACTGTTATTATGGCTCCGCCTCCTCCGGTTGAGAAAGCCATTGAGAGCAAATCTAATACTCAGCCGGCTACACAACCTGCCGTTGCCAGTAAACCATCTACCACATCTGTTAGTGGTGGCGATGAAATTATTGAAATGGACAGGATGCGTAAGCTAATTGCCGACCACATGGTAATGAGCAAAAGCACTTCGCCACATGTTACTTCATTTGTTGAAGCCGATGTAACCAATATGGTTTTGTGGCGCAATAAAGTGAAAAACAGTTTTGAAAAACGTGAAAATGAGAAAATCACTTTTACCCCAATCTTTGTAGAAGCAGTTGCGAAAGCAATTAAAGATTTTCCGATGATTAATGTTTCGGTTAACGGAACACAGATTATCAAAAAAGCAGATATCAATATTGGTATGGCTGCTGCTTTACCTAGTGGAAACCTTATTGTTCCGGTAATCAGAAATGCCGATCAGTTAAATATAGTGGGCTTAACCAAAGCCGTAAATGATTTGGCTGTACGTGCCCGAAACTCTAAATTAAAACCTGATGAAACCCAGGGCGGAACTTTTACCTTAACCAATGTAGGTAGTTTTGGTAATGTAATGGGCACACCAATTATCAACCAGCCACAAGTGGCTATTCTAGCTGTGGGTGCCATTAAAAAGAAACCTGCAGTATTAGAAACCGAACACGGCGATGTAATTGCCATACGCCACATGATGTTCCTTTCATTATCCTACGATCACAGGGTGGTTGATGGTTCGTTAGGGGGGATGTTTGTACGCAGGGTTGCCGATTATTTAGAATCCTGGGATTTGAACAGAGAGATTTAATCAGTTAACAGTTTTCAGTTGGCAATATCTCCAACTAAACCATTTACCAGTTTAACCATTCAGAATGTTAGATTCAATTTTAAAAAAGATAGTTGCCGATAATGTGTTGCATGCCAAATGGTTAAATACGTTATCTTATATGGAAAATGCAGGAGCTAAAAAGATTTCAGCATCCGAGCATAAGGAAAATGTAAACCTCATTATCCTGAAACATGCTGCTGAAGAACACCGCCATGCCTATTACCTGAAAAAACAGATTGCAAAGGTTGATGAAGCGCTTTGTAAAACTTATACCAATGCCGAGCTTTTATCGCCTAACAATACCAAATATTATTTACACGCTTTAGATATTGCCGTTTGCCGTTACCTTAAAGCAGAGTTTAATCTGTCGGGTTACGATTTAAAGTTTGCGGCCTATCTTTTTGTTACTTATGCTATAGAAGTACGTGCAGATGAGCTGTATCCGGTTTATCAGGCAGTTTTAGATGAAGCCAAAAGCAAGGTAAACGTAAAGTCGATTATTCTGGAAGAAGAGGGCCATCTGGAAGAAATGATAAACCAATTGGTTAGCTTTTCTGATGATTGGGAAAAACACGCAGCCGAAGTAATTAAAATAGAAAAAAGCCTGTTTGATAGCTGGGTATCAGCTTTAAACGTAGAGCTGCCGGTAACTGCTTAGTTGTAACTAACGAATGCAAAGAATCAAATTTATTGAGGGTAATGATAAGAAAGAAATTATTATTCCCTCATCTAAAAATTGGTTTTTTATTATTGTTTTTTTTGCTGTCATATTAGTTTGGTTGGTAGTTGAGCTGATCATAGTTCCCGCCTTAATTATTGCTAATTTAGATCATTTTTTATCATTTGCGCCTTGGCTAGTTGGTTGGACAGCAATTGGATTATTTATCATTAAAATCTGGGTCTGGGAGGCTTTTGGGAAAACCATTTTATTAATCAGGGAGAACGAGCTTGTTATTAAAAAGAAATTCGATTTCATTTCATCAACCAAATATTTCAAGTTAATTGGTATAACTGATTTATCAATATTAAATAAGGATATAGAGACTACCAGATATTTTACGCGTCCGAATTACCTGTTTTCTTCTAAAACAAAATCTATTATTTTAAATTATGGTTTTTTAAAAGTTAACGTTGTTGATTGGCTTAATCAGGAAGAAGCGGAACAAATCATAGCTGTTTTGAGTAAATCAATAGAATCTTCAAAATCTCAGGAAAACTAAAATAAATATGATTTGTTCCTAAATAAAAAGAAGTAGCATGTCTAAATTCTCAGATTTAATCAATGGCGAAAAGCCTGTTCTGGTCGATTTTTTTGCCGAATGGTGCGGCCCTTGTAAAATGATGAAACCCGTTTTGGATCAGTTGAAATCTCAGGTTGGAGATTCAGCTGCAATTATCAAGGTAGATATCGATAAAAACCAACCCGCTGCTGCAGCTTTTAATGTGCAGAGCGTACCAACGTTAATTTTATTCAAAAAAGGTAAACCGGTTTGGCGCCAGAGCGGCGTAGTCCAGGCGGCGCAACTGAAACAGGTTATCGATCAGCACGCTTAATTAAACCTCTACAACAGCTTTAGGCGTCACAGCAAATATCCTTTCGTTATTCTTAGGGTAAATGGTATATAACCCTGTAAACAAACTAAAAGCAGGTAAAACGGCATAACTGTTGCCAAAATAAAAGCAGGGAAATTTGAGCCGTTGTTTGGCCTTACCCACTATCGTTACACCGGGGTGGATGTGTCCGCTAATAGGGTAAAGCTCATCAGCATCATTTTTAGGCGCATCGTGAATAAAGCAAAAAGGGCCTAAACAAAAACTGGGATCGTGTATTTCAATTTGCATTGCAGTATAATCTGCATGTGATAGTTTATCGTGATTGCCTTTTACAAGCAGTAATTTCAAATCGGCATACGCATTTCTCCAATTCGAAAAATCATCGATATCTGTATTTAAACCATGGTGAAACATATCGCCCGTAATGAGTAAAGTTTTGGGACGATATTTTTCAATTAAGCCACTTAAGCGCTGCAAATCACTCTGGCCAATAGTAGCAGGTACCTGTACACCAGCTTGCCTGAAATGGGCCGATTTGCCTAAATGTAAATCGCTTATAGCCAGTAGTTGATGTTGGGGTAAATATAAAGCCCGCTCTTTATCTAAAATCAGTTCTTCTCCGTGGCTTGTTATGGTCATTTTATAGTGTTGTCATCCTGAGCCTGTCGAAGGATTTTTAATCAAACAGGTTCATGCAGTATCGTTTATTTAATCTTATCAGATTCGGCTTTCATTCTGCTAATGCGTTGCTCCAGCTCTTCCGAACTCATATTTTCGCGCAAACTATCTACCTTAATCGGGAAAGAAAGCGGCGTAAAACTTTTCGGGTGTGTAATTACAATTGCACCGTACTGAATCCTTTCCAGTGCAGCGACCAGTCGCGGTTCTTCCAGTTGCTGGTAAAATACCTCATCGTAAGCTTGCCGTAAAAGTAAATTATGTGAATCATAATCACTAAAAACATTAAAAAATAAACCTGCCGATGACTGTAAATGCTTATTGGCCACATATTTTCCGGGGTAACCCTGAAAAACCAAACCCGAAATACAGGCTATATCGCGAAATTTTCTTCGGGCCATTTCAGTCGAATTAATGCTTAGGGTAATATCCTCAGTTAAATTTTTAGGCGAAAAAACCTCATAGGCAATAGATTCATCCATCGGTATTTCGGTTTCGCTGAGCAACTCAAAGCCATAATCGTTCATGGCAATAGAAAAACTGATGGGCAGTAATTTGCTTAAGCGGTAAGCCACCAGGGCAGCCAGTACCTCATGTACCAACCGGCCTTCAAAAGGGTAGGCAAATAAATGGAAGCCTTCTTTATTGTTAATCAGCTCGATTAATAATTCATCGTTGCGCGGTACATGCGATCGTTTTTCCTGCAGCAAAAATAAAGGATAAACTAGATCCAGTTCCTCGTCCTGATGGGTTTTATCCAGGGCTTCGTTGTATTTTTTACGTAAAACCGAACCTAAATTAGATGACAAAGGCAACCGTCCACCATTCCAGCTGGGTGATATCGCATTTTTCTGCTTACTGTTACGCACAATTACTGTCATATCCTTTACATGGATAAATTCGAGCACACGGCCTGCCAGTCTGAAATTATCGCCAGCTTTTAGTCTCGTTACAAAATATTCTTCCACCATACCCACATAACCTCCCGAAAGGAATTTTACTTTCAGCATGGCATCACTCACAATCGTTCCAATATGCAGGCGATGGCGCATGGCCAGCTGGCGGCTCTTTACTTTCCAAAGCCCATCCTCATCTTTAGTTACCTTCTTAAATTCGTTATAAGCACTTAAACTATCGCCACCCGATGTTATAAACTGCATTATCCAGTTCCATTCTTCCGGCAATATCATTTTAAAAGCATGGGTATTTTTAACCTGGTTATAAATTACCTTATCATCAAAGCCATCGCCTATGGCAAGGGTAACCAGGTATTGCACCAGCGTATCGAAAACCATAATAAAAGGTTCCCTGCTTTCGATATTGTTGGTTTTGGCCGCTTCTTTAATGGCAGCAGCTTCTACCAGTTCTAATGCATGGGTAGGCAGGAAGTATATTTTGGAGGTTTCGTGCGGTGAGTGACCTGAGCGACCTGCACGCTGTAAAAACCTGGCTACCCCCTTAGGTGAGCCCACCTGCACTACCGTGTCAACAGGTTTAAAATCTACACCTAAATCCAGCGAAGAAGTGGCTATAACAGCTTTCAATTGACCGGTGTGGAGGGCATCTTCAATCCAGTTGCGCAGTTCGAAATCTATTGATCCATGGTGTATAGCAATACGCCCTGCCAGTTCAGGTTCAATATTCAGCAAATGTTGGTACCACATTTCCGATTGGCCACGGGTATTGATGAAGATTAAAGTGGTTTTACTTTTTTCGATTATGGGGAGCAGTTTGTAAGCCAGCTTTAACCCTAAGTGACCTGCCCAGGGCAGGGTTTCAATATCATCGGGCAGGATAGATTTAATCAGGATTTTCTTCTCCAAATCAGCCTTAACGATAATGCGTTTGGTATCTGCATCCGGTTCTAAAACATCCAGGGCTTCTTCAATATTACCAATGGTAGCCGATATACCCCAAACCCTTAAAAACTGCTGTTTTTCCTGCTTTTGCAAACCTTTTATGCGCGAAACCGCCAATTCTACCAAAACACCACGTTTACTGCCCAGAAGTTCGTGCCATTCATCCGCTACAATACATTTCAGGTTTTTAAATAAAGTTGACGACCCTTTTTGAGCCAAAAGTAAATGCAGGCTTTCGGGGGTAATGAGCAGTATTTCAGGCATCGATTTTTTCTGCTGAACCTTTTCTGCCTGACTGGTGTCACCATTTCTCACACCCACATGCCAATCGAGCTCCAATTCCAGTAAAGTTTCGCGCATGGCACGTGCAATATCTTTCGCCAATGAGCGTAAAGGGGTAATCCAGATCAGTTGCAAGCGGTCTTTTGCTTTTTTATTGCTGTTTTCAGAAGCATTCAAAGCCTCAATTACAACCGCCAAAAATAAAGAGAAGGTTTTGCCGAAACCTGTTGGCGCATTTACCAAACCGCTGTAACCATTCAAATAATACTGCCAGGCCTCTTCCTGAAATTGAAAAGGCCTTCGCTTATGTGTTTTAAGCCATTGTTTTACCTGCTTGTATCCTTTGGTTTTGGTTTGGTCCATGCCTAAATATAGTTGCTTTATTGCTGGCGGTTTAATTTTATATTATTTTTTTTGAAAAGCAAAAGCAGTAGTGCTTCGGTTGCGGCAGTCCCGCCATACGCTTTACCTTTTTTGTAAATCAGCTTTAAATAGGGACTACACTTAGGCAAAAAAGGGTATCGCTGCTGTCGGGTTTAAAATCACAAGGTTGACTGCAGTAACTGCCTTAAATCTTCGAGTGTATTAATTTCTGCTGCTTTTTTATCCTTTCGCCAACGCAATATGCGGGGGAAACGAAGGGCTAGCCCTGCTTTATGTCGTTTACTTTCAGCAATACCTTCAAAGGCGATTTCGAAAACCAACTCAGGTTTAACGGTGCGTACCGGGCCAAATTTTTCGATGGCATTGCGGGTTACAAAGCTGTTTACCTCTTTAATTTCCTTATCGGTTAAGCCCGAATAAGCTTTGGCTATGGTAACCAGGTTTTCACCATCGCGAACGGCAAAAGTATAATCGGTAAAGAAATTTGCCCTGCGGCCACTTCCTTTTTGTGCGTAAATCATTACGGCATCAACAGTGTAAGGGTTAATTTTCCATTTCCACCAATCGCCACGTTTGCGTCCACTGTGGTACAATGAATTGAGTTTTTTAAGCATAATGCCCTCACTGTTTATCGAACGCGAATCTTGTCTTAAGGTTGCCAGCTCTTCCCAACTGGTGCAATTGATAACCGGGGAGAGGATTACCGGACTATCGCCTAAACCAGTTATAACCTGTTCTAAAATTTTTCTTCTTTCGCTCAGTGTCTGCGTTCTAAAATCCTGGGTTTCATATTCAAGTAAATCGTAAACGAAAAACCCAATGGGCGCGTCTTCTAACTGTTTCTTACTAATTGTTTTACGGTTTAAACGCTGTTGCAAGGTGCTGAAAGATAATACTTTTTTATCCTGTACAGCCAGTATTTCGCCGTCTAAAACAATACCATCGGGCAGCACATCAACCAGAAAATGCAATTCAGGAAACTGTTCCGTTACCAGTTCTTCGCCACGGCTCCAGATAAAAAGCTCTCCGTTCCGTTTAATAATTTGCCCGCGTATGCCATCCCATTTCCATTCGGCCTGCCAGGCTGTAATATCGCCCAGGCTTTCTGGCGCCTGCTCCAAAGCATAAGCCAGGCAAAAAGGGTAGGGCCACGAATTATCGGTATTTACATGGACGCCATTAACAAGTTCATGAAAGGTAATTTCGTAAGGATTCCACTTGCCCATAATGCTGTGCATAATTTGCGCACTATCGAGGCTGCTTTGTTTAGCCAAAGCATTAACCAGCATTTTATTTGAAACGCCTATTCTGAAATTTCCTGAAATCAATTTGTTTAAAATAAAACGTTCCTGTGTTTCGAGGTGGTTCCAGGCATTTAGAATAAAAGCTTTCTTGGTATCATCGTCCTTTCCTTCCAGGTTATGCAGGTCTTCAATCCATTGGTAAAGTTGCAAATCTGACGTGTTTTCTGCAGGAGGGAGCAATAGCGCAATGGTTTCGCTTAAATCGCCCACATTGGTATAGCTTTCGGCAAAGAGCCATTCTGGTGTTTGCGTAATTTCTATTGCCCAGTACTTAAGCAAGGCTGATTTGATGGGTCTTTTAGGCTTTTTACCCGTAAATAAAGCAATTACCCAAACTTTATCTTTGTCATCGGCATAGTTAAAATAATGAACCAAAGCGGCTATTTTAGCATTGGTTTTATTGCTGAGCTCGAGCTGCTGGATCAGTTGTGCAAAACGTTTCATGGTAGTTTACTTTCGTTTTGCGCTACTAAATCTACCTTGCTTTCTTCATCATCTTCCTGCCCGAATTTGGTTAATACCTCACTTGCTTCAATGCCTTGCTCATTTAAAAACCGAGTAAATGCAGCTGTAAAACCATGTGTTACATAAACCTTTTCTGCCCCGGTTGCCGTAATGGCTTCCATTAGGCCATTCCAGTCGGCATGGTCGCTCAGTGCAAAACCCGCATCGGCACTTTGCCAGCGGCGATGCGCCCTAACCTGCATCCAGCCAGAGCAGATACCGGTAACCGGCTGGGCTAAATTTTTAATCCAGCGGCTATCACGCATTACGGGCGGAACAATCACAATTCCTTTTTGTAAGGCCTCTTTGGTAATTTCGGGCACAATCCTGATGGTTTCGGGTAGGTTTACGCCTGCATTTATAATTACCTCGTTCAGGTTAGCGATACTGTTGTGTACATATATCGGAACGCTGCCTGCCAGGTTTTTAATCAGGCGTTGTGCCTTGCCCAAACTATAAGCAATTAACACGCTCGTGCGTTGCTGGCTGATGTTATTGTTTACCCAATTTTGAATGCCGTTAAAAACCACCTCTTGTTTTTGCCATTTGTAAACGGGTAATCCAAATGTACTTTCCGAAACAAATGAATGGCATTTTACAGGTTCGAAAGGCGTGGTAATGCCATCATCTTCAATTTTATAATCGCCAGATACTACACAGATTTCACCTTTATAAGCCAATCTAACCTGTGCCGAACCAATAATATGCCCTGCCGGAAAGAATGAAATATTTACCCCGTTTCGGGTAATGCTTTCGCCATATTCGAGTGTTTCTACATTTAAATCTTCACTTATTCTACGTTTAATAATGGGTTTGGTAAGCGTATGGCAGAGGTAATGTTTATTACCAAACCGAACATGGTCGCTATGCCCGTGCGTGGTTACAGCATAATCTACAGGCCACCAGGGATCAATATAAAAATCTCCCTGCTTGCAGTAAATGCCCCTTTTGGTAAATTCGATCAGTGCCATGCTTATTTAAACAATAAATGTATCAATTGGTTTTGAAGTAATATCGGGTAATTAGCCGATAAATTAAAATATCGGGTAATTAGCCGATAAATCGAAATATCGGGTAATTAGCCGATAAATCGAAATATCGGGTAATTAGCCGATATTGTTTTGCATTTTTAATTATTTTATCGATATTGGTATTATGATTTCCATTATAACAGGCGATATTATAGGCTCACGCAAAATAAAAGACAGCTGGTTGGCAAGCTTAAAAGGGGCGTTAAAGGTTGTTTCCGGGAAGCACAGCCGGTGGGAGATTTTCAGGGGAGACAGCTTTCAGGTAGAAATAGATGCAACAGAAGCATTAAGAACAGCTATATATTTAAAAGCCTGTATCAGGTTAAATAAATCAGCAGATGTGCGGATGGGGTTGGGGATTGGTGCAGTGCAGGGCAAAAGAAAGAAACTTACAGAAGATAGTGGCGATGCTTTTGTGTACTCGGGTGCTGCTTTTGATAGCTTAAAACAGATTAAACTAAACCTGGCCATTAAAACCAGTTCTGCTGATTTCGACGAAGAAATCAATACACTGATTAAGCTCGCCCTCATTGCTATGGATAGCTGGGGAGTAGTAGCTGCCGAAATGGTTAAACTGGCGCTCGAACATGAAAACATATTGCAGAGCGAACTGGCTGCCATTTCGGGCAGAACTCAATCATCAGTTAGCGAAGCCTTAAAACGGGCTCATTTTGCCGAAATAATGGATATGGATAAGTTATACCGTAAAAAATTGAACCAAATGTTTTAAAAAATGGATATCTACCTCATTAAGCTCATTATTGCCCATTTAATTGGCGATTTCTTTTTGCAACCAGGTTCGTGGGTTGAAGAAAAGGAAGTGAAGAAACTAAAATCAGCTAAGCTTTACCTGCATGTAGCCATACATATTGCACTCATATTCCTGATTTTTTTAAGTTTTGGCGTATGGAAAGTAGCCTTGTTAATCGGGCTGATTCATTTCGCAATTGATGCTTTGAAGTTACTGCTGCAAACAAAAAAGAATGCCCGTTTATTATTTTTCGTCGATCAGGTATTGCATTTTATTTCCATTGTAGCTGTATGGCATTTATTTTATAAAGGAAGCCTGGATATCAGTTACCTCAAAGAAACCAAAACGTGGATATTCATTTCGGGGGCTTTGTTTTTAACCCTGCCTACCTCCATTACCATGCGCGTTATTATTGCCCGCTGGATTCCGGATAATCAGCCCGATAGCCCTAAATCACTACAAAATGCTGGTAAATACATTGGTATACTGGAACGGGTACTGATATTTGTATTCATCTTAACCAATCATTTTGAAGCAGTTGGTTTTTTGCTGGCTGCAAAATCGATATTCAGGTTTGGCGATTTAAAAGAAGCCCACGACCTTAAATTAACCGAATACGTACTAATTGGCACATTACTGAGTTTCGGTATTGCCATTGTAACCGCCATGCTCACACAGCAACTTATTGCATAAAAAAAGCAGCCCTAAAGCTGCTCTTTTATGATTTATTTTCCTCCCGGAGGGCAGTTTTCTTTTAAAAACTTGGTGTAGGTTAAAGATAAATGCTCGCTGGTTCCATCACCTTCAGAAATACTGTGGGTGCGGTTTGGATAGCTCATTAATTGAAAAACCTTTCTGTTTTTGATTAACTCGTTAATCAGCATTTCTGCATTCTGGTAGTGTACGTTATCATCGCCAGTACCGTGGATATACAATAAATTACCTTTCAGGTTTTTGGCATGTGTAACCGGCGATCCTTTAACATAAGCTTCCTTGCTTGGGAAAGGTGTACCCATATAACGCTCCTGATAAACATTATCGTAAGTTAACTGATTACCCACAGCCGCAATAGCAATACCTGTTTTGTAAATTTCAGGATATTGGAACATCAGGTTCAGGGTAGATGAACCACCACCGCTCCAGCCCCAAACTGCCACACGGTCTTTATCCATAAAGGCATTAGTAGCCAGTAATTTCTTCGCAGCCATAGCCTGGTCGCGGATGTTAATTACGCCAATGTTTTTATAAATACCTTTGTGCCATGCACTGCCTTTTGGTACCGGTGCACCTCTGTTATCCATCGAAATGTAGATGTAACCATCTTTGGCCATATCGCCGGCATATAAAAAGTTTCTTCCTGCGCCATAGGTATCAAGTGCGGTTGCAGAAGCAGGCTCGCCATACACATAAAAAACAACAGGATATTTTTTAGACGGATTAAAATTATCAGGCTTTTTCATCCAGCCATCCATTTCAACACCATCTTCGGTAGTTACTTTAAAAAACTCTACTTTATTTTTGGGTGCTTCTTGTTTCGAAAGCTGGTTAGTGATGCTGCCATCCATGGTAAACGGATTGCCCGTTGTAAAGTTCATCCACTCCGTAATAGGTCTGACAATAGAACTGTTATATGAATGACGTGCAAATGCAGCATTTGGAGAAATATCGTAGTTGTGTGTGCCCGGTAATACCGAAGGGGTAACCTGCTCTAATTTTCCTTTTCCATCCAATTTGGTTTTGAAAAGATATTTCTGAGTAGCATTTGTTGGCGATGCAAGAAAATAAACCATGTTGTTTTTAATGTCGATTAATTTAACATCAATCACATCATAGTTCCCTTTGGTTACCAGGGTTTCTTTTTTACCGTCAACACTAATCCTGTAAAGGTGATTCCAACCATCTTTATCTGATACGATGGTAAATTCTTTATTGTCGTTTAACCATTTCCACTCATCCTGTGCATCAATCCAGGCTTTGGCTTTTTCAGTATAAACAGCCTTGGCTGCGCCAGAAGCCGCATCGCAGATAAACACAATACTTTCATTCTGCTCGCGGTTAAGTTGTTGTAAAATGATGTTGTTGCTGTTGGGCACCCATTGCATACGCGGGATATAATGCTGAACATTATCGCCCGGTACATTTAACCAGTTGGTTTTAGCAGTATTGATATCAACTACCCCAACTTTACAAGACGAAGGATTTTCCCCAACTTTAGGATACTCAACAGGGATTGTATAAGGATAAATTGAATCCGTATTGTTAATCATCAAAAAGTTTTTGATTTTGGTCGCATCCAGTTGCCAGTAGGCAATTGATTTTCCATCAGGGCTCCACCTGAAACCATCACGGCAATCAAATTCTTCTTCGTAAACCCAGTCGAAAGTACCATTAATCATGCGATCGGTACCATCAGTAGTTAAGGCTTTTGCACCAGTCCCGTCAATATTTTCTACATATAAATTATGCTGACTTACATAAGCCACTTTACTGCCATCAGGCGATAACTTGGCAAACATTAATGAAGAGGCTGGCCTGTCTTTACCAATCTGTACAATTTTGTTTGATGTTAAATCTGCCAGCCAATAATCGCCACGGGTATCGTAACGCCAAACTTTCTTGCTGTTGGTATAAATTAAAGCTTTTGTGCCATCATCCGATAACTGGAAACTTCTTACCGCTATGGCATCACTTTTACCCGCGGGGGTTAATAATGATCTTGAAATAATTGTTTTCCTGTCGCTTTTAGGGAGCGTTACCGAAATAATTTCTCCGCTGGCAATCTGGTAGTAGGAGTTTCCATCTTTTGCCCAGTTAATGTTTTGGGCATTTGAATCAATTACAGCACATAGGGCAATGCAGGTAACTGATAATCTGAGTAATAGTTTTTTAATCATATAAAGTTAGGTCATAAAAAAAGCTTTTTAACTTTGGGGCTAATTTAAATAAAAAGCCGTCAGTTAAAAAGCTATTAATTAGCTGGAAATGGTTAATTATTCACCTCCACCTTGCATTTTTGCTAAATCTTCCATCGTTACCACTTCGTATCCGGTTGGAACTTCTTTCGAAATCGGGCCAACTTTACCTTCAGTAATCGATTTTAAAGTTGTAGTAGTTTCGATACCTCTTTGAACCAAAGTATATTTTACCGGGAATGCATTTAAACCAGGGAAATAATTTTGAGAACCCACATTTGGTAATTCTACATCTTTAGTCGCCCAAAGTTCGTGCGCGCCGCCTTTGTCATCTTTAAAAGTATATTTTTCTGCATTAAAGCCTCCAACAGTCTGTTTTTCGCCTGTGGCTTTGAAGTCAGAAAATTTAGGCATAGCACCCATTACTTTTTCTACATCTTCTTTTGTTTGTTTAACCGCGAATTGTTTTTGTGCAATTGGCACATCGATTAAAAGTAACCCGGTTTTATCATTATTATCAGATACGATACCAATTAAGGCAGGACCTTGTTCCATTTCGATTTTAGTTAAACCATTGTTGAATTTAACTTTCAGTTCTGCAGGTGGCTCTTGTCCGCCCATAGCAGATTTTTGCTCTTCAGTTAATTTGTATGCTAAACCGTAAGTAAGCGTACCTTCGGTCATTTTCTTTTGCGCATTGGCAAGTACAGCACTGCTTACTAAAATTAAAGCTACAACGCTTGTTTTGATTGATTTGAACATGTTTTTATTTCAGTTTAGTTTTTTTACCAGTTAATTTTTTCTTTTTTTAGAAACGAAGCAATTCCTTTTTTAAAATCTTCACTTTCTCTAACGCGGGCATTGATTTGAACAGCTGTTTCTAAACTTTTTTCCAATAAGGGGTTATTCGTTTGGTTAATAAGTTGTTTGGTAATCATTAATGAATTTCCTGAGCTTTCGCTGCACAAACTTAATGCAAAATCTTTTACTTTTTGATGAATCTCTGCCGGATTTGTTACAAAATTAATCAAATTATATTGTTGTGCCTGTTCTGCTGAAAAGGTTTTTCCGGTGAGCAGAATTTCTTTAGCAATGGTTTCGCTAACCTTTTGTTTTAAAAAGCAGGAAACAATAGCCGGAACGAAGCCTATTTTTACTTCGGTATAGCCAAAATTACTTTCTGGCGTAGCAAAAACGATATCGCAAATAGTAGCTAAACCACAGCCGCCCGCAATGGCGTGCCCCTCAACCTGCGCAATAACCACCTTGGGTAAATAATAAATGGTAGTAAAAAGCTTTTTCAGGTTGTTCGAATCGGCTACATTCTCTTCGAAAGTGTTGTGTTGTAGTTGCTGCAGGTAGTCTAAGTCGGCGCCTGCACTAAACGAATTGCCGTTAGCATTTAAAATCACTACTTTAACCAAATCATCTTCCGATGCCTGAATAAATGCTGCAGTTAGTTCAGAAACGAGTTGGGGATTTAAGGCATTCCTTTTTTCAGGCCTGTTAATCGTTATTGTTGCAATTCTTTCGGCAACATGGTACAAAACCAGATTTTCCATGCTATTGGGTTAGTTGGATCAAATATGCTTTATTTTTCTTTAAAACGTAAGCATCTTTTCTGTTTTTCTGTAATTGTTTAATTCGGTATTGCTTATTGGTTGCATCAACTAACAGCGTTTGAAACCGGATATCTGAAGGAATATTACTTAAATCGAATTTACTGTTTCCTGTCAGCCATATTGCAGAAAAGACGCTTCTTGTCTGTAATTGCTTGTGGTTTAGGTGGTTGTCAATCAATAAAATACTACAACCTTGAAATACAATCTGGTTATCTTTTAATATGAAGTTACGTAATACTGTGTCTTTTTCTAAGCTAATGTGATGGATACGGTCAATTTGCATCGACATCAGTGCCGGCTTAATGAAAAACGCATAGCTTTTATCTGTTACTTTTAAGTCAGTAACCAGAACAGTTTCTTTTCCCCGCGTAAAAGCTGCAGCGTAGTTTTTTCTTAATGAAAAGAACAGGATGTTACGCTGTTGCAATGCTGAGAGACTATCGTAAGCAATGAGGATTTGATAAAAGATAAAAAGTGACAAGGATAAAAATATCAACCTCTTGCTGAATTTGGCTAATCCGTAAATGAAAAAGCCCAGGCTAAAACTCAATAATATAAATTCAGGTAAGCTGATGTAAATGGCAGAAAAATTAGCAAATGGCAGGCTGGCTATCCACTTTAAAACCGAATTGGTAAAATTAATCAGCCATTCGAAGATTGATGCCAAAAAACCAAGCCCCGGAATTAATGTGGCAATACCCAAATACATCATCAGCACCAGCGGCAGTGTGATAAAGAGGTTGCCAAGAAGAAAATAAAGAGGAAATTGGTGAAAATAATAGATACTTAATGGAAAAGTAGCAATTTGTGCTGCCAGCGACATCGCAATAAAGTTCCATAATTTATCCAGCCCTTTATTTTCGATGTAAAGCACGTTATAAATTTTCGGCTGAAGATAAAATAACCCAAAAACAGCTAAATAGGAGAGTTGAAAGCCAACATCCCAAATGGAGAAAGGATTGTAAATGAGCTGGCAAATAGCCGAAAAAGCTAAAATATTATAGTTATTGGTGTTTTTGGATAAGGTTTTGGCTATAATAAATACACTAATCATAATGGCCGACCTCACCACAGAAGGCGATAAGCCTGTAATTAAAGCATAGCCCCATATCAAACTACAAATGATCAGAAGCTTAGTAATTTTTAATTGGCGATTCCGGTTCAAAAACAGAAATATAAAATCTAAAACCACATATATAATGGCTACATGCGCTCCCGAAACAGAGAGCGCATGTAAGGTGCCGGTATTGGCATACGCAGCCAGCGTTTCGGGGCTTAAATCGGCACGGTAACCCAAAATCAGGGTCGATGCTACTGCAAAGGCTTCGTTGCTTTCAATTAACCTCCTGAATTTTTGAACCTGTTTTTCCCTTAAACGCAGTGCTTCTTTAATAATGAAATAACCAGCATCTTCGCCTGTTTTAAGTATGTTTTCCTGATCTACAAAGGTCTGGTGGTAAATGTTTTGTGTAGCCAGCCAGGCTTTAAAATCAAATTCAGCAGGGTTGTAAGGTGGCTCTATGGCTGTATATTGGGCAGGTATAATAATTACGTCGCCATATTTAAGTTTTAAAGGCATTGAGTTAGCTAATCTTACCGAAACCAGCAGCTGACCTGATGCTTTAATTTGCTTGTGGGCAAAATAGCCTGCAATAACCTTTGCTTTAAAACGCAAAATGCTTCCACTTTGCTGAGGTTCATCGTTCACCCATATTTTTAACTGGTTATAATTCTTATTTGCAAAATGGTTACTGTTTAGTTTTTCATTCTTTAATAGAGAAACAAAAGCACCCAGCAAGAAGAACATCAAAAAGATTGAAATTCCAATTACCCCCTTAAAACGGTAAATGCTTAGTTTTTTGTAGACCAGGTTTGTTACCAGGGCAATCAGCACCATGAACAGCGTGGCTATTACGGTAAAATACAAGCAAGCCCTGTACGGCAAAAAATAAAATAGGCCAATTCCAATAACAAACGGGAATAAAATCCTTACAAAAACGTATTCTGCTTTAAACATCTTTAGAACTGATAGCGTAGCTGAACTTTAACCTCTGATTTTTTATTCCCATTAATTTCATCGAGATAAGTACCAACGGTTTCTGCATCCTGATAAATGAATACGGCATATCTTAACCATAGATTTAATTTTTTAGCCAGGGTATATTTTAGGTTTAAATAACTCCTAAACCCCTTTCCATTGTACATGCCAAATGAAAAGCTGTACAAAACATCGTCTTCGTACACATAAATGCGGCTATTGTAACTTGGGGTATTAAAATAAGCCAGCCTGATGTTGCCTGTAAGCCTGGCAAATAGGGGTGAGTAATCTACATCCTGATAAATCATGTAGCCAAATTCCCGTTTAGCATCGCCCTTTTTGTATTGCGATACTTCTGCGCGGTTTTGGAGCATCCAGTTTTTATTCAATTGCCAGCGAAGTTCCATCCGGTATCCGGCTTTTATTACATTATCCAGGAATTTAACAGGAACGTTCAGGTCTGTATTCTGTTGTTTATTTTCACGTTTATACCGGGCTAAAATTTTAAAAGTTTTGGTTGGTGTGTAAACAGCCTGTCCAAGTATTTCGTAACCTTTGGAAGGAGCATCAACACGGTATTTCAACCAGGGGAATTTGAAGTAATCACCATAAAAAGAAAACGCCCAATGTTTATTAGGGTTAATATTTAAACCTGCGTACAAGCCTCTTTCATTTACTGCTTCTGTTGATTCTGATACGCCCTGGTTAAAAAAATTATGGTAACTTTTACTGTAGTTACGATAGGTTACCGCCGCTGAAACTGTGGGCGATAAGCTGATCAATACACCGTTTATGGCTGCAATACCGCCGTTTATGGACTTGCCAATTTCGCCGTACCAGTACATGTTTTTTAAGGTATAATTATAAAAAAGCCCCAGGTTGGTGAGTTTGTTCCCGGTAAAGCTATACTTGTCATAAAGTGCCGTTTGGGTTATAAAACTATTGTCGTAGTAGCTTTGGTAAGCAATAGCGCCAGCACCAAATTCGTTTTTGGTGTATTGCAAAGCCATACCGTAAACGCTTTGAGTAAGGCTGCTTTTATTCTTGATTTCGGTTGGCGTGCGGTGTAAACCTGTTTGGTTGATGGTCGATTGAACCGGTTCGCCTGCGGCATTTGTTTTCTGGCTGGCATCTAAACCCCTGAATGAAACAAAAGGAGTGAGGTCGAAATTTTTATACAGATTAATCGTGGCAGCTGCGCCCCTGAAAAACGAATACTCATTGGTTGAAGTGTAAGGTCTTAAGCCCAGATCTTTTTTAGCCACACTGGTTACATCAGGACCTTTGCCAAAAGAAAAACCCGACCAAAGGGTTAATCCCTGGCCAAACTGTAGAGTGTAATCACCCGCGACAAGCTTTTTGATTTTTCCTAACTTGAATAAAGCAACATTGGCCGAAACAAAATCGAATGGTTTACCAATAAATTTTTCGCCTGCATCCTTATCAAAGGTTAACGCTGCCGAAATTATTGTGCTGTAATTATACCGGTAACGCGTTTGAAAACGTTCTGGCGATCCCAGATAACGGTTACCTGGCAAATCTGTAAAGCCCTTTTGCTTTTCGAGGCTTTGTGCAAACCGTACCATCATATCATGCTCGCCGGCAAACAGGTTGCTTAATTTAAAGTTTTCATATTCCGGTATTGTATTTACCGTAACAAAAGGAATCAGGTTTTCAATCGTTTTAACATCAAAACCATCAATGCTTTGCAGTTCGTACACATCAAGCAATTTTCCGTTCGCTTTCATATAAACAAAGAAATTGCTGATTTGCAGGGGCGAAATGAATACCAATGTTTTTAACTCTTCTACCGAGGTATTATTTAAATTAATGGGATGTTTTCGGTACCGCGATAATACTTCAACCAATTCGGTAATATCGTAATCATCAGGAAGGTTTTCGGCAACGCTTTCAATGATATCGCGTATGGCTACTTCCTGTTCTGTAGTTTGTGCATTTGCGATAAATCCGATCATCACAAATAACATGCTTAAAATTTTAGAACGCATAATTTATTGTTTTTCAGGTAAATGTGGTATCTGCAGGCGATTGTCTGTTAGGAGATGATTTTCAGGATAGCACAAGTATGCCTATATCGCATTCGAAGCAGGAATGGCCTGAATCAATGTCGGTATTCGCCAGAAAAGGAATAAAAAATAGCGGGCATTTGAAAAATGCTGTGCGATTACCCAAATGATATGGAGCAGGGTAGCAGCATAAAAAAAGACGCAACAAAAAAAGCCATACTTTCATAAGCGAGTATTAAATCGGTTAAAGAAAATAGGGGTGATTTTTTGTTCTTCAGAACTAATGTAGTAAAAATATTTCTAAAACTACAAGAAATGTAATTTTAAAAATACTCTAGGGTATGGTGTGTTAGCTTTAAAGCTCCTGCGAGAGGTTAACCAGGAAACCTTTCAGTTTTTCTAAAGCATCAATAATTTTCTGATTTTCTTTCACATCAGATTTATTATTTTTCAGATAATCTTTAGCGCCCTTTAAAGTGAAACCTTTCTCATCAACCAGGTTGAAGATAATCTTAAGGTTTTCTATATCTTCAGGAGTGAAAAGCCGGTTGCCTTTTTTGTTTTTTTTGGGTTGAAGGATATCGAATTCTTTTTCGTAAAAACGAATCTGCGAAGCGTTTACGTTAAACATTTCAGTCACTTCGCCCATGGTATAATACATTTTATTGATGTCTCTTTCTTTATACGGCATATTTTGAGCTTGATTATGAGTGTTTTATATCGATTAATTAAAGTGTTCAAATGTAGCTCGATTTTTCCTTAATAACGCAATAAAATTTTAATTTTGTTCCCTCCAATAATATTGAAATGACAGCAAAAGAGATTAGACAGGCATTCCTTAGTTTTTTTGAATCGAAACAACACCATGTTGTACCTTCCGCACCGATTGTGGTTAAAAACGACCCAACCTTAATGTTTACCAATGCGGGTATGAATCAGTTTAAAGATTTGTTTTTGGGAGAGGCCGCCATTAAATATTCTCGCGTTGCAGATACACAACGTTGTTTGCGTGTTTCAGGTAAGCATAACGACCTGGAAGAAGTGGGTATTGATACCTACCACCACACCATGTTCGAAATGCTGGGCAACTGGAGCTTTGGCGATTACTTTAAAAAAGAAGCCATTGCCTGGAGCTGGGAATTACTGACTGAAGTTTATAAAATCCCCAAAGAGAAATTATACGTTACCTATTTTGAAGGTGACGAAAAAGAAGGTTTAGCTAAAGATCAGGAAGCTTTTGATCTTTGGAAACAATATGTAGATGAAAGCCATATTTTACCCGGAAATAAAAAAGATAATTTCTGGGAAATGGGCGATACCGGACCGTGCGGACCTTGTTCAGAAATTCATGTGGATTGCCGTACCGATGAAGAAAAGGCATTGGTAGATGGTGCTTCGCTGGTAAATGCCGATCACCCGCAGGTAATCGAAATCTGGAACAACGTATTTATGCAGTTTAACCGTCTAAAAGATGGTTCTCTGCAAAGTTTACCAGCCAAACATGTAGATACCGGAATGGGATTTGAGCGTTTGGTACGTGTTTTACAGGATAAAACTTCTAACTACGATACCGACGTTTTTCAGCCGCTGATTCAGTTTATTGCTGATAAAGCAGGTATTAAATACGGAGCTGATGAAAAAACCGACATTGCGATGCGTGTAATGGCCGATCATATCCGCGCCATTTCATTTGTAATTGCCGATGGTCAGTTGCCATCTAACAATAAAGCAGGTTATGTAATCCGCAGGATTTTACGCCGTGCGGTACGTTATGCTTATACGTTCTTAAACTTCAAAGAGCCTTTCTTAAACCAATTGGTACCTTTATTGGCCGATCAGTTTAAAGGTGTTTTTGATGAACTGGTTTCACAGCAGGATTTTGTGCAGAAAGTGGTTTTAGAAGAAGAGGTTTCTTTCCTGAGAACGCTTTCAACAGGTATTCAGCGTTTCGAGAAATACCAGGCAGTTAATAATATTGTTGAAGGTACTTTTGCCTTCGAACTTTCAGATACTTTTGGCTTTCCGATCGATTTAACCGAGCTAATGGCAAGGGAAAAAGGCTGGACAGTTGATTTAGTGGCTTATGAACAGGCACTGAAGAAACAGAAAGATGATAGCCGTGCCGCAACTGCTATTGATACCAGCGACTGGGTTATTGTAAATGCCGACGATCAGAGTGAGTTTGTAGGTTATGATGATTTAGAAATAGAAACCGAAATCTTAAAATACCGCAAAGTAAAGGCAAAAGGAAAGGAGCAATATCAAATTGTACTGCGTCAAACACCTTTTTATGCTGAAAGCGGTGGTCAGGTAGGAGATACAGGCCGTTTGGAAGACCATAGCCGCCAATTTTGGATTGACATTACCGATACCAAAAAGGAAAATGGTTTAACGGTTCATTTTGCAGATATTTTACCTGATAATCTGGAAGGTAAATTCTGGGCAGTTGTAGATGAAGATAAACGCATTTTAACTGAAGATAACCACTCCGCTACGCACTTGTTGCATGCTGCTTTAAAACAGGTTTTGGGTCAGCATGTTAACCAAAAAGGATCTTTGGTGAATGCCGATTACCTGCGTTTCGATTTTTCTCATTTTGCCAAAGTAACCGATGAGGAACTGGCACAAATTGAGGTGATTGTGAACCAGAAAATCAGACAGAATATTAAACTGAAAGAGCAACGAAACGTACCCTATCAGGATGCAATTGAAAGTGGTGTAACTGCTTTATTTGGAGAAAAATATGGTGATTTTGTTCGGATGATTACTTTCGATGATCATTTTTCTAAAGAACTTTGTGGCGGTACACACGTAAAGGCTACAGGACAAATCGGTTCGTTTAAAATTGTTTCAGAAAGTGCCGTTGCCGCTGGTGTTCGTCGTATTGAGGCCATTACTGCCGATAAAGCAGAGCAATTCTTCCTCGATCAGCGAAAAGAACTTGGACAGTTAAAAACATTGCTAAACGGAAGCAAAGATTTACCAGCTGCCGTACAAGCTTTGCTTGATGAAAATGCGAAACTGAAGAAAGAGATTGAAAAATCGACCCTTGAGCGTGTAAATACCTTAAAACACGAGATTGTGCACCATGTTCGTGGAATTCACGGCATTAATTTGATTGCCAAACATATTGATATTCAGAGTGCTGAGGCAGTTAAAAACCTGGCCTTCTCGTTAAAAGATATGGTTGATAACCTGTTTTTGGTTTTCACTACAGAAATTGACGGCAAGCCCGGTATTACCGTAATGCTTTCCGATCATTTGGTTAAGAAAGGATTAAATGCATCGAATATTGTTCGCGAGCTTGGAAAAGAAATCCAGGGTGGCGGTGGCGGACAGCCATTTTACGCAACCGCTGGAGGTAAGAATCCTGCAGGTTTAAAAGCAGTATTGGAAAAAGCAGAGAGTTTTATTCCTTAGAAAATCGTCATTGCGAGGAACGAAGCAATCTTTTGATTGATATTCATAAAAAAAGAGGCCCTAAAGCCTCTTTTTTATTATTTTAATGTCTGCCGTGTTTTTCGCGGTGTCCTCTCGAGAACAAGCTTGAATTTACACGTGGATCGTGGTGTCTGTTATCTACTCTGTAACTTCTATAATTATTTCTTGGCGAATTGTATCTGATTCTATCTCCACCTCCATAAGAACTGCGGTAGTAATTGCCATGACTTGCGTACCTTACCCTATGTACATTGTAACTGTTGTATGGGCTGTTTCCGTACACTACGATTTTTCGGCCGTGGTGCAAATCGTAACCCCTGTACCTTGCTGGCAAATATCTCGATCTGGTCCATCTGTTTCCGTGTAAATACACAAATTCTCTTCGTGGAACGTAATAATAAGACTGAACTTCTGGGAGATAGTAGTAATTAACGTTTTGATAACCGGCTGGTATCCAAGCTGGTTGCGCGCCAATATTCACATTAATACTTACCTGAGCGTTAGATTGATTAGATGTTAAAGCCACGATACCTAAAATCGCGGACAGAATGAATAACTTTTTCATAATAATCTATTAATTTGTGTGTGGTAAACGTAATTCAAACGCTGTGCCAAAATTTCTATTGTAACAGCTACGTGAAAAACTTTTCAACTATAATTATTCCCAATGTTTTCCTTTGCCATTTCCATGGCCTTTACCATTACCGTTATTTCCTTTTCCGTAAATCTTTTTAGCTTGTCCCGGAGGCATTCCGTGCGGATGGCCTTTTATTACATAATACTTGCTATCGCGACTATCACGAATAATGATCTGGTTTTTGTTGCCTTTGTATTTGGCATATTTTATTTTATCGCTTCTGAAATTTAAATAAGGTCTTGGCGAGTTAATTACTACTTTATATCCATTATACAAGTCATAATTGCCATACCTGGCTGGTAATGCATTGGCAAAAACCCAATCGTTTCCATTCAGGTAAACAAACTGTCTTTGCGGAACATAGTAATAGCTCTCTACATCAGGAAGATAGTAATAGTCTACATGATCGTAGCCCACAGGCCCCCATAATGGTTGCGATCCAATATTAACATTTACGTTTAACTGAGCCTTTGCAGGTATGCTGAAGAATGAAACCATCATTATTGCAGCAATTAAGAATAATCTTTTCATGGTTATTTAATTTGTGTGATAATGGTTTATTTTCAAATGATGTGCCAAAGTGTAAATACAAAAAAAGGAGCACCAATTGGTACTCCCTCTTCCTAACCTAAATTTGGGGCTAATGACGCTCGTTTCCGCGGCCTTCGCCATATCTTTCTGGTCGGCCGTTATGGCTTCTTTCTACCCGTTTAACCACTTTTACGCGTTGTGGCTGGTTTCTTTCCGGACGAACCACAGTTACTTGTTTTGTATTATAATTAGGATGACCTTTTACCACATAATATTTAGCTTCGCGGCTGTCTCTTATTATGGCCTGGCGACCGCCGTAGTTTTTGTAACGGCTATATCTTGTTACGTAATAATTATTTTGGAGGTATGGCCTTGGTTTGTTTATCACTACTTTATAGGAACGATATAAATCAAAGTTGCCATAGCGGGCGGGGAGATTGTTGGTCCATACCCACTGACTACCATTCAAATAAATATACTGTGCAGAAGGAACATAATAATAGGCATTAATATCGGGGAAATAATAATAATCTACATGGTCATAACCGGTAGGACCCCAAACAGGTTGCGAACCAATATTTATATTTAAACTAACCTGTGCTTTTGCATAATCTGCGCCGAATAATGATATCATCAGAACCGCGGCAATTAAAACTAACTTTTTCATAATCTTAAAGGTTTTTGTGTGTTAATACTGGGATAGACTTGTGTGATATAAAGTGGTTTAATGAGCAGATTAGGATTTAACATTTCTTTAACTAAACCAACTGTTCATTTTATTAAGTAATTTTACTCATTATATTGAGTAAATTGTAATTGTGCTTCTAATTGTTTGATAATTAGTGTGTTATATGGTTATTGAAATTGTATAAAGAGATATTTACAGTTTTGAAACTTTATAAATGAATTGAATAATTGTTGGATTTGGAATTACTTATCGTATTGAGTAATTTTACTCATTATACTGAGTAAATTGTAAAATATGCACGAAAGGATTGAATTACAGAAAGTTGTGAAAGTAATGAAAGAGCCAAAACGGTTTATTCAGGTACTTGTTGGTCCCAGGCAGGTTGGTAAAACTACCTTAATTACTCAATTGGTTCAGAAAATAACAATCCCCCATATATTTGAATCGGCCGATGCCGTATTTGCATCCGATCGCACCTGGATTGAGCAGGTTTGGTTCAATACCCGCGAGCTGGTTAAAAACAATAATGAGCATGGCTGTCTTTTAGTAATTGATGAGATTCAAAAAGTAGATAACTGGAGTGAGATCATTAAACGCCTTTGGGATGAAGATATGCGTAACGGCGTAAATATTAAGCTAATTTTATTGGGTTCATCACGATTATTGATCCAGCAGGGGCTTACAGAATCTCTTGCCGGTCGTTTCGAATTAACTTATTTGGGGCATTGGAGTTTTACAGAAATGGAAAGTGCCTTTGGTTTTACAGCCGAAGAGTATGTTTGGTTTGGAGGTTACCCTGGTGCAGCTGGTTTAATCAAAGATGAAGAGCGCTGGAAAAGCTATGTTTCAAATGCTTTGATTGAAACCAGCATTTCTAAAGATATTTTAATGCTTACCCGGGTGGATAAACCTGCACTGATGAAACGCTTGTTTGAGCTCGGCTGCCTGTATTCCGGTCAGATCTTGTCATTTACTAAGATACTTGGACAGCTTTCTGATGCCGGCAATACTACTACATTATCACATTATCTGCAACTGTTAGATACTGCGGGTTTGTTAGGGGGAATTGAAAAATTCGCAGCAGATGTAATTCGAAAACGTTCATCCAGTCCTAAATTTCAGGTGCATAACAATGCATTGGTGAGTGCGCAGCGCAATGAGCTTTTTGAAACCATAAAAAAACAACCGGCTGAATGGGGGAGAATGGTTGAGTCATCAATAGGGGCGCATCTGTTAAATTGTTCTTTTGTAGAAGGCTACAAGGTATTTTATTGGCGACACAGGAATGATGAGGTTGATTTTGTTTTAGAAAAACGCGGTAAAACAATTGGCATTGAGGTTAAAAGCACTGGCTTTGTTAGTGGTACATCGGGTATGGATGCTTTTAATAAAATGCACAAGCCCGATAAAATGCTTTTGGTTGGTGGTGGTGGATTGCCCTGGCAGGAATTTTTAAAAATTTCTCCATCAAGCCTTTTTTAACGAAAGACTAAATAATAACTATATTTGCTTATAATTTTAACACATAAAGCTTTAATGCCTTTACAAAATAGCAATTTCGAACTCGTTTCAGGACTGGAAATCCACGTTCAGTTAAATACCAATACTAAAATATTTTCTGCTGATAGCGCCGCTTTTGGTGCTTCTCCGAATCAAAATATCTCTACTGTTTCGCTGGCTTTGCCAGGTGCTTTGCCAAAGTTAAACAAAGAAGTAGTAGCTAAAGCAGTTCGCATTGGCCTTGCGCTAAATTGTACCATTAACCAGATCAATCATTTCGACCGGAAAAATTATTTCTATGCCGATTTGCCTAAGGGATACCAGATCACGCAGGATAATCAACCCATTTGTGTAAATGGTTTTCTGGAAGTTGAACTTTCAGATGGTTCGACCAAGAAAATTGGCATTAACCGCATCCATTTAGAAGAAGATGCAGGTAAAAGTATCCACGATCAGGACGATCAATACTCGCTGGTTGATTTAAACCGGGCCGGCGTGCCTTTAATTGAGATTGTTACTGAGCCCGATATCCGCAGTGCAGAAGAAGCTTCGGCCTTGTTAAGCGAAATCAGGAAATTGGTAAGGCATTTAAATGTGAGCGACGGTAATATGGAAGAAGGCAGTTTACGTTGCGATGCCAATATCTCCATTCGCCCGGCAGGTACAACTGAATTTGGCACCCGTTGCGAAGTGAAAAACCTGAACTCCATGCGTAATGTACGCAGGGCTATGGATTTCGAATTTGGCCGTCAGGTTGAAGTAATTAGCAATGGCGGTAAAATTATTCAAAGCACACTTAATTTTGATGCTGAGCAGGGTACAACTTCGCCCATGCGTACTAAAGAAGAAGCTAACGATTACCGTTATTTCTCTGACCCGGATTTGCAACCCATCCACATTTCGGATAGCTGGTTAGCTGAAATTAAATCGGCCATGCCTGCATTGCCAAATGAGATTTCGAAAAAAATGATTGCTGAATTTGGCATTAGTAAAGCCGATGCCGCCTTATTTGCCGAAGATTTGGCATTACTTACTTATTTTAATGTTGCCTTACCGCTTGTAAATACCAAAAAAAGCTTAATTAACTGGCTTATTGGTCCGGTGAGGGCTATTTTAAATGAAAAAGGTATTGCTATTGATGCATATAACGTTAAGCCGACGCAACTTGCAACAGCCATTAATCTGGTTGACGATAAAAAAATAACCCAGCAGATTGCCATACAGCAATTGTTACCTGCCATTGAAACCAAAGCAGATGCCAATGTAGCGGACCTGGCACAGGCATTAAACCTTTTAATTACCGATAATGGTGATGAATTGGGTACTTTTATTGATGAAGTGTTAAATAAATACCCGCAACAGGTAGAGGCATATAAAAAAGGCAAAAAAGGCGTTTTAGGCTTGTTTGTTGGCGATGTAATGAAACTGGCCAAAGGAAAAGCAGATGCCAAGAAATTAAACGAATTAATACTTGAAAAACTGAAATAATGAGAATAAAACAATTGAGCCTGATCATGCTGATTGCAATTGCTTTCACTGCATGTAAACCAAAAGATAGCTTTACCATCGACGGAACTTTCCAAAACCCGGGAGCAGAAAAAAAAGTGTTTTTGTATGGCATGCAAAACAGCAACATGATTGCAATCGATTCAACCAATTTATCAGAAAAGGGCGAATTTAAGTTTATCCGTAAAACCCCATCAGTTGATTTTTTCAGGGTATCGGTTGGTAACCATGAATTTATGTTGATTGCTAAAAATGGCGATGCAATTAAGTTGGAAGCTGATTTGGCTGATAAAACTATGGCGTATAAAATTTCTGGTGCGAATGAGGTGGATAAATTATCTGAGTTGAATGGTATCAGAAATACGTTTGCCAAACAGGTGGAGAAGTTACAAGCCGATTTTGAAGCGAAAGTCGCTACACAGCCTCAAAACAGGGCAGCGATACTGGAGTCGATGAAACCGCAATACGAATCTTACATCAACCAGTTAAATACGCAGATCTTAAAATTTGCCAAAGACAATAAAGGTACACTGGCCAGCTTTTATGCCATGAATACTTTAAGTCCGCAGGAATTTGAAGCAGAATTGGTAAAGTTTGCCGACGAGGTTAAAGAAGATATTAAAGGTAACGCCACCGTAGATGCTTTTGTGAAACAAATGGCACTTTTAAAAGCTGTACAAGTTGGCGAAACAGCACCTGGCTTCACCATCAATACAGCAGAGGGCAAACCGGTTAGTTTGGCAGATTATAAAGGAAAATACGTACTGGTAGATTTTTGGGCATCATGGTGTCAGCCCTGCCGTCAGGAGAACCCTAACGTAGTAAAAGTTTACAATCAGTATAAAACCAAAAACTTCGATATCCTGGGTATTTCACTCGATACGGATAAAGCAGCCTGGTTAGGTGCTGTTAAAGCCGACGGTTTAAGCTGGACACATGTTTCGGAATTGAAGGATTTTAATGGCGAAACCGTAAAAAAATATCAGGTACAAGCTATTCCAACTTCATATTTAATTGATCCGGCAGGTAAAATTGTAGCTAAAAACCTTCGTGGAGAGGCCTTAGAGGCCTTCTTAGCCAAAACGTTACGTTAAAACAAATTTCATGTTAAACTAATTTAAGTAATTAACAATTTCTTAACTTAGGCTTAACTAAATATTGCATCATAGACAGTACTTTCGTAACAAATATTTAACTATGAACAACGCAGGTCAGAAAATATTAATTGTTGATGATGAACCAGATATTCTGGAGCTTATTGAGTACAACCTAAAGAAAGAGGGGTATCAGGTTTTTACGGCAACCAATGGCCAGGAAGGTATTACCGTTGCAAAGAAGGTTCATCCTGATTTGATTATACTGGATATTATGATGCCTAAAATGGATGGAATTGAGGCTTGCCGTTTAATGCGTGCAATCCCCGAATTCAAAAATACATTCATGGTTTTCTTAACAGCCAGAAGCGAAGAGTATTCGGAAATTGCTGGTTTTAATGTGGGAGCTGATGATTATATCGCTAAGCCAATTAAACCAAGAGCTTTAGTAAGCCGGATTAATGCAATTCTAAGAAGAAATGCAGGTACTGAAGAAGTATCAGAAAATAAACTTGAAATTGGTGATTTGGTAATCGACCGTGAAGCTTACCTTGTTTTCCAGGGTGGTAATAAAGTGGTACTGGCTAAAAAGGAATTCGAATTGTTATACCTTTTGGCTTCTAAACCCGGTAAGGTTTATACCCGCGAATCGATCCTTAAAAATATCTGGGAAGATTCAGTGGTAGTAACCAACCGTACTATTGATGTACATATTCGTAAACTGCGCGAAAAATTAGGCGAAAATTATGTTTCTACCGTAAAAGGGGTAGGTTACAAATTTGAGTTAGCGTAAGTTAATTTTACCACAGATATACACAGATTAACACAGATTTTTTCTGATGCTTAATCTGTGTTTTTTTATGCACCAAGATGTCAAAAGCTAAATGCTTATCTGTGTTCATACTTTTTATATGTTGTTAATTTCTAAATCAATAAGTTAGCATAAATTAATATAGCCACAGATATATACAGATTAACACATATTTTTCCTGATGCTTAATCTGTGTTTTTTTATGCACCAAGATGTCAAAAACTAAATGCTTATCTGTGTTCATCCTTTTTATCTGTGGTTAAAGATTAATAAGATAGATGGGCGAATCCTGTGTTTCCGTGGTTAAATGTGTAGGTTTATACAACGATAGCGCTATTATCATTGAGACCCTGAAATAAATTCAGGGTGACGATCGCCTTAAAAAAATAAAATCGTATTTTTGCGCTTCATTAATCACACCACAGTTTGAAGTTTCCAAATTTTAAAGACCTTATTCTTTTCGAAGACAACGATTTTATTGTCATCAACAAACCTCCGTTTTTAGCATCGCTTGATGAAAGAGGTGCGGCTGGCGAAACCAATGTTTTGCGTTTAGCCAAGCAGTATAGTTTTGATGCACAGGTATGTCACCGTTTGGATAAGGAAACCTCCGGAGCTTTAATTATCGCCAAAAATCCGGCAGGTTATCGCCATGCTTCTATGCAGTTCGAAAGAAGGAAGGTGAACAAAACTTACCACGCTGTGGTAGATGGTCATGTGATTTTTGATCAGCTCCTGGTTGATTTACCCATCTTAAACGATGGCAATAAAAATGTAACCATCGATAGGAATGAGGGCAAAAGAGCGGAGACCATTTTTGACTCGTTAAAATACTACAAACATTATACATTGGTAGAATGCAAGCCCATTACTGGCCGTATGCATCAGATCCGTATCCATTTAGCTACCCAAAGGGCCGCTATTGTTGGCGACGAAATGTATAAAGGTAAACCTGTTTTTCTTTCTTCGATTAAAAGAGGTTACAGGCTAACCAAAGGCGAAGAAGAGCAGCCGATTATGAAGCGTTTTGCCTTACACGCCAGACACCTGGTATTTAAAGGACTCGATGATAAAGATATCGTAATTGATGCGCCTTATCCTAAAGATTTTGCTACTTTAATTAAGCTCCTGGATAAATTCGACGCTTAACCACTAATTTTTCCGCTGGAATATAAAAACAGAATAAAATGTATATCCGCTTTGTAAATTACCTTGATAAGATTAACCAATACCGGAAATCAAAAATATCAAACCGTAATTTCTTAGTTATACTGGCGGTTATAGTAGGCGTACTGGCCGGACTTGCTGCTGCTGCTTTAAAAAGTTTAACCCATCACATCGAGGAGTTTCTCCAGTCAGACTGGCATTGGAAATATAAATACTACCTGTATTTTATTTTTCCGATGATCGGGATCTTTTTAACGGTTTTATATATCAAGTATTTTATCAGGAGATCAAAATTCGAAACCGGCTTAACGCCTTTGCTGTACGCCATCTCAAAGAAATCGAGTAGGGTAGAAGCACATAATATTTATTCGCAGGTAATTACTGCAGCTGTTACCGTTGGTTTTGGTGGTTCAACAGGTTTGGAAGCGCCAATTGTTACCAGCGGTTCGGCGATCGGTTCAAATCTGGGCCGATTTTTAGGCCTTTCTTACCGTGAAATTACCATGCTGGTGGCCTGTGGTGCCGCAGCAGGTATTGCTGGGGCTTTTAATAGTCCGGTTGCCGGGATTGTGTTCGCTATCGAAATTTTGCTTCCCGAGTTTACCATTCCCGCTTTTATTCCGTTGCTTTTATCGGCAGCAACTGCAGCTGTAGTAGCCCGGGCATTTTATACGCAACAGTTATTCTTTTTGGTAACAGAGGGCTGGAGGATGGATGCATTGATTTATTACGTGCTGTTAGCTGGGTTAATTGGTCTTTTTTCAATTTATTTTACCAAAGCGAATTACGCTGTTAAAGGCCTTTTTTATAAAATAAAACATCCTTATACCAAAGTTATTGTTGGCGGTTTAATGCTGGGGGCTTTGGTATTTCTTTTTCCCACGTTATACGGTGAAGGTTATATTACCATAAAAGGCTTGCTAAAGGGCGATTATCTGACGGTGATTAACAACAGTATTTTCGAAGATTATAACAATATTCCTGCCGTCGTAATACTTTTTACGGTGGTTACCATTTTCATGAAATCGTTGGCTACGCTCATAACTTTAGGGGCTGGCGGTAATGGGGGTACATTTGCGCCCAGTTTAATTATGGGCGGTTTAATGGGCTTTATTTTTGCCTATGTTGTGAATCTGTCAGGCATAGCACATTTGAATGTATCTAATTTTATCGTGGCTGGTATGGCCGCTGCGTTGGGGGCGATTATGCATGCACCCTTAACGGGTATTTTCCTCATTGCCGAGATTACCGGAGGCTATATTTTAATGGTTCCATTAATGATTACCACTGCCATTTCTTACGCCATTAACCGCAGTTCGCAAAAACATTCTATTTATACTAAGGCATTGGCAGATAAAGGTGAGCTTTTATCGCATGAGGATAAGGATACCACGGTATTGAACCAGATGAAACTAAAATATCTGATCGAGAAGAGCTATCCTCAGGTACAGATGAACGATATGCTTGCGCTTAAGATGGGAGAAATTATACAATCGCATAAAAATATCTGTGCTGTTATTGATGAAACCGGTGATTTTAAGGGCATCATTTATATTGAAGAATTGTTTCAGGAAATGATGAATAATGCCGATAAAGAGAATTTAAAAGCGGCAGATTTGGTACAATCCGCACCCATCACCATTACTGAGGGCGAGGATCTTAAAATGGTATTGGAGAAAATGGAGCAGGAAAATGTATGGATTTTACCCGTACTTACTGAACAAAACCGCTACCTGGGTTTCGTTTCTAAAACTGCAATCTTTAATAAGTACAGGGCCTTGCTGATGCGGCAGAATGATTATATGGGGTAGATGCTAATCCCTGCGAGATCGTCATTTCGACCGTAGTGGAGAAATCTTTCAGAGATATAATTATAGATCTCTCCATTCCGTTGCACTTCAGTCGAGATGACGATTCGTGTATTAACAAAAAAAAGGAATGTTCTCCGGCTAACCTTCAAACATTCCAACTTTAAAACTTTTCAACCTAATTAGCTACTCAGCTCTTTTTAAGCCGAATTTTTCAATTTTGCTATACAGGTGACTTCTTTGAATATCAATTTCATCAGCTGTTTTAGATACGTTCCAGTTATTTTTTTCGAGTTTGAATTTAATAAACTCACGCTCAGCATGATCTTTATAATCCTGAAAGTTATTAAACGAATCAAAGGTAGAGGCAAGGCTCGAACCACCTGAACTGGCAATTTGCGCGCTGCTTGCAGCACCAATGTTGGTTCCACCACCCGGATTGGCAAAGGCACGCACATCATTTTCAGTAATCACCTTATCACTCAAAATAATTAAACGCTCAATCATGTTGTGCAACTCACGTACGTTACCGGTCCACGGTAACGCCTGTAATGCCGACATTCCGCCTTCATTTATCTTTTTAACAGGCATACCGTAATCGCCACAAATGCGCTCTAAGAAGTTTTGCGCAATGACCGGAATATCATCGGTACGTTCGGTTAAATGCGGTACATGAATATTAATTACATTTAAGCGGTGGTACAAGTCCATACGGAAATTACCATTCTCAATTTCTTTTAATAAATCCTTATTGGTAGCCGCTAAAACACGCACGTTTACATCAATTTCTTTTTCGCCACCTACGCGGGTAATTTTATGTTCCTGTAAAGCACGCAACACTTTTGCCTGTGCCGAAAGGCTCATATCGCCAATTTCATCTAAAAATAAGGTACCACCGTTGGCCAGTTCAAACTTACCAATACGCTGTTTTACTGCAGAGGTAAATGATCCCTTTTCGTGTCCAAACAGTTCACTTTCAATTAACTCTGAAGGAATAGCAGCACAGTTTACTTCGATTAAAGGACTTTCAGAACGGTTTGATTTTTCGTGTAACCAACGGGCTACCAGCTCTTTACCGCTTCCATTTGCACCTGTAATTAATACACGGGCTTCGGTAGGGGCAACACGTTCAATGGTTTCTTTAATTTTCGAAATACTTTCCGATTCGCCCAGTATTTCGCGCGTTTTACTTACTTTACGCTTTAAAACCTTAGTTTCGGTTACCAAAGTTCCACGGTCTAAACCATTGCGTACGGTAATGAGTAAACGGTTTAAATCAGGTGGTTTGGAAATAAAATCGAATGCACCTTTTTTACTGGCTTCGATAGCGGTTTCAACAGTACCGTGACCAGATATCATAATAAAAGGTAAATCGGGCTTAAGGAGTTGTGCCTGTTCAAGCACTTCCATTCCGTCCATCTTATTCATCTTGATATCGCAAAGTACGAGATCATAATTACCTTTTTTGATCATCTCGAGGCCATCAATACCGTTATCGATATCTTCAACTTCGTAATTTTCGTATTCCAGAATTTCGCGTAAGGTACTCCTTATCGCTCGTTCATCGTCAATTATTAATAGTTTAGCCATTAGCACTTTATTCTTTTATTTGAAATGCGAATATATTATTTTTTAATTAATGTATAGTTTTTTGTACAATTAATACGCTATAAACCCAAAATGTGCCGAAAGGTTTTAGTCTTAATGGGAATAATCGAGTTTAAATTTACTCAAGTCCGGTTGATGCGATTTTTTGCGGTTTAATTCCACTTCGTAAATGCTTTGGCCAAGGTTTTTCATAAAAGGGAAACAAACCGTATCGTATTCATATTTATTGTCGTTAAATATGCCATCTTCATTACTGTGTACCACTGCAGTTAAAAAGTATTCAATTCCGTTTTTAAAATCTACGAAATAAGAATTGTCGATGATGTAACCATAACTGTCGCCATATTTATTAAAGATGCGGATGTTTGGATCAGGACTAACGTTCTCTCTGCCATAATACAGCATTTTAGCATAGGTAGGCCAAAATTCTTTTGGGTCATATTTCGGGAAATCACTTTCAGTAGGGTACTTACTCATATAAGTATAAATGAGTTTATAATCAGCAGCAGTTAACTTAAACCTTTCTTTTGCGGGGAAAGCTTCCGGAAAAATTAATTTCTGCATCAGTTTCTGCTGATCGTTAATGGCAAATGCATTTTTACCTGCCAGGCTAAAAGGCTTGTTCACCAGCTTGTCGGCGCTATCGAGGTAACCTTTGCCCATGGTGAGGTTGCTTAAAGTTAAATCGTAATCTTTCGGATCGTATTGTGCAGGTTGATTGTAAACCAGTTTATCGCCATTATAAAATTTGATTGGATTGCTATGCCTGGCCGATTCGCCTGCATCGCCAATGGCCAGACGGTTTAAAATACGGCTGTCATTAAAACCATTGGCTTTTAGTTGCTGATTAATTTCTGCCCGGCCAATAAACTCGAATAACCTGTTAAATGCGTCATTATCGCTGGTTAGTAAGATCTTTTTAACATAATGTGCGATTGAGGGCAGACCATTTTTAGCACTGGTATCGGTTAAAACTTTGCTTTGTCCATTAAAAGCACTATCCGTAATCATCGTGCTGGATGCCGTTAAGCCCGTGTTTTTTAAGCGGTTTACTTTTTCGAGCGCAAAAATTACCGCAGCGAGCTTCACTGTGCTTGCCGGATAAAAATAATGATGGGGATCTAAATTATAGCTGAATGTTTTAAAGCTGGGTTTGTTTTGGGTATTGCGGTTAACCTGCGTATATAATATTTGTATCTGGTTTTTGTTTGGGTGATTGAGCACTGAAGAAAAAAGACCGGGTTTCGACTCCATCAGTTTTTTAAGAAATACGGTATCGGTTTTTTGCGCCATAGCAGATAAGCTGATTAACGAGCATGCAAGAGTTAAAAATTTTCTCATTATATAAAAATGTGATTCCTAATTTAGCTTTTTCTGCTAAAACCACCATTTTCCATCACGCATTTTACAAGTTTGGCTAATTTTCATACCTTTGCCACGCTTTTGGTTTCCGGATTTACACCCGGAATTAAAAGGGAATACAGTGTAAATCTGTAACTGTCCCGCAGCTGTAAGCTCCTTAACGGATTTCCAATCATTTTGCCACTGTGCCGACTTGTCGGTATGGGAAGGCCGGAAAGCCGGGAGTAAGTCAGAAGACCTGCCTTAGCATTATATTTCATAGCTTTCGTGGATTGAAGCTAGGGGTGAGGTACTTACGTTTTTCGTATTTTCATTTCTTTTCTATCTGTTGGCTGTGGGTTAAACTCACAATCAAATGATCAAAATTAAAGGTGTTTTACCAAACACCAGGTTTTTCTTTTTGCTGGCCCCGTTATTGGGTATGGGCATACTTTTGCCCGGAATTTCTGCAGCACAGGTGGATACGGTAAAGGCCAATCAACTGCAGGAAGTTAAAATTACCGAGTATAAAAATTCGAGGGTAAACCTTTCGCCAACTCCTGTACAAATACTTGTCGGATCGGAGTTAAGACGCTTAAACAGCTTATCAGTTGCCGATGCGGTACGCTATTTTGCCGGCGTACAGTTAAAAGATTACGGCGGGGCTGGAGGCTTAAAAACCATTAACGTAAGGAGTATGGGGAGTAACCATACTGCTGTGTTTTATGATGGTGTTCAGTTAGGCAATGCGCAAAATGGCCAGGTAGATTTAGGTAAATTATCCTTAGATAATCTGGAAGAAATTGCTGTTTACGTTGGTCAGAAACCGGAATTACTGCTGCCAGCCAAAGGTTTTGCCGCAGCAAGTGCACTTTACCTCAAAACCGCACAGCCGGTTTTTAGTCCTGGCAAAAAGTATGGATTAGGCATTAGTTTTAAAACCGGCTCTTTTGGGCTAATTAATCCCAACATCAGTTATAAACAAAAAGTCAGCAATAAAATCGCTTTTGTTTTAGATGCAGGCTATTTAGAATCGAACGGTAAATATAAATTCAGGTATAAGGAGCTGGCTTACGATACCACCATTATCCGGAATAACAGTGATGTTAAATCGGCAAGGGTAGAAGCTACATTTTTTGGCTCACTGGCCGATAGCAGTAACTGGAGCCTTAAATTGTACAACTATAACTCGGCCCGCGGACTCCCCGGAGCGATAGTTTCGAACAGGTTTACCTTTACACAGCGCCAGTGGGACGATAATAGTTTTGTTCAGGCTTCGTATCAGAATAAAAAAAGTGCCCGCTATAATTTTTTGTTGAATACGAAGTATGCCTATAGTTTTATGCGTTACCTCGATCCTGAATTTAAGCAGCAAAACAGCTTTTTAGATAACCGCTATACCGAAACGGAGTGGTATATCTCTGCAGCCCATCTGTATAAAATAGCTAAAATCTGCGAGCTTTCTCTCGCTACCGATTACAGCTTTCAAAAGCTTAATGCCAACTTATACGATTTTGTCTATCCCAGTCGCCATACAGGTTTAGTGGCACTGGCCACGGCCATAAATTTAAACAGGCTAAACCTGCAAGCTAATGTTTTAGCCACACTAATTGCAGAGCAGGTTAAAAATAGGAATCCGTCTACCAGCAGGCAAGAATATACCCCCAGTTTGATGGCTTCGTGGCAACCTTTTCAAACCAAAGATTTCCGCGTACGGAGTTTTTACAAATCTATTTTCCGTATGCCCACTTTTAACGATTTGTATTATACGTTTATTGGCAATACCAAGCTGAAACCCGAATACACCAGTCAGTACGATTTAGGTTTTACTTACGGGCATACCTCAAACGGAAAACGCCTCGCTTATCTATCTGTTCAGGCCGATGCCTACTATAATCTGGTAAAAGATAAGATTGTGGCCATTCCGGGCAATAATTTAGGCCTGTGGAAGATGTTTAACCTTGATCGGGTGCAGATTAAAGGTTTCGAAACCAATATACAGACGGTTTGGGATTTAGCCGCACAGCTGAAATTGAAAGCAAGTGCCAATTATACCTTCGAAAAAGCAATAGATATCAGCGCTACTGCTTTCAGGTATGGCGATCAGATCCCCTATATTCCCGTACACAGCGGATCGGCGAGATTCGGTATCGATTACAAAAACCTGATGTTTAATTATAGTTATATCTACACTGGCGAAAGGTATAGCCAAAAAGCCAATATCGCCGCCAACTACGTTAAACCCTGGTATACGCACGATTTAACACTGGGTGCAAATTTCGTTTACCAGCAAACCCGTTTCTTTTTCAACGCCGAAATCAATAATGTTTTTAACCAGTATTACGATGTGGTGCTCAACTATCCAATGCCGGGCCGCAACTACCGTTTTACTTTATCCGCTAATTTTTAAACCAATTTAATATCACGATATGAAACACCAATTACAACAAATTTTTAAACGTACCGGCTTACTGCTGTTAACTGCCCTCGCTTTTGCCTGTAGAAAAGATACACCGGTAGATGAAGATTCGGAGCAAGGCGCTAAAACACCGTCAGTAACTGTAAAAGGATTGTATGTCTTAAACGAAGGCAACTGGGGTTCTAACAAATCATCTTTAGATTATTACAATTATGAGGATGGTAAATACACCAGAAATATATTCGGAGCGGCTAATCCGGCGGTTACATTAGGTCTTGGAGATGTAGGTAACGATATCAAAATTTACGGTGCTAAAATGTATGTGGTAGTAAACGGAAGCAATAAGGTTGAAATCTTAAACGCCGGCAATGCCAGGCAGGTCGCTAAACTGGATATCAACAACCCCCGTTATGTAACCTTTTACAAGAATTTTGCTTACATCACCTCTTACGATGGCTATGTCGCTGTAGTAGATACCACCGCTTTAAGCACCATTAAAACTAAAATAACGATAGGTAACCAGCCCGAAGAGATGGCAGTTGTGGGTAATAAACTTTATGTGGCCAATTCTGGTGGTTATAACTATCCAAATTACGACAGAACAGTATCGGTAATTGATTTAACTACCAATACTGAAACCAAAAAGATTGATGTAGCCATTAACCTGCACCATTTAAAAGCCGATAAATATGGCGATATATATGTGACCTCGAGAGGTGATTACGGAGCAGTTGCCTCTTCATTATATGTGATTGATAGCCAAACCGATGCCGTGAAAAAGAATTTCAATATTCCGGTTAGCGATTTCTGGATTAATGAAGACGATGCCTATCTGTTTTCTTACAGCTATGCTACCTCAAAGTCGACCTATGTAAAACTTAATGTAAAAGACGAAACCGTAGTAAGCAACAATTTTATTGCGGATGGGGTTGAGGCTTCTATTACGCTTCCTTATGGTATTGCTGTCGATCCAACATCGGGAGATGTTTTCGTAACCGACGCGAGAGATTACGTTACACCCGGCACCATTTACTGTTTCGATAAAGCAGGTAAAAAGAAATTTACGTTTACCACCGGCGATATTCCCGCACACATTGCATTCTTATTAAAATAACATACAAAAACACACCAAAAATGAAAAAATCAATTATCTATTCAATGCTTTTCTGCCTGTTCTTATTCAGTTGTAAGAAAGATAACGTGCTTGGCCCCGATGTAAACCTGCTCATTAAAGAAGATGCTGTACAGGCTAAGGTAGCTGTAGTAACCAATTTTAGTGCAGGTACAAACAACGGACAGGCTTTTCAGCACGAATGGAAACTCGATGGCAAAGTGGTCAGCACCATTTTTAACTATAATTTTATTGCCGCAAAAGCGGGTACTTATGTTTTAGCTTACAAAGGTTATAACGAGGCTGGCGAATTCACCCATAACTACACCATTACTGTTCCGGTTCCGGTGGTAGGAATTACCCCAACCAGCAGCAAATATATCAGCCGTATTTTAGATTACCTGCCCGCCCCGGGCCAGTTTGTAAACGAAACCCTTGGTAAACCAGAGCAGGCACAAAAATTAATTGGAAGCACTACCAACCTGATTTCCTTAGGTGGTTTTGGTGGCTACATTATTTTTGGCTTCGACCACTCGGTAGTAAACAACACCGGTAACGATCTGGCCATTTATGGTAATCCATCAGGGGCTCCATATCATTTTTCTGAGCCAGGTGTTGTAATGGTTAGTCAGGATAGCAACGGCAATGGTCTTGCTGATGATGAGTGGTATGAGTTAGCCGGAAGTGAATACAGCAAAGCTACAACCATTAAAAATTACGAAATTACCTATACCAACCCTAAAGCATTTGCCAATGTAAGCTGGAAAGATAATCAGGGAAATAGCGGAGAAGTAAAAGTTAACAATTTCCATAAGCATAATTTTTATCCTGAATTTGCCGCGAACCAGGAAACCATCACCTTTAAAGGAACTTTGTTGCCACCTTCAACCGGTAAGGCAGGTAGTATTGTAATCAGTTCGCCATTTGACTGGGGCTACACTGATAGTTATTCTACCGGCGATGATTACAAAACCAATTTGTACAATAGCTTCGATTTATCGTGGGCGGTTGATAAAAACGGAAACAAAGTAGATTTAAAAACAATCGATTTTGTGAAGGTATACACCGGACAGAATGCTGATGCAGGTAGCCTTGGTGAAATTTCGACTGAAGTAAAGGGTGCGGTTGATTTGGGGATTAAATAAAGTCTGATCATCTACCTATAAATAACAGCCCAGTTGTTAAAAGGCCTGCCTTGTGGACATGCCCCAAAAAGTTAGACACTTTTTGGGGCATTTTTTATGAGTAGAAAACAAAAATATGACTATCAGTTTAAACTTGATTTAGTCAACAAGGTAATCAAAGAAGAACACTCTGTACATGAACTTTCCAATATGTATGGATTGGCTAAATCACAGTTACAATTTT
>NZ_JSYN01000003.1 GCF_000812965.1 Pedobacter kyungheensis
TTTAACCGCAAAGCACGCAAAGATAAATCGCAGAGGACGCAAAGCAGATGCAGGTTGTTTCCCGCAGATTACACTGATAACCGCAGAATAGGTTTTATACATATTGTCTTCCGACCTCTAACTCCCGACCTCCGACTTATTTTACCACAGAGAAAGTAGAGAAAAAACACAAAGGCCACAAAGAAGAATTAACCACCAAAGCACTAAGACACCAAAATCTTCCTTGTTATTCCGTGCATCCGTGGCTATTTAACCCGTAGTAATCTGTGAATCCGTGGCTTTTTTACATCCACTTAATGACCTTAAGTTCTTAATGGTAAAAATCGAGATAAGCTTATGTTGCAATTCTTTTGCCTAATATCGTCAAACTCTTTTCTTCACCATCCAAAACTGCGATGTTGGGCAATTGCCCCCAATGCTCAAAACCAAATTGCTCGAACAAGCGCAGGCTCGGTGTATTGTGCGAAAATATAAATCCAATAAGCGTTTTGATACCGTAGTTTGGCGCCTCATTAATACAATACTCCAGAATTCTTTTGCCCAATCCCTTCCCCCTGCTTTGCGGATCGATATAAATACTAATCTCGACAGTAGCCTGATAAGCTGGCCGGCCATAAAAAGATTGAAAACTAACCCAGGCCAGCGTATGGTTCTGTTCATCTGCTACTACCCAGAGCGGCCGGTTAGCATCATGCTCATCAAACCACTGCTCGCGGCTGGCTACCGATACGGGTTCAGTATCGGCAGTTGCCATTCTCGTAGGTACAGTGGTGTTATAGATTTCCACAATCCTGGGTAAATCATTTTTAGTTGCGTTCCTGAATTTTAGTGTATCCATATCCGTTTAATGTTCGTTCAAATGAGTGGTTACTGGTTTAGCGGTTTGTCCGAATAAATTTCTAAAAGCTTTGAGTTTGAGTTCAGATATGCCCATCCCGGCAAAGATAAATAGTCCGCCGATTAAAAGCTGCCAGGTAATTACTTCGCCTATGAGGTAAGCTGCTGCAAATGCACCGAATATCGGTTCTAAAAGATAAATTACGGATACCCGTTCGGCACTGATATATTGTTGTGCCACGTTGGATACAGAATACATGTAGGCAGTAGAGAAAAGTGAACAGAAAATAACCCCCAACCAAAAAGTATTATCGGCCGGCAGCAAGCTTTCTTCAGTGCTCCAGATCACCGCACCAAAAGTAAGCAGCGCACAGGTGGCAAACATAGGTACAATGGTAGCAACAATATCTACCTTTGCTGCTTCTTCTTCAACCCTGATGAGGTAATAGGCAAAGCCGATGGCACCGCCAATGGTAAATAAATCGCCCACGTTAATGGCGAAACCATTTTTAACCGAAATGATAAACAAACCCGTTAATGATAAACCCGCAGCAATCCAGATTTTAAGGTGTGGCACTTTCTTATACAGCGCCATTTTTAATAAGGGCACAATCACCACCGTGGTTCCGGCTAAAAATGCAGCTTGCGAAGCTGTGGTGAGCTTAATGCCTAAAGTTTGCAAGCCAATGCCTAACATGAGCGGGATAGCCAGCAAAGCACCTGAAAGTATGCTTTTATAATTCAGCTGTTTCATTTTTTTGCGAAAAACAACTGCCAGCACCAGTGTTGCCCCTATAAAGCGGTAAAGTAAAAAAAGTTGCGGGGAGTGGTTGCTAATCGACAATTTGGTTATCGAAAAGGATAAGCCCCAAAATGCGGTGCCTATAATGAGTAACACCAGGAAAATATTTTTCTTGCCCATGCTTATAATTGTTTTTTCATCATCAGATCGGTTTGTTCATCATCGCCCAAACGAAAAATATGACTGTTAAATACCTCGAAACCAGCTTTGGTGTAAAAACGGATGGCCCGCTGATTATTTTCCCATACGCCAAGCCATATATTTTTGTATTGGAGCTCCTCAGCCACCTCAAAAGCTTTATTTAACAGGGCCTGTCCTACTTTTTGGCCATGAAAAGCAGCCAGCACATAAATACGTTCAATTTCAAGCGCATCTTCCAGTTCCTGCTCTGTTTGTTCCTCTCCGGTGTTCAGTTTTAGATAACCAACTACATTTCCTTCAGAAAGGGCGAAGTAAAACTTTGAGCCGGGATTTTCAAGCTCAGCCAGTAATTTATCGTAAGAAAAGCTCGAATCGAGATAAGCCTGCATATTGGCCTCGCTGGTGGTATCGGCAAAAGCTTCTAAGAAGATTTGCCGGCTAATGGTCTGCAAGGTTAAAATAGCTGAGGGGCCAATCTGCTGTATGGTTATTGAATGATGCATTTTAATGTTGTTTGCTGGCTTGTAATAGCACAAAGATAAGTCATACAATAATTCAGTAAAATGCTATTTTATCATTTATTAATGCATAAATTGCAATAATGGATTTACAGCAAATCAAATACTTTTTAACCCTGGCCGATGAACTTCATTTCTGGAAAACAGCAGCAAAGATGAACATTACGCAATCTGCACTGAGCCGGCAGATACAGGCTTTAGAGCAGGAACTGGATATTCAGCTCTTCATCCGCAATAAGCGCAATGTAAAGCTTACTGCAGCGGGCAAGTTTTTGAAAGAAAAATGGATGAAGCAGTTCAATGAGATCAGCCACATTCATAAGTTTGCCAGTCAGATCCAATTGGGCGAATATGGTACCATCAGGATTGCACACCCCGATTCTATTTCAGGTTCGCTGGTACCGCAAATTACTTCGCGGATAAATGAAGAATTTCCCAAACTACAGATTGAGCTGGTACAGGTAATGTATGAAAATCAACAGGAGTTTTTGGCTAACTATAAGCTCGATGTGGTAATTACACGCGATAAGACCACCATTGATGGCATTAGTTCAAAAAAAATCTATACCGATCATCTGGCATTGGTGGTGCCGGAAGACCATCCGCTTAAAAATATAGATGAGCTAACGCGCGAAATGCTGGTGGCCGAGAAATTTATTTTGCCGGTTAAGGATGAGGGTAGCAGCTATAACCGCATTATTAAAAATGTGTTTAAATCGTTTGGAATTCAACCCAATGTTTACCTGCATTCGGAGTTTGGCTCTACCATTATCGCCCTGGTGCGGCGGAAATTGGGAGTGGCTATTCTGCCCGATTCGTATATCCATCATGCAGTGCCGGGTATCAGGTATATCCAGCTGCCCCATCCAACCGATCTTTACCTGAACTGGAGAAGTGATGATGAAAATCCGATTATAGCGAATATTATTAAGCTGCTGTTGGAGATTGAATTGGTTTAAGCTGATTAACAAGAAACTCTCCATGTTATTCCGTGCATCCGTGGCTATTTAACCGCAAAGCACGCAGAGATAAATCGCAAAGGCCACAAAGCAGATGCAGGTTGTTTCCCGCAGATTACACAGATAACCGCAGAATAGGTTTTATGCATATTGCCTTCCGACATCTGACTCCGGACCTCCGACTTATTTTACCACAGAGAAAGCAGAGAAAAAGCACAGAGGCCACAAAGCAGAATTAACTACTAAGGCACAAAATCTTCCGTGTATCCGTGGCTTTTAACCGCAAAGCACGCAAAGATAAATCGCAAAGGGCGCAAAGCAGATGCAGATTGTTTCCCGCAGATTACACAGATAACCGCAGAATAGGTTTTATGCATATTGTCTTCCGACATCTGACTCCGGACCTCCGACTTATTTTACCACAGAGAAAGCAGAGAAAAAGCACAGAGGCCACAAAGCAGATTTAACCACCAAGGCACAAAACATTCCGTGCATCCGTGGCGTTTAACCGCAAAGCACGCAAAGATAAATCGCAAAGGCCACAAAGCAGATGCAGATTATTCCCCGCAGATTACACAGATAACCGCAGAATAGGTTTTATGCATATTGCCTTCCGACATCTGACTCCGGACCTCCGACTTATTTTACCACAGAGAAAGCAGAGAAAAAGTACAGAGGCCACAAAGCAGAATTAACTACTAAGGCACAAAATCTTCCGTGTATCCGTGGCTTTTACCGCAAAGGGCGCGGAGAAAAAACACAAAGTGCGCAGAGAGGAAAAGCAAAAAGTACTATACCACTATCAATTGCTAACTTGCCAGCATCAATTGCTAACCCACCAGTATCAATTGCTTAGCTACCAGCATCAATTGCTTAGTCGCCAGCATCAATTGCTTAGCCACCAATATCAATTGCTAACCTGCCAGTATTAATTGCTAAGCTACCAGTATCAATTGTTTAGTCACCAGTATCAATTGCTTAGCCGCCAGTATCAATTGCTTAGCCGCCAGTATCAATTGCTAAGCCACCAGCATCAATTGTTTAGCCGTCAGTATCAATTGCTAAGCCGCCAGTATCAGTTGCTAACCTGCCAGCATTAATTGCTAACCTGCCAGCATTAATTGCTAAGTCACCAGTATCAATTGCTAAGCCACCAGTATCAATTGCTAAGCCACCAGTATTAATCAGGTCTATACTCACATAGCCAACGCTGCATGTGAGGAAAGGGTTGTGTTTGATGTTTTTCAGCTTGTATATGATCGAAAGTCATACCGCACCATTGCAAGAGCGGGATTCCCATGGGGATTTCTTGCTTAAAACTTTCAATTATGGCTTTCCCGCCGGCGCTGTATCCATCATTGTGAAACACAACTATTGGATCGATATTAAGGTGAATACAGGCTGCGTAAGACCAGGCAATGGCCATCATCTCGCCTCCCTGATGGAGATCGGAAGCGGCTAAATCATCGCTCATTTCTTGCCTGATTGTTGGTGGCATACAAGCCAGATGACCGGCTTCATGCAAAATATCGCCGGGATAAAGTAACTTATTAAGATCGATAATTAAGGTGCCCTTACTGAGTTTTAAGCCGGGAAGAAAGGTCTGGCTGTTGATTTCGCTAAGCTCATAAACTAAACCGATCCTGTCTAAAAAAGACAGGATCGGTGAGATTTCTGATAAAAAGGATTTCATGCTTAAAATTTAATCATGCCCAAATTGCATTTAGGTTTCTTATCTAAAATTGTATTTCAAGCCTATTTCAAATTCTCCATTGGCATAATTCTGTAAAGCTGAAGTATTGGTGGTATACATCACCAAAATAGCCAGTTGGTTTTGATAAGTTGTACCTGCACCAACCGAAACGCTGTTGCTGCTGTGGTAAATGGTACTTAACAAAAGTTTGTTGGTCCAGAACTGGGTGTTTAGGCCCAGATCAACAATATCACGGTAATTATCAATACCGCGGTAACTGAACTTCGGCTCAATTACACTTAATACTTTGTTAGGGTTGATGAATTTGTAGCTTACCGCAGCAAAATAGGTTGCCCTATCTACCACTGATCTCGAAAGATCGCGGTTAAAGAAACGTTTCATGTTGGGTAGTGCCGCCTGGATATTTAAATTCTGGTTGCGGAAAGCAATCCCGAAATCACCATCGAAATACAGCTTGCGCTGGTTGAAGTTTGTTAACGACATATCGCCCTGGTCGCCCCTGATCTTGCTGAAGTCGATCCACTCGTTCATAATACCTGCCGAAAGACCAAAATCCAGGTAGCTTGATTCGTTGTTAAGTGGTAAGTGATAGGCATAGGTACCTTTTAAACTGGTACGTTGAATCACTCCTGCGTTTTCATTATAAAATGATAATCCAGCTCCTACTTTGTTGCTTTGGGTACCGTAAGTTGCGGTTACTGCCTGCATGGTGGGTGCGCCTTCAATTGAGGTCCACTGTGCTTTGTAACCTGCGTTAAGTTCCCATCCTTTTTCAATACCTGCCATAGCCGGATTGCTTAGGTAAAGGTTTTGATAGTACATGCTTCCCATAGGGTTAAGCTGCGCAAAAGTGGTCATGCTGATGCCAAGCATCAGGCAAGTGATCAAAATTCTTTTTGTTTTCATCTTTATACGTTTAGCTAAGCCATGATCAGTTTTGTATAGTTAAATACTCAACTGATCATGACTGATTAATCTCTCTTATTGTTGACCTACTATGGTGATATATCCTTTTCTTACACCAACACCAGGACCGAAATCGATGATGTAGTAGTAAGCACCCTCAGGTAATACCGATCCTCTGAAAGTACCACCCCAGCTGTTGTCGTAGCCTTTCATTTCAAACACAAGCTTTCCTGAACGGTCGAATACCTTAACTGTATTGTTTGGATACATATCGATATTCTCTACTTTCCAAGTATCGTTTTTACCATCACCGTTAGGTGTAATAACGTTCATAATATTCAGCACCTGGTAATCGGCCCTTACCTCGAGGGTAAAAGTTTTGGTGCTGCTACGACCGTACTGGTTAAAACCGGTAACCGTGTAAGTGGTGGTTTGAGATGGTCTAACTGTTAATAAAGCATTGTTTTGTCCGCTAAGGATACCATTGGCATTTGACCACTGATAAGTTAAAGCACCACTTGCCGTAAGTACAGCAACCTCACCTTTGCTGATGCTGTTACCCTTGTTGCTGGTAATGGTAATTACCGGTGGCGGGTTCTCGATTACAGTGAACGACTGCACCACATTGGTTGCGGCCTGGTAATCGGCATTTCCGGCCTGACTGGCAGTAATGTTAATTACACCTGCTTTCAAGATCTCAACCTGGTTACCATTAATAATTCTGGCTACAGTTGGATTACTGCTGGTATAAGTTACCGGTAAACCTGAGCTTGCCGTTGCTGTTAAAGTAAAGGTACCATCGGTATCTAACTTATTTGGCAATGCAGCAAACGTAATGGTTTGTGCAGTTGGGTTAATGGTTAAGGTACCTGCAACATAAGTAATGCTATAGTTTGCCGCAGCTGCACCGCTAGCTGTAATTGGGTAATTACCTGCTGATGATGTGGTAGTAGCGGTTGTACTTAACACTACCGGACTGGTTAAAACTGCTGCAGTTTCAGTACCCACAAAACCACTGTAACTTGCCGTAAGTGCAGGGTTAGCTGCTCCAAAGTTTTTGTTTTTATTGTCGGCCGTAATTACCAATGCTTTTCTGGTAATTTCGAGATTAGCCGGTACGTAGGTAATAGTATAATTGCTACCTGCACTAAGTGTATTTTGTGCAATGGCATAAGTACCTACAACCTCGCCTGCTGCCCTGCTCAATGCACCTGTGGTGTTATCGCCGGTAGCTAGTGCACCTGCAGATAAAGTATAGGTTAATGCAGGATCTGCTGCGCCATACACTTTTGTCTTAGCATCGGCAGTAACCGTAATTGGTTTTACACTGATGTTTGCAGTTGTAGTTGCCACGCTGGCCAAAGTATAGTTGGCAGCCTTAGCTCCCGATAATAACAAGCCTGCGCCTGTTACCACTTTCGCAGTGCCCACGTTTTTATCGGCAAAGGTTGCTGTTCCGCCTGTTAAGCTTACATCGGCAACATCAGCAGTTAATACACCGGTTAAGGTTCTGCCTGTAATGGCAGCAGTAGTAGTACCATCGTAAACCTTGTTGCTGGCAGTAATGCTTCCGTTAACTGTTTTTGCAGTAATGGCAGCAGTTGTGGTGGCTACGCTGGTTAAGCTGTAGTTAGCAGCTTTTGCACCAGTAAGCGCCATACCTGTTGAAGTTACCGTTTTACCTGTAGCTACATTAGCATCGGCAAAGCTTGCGGTTCCACCTGTTAAGGTAACATCAGCAGCGTCGGCAGTTAAAACACCGGCTAAACTTCTGGTTAATACAGTAGCGGTAGTGTTGCCATCGTAAACTTTATTATCAGCGGTGAATGATCCGGTGATGGTTTTAACGCCAATGTTAGCTGTTGTGGTAGCTACTCCGGTTAAGTTATAGTTGGCAGCTTTTGAACCCGCTAAAACCATACCTGTTGAAGTTACCGTTTTACCTGTACCAATGTTGGCATCAGCAAAACTTGCTGTACCACCGCTTAAGGTTACATCGGCTATATCGGCCGTAATTACGCCAGTTAATGTTCTGGTTAAAATAGTTGCGGTGGTGTTACCATCATAAGCTTTATTATCGGCTGTAAATGCACCTGCAATATTTTTTGCAGTAATGTTAGCGGTTGTATTAGCTACGCCCGTTAAATTGTAATTGGCAGCTTTGGCTCCGGTTAAAGTCAATCCTGTAGCCGATACCGTTTTAGCTGTGCCTACGTTTGCATTGGCAAAGTTTGCTGTTCCGCCGGTTAAAGTAACATCGGCCACATCGGCAGCTAACACGCCAGTTAAGGTTCTGGTAAGGATATTTGCTGTGGTAGCGCCATCGTAAACTTTGCTATCGGCAGTGAAGTTACCGGCAATATCTTTTGCGGTAATATCGGCTGTTGTAGTAGCTACAGAAGATAAAGTATAGTTAGCCGCTTTGGTACCGGTTATAGTCATACCAGCAGCTGTAACCGTTTTACCAGCACCTTTATTCGCATCGGCAAAGCTAGCAGTACCGCCTGTTAAGGTAACATCAGCTGCATCAGCTGGCAATACGCCTGTTAAAGTTCTGGTTAACACAGTAGCAGTGGCATTGCCATCGTACACTTTATTATCTGCTGTGAAGTTACCGGTAATGGTTAAACCTGTGATGTTTGCAGTAGCAGTACCTACACCTGTTAAGTTGTAGTTAGCTGCTTTTGAACCAGAAAGGCTCATACCTGTTGAAGTTACAGTTTTACCGGTACCAATGCTGGCAGTGGCAAAACTTGCTGTTCCTCCGGTTAAGGTAACATCTGCTACATCTCCGGCCAGTACACCTGTTAAGGTACGGGTTAAGATACTCGCAGTGGTATTACCATCATAAACCTTGTTATCGGCAGTAAAGTTACCGGCGATATCTTTTGCAGTAATATCGGCGGTGGTAGTACCTACTGAAGCTAAAGTATAGTTAGCAGCCTTAGCACCTGTTAAAGCTAAGCCTGTTGCAGTTACGGTTTTACCTGTGCCTTTGTTGGCATCGGCAAAAGTTGCTGTTCCGCCGCTTAAAGTTACATCTGCAGCATCAGCAGCCAGCACACCTGTTAAGGTTCTGGTTAAAATGGTGGCATTAGCCGATCCATCGTACACTTTATTTGCAGCTGTAATGTTTCCGGTAATGGTTAAACCAGTAATGTTGGCTGTAGTAGTAGCCACACCAGTTAGGCTATAGTTAGCTGCTTTTGCACCTGTAATGGCCATACCTGTCGAAGTAACCGTTTTACCTGTGCCTACACTGGCTGTAGCAAAACTTGCTGTACCACCGGTTAAGGTAACATCTGCTACATCTCCGGCCAGTACACCAGTTAAGGTTCTGGTTAATACGGTTGCTGTGGTGTTACCATCGTACACTTTATTATCGGCAGTAAAGTTACCACTGATGTTTTTAGCAGTGATGTTTGCAGTAGTTGCATTTACAGTTGTGATATTGTAATTACCTCCTTTAGCTCCTGCCAATACCAAACCTGATGCATTTACAGATTTGCCTGTACCTACGCTTTCGTTATTGAAGGTTGCTGTACCTCCGCTAACCGTTACATCAGCAACATCAGCGGCCAATACACCTGTTAAGGTTCTGGTTAAAATGTTGGCAGTAGCATTGCCATCGTACACTTTATTGTCGGCAGTGAAGCTCGCAGTAAGGTCTTTAGCGGTTATATCGGCAATTGCTGTATTTACACTACCCAAAGTATAGTTGGCAGCTTTGGTTCCGCCCAAAGTCATTCCGGTAGCAGTAACCGTTTTACCGGTTCCTTTATCGGCATCGGCAAATGTTGCTGAACCTCCTGTCAAAGTAACATCGGCAGCATCAGCAGCCAATATACCTGTTAAGGTTCTGGTTAAAATTACTGCATTGGTGGTACCATCGTACACTTTATTGCTAACCGTAAAGTTACCTGTTAAGGCCAGTCCGGTAATATTGGCTGTAGTTGTAGCCACGCCGGTTAAGTTATAGTTTTCGGCTTTGGTTCCATCCAAAGTCATTCCGGTTGAAGTAACCGTTTTGCCTGTGCCTGCAGTTGCAGTTGCAAAAGTAGCTGTACCTCCAATTAAAGATACATCAGCAACGTCAGCTGGCACTACGCCGGTCAAACTTCTGGTTAAGATACTTGCTGTAGTATTACCATCGTATGCTTTGTTAGCAGCAGTGAAGGTTCCGGTGATATCTTTTGGTGTAATATTAGCTGTTGTGGTATTTACAGCAAATAAAGTATAGTTACCAGCTTTAGCACCAGTTAATACCATACCGGTTGAAGTAACGTTTTTACCATTTCCGGTATTGATACCTCCGAAAGTTGCTGTACCACCAGTTAAGGTTACGTCTGCAATATCGGCAGGTAATACGCCTGCTAAAGTTCTGGTTAATATTGTTGCGGCATTGGTACCATCATATACTTTATTATCGGCAGTAAAGCTACCCGTTAAGGCCAGGCCGGTAATGTTTGCAGTGGTTGTTGCAACAGATGATAAGGTATAGTTAGCTGCTTTGGTACCTCCTAAAGTCATACCTGCTGCAGTAACGGTTTTACCTGTACCTACATCGGCTGTACCAAAAGTAGCTGTACCACCAGTCAGGCTTACATCAGCTGCATCGGCAGGGAGTACACCGGTTAATGTTCTGGTTAATACGCTTGCTGTTGTATTGCCATCGTAAACTTTATTATCGGCTGTAAAGGCACCGGTTAAAGCTAAACCGGTAATATTTGCGGTGGTAGTAGCTACACCTGTTAAGTTATAATTGGCAGCTTTGGTTCCGGTTAGGGTTAAGCCAGTTGCAGTAACGGTTTTGCCTGTACCGGCAATTTCATTATTGAAAGTAGCTGTACCACCTGTGGCAGATACATTTGATGCGTCGGCTGGTAGTACACCTGTTAAAGTTCTGGTTAAAATGGTAGCAGCATTAGTACCATCGTAAGCTTTATTGCCAGCAGTAAAGTTTGCCGTAATATCTTTTGCAGTAATATCGGCTGTAGTGGTATTCACTGATGCTAAAGTATAGTTAGCAGCTTTAGTACCTCCCAGGATCATACCAGTTGAAGTAACCGTTTTGCCTGTTCCTTTATCAGCATCAGCAAAAGTAGCTGAGCCACCTGTTAAGGTTACATCAGCCACATCGGCAGGAAGTACGCCTGTTAAGGTTCTGGTCAATACATTAGCCGCGTTGTTTCCATCGTAAACTTTATTGTCGGCAGTGAAGTTACCTGTAAGACTTAAACCAGTAATATTAGCCGTAGTTGTGGCTACACTGGTTAAATTGTAATTAGCAGCTTTTGCTCCACCTAAGGTCATGCCAGTCGCGGTAACTGTTTTTCCTGTGCCTGCTGTAGCTGTTGCGAAAGTAGCTGTTCCGCCTGTTAACGTTACATCGGCAACATCTCCGGCCAGTACACCAGTTAAGGTTCTCGTTAAAATACTCGCTGTGGTATTGCCATCGTAAGCTTTGTTATCGGCTGTGAAAGTTCCGCTAATGTCTTTTGCTGTAATGTCAGCAGTAGTTGTAGCGATTGAAGTTAAATTATAGTTACCTGCTTTCGTACCGGTAAGAGTAATGCCTGTTGCAGTAACAGTTTTACCTGTTGCTGCATTTTCATTATTAAAAGTAGCTGTACCTCCTGCTGCAGTTACATTTGCCAAGTCTCCTGCTACTACTCCAACTAATCCCCTGCCGCTAAGCGTAGCGGTATTATTCCCATCGTATCTCTTATTGCCAGCAGTTATAGTTCCGGTGATATCTTTCTTGGTAATATCAGCAGTGGTTGTTGTCACAGATGATAAAGTATAGTTAGCTGCTTTGGTTCCCCCTAAAGTCATACCTGTTGCTGTAACGGTTTTACCATTTGCTACATCAGCAGTACCGAAGGCAGCTGTACCACCTGTTAAGTTTACATCAGCCACATCGGCAGGGAGTACACCGGTTAGCGTTCTGGTTAATACGCTTGCTGTGGTATTGCCATCATAAACTTTATTATCAGCGGTAAAAGCTCCGGTTAAAGTAAGGCCTGTAATGTTGGCCGTAGCAGTAGCAACCCCAGTTAAATTATAGTTGCTTGCTCTGGTTCCGGTTAAAGTTATACCCGTTGCGGTAACCGTTTTACCGGTACCAACACTTTCATTATTAAAAGTAGCAGTACCACCAGTGGCAGATACATTTGCTGCATCAGCAGGTAATACTCCTGTTAGTGTTCTGGTTAAGATCGTGGCCGTATTGTTACCGTCGTAAGCTTTATTACCCGCTGTAAAATTACCTGTAACATCTTTAGCTGTAATGTTAGCTATAGTAGTATTAATCGTTGATAAGGTATAGTTAGCAGCTTTAGTTCCTCCAAGGGTCATGCCCGATGCGGTTACTGTTTTACCATTAGCCACATTTTCATTATTAAAAGTTGCTGAGCCACCAGTTAGTGAAACATTTGCCGCATCAGCCGGAAGCACCCCAGTTAACGTCCTGGTTAAAATGGTTGCTGTATTATTACCATCGTATACTTTATTATCAGCAGTAAAATTACCGGTTAAGGTTAAACCTGTAATGTTAGCTGTAGTAGTAGTTACGCTGTTTAAGTTATAATTACCTGCTTTTGTTCCCGTTAAAGTCATTCCTGTAGCGGTAACTGTTTTACCATTGGCAACATCAGCTGTATTAAAAGTAGCAGTTCCGCCAGTTAAAGTAACATCGGCAAGATCACCGGCCAGCACACCTGTTAAGCTTCTTGTTAAAATACTTGCTGTGGTATTGCCATCGTAAGCTTTGTTATCAGCAGTGAAGCTTCCGGTAATGTTCAGTTTTGAAATACTTGCAGTGGTTGTTGCTACGCCTGTTAAGTTATAGTTACCTGCTTTGGTTCCCGCAAGTGCCATACCTGTGCTTGTAACCGTTTTTCCTACTCCTACTATTTCATCACTAAATGTAGCTGTACCACCTGTTAAACTTACTGTTGCTGCATCGGCAGGTAATACGCCTACTAAACTTCGGCCTGAAATCGTAGCATTTGCATTCCCATCGTAAGCTTTATCAGAGGCAGTAAAGGTACCGCTGATATCAAGCTTGGTAATGTTAGCTGTGGTGGTTGCAACACCCGTTAAGTTATAGTTAGCCGCTTTCGTTCCACCTAAGGTCATGCCAGTTGCAGTTACAGTTTTGCCATTGGCAACATCGGCTGTGCCGAAAGCAGCTGTGCCACCAGTCAGGTTTACATCGCTTGCATCTGCAGGTAATACCCCTGTTAAGGTTTTGGTTAATATACTTGTGGTGGTATTGCCATCATAAGTTTTATCCGACGCGGTGAAAGTACCACTAATATCAGCCTTAGTTATGCTACCAGTAGTTGAAGCTGTTGTAGTGGTAAGGTTATAATTATTTTTTGCACTACCTGCCAAAGCAAAAGTATTGACAGTAACTGTTTTTCCACTACCTACTGCCGGAGTATCATAACTGGCTATACCTGATGCACTCACAATATCTCCCCCTACTTTTCCCACTAGGTTATAATTGCTTGCAGCCAAAAATGCCGTTGTACTGTTATCGTAAGTTTTGGTAATTACCGGCGCTGCATTTAACGTAAGGGTTAAATCCTTTTTATTTACGGTTAAGGTTTTGGTTACTGTAGTTGCAGCATTATAATTGCTGTTTCCGGCCTGAGTGGCTGTAATAACACTTGTACCTGCACCTACTATGGTTACTGTATTGCCCGAAATAGTGGCAACAGTTGTTGTTCCTGAGGAGTAGGTTATTGGCAAATTGCCATCGGTATTAGCTGTTAATGTAAAGGATGCATCGCCATAGGTTTTAGTCTGATCGGCGAGCGTAATGGTTTGATTGGCCTTAGCAATGACAATGGAATAAGATTTTGTTCCTGTATTGGCTGTGGCACAATTATCGGTAGCTTTAATATCAAAATTATAGGTACCGGCCAAAGTAGGTGTTCCGCTAATTACACCAGTAGCCGATGCTAAGGTGAGTCCGTTAGGTAATGCCCCTGAATTTACTGTGTACGTAAAAGTACCACTTCCACCCGATGTAACATTTGCTGTCTGACTATATGCTGTATTATAGGTACCACCAGCCAGGGTAGCATTGAAGGTTAAGGTAGGATTTAAAAGTGTTAAGTTGGCTGCATTAGAAGTTAAACCATTGGCACCTGAAAGCACAACCCTGTATTGACGACCTCCCAATGTTGTGGCGTTGGTAATAGTCAATGTAGCGGTTTTGGTACCGGTGTAAAGTCCACCTTCGGTTAAATTATTGAATGTTGTTCCATCAGTACTTTCCTGCCATTGGTAAGCGCATACATTGCTGGCCACTACAGTAAAGGTAGGCGAAGTGCCAGGACAAATATTATTGCGATCGGCAGGATGGGTAGTAATGCTTACTCCAATAACCGTATATACTTCGGCTGTAACAGAAGGGTTCCATGGATTACCAGTACCTTCAATCTCCCAATTACCGGGGGTATTTATAGCATTCAGTAATGCACTAGCTGTTCCTGTTTTTAAGTTTGCAGTTTTATTATATCGGGCAATTTGGGCTGCAGGGAATGAAGGATCACCCGGATCGCCCAGCCTGATACCCAGATTTTGTGCGCCGCTGGCCAGAGCAGCAGGTAACATTGATCTTTCAGCAGCCGTAGTGGTATTAGATAAGGTTGCATCCCAGTATGTAGCTGCTAAGGGGTCTCTGTTGATACTGATACCTGCCAAAAATGTAGGACTGGCAACAGTGTTCACAAACGCAAACAACTGATCTCCAGATATTTCAGCCAAACTCATATGTTCGGCAGGTGTAACATTTAAAACCGTAGTATTATAAGAATCCTGTTGTATTGCAATTGTACCGCGGGGAGTTCCTGCACGCGATTTAGCTGTAAGGATGTACTTACAGGTAACAATCACCTCGGTACCTGCAGTGTATGCTACATCCGCCGTCCATTTTAATATGGCATCACTTCTACCTTTATCGGCTGGTTGAAAAGCATTGGCACTTGTCCAGCCCAGATCGGTAAAATAAATAACCTGGCCAGCAGGTATATCTTTCAATATCATAAAAGAGAAAGAGTCGTCTACTGTGGCGCCATTTACACCATCATCTAACTGATTATAGCCAGTAAAGACTAAATCGCCAGGGCCCAGCGTACATTGTGCTGAGGCAGAAAATCCAAAGCATAGAGCCAGACAAAAAGGTACTAAATACCTTAACAGTTGTTTACGTAAGAGTGCTTTCATAGAGAGCGCTGATTTGGGATAATTAATATTTTTATGAGCAGAGGTAAGTATTCAACCATCCTGTTGAAATCCCTACTATTTTCTGCTCGATCATTCTGTTAAAAGATGCTTCTACTGCATCGAGGTTAAGCGTTTGAAGGTGTTGTGTTTCTCCTGCCGTAATATTGACATAATACAACGGATTTATGTATTGGTGACTACCGGTATGCAATTGCATCGTTCCTTTGGCCCCGGTAAGTTTTTTATCGGAAAGTAATTTAATTATGTTTTGAGGATCATTGGTACCGTTTTTACGTACACCTGCAATGGCCTCAAGAATTAGGGCAGTATCCCAGCCCAATACGCCAAAGCTATCTGGTACCCGGCTTGTGCGGCTTTGAAATGCAGCAGAATACTGCTCATTCTCAGCTAAAGGATTATGAAGAAACCAGGATGTAAAGCCTTCAACATCAAAACAATTAACGGTATCGGTTAAGGCCCCCGATTCCTCTACCATTACCGGACTTCCATAGAAAGTAACAGCCGTATTAACTTTTGTTTTATTTATCTGGCTGTGAATCTCGGCAACAAGTTCTCCGCTTAATACGGTTAAAAATGCTTTTATTTCTTCATCCTGAGCTAAAAAGGATACCAATGGTGAAGCATCGAAGTTACTTTTTAACTGGTGGCCAACTAAATTAAAGCCGATTTTTTCGCCGGTACTTGAAAAGGAAGTTGAAATGGCGTGGCACAACGAATAACCCCCATCATAATAAGAGCTGATGAAAGCTGCTTTCTGGTGTTCTTTTGTAATCTTTTCGCCGGTACACCAGCTTCCTAATGCGCTACTTAAATGATGGTGAATTACATTTGGATGTCCCTCCCAGGTTTGAGGGTATTTAGCACCATGGTTAACCACAATCAATAATTTGTTTAGGGCTTTAACCAGTGGAAATAACCCCTCAATAACCGGAAAATCGGCATAAACAACCAGCAAATCTACCTGATGCTGCATGAATAGTTCCTCGGCTTTTTGTTCGATTATCAATTCATCTATGCCAAATCCGATATTTGCAGTTATCAAGGCAATTTCACCCGTCAGGCCATGTTGCTCCAAAAACGCATGAATCCCATCCATAAAGCTAAAAGCAATTAGTGGATGGGTAGTAGAACGAGGTAATAATAAACCTACTTTCATTTGTTTTATATTTACCTGATTAGTTTGATGTAGGATAAACGCCGAATAAAGAAATGATAAAATTTATTGCTAAATAAGGCTGCATATTATTGTGTGGTTGCGAACCTCCCTGTGGTGCGAGCGATGTTGTAGAAGCAAGTGGTGCCATCTTTAACCCGCTCGAAGTTTTACTGAAAAATTTCTTCAAGGGTGCAATTCCTATCGCGTGATTATCAGGAGAAGAAAAGTTACCTGAAGAATCACCGCGGGTCATGAGTGTTAACTCCCCGTTAATGGTATGTTGATGGGCGGGCATTTGATTCACAGTTAAGGTAACCGATTCGACTCCAGCCATCTGTCCTATTGTATAAGTTACTCCTGACGACGTACCCATGTGTACAGGTACGCGTCCGTTTAGGTTAGGCAGTCCAAAAGTAGTCTGCCCATCCCCACCATAAGTGGTACCTATCAAGTTATATAATACATCATTTTCTGCAATAGAAAGTAACTGACCGCTACATAAAGCCCATCCTGCAGGGGCAAAATTGCCTCCAAACATTCTAATTTCTCCAACGTATGGTGTTGCCATAATTTCTTTTATTTATTAATTAGTTTAACTTCTAGCCGGAAATACTCCCCGTAAGGCCACAACAAATGATACTGCTAAATACGGCTGCATATTATTGTGTGGTAAGCTATTACCTACAAATTCGGTTGTTGAATTTAAGGTAACATTAAGCGGGGTCATAAAATTAGCACCTGCGGTATTGGAATATAGGTTAGTTGGCGCTGCATTTGCCGGAAAAGACCCTATAGCAGTAGCAGTTAGCGGAGTGGTACCTGTGCCTATAGCCACCTGTAAAGTGTGCGTATGTGAAGGCATTTCGCTTGAAAGCAAGGTTACATTGGTTGAACCTGATGTCTGACCAAGATCATATATTGATCCGGTATTACTTTGCCCCTGCCCTAGCGGTACCGAGCCCTGCAAGTTAGGTAAGGCGAAATTACTCATTCCATTTCCACCATAATATGTACCTAACAAAGAAAACAATGCGGTATTTTGAGATATTGGTAGCAACTGACCATTGCAAAGTGCTGTATTTACTGGTGCAAAATTACCGGCGAACATAAATATTTCGCCTACAAAAGCTTCTGATGGCATAATTCGTTTTAATTAATTTCGTGAAGGAAAAATACCCTGAAGGGCAATAATAAAATTGAGTACTGTGTAAGGCTGCATATTGGTGTGCGGCTGGCTACCACCAATTACAGCTGTAGTAATGGGTGCAATATTTCCCATACTGGTGTCCGGAACATTAGTAAACCTTTTTGTTTCAGCAGTATTCTCGGCAAAATAATTATTCTCGGGGGCCGTCTGATTAGCTACCGTACCTGTTTTTGCCTTTACCTCACCAGGTGTAACAAGGTGAGCATGCTGAGGCATTTCTGCTGTTGTAAGGGTATGGGTGGCAGCACCCCCTGTTTGCCCCAACACAATGTTATTTCCCCAATGCATGGGCACTTTACCTCTAAAATCAGGGAGTGCAAAAGTGGTTACACCGTTTCCACCATAGGTGGTTCCTAAAATAGAAAACAGTGCTTGATTTTGTTGTATGGGTAGTAATTGTCCATTACACATTGCCCAACCTCGTGGGGCAAAATTAAATGATACAATGCTCACCTCGCCGAGGTATTGATCGTCTGCTGGCATGATGTTGAGAGTTTGGGATGATTTATGTGTGTAAATGTAAAGGAAAGTTTTCACAACTAGCAAAAAAAATATCAAAATCACAATATTTAAGTATTTGTTTCGTTGTTATGCATTTTATTCATTTTTTTTTCACAATATTTACATCAAATTATTTACGCCTTATGCAATTTAAACGCAGGTCATTCCTTAAAAATGCCTCCCTACTGGCCGGAACAGCATTTTTAAGTTCCCCAATCGAATCTTTTAGTGCAATTCACAAATCCATTAACAACTTAACTAAAGGCAATAACATTAGTATTTTTCATACTACAGAATTGAATGGAAATGTTAATCGCAATGCCAATTTAATAGGCGGACTTCAGGAAATCCGTAGTACAATTAATCAATCTGAAACGGCTGGTTTAATATTAGATGCCGGCAATTTCACGAGCCAATCATGCTCGTCTGACATGGTTTACCAGATGAATAAAACAGGTTATCATGCAGCAACAATTGGAACAAACGAACTGATGCTTGGCGCTGCAAAACTCGAGCAACTCATTTCTGAGACCAATTTTCCTGTTGTAAATTGTAACTATACATTCGAGGCCTCAACAAAAGTTAAACCTTATTTTATTGTCTACTCTGGCAAACTTAAAGTTGGTATTACGGGTGTTTGTGCCGAAGTTAACACTGCTGGTTTAACCTTTCATGATCCTTACAACCGTGTTAATAAAATGACTAAATATTTAAAAGAGCAGGAAGCCTGCGATTTGGTTATTTGCCTTTCTGCACTTAATGCAACAGACAAAAAATTTAACAACCAGGGTTTAGCAGCTGCTTCTAAACATATAGACTTAATTATTGGTGCTAAAGGCGAAAAAATACAAAATGGCGCCTTAGTTTTGCGCAATGCAAATCAGGGTGAAGTAATTGTAAGCGCTTCCAGTTATAATGGAATGCTTCTTGGAAAAACAACTTTTGGATACAATACGGATAAAGTACGTAATCATTTCGACCATCAGTACCTGATCCCAGGCTCTCCCTTTAAGAAAAACTCACTCCAGGCTCAAAAATTATATCACCAATTAACATCTGATGTAGTTTAACTACTCTATTCGTTCTTACCTGTTTCTGCGAACGGGTAAGAACGAACATAAAAATGCTCAGATCTTATTTTTTAATATTATTGGATCTTTATTGCGACCAGATGTCTTAACAAACTTTTGTAAGCTGCTTCAGCTACAGCATAATTTTTAAGCTCAGGCTTATCATCTACTGAATCTTCCTGCATTACCGATTTAAAAAAACAGATAAGCAGCGATTTTACCCCCCAACCATAATCGAAAAAGGTATTATTAGGATCACTAACGGTAATAATTTCTTGTAGGGCTCTGTAATACCCGGCAATTACTTCTGCTGTAAATAAATTAAAATCCTGATTATGTCGCTCCTGAATATCGATTTTTAAAATTTCTGAATTAATCATTCCAGGAACGGCTTGCATCCCTCTCCTATGATGATGTGAAGCAATTACAGCATTTGGCTCTCTCGAAAGAAAAAAGAAGGGTGTATCAGGATACCATTTCCTTAACAAGGAGTAAAAATGAATGTGCCAGCTATCTAATTTGATAAATAGCTGTTCATACCCTGCTTTTCTCTTTTGGCCCATTAAAGCAACTGCAGATTTAAACCAGAGTTCCTGTTGTTCTGCTGTTATAGCAGGATCTTGTTCCTGCATCCGTAAAATTTCATCAATTAAGGGAGCCTCCGGATAAACAATATTTGTTTCAGCAGTAGCCAAAGCTTGTGATAATAAAGTCGAACCGCATCTGGATACATGAAAAATAAATGCACCTGGAGCTATCGAGTCCACATCCTTCGCTGCTTCTATTAAAAAATCTAAACTGCTTGCAGGTATATATTCAGATCTTTCTTTCATACGCAACCGGCAAAACCGAATGGTTTCATCAAAAAAAGGCTCTTCAATATGCTTTTCCTGCAAATCCAGCCACAAAAGTTGCCAATCATTGTCCTGATAGCTCAGTTTATACGGAATCCAGTTAACCAGTGTGCTCACTTCAAAGCTTTTTTCAGTTGTACCACCAATTCTTTTGCCGCCGGCGTATCCATGCGTTCCAGTTCTTCAATCATTCTTAAGGTTGTAGCCTGATCTAAGGCCTGCCCTTGCTTTTCTGCTTCAAAATCATAGCCATAAGCTTGGAATAAACGATCAGTCCATTCGTTTCTCAAAGCATCGATTACCAGATGTACACGAACATTTTCACCTGCATTAATAATACTGTGGGTTTGATCGAAATCGATGTACCAGCAAGAACCTTCTGCCAGTTTGAGTTGCTCCCCGCCTACCATAAACTTAAGCTCATTGTTGGTTTGGATGGGAATATGAATTCTAAGCACTCCTCCTTCATAATTACAGCCACGATCACGGTGAGGTTTAATCTCTGCCCCGGGATGTAAAGCGAGTAAGCGAATAGCATGTTTTGGGCATTTCCATTTTTCTATGATGGATTGAATATAAGGCAGTTGGTTTAGCAGCGGTGTATCCTGATGATGATCTACCCCATAATGCGCAGAAATATCCTGTTCTTTTCCGCTTGCAGAACGTAAGGCAATACTTTGCCAGTTTCCTTCGTAATCTTGCTTATTGAAATGATCTACCCAGCTTTGCTGTAAAGCAATGGTCAGTTCGGCTTTAAGCAACGAAACATTATAATTTTGGTTAAACTGAATGTATTTTAGCAAGGTCGGGATGTTTGCCGTAATATTAGTTATTGTTTTTTAATGCGCAAATATTTTAACTGGTTTTTCTTTCTAAAACCTACAGCTATTTTTAAAATTGCAATTTTAATCTTAGTATTGACTTGATTTAACTTGCTCAAGCGCTATATGCACAATTCTTCTATATCACCGTTTCTCGATGTTTACCGGCTTCATCATCATCCCAGCCATCCTCAAAGACAAACAGACGAATCTTTTACACAAACAGAACAGCTTTTCCTGAATGTATTTCAACTGGGTTTATTTGAAGTTTATGATTTTTTATACACCAAATGCATAGACAGCAATCATTTTACGCAATGGATTATCGATGTGAAAGGGCAGGATTTTTTCGATACCGCATCATTTCAATTCAACGAGCTGCAAAATGGCAAAAATAACCTGAACGAGACTGGTTTTATTGATGTATTGACAGCCGAACAGCACGCTTTCTGGAATACGAATGGCTATCTCAAAATAGAAAAACTAATTAAAGAACAAGACTGTGATGCCGTAACCGACCTGATTTGCCAAACCCTGAATATCGATTTAGCAGATGCTGCAACCTGGTATCCGCAACATGAGTTATTACAGGGCTTAATGTTACAGAAATATCAGGATGAAGCCATTGCAAATATTCGCAATAACACTCCACTTAAAGCAGTTTTTAGCAGTTTGTATGGTCACAATAACATTTTAGGCAATTGCGAAAAAGTAAGTTATAATCCCCCGGTAAATCAGCATTTCACTTTTAAAGGCAGTCCGTTGCATTGGGATATTAATTTCGAAATAGGTCACAGATATTACATTCAGGGCTTATTGTATCTGAATGATGTTCCGGCCAACAGAGGCGCTTTTACTTTAATTCCAGGCTTTCATCATCAGATTGATGACTACCTATCCCAATTCGACCATCCAGAAAGCGCAATAGCAGATTTACGCAACAAAGGACTTGAAATTCCTGTTGAAGGAAAAAAGGGCGATTTAATTGTTTGGTTAGAGTCGCTTCCTCATGCGGCTAGCCCGAATTGTTCTGATTTGCCAAGATTTGTTCAGTATGTGAGTTTTAATGAGGTAAACTAGCTTTTTAACCGCAAAGTTCGCAAAGAAAAACCGCGAAGGACGCAAAGCTGTTTTTTACCACAGAAGGCTACAGAGAAAAACACCGAGTACACAAAGCACAGTTTTATAGCAAATACAGAAACATCAAAATCATCCGTGTTTTCCGTGCATCCGTGGCTTTAACCGCAAAGGGCGCGGAGAAAAAACGCGAAGGATGCAAAGTCATTTTTACCACAAAGAGAGCAGAGAAAAACACCGAGTACACAAAGCACAGTTTTTAGCAAATACAGAAACATCAAAATCATCCGTGTTTTCCGTGCATCCATGGCTTTAACCGCAAAGGGCGCGGAGAAAAAACGCAAAGGACGCAAAGTCATTTTTACCACAAAGAGTACAGAGAAAAAACACCGAGCACACAAAGCACAGTTTTATTGCAACTACAGAACATCAAAATCATCCGTGTTTTCCGTGCATCCGTGGCTGATTTAACCGCAAAGTTTGCAAAGAAGAAACGCGAAGGACGCAAAGCTGTTTTTTACCACAGAGGGCTACAGAGAAAAAATGCAGAGTACATAAAGCACAGTTTTATAGCAAATACAGAAACATCAAAATCATCCGTGTTTTCTGTGCATCCGTGGCTGATTTTTATTCCCCCCTTCAACAAAGGGAACCAGATTATAGCTAAATAAGCATCGCCATGTGCTTTCCATTATTTTTTTTAATTTTAAAGCTGCTCACCACCATAAACATCTATACTTTAAACAACCACACCATGAAAAATAACAATCAGGAACAAGAACATCAATCACCAGCAGCACAAGCCTTTACCCAAACTTTTTTTCATGGAACAAAAGCAGATTTAAAACCCGGAGATCTGATTACAACCGGATATCAATCGAACTTTGTAGATAAAAAACTGAAGCACATTTACTTGTCGGCAACCTTACACGCCGCAATATGGGGTGCAGAACTGGCCTCGGGCAGTGGACCTGAGCGCATTTACCTGGTAGAGGCTACGGGGCCACTTGAAGATGATCCCAATGTAACTGATAAAAAATTCCCCGGTAATCCGACGATGTCTTACCGTTCAACCCATCCTTTCAGAGTTATTGGCGAAGTTAAGTTATGGGAAAGTCACTCACCCGAACAGGTTAATACGATGAAAGCCGGAATTGAAAAGCTTAAACAAGAAGGGATTATGGCAATTGAGGAATAAGCGTGAATAGCATGCTTAGCGAGTGGCCAAAGTTGCATCCAGAATTTCGGCAATAGAAAAAACTGCAGCACAAATAAATTCATCTGCTGCACCGTAATAGATCGTAAGCTTGTCGCCATTTACCACATGCCCGTTGGTAAAAACCACACGACCAAAAAATCCGCTGAGCTCGTAAGGTTCGGTAGGAACCATTATCGGATCTATTGTTCTGCCCAACACAATAGCCGGATTATCCAAATCGAGCAAAAAAGCACCCAAACAGTATCTTTGCGACTGGTCGGCACCGTGATAAATGGCAAGCCAACCTTTTTCGGTGCGGATTGGTGCAGCCCCTGCCCCAACACGTGCGCTATCCCACATACCCGGCCTGGTTTTAACAATACATTTGTGGTTTCCCCAGCTTTCGCCATCTACCGAATCGCAAAGCCAGATGAAGTTACCACCAATTTCTTTCGAACTTGGCCGGTGTAAGGCAAAAAACTTCCCGTCGATTTTTTCTTCAAACAAAGCACAATCTTTATTGTGCGGAGGCAAAATCATTACCGGTAGGGAAAAGTTTTTCCAATCTTTAGTAGTTCGCAATCCAACCCCTACCCCTGAAGGAGAAACCGCAGTGTAGGTCAGATAAAAGGTTTCGTCAATCTTCACAACCCTGCAATCCTCAATTCCAAAACGTTCGAGTTCACCCATTCCAAAAATTCCGGGATATCCTTCTTCCTCGGTAAAGTTTATACCATCGTTACTACTCAGTAATCTAAGATGGGAAATGGTTGTGAGATAATCGAGACCACGGTAGTTCATTACCCGCGCATCGGTAGCAATTAATTCAGGATCATTTAGCGCAACTGCTGCTATTTCCAATTTTCCAGATGCATTCATCGTTGGGAAAAACACAAAGCCTTCTTTTTGTGCAATGTTTTCGGCCACCCGTACAAGCAGCCAGGTTTTCCCTTTAAAACGAAAAACACCAGGGTTAAGTAAATAGATTACCTGCAAAGATTTTTCGCTGGGTGTAATATCGCGGGGCAGTAAAATCGGGTTGGATTCAAATCTGTGGGCAAGGTCTTTCATGTTTTAATGAACACCCTCTGGATGGTTAATGTTTTAACTTTAACCTGCTGACCTTCGAACACAGTAAGCAAAACCTTAACTGATTAACAAATGAGCAGTAAGCGATATTCACCATCATTTTCAACAGGCGCCCGATGCACGCAAGGCAAAACTTTTTGTTGGGGATGATCTACCGCTAATTTCCAAAGATGCCCCAGGCCTAAATTTGTGGGTTTAGCACCGGGTTTTGGCTGATAGTGCAGATCGAAAAAATATTCCTTCAAAAATTCTTCAAATTCAGCATCGGAGCCATCGTGTAAGGCTTTAAGTTTTTCGCGGATTTCGGGAATTAAAACTTTCTGTTCGGCCTGATCATTCGGCAAAATATCACTCGATGCGCCATAATACGTACATAAAAAAGTATCAGTAGCCACCGGCGAGCGGTCTACATGATAGGAATATACATCGGTAGAAATGAAATCGAGCTCCTCATCACGCTGATAATTTTTAATGAGGTTGAGTGAAGGCGATGCGCCAAAATCAGTCAGCAACTTCAAATCAGTTAGGATGATCCTTCGGGCAATATCTCCCATTTCAGTAAGTTCAAGTGATAAAAGATCTTTGGCAGAAATTTCTGTAATATTTTGATCCAACTGAAGTTTAGCCACAATTTCTTTAAAATCGCCATCCAGTTCCCTGTACCAGCACAAAGCGTTAATTGTTCCCTGAAAATTAGAAGCCGTCAGTTCAGCAAAAGTAGCCACCAGGCCAATTTGATGGTTATCTGAAAATTTAGCGATCATTTACTTAACAGTATTTACTGAAGAATTATTCCGGTATAAAAAAATTAACATACACATTTATGCTCAAAAACAGTTATAAAGGAGTATAATTTTGCGTTGCAATGTTAAAAACTCAGGTTTAAAAAACCAAATTTCAAAAAAAAACATCCGGAATGTTTTTCAACAATACAATACGCCGCAAAACACCATCTTCAAATCAAATTTATCCTACCAGTGCCACATTAAAAACATACCGCGTTTTACTGCATTAAAATCTAAAAATTTTGCAAATTGCAATGTAAAACCAAACCCTCCCATGACCCGGAAAACTACTGACGGCCCTTTAAGAAACAAAGAGCGTACAAAAAAAGCAATGATCTCGGCTGTAGGTAAAATCCTGGTTAAAGAAGGATTTACCGGTCTTAATGTCAGCAAAGTTGCAGCAAAGGCTAAAATCGACCGTAAGTTAATTTACGATTACTTTGGTGGTATGGAAGGTTTGGTAAAAGAATACCTGAACACCAGGGATTTCTGGGCATCTAACACCGAACAAATTGAGCAGGCTATCCCTGAAAATGTAGCAGATATTGGCAAAGCAGCAACCTGCGATATATTGGAACAACAGTTTGATGCGTTAATGGAAAATGCTGAAATGCGTAGTATCATAACCTGGGCGCTTTGCCAGGACCTGAAACCATTAAGAGAGCTTAACGAAGCCCGTGAAGAGCTGGCTGAAGCTTTTTTTACCAACCTGGCCGATGCCTATTTTAAAGATAAGGACAAAAATTTCAGGGCGGTGGTTGCCATTTTAATCAGCGCCAATTATTATATGACCCTGATTAGCCAGGTGAATGGCAGTAAAATATGCGGAATCGATATTCAAAAAACGGAAGATCAGGAAGCAATAAAAAAGACTTTCAGACAGATTATCGATTGGGCATATGCATAACTGACCTGTGCTGCCTGTGCATTATTTGGTATTCCACTTAAATAATTTAATGCCCACACCGGCAAATAATAGCACATAGCCAATGGATATGAGCACTGCCACACTTGTAGCGGAAGACCAGGTTTGCGGAGTCATACTGGTAGCCAGCATCATTTTCACAGCACCGTACGGAGAATAATGTATATATTTTTTAACCTGCTCTCCAAGGGTACCCAATTCGCCGAACATGCCCACCATAATAAAGATAAAATATACAATCCTCGTAGTGGCATTAACAGTTTCGGGATTTTTGATCAGGCCAACAATCAGCTGCCCCAGCGATAAATAAACTGCACCGCCCAAAAAAGCCACAAAAAAGGTTATGACATAACCTGCTAATGTTAACGTAACACCATCATACGATTTGTCGATAATAAAGATGAGTATGGTGAGGAGCATAATCATAAAAAGTTGTATAGCCAGTCTGCTTACCATAATTGCCCAGGTAGGCACCGGAGCAACCCTTAACCTTTGAAATATTCCCTTATCCCTGTCTCGCGCTACTGTAATGGAGTACCCCATCAACCCAATTGCCATCAGGCCAAAGGTAATGGCAGCTGAGAGCGCATAAGCACCTCCCAATTTAGGAATGAGGGGTTTCCAAGATATTAATATAACCACAGGCACAAGGAGTGCCAGGATAGCGGAACGGCGGTTAGCCCTGAGGACTGCGAAATCTGCTTTTAACAATGCCATTAAGGCGGTGTTGGTTTTAGGAATTGATACCGACATCTGAAAATTTTTAGGCACGCACTTCGCGACCGGTTAATGCAATAAACACGTCTTCCAAAGTAATTTTTCCACGGCGGGAAACAGCAATAACCTCCGGATCATTGCGGTGTTTTTCTATCAACGCCTGGGGTTCATCGATGGTGATAATCTTACCGTGATCGACTATAGCGATGCGGTCACAGATCGCTTCAGCTTCTTCCATTGAATGTGTAGTTAATAAAACGGCATGTCCGCTTTTACGGATCGCTTCTATACGTTCCCACAATTGCCTGCGCGACTGTGGATCAAGACCTGTGGTAGGTTCGTCAAGCATAACCAGACGGGGATGATGTATGGTTGAGATGACAAGCGACAAACGTTGTTGCTGTCCACCGGATAGCTGGGCAAATCTCCTGTGGGCAGCGTCTTCCAACTGGATTTCTTTTAAAATCCGGTTAACCCCGTTTTTATCAAGTGGTACACCATATATACCAGAAAACAGCTGCAGTATCTGCACCACATTAAGTTCAGGCTGAAAGGTTGTTGACTGCAATTGTACGCCCATTGCCGCACGTGCGTGCAAGGGATTTTTAATTACATCATAGCCATCAACAATGATAGTGCCCGAAGAAAACCTGACCAAACCTTCTATTGCACTCAATGTGCTGGTCTTGCCAGCCCCATTGGGACCGAGCAGGCCAAAAATTTCTCCAGGCAAAACGCTGAAGCTAATGTTTTTCACAGCCTCGAAATTCCCATAATTAACAGAAAGGTTTTCGACATTTAAAAGGCTTTGACTGATCTCCATATACCAAAGATATAAATTTAGGCCTATTCAATGTTCTCCTTTATAAATCTGTTAGCTGCTTAGGTTATGGTTTTACAAAAATTTATTCCAAACGGGCGACTTTAGTTTGTAGAAGACAAAGACATGGAGAGTTTATTGCCAGGTGCTTTACCAAAATGGCCAGTATACCATTCAATCAGTTTATCAGATTTAAACTGGCTATTGCCGTTAACACCTCTAATGAACCGTTTGGCAGATTTAGTTCCATCTTCGCCTTGCATAGCTTGAAAAAGCACATAATCAACTAAAATTTTATCGTCAGGCTTTGGGCCCTTGTAGGCTAAAATGGCTCCATCCTTACCAATAATAAATGGTGCAGGATCATTTAGTTTCAAAATCTTACGGAATTCAGCCGATGATGCATCGTCAACTAACCTGTTGGTTGTAGATGAGCTATCTGAGCCGACAATTAGATTAGCAAAAACTACGTCAGGATATTTAGCAAAACGTTCTTTGAGTAACCGGTACGACTTTTCTTGTTCTGCAGATAATTTCTTATTTCCCCAAACATACAGATAGACCGTTTTTCCGCCATACAAATTTTTAAATGTTTGATGCTTACCATTCGGATCTTCGATCTGTATATCAGAGACATAGGTACTGGTATAATCATTATAATCTTTAACCAGGAGTTTGGCAAAACCTTTAACCATCATGGTGCAAGAACTGGTAAGGACACAAAGGCCTAAAATAAACAGGTAAATAATTTTTTTCATCTTTTAAAATTTGTTAGGTACTGCAAATACGTTTGTTACTTTGTATGCAGGAAAGACGACAAGGATTTATTAAAGGTTGCACCACCATTTAGATATATTTATTCACTGCCTGGGTAATTTCACAAAATAGCGATAGTACCTGCGAGTTGCCCCTTATAAAGTGACTAAACATAAATTAAAAAAAGGATTGCTGATGTAAGGTTCAAGTAAAACACCATGACCATTAAAACAACAATCCTTTAATACTATTATACTGTCAAAGTAGCTTCGCTGAAAGTAGCGCTTGATTCTATTTCTATACTGTAATCAGCTGACATTTCAGGCTCCTTACCCCATCTGGGAAAATAAGCTGAAAGAGGAAATTATCAAGTACAGGGTACATTTGACAGGCCCTCTTTAACTTTTCTGTTGAAATCAGGAATAATACTGAATTTTCAATTGCCCGGAAGCTCAAGGTTGCTGAGTCCTCCGATTTTCTTTCCCAAATAAATACGCTTTGATCTCTTCCCTGTCTAATATCGGTTTTTTGAAACAGCGCTCCCGCTGCATATGCGGTAACAAGCCCATTTATAACTACAATAAGGGTATCTCCTTCTGCCGATGGTTCATTTATTGTTATACTATTGTTTTTTACTATTGCAATGACCCTGGCCAGACTATAAATAAACTTAACGGCCTTCTTTTCAGTACTCCATAAAGCATGGAAGAAATTTAAAAACGCTCTTCTCTCACCTATCGTATTTTCGTTTCTCTTAGCTAAGCTATCAACCATCTTACAGTCGTTATTTTTTCCTTCAGCGCGTTTATCTTCGCCTCAATCACCTTAGATTGCTTATTTAAGCAGCAATTTCTTCAATTCATCAAGCTCTAAATGCTGCTTAATCACAAATCCATCCTGATCAATAAGAAAAGTAGCAGGTAATGCTGTAACCTGGTAATCTGTAACAATTTTAGATTTCATGGCCGATGGTGCAATTAATTGTAACCACGGAATACCATCTGACTGGATTGCTTTCTTCCATAATTCCTTATTTTCATCAACCGATACCGAAACAATTTCAATTCCTTTATTTTTTAAGTCTTTATATATGGGAGCAATGTTTCTGTTCGTTGCCCTGCAAGGTGTGCACCACGAAGCCCAAAAATCAACCAGCACGAATTTATTCGTTTTTAATAGTTCCTCAAGTGATACATTGTTACCGGTTACTGCAGGTAAAATAAACAATGGTGCTTTTTTGCCCAACAGTAATTTTCCATCTGCAAGCTGAAGTTTTTTATCAAGCTCAGCAGATACCAGGTTAGTTTTTTGGGTAGCCGAAAAGATTTTAACCAGTTCTCTAAGCTCATGATCCTGCCAAATATTAAGGTAGCTGTGTGCAAGCCATTCGCCCAGGCTGTTGTTGATATTGTTTTTGATAAACGCCAAGCGGGCAGTCTGAACTTTTTCTGCCTTTTCCCTGTTTTCCTTTTCTGCTGCGAGCTTCTCTTCCAAACTACTTGCTGTGGTGTATTTTTTCCCTGCTAAAGTCCATTCTTTTTCGAGCGGTTTAATAGCGGCAAGATATTTTTCATAAATCTGCTGTTTTGCTCCACCATTAACCAGTGTCTGTGAATCGGTGTTCAACACTATATGGCAGGATCCTTTTTCGAGTATCACAATACGGCTAAAAAAAGGTTTTCTGAGCTCAACAGAATAAACAGCCGGAAGACTATCAGCTACATGAAAAGTGTAGTGCCTTTGGTTATCCAACACGCCGGTATCGATCAGTTTCCTGGCTGGCCATTCTCGATACAATTTTAACTTAGTACCACTTTGGTGTAAAGCCGTACTAAATTCAATATCCATATTTATGCGTGCTGCCGATTGTGCTTTGGCGCCAAAAGTTAAGCCGGCCACCATAAGGGCAACCAAGCCAGCAGTTTTTTTCAAATAAACCATCATTTCTAACATCTTTAATCCTTGTTGTTTTTTCCTGCTGTTAACTGATCTAATAAAGTAGTAATCCGCTCGTCACTTGGTCGCGGAGCATCGTACTGCAACAGCTTCCCTTCGGTATCGAATAATAAGAATCTGGGGATGGCTGTGATATCATAATGGTTTACAAATGCGGATGCACTCCCTGCAAAAAGCTGAGCAATATTTGAAGTTGCTTCGGTTTTCACCATATCTAACCATTTTTGTTTCTGACTTTTACTATCTATAGAAACACCTACAAAACTGATATTCTTATCTTTATAGCGCGATGCAAGCGCATCAAAAAACGGACGTTCCTTTTTACATGGGCCACACCATGTTGCCCAAACATCTACGTAGAGATACTTCCCGGCATAGTCTTTTAAAAACACAGGTTTTCCGTCGGTATTTTCTAAGGAGAGCTTAAAGCCTTCTGCTCCGGCAAGCATACTTTTAAATTTTTGGATATTTGCCCAAAGATAATTTACGTAAGCGGTGTCTCTTATTTTCTGGATACTGGTAGCGATTATGGTCTCTGCTTGCGCTGAAGGTGTAACCCCTTTGCTGGCTTTAATGTATGCTTTAAGTTTATAAAAGGCATAAGTATCCAGCAACTGCTGATTGTCGGTCAACTGGTAGGCCTGTTTAAGCGTATAATCTAATTCCTGCGCTTTATCGCCGCTTGTTGTTGTTTTTTTATTGAGCTGAATATAATTATCTAACCAAAACAAAGGAGACTCTAACTGAAACATCACCTCATTTCTGTTCAGGTACCGCTTATAATCAAATCCATCGTTGTAATAATCAGCACTAATTACCCATTTTTTGTCTTTATTCTTCTTCTGCGCCTGGTAATATCGCGGGTAATCATACAATATAGAAGTGTATTGAAAAAATGTTGACTGATCGAGATATTCTTTAATGAAGCTGTTCTTTCCCTGATAAGAGGCCTTTACCTTTGCCATTAATGTTTTAATTTCATTGAGCTGTAGTTTTACCGAATCGGGATTTCTGTTTTCTTTGTAAATGCTCATCATTACCGGATTAACCAGGCTATTGGCTTCATATAAGACTTTAGTCTCTTCATTAATCCCTTTGGTGAGATCGAGCTTTACCTCCGGGTTATGCACCTCAAACTTGGCATGCACATTTTTACCAGGTTCCAGAAAAAAATCGACAGCTCCCGGACGCCCTTTTACGGTATATGTTAATTTATACAGTCCGGATTTTTGAGGATTCAACGCTACCATGAATCCGCCTTGCTCATCAAGGTTTAGCTCATATTTTTTAGTCCTACCCAGTGCTACATCCTGGTATCCCTCCGAAATATCCCAAAGGGTAGCCTTTATTTCGCTGGCAGGCACATCGCCAGAGAACTGTCCGTTAATGGTGGTTTGTTGTGCTGCTACACTAAATAGCTGAAGCAAAAGGCCTGTCAGCAACAGATATTTTATATTAAAGGAATTAATACGCATTTTATTGGATATCATTGAAAAACTATATTTTACTTATTGCCTTTTTTGGGCAGGTTTATCTGGGGTTTTGAATAATTAAAGGATTAATTGAAATAATTTTAGGGGCGATCTGTAACTGATACCGGTCGCTACCTGGTTCCAGGCTATAGGTTTGTCCGCCAACCGTCCTTGTAATTGTTTTCTTAAAGCGCTCGTCGCGGTTTAATCTTTTAAGTTCAAACCACCTGAGTCCGCGAAAAAGCAACTCTCTTCTCCGCTCAGACAATACCTTAAGCAAAGCATCATCTGCCGAAGTAGCAGTTAAGGCTACATAATCTGCTGGCTTGAAGCGCTTGGTACGCAATGTATTTAATAGCGAAACGGCACCATCTTTATCTCCTGATCTGGCCAGGCATTCGGCCTTGATTAACATCATTTCAGGTACACCAATACTAAAGTTTGGCGTAGTGCCAAGATAATCGGGATTAACACTGGTACTTGGCGCTCCGGTTGAGGTTAAGCGGGTAAAGTTGAACACATAGCGAAGGTCTTTCTGCTCTAAAACGCCCAATAAATCGGTACTGGCCATAAAACGGGTAAACAAACCTGCATTTGAAGCCGTTTTGGTGTAAATATTTTCGATATTATTCTGCGGCAATGGGTTATTTTGTATGGTAGCGGCAGTTGGTTTAAGCGGATTACTAAAACTTAAGGTATTCCAGTCGAATAATGTACTTTTCTTCGCCAATACCAGGTTAGCATATTTTAGGGCATTTTCATAATCGCCTTTAAACAGGTACACTCTCGAAAGGAGTGCCATAGCAGCCAGCTTACCCGGATGAATATAATTCCGGCCTTCTTCCGGAAAATCGGTTATGTTTATTGCCGTATTCAAATCAGCAGTAATCTGATCGCAAACCTGCTGTACTGTTGCCCTGCTGGCCTTTATTTCCAAATCTGCATGTAGCATAATCGGAACCGATAAATCTGTAGCAGCAGTTTGCGCAACATAATCTTTCCCGTATAAATTAGCCAGGGAAAAGAAATAATATGCGCGTTGGGTTAAGGCCTCGGCACGTAAGCGGTTCCTGGTTTGATCGTTTCCCTGCTCTGACGACTGCAGATTATCCAGCACCAGGTTACAAATGTAGATGTAATTATAAGGCGAATTCCACTCTGCATCATCGTCTGTTGCCAGTAAAAGCTCTTTTTGCCAGGTATAAGATCTTGAAGTCCGATCAGTTGTTGGCGCGGTAACCGTGCCTATTAATACATCATCAGTCATAAACTCCGAATAGATATATCCGGATTGGCTGAGTAAAATATCATTTAAAAATTCTTCGTAATCTGAAAGTGTTTTAGGAATGACTTTTCCCTTTATGGGATTTGCATCCAGGTATTTTTTGCAGGATCCAAAACCAATCAGGATAAACGCTGCGATTATAATTAATTTAATTTTCATTTGGCTAACATGATTTAAAGGTTAAAAACCTGCACGCAGGCTAATCGTTGTAACTTTAGGCGAAGGCAGGTAATATCCGCCATTCTGGGCATCAATGGCCTCTGGATCTATGCCATACTTATTTTTAGTCCAAATGGCAATGTTATTCATTTGGGCCGATATGGACAGGCTCTTTACCGGTGTATGCTTCAATATTGAAACGGGTAATTTATAGCCAATCTGTATCTCTCTTAGTCTTAAAAAACTGCTACTCTCTACACTATTATTTGAGTATTTCGCTGCCCGGTCGCGACCATCATATAGCAATGAAGGCGAAGCCTGAAATGCGGCAATATCTGTTCTGGCCTCATCTCCCGGTACCCTCCACCTGTCTGCTACCTGATAATTGATTACCGGACTCCAGTCGTAACCATTCATCGAAGGCATTTCGCGGCGGAAAACACCACCCAGGTTATAAATCATAACTACGCTGGCAAAAGCCCCTTTGTAATTAAAAATATTGGTAAAACCACCGGTATACCTGGGGCGATAAGAACCACTATATTCCAAAGAACCTAATACAGGCACCAAAACTTTATTGCCATTGCCATCATATACCTGCGGATCTCCGGTGCTGCTCAAACCAGCCCACTTGTAGCTCCACAATGCCTCGCGCTGGTAACCTTCAACGTAGTACGGTACAGTGGCTGTTACACGACCTAGAACAGGATTACTTTCTGCGATTTTATTCTCAGTTATTTTATTGGTGTTATAAGCAAAATTTAAAGTACTGCTCCACATAAAGCTTCCCTGCTGTAACACCCTGCCGGTTAAAGCCAGTTCTAAACCGTTATTGGTCATCTGCGCACCGTTCAGTTTTGTTGAGGTAAATCCAATAGTCGGGTCCAGTAACTGGGTACCCAGCAGGTCGTATCCATATTTTTTATATGCATCTATACTCAACTGGAATCTGTTCTTTAAAAAGGCGATATCAGCTCCCAGGTTATAGGTCTTTGTTCTCTCCCATCTAAGCTTTGGATTATAGGGGTTACTGGCATCTACCCTCGACCTGTAATCGGAAGTTGCTGCCTGAAAAGCTCTTGTTGCTACCAGCAATGGCGTGGTTGTAGGATCGTAATTTCCGGTTAGCCCTACCGTTGCGCGCAGTTTAATTAAATTGATAAAATCAACATGAAAGAATTTCTCTTTGCTTAGTTCCCAGGCTCCACCCACCGACCATAATGGCGTACGTCTGTACTTAGGGTCTACGCCAAATAAATTGGATTCATCGAAACGTAAACTACCCTGCAAGGTATATTTATCATTGTAAGTATAACTACCTGTGCCATAAAAAGAAACCTCACGTGTATTTCCATAGCTAAAACGGTCGTACTGGGTAGCATCATAAATGGTATTGGAACCACTTTGCCCGATTACACCATTTAGCAATACAATCTGATTAATAGGTGACCAGGACTGCAAATCGTCGTTGTAATTGTATTTACGGTTGGTGAGGCCTGAAGTTAAATATTGTTTCACCTCTACCCCTCCGCCTAAACTGATAAAATGTTTGCCAGCAAATAAATTAGTATAATTGATCTGTGAGCGGACTGAGGTATTATCATTTGTATTCTCAGCTAAATTCAAATAATTCCCTTTAGGCAAATTAAATAAAGCCTTTCCATTGGCATCTAAACTGGCATATCTGTTTAATAATGACCGCGCAGCATAAGCGTTTTCGTTTACCAGCTGATTATTGGTTGATTTCAGCTTATCGTAAAGAAAATAAGTGTTAAACGTTAAACCTTTGGTTATTGTAGCCTCAAGCCCAACTTTAGTTCTTAAAGCAAAACTGCTGTTGCTGTTATCAGATAAACGTGCATCCTGCAATAAGTTCTTGCCATTATTGTAATAACCTTTTGCCATCAATACAGCATTGGTATTGACATTAAATGCATTGTAATCGTAAACATAATTGCCATTGGCATCAAGCTGCATCTGATAGGGAGCCAGGCCATAAAGCTGCGATCTGATATCTGCCCCAATATCCTGGTTATTAAAAGCAGCATTCAAATCTGCTACCGCATGTAACCATCTGGTTATTTCATAATCATTACGCATGTTAACCTGGATTGAGCGGTTCGCATCTCCTATGAAGTTAGACTTGCTGTTATCATAAGATCCTGAAAATCTGAAGCGATATTTCTCGGCACCACCAGCCAAAGACAAGTAATAATTCTGACGGATACCTGTTCTGGCTAAAAGCGCTTTATTTTGTTCTAAATTCGATGTGGCTGAAAGCGAATCCTGTCTTCTGGTCAGTTCTGCTGCCGAAATTAATCCTTTTTCCTTTTGAAGGATATAATCGAACGATGGAGAAAAGCCGCCTTGTGTGCCCTGAAAAAATGCTGAATTGAAATATCCTTTTGCATAAATTTCATTATCCACACTAATCATATCGGCTGAGGTAGCTCGTTTAAGTACACTAAAATCATTTTTTTCGGTCAGGTACAGGTTTGCCGAAAAATCAATACTTAGTGCTCCTTTTTTTCCGCGTTTTGTGGTAATTACAATTACGCCATTTGCCGCTCTGGCACCCCAGATTGCAGATGCTGAGGCATCTTTTAGCACATCTATTTTTTCTACATCGTTAAAATTATCGGGCAGCTGGTTAACCGGAAAACCATCCACAATAATTAAAGGGGTATTGCGCTCGCTCTGAATAGCACTTCCGCCTCTCACCTGAATATCCACTCCGGTTTGTGTTCTGGTTCCGTTTACTGATCTAAAACCATTATATACCGAAAGGCCTGGAATTGCCCCCTCCAGAATACGATCTAAACTCTGGTTGCTCCTGCGCTCGATATCTGCAGCTGAAAGCGTAGCATAACTACCTGCAGTATTCTTTTTAGCGAGTGTTTGATAACCGTTTGATACAATAGTTACCTCTTTTAACATGCTGGCATCCTCGCGTAAATTTACATTTACCTCTGCATTGGTTGCCGCCGCAATCTCTATTGTTTGATAGCCTACATAACTGAAAGAAAGCTTAACTGAAGATGAAGGGCTGGTAATCCTGAAATTCCCCTTATCATCTGTTATCGCGGTGCTTGTTGAGCCTATTGCCCTAACTGTAATTCCGGGTACATAAATAATATGGTCTCCTTCAAATAATCCGGCCTTTCCCTTAACCTCAAAACTGGATTTGACGGGAGGCATCTCTTTGGCTGCTTTTTTACTTACCGCGATCATATTCCCGGTGGTTTTAAATATAAGTCCGTAAGCTTCATCAAAATAGTCCAGGATCTCATTTAAACTACGCGGCTTCCTGGCCATGTTAATCACCAGTTTTTTATCGATGCTTTTATCAGAATAATAAAAACGGATATTAAATACTTTCTCCAGTTTATTGAATGCTTCTTCAACAGGTGTTTGGTTAAAACTGATTTGCTTTTTTTCCTGCGAGCGGGCATTTAAAGCAAACGTGATGAACAGCATACTCATCAATAGCAAGCGTAATAACGGAGTTTGCCGGTATGGTCTCCATTGCATTTTTTTAAAAATCATGAAATGTTTGGTTGGTTGTTGTTTGGGTTAATAAATAATAATATGGTTAGTGTCAGTAAATTTGTAGTGTTTATTTACTGTAAAGCAGAGCATTTCCATTACCGACCGGAGCGAATCATGCTTAAAGGTACCATTGAAGGTTTCCTTACCGGCATCACTATCTTCGATTTCAATGGCAACGTTATAATAAATTTCGAGCTGTAAGAGTACTTCCTTAAGCGGGGCATCTTTGAAGATAATCTCCTGTGCTTTCCAATCGTTAAGTTTCTGAACAGAATATTTCTGGTTTTGGAACAGTTTAAAGCGATCGCCAAAACTGATGCTCTCTTTAGGGTTCAAGGTAGCAAGCAGACTCCATTCCCTTCCTTTTCTCTTTTCTACAGTAACTTTACCTTCTTCTAAATCTACTTTAAGTTTCTTTTGATCGTTACTGCTCTCGAGCTTAAATGCAGTACCTACTGCTGTGGTTACATAATCACCAGTGTAAACTTTAAAAGGATGTGCTTTATCTTTTGCTACTTTAAAATAGGCTACTCCGGATAAATGCATCACACGTTCTTGCTCACCAAAAGCAGAATCGATATATAGCGATGCATTTCGATCAAGGATTACAAAACTACCATCCCATAAATTGATGGCTTTCTTTTGGCTGGCGCCTGCCTGGTAAAAATATTTATGTGAAGCATAGCTGGCCAGACCTGAGTGCCCCCCATGGTTCTGAAGCCGGTAAAACACAAACACAATTGCCATTAAAAACAGTACTACCGCCGCTGCAGCAATATAGCGCCATGGATATAACCTGTTTTTACGGGGTTGTAAACTTTGTTTTAATAAAGAAACTGCACCAGGTTTTAGCTGCTCTGCAAGTAAAAGCAAATGCAGGCTTTTAACCTGATCTTTGGCTTCATTTATATACTGTAATTTATTGGGATTGTTCTCAACGTAGTTTTTCCAGAAAACGATATGCGTTTCATTTATATCAAGGCAATAATCGATAAATGATTCATCTGCTAAAAACTCTTCGGTTGAATTAAACTCCATAATGGCTTGCTCTTTTTAATACAGAGCATAACACAGGCAGAATTTACCACAGCCAAAGAAAGTTTTTTTCATTTATTTCTGATCTAAGCTTACTAATGCCTCTGTGAAGCAGATTATATACCGTACGCAGGCTCGTTTTTTTCATATCTGCTATCTCCTGCAAAGATTTACTTTGCAAAAACCGCAGCTCTACAACTTCTCTTTGTGCCGGGCTGAGCAGGGTGAGTGCTTTTTCCAATCTTAAAAACTGCTCGCTTATTGCCTCCGCATCCAGCAATTCGGCTTCGTTATTTTCAAATGTTTCACCCATCTGTTCGATAGAGGTTAACCTTTGATGCTTTTTCCATTGATACAATAAGCGTCTGCGAAAAGAGGTAAGCAAATAAGCCTTAACATTGATATCTCTTGAAAGTTTATCTCTGCTCTCCCATATATAAAGAAAAAAATCATGGAGCTGATCTTTTACAAAATCCTCTTCACCAGCTAACCACTTGCAGCCCCATACAAAAAACATGCTGTAATAGCGCTCATAAAGACTTACGAGAGCGCCCTCATCACCATCACAAAAGGAAATCCAACGTTCAGCTTCTGTGCTGTCCTGATTCATAATAGCAGTTGATTTTGATTAGGGTTTGTAAATTAAATTCTGATCAGCCGGGATGATTAAGACTAAAGATACAAATATAACCATTCGGTTTAATTGTAGCTTATTTATCAACGGCATTCCATTTATCGCTGAAGCTAAACCTGCCAATATTCTGGTGAACTATTATCGAAATCTTATTTTCGGCCAGTTTAAGAGATGGGCTGTATAAGCCTGCATTGTCAGCATCGCACTTATTGCTTATCTTTATCACTACATATTAGCACCTTAGCGTTCCCTTTCGTTTTACGCCTATGAAAATTTTCTTTTCCTTTTTTATGTTGCTCCTGCTCTTAAACTCCTGTATCAAAGATGCACCAAAGAACCCTGAAGCTGATATTGAATCTTTCAATATACCTGCCGAGCTAACCACAGGAGCAACTGTTATTGATCAGGCTAACCGGAAAATACTGGTTTATTTAACCCAAGAGGCTTATGAAAATGGAATTAGCCCTACGCTAACGCTATCCAAAAATGCACGTGTATCGCCGGCTTCAGGCGAAAAGATCATATTTACTCCAGGCCGAACTATAAGTTATACCGTAACTGCAGAGCGGAGTGAAAATCAAAAGACTTATACCCTTCAGGTAGTAAACCTGGGCAACTGGAAATTCGATTTTGAGCACTGGCAACAGCATCCAACCGATAAATATGAATATCCTGTAGAAGACGATATGAGCTCAGTCTGGAGCTCGGGTAACCAGGGGGTAGCGATATCCGGAGTACCTAAAGAGCCCGGCGCTTATCCTACCCGTTCAACCACCGATGGATACTTATCTACTAAAGCGGCTGAAATGGTTACCATTAAGGGCACTGCTTTATCGGCATTTGTGGGTATATACCTCTATGCCGGATCGCTCTTTACGGGCAATTTTAATCCTGCTGTAGTGCTGGTAAACCCGCTGGCGGCCACAGAATTCGGAGAACCTTACCAGGGCCTTCCCGACCGCTTTAGCGGCTATTATAAATACACCCCAGGGGCGGCTTATCAGGATGAAAATCAGAATATTATTGCGGGCAAAACAGACGAATGCTCTATTTACGCTGTTTTATTTGAAGGCACCGAACGCCTAAATGGCACCAACATAGCCAACTCAGAACGTATTGTGGCCAGGGCAGTACTTGCCGATGGTTCAATGAAAGCGGATTTTACCAAATTTGATCTGCCCTTTGTTTATAAGACCGGCTGGACTGCCCAGCCCGGAACTAAACTCATGCTTGCCATTGTAGCCTCCTCGAGTAAAGAAGGCGATCATTATCGCGGCTCGCTGGGCAGCCGCCTGGTTATCGATCATTTATCTATCCAACCTAAATAAATCTGATGCGTATTACCTTCTCTCTGCTGTTAACCTTACTTTGGATTTCAGGCTATGCTCAAACTAAATTTCAACACAGCATAACCATTGGTTATAATATTGGCGGCCTGGCCCCAACTTCACTTCCTGATAACATCAGGAAAATAAATCATTATTCTCCGGGCTTTTCACCCAGCCTGGGTTATGAGCTCATTTACCATACAGGAAGTAAATGGGCAATTGGATCAGGACTAAATATTGGCTTTAAAAACATGCAGGTTATCGATAGCGTTCAGTATTTTCATACGCAGGTATCGGTAGATGATGCTTTTGTGGAAGGGGATTTTAGCGGCACCAATACCACCAGGGTAAAAAACTTGTATCTTTCTGTTCCTGTCTATGCCAGTTACCAATTAGGTGAAGCCTGGAGATTCAAACTTGGCGTTTATCTCTCGCGGCTCATCAGTCCCTCTTTCTCCGGAAGCGTATCTGATGGTTATCTGAGAAAAGGCGACTCTTTTGGCGAAAAAATAACGATTAATGAAGCCAGTTTTGATTTCAGCGATCGCCAGCGTAAAATTGACTTTGGGCTATTGGGTGGCGCTGAAAGGCTGGTTTGGAATCAACTGGCCGTAAGGGCAGAACTGCAATGGGGGCTTGTTCCGGTATTTCCAGGAAGCTTTAAAGGGATATCATTTAAAATGTACAATATCTTTGCTAACCTTGGCCTGGCTTATCACTTTTAATATCTGATATTGAAAGCGATTAGGCTACCGGATAGCAGCGACACGAAAAAATAGCTATAATTGGTGCTACTGGTAACCTGGCGCCTGATCATGAGCAAGCCCGGCGTAACCTTGAACCTCAATTAAAGAACTCAACTCTACCGGAGTTCATATCATAAACTCCACCAATAATCTTAATCTTTGCGTTTTTTTCCATCTCATTCAATATGGGGCTTTTTTCACGGATCAGACGAATAGACTCCTTTACGTTTTCATCACATACGGCCGCAACAAAATCGGGATTTGAAGAAGTTGTTTTTCCCTTGAAAGAAGCCTTCGCATGCTGAACTGCAGGTTGTATTTTCGCTAAAAGTGTAGTAATATTACCCAGTTTTACATCATCAATTGCGGATTTTACTGCACCACAATATTCATGTCCCAATACCACGATCAGCTTAGCACCTGATACTTTACAAGAGTACTCCAGGCTGCCTAAAATATCATCATTGATAATATTTCCTGCTACCCTGGCTACAAAAAGATTTCCGATTCCACTATGGAATACATCTTCTACCGGCACACGCGAATCCAGGCAGGATAAAACAACTGCCTTAGGATACTGCCCAAGCGATGCCCTCCTAACCCTTTCTGTACTATTCCTGACCGTAAGATTGTCTTCCGTAAAATCTTTATTCCCCTTTTTCATACGTTGCAGCACACTATCGGGAGTAAGTTTCTCTTGTTGTTCTGATGTGAGCGCTTCGGAAATAAGAATATCTGCTTTGGGAACAACCACAGTATCGACATTTTTTGACTGGACTTTCTTTTCAACAGTTTGATTACAAGCTCCTAACAAAAGTGTTCCGATTATCCCCAGCGTATAAATTTTTCTCATGTGTTTTTTTATTTATGCCATTATTACACTTACAAATCCGGATGCGCTTCAAACCGGCCTGTACCCTCTTTGATATTAATCCTGTAAACAATAATATTGGCACGCTCGGCCGGATCAATTCCATGAGACGGTCCCTGAGATGAAGCATCTGTTAAGGGCATAATCTTGTGGATAATTCCCTGCATGGCCTGCTGCCGTTCCTCTCCCTGTAGTTCTTCAAACTTTCCCCAAACAATTACACTTTTCCAGCGAAAAGTATCCTCAATCTGGTCGACCTGAAAACATACTTCCGGATTTGCCCGCAGCATATCCATTTTCTTTCCCTTTGCCGAATGGGCATAGATAGCGTTATCGTGATAGATATAGTTTATCGGTACAATGTAAGTTTCGCCCTCACTATGGCAGCCCAACCGGCCAATTACCTGATTTTCCAGCAGTGCGACGATCTCTCCTTTATTTAGATTTCCCAGCATATCCTGTTTTGTTTTTCTATGGTTAAATTTGTCTTTAAAATAAAGCTATCAATAAAGCCTGTGTTATCCAATAGCGGATAAAAAAATCATGAGGTTGCAGTTTACTGCATCAACATTTCCAGCAAACGCCCATCGCGCTGGTAGACATCATCCCTAAAATTCAATTCTCCCGCCGAATCTACATAGGCTGTAAAATAGCCGATATAAACCGGAACTTTACTTTTTAATGGAATCCATTGCTCTTTTCCACCTTTCATGGCAGCATCGATATTTTTTGAGGTCCATTTAGGTAATAACAGCGCCGCAAGTTCTTTTGGTTTTTCAACCCTGATACAGCCATGACTAAAGGCCCTGACATCTTCTTTAAATAAAGGCTTACTCGGGGTATCATGTAAATAAATATCGTTTACATTGGGGAATATAAACTTTACCAGGCCTAATGAATTATCGGCTCCGGGTTTCTGCCTTACCTTGCCATCGTTCCATTCCATTCGATGCCGGTCGAGATAAGCCGGATTATTTTTCATAGCTGGCAGGATTTCCTTTTTGATGATGCTTTCGGGCACATACCAATATGGACTGAAAACGATATATTGTAAATTTCCTTCAAAAATAACCGTCTGATTCATTGCCTTTCCAACTACAACCTTACAGCCCCAGCTGAGCTTGTTATTTTCATAGTAATACAGCTGGTAGGCGGGTATGTTAACCAAAATAAACTTAGCGCCATGATCTCCCAGCGGAATCCACCTCATGCGCTCTAAATTGATCATCATCTGCTGTATGCGGCTATGCAGCGGAACATTGATTTCTTTCAAAAAGCCTTGACTGATGGAAAAATCGGCGCGTATGCCATGTCTTTTTTTAAACCGCACTATGGCATCTGCCAGGGGCTGATCGTACACGCTGTCGGGTGCTTTAATTTTTAGATCGCCCAACTGCAATAACCGTTCGCGCAGCTTAGCCAGCGCCACCAGTGTATCTCCTACGCTTATTTTTTTAAACAGCGTATCATTGTCTACCCATACATCTTTTTCCTTTTTTTCGAGCTCCTGATAATGGTTAAGCATTTTGCGCAGGGCGATATATTGAGGGATCACCGCTTCCTGTTCTATCTCGCTGGAAGGGCTTTTGAGCTGTTTGGCAAGCAACTGGGCATAGGAAAGTTTTTTCGCCTGTAAATACCAACCGAGATCTTTAGCTTTGGTAAGTTCTGAGCCTCCCAGCCTGTTTTTCGAATAGCTAAAGTATTGGGCAGTTAACATCAGCTCTAAGGCCAGCAAAGGCTTCAGCGGTTTCGCTTTCTGCTGATCGATTAAGGTAAAGAACTCGTCGGCGTATGCCTGTTTCTTTATTACCCCATCATTTTCCCTGGCCCTGATCTGCCCTGCTAAATGCTGGGCTCCTTCGATTATCCCTTTTGTATCAAACCAGGCGTAGCGGAAGTTTCTGGCGGCATAAAATGTTCTGAAATCCTCTTTAAATTCCTTAAACGCCGGTTTATTAACCAGAAAGCTATCAATCATCAAAGTATCAAGCACCAGTAAGGAGGTATCGACCAAGGGTTCAGCTACTTTTGCTGTATTTACTGTTTGCCTTTCTTTCTTTTTTCCATTGCCTGTACAGGCCACTGCGGTTAGCAGGGAAAGCCCGAGCACGATGTATTTTATCATATAAACCTGAGAATATGCAAACTTAGCTATGATCTTCATATAAGCACTACTTTTTCAGCAATCGCGACTTGTGGTAGCGGAAATTTAATTCTGCAATGTGTAGCACAGAAATACCCTGAGGACACTCTACCTCGCAAGCCTCTGTATTGGAACAATGGCCAAAACCTTCTTCATCCATTTTGTCAACCATAGCCAATACCCTTCCGGCACTTTCGATCTGGCCCTGAGGCAAAATTGCCAAATGTACTGCTTTTGCAGCGGTGAAAAGTGCAGCACTGGAGTTTTTACAGGTTGCTACGCATGCACCACAGCCAATACAGGCTGCTGCATCAAAGGCGGCCTCAGCCTGTTCATGCCCTATGGGTATGCTATTGGCCTCAGGAGCCTGACCGGTTGAAGCGGAGATATAACCTCCTGCCTTTATAATCCGGTCAAAACTACTCCGGTCTATTTTAAGGTCTTTGAGCACCCGAAATGCATTTGCCCTAAAGGGCTCAATGTAAACCGTATCTCCATCTTTAAAGCTACGCATGTGTAACTGGCAGGTAGTAGTATGCTTTAAAGGGCCATGTGCCCGTCCGTTGATCATCAGTCCGCACTGCCCACAAATACCTTCTCTGCAATCATGATCAAATTCGATAACGCGTTCGCCTTTTTGAATTAGCGTTTCATTGAGCATATCGAGCATTTCCAGAAAAGACATGTGCGTGGTCACTCCATCAAGCTGATAATTTACAAGACTTCCTTTCGCTTCGCTGTGCTCCTGGCGCCAGATTTTTAAGTTTAATTTCATAACCTTTCTATTTGTAGCTCCTTACCGATAAACTTACATTTTCAAACACCAGGGGTTCTTTATGCAAAAGATGTGGCTGATCTTTCCCTGTCCATTCCCAGACCGAAACATAGGCATAGTCCTGATCATCACGTAACGCTTCGCCTTCGGCAGTTTGAAATTCTTCCCTGAAATGTGCCCCGCAAGATTCTGCTCTTTGCAATGCATCTTCACACATCAGCTCGCCCAGCTCCAGATAATCTGCCACTCTTCCGGCCTTCTCCAGCTCGCTATTCAACCCTGCGTCTCCGGTTATTCTAAGTTCTTTTTTAAACAATTCACGAAGTTGCTGAATCTCTTTTATTGCTTCTTCCAAACCAGTTTTATTTCTGGATAGTCCGCATTTATCATAGAGCAACTTACCCAATGTTTTATGAAAATAATCGACCGAAAGGCTCCCTTTGCATTGCATAAAAAAGGCTAACTGCGCTTTTACTGCATTTTCAGCATCAGCAAATGCAGGATGTGAGGTATCGGGCTTACCAGTATTCAGCTCGCCTGCGAGGTAATTCGGTATGGTATAAGGAGCAATAAAATAACCATCTACACAAGCCTGAAGCAGGGAGTTTGCGCCCAGGCGGTTTGCGCCATGGTCTGAAAAATTAGCTTCTCCCAGTGCAAATAAACCGGGTATACTGGTCATCATCTCATAATCGATCCATAAACCACCCATGGTAAAATGAGCAGCGGGAGAGATTAACATGGGCTCATTGTAGGCATCTATGCCGTTAATTTTCTCATACATGGCAAAAAGATTGCCATATTTCTCTTTAATCTTTTCTTTTCCCTGCTCTGCTAATGCTTTGGAAAAATCGAGATATACTGCATTTTTCATTGGTCCGACACCAAATCCGGCATCAATACGTTCTTTCGCTGCCCTCGAGGAAATATCTCTGGGAGAAAGGTTACCAAATGCAGGATAGCGCCTCTCCAGATAATAATCCCGTTCTGCTTCCGGAATGGCTGCTGCTGCTCTTTTCTCATCCGGCAACAGTGGCACCCATATCCTGCCATCATTACGCAGCGATTCTGACATCAGGGTAAGCTTAGACTGATTCTCTCCGGATTGAGGCAGACAGGTAGGATGAAACTGGATCCAGCTTACTCCTGCCATTAAAGCTCCTTTTTTATGTGCCCTCCAGATTGCAGAAGCATTACACCCCATGGCCAGCGTAGAAAGGTAATAGATTTTCCCATATCCTCCGGTAGCCAAAACAACTGCATCGGCAGCATGCCTTTCGATTTCTCCCGTAACCAGATCGCGTGAAATTATCCCCTTTGCCTTACCGTCGATAAGCACCAGATCCAGCATCTCGTGCCGCGAATAGGTCTTTACTTTCCCCAGGTTTTCCTGCCTCATTAACGCCTGATAGGCACCCAGTAAAAGCTGCTGTCCGGTCTGTCCTCTGGCATAAAATGTTCTGGAAACCTGTACTCCACCAAAAGATCTGTTATTGAGATAGCCACCATACTCGCGGGCAAAGGGTACCCCCTGCGCCACCGCCTGGTCAATTAAGGCTGCTGAGCATTCGGCTAAACGGTAAACATTAGCCTCGCGCGATCGGAAATCCCCTCCTTTAATGGTATCGTAAAACATCCGGTAAACACTATCACCATCATTTTTATAGTTTTTAGCAGCATTCACCCCGCCCTGTGCTGCAACTGAATGTGCCCTTCGGGGTGTATCCTGAAAACAGAAAGATTTAATCTGATAACCCTGCTCGGCAAGTGCAGCCGCACATGAGGCGCCAGCCAGTCCTGTTCCAACCACAATAACCGTCATCTTTTTCCGGTTGGCGGGATTAACCAGTCTGGCCTTATTTTTAAAGTTCGACCACTTATCTTCGAGCGAACCTTCTGGAATTTTTGCGTCTAGTTTACTCATCTTAAGTCATTAAATAAATGTAAACGGGCATGGCCATAAATCCTGCGATGATTAACACGGTATAGCCCCAGCCAAACACTTTCATTATCCTTACATATTTTGGATGATATAGTCCCAATGTTCTGGCAGCACTGAAGAAACCGTGCAGCAAATGAAAGCCCAGTGCAAGCAGCCCTAACTCATATACCAAAACATACCAAAATTGCCGGTAGGTTGTGATAACGATCTGGTATAGGTCTTTCTGACCTTGACTATCGAGGGGCAACTCGCCGAATTTGTATTGATACCAAAAGTCTTTAAGGTGGATGATCAGGAAAAGCAAAATAATGGTTCCCAGTAATCCCATATTGCGGCTATACCATGGACTCACATTAGCTCTTCTGTCGTAGGCATAAGCTGCACCGTTTGCTTTTTTCTTTTTTAGCGTAAGTACAATCGCGTAAAAGACATGTGCCAGGATTGAAAAATAAAGCACATAAGAGATGAGCATGATCAATATGTTACCGGATAACAACCTGGAATACCAGTTAAACTGTTCTCTTGCCTGCTCAGCTGGTAAAAAAAGCTGTAGATTACCTAAAACATGGATGACCAGAAATACGCATAGAAAAAGTCCGGTAAGGGCCATCCATAATTTATATGCCTGTGTACTTCCTTTTAATCTTACCATAACCCTATTGCTTTCCACCAAAGCCCACCGATTACAAACCAGATGAGCAGGAAGAGTACACTAATAAAAAAACCTTGTTTCCACCAATCTTTCATATCCACATAGGTACTGCCGAAAAATATTGGTGCCGGACCATGGCCATAATGTGTAAGCGATCCCATAAGCGTGGCACAGGCTCCTAAAAAGATAGCCAGCATCGTGCCCGGAACACCAACTGCAATCCCGACCGCTAAAAATACGGAATACATTGCCGCTGCCTGGGCCGTAGCACTTGCAAATAGGTAATGGCAATAAGAATATACCAATATAATAATCGGGAAAGCCCATTGCCAGCTTAAACCCGACATTTCTTTACCAACCAACTGACCGAACCACCCGATAAATCCCAATGAATTGAGGTAAGATCCCATCATAACCAGGGAAGAAAACCAGACTATAGTATCCCAGGCACCTTTTTCTGATTTTACATCGTCCCAGCTCAGCACGCCGCAAAGCAACAATGTCGAAAGGCCAATCAAAGCTCCCGTAGTTGCATCCATGGCGAAGAGGTTACCAAATATCCACAATACCAGTAAAATAATAAAGGTGGCAACCATTAACCACTCCTGCCTGCTAACTGGTCCCATTTTCTTAAGTTCCTCCGCGGCTATTCCAGGTGCATCAGGTGTCTTTTTTAACTCCGGAGCATAAAATTTGTAAAGAAAAACAGGGGCTAATAAGAAACAGGCCAGTCCGGGAATTACTGCAGCCAAAAACCAGCTTCCCCAGGTAATGGTAATCCCTAAATCTTTGGCAAATTTCTGCGCCATGGGATTACTGGCCGTGGCTGTGAGAAATATAACCGAAGTAATCATATTGGCATTATAACTACTTAAGGTCAAAAATGCACCGATTTTACGATGCGTTTCGGCTTTCTCTGGAGAGGAGCCCATATTTACTGCAATAGATTTCATGATGGGATAAATTACCCCACCCGCCCTTGCAGTATTGCTGGGGATGGCCGGTGCGAGGATAAGATCGGCTGTATTGAGGCCATAGGCCAGCCCAAGAGAGCTTTTACCAAACATCCTGATAAAAATATAGGCCAATCTGGTCCCAAGCCCGGTTTTAATAAACCCTCTGGCGATAAAAAATGCCAATCCGATTAGCCAAATGGTTGAATTACCAAAGCCGCTAAGTGCATTTTTTATGGATAATACAGGGTCGCCGGGAGCTAATACCTGTGTAGCTGCACAAAGGGTAATCCCAATCATAGCCATAGAACCCATTGGCGCTGCCTTTAGAATGATGCCGACAATGGTTGCCGTAAATATAGCCAATAAATGCCATGCATTGGGTTTTACGCCTTCGGGAACAGGGATAAACCAGATCACCAGTCCAATAATGGCTGTAATGATCAGTGATTTGAGGTTAATGTCTTTCATGAATAAAAAAATTAAAAGCGGACTTGTAATTGCAGGTAATACAAACTACTGGTGTAAGTAGCTGTGAGGGGTAAATTACGATTGTAGAGATTAATGTTAACGCCGGTCTGTATCGCTGCATAAAAATCGTCGGCGAATACGAGCGAGATATTGGGAACAATATTTTGCCTCAGGTTTGGATCTAACTTGTAGTTAACATCCAGATATTCATACCTGGAAGATAATTCTATGCCTCTTAAACGAGGTAAATTAGGGTTATAGCGTAATATGGGGAATACATAAAAACCTTGCATTCTGACTGCTGAAAGTGAGGGGGCATTGTTGGTATAGGTATTAAAAAGGGCCAGATTTGTACCATTCTTATACTCTGCGCTTAAAGAAAACTGCCACCTACTCCCCACTTTATGTGTAGTGACCACATCTGCTCCCCAGGCATCGCCCTGACCTTTGCCCAGACTACCCACGGCTGCGTTTACGCCGATAATTAATTTTTTGGTCAATTCTGCCTCTACTCTTCCGTAAAAGTTTTTAGCTTCATCATTATCTGAAGGCTCGTTTCTGTTATTTCCATTGTACACGCCTAAATAATACCTGAGCGGAACTTTTGCGTTCGAAGTAATATCGCCAAGCAGCGACAAGCCAATCTGGAAACTTTGCCAGCCACTTGCCCCAAAAGCATAATATTGATTAGAGTAATCAAAAGTCCGGATCACATCAACCGGAAGCGCATCTTCTATCCCAAAAAAAGGCCTGAACTGCCCGGCTTGTATATTAAAATGCTTGTTCAGACTATATTTGACGTAAGCATTCTCCAATACTTTATTGGATGGATTGGAGTTAAACTCAGCGAAGTTGACCATAATATTGGCTGCGAAATGGTCGTTAACATTGCCTTTAATCTGCAATCTTGCACGCTTGAGCATAAAAGCATTTCTGTTTTTGCTTTCAGCAGTTTCGCTAAAATTTTTACCGTTAATATCTACCTTATCTGTAAGTGAGGCTAAAAAACGGGTTTGAAGTAAGCCTGCAAAGCCGATAGAACGTTTATATTTAGAATAATTGCTGATGGTATCTCTATCAATGCCTCCAATATCGGTTTGCTGGGCGCTGGCCAACATACGTGTAATTACCAAAATAAACAGGATAGTAGTTTTTCTATACATAGGAGCGTTTTAGGTTTTGTTGTGATTGCTGAGTAATTTAAACAACAGGAACACAGATTACATTTTGATAATAACCTTTCTAAGATACTTAAAATATTGTGCCATGACAATATTTTAGGTTATGGAATTCTTTTAATTACCAGCCAGGCACTAAATCCAAATTACGCTTTGGTCTGGCCATACTATAATTGAAATGTCTTCGTCCACCCCAGAGCAATCCAACTCCGAGTAAACCGATCATCAGGTGATGATCAACAGCACAATCCACGATGGAGGTGATCGTCACATTGGTTCCGGTAGTAGCTCCGTTCACTGTACAGCCACCACTATAAGGCGAGGTATAACTATAGGCCACCTCGCAAGCTGCATTACCTTGAGCGTAACTCACTTCAACTGAATAATGGCGTGAAGAGGAGGCATCAGTATGCAAATATTGGGTGAAGACCCGCTCTGCCCCATTGTAAAAGATCAGACAGCCATGCGGATAATCGCTGGTAGAAGCGCTTGCTTGCCAGCCTGGCAACAATAAAAAGATAAAAGGAATCAATTGGGGTAATTGGCGTAGCTTCATAAATATCAATTAAAAAAGGAACATGCATTATATTTCTCTCCTATCTTCATCCAAAAACGGAGATTAAACCAAAAAAACCAGCTAATAATTACTTTTGCCTGAGCAAAAATCAGAAAAAACACACAAAACTAAAAAATCTCTTCTTCCGATTAAATTTCACAAACTTTATACTATCAAAAATACACAACAACTTTAATTTCCCCACCTAAATAAGAAAATTTAATCAAAATTTAATAATTCCTCACGTTATAATCAAAAATAAATTAGCATTTTTCAAACACATAAGCCTTTTTACTCAGACAATATTTAATAAACTGCAAACAGATCATATTAAACTACCTAATAAACCATATAAACATAAAGTACAGGTAGTTTTTTTTTGAAAATTGACTGGTTAAATATCAATATGCTCCGGATCCCGGAGGCATTTGATAAGTATAAGACTTAGATGGAAATGATTAAGCACACAGTAGCTACCTGTCCTGATTTAATTACCTATCTTTTCGAAAATCAACTGCATGTTTTCGCTACTCAGGGCATCCATATCGACCAGTTTCAACGACTTGACCATTTTTAAGGTGCTGCTCTTGTATTTTTGAAAATGTATTGATCTGATATGTGAATCGTAGGCTTCTTTACTACTGTAAATTTCGACCAGTCTGAACACATTGGGCTTATCTTTTTGGTACATTGGAAAAATAGAAATTACCCCCGGTTCTGTTGTTATTGCTGTAAACGACTGTTCTTTTAGAATTGCCTTGTATTGTTCCAGGTATGCTGGCACTATTTCGATCTCAGCAATCCTGACCATCATATCGGACTGTATGAGAGGAAGTTCTGCTAGTCCGAGTGTTTTTCTGAAGTTATTTGCCTGTGCTTTTCCAGTGTGTTTTTCCAGGATAGCGGCAAGTTCGGCAAGCTGGGCATCGGTAATTCCGGTATTTCTGCCCATAGCGATGTGTGCTTTTAGTTGGGGTTCTACATCTTGCATGGCTGCCAGGGCAGAAATGGTAACCAGCTCCCGTTCGCTGAAACTGAGTACATCGCTACTGAAAATATCTGCAAAGAGGTGTTCCTTTAGAAAGAGATCGGCACGGGGTGCAAATTCCCCAAATCCGGGAGCCGGCTTTTGCTGTGGCGTTTTGGTCAGCTCTTCCAGGACTTTTCTCCCCTGTTCATATTTATCAATATTATTGTTTTCTGTTACTACCGGTTTACCTTGTTTATCCTGAATGCCTTTTGCTAACCTTGTATCCAATACGCGTTTGAAAGTGTTCAGCGCATTCAGGCTGCGTGGAAATCCGCAGTAGGCATAAAGTTGTACCATGGCCTCCTTGATTGGATTAATCTCCAACCCGGCATTTAAGCCAGCTTCCAACGCTATTTCCAGTGCCTGCTGATCTCCCTTGGCGGTAAGGATAGCTATGATAGCCATGGCCTGCTGCGATTTGTTTAAGGTATGCTGAGTTTTATTATTTTCCTGTGCTTTCATGGTATTGATGTATATAGCGAACAAAAAGAGTAGGATCATGCCTTTAAAGTTGAATCTGCTCATGAGATTTGTTTTTAATGTGATTGTGATGTAGTACTACGTATGCCCTGTGCTGTTTATTGAAACAGTATTTTTGAATCGGAAACAGGGCTTTTTTTAGTAAAACAAAGTTCGACATTCTAGGTGTTGGTTTAATTATACAGAATACCGATTTACCTACCTTTTTTACGTTTTTGCCTTTGGTAGGCAATATTAGCATGAAAGGTTTTTAATTTTGTTTAGAAAAATAATGGTTCATGGCAGCAGTGAAAAAGATCGACACGGTTAAAAGCTATAATGAGGAAATGGGGGCTGAAACCCGGCATCCACTGGTAAATGTGGTTAATTTTGATGAGATAGCTACTTATACGCAGTTCAGCAGGCAAATGGGTCTGTATTGTATTTTCCTGAAAAATGTAAAGTGTGGGGATATGCGCTATGGTTGTCAGCCATACGACTACGAAGGGGGAACACTAGTATTTATTGCCCCCGGCCAGGTTTACGGAATTGATGATGGCGGCAGTAAAATCAAACCTTCGGGTATGGCCCTGGTTTTTCATCCCGATTTAATTGCCGGAACCGGACTAGCAAAAAAGATAAGGGAGTATACTTTCTTCTCCTATGCGGTAAATGAAGCCCTTCACCTTTCAGAAAGTGAGCGCTCAACAGTTGTGGATTGCCTGAATAAAATAACAGAAGAAATCAAGCTCATCTCAGACAGACATAGCAAAACCCTGATCGTTTCCAATATAGAGCTTTTATTAAATTACTGCCTGCGTTTCTACCACAGGCAGTTTATCACCAGGACCCATGTGACCGGTAATATATTGTCAAGGTTTGAAAACCTTTTAGATGATTATTTCAGTTCAGGGAAATCACAGCAGCTCGGGCTTCCTGGCGTAAGCTATTTTGCTGAGCAGCTCCATTTATCTCCAAACTATTTTGGTGACCTGATTAAAAAAGAAACAGGCAATAAAGCCACCGACTTTATACAACGCAAACTTATTGAAGAGGTTAAAGCCAGGATATGCATTCCTGATAGCTCGATCAGTGAAACCGCCATGGAACTAGGATTTAAGTATCCACAGCACCTAACCCGCTTATTCAAACAAAAAGTTGGATTAACGCCAGATGCATTTAGGCGACTCAATTAAACAAGTTTTCATGTTTCCACAGCAAAATTTGTCTGGTCCTAAAACTTCAACCCGCATCGTCTTGTCTGCTTTCATTTCTTTTTAGCAGCCCCGGATAAAACTTTTTCCAAAAATGCATGTTTAAATGCCAATAGTTCCTATCCAGGAGATTTAACCACCTTCATAACGCTAAGATTGGAAAAAATAATCAACAAGACCACAGCCGGTAAACTTAGCCACCGCATTTTGCTCATTTTTGCACTGGCCATACTGCTTGCAGCCGAAGGTTTTTTCGGCTACAGTTTGCATCAGTTGTCAGAAAGGCAGGAACAAATTAAACACGATTATTCGAGGGTAAACAACATTACTTATGGGCTGTTTTCTGTACAACAATGGAAAGATAAGGTTGCAGCTATTGTTCACCATCAGGTTTCCGGGCTTAAAATAACCCGCAAGCAAAAAAAAGTGCTTCAGGGCGAAGTTGAACAGGTACTCCTTGCACTTATTGATAAGGCCGAAGCCCTGGTAAACAAACCCAAAAAAACCATCAGTGGTAAGATTCAGAAGTTCGCCATTAAAAACTTTGTGAATTCGGATAGTATCCGTGCGCAGGTTCCCTCCTTTGCCCGAAAAATTATCGCCGAAATCGATAATCCGAAAAACAAAAAGCAACTTGGACGTATGGCTTTGGGCGAATTTAATGAAATAGCCAAAGAAGAAAGCCAGGATACCGCATTTGTTGCCAACAATGCGATAATGAAAAAAATTTACAACAGTTATGGTGTATCCTCTAATGCGCAGCTGAACCAAAAGCTCAGTAGTTCATTAATCAGCATCAGGAAACAAACCTATGCCTACTGTTTTGGCATGTTAAGCTGCGTTATTGTGGTGCTTGCATTTTGGTGGCTGCTACGCAGGCGCACAGATTTACATTCAACACTTTTCATCATGTCGTTGCTTTTTGCATTCATCCTGCTGGGCGTAGGCCTTACCGCATCGATGATCGAAGTTGACGCCAGGATCCGCTCTCTGGACTTTGTTTTACTCGGAGAGCATGTGGTATTTAACGATCAGGTACTCTTTTTCCAGAGCAAGAGTATTATGGATGTAGTTCGCGTGCTCATTAGCCAATCGGCAATAGATTCGGTTCTGGTGGGTGTATTGATCCTGGCTTTCAGTATCCTTTTCCCTGTTGTAAAACTAACTTCAACCGGTGTGCACCTGCTGGGCGGAAAACGTTGGGCAGAAAACAGGATAATCAGGTATTTTGCTTTTCAGTCTGGAAAATGGAGCATGGCAGATGTAATCGTTATTGCAATTTTAATGGCATACATTGGGCTTAACGGGCTTCTTGAAAACCAGTTGCGGGCATTGAATATCAACAACGATTCGCTTACGATACTGACCACCAATAACACAGCCCTGCAACCAGGCTACATTATTTTTATCTGTTTTGTACTTTATGGGTTGATCCTTTCTACAATCCTTAAATCTATTACTCCGCACGATGTGCATTAAATCTGTAAATTAATGAGCAAATTGCAAAAAGATACTATCAATACTAACCATACAGCATCCGGGGCATCCAGATCAGCTTCATTTTTGCTGATTGCGATGCTTTCACTTCTCCTGGTTACAGCTGCATATTGTGGCTATCGGTTCAGGGCACTTGCCTACGAGCAGAAGCATATTAAAGAAGATTACAGTCTTTCAAACAACATTACCTTTGGTATATTTTCGGTAGACCGCTGGGGCGATAAAATATCGGCGGTGGTCGACAGACGGGTAAAGGGCTTTAAGCTGACCAAAAACCAGAAAGCGGATATGCAAAAAGAGGTTGAAAAACAGCTGCATGGTATGGTAAACAAAGCTGTTGCAGAAGTTACAAAGCCTCAGAAAGGGCTTGGTGCAAAACTCAAAAAACTCGCTTTCAATACTTTTGTTGATGTAAAAGAGATACATGCATTGGTTCCTTCCTTTTCCCGCACCATTGTTACCAAAGTAACCAGCCCAGCGAGCCTGAAAAAATTAAAATCTGTAGCAACAGGGAAACTCGATGAGCTGGAAGCGCAAACTTACGACCGGAGCGATCAAACCATCTCTTCGGTTGAGCATAGCATATATCAAAAATACAAAGTCAATAATTCAGCCGCCTTTGATAAGGTTATCAATGCTAAACTTAGTTACATTAAAGATTTAAGCTACAGGTATGCGATTGGCATGACCGCCTGCATTGCCATTGCCCTGTTGCTCTGGTTATGGCTGCGCAAACGGGTAAACCTCGAAGTTCCGCTTTTTATTATTTCATTGCTTTTTGCCTTTACGCTACTTGCAGTGGGTGTATCATCCCCTATTATTGAGGTCGATGCCAGAATTCAAACCTTAGAGTTTGCACTACTTGGCGAAAAACTTGTTTTCTCTAATCAGGTGCTCTTTTTTCAAAGCCAGAGCATACTCGGAGTAATCGGCACGCTGGTAGAACAACCTAAACCCGATGCAATATTGGTGGGGGTATTGCTGATGCTCTTCGTGGTGATACTCCCCTTGCTGCGCCTGATCGCACGGGGCTTACAGGTATCTTGCAGCGAATTACTGGGTAATTCGAAATTCGTCCGTTTTCTGGCTTTTGATTTAGGCAAATGGGATATGGCAGATGTGATGGTTGTCGGGATAGCCATGACCTATATAGGCCTTAATGGCATTCTAAAAAGTCAGCTTTCAGGACTTAATATCACCAGCGATACGCTAAAAGTGATTACGGCGAACAATTCGGCGCTGCAGCTTGGCTTCTTTATTTTTGTTGCCTATGTAGCTTATAATATCATTTTGTCAGCTATACTTAAGCGCATAGACGAGCAAAATGGGCCCTGTTAAAGTTTTTTTGAACAGTAAATACCTGACAGCGATTCAATATCGTAGAGTTCAATAAATTACCTTTTCATTAATTGACTACGTACTCTTAAAGGTGGTACTAAAAAACTAAACAATTAAGGTGTGAATCTTGTTGATTTATATCTTTGCACACCATGAATCCTGCGGACCACACACTTTTTGACCAATTTAGTGATAGCATGCTGATTGCTGCACTCCAGACTTCGAGCGATGCAACCGCCATTTATATCAATGAAGATCTGCTGATCAGATTTGCTAATGATGCAATGCTTTCCATTTGGGGAAAAGATAAAACGATTATCGGTAAAACCCTTGCCGCAGCACTTCCCGAACTTGAAGGGCAGCCATTTATTGCTATTTTACAGCGTGTATGGCATACCGGGCTAACCTATTCCGTATCTGATACTCCGGCCTCACTTGTGGTTGATGGTATCCTGCAGGAATTTTATTTCGATTTTGAGTACAGGGCAATTCAGGATCAGTCCGGACGCACCCTCTGCATTATTCATACCACCAAAGATGTTACCCAAAGAAGGGCGCATCTTTTAAGGATTGCAGAAAAAGAAGCAGAAGAACAGGCCCTTAATGAGGAGATGGCCGCCACTATGGAAGAGCTGACCTCTACCAATGAAGAACTTAACCGCTCTTTTGTTGATCTTGCTGACAGCAGGGAAAAACTGCGCACGCTCATTGCGCAGGCACCTGTAGGTATTTGCGTTTTGCAGGGCCCTGAGCATATCATCGATATCGCTAATGAACAAATTCTGAAAATCTGGGGACGCACTGAACAGGATGTTATAGGAAAAATCCACGAGCTTGCACGTCCTGAACTGGCAGGTCAGCCCATGCTTGCATGGCTGGAAAAGGTTTTCCAGACTGGCGAGCCCCGGATAAACAGGGAGCTGAGGGTTAACCTGTACACACCGAATGGTACACGCGAGGCAGTAGTTAATTCGATGTATCAGCCCATCCGGTCTTCGCGCGGAGAAATTACCGGCATACTTTGCATCCTGGAAGAGATTACCGAACAAATGGCAGCACGTGCTGCCCACGATAAAAATCAACAGATGCTCAAGATGGCGATTGAGGCCGGAGAGCTGGCTACATTTTACTATGAGTCTGCCACCAATACGTTTTCAGGTAATGCCTTATTAAAAGCCTGGTTCGGCCTTTCAGAAGACGAGCAAATTGACCTCTCTAATGCCCTTGATGTAATTGTATCAGAAGACCGCGAACGTGTGATTAAGGCCATATCTGCCGCACTTAATGGAGAGCAGGATGGCCATTATGAAATCGAATATCAGGTACAAACTCCGGGGCAACAGGCAAGGACTTTACAGGCGCTTGGAAAAGTATTTTATGATCTGGCCGGTAATCCTACAAGTCTGAACGGAACATTACGCGATGTTACCGAGCAGAAAAAAGACGAACAACGTAAGGATGATTTTATCGGCATGGTGAGCCACGAGATGAAAACGCCTGTTACTTCGCTGAAAGCTTACCTGCAGCTGATTAAACGAAACGCTATTCAGAACGACGATGTATGGCTGGGATCTACCAGTGATAAAGCCCTTAAACAAATTGGCTACATGACTTCAATGATTAATGGATTTCTGAACGTATCCAGGCTGGAATCAGGAAAAATGGCCATCGATTATAGTCATTTTGATGCTCAGGAGCTTTTTTCGGAACTGGAAAACGAACTGTCGGCCAATATACATACCCATAGGCTTTCATTTATTGAAGGAGGCGCTTTGCCTGTTTATGGTGATCGCGAGAAACTTGCTCAGGTAATTAAAAATTTGGTTGGTAATGCAGCAAAATATTCGCCGGTGGGTTCTACCATCACAGTAGGCTACAAACGTTCAGCAAAAGATGAGTTGGTTATGTGGGTCGAAGATCAGGGAATGGGCATAGCTGAAGAAGACCAGCCCCATATTTTCGAACGTTACTACCGGGTTAAAAACACCAACATGGGATCTATTGCCGGTTTTGGGATTGGCCTTTACCTCTGTAAAGAAATTATTGACAGGCACTCGGGATCAATTGAGGTTGAAAGCGAACCGGAAAAAGGATCTCGTTTTAAAGTTACCTTGCCCATTAATACTCAACCGATGAGCTAAATTGAGGTCAAAACCTATCCAAAAGATATATTTCAATTTACGGTAAACAAAATGTTACATCCTATGTTAACTAGCAAGATGTAAACAGAATGGACAAAGGTTGCTATCGGAAACTTTGCTGTTTTAAGGAACAAGACTGTAAAATAACTGAGGTGAAAACAATAACTCAACTGCCAGTTTAAAACAGTATTTGAGAGACTTACATTTTACTTGAATTGATAATTGAAACCACTTATTTAGCAATTTTAAATACGTTTATCCCATGAAAAAAGAATACCCATTTTATATCAAGTCATCTGTTATATTACTTGGACTGGTCATCCTGGTGTTTATCCTGAGCGTGCTCAGAGATATCCTGGTGCCACTGGCTTTTTCTGTGCTGATTGCGATTTTGCTCAACCCTCTGGAAGTTCGTTTGGAACGAAAGTTACCCAAAATCGTAGCAATTATAATTTCGATGCTCATTGCCTTACTGGTCCTTGCCGGTATAGCTTATTTTTTATCCTCGCAGATTTCGCACTTTTTTGATAACATCGATGCGATGAAGCAAAAGTTTACTGAACTACTCAGTAATGGCCAATCCTGGCTCGAAAAAACTTTTGGCATTGCCACTCAAAAGCAAACCGAAATGATAAACGAGGCAGCAAATAATAGTAAAGCAGTAATCGGACAGACTTTAAGTGGCGCAATAGGCGTATTGAGCGTCGTTTTCCTGATTCCGGTCTATACGTTCCTGATCATGCTTTATAAAACTTTGATATTAAATTTCCTATACGAGGTATTCTCTACTGAAAATCAGCATAAAGTAGGAGAAATCCTGACTGAAACAAAATCGGCCATTCAAAGTTATATTGTGGGTTTATTAATCGAGACTGGTATTGTTGCAGTTATGAATTCCTGTGCATTATTGATTCTAGGTGTACCCAATGCCATTTTGATTGGTGTAATTGGGGCCATACTCAATCTGTTACCGTACATTGGTGGAATCATTGCCATCGCGCTGCCGGTATTAATGGCTACTGTTACTTTCGATGGTTTTACCACCCAGTTACTTATTATTGGCGCTTACGCCCTGATTCAGTTTATTGACAATAATTTACTTGTGCCAAAAATTGTATCTTCAAAGGTTCAGATTAATGCGCTGATTTCGATTGTAATCGTTCTACTGGGAGCAGCATTATGGGGTATTCCGGGAATGTTTCTTTCCATTCCATTTGTAGCGGTACTGAAGATTATTTTTGACCGTGTGGAAGGACTTAAACCATGGGGCAAGCTTTTAGGTGATAATATACCTACTGAACACCTCGGACAGCTTAAAAGATTAACCAGGCGAAGAAAGACTGCTGTATCCAAAACTACCGGATAAAAGTAATTGTTGCACCGCAATTAATTTTTGCCAATTCACTTAATGGCAAAACTAATCCAGAACCGGTTTAACTTGTCTTAAGATCGATAAACCGGTTCATTGTCTTGTACACTTTTTGCAAAATCCATCCAATTTTCAAATCCAAGGTAACGAACTAAAATACCCAGTACTTTTTGAGAAGGCGATTCATTAACAACCAGTACGCCAAACAATCTCTTAATTGTACTTTCACTTAAGTACTCATCTGTTGAATAAAATATGTCAATCGATATTTTTCTGCAAAAATGATGTTCTGATGGATCAGTACGAGACTTGCTTAAAATAGCCTTCCTCAACGCGTGAATGTAAGAGCAATCAAACATATCCTAAATATTTGAAACAAATGTAAACCAATATACACCTGTTCGACTATATAAAAGATGTATCCTGTTATAAATCACATTAACGTGACATAAATAGATTCGATTGTGGAATATCATTAAGTTTAAGATAGTTTATTCAATATCAGGTAAGGGTGTTTTCTGTTTTGAAAAGCACCCTAAAACTAATTTTATCGTAAACCCCGCATTTGCAAATAAAACCTTATTTAAATTTCAGGTTTAATGACACAATGTTTGAGGCCAGGCCCGTTGAACGTGAGTAATGACCGTAACGGATTTCAAGCATGTTGAGTCGTTGCCAGCCCAGTACGCCTTTTGGTGGGGATAGACGGATGCCAATCCCATAGAAATCACTGTTCAGGGTTGAAAGGTCATAGTCGCTGGTAAAGTACTGTGCTGAGGGATCGTGCTGACCATAGGCTGCGAAATACCGGGTACCGGTTTGGTTGTTGTAGCGGTAAAACGGACTGATGGAAAAGAAGGAATTCACCTTTACCGGGATTTCGAGTTCTGCCGTGTGCGCCCTTATTCCCCAGTTGTCCATGTAGTAGCGGTAAAAGCTCCGGATCACAAAACGGTCTCCCAGAAAATAGTTCATCCTTAAAGCTATCGGTAATTTATAGCGTTTATCAGGTAAAGTTTCTGCACGCAAAGAACCGTCGGTAAAATAATCCCGCTGGTATTTGGTAGCCAGTAAGCCGTGCTGATAAGATGGCTCAATGATCAGTGCTGCCTGGAAGTTCTTGTTGATGACCTGGGATAGCGAAAAGGAGGTACTAAATGAGTTTCTCGGTGCGGTATCATATTGCTCACCCCCTCTGCCAGTGTTTCCCGTTCGCAGCTCAACAGGCAAAATTACCGTCCACTGGTCCAGGAAGGCCTGCAGCTTGAAATCAAACTGGGTATTTTTATCTTTTGACAGGCGGGTAAGGTTAAAAGCCGCCCCCAGGGATTGGTAGTCAAACTCAGTGGAGTATGATCCTGTAAAACCAAATGAATTACCTGTTTGCTCATTAGAATGCGTCCAGTTCAGCGATGGGTAAATCCGCGTATCGGCAGAGGATGCAGACGAAATGGTACTTGGATCAATTTTATCCGAAGAGGCAGAAGTGTAGTGATCTATGCCCAGTTCGAACAAAAAGGTGTTCTTTTTCCCATGCTTGTTGAACCTGGACATTTGCAGGTCAATGGTGTTGGCAAAGTCGCTTAGTTTTTCGGTACCAATGCCACCGGTTACAGCTGAATTGTTCCCGTTTTGATTGTAGTAGGCTGAAACCAGGTTGACTTCATCGATCTTCAATTTTCGGGATTGATAGCTGCTGCTATCAGATTTTGCGGCTATGGGACTGGTTTGTGCGTAGGCGCCAAACATGCCCAGGTACATAAAAAGTACATGGAAATATATCTTTTTCATCTTGTTCTTTTCTTTTTAATTACAGCCGCAACCGCCACCGCTTTTCCCTCCGTTGGCTCCGGAAGCACCCTCGCGGTATAACTGAAAGCTTTGTTCAAACTTTTGGGATTTCCGTGCGGAGAGGATCATATCCGAATCGTTGATTTTGTTTTTCTGGTAGGGCTTTACGCTGCTGCAAGCGCTCATTGCGATTGAACACACTGCCGCAAGGGCCAGTGAAAGGTAAAATGTCTGGGAAATTTTCATAACTATATCACATTAATATTATCTGAGGTAAAAAGCCTGTCATCATCGTCGATAACGATACAGGCCACTTGTTTAATTTGATTGATGAGCTCAAGGCCAACCTGCGCGCCCATAACCACAACCGGGGTCGCCAAGGCATCTGCCAGCTCGGCGCTGGGGCAGATAATGCTCACGCTTTTTACCCCGCTTACCGGAAGTCCGGTTTTAGGGTCGATGGTGTGTGAGTACCGTTTGCCTCCGATAGTGGCGAATTTTTCGTAATTGCCACTGGTAGCAATGGCCATATTGCTGATTTGTAGTGCAGAAAATGGCTGATTGGTTTGGCTGGGGTCGGCAATACCTACAGTCCAGGGTTTTCCATTTGGCTGGACGCCCCAGGTAATGAGATCACCGGCAGCGTTTACAATACCGCTTGCGATACCCTGTTGCTGCATCACCTGTTTCGCACGGTCAGCAGCGTAGCCTTTTCCGATGCCCCCAAAACCGATGCGCATGCCCTTGTTTTTGAGCAAAACAGTCGATGCTTGCTCATCCAGTTCCACATTGCGGTAATCGATTAATGCTACCGATGCCAGGGCTGTTGCTTTGTCAGGCAGGCTGGTCATTTGCTGATCAAAGTTCCAAAGGCGTTTATCGATAGAGCCATAACTGATATCAAAGGCCCCATCGGTGATTTCGGAGATTTTTTGTGCCCGCTGGATAAGTGCGATGACTTCCTGATCTACACGTATGGGTGCCGTGCCAGCTGCACGGTTAATCTGACAGGTTTGGCTGCTTTCATCGAAGGTGGTGAGGAGGCGCTCAATACGGCTTACCTCAGCTATAGCAGCATCGATGGCCTCATTGCCTTCATTTTCATCCCCGGCAACGGCGGTGAATTCAAAGCGGTTCCCCATCAGTTTCAATACGCGGTTTACACTCAGTTGAGAAGTCATATGAGCTATTTTTTTAACCGGTCAATTTCAGCAACAAATGCTTCGGGGCTTTCATCAGGAAAACCATCCCAGGCTTTCAGCACCTTACCGTTTTCATCTACAAGGACGGTGTAAGGAAATTTGCCCTCTTTATTATAGCGCTCGGCGAGTGCTTCGTTGAGCTTTACCTGCGCTTTTGAAAGCTGGTTTTTCTGCTGTCTTGGAAAATCCGCGCGTACCAGCAGCAAATTATTTGAAGCGTAGCCTTCAAAATTTTCGGATTCGAGGATTTCTTTGCGCAAACGGATACAAGGCCCACACCAGTCAGAACCTGAGAAATTGATCAATATTTGTTTATGATTAGCTTTGGCCAGCTCCTGTGCCTGGGAAAAATCGCCCATCCAGTTGAGCGAGGTGGCGAACAGCCCAAAAAGGGCAATAAATAGTAGTTTCATAATTTAGGAATAAACTCTTAATGAAGTACCTGTTAATTGGGTATTATATACACTGAGGGAACGGGTTGCAGGCCCGTTGGTTACCGCGCCACTTTCAGCAAAAGTTGCACCATGGTTGGGGCAATAAAACCTGCTGTTTGCTGACTGGTAGCTAAGGGTATAGCTTTCATGTGTGCAAGATCGCTGCACAGCGATGTAATTCCCTGTCTTTGTCCTGGCCACAATTACGCCATTGGCCATAAGCGAACCTCCGTTGTTAAGTAGTGCCGCATTGCTTGCAAGGGTCAAATCCAGCGTAAAATCTACACCTGTAGGGCCTGTGGTATCTGCACTGACCTGGTTATCTTTCTTGCAGCCAATACAGTTAATCAGCGCAAAGGCAGCTGCACTCATGCCCATACTGTTTAGAAACTCCTTTCTGTCCATATTTCTTTTTATAGTTAAAATAAACAGCGTGTTACACGATTGGCCAGATGTTCCGATAGATGGTCATTTAGTATCGATGAATCTGGAAAAATTTTGTAAAATTCTATCTATAAAAGCTTCCTGGTTTCCGGTTCCGGGATTTGGGCTAATTGCATCATTAAACGCTTCCCTTTTGTAACAAAACTATTGATAAAGTCTGAAGAAATTCTGAAGTTTTGTGGCCTTAAAATGTTAAATAATGTCAAAAAAAGTAAAGCAATACGCATTTTAAATTTCCAGCTCCAAGGTGAAATCTTTGGGCTTAGCTAACCAGCCTGGCGATCAGGAACGCGGCGCAGGCGGCAATGACCCCGATAATGGTGACCTTAAAGGCTCCTTTTATTGGCGGCTGACCGGTTACTTTACTTTTGAAAAAACCAAAAATGAAAAGGCAGATTGTAGTCAGGATCGCCGAAACCGTAAGTCCATCTACAGGCCTTGATGTAAAAAAATAAGCAGAAAGTGGCAGCATCCCTCCCACGCAATAAGATAATCCAATAGTCAATGCACTGTTCCTTGCCCGGTTGATATCAGGTTTTTCAAGGCCTAACTCAAACTTCATCATAAACTCCACCCAATGATCTTTATTTTTACTGAGCTGCGAAACGATGAGATCTTGCGCCTGCTGATCGAGCCCATAGGCAGAAAAAATTTCTTTGACTTCATCCCGCTCTTTATCCGGCATAGTCTCAATTTCAAGGTATTCTCTTTTGAGCTCACTTTCATAGTGTTCCTGTTCGGTTTTTCCGGCCAGATAACCACCTAGTCCCATGGCAATGCAACCTGCAATAATCTCGGCTATGCCAGCGGTAATGATAACCTTGTTACTGCTCACTGCTGCGCTAAGGCCCGCAGCGAGGGCAAAGGGCACGGTTAATCCGTCACTCATGCCTATCACGATATCGGAGATAAAAGCAGAACTTTTCAGATGCTGCTCGGTGTGTAGTTTTTCCATTTCTTTTTTTTAAAATTCAGGCGATATCCAAGTCAATCTCCCACTTTAAAGATTATCAGATTTTCCAGGAAATCTCAGGGGAAACAAACTTTAGCGCTCTCCACCATTAATCATATCTGAGACAATACCTTTATCTTCTTTTTGCTCTGCAAGCAGTACCCCTGCAATGTGCAGAATGATAAAAATGATGATCAGGTACATGCAAAAACCATGAAACTCTTTAATACTGTGGTTTAAGCTTTCAGAAAAACCTGTCTGGTCTTCGAAAGCCAGCAGCAAGCCACTGACTACCATTATTATAAGCAAGAGATAGAAAATAACGTATAAGCCCTTTACAATAAGCTCATGCCTGGCCTGCTCCCGCTGCTTTTTCAAAGCTTTATAACTTTGGAAAGCGCTTTTAAGCTTGGTCAGCAGGCGCAATTGTGGGGGAAGAAAAAATTCAGCAGCAAGCCTGAACAGGAAAAGTGCGCTTAAAGCATACCCAAAGTAGATATGAAATCCCCATACCTGATCCTCCATTCCATGTATAACTGCGCCTGCCTGATGGTCGGTAACCGTAGCGCCTGCAGCAGATAACTGCGAACGGACAAAACTGCGCTGCTGGCGATCAAAGAGCAGTGCATTAACCAGCACTGTTGCCAGTGAGCCGCTAATCACTAGTAGGTTCAACCAGTGCCATAACCTAACAGTGCCTGGATATTTTTTTGACTTATGTGACGTTTGGCGAGTTAAAAAACTGGATTTCATACGTTCAAGGTTTAAAGGTGATAGTAAAAGTGTGCAGGCCCTTGAGGTAAGCATAACTCAAAGCGTAATGCTGGCGGATGCAGATCTGTTTTAAAATGGCCAGTCCCAGCCCTGTTCCTTCCGAGGTACTGTCTTTATAAAACCGGTCGAAGATCCTGCCTGGATCAAGGGCCGGGTTATGTCCGGTATTGCGGAAAATGATCTGCTGAGCATCCAGGTCGATTTCTATGCGTCCATTTTCATAATTGTGCCTGATCACATTACTGAAAAGGTTATTAATCAAAATCTCAATGAGTTGGCGATTGGCGTGTATCACCACCGGCGAAAGTGCCGTTTGAATGGTTATGTTGCGCTCCTGCATGAGTTCCTGAAAGTATAATACTTTCTCTTTTACCAATGCTTCAAGGTCAATCTGATGCTGGTCCTGCAAGAGGTTATGATCAATTTTAACCAGTAGCAGCAGAGATTGGTTTAACCGGGTTAATTTGGAAGTTGCCCGATAAAGTTCTGCAAGCATCTCCCCTTCACGGGTATCCAGGTTATTGGATTGCAGCATATTATCCAGTCTGGAATTGATTATTGCGAGTGGGGTCATCATTTCATGTGAAGCGTTTTCTGTAAAAAGTTTGATTTCTTCATAATCAGATTTGATTTTCCCCGATAAATCTACCAGGACCTGATTGAGCTGGCGAAACTCTGCTACAGGCATTTCAACCGGCTGGTAAGGTTTTTCCTGGTTGATATTGAAGTCGGTAATATTTTGGAGTAGCTGGCTAAATGGGTTCCAGATTTTTCTAAGCAGCAAACGATTAACCAACAGTACAACCAGCAGCAACAGGCAAACCGGCAAAAGGATAATCAGGCAGATATTTTTGATCTGCTCCTGTTTTTCCATTTTAGATGCGATTACCAGAATCTGGTAAGCTTTGCTATTGAGGTTCATTTCCGTGCGCAAAAAACGTGCGTTTTCACGATGGTGTTTGACTGGATTATAAAACAAGGTATCGCCGTAGACAGCGTAAGACCGGGTAGCTTTTATGGGATGATATTCTACGATCAGGTCTTCAAATTCATGCGGCGAATAAAACTTTCCACCGGTAGAATATTCCTTAACTTCTGTTACCTCTTCTACCAGATCATGGTCAAGCTGGCGGTTAAGGTAAAAAATGAGCATTTGGTAGAAAAGGATCCCGATCAGGATGAGTCCTGTGAAACTGATCAAAATCAGTATACGGTTATATCTGGAGAAAAGTTTCATTCGTTGATGAATTTATAACCTACACCATAAACGCTTTGAAAATAGTCGCCACTTCCGGCATCTGTGAGTTTTTTTCTGATATTGCGGATATGGGTGTAGATAAAGTCGAAGCTATCTGCCATATCTGCATCATCGCCCCATATGTGTTCTACAGCTGCAGATTTGGATATCACTTTGCCTTTATTGGCAATAAAATATAGCAGCAGGTCAAATTCTTTTCGGGTCATATGAACAAGCTGCCCATTTACTTTCACTTCCTTTGCATCCAGGTCTATGGTAATCTCCCGGAAAACGATCTGACGTTCCCCGTGCGCACTTTTTCTTCTGATTATAGCCAGTATCCTTGCATTAAGTTCAGAAAGGTGAAAGGGTTTGGTCAGGTAATCATCGGCACCCAATCCCAACCCGATGAGCTTATCATCGAGTGAGTTTCTGGCCGAGATGATAATCACGCCCTCAGCCCTGTTTGTTCTTTTCAGATAGCTTAATAACTGAAGTCCTTCGCCATCGCCCAGGCCAAGATCTAAAAGAATACAGTCATAATGGTACAAATCTAGTTTTTCCAGTGCTTGCGTGTAAGATATTGCCCCGCTGCAGTTATTACCCAAGCCACTCAGGTATTCGCTGATGCTACTTTGCAGACTAGCCTCATCCTCAACGATTAAAATCTTCATAATAATCAAATATCAATTAAGATATTGAAGACATTTTGAAGTTTTATAAAAAATTACGGTAATTATCTTAGAAATTAAATATTAAATAACCCTGGCGAAGATTTTGTTATTGTGATTGTTGCTTCTATTACGTTGCGGGCAGAGTGGGCTCCGATCTTTTTCAGGATAGACGATAGGATCATTAATCCGTTCATATTTTTTTGAACTGAATGAAACTTTATTACTGATGAGGGATTTTGATAACTCTATTATTATGGCAATTTTTAGTGTAAACTAATATATTATTGCCCTATTTTTAATTAAGCAGCGCATCTACCGATTCTACAATATTACCCAAATCGAAAGGTTTGGCGATAAACTGATCAGCACCTGCAGCATTTGCAATCTGCTCCCCGTCGCGGCTGGCTGAGATGACAATAACCGGTAGTTTATCGTGCTGTGGATGGCTTCTTAAGTACCTGAGTACATCCTGGCCTGAAAGTCTGGGCATCCACAAATCGAGGATAAGCAGATCTGGCTGCACTTTGTCAATAACTTCCTGAACTTTCAGGCTGTCATTCACCGACATCACTTCATGCCCCACCTCTTCCATAATCATTTCCAATACATCAATAATTCCTTCGTCATCATCGCAGATCAGGATTTTTTTCTTATCCATGTTGTTCCTTTCCTGCTTTTGGTAAGGTGAAGCTGAATACTGATCCTTTACCGATTTCGCTTTCTACCCAGAGCGTTCCGTTATGGTTTTTAATAATCTGATCACAGATATAAAGACCTATCCCCATTCCGGGAAACTTCTTCTGAATTTCCACTCCACGGTAAAAACGTTCAAAAACTTTTTTACGGTCTTCCTGGCTCATTCCTAAACCAAAATCTTTTACCGATACCTTTACATACTCGCTTACATTGGCAATATTCACTTCAATTTGCTTTGAATCGGGTGCGTATTTGATGGCGTTTGACAGCAGGTTGGTTACTACCTGCGCAATGTGCGACTCATCGGCAATTACACTAGCTCCGGTTTGGCCTTTAAGCATGATATTATGGGTAGGCACTGTTGCCCGCATACCATCTACTGCTTCTGCAATCATGGCATCAAAATCGAAGCGGGCCACGTGCAATTCCATATTGCCGCTTTGGATACGCGAAACATCAAGCAATTCTCCGATTAAGGCATTTAACCTTTCTACATATACCGAGACTTTTCCAAAGGTCGACAAAAACTTCTGACTGGCGTTTTCAGGCATTGCGCGCTCCAGCAATTGCACATATCCTTTAATGGTGGTTAAAGGGGTACGCAACTCGTGGCTGGCTATCGATAGAAAATCATCTTTTCTGTTTTCTACTTCGCGCCTTTCGGTAATATCTTCTATGGCCAGCAGGATCTGGTCTTTAAACTGTCCTTCAAACTCTACCCTGTATGCATTCAGGAGCATTAGTTTTCTACCAATATGCGGAAAATCATGTTCAACCTCGAAATCTACCACCGGATTATTGGTAGGCAGGATTTTAATGAGCAGATCGCGCAGTTTCGGAATATCCCACTGGTGGTTACCCAAATCATATAGTTGCCGGCCAACGGTTTCTTCCAGACTTACTTTAAAAGTTCTTAAGAAATGGTAGTTTGCACTCAGCACATTAAAATCGGGATCCAGTACCAGCAATCCTTCCCTTACTGTTTCGATGATACTGGAAAGAAAAGCTTCGCTATCTTTCAGGGCCATGGTTCTTTCCCTGATCTTTTTTTCCATCACTGTTTTTTGCTGGCGCAAATCATGTTCAGCATTCTTCCTCCAGGTTACATCGTTCTGAATGCCAATAAAATGAGTAACCTCTCCGGCTTCATTTTTTACAGGGGCCATATAAAGTTCGTTCCAGAAAAGGTCGCCGTTCTTTTTGTAATTTCTGATTTCTACCCGGCATTCTTCGCCTTCGGCAATACAACGGGCTAAAATTTCTCTTTCCTTTTGATTGCGGTCCTGGGCTTGCAGAAACCTGCAGTTATGACCGATAATGTCTTTTCTGGAGTACCCGGTAATATTTTCGAAAGCTTTATTGCAATATATGATAGGATTATCCGGCTGGGTATGATCGGTAATAATTACCCCGGAGTTGGAGGCATCTAATGCCATGGTCATCAGCTGAATATTGGATGCTCCGGCATTTGCTGAAAGGTCAAAATCTCTATTTTTAGCTGTATCCAATTTGATTGTATAATTTGTAAGTGGCTGTTATGTTTAAATGGTGCTTTGAAACACTTAACCCATTTCTGCGGAAATGAATCCTTCATATAACCCCTTCAGGCAGGTTTTGTTTTGCCTTCTTTACAACCAGGGCGCTGCCGGCAGGTAAATCCGGATAGATTTTACAGCTTAAGCCCATTCACTAAATACAGCAAATAGAGATAATTTTATATTTCGTAAACTGATTTTAATGAGGATTTTACTCAGACAGGAAGTATGCGGATTAAAAAATATTATTTTTTTTCAAAACAATCGCCTTGCGGGGCTTGTTACCATCCCACATCTACCTTAAATGATCATAAACTTTGGTTAGTTGAAGATCAAAAGCGGTTGCTGGTTTTGCCGGCAACCGCTTTTTTATGTATGCTGGTTTTATGTTAAACGGCTTCGACTGTCGCCGAAACATTTACAGGTAAAGTAAAGTAGAAGGTAGAGCCTTTCATCGGTTCACTCTCTACCCCGATGCTCCCGCCGTGGCGGTTAATGATTTCTGAGCAGAGGTATAAGCCGACACCAAATCCCCTGAAACCTTTATTGGCCGATTCGGTACGGTAGAAACGCTTAAATACATGCGCCTGGTCTTCCTTTTTAATGCCAACGCCGTAATCGCGAACATGAATAACCACCTGCCCCTGATTTACCGTGATGGCAATTTCAACTTTGGGTGCTTCTGGTGCATACTTAACGGCATTAATAAGCAGATTTGTAATTACCTGACCTATTTTTTCACGGTCACCTTCAACCTTGAGCAGATCTCCTGCGGTAAAGTGAAGCGTATGGCTGGGTGATGTAGATTGTACATCGTTTACAATTTCGCTAACCAGCTTGTGAATATCGAAATGTTCCCGGTTCAGGTGTAACATCCCTTCATCAAGTTTGCTTACATCCAGAAAATCGTCTACCAGCCTGGCCATCTTCGTAACCTGGTAACCTGCCCGCTCAGCTGCATTTGTAATTAGCGGTTGGTTTATGGTTGCAGATTTTTTGGCTATCAATTGTACGTAACCAGAGAGAGCCGTTAAGGGTGTTTTCAATTCGTGGGTTGCTACCGCAACGAAATCGCGCATGCGCCGTTCATTATGGAGCCTCACCCGGTTAATGTTAATTTGTGCCCTTACCTTGCTAAGGAGTTCCTGAGCCGAAAATGGCTTAACCAGGTAATCATCTGCCCCGGCTTCAAGCCCGTCAATCCTGGCTTCTTCGCCCGCCCTTGCCGAGAGAAATATGAGTGGTATCCAGTGTTTTTCCTCCCGTTCCCTTATTTTCTTTAACAAGCCCTTACCATCCAATACCGGCATCATAATATCGCTTAAGATCAGCTCAGGAGTAAAGCCATTAAGCTGTTGCAAGGCGTCGGCACCATTAACCGCAGTGTAAACGGTAAACTCTCCTTCAAGCAGGCGTTTCAGGTAAGCACGCATATCGGCATTGTCATCTACGATGAGTACTTTAGCCCCGGGCTCATTTTCCTGTAGCTGCCCGTCTGGTTCATCTTCATTACTTTGCAGGCTATATGCTTCGCCAAGCAGTCCGGAAGCTTCCTGCAAAAAGGATTCCCTTAAACCACTCATCAGCGCCTGGTAATCTTTCTGGTGTACCTGCGCTTCGGGCAGATGTGCATTACCCAGCGGGATATGGATAATAAAAACTGAGCCTTCGCCAAAGACGCTCTCTACAGCTATATTACCGCCATGCAAACCTACCAGTTCGCTAACCAGCGATAGACCGATACCGCTTCCTTCATGGGTTCGGCCAATAGCGTTTTCGACCCTGTGGAAACGCTCGAACATATGCGGCAGTTCGGATTCGGGTATTCCCACCCCGGTATCTGAAACCTTTAAAACCACATACTGCTCCTCAGGCAATAGTTCAACAGTTATTTTTCCCTTCAGGGTATATTTAAAAGCATTGGAAAGCAGGTTGAGTACAATCTTTTCCCACATCTGGATATCGAGAAAAACTTCGAGCTCAGCCTGAGGGGTTTCTACCACAAGCTCCATCCCTGCTTTTTCGATGATGGAGCGGAAACTACTGGCCAGATCAGCTGTAACTTCAACAATATCAACAGGCTGAAAAGCCGCTTTTACCCTACCCGCTTCTACCCGGCTAAAATCAAGGAGGTTATTTACCAGTTTCAGCAAACGCATCGAATTCCGGTGAGAGGAAAGTACAATTTCACTAATTTCAGGATCAGACATGATGGCCTTATGCTGAAGATCTTCCAGCTGGCCGAGCATCAGTGTAAGCGGAGTGCGGAACTCATGGCTTACATTGCTGAAAAAGGCGGTTTTTGACCGGTCTATCGCCGCGAGGGCTTCGGCACGTTTCTGTTCCTGCTCATAGGCATATACGTTAGAAACAGCACTACTGAAAGTGTTGGCCAGCAGTGAGTAGAACCCGAGGTAATCTTCATCAATTGCCCTTCTGGAACTTACGCCGGCAACGATATAGCCGAATGGTGTTGCTTTTCCTGAAATGAATACCGGCAATATAACTGCCGTATGAGGGGTTTCGGGATAAGGCTGGCAGCTAAAATCGCCAAATCTTGAAGCCAGATCATCCAACACCAGGGCCGACGAGCTTGCTGCTGCAAGCGGCCAGCTTTGATCGCTACCATCCAGTAATATCTCAGGGATGGTTAAAGCTGGGGCAAGCGCTGTACCTGCTGCGCTTACCAAACTGGCAGTTCCACCATCGGCAGCTACGCTGTAGAATAATAAAAAGGGTAAATCGGCTACAAAATCCGGTTGTTTTTCGGCAACCAGGCTGCCAATATCTTCAATGCTTTTGGCTTTGGCCAAAACGGCCGCCATCTCCCGCAGCACCTGGGTCCTGCGCGCATTAAGCATTTTATCTGTAGTTTCTGTAATGGGGTGGAATATACCGCCAACCTCTCCTGATTCATCGCGTATAGGTGCAAATGAAAAGGTCATGAAAGCTTCCTCCAGGTATCCGTAGCGAAACAAAAACATTTGCTGATCGGTAATGTAGGTTCCCTCTCCCTGCTGTCCTCGGGTAAATTTATCGCCTACTACTTCCAGTGCCGACTCCCAGCATACCCGAAAGTTCATCCCCATCGACTGCGGGTGCATTGATCCGCAGATTGGACGATACGCATCATTGTAAATCTGGATCGTTTCCGGTCCCCAGGCAATAAGTATGGGAAAAGTTGAAGAAAGGCACAAACTTACCGATGTTCTTAAACTTTGGGGCCAGGTTTCTACCGGGCCAAGTGGATTATCAGACCAGTCCATCGAACGTATTAACGCCCCCATTTCCCCGCCACCAGATAAGAACTGTTCGCTAGAGATGCTATTATCCATGAATTTTATAATTTATGGCGTTAAAGATAGCATAATTAGCATCAATACAGCTTTAATATCATACAACCATCCATTAGCGCGATCAGGATTCTGTTTCCTGTAAAAATCGATTTGAGCGCTAAGCCAATGGAAATATGAAAACAAGGCACCTCAGTAATTTCTTTTTCTATGAACCTAAAACCATTTGGCTTATTAACTGGTTCTATTGATGTACACGAAATTTTATGAGAAAGAAAGTAATGGTTGTTGAGGATGACCGCGATATCAGGGAAATTATTGGACTGTTGTTGGACCAGGAAGATTATGATGTGAGGCTTTATGCAGATATCAGGAGCTTTAGAAAGGATATGCTTTGGAATGAGCCAAACCTGCTGATAATGGATGTGAGGTTGCCCGATGGAAATGGCCATGACCTGTGCAGGGAGGTGAAAACCGATGAGCGTACCAGCAATATTCCGGTTTTGATGATGTCGGCGCATGCTTCAGCACCGGATGGGTCTAAAAAATTTGTTCCAGACGATTTTATAGCCAAACCTTTTAACATTGATGAATTTGTTTCCAGAGTGAATGCGGTAGCAAACTAAGCAGGAAATTTCAGTGCCGGATAATTTATCTGGCAAGACTAATCTTATTTTTCATCTTGCAAATCGTAAGATTCAACTGCCAGCGCTCAATTATTTTTAAGCCTGAGCATCATGCCTGCAGCATTTTTATTTTCAGGGTATAGCGATACAGCCGTTTGTAAACTTTCCAGGGCTAAGCTGGTGTTGCCTTTCTTTTCATAACATTCTCCCATTAGCTCATAACCATAAGAGCGGTCCTGGGCTTTTGCATCAAGGGCAACGGCCGCTTTAAGTAACGATATTGCATCGTCAAACCGTCCTCTCCGCTGGAGGTATTTTGCAGTACTGATCAGGTCGCCTATTTCAAAGCTAAAATCATAAGATTGCTGTCCGGTGCTTTTCAGGCTGTGGTAGTATTCCATCCCTTTTGAAAAATCGGCAAGTATTTTATCACGGATGCTGAGGTAAAGCGATTTTTTGGGTATGGTGAAGGGCTCATTTTGGAGGATATGGAGTATGGCAGTTTTGAGCGGCCAGACTTTCATTTGCTGGTTATTGGTCATCATCACAATCGAAATGTCATCTTTGGTGTCGTGATAAAATGCTGCTTCGTAATTGCTGTTAGAGCCCTGGTGCTGATGAGAAACCAAAGTATCATCATTAAAACTGGTAGTACCCAGACTGCTTTCTCCGCCGGGGAAATTACGACCAAGTTCCCTTAATGCACTCGCGGGGATTACTTTTCCTGCATCCAGGGCAATCATCCATTTGTATAAATCCCTCGCGGGCAGGCGTACCCATCCCTTTGTTTGCTGGGCGTAAGGAACGGTTTTTCCGTCCTCGTCAAATGCGCGGGCCATGCCTTTACCATCTACAGGGTAATCTACCCGGGCATACTTCATCCCTGCAGCAGGAAAGATATGGGTTTGCAAAAATGTGCTGTAATTCATACCACTAACCATCTCAATAATGCTGCGCTGAAGCGATACATTGATGTGGTTGTAGATATATACGGTTCCGGGTGCAGCTGCAAGCGTTTTGAGGTTTTTCAGGCTCGCTAAAATCAGGCTGTCATTGCCGTCAAGCTCCGGGCCCAGAATGGGTATTGCGCTGGTATAATTGATCAGGTGCCGTATTTTAACTGATTTCGCCCAAAGCGGAAAGGAAGGAAAATATTTGATCAGTTCATCATCCAGCGATAGCTTGCCATGCTCGCTAAGCCACATAATCGCAGCTCCGTTAAATTCCTTACTAATGGATCCAATATCAAACAGCATTTCTTTGCTCAACGGTAGCTTTTGTTCAGCATCTGCCAGGCCAAATGACTGTTCATAGATGATCTTGTTCCCTTTTGCAACCAGGATGTTCCCGTTAAATATACCCCGCTGGTGCGCAACCTTCATCAACGAATCAAGCTGATGTTGCTGTTTATTTTGAGCGAATAAGCTCAAAGGGAAAAAGATAAATATCAGTAAGGCCGGGCGCATTTTCATAGGTGCTTTTTTTATTAGACACCTAACTGTTTAATTAGTTGCAAGGTGGCAGATAATTTTTATCCTTGTTTTAATAGATTCTGTTTCCAGTCTTGTTAAGGCCTTATCTCCTGCCCTGCTTTTTGATTTAGTGATACAAGGTTTTGTATAACATCATATTAAAATTACAACTCATCAACAAGCACTGGCTTTTTTTTGCCAAATGGCAAAAGGGCTAAATTTTCCTTTAAGTATATTGCGGACATGGAAGCACTATTTAACTTTATTTTAAAGTTCGGCAATCTCAACCGGCAACAGATGGATTTTATTGCCAGCAAAGCTAAAACCCTTACGCTGCATAAAGAGGCATACTTTTCGGAAGCCGGCAAAATTGCCAGGCAAGTTGGCTTTATTACCGAAGGCATTCTGAGGGTTTGTTATTACAACAATAAAGGCGAAGAAATTACGAAATATTTTATAGACGAAAATAATCTCGTTGTTGATCTGGAAAGTTTTGACAATGAAATTTGCTCAAGTGCCTATGTGCAGGCAGTTACCGACTGTAAGATGATCGTCTTTTCGCGAAAAGACTGGCTGGAACTGCTGCAAACCATTGTTGGCTGGGATGCCATTGTGCATAAAATTATTTCCAGGGCTTTGATGCAAAAGGTAGAAAGACGAAGCCCACTGGTATCTGAAGATGCAACAACGCGCTACCTTAAATTTATGGAAATTTATCCTTCAGCGGTTAACCGTATCCCACTTGCCTATATTGCGTCCTACCTGGGCGTTACGCAGTCTTCACTGAGCAGGATCAGAAAAAATATCCGCTAAAATCATTATTTGCCAAATGGCAAATGATAGTGGTTTAAAAACATGCAGTTTTACACCATTAATTTAAAACATTTAAAATATGAAAACCGCATTAATTACAGGGGCGAACAGAAGTATTGGCTTCGAGCTTGCCAAACAACTTGCCGGGCAGGGCATATTTGTTTATTTAGGTGCCCGCAGTTTGGCTAAAGGAAACGCTGCTGTACAGGAGTTAAATGAAACCGGGCTTAAAAACCTTAAAGCTATTGAAATAGATGTAACAGATCCCGATTCGATTTTCTCTGCAAGCAAAACTATCGAAACTGAGCAAGGAAAACTGGATATTTTGATCAACAACGCCGGTATTTTAGGCAAAAGTCCGCAAGGTGCCGCAGCAACAGCAGTTGAAGAGATCAGGAACGTTTTTGACACGAATTTCTTTGGTGTAATCGGGGTTACGCAGGCTTTTCTCGAACTGTTAAAGAAATCGGATAGTCCGCGAATCAGCAATATCACTTCCGGTCTTGGTTCACTCACACTGCACAGCGATCCTGAATGGAAGTATTACCAGGTAAAAACAGCTGCTTATGGCCCTTCAAAATCAGCTCTCAATGCTTATACTATTGTCCTCGCACACGAACTGGCAAACCACAATTTCAAAGTGAATGCAATTGACCCTGGTTACACGGCCACAGATTTTAATAACTACAGCGGGCCAGGAACGGTAGAAGATGCCGCCAGCTTTATACTTAAACATACCTTAACCGATAATAACGGACCTAATGGTAAATTTTTCAGCAACGATATTGAGGATAGTACAGGAATAAGCCCCTGGTAATCGCCCCATTTTTTCGGGTACATTTGTGCACTGGAGCACCCTAAAATCTTAATTCCTGTAAAAATTTGGATGCCGGCCTGCTTAAAACAGGTTTGGCATCTGCTAACTAAATGGTATAAATTAACTAAGGGCAGATGGATGTAACCAAAGTTTTGCTCAGTTAAACGACCTGCGGAATTGCAGTGGTGATACCTTGGTTTTATCTTTAAAAAGTTTACTGAACGACTGCGAATGCTCAAAGCCAAGCTCATAGGCAATTTCGCTGACCGAAAGCCCGGTAGTAGATAATCTTTCTTTAGCCCTTTCAATCAGCTTATCGTGAATATGCTGCTGGGTAGTTTGCCCGGTGAGCGATTTTAAGAGGCTGCGCATGTAAGGCGCTGACATTCCGAGTTTTTCAGATAAATACTGCACGCCGGGCAAACCATTACTGCCCATGCTGTCATTTTGGAAATAGTGTTCAAGCAGCTCATCCAGCTTTTGCAGGAACTGGTGACTTGCCTTACCGCGGGTGATAAACTGCCGCTGGTAGAAACGCTGAGAATAGTTAAGCAGCGTTTCCAGCTGCGAGAGCATGATATCCTGGCTAAATTTGTCGATTCCAGACTGATATTCCTGCCGGATATTATCGACAATTTGCTGGATCTTTGCCTCCTCATCAAGGGAAAGGAATAGTGCCTCATCAGCCGCATAATCGAAAAACTCGTATTTTCTGATCGAAGTTGCCAGGTTGCTGTTCCATAGAAAGTCCGGATGAACCATCAGCATCCATCCGGTTGGGTTCTTGCCAGCTGCTTCGCGGATTACGCTCAACACCTGATGTGGAGCCATGGCAAACATAATGCCCTCGTCAAAGTCATAGTCTTTCTGGCCATATCGGTAGTTATGTTCCATATCCCTTTTAACCGATATCACGTAGAAATCGAATATCAGATCCTCCCTTCCAACCTTAATATTTGGAGCCATGTCGCTAAAGTCGACTACGCTGATTAAAGGGTGTTTCGGTGCGGGCAGTCCTCTTAAGGCATGGAACTGGGAGATGGTTTTGAGTATAATGGGCTGGCGATCTGACATTTTACAGCGTATAGATTCGTTGGGTTAAAGATAGGAATTATCGGTCTTTTGGGAAATAAACATCTCCATGAAGATCTTCGAGCAGGCTTGGATGCCTTGGGTTCCAGTCCAACATAGCCCTGGTTTGCTGGCTTGAGGTCTGGTTATCGAGTTGTGCAAAATGTGAGAACCAGCTAAAATGTTCAGTTGCCTGCTCTGCAGAAAGTGAAATTAGCGGAACAGTTAACCGTGCTGCAATTACTTCTGCAATAGAGCTAAAAGGAATGCCCTGCTCGGCCACCGCGTGGTATCTGGTACCACTCTGAAAAGGTTTTTCCAGGGCTTTGAGGTAAAGTTCTGCTGCATCAAGCCGGTGTACTGCCGGCCAATGGTTCTGCCCACCCGCAATCATTGCTGAAGTTTGTCTTTCCCTCGCAATATTAATTAACATGGGTACAAAACCGATCCTGTCGCCTTCTCCGTGTACTGAAGGAGATAACCGGATTACGGCAACTTTTATTCCTTTGCTTACGAGTGCATCGGCTGCGTTTTCTGTTGCTATTCTTGGATGAGGGTGCTGTGCATGGCGGTCGTTTTCGGTGGTAATTCCCTCAGCTGCGAAAAGCGCGGTGCCGGAGGTAATCAGAAATGGTTTTTCTGTTCCGATAAGCGCATCGCCAATGGCGGCAATTACCTTTGCGTCGAGTTTGCACATCTCCTCAAAACGTGAGAAATCGTGTATAAAACCCAGGTGGATAACTGCATCTGCGTTTGCAGCGGCCAATTTGAGGCTTTCGGGGTCGCTAAGGTCTCCGTGGTGAACCTGAGCACCGGTTTCGATTAGCTTTTCTGCTGATTTTTCAGAGCGGGCTAAACCTATAACCTGGTGACCTGCATTGATGAGTTGTTGTGTTACTGCTGTTCCTATGAAACCTGTGGCTCCTGTTACGAATACTTTCATTATTGTTATTTTTTGCTTATCCAAAGTTCGGTGCCAGGCCTACAGATTTTGTATCCAAAAGTGGATATGTTGTAGCCAAAAAAGAAAGCTATAACAAAAAAAGCAGTTAGGATTTCTAACTGCTTTCAAAAAAGAACATATCAAATACGCTAGTCTAAATGCTGTACGGCAGTAATTGTGCCCCCTTCAACCTTTAAACCTTGTTTCGCAGTAGCACTGGCTGCATCAACTTTATAGATATAGCCAATTCCACTGGTTAAGTTTACGCCATAATAAGCGGTTTTACCGTCTTTTGGCGTGTAATTATTGGTCGTAATGCTTTTAACATCAGCCGGCAGGCCTGTTACCTTCTTTATTGTTTTATCTACAACATTTACAATTGCCAGTTCGATACCGGCAGTATAAGCACCTTTAGCAGCAATCGGCTGTACCTGGGCTACAAAGTTATTGGCACCTAAGTAAATCCAGTTGGTGATATAATATCCTGGCAATGCCGTTTCAAAATTAAAGAAATAAGTAAGATCGAATTCAGTTGCGCCTGATTTAATTCTTGTAATTGCCGATGGCTTTGTCGATGTAAATTTTGTTTCGTCTCTTGCTACAGATGATGAGAAGGCATAAGTATCGCCGTTTTCAACAACACCTAAACCATTGGTAAAGTAACGGCCTATAAAACTTGTTCTGTTATCTTTGATGGTTTTTTCTAACTGCATGCCCGGATATGAGTAAACTGCAATCCATGCTTCGTCAGGATAACTGGTTGCAAAGCTCGAATTTTTAATACTGAAAAATGGCGCATATACCTTAGTACCTACCTGTTGTAACCAGCTAAAGTGCGCAATCTCTCCATTGTTTCCGGGAGCCAACGCATCCAATGTACCTGTACCGCTAATTAACAAACTATTGGTGTTTACCTGGTACCAGGTGGCAACGGTAGATCCTGTTGCATTGATGGTTCTGGGAAGTTTGGTTAACAAAATATCGTTATTAACCGGCGCAAATGCCTGAACGGTTTCGGTTTGGAAGTTTGACAGTTTAGTTAGCTTACCCCCCTGAATACTGTAGGTAGTAACCGCACCCGGGTTACCCTGGCCATACAGCATACTAAAGAATTTGTTATTGTGCGTAACATAATACCGGTAGGTTCCATCCTGTTCTACACCATTACCTGCGGTTGAGATTGTTCCAGTCTCTAAGTTACTTGCTGTTAACAAATAATCTGCCACCGCGGTTGAAGCTACAGGCGTAACGGTTAAAATATAATTACCCGGGTTTTCTGCTACCGGATCATCGCTTTTTTTAGCGCAGGAAACAATTGTTGTTGCTAATGCCAATGCAGCAATAGCTTTTGTAAAATGTACTTTCATGTTAATTACGGTTTTTATTAAAGAAATATCTGATGTTTAAGTAGAATGCTCTGCTGGGTTTTTGTAGGCTAAAATTGTCGTAAAGGAAGGCATCGGTAATGTTTTTGGCTTCCAAACCAATGTTGTAGCGGCCATTGGCCATGCTGTAAACGGCATTTACATCGTGTGCCCATTGTTGTGGGATGTTATACTTTTGCTGCCCTAAACTTGGCCAATACAGGTAGAATTCGTGTACATAGAGTAGATTGTAGCCAATATTTAAGCTATTGCCTTTTTTACCCAGGTCTTTTAATGTTACCGATACATCGGCATTACCAAAAAGGTATGGGATGTTTGGCATCTGATCGAGATAAAGCGGACTCACTCCGGTATAACCGGCTTCTACCTTTTGCATGTTCTGCAAATACTGGTATGTTGTAGTGATACCAGCGTTAAGCCAGTTTTTATAAGAGTACCTTATTTCGGCATCCCCGCCATAGGTACGTACACCATCCCTGTTATCGGGTACATATTTACTTTGGTTACTGTTTAAGCGGGTGTAAATAAAATCGTTTGCGTAACGGTAAATTCCATTTGCGTTAATGCCGAAACGGTGGATTTTATTGATGGCAAAATCATAGCTAAAACCTAAGTTAAAGTTGTCGCTTTGCTCCGGTTTAAGGTTTGGATTACCTTCCTGATTAACCAGATCGCCAAAAATATCGTTTGCTTCAGGCATTCTGTTTGCCAGTTCGTATGATGCCTTAACCTGGAAATTTCTGTTAAAGAAATAAGTTAAAGCCGTTCCATAGCCAATTTTCTCGATGGGTGGCTGGTTAATGCCGGTGTTGGTGGTTACGATGTTCTGGTAAATATATTTTCCGAATGCCGTGGCACTGAATTTATCCCTGATGGCGTAACTATAGCCTAAACCAAGAATGTTTTTATTGGTCCGCTTAGGAGCTTCGTCGGCAGTATTCAATGGCCTCAACTCATCATAGCCTTTTCTGTTGAAAAGGTTTAACACATTACTTAAGGCCAGGCTATGGCGTTCAGAGATGGCATAATTTGCTGTGGCCGTTACCAAACCATTATTATTCTGGTAGTTGTACAATGATCTCGAACTCTCTCCGTTTGTGCCGATGGGTTTAAAATTTCCGTACCAATCGAAGCGGCCATTCAGGGTATCAATCCTTTTCTCGCGGCCAAGGTTGTAATTGGCGTTTAAGGTAAGGTCAAGACCTTTAATAAGATTCGCTTTACGGTATTTCAAACTTGGCATAATGATGTTTCCCCTGGTATGAAAACCACCATAAACGGCCACCATCCTTGCTGCTGTTTGTATTTCCTTATAATTCTGGCCTAGGGTAACACCTAATAAAAGTTTGTCGGCGTGTGATTTATTCACTACGCCAACATTCGCAATAAGGGTTTCGTTGTGGTAGGTATCGTGGAAACGGTTTACCATTGCATCTACTGCATAGGCGCCTGTATTGATGTCTGCAGCATCGACCTTAACCTTGTAGTTGTTATCTGAATAATTCTGAAAAGCATTTAGCTGTATGGTAAACCCACTTTTGGTTGTTGTACCAAGATTCAAAACGGTTCTGTGGGTATTAAATGAACCAAAAGCATATGAAGCATCCAGGTAGCTTCCGGCACGTTCTGCAGTAACAATGTTGATCGCACCGCCTAAAGCATCAGATCCAAGCCACATGGGTACTACTCCTTTGTAAACTTCAATTCTATCGGCAAGGTTTACAGGGATGTTATTGATCTGAAAAGAAGATCCAAAATTATCCATCGGTATCCCATCAATAAAATACCTTATCCGGTTACCCGAGAAACCATTTAGCGACAGGTTGAAATTAGACCCTACACCTCCCGATTCGCGAACCCTTACGCCCGAAACACGGTCTAAAGCGCTTGCAATATCGAGCGTACTGTTGTACAGTTTTTTAGCATCAATAGCGGTTACGTTAAACGCCTGCCTGTTGGTTTCTTCAGCCTTGGTTCTGCCGTAAACCTGTACAGTTTCCATTTGCTGTGCATCGGTAAGGATCTTAGCATCAAGGGTACTTTGTGCTCCGTTTTGGACCGATATGGTTTTCTCCAATGTTTTCAAGCCAATACCACTGAAAAGGATGGTATGTTTTCCTACAGGAACCTTTCCGATGATATAGTTCCCGTTATTTTCGGAAAGGGTAAAAAGCTTGCTGTTTTTAATCTTAACTGCGATTCCGGGCAAGGGTTTGCCAGCTTCATCGACGATGGTTCCACCCAGGGAACCCGTTTGGGCATAAGCCGTTGAGCAAAGAATAATAAATATTCCGATCAACAAATTTTTCTTAATTTGCATTACTTTTAATTGACGTTAGAAGTTTGTTTGCGCTAAAGCAAATGATTAGCCGGATGGTGGCAGCCATCCGGTTTTTTATTGGTATTGCTACCTCAAATCAGCTTTGCGCTTATTTATTTCTGGTACTTAAAATGCGGTTGTTTATTTTTTCATATTCCAGTTGGTCTTTTATTTTGAGGTTAAGCTTTTATTGTTTTTAATTTTTCGTGTTGCTTCATTTTAACCAGTACAACTATTGCCAGCACACCTAAAATCAGGAACAGCAAATCAATAAACAGAATTTCAAATTTGCCCTGGTTAAAGGTATTCCAGAACCAATTATTGCGCTTTAGTCCATCGGCTAATGGCAATATGATGCAGGATAGCGCAGACAGGATGAGCGTTTGTTGGTTGGTTATCTTTAAATCTTTCCTGATGATAAAATAAACCGCAAGTATTAACCAGCTGTAAAAATACAGGTGAAAAATATCGCTCTGGCCGGGTTTTTCCATGAAAAGCAACCCTGTCATGGTGAAAGCGGTAACCGGTAACATACTCAGGCATGAAGCCATGAAAATATTGGCAGTCCAGAAATTAAAAACCCGCTTCTTTTTGGGAATGTTATTTTTATCTCTGGCTACCAGCCATATTAAAATACCTGATATGATTACCAGACAGCCCATAATACCCAATACAAAAAATATTACGCGAAGTGGTTTCCCGCCAAAATCACCAAAGTGAAGGTGGTAAATCATGCTCCTCACCTTATCTACGTAGGTAGAACTTTTAACCGGTGAAATTTCTTTTAATACCTTTTGGTCGTTTACCCGATACAGGATTTTCCCTGTACCGGAGAAACGCTCTTGCGCATGGGGTTTGGCCGTGAGGATGACATGCATGTTCGAATCGCCATAGTTTTTGATCTGTAATGAAGCAATCCTGCTATGTGGCCATTTTTTTTCTGCCCGGGCAACAAAATCATTAACGCTGAATTTAGTTTGCAGCGGCTTATAGCTGTAAACAAATTTGGTGGTATCGCTATACTCCAGATCCTGGTATATTGCGGCACTGTTTCCTTTATATAAATATTTGGTATAAGGGCCTATTAAAAATATGTTTGCAATTAATACCACTCCGGTTACTGCAAATACAAGCTGAAAAGGAAAGCCTATCACCCCGATTGCCGTGTGTAAATCTGTCCACAAGGTTTTCCATTTAGACCATGGCCTGAAAGTAAAGAAGTTTGAAAACACCTTATCCCAATGCAACATTAAACCCGTTATGAGCGCAAACAGGAAAAGAAATGAGACCACACCAGCCAACAGGTAACCAAAAGGCGCGCCAAGGTGGATTGGCACAACATTTAACTGTGCCAGAAAATGTAAACGGTAGAGAAATTCTCCCATATCGTACGCATCGGCATAATTACCTGATTTTTGTTGGGCAAAATCATAATTAAAATACATAGAATCCTCATCGCCTCCTCTTCCGCGTCCGCCACGTTTTTTTGGAGCAGCCGCAGGCCTGGCTTTGGGCTTCTTTTTTAAGGTTGTATCATTTGAGGCGCTCATGCTAACGTAAGCGCCCATATCGTGTCTCTGCAGGAAAAAATCGAAATCGCGGCCCAGCAGCTTATTTTTTTGAGCGAGTGAATCGATAATATGGTCGAAATCTCTGGTTACCGTTTTCCGGCCCTGGGTGTAAGATGTATTTTTTTGCCAGGCACTGATCTCTTCCTTAAAGAAAGAAAATGAGCCGGCAAAGAAAATGACGTAAAGCACTGCACAAATGATTATGCCGCTAATGGTATGCGTATGGAAATATATATTGTATTTTCTGTTATCCATTTTATACGATTAAATAGGCACCTGAAAAAATGAGCGTTAATGCCAGGTAAATACCGGCCACTTTCCACACCTGTTTTCCTAAAAAAGCAACGAGCAATAAAGTTGCCCATAATATATAACCGGTAATGAAAGAAGTAGCTACCACATTTTCTTTCGGAAAAGCTTTGCATAGCAATAAATGGAAGGTAAACATAACCAGGTAGCCACCAATGGTTCCGGTGAGGATTTTTGCGAGCCTAAGCCATGGAGATTTGGTGAGGTGTTTCTTGTTTGCAGGCATAAATAATTAAATAAAGATTTCTAATAACAAAACTGCGGCATACAGCGCCGAAAGACCTATTAAACCGATATATCGGAAAGGTTGGAGCACAACTACTAAACTGCCTGTTGCCATTATAGCGACAACTACAGCTACACTGCCACTTGCCCAGCCCATACCTGATATGATTAATGCGCTGCCAATACTGAATAAAACTGCAGCAGCTAAACTGAACTGCCTCGGTTTGGCTACAATTGTTTTCACAAAAACAAGAGAACTGGCTTGCTTATACTGCTTTGAGGTTAGATACAAAATTTCAAAAGCAAGAAGCAACATTAAACAGGCTGTACTTATCATAATTCAGTTTGGTTTCCGGTGGATACTTTTAGATTGTTACCCTAAAAATCTGTGCAAAGATAGTGGCCAAAATTCAGTTTCACAATACTATTTAGAATTAATTTAAATAAAAAGAAGTAATAATTTGCTATGCTATTGCAAATCATACTGTTAGTTTGAGGTTAATTTTGGTATTTCGCCAACTTCCTTAACCGATTGCGAAAGCTAATTCTGTTTGAGTTAAAAACCTTTTCGCCAGTTATAGTTAATACGCTAACCAATCGGCACTAAAATATTGCTGGTGCTGTCAGAAGGCTTTATTGTCAGGCTGTTTGGTACAGATGATATTTAAGGATAGGAAATAACATTGCAGATTAACGTACTTGATTTCCTTAGAAAAAGAACATTTATGGTATTTTTATCGCTAAAACCCTAATTTGCCAGAAAAGGAAACCATGATTAAAAATCTACCCAAAACCCCCATCGAAAAAATTATTGCACCGGTTAGTCGTTTTATACACCTGGAGTATACCAGTGGTATTGTACTGCTGATCAGTGTGGTTGTTGCAATAATATGGGCGAACTCGGCTTTTGGCGAATCGTATCACCACTTGTGGGAAACGCATTTTAAGGTTGGTCTGGGACAACATGTGCTGGATAAGCCTTTACACATCTGGATTAATGATGGTTTGATGGCGCTTTTTTTCTTTGTTATCGGACTTGAACTCAAGCGTGAATTTATGGAGGGTGAACTCTCTACCTTTTCAAAGGCCATACTGCCAATGACAGCCGCATTGGGCGGTATGCTTGTTCCGGCGGGGATTTATGTATTGTTTAATTTGGGTAGTAATGCACAGCATGGGTGGGGCATTCCGATGGCTACAGATATTGCCTTTGCTTTAGCACTTCTTTCCATGGCAGGTAAGCATATCCCTGCTTCGATTAAGGTCTTTCTTTCGGCACTTGCCGTTGCCGATGATTTAGGTGCGGTACTGGTGATTGCTTTTTTTTATACCGGTTCTGTTAATTTTATTGCCCTGGGTATTGCAGGTTTGTTTTTGTTGCTACTCGTTATCGGAAATGCTATGGGGATACGCAACAGTGCGTTTTATTTAATTGTTGGTATAGTTGTTTGGATCGGTTTTCTGCTTTCGGGGGTACACGCTACCCTTGCCGGAGTATTGGTTGCATTCACCATTCCGGCGAGGACCAGGATCGATGAACATGTTTATTCCAATGCGCTCCGCCGTTTGAGTGATGATTTTGACAGGGAGATTCCAAATAACAGTTCGCTCACCACACCTGGCCAGCATCGAACCATCCGCCAGGTAAAAGATCTGAGCACCGCAGCAGAAACGCCGCTTCAAAAAATTGAGCATGCGCTTCATCCTTACGTTGCTTTTTTGATCATGCCCCTTTTTGCACTGGCCAATTCAGGGATTATGATCGGCTCCGATTTCTTTTCTGCCATAGTTAATCCAGTATCGACAGGTGTAATTGTTGGCCTCGTTGTGGGTAAGTTTACAGGGATCATGCTTTTCTGTTATATGATGGTAAAGCTGGGTTTTGCCCGTTTGCCGGAAGGTGCTACATGGAGGCAAATGACGGGTATTTCCTTGCTGGCCGGTATTGGTTTCACCATGTCGCTCTTTATCAGCGGACTTGCCTTTCCGGATCCTCATTTGGCAGATCAGGCTAAATATGGTATTCTGATTGCCTCAGTTACAGCCGGCTTACTGGGCACGCTGGTATTAAGATCGACAGTAAATAAAGGATAAAAATTAAAGCCGGGATGAATGATAGAAGTTAAAAAATCAGGTTTTAAGCGGTTTCTTTGTCCACAGGTTTAGCCTGGATAGTGGCCCGATAAAGTTTTATATGCTTGCAGTTTCATTTAAATATTGCCTGATGGGTATCCTGTTTTTAAGATTGGATATTATTGTCGATTATAAATAAGCTAAATTAACACAATCAAACAGGACTTTATGACAGCGGAGCAGATAGCACTTAAAAAACTGATAAAACAGCGGGATCTCTGAGCATGCGGTCTTACACCCATGTTTAATAAGGTATATCATCAATAAATGTACTAATTTCTACCTGAGTGTGTTAAGCGAGACGCCAACCACCTAAAAAGCATAACGGATTAGCAATTAAAACTTTTTATGTTATAAATGGTTAACATGATATGGAAAGTTTAGATTCATTCGAAAAATTGCTGATAGTAATGTTCCTTACAATTTTAATCATGGGCAGTATTGCAGGATTTGGACTTTACATGGTGCTTTAATCGGATCAAAAAGTTTATCCGTTTATGTTACAGCCCATTTGGTTTAAAATGCATAACAATTCAAGAACTAGCCAACTGCCCAGCCATCAAAAGGTTTTACCGTAGCACAATTAGGCCCTCCATCTTTACCAGTACCGGGAACTTGAGTACACAGTACAGATTTAGTGTCGCTCGTTAACTGATCAAGCATTTCCCAACTGATACCAGTTAATGGTATTTTCAAACGTCTGCTCCATGAGGTATTCGTTTGTCCTGCATAAGTGCCGATGCCTATATAAACAAATTTTCCATTTGCCGGTCCCTGAACATACGACCCTGAAAGGCGTGGGAATGCATCAACACCACGTGTTCCTTTCACCATTAAAGAAAAGCCAAAACGGATATCACCAGAAGACACATTTTGTTTCTGAACAGACACGTATGTATTGCCTGAACCTTTCTGCAAAGCGAAATCTACTCCTGGGGTGGGCTTTATTAAAGTAATCTTTAATGGTAACTCCATTTTTATGTATAAGCCAAATAATCTTTTAACTAAAATAACAATTTATAATAGTGTAAGGAATTTAAATATACACCTGGATAAATCTCTCTATGTCATTGTAGAGTGGAATCTAATGTGCTTTTTATTAAAATATTACCCGACATAATTTCACCAAATTTTGTGTAATATGTATTGGTTTGTATTTTTTTGTATCATTTTGTTAACTATTTTTCACATTAAACACATATCACAGATACGAATAGAAATTTTAGTAAAAAGAAATAAACGAGAAACAAAACAACAAAAACGAGCTACAAATAACGAAAACGAATATACATAAAAAAATCGCCAATTAACTTATAATTAGCGATTTAACTTATTGTTAGTTTTAGAAAATTGTGGTTATTTTGGCATCTATTTACCGATACAGAAAGTAGAACTACCTATAAATCAATAAATTAAAAAGAAAAGGATACAATTACGCAACAGCTATTTCATGACTATTCCAACCTAATACAATGATAAAAATTCCCTTTTAAAAAACCAAAATTTCTCGCTAAAACTTTATAAATTAACGGTTCTCAAATTGGTTTTGATCAGATCTCTGGGAGATGTTAATCCAATAATACTAAACCCACTTACTATCTGTTACGGATCTCTTTTTTGATATTTTCAAGGCTCTCTTAGAATTGGTAAAAATGAGCAGGGCCTTTGTTTTTTGCTTCTTTGACGTTAAGCCTACTAAAATAGCCGCATCTCCGCTCCCGCCTACGACGCTCCGTTTCATCAGCATAAATTATGATGCAAAAACATTTATTAAGCAGCAAACAATCAAGTTTTAATTAAATTAGCTTTTTATATTGTAACAGAGCAAAAATGCCGGAATATTCTTTTTTAAATCTATCACCTGCAGAATTTGAAGAACTAACTAGAGATCTTCTTCAACAAGAGCTTAAAATTCACCTTGAATCATTTAGCAATGGTAGAGATGGCGGGATCGACTTCAGGCACTGTTACCCAAAGTCGGGTGAGATGATAATCCAATGTAAGCGATTTAAGGATTATAAAAGCCTATATAGTAAGCTCAGAGACGAGCTGCCTAAGCTGGTAAAATTAAAACCCAGACGCTATGTACTCAGTACCTCGGCCTCACTGACGCCGAAAAATAAAAAAGAAATTTTTGATCTATTAAAGCCATTCCTAAAAACACCATCAGATATCTATGGTAAAGATGATCTTAACAATTTGTTGGGTAAATTTCCGCAGATAGAAAAGCAACATTTCAAATTATGGCTCTCAAGCGTGAATATCCTGGAGCGCATTTTACATAGCCGAATTTTCAATCAATCCAGCTTTGAAGAAGACCATGTTAAAGAAACTGTCAAATTGTATGTAAATAATAGTAGCCACACTACTGCTAAAGATCTGATTGACCACTTCAACTATGTCATCATTTCTGGCGCTCCTGGGATTGGGAAAACTACACTCGCGCGAATACTTTCATACGAGTATCTTGCGAATGGTTATGAAGAATTCGTTTTTCTTTCTGAGTCCATTGACGATGCATATGCTTTATTTCGAGAGGAGGCAAAACAGGTGTTTTTGTTTGACGACTTTTTAGGTAAAACTTTCCTGGACAAGAAATTAAAAAACAATGAGGACCAGCGTATAATCAGATTCATAGAAAAAATCAAAAAATCTGAAAACAAGATATTGATTATGACTACAAGAGAATATATCCTTGCTCAAGCTAAGTTGCGCTACGATATGTTTGAAAATGATGCGATAGATATTGCAAAATGTGTGATTGATCTTGCTCAGTATACCAAGGTAGTAAGAGCGAAGATTCTTTATAATCACCTCTTTTTTGCCAATGTTGGCGAGGATTACATTCAGGAAATGCTGAATGGTAAAAGCTATAATAAAATAATATCTCATCCTAATTACAGTCCAAGGATAATTCAGACCATTTTTACACCAAGTGTATTAAAAACTATACCTGTAAATAAGTTCATTGAAAGATTCCTTGCATTCCTGGACTACCCTGAGAGCATTTGGAAACATGTATATGAAAACCAGATTACAAATTTCTCCCAGATTATTTTGGCAAATCTGATGACCCTGGGTGCCCCGATTCATTTCAATAACTTAAAACATCAGACAAAAGTCTTCGCAGATAAACATGCTGTTAAATATGGTATTACCTATTCAGAAATCGATTATAATAAAGCAGTAAGGGAATTAGAGAATACTTTTATTAAGACCGAAAGGGATTCTATTGGTACACTGATAGTTAATTATTTGAATCCCTCGGTTCAAGATTTCCTAGTTAACTATTTTTACGAAATGCCGGATTATTTGACTGACATATTTGGTAGTGCTATTTTTATAAACCAATTCTTTGATCTTTTTACGCTTAGAGAAACATCTCCGCTTAATAAAAAGGGACGAAAATCACAGATTAAATTGACCGATAGCCAGATTGAAATTATTGTAGAAAATATCGTTAATAACTTTGACGCTCTAAAGTCTTCCAGACTCAAAAAAGCTACTTTCACAAATACGACAAATTTTCAATGGTATGCTGAGAAATGCACTGTTTACAGTAAAATATCTGAAATAATGGGATCTGGTTTGGTTACAAAAAAGCCGGTTTTGGAATCAATGATAGTTGAGAAATTTCAGGCAGCAATTATTCCACAGGCCTTCCATGGAGATGATCAAAATTACTATATCAGTATCTTTTTAAATTACCAAGATCAATTAGATTTCCAAGATACAACTCTTCTCAAGGCCTATTCCAATACCCTATCGAACCTTTATGATTTTAGTGAATTTTTGAGGTTGAAAGATTCTTTAGCGGGTAGCTTTGAAACTTTTGTATCAAAGGATGAAGAGTTTCTTGATTCAATTAAAGATATCGTTGAATTTGAAGCAGAAAATGCCGAAGACCATCACCTAGAGGAACTGATCGCTGAGATAAAAGGTGTTACCGACGAAACCGGGCTAAATTTTGATGACGTGGTGCAAAGATTAAATGAAAAATGGGAAGATAGCAAAGAAAATTACGAATCAGATTATGATGATGATTACGAGCGGTATGCAACCATAACAGATGTTTCAGAGAGTCAAACTGATATCTCTGATATGTTTGATAGCTTGAAATAAGATCATTTAGAACCTCGACTGGCTTCGGGAAACAGCTCAATATTTGATAATAGGCTAAACATTTCGTTAATGGCCCGGAAATATTTAATCGAATACATCCTTCATATTAACTTTTGCTTTAATTTTTGGACAGACCTTTACGAATTCTTCCAGATAAACTCCCTCAATCTTGGGTTTTAGAGAATCGTACCACAAATTTGAAATCTGGTAAACAGTTCCGTCATGCATAGGAATTAAAAACTTTGCCCTGTCTAGTTCATTTGCGACTCTCATTAGTGCGTTTTTATAGATCAAAGAAGCAGTGGCTTGAATTACATGACTTAACGCCCAGGTAACCTGTTCTTCACCTTTTATACGGAAATTCCCTAACGAGGTACCCACCCGAGAATTGTCCGCCATTTCTTTATCGATTTTCTCCTTAAATTCCTGAAGTTTTATAAATTTTTTAAAGTACAGTTGGGCTTTCAAGTCCAGAGTTGTATCTCCGTACATATAGCGGTAGAACACTACCTTTGCATCTGAACGTTTTTTCGGATCTCCGAAAACAAAGTTAGCCAGGTCTTCATAGATGTCGGTATTGTAAAGATCTATCAACTTTGGATCATCACTCAATGAGGCCAGTATCCCTGCTTCGAACTGCGAGTAATCTATATACAACAGTTTATGAAACCTTTCAGCCACAACAACTTTCCTGTTCGATTTCCTCAAATTCTGAAAAGAAGGTTCCCTCAAAATTATCCTGGAAGTGATAGTGCCAAAACCTAGATATTTTGGATAAGCGCAGGATCCTCCCCCCCAATGAGACTGCATAAAAAGAAGGCTATCGAAGTCTTTTTGGTTCCTGATCATGTCGTACATCAAGCTACAAATTTCGTCGTTATTTCTCCAGGCTTTAAAAGTAAATAGTGCGGACTTTACCAGGCGGTATCCTTTGCTCTTTAAATATTCGGATTGCCAACGCTCGTTCTCGGGATTGAAAATTCGGTATTTGAGCTGCAAAATATTCTTTATTCTATAGATTTCTTTTTCTAAATCAGCACAAAGGTTTCCAGCCAAATTCAAATTTATAGGTACGCCACGTAGTTGGCGTCTATAAATTACATTGTTGATTTGGGCTTCCAAGTCGTTGAAACGGTTTATTTCTTCAGGTTTTTGATTAAGCATATATAAATACAATATGCCCATGCCTCCCAAAAATTCTCGGATTGTGGATAAACTAAGTTTAAAGTCAGGGTCCAATATGTTGTGATATTTCAATGCCTCTAACATTGTCCATTTTTTATATTCCCGCAGATCTTTCCCTTCTTGAGTCATTTGCTTATCAAACCCCTCTAGGTCGACAATTTCTGGCCATTTCCTGAACTGCTTAAATGTTTTTAAATGCCGTATTAGTTCCGAGCTCTGAAAGGTTAGTATCAGATCATCACTTCCAAACTTATGGTTTTCGTAGTAATCATCGGTGGTATCTATATTTCTCGAATACCACTTGTTTTCTATGTAAAGTACTGCTAGTCTAATCATTTAAAGCGAATATAGTTGTTCACTGGTTTCTCCGTTTGCATTATCAAATTCATCGAATCCCCTGACAAAAACAAGATCTCGATCTTTCTTTTTGTGGCTGAATTCATGTGATTTAGCAAGACTAGGATCGGTTTTACCAAGCACGATCTCAGGTCTAAATGAACGTAATGCAACGAGTGCTATTCGGTTCTGAAAGTAACCATGGGTAAATCCCTCTTCGTATTTCCGCAAGATTACCCGACGATACTCCATATCGACCGAACACATGTATATCACCATTGCAGCAATTACTGCTTTGTTGGTATCATCATTCTTTTCAATACATCTTACAGCGTAAGTTTTCAGTTTAGGGATATTAATTTTATGCTTTGCCAGAAGCATCCATATCTGATATACCTGGAAAGCATAAGTGTTATATTTCTCATCCAAAACGATTGGCAAAAGATGTCTGAGTATGTGTTCTTCGACGATCTCTGTCGGCATGAGACTCAAAACTTTACATAGTTCCGTGGTAATCCACGGCCTGTCGACAAGCTCGGCACAGGCCTTCTCAATTGCACTTATTACAATATTATTGAAGCTACTTTCTTCCAACCCCCTATAGGCTAACATCGCGATTGTGTTCAACGCGAAATTCATCTTTTTTGCTGCGTCGTCTCGTTGATCGCTGTGTACGTGAAGGTTGTTAGTTAAAAGTTCTATTGAGGAATGAAATGCTTCATTCTTGTATTGTGCATTATTTGACCTACGATATTTTGCTATTTTAGCTGCCGTGAGATCGAACGCTCCTTTGAAATCACCCCTGCGCTTTTCACCAGGTTGTAAGACTACCTTACCAGGCTTATCATTGAAGGTAAAGATTTCCGTCTTTTGTGAGTTAACCGATAGGTAACATCTCCTCAGTTCGAATTCAAAGGTCTGCAATATCTTTCTCGCCTCATACTTATCTTTGCAGAATATTTTGATATCGTCCATAAAGCGATAGTATTCTGGAGCGTGATGCTGCATAAAAATGTCTACCTGATTGAGATAAAATGAGGCCAACAATGCAGAAGCATCACTATTTTGTGGTAAGCCAACTTTTTTGTCTGTTACCTTACTCAAAATCATTTTGAGCATCTCTGCCGCCTTTAGCTCATTGTCTGTCTCACAAATACGAAGTATCTTACTGTGCAAGAGGTCCTTGCTAATGTTATCAAAAAAATTCAATAAGTCGATTTCAATGACACAGTTATAAAGGTATTTTTCATCCTGATCTTTTTGTTCGGCTACTTCGTGTAAATGGTATTGGAGCTTTCTCCATTGTTCGACACCATTTAAGATCAGGTTACCTGGATCATAAAAATTGTACCTTGCGGAAAACACGTTCGCAATCTGCGCATTGTCAAGTTTTGGTGCAAGTGTGCCGACGCAAGCCATATACATAATCCGGTCTATAAACGGTGATATCAATGCCAACCTTAATGTAAATTTCTTTTTGGGAACATAAAATGTTTCCGCTTGACTAGCCTGATATTCTTTGTTGTTAAAATATTCTTCAAACTGCGCAAAAAGATAATCCTGATTCAACAAATCGATGTACTTAAGCGGATCATGAAACCAGTCATCACCAATATCAGTACTTAACCGTTTGCGGGCAAGCTCCAGATCAACGCAGGTGTCATTGATAAATGCCTGATGGATGTCAACCACCTCGGATTTTATTTCCCTCTTGAAATGCGAGGATTCCGTGGTCAGTTCAACAAGTCCTGAATCTTTCAACCTCACATTGATCTCAGCGAAGGAAATATCGACCAAGTCGACTGTCGCATTCTGAAATTCCGTGTTTGGATATCTAGTGATCACACCAAATAGCGTGCTTCTTGACTGAGAAAAAAGCCCTGCACCAGATAATCCTTTTAACCATGAATATTCTACCGGACCATGCAGCCTGTACCTTTTTGCTAAACTGTCGTTTCGCTGAAAGTCGAACCTTTGGAGTTCGTCTTCGTTAGCAGCAAAAATACCCCAGGCAAAAAAATCTACGTCAGAGTCTCGCAATTCATCAGAAACCAGTATTTGCCGAAAAGTAACCTTTGGATTTTTATTTACTTTGAGAATCACAAGATCTTGGTCAAAAAGCAACAACTTTTCCTTGATCTGCTTATTTTTAATCCATTCCAGCCGTTGGAAACCTTTCTTATCGCTATACAGAACCTCTATGTGGCCTAACTTCGCTTCACTGTAAGGTGTTTTGCTATCTTCCTGAAAAATGTGTTTTGCTGTGAGAACGTAATTATAGCTTTCCAGATTGGAAGTAAGGTATAGAATTCCAGATCCACAAACTTTTACTCCGGCAACGACTGTACAGATCTTGATCCCGCAACCTCGTAAATTGTCAAGTACCGTAGCCATATATCTCGTTATTTTGCTTCAACTTAATTTTATACTTGCGCAACTCATCTGACTTAATATTCAATTTCTCTATTGGTTCGGCATAATTAAATAGAAACTGTATCTCTTCTTTCTGTTGAGGTATAAACTTTGCTACCTTAAGAATCGCCCGTTTATTTGGAAGAAAGTGCTTTTTGCTATTGGTACTTATTATAAATTTCGAGCAATCCATTTTTGATAGCATCGCCTCTGAAAGGCTCCGATAACTGCCATGGTGAGGTAGCTTAACGTAGTCGAAGTAAACCGGATTTCCTGGATTTTCTTCCTGAAGTTTTGAAAGTATTTTGTCCATACGTTCAGGAACACAATCTCCAGTCAGCAAAACTTTCTTTCCTGGTGTCTCGGCCAGTATAACGATACTCGTTTTATTCGACGCCGAATCATCTTGGCTTTCGTCATCTAAGTACTTATCTAGGGCTGCCATCGAAGAATCCCAGTCGCACCTGTAATCACTGGTTAGATATGCGCCTTCAGCCGAGCTGTATGTTTCTAAAACTTCTTTAACTGGTGATAAAAATCTAAGGGTCATTTCCCCAAATGTGCATGCTGGAGTTTCAGCTGTGGCAATGTCCCACTTTGCCGTGTAACCGACCAAAAGGTTTTCCAAATCCCGAGCCTGCCTGTAGGATAGCATATTTTGGTCTGTTGAAGGAATAAGGCCTTTGATCTTTTTAGGTGAATTCAATAGAATTTCTTTTATAAACTCATGCCCAAAATCACCATCAATTGCGGCGCGCACCAGTGCTATGATACCTGAAATATGATCATCATCATGATGGGTAACGATTACTAAATCTAACTTCTGGCCTGCATTGAAGATTTTGGTGACCTCATCACGTATATAAGTGAAGTCATTTCCACCGTCAATGAGAATATTATATGTTCCATCCTGAATAAGAATTGAATCACCAGAGCCTGCTTTCAGGTATTTTATGTTCATACTAAGCGATAATTTTTGCCAATATACAAATTTAATTATCTCAATTCCGGCATTGCGCTAAACCTAAATCTCATCTTAATCCGGGAATCCTGGATAACAGTTTACAAGTCTGTTTTGGTGAATATATTGATGCTTTCTGGTCGGCTCTTTTCTGTCAGGTCTCTTGGTATTTGTCAAAAGCATATGCATTGGTCTTCAGATCATTATTTCTTCTCTCAGCAATTCCTTTTATTTTTTTGAGGCAAGGATTTACCCTTCAAAAATAATAGCTGGTTGATAAAATTGAAGTATTGGCACTATCTGGAAGAGCTGAATCCGCTATCTAGTTCCCACTGAAGTCGGCAATAACATAACGAAAAACATAACGGGATGCTTAAAATAATTGAATCCATGCAGGCCTAAAAAAGCCAAAATTCTTCGGACTAAATTCTATCCTTCCCCATTCTTCTTTTCTTCTCCTGATATTGCTCTTCAAGCGCATTCTGTTTGACATCCGTCCAGAGGTCCGTCATCCGATCATCACTGAGCACCTGATTAGCAGCCAATATCGCAAGGTTATACATCAGGTCCAGCATCAACATCGCTTCTTTCAGACTTATCTTTTCCCCATATTTTTTCAGGATCCTTACTGCCCTTTTCGGAGTTATATTTCTTCTTTCAGGATGTATTTTAATCATGGTTAAAATATTAAGTTATCAATTTTGAACATAGTACAGTCCCCTCTATATTAACTAAAACTAATCAGCAACATAATTCATCATAATCCTCTTTTTTTCGCCGATAATTCCTGCGCTAACTTATTGAGGTCTTCTCCATTCGAATAGCCTTTAAGCTGCCCGGTAAGATAGCCCAAGGTACATTCAAGTCCGGACATCAAACGCCAATTGGTCAAAAGCAAACTCCCACTAATCAGCTGTTTTATCTTTTTTATACTCTGATCAGCATCACGGTTGCCGCTGTCCTGCACGGAAAATCCCATCGTCAAAAATCTGCCGGTCTTTGGTTTTTCAAACTGCAACTTGACAAAACCACTCTTCTCCAGTTCCCCAGTCAGCCGCTGTTCCAATGCAGCCACATTAAGCATCTCAGGCCTCACCACACGTTCTTCTCCCAAATCCCCCTCTTTCCAGCCCGGCATTTCCGCATCCGCCATCAGCTTGATATTCACCAATGCCTGAAGATCCTCGGTAAATGACCGCCGTCCAATAAAATCTATACAATACTTCTGTCTTTCAGCGTCCTCAATCGGCAGGACTTTCCTTTTCCCTATAACTAGCTCCCTTTTATCAACCTTACCACAGGCTAAACAGGTATCAGTAAAGATTATTTTATTTCTGCTCTTTTTCTTTTTGGAAGACACCCTACCCTTACAATGACCGCACCTGCTCTCTGGCAATACATATTCCCTCCTATTTGCATAAACAGCTCTTCTGGGTGCATGATGCGCCGGACAGGCAAAAAAGAAAACAAGGTCATAAGATTCATCGATAAAATCCGACAGCTCTACAAACATCTCTTCCCCACATGTGCCGCACCTGATGTTTTCAGGCACCTTTGCCCTTTTCACCATCCCATCCTTTCTCTCATCAGCAGCCATCCTATTCTTCACCTCCATTTCCCTCGACCTTGCCCACTCTACCCCGGCATCTATAAACCGTCTGTTGAGCGCAACATATTTTGCCACCAAGTCTTTCTCATCCTCCTCCACTGCCTTCACATACAATTTTCTGGCCCCGATCAAAGCCTGCTCTTTTTCCTTCAGATCCGCTATCGTCCGCCTGTCATACTCATCATAATAATATTCATCGGCTCTGCGATGGTTCTCCATAAACGCTTTAGGAAATTGATTTAGCTACAATATACAGCATTACAGGTCTCCTGCATCCAAATGACGATAATTGTATAGTTTTTAAAAATGGTAAAATGCAACTTATGCAAACAGGATCTTTTAAAACATTTTCATCAAACCCAATTCATTTCCGCTTTAAATATCCATAACAATCCAGGCTACCTTATTATTCCAAACTATCGCTCATGGAAGGAAATATCTTCGACCAGGACTTCTCTGACTGGCTCAGCACCAGAGCCATCATCGCTGGAAATATGGGAGAATTACATTCACAGCTTGACGAACTCAAATCCATTGTTAGATGCAATAGTGACCATTGGCTGCATCCGCTCCAACATACTTTGCGCATTAAAATAATCAGGTCCAAGGTCTGGCAGAATCGTAAGGTAATCCTGAAGAAATTTGTTACCCGGGCTTTTTGCCTGAATGATCTCTATTGCATTTTGGTGTAAGGTAAAATAAGGATCAAAATATCTTTCCAATGATGGAAGCTTATTACTTTTCGAACTATTAAACGAAGGACATGCGGGTATCAGGTTCCAGATCAGGTCGTGTGATACGAATGCATATGGCAGAAAATGCTCTACCGCATAATTTCCTACCCCAAGTTTTTTACCTGTATAGATACAATCTACAGCTCCCATTTCCCCTATCACAATATCCCAGAATTTTTTTCGCTGCGCTAAAAGACTTTTTCTCCTGGGCGATTTGATCAGTTTTCCAGGGATATCCGGAACACTGGGATTTCTAGCCTGTAAATATATACTCAAATGCCAATAGCAAAATGACTTTAATATACCGGCATGCTGCTGAAGATAGTCTTTCCACAAAGGGTTTACAATTATATAATCCTGATGCAGCGCATATAAACAGTTATTGGTGAAACACTGCGATTTCAGATAAGCTGTTTTCAAGTTATTGGCATTGAACCATGGGCTCAAAAATCGATGGGGGACTTCAGCATTGAAATACCTCAGTTCTTTAATAGTCTGCTTATTCTCGCTGGCACAAAGCTTTTGAAAAATATACGCTCTACCAGCATCAATGCTAAGATCTTCCAGTTCCTTGATCTTCGCAGAAGCCTGCTGCAGCTTATCCTGTCTCCCAAAGGACACCTTAAAGTAATTAATTGTAAACCAGCTCTGTGCGACCATGTCTGCAAAAAGAGCATTTTTTGACAGCTCAGTTTCTCCATTTTCGGCGCGGCTTAATATTGACAGAAACCAGTAAAATTTATAACTGGCCGAGGTATTGTTGAAACACGCAGCGAGTAGATTCACCGGCAAATGTTCTGTATAGGGTAGCTTCATATAAATAGTGATATCGGGAATAAATAATTAAGATTGTATTATACCGGTCAGGAAAATAAAGTATTTATAATTCTTCTTTATCACTTATCATACACGTGGCTTCCTTCTTCTGTTCTTATTCACCAATGATTTCATCTCAAGTTCTTCCAGCGTTTGAAAGTCCACTGTGACATTCAGGTATTCTTTATTTTTATAGATTTTACCGTCTACGATAAGGTCATGAATATCTGCGTTCCTTATCCAATATTCCTTCAGATCGTTGCCTTGCAGCCAAACCTGTAAAGAATCCTTTCCCTCTTTTTCCTCTTCTTGTACAAGAAAAGACGAATATCTAAAACAAAATACCGGCTCAGCAATAATGCAGTATTTAATCATCTTCACTATCCGGGCAACGACAAGATTTTCATCGGAATGATCAATTTCTTGATACGGAATATTTATTACCAGAATCTTGGGATCTTTTTTTAATGTCACGCTGATTGCCTCAAGTCCATTATCTGTGCAGGCCGCAGTGAACAACTTTGCAATTTTGTCGATCTTTTCCTCCTCGCTTAATGCCCCATCAACCCATATTTTTTCATGATACTGATCACACCTCGCCCGCCATAACTCAAAAGCTTCTCTATCCGCAAGATGATTGGCAAAATGCGAAGCGATTTTCTTATCTGCTACAATCATATTGCCTATATCCAGCCCGAAGACATTTCTGGCCACATCGATCGCGGTGGTAAAGTTGATCATAGCTTGTATTTCAGCCAGTAACTCATGGTTGCTGATTTTCGCTGTTGCCGAAACAAATGGGTTTGAGGAACGCTTGATGTTACGAAAAACGATGTGACCTTCAGCGTAACTTATTCCATGGGTACCAGCATGCGACACAGCATTTCTAATAATGGAAAAATACCCCTCAAACAGCTTGGAATTTTTCATTCTGGACTGAATAAACTCCAGTTTATTGTGTTCGGACCCGCTCAAATTGGCCTGGTTGATGGATGTAAATATCCCTTCTATAAACTGTAGACAGCCCACGATAATCGACAAATAGGGATCATACATATCCGAAACCGTGCTCCGATATAGATTGACCAACCTAATTTGAAAATTTCTGTCAGGAGCAGCCTTTTTTAATTCTTCAAACTGCTGATAAATATAATGCCGGTGATCGCCAGTAAGTTTGATCAGCGCTGCTCCTTCCAAAAAAACTTCTCTTACAAAACGACCAGGATCTTTCCCGAATGCATTATGGAACAGTTCCACTACTTCATTTACAAGTCCGGCTCCCAGTTCCATATCAGAAAAGTTTTCTTCGGCATTTATTTCGACTTCTCTGAGCAGCGGAGTATATTCTTCTATATTTTCACGCGAAATCCTGATAAGAGCTGTTAAATCCATTCTCAAAAATAATGCATTTTCCCGCTTTCATTCAAAGGAACTTGCGGGTATCTCTGATATTTTTTTCAGGCAACAGATATTCACTTCCGTCTGCATGAAAAGCACTCAGATATAACTTTTCGGCAGTTGTCAGCTGCGCTCCCTTTCCCCTAAGTTCCTTTCGTTTGTCTATCGTATTGATCTAAAGTATTCATCAGGCCTATGGTATTTCCCTCAATCGCGGATTCTTATCTGTAGAATTTTTCTGAATACCTAAGATCGTTTCCCCTTAGTTCCAACTGTCCGATCAGCATGAAAATCATGTTAATCACTACATATAATCTGTAACTCTATACCAACAGTTTCCTGCAAAAAGCTATGGGATGCTGCAAGTACTATCTTTTGGTCTGGGGAAATATTGGCCTTAGAAATTCCAGGCTGGACAATAATTATTTCTAGCTTAATTTCTTTGAACCTACTTACCTGACTAACCCTATTTACCAAATTTGCATTACCGGTCAAAAACCTACTCTGTCTTATCGCAGAAGCTAACCTGGTTTCCCGTCCCAATATATGCGTACATAGATCCTTAAATTTCCACTTCCATTTAGTTGACCGTATGGCCTGCGAACAGACCTCAACAACATCATTCACGCGCTCACCAGGTTCCTTCCCTTTAGTGAACTTGCAATGGACCAGCGCCAGCCTTATAAAATCTGCCTCTTCACGGAGGCAGACCAAATCAGCTGATTCACCTGCAGCATCGTCATCAAACACGATCTCATATCCTGCAGCGATGTAAGCCTGCGAAACTCTCCACTGAATGGAGTCATTTCTGATATTTCCTTCTTTCCATAACGACTCTTTCGATATATCGACCCCTCTCCAATCCCAAGGCTCAAAAATTTGCTCCGGCAGCTCAAATTCACGGGGATTCTGAGGTTTGATCAAGAGGTTTCCATCAAGTTCAGAAAGATCAATATAACGGATCAACGGCGGATAGTTCGAAAAATATTCGGATAGGAAAAGATCCTTCCTTCCCATCTTTATCTTAAGCTTGTCCCCACCTTGTTCGCCAACCAAAAAACCATCTTTCCCACCTACAGTCAACACAAATGTTGCCCAAACAGATTCCTGATTATAACTTAAAGTGAACACAATTTCATTAACAGATTTCCGCATTGCTGCAACATCTATATCGATCAATGATAAGGTAAAATCTTTACCATGGCTATCATAAATATTGACTCTTTCCTGCGATTTTCTCAACAGTTCCATCGGCCAGTCAATCGAAAGTGTCCTTATTGCCGGTAAAATTTCGACTTCCTCCGGTATTAATACATTATCTATAATTTTACTTGGATCTATACTCTCATCCAGCAGCTTATCCCCTACGTTTTCACACCATTGGATCAATTCTGGAATACTGCCAGGATCCCTTGCCCATACCCTACCTTTCGCAGAGCACCCAATAGTGACAGGAGCTCCATTCTCCCAACCGGTACCACTCAGGTTGGACTTGCTTGATCCGGTTTTCTCAGTCAGTGCCAAAGCCTGAACAACATCCCCTCCCACGTACATGGCAAAACGAAGATTCCTCCGCCCATTTTTTTTCACGCCGATATTCTGAAAGATCAACCGATTTATCCTGCCCAAGGTCCGAAATATCTGTTCCTCCCTAATCTGTCTTGTCGCACCAACCGCCGAAACCATCTTATCGTAGAAATTCGTTTTCTCCGTTGAAGAAAAATATATTAGTTTGCGTTCCTGATCATAATGGATAACAAACAAGTGCCACTCTGTATCCCTAATCGTTTTAGACCGGGTCCATTTTAATGGAAAATCTACCCTGGTCACGAAATATATCGTCTTGGATTCATCATTCAACCAGACGCGTTGTACCGACATATTATCGGGTACCCCTTCATGAAATCTTTTTGGTTCGAATTTTTCACATTCGTAAATCATGGTATTGAAGGTTGGCTTCAACAAATGATGAGATATTTCTTGGGCATCCACACCATCCTGTCCTCCTTCCAACTGCTTAGATTCATTTAGAAACTTCATCAGTTCAGCATGGGAACGTGCCGCCTGAGAGCTCATTTCACTCAGCAAAATATTCCAATCAGCATCCTCACTGTACAATCTTTCCAGGGCAAGCGATACTTCAGCCCGTGCTATATTTGCAACTATACTGGCCTCTCCTATCTTACTTGCCGAAGTCCTGGTAAACCTACCGGTGAACTGTAAAAGAATAGCCAAACTTTTATGGATATCGTGAACCGCAGCAATTTTCAACTGCGGAAGATCAAATCCCTCTCCCAACATATTCACGCAAACCACAATCCTGCTTTCCCTTGAAAAGATCTTTCTCAATGATGCCTCGCTCCCCTTTTCAACAGAGTGTACCAGCACTGGGTTTAATTCCGGAGCAAGCTGCCTGTAAATCTCAACCACTTTTCCCGCGCGTGTTGTATCGGCACATCTTGCCATTAAAATATGATCTAATTCTGCAGTCAGATCCTGTTTCAGGATTTGGACCGCTTCATTTGCAATATCAGAATCTGATAAGAGATCATCAATCTGATGAACAGGATAGAAATTTATCTTCTTAAAATACCCATCTACCTGGGCCTGTTGTAGCGCATATTCATATAAGACCTTACCATCAACAAGCTTTCCATCACGCCTGTAAGGTGTTGCGGTAAACTGCAGCACTTTCTTTTCCTGAAAAAACTCCTTAAAGGCTGTCCAGGTGGGAGCTGCGATATGGTGGGCCTCATCGATAATGAGCGCATCAACTTTAGAAGCAATTTTCTTGGATGACGGAAAATGAATATCTTCATTCAAAGCCCCCATGCTGGCAATTATTACATTGCACTTATCAAAGATGGTCAGATCTTCATCGCTTTTAGGTATCGAAGTAACCACTCCGACAATTGGGTTTAAGCTATCAAAACCAATATTCCCAAGCTTGCGGAGCAGTCCCAGGGTCAAAAACTTTTCAAATGTCTGTGCTCGGAGCGCCCTGGAGGGTACAACAACCAGTATTTTTCCAGGATTGTAAGCTACCATTGTAGCCAGCATGGTCTCTGTTTTTCCAGTTCCGGTCGGCATGACCAAAGTCCCAGCGCTATGATATAAGCTCCAGTGGCTGCCGATAGCATGAAGGGCCCCAAGCTGTGGTGGACGGAATCCAAAATCTGTTATCTCCCCGCTGCTGTTCTTTTTCTCCGCCTTAAATGAAAAAATATCATGCCAGGTTGCAGCGATCTCACCAGCTATTTTCTCTAAACCAATTTGGACAACCCTGGAACGAAATTCATTGATCAACACATGCTGATCCCAAAAAAGCTTGCCCTCGCTATCAAATGACAGTACCCCTGATACCTCTTCTGGCATAGCAATTTTCTTCCGCTGACTGACTAGTATTTTAATGCCGTCCCGGAGAACAATAGCATTTTCACTTATCCTTGGCGAAATCGGAATTTGTTCAATGGCAATGATTTCCCCATACCGTTCATTTTTGATAATATGGTTTATTTTTCCGATGTTCTGTTTAAAAGCACCGGATTCGATTCTAGGCAGCCTGATTCCGGTACCAGTTTTGAAATTCTTAACAAGTTCTAAAAATTGAGTAGCGGTCATAAAAGATTAATTTCACCCAAAATACAGAATTATTCATCAGTCCGCTCCAAATGTCAGAAATTGCATGCTATTTTTTTTCCTGACCCAATTTTCCATGCCTGAGTTGGTTCCGATAGATCCGCCCTCAATTCAGTCAAACAAGCCAAGCAAATTATACTACAAATCCTGTGAAATCCAACAGCATAGTAAACTTTCATTTTACTACCAATTTCATATCTTCACACAGATTTAACTTTTTAATTCCATAATTTTCGCTCATGTCCACTGATACCTTTTACGACCTCAAATCCAAGTTTTCAAAATCAAACCTGCAGGATTTGATCCAAGACATCCGAGTCGAAGATCTGGTAATCAATGAAAGCGAATATAAAGCCCAGTACATGCATATTCGCCGGGCAGAATTTACCGGACAGGTTCATTTCCACCGAACAGATCTTGGCCTGGGCATCTATTTTGAGGCATGTACCTTTAACCAGATTATCAGCTTTTCATCCCTGAGGGTTGAAGCCTATCAAGAACTTATCTGGGGCGAAGAACTGAGCATCAAGTTTAAGAACTGCGTCTTTAAAGCCCAGGTAGAATTAAAAGAATGTAAATTACATGAGGGAATCCATTTTGAAGACTGTAAATTCTCCGGCCCATTGATATTGGAGAAAATCCGTACACAGCACCAAGGAATTATGCTCGAAAAATGCAACCTAGAAGGTCCGCTATTGATCAAAGAATGCCAGATCAAAGCAGATATACATTTAGCATCCTGCCAGATACAACAAACTGCATTAATTGAGTACGGCAGTGCTGAAAACTTAAAATTCACAGGTCCTGGAACGTTTTCCAAAGGACTGGAACTCTACAACAAGATCATCAGAAACAATATCCTTTTCCACGATGGACTTTTCCGCGGTGAGGTGCATATTAAAGGCCTGCTTAATAAACATGGAGGGCTCAGGCTTTTTGGCAGCCACTTCGAACGCGCCTTTTTTATCGACTACAATGCTTTAGTTCATGAGGGTTATTCCGGGATCCTGCAATATTCTATAGACAGCTGCCGGTTTGCCTCTGGACTGATCGTAAAAGGAGCACGAGGAGACGGCAAATGGACTTCCCCTGTTAAAATGATCATCTTAGAACTAACCCCCAACCTTAGCGGTAACCTCAATTTTAGTGACCTGGATGTAGGAAAAATCTTTATGCAGGGTTATAACAACAGTGCAAACATCAGTTTCACCAATGTAGCAGTCAATGAGCTCTCCATCTGTGAAACCAACAATCAAGGCGGAATTATCTTTTCAGGACTCCGGGCCTCCAAAATCCAATGGGCAGACGACCAAGATCCACTATTGATCAGGAGCTCAGCGGTCAAGATGAACAATACCCATCTGGGCAAAGCACTTTTTTTTCAGAGCGACCTTAACTCCTACGACCTTATCGATCTGCACAATGTGGTACTCACCGACATTTCCACTTCAAATTTAACCTGGTTCAGTCCTTCACAGCTGGAAAACCATCGCATCGATTCTGCCAATGAAACCCTTAAATCAGCAAAACGAAGTGGAAAAAGATACGAAATTACTGCTGCAAGAGAGGTCCTCTACCAGCGCCTGAATGCAGTGAGAGAAATTTACCGCCAGCTAAAATTTGCTTCACAAAAACAGGGAGATACGCCCCAGTCCCTAGAATTTCAACGCCACGAACTCTATTATTACAAGCAGGCCGTAACCCACCAGCGGCCCAGGCAATGGAGTGAATACCTGATCCTCTGGAGCAGTGCAAGCAATAATTACGGCCAGAGCTGGCTTCGCGCACTGACCGGCCTAGTCGTCTTTTCACTGGCTAGCTATATCCCAGTCGGCTTTCTCGCATCAGACAAACTCGACTATAACCACTTCGCTTCCAGTTGGAAAGACCTGGAGATCAGTTTTTGGGTTATCTTGGAGAATCTGAAAATGTGGATCGTGCTACTCAACCCCACCCACCGTATCAAAGACTTAACGGAGAACATAGATCAATCCCCCAAAATCATCTATCTGTTCGACCTGCTCAGTCGGATCATTGTTTCCTATTATATCTTCCAGATGGTAAGTGCATTTAGAAAATTCAGCAAATAATAAATATCCTACCTCCCAAATGTATTTTAGTTAACCGACTTAATGTAAAAGCCCGTTTTGACGGCAAAAACGGAAAGCGTGTAAAAACAAATGAAATGGATTTGGCCTATAAATAACACCAACCTGATCCGGATTATACATTACGATGTACTCCATCTTTCCGCCGCCATTCTCAAAATCTTCGGTCAAGCGGTATTTAATAACATACCCCCTGCCCTTTTCATTGAGCACATTCATTTCCCGCTCTCCGGAAGTGATGTTATAAGTAAAGATTGTGTCTGGACTGATGAAAGGAAGTGAATAATTGATGAGTTCCCTGGCATAGCCTCCATCATCAAAAGCCTTCGGTGTTACCGAATAATCTGAATGGTAATTTCCAGCAAGTTCAGCGATAGCCGCATCCAGGTCCTCTAGCCTGGGGAAGAGCTGTCTCAATAGGTGGATCAGCGATAACAATGGATAAGCAAAAGCCTGCATCCTGAGTTCATTATAGCTAAAAGTATAATCAGCCAGTTCATAAACAGAGAACTTTACCAGACTACGGATCCTCACTGCATCTATATCAATCATCTCACCGACAGTACGGATAAGAACCTTTTGGAACCTATGTCCTTTATCCAACATCTGAACATAGACTCTGGCCAGTTCATCCTGCTGGGCGGTATTCAACCTGGGACGCAGGTAGGCATCATGAAAAAGCTGCTTAAGGAAATCCCGATGCCGAAACTGAAAAATCTCCCGTGAATAAAACTTATCTATATATCCGGAAAATTCAGCCTTTTGCCCAAACCGGTGATGGAAAATATGCTCAATGTTGTTCACATCACACACGAAAACCACCTTATCAAAACCGAACTTATTCTCCTCAGAACGACTGTCGTGATGAGCAGTAAATACATTGAATATCCTAAAAATATGCTCAGGATCCAATCTATCGAGATCATCGATAACCAGTACAACCGGTTTATCTTCATCCCCGCGCACCCTGGAAACGAAATCTCGAATGAGCAGCGTAGTACCATCCAATTCCCTTACACTACCACTCTTCCGCTGGAATGTCTTGATAAATTCCTCAGCACTATCAGTCCCGGTACGCCTAATTTCACCCGAAAAGGTATTATGGGCATCAAACAATTTTTTAAGGGCATCCAACGTATCGGTTGCAGCTTCTCCAAAAGGAATAAAATGTTTGGCAAAAACTTTGAACACCTTATAAAAGTTCACCTCGCTCCTTAGAAATTCCTGCGTAATCAAGCCCTGGCTGATATCTTCTTCGCTAAGCTTGATCTTTTCAGCATATCTTTTCAGTAACGCATCGAGCAGATCAAACTTGATCAGTTCAAAAATATCTTCGTTCGAACTCACCGAATAATCTACCGGATAAAGCTGAACCGAGTGGTAGCTATCGCTATGGGCAGTAAAAAAAGAGTCCAGAAAATAACTCTTACCAGCACCAAAACCTGCCGAAAACATAATCCTTTTATTGTCCGCAGGGGATAAATGTAGCGCAAAACGCTCCAGTTCGCCATCTATGGGAATTCTTTCCCCAGATTTATTCTTAACTTCTTGCATAAGGAATATAATTTGCTTAAGACCGGTCCAATAAATGGGAATAAGCGTCTACCAATTGATCAATAAAACCCGAAGGTGCTGAATAATTGTTCAGATCAGTATCTAATTGCTGAAAAATCTTATAAGGAACATATAAATCAACCATAAAGCCGAACGAAACCGTGAAATAATTTCTATCAGTCTTAACAAAGTGTTTATCAAAGCCGCATTTCTCCCGCCAATTGAACTCCGACCTGAGGTGCTCATCCATCAGCAATTCAAACTCGTTCCAATCCTTCAGATCCCATTTACCAGATTTATCATAAAAATTCTTCGCAGTGTTCAACGGCTTCAAAAGCTGTTCCGGACCAAAATCAAGTGAGGTTACAAAGCGGTTAAAATGGCAAAACTTAATATGGTACTCCAAATCAAGTTCAAAACTTATATCCCCGATCATCAAGGATTTCCGCTCAATCCAGCTAAGCGGTTTATCATAAATATGATAGCCCTGGGACTTGGTATTACCCGGCCAGATGGTAAAAACCATATAATCATCTCCCCGGTGCTGCTGAAAAAAAGGAATGATCTCGCTCGCCCATCCAAAATTGATACCTATGGCCATTCGGTCGGCATAATCCAGTATTTTCTGCGCCGAATGATTAATGATCTGCTTTAACCGGAGATTCCTCGCATGAACCGATTTTTGCGAACTATCGGCTAAGGACGGCAACTGATGGAACGGACGGCTGGAAAACCAGTAAGGATATCTTATTTCAGCCAAAGCAATAAAATCGTCCAGCATCCTCGATCTCCCTCCCCTGAACTGCATCAGGTTGGCTACCTGCTCCATCAGCACCATGGTATGCTTCCAGGAAAAATTTACAGGAACGACGCTTATCTGCTGGCCAGAGGAAACAAGCGGCACAACCTGGTCAAAAAGCTGCTGTTTACAGTCAAAAGTATTCCGCTTCACCTCAATTACTATAGCGATATCCTTGATGGTAATGAGTACATCCGTCAGATTGATTTCCTTTGAAACCGAAGCCTCAAGCGAGAGAAAATCCCCCTTATCAAGATTTCTATCGGCCGTCATTGCAACAGCATAAACCTTCTTTAACCCTGATACTTCCAAAGAATTAGTGTTCACCTGAAGGTCAATCTGATAAACCGAACCATCTTCATAATGATTGAACAGGTAATCATAATCATCCTTTTCAACAATGGCCTGAATGTATTTACTAAAAAAGAGTGTATCGCTTTCCAAACAGATGGCAAAGGCCCTGCTTAGGTTATTTTCGATAAATTCAGAAGAGTTACTTTCGTTATAATAACGAAAAATATTAAGGTGCTGGTTCATGTAGAGCGTTTTTGCGTAAAACTATATATTCTGCAACAATAAACCCAGCAGATATGGAGAAATAAATCAAAAAACAGGACATATGGGGCACCTGGAAAAATTTCACATAACCAAAATCCGGATGGCAATACCGACCAAATAGCGGTACTGTTCTCGATAAAAGGATCAAAAACAACTACCGCTAAAAAAGATTATCCATTGGAAATATTCCGCTTTAAATACAAATCAGCCTAAAATAAAAGCATCACAAATCCACAATAAAAGGTTAAGGATGTATAAGACTTAAGCATAATCAATACCGCCCCAAGCGCCTGCCCAGTTCCATCGCTGCCATAATCGAAGAAGACTTGGCAATCCCCATTCCTGAAAACCGGCACAGTCCGGAAAAATCCAGCGCAGCAAGTCCCTTGAGCTTCCATTCCACGCTCTGTAATATCCTATGGGCAAGCTCGATCGCATTCTCACCCGGCGTACCCGAGCCGATCAACATGGCCAGCAGTTCAGAATCTGTCATCCTACCTGCTCCTCGCTCCAGCATCTTTTCCCTTGGTCTTTCCCCTTCCTGCATTCCCTTGATCCCATGCTCTCCTAACCGCTCTTTATATTGCCCTAAAGCCCACATATCCTGAACCGTCTCATATGCCTTACCATAATGCATGATTGAGGTTATAAGAGAAGAAAAGCTTTCGATAAATATCCCAAAATCCTCTTCAAACACAGGAATCGACTGGCGACCGTAGCCACCACAATGCTGTGCCTCACTTAAGGTAAGACTGATAAAGTTGCTACTGTTAATTGCCCGTTTGTAATCGAAAAAATAGTGTTTGTTTCCCCTAGAGAAGCTTTCAGATGTCAAAATGTTATTTTTCATAATGCCTTTAATTTTTAATCCGCATCAAAGTTGGTCGCTGTGCTAAAAATTAACAGCAGAAAAAAAAATCTTATCTGATAACCAAACAACATAACGGTTTCCACAAAAAATTATCCGATATTAGATATAGGAAACTCTTGAAAAACCAACTTCCATGAGCAACGAAACACCCACCCACGAAAAACCGCGCTGCCGCTACTGCGATAAAATACTACACGGCAGGGCGGGAAAAATCTTCTGTAACGTAGACTGCAAGAACAACTACAATAGCCGTATCCGCTCAGTAGACCGCGCCGAAGAAAACAAACGTTTTCCCGATGTCATCAAAACCATTAAAAATAATTACAGGGTCCTGAAACAATACCGGCTTAACAATTTAAAAGAAGGAGAAATCCGCCATATCAGAAAAGATGAACTGAGGAGGCTTGGTTTTGACCACCGCTTCTGTACGGGAGCAGCACTGGAAGGAGGCCGAGAAATGTGGAAATGCTGCTTTGAATTTTGCTGGAAAGAAGACATGAACTGGCTCACCTTCAAAATTGATCCAGACCTCAACACCCGGTACAATTATTAATGTAAATCCCCTGTTCCATTAAAACCGTAAATGGTAAGACTATTGATCACATCAGCTTTGAAACTCAGTTCTATCATCAAGGATACAACACGCTTTATCTTTACAGAGAAAGTGATGATACAGTCATTGAGAAGCCATATAGAGTTATATCTGCTTATGGATAAACTCAACTAGATCTCATCGCCGCGCCTTGATCCCCAGATTAAATCCTCAGTAAAACTGAAGTTTTTTATCACTCAATCTCAGGAAATTTTACTATTTCCCCAAGCTGCAGCGAAATACTCTCCCTACATGTTTTAGCAAAATGCTGGTCACCGCTTTCAAGAATATGTTTACATACCAGGAAAAGATCTGCAGTTTTTACAAGTCCAATTTGCTCTCGTTTGGCTCCAGTCTGGCACTTGGCGGTGAATGACAGTGTTCTTTCGTTGGGAGATGTTAGCCGTTGCGGATTACCAAACAGCAGCCCCGATGCGCGTTCCTTAACCTCCTCTTTTTCGAAATCAGCATTCAGCCCATCAAGAAGCTGCCTAAATTTAGACACATCTATATCCTTGCTATCCTTACCCTCGCATTCACCTATAAGCCGTTCCCCTTCAGGTGATATAATAATCTGATCGAGTTCCAATTCACCATCGTCATAATTTTCTGCCTTGTAACCAAGAATAATCAAAGCTTTTATAACGGCTTTTTCCAGCGGCTTTCCCGTCTCAAATAGCAGGTCTTTAAGGCTATCCTGTTCCGCTAGCTCATTTCGTAAATCTGCTATCTCTTTCTTTTTTCTAAGAATTTCCTCTGTTAACTTCGAAATCTTGGTCTGGGTAGCCGTGGACGAATGTAGTCCATATGCCGTCTCAGATAGCCAGTTAGGTTTAGGCGTTTTATCCTGCTTTTGATGTAAGACCTTATCGATCTGCACCAAAGAGTTAAGAAAAAGCTTCCCTAATTTAATTCCTTCTGAATTCCAGCTTGTCTTGTCTGTTTTAGAATTATATTGAGTCAATTTATCGATCTCAAAGTCCACATTGGGAAGAAAAACTAGGAAACCTTTTTTCAAAGTTAACGCTGCACCAAGCACCCTGTCTTTGTTTTTTGTAGTAAAAGTCGATCCTTTCCCAATAACATCACTTTTGATATATGTTTCGAATGAAAAATAATCTTTAAAGTTATTATGAAGCTCAGTTACCAGACTTGAATTTGGGTATACCGTTTTTCCACTTGCCGAAGCGAAGTCAACAGAACTAAATGGCAATAAATTATAATTGGTAAATGGGGCTACATGCTCTGTGGTTTTTTGATTCCTACCGGTACCACTAGTTGATTTGGTCCCTGAATAAATATAAAAATCTTGTTTTTTACATAGAACCACCACCAAAGTCCCACCATTTTCTACAAAATGGAGAAGCTCACTTTGCCAGTGCTTGGTATGATCAAGAATCTTTGATGATGAATCTTTGTTGTAGAGCGTTTTGCCCTCATAGACTCCCCTGGAATAATGTGAATCATAGCTAGAATAGGCGGTACTATCTAGGTCAGGAGAAAAGATCGCTATATCTGTTTCAGAAAGGGAACTTATGCTGTCAAGCCTGATATAATTCTCGTCATTGGATGGAATATGAATTCCAATATTCGAAACACGCTTCATTTAGGATTATTAAATAATTAGGTAAGCGAAGATAAAAAAAGTAATCCGCATCACATCTAGGTCAATTCAAGCGAGCCGTTTTTTTTTGCAATTCTTCATCCTTTCCATCAGAAAAACCCTGACCGGGGCAGTTCCAAAGGTAAAATCGCCACACGGTTCATACTCATGTGAGCAGTGAATAATTGACGCAGCCAAACTACATTCAAACGGTTCCTTCAACATCTAATCTCTTACATCGATTAATACAGATAACTTAGCAACACCAGAGCTCGAGAGTAATAATCCGATCATCAGCCTTGAGTTGTGATCCTTTGAATCCTGTTAACCGCGCTGCGCTCGAATTCTCACACTAAAACCATTTGATGGCATAAATAGAATAGTGCTTGTCACACAGTTCAATTAAGGCAACGGCAACCTCGTAGCAGGCAACAGTTCTACAAAATTACACTTTTTCCTATAGCGAGGATAAATTTCCAATGATCCAACACGCCATTAATTAAGCTACATTTCATATAATCCTTCGGTGGCTTATTTTTTGAAAATAATTTTCCGGACCGGTATCTATCTCTTCAGAAGCAGGTACAACAGCACTACTGGACCCAGCTTTTCTCGCAGGATTTTTAGTGATCGGCTGATATTGTTCCGCACCACCCCTTCAGATACTCCCAGTTGTTCAGCTATTTCCTTATGGGCAAGATCATGGTTCCTACTGATCTCGAATGCCTTGCGCATCTGTTCGGGCAGTGCAGCTACTTCGATTTCAATCAACTCCTTAAGCTGCTTCTCACGTACCAAGAAATCCGATTCATACCGACCGGCCTCAGCAAAATCATTCAGCAAGGAAATATATTTATCCCTTACCTTATCGTGATCGATATGATAAGAATCTTATTGCGCGAAATCTTATACAGGTAACCAGACAGCGTGAGCTCAGTTCCAGATCACCCGATCTGTTCAGCAAAGTCAGAAACACCTCCTGCGTGAGGTCTTCTGCTTCTTCATCATCCAGGAGCAGTCTGCGGGCATGACAGTAAAGCACTGCCCAATAGCGGTTATAGATGTCGGTAAACGCTCCCTCGTCCTTCCCTTTTAAAAGATCGGCAAGTTCAAGATCCGAGAAATGGGCATAACAGAGCATAGTCTGCTGGTACTTTTTTATGAATCAGTAATTCCAATACTTATATCACGGCCTGACCTTGAACCCGTTGGAGCTGATCACAAAAACCCACTCTGGTCAGATGGGTTTTCAATGTGTTTATCTACAGCTTTGGCGTACAACCTTCCCTTCGGCACTACATATAGGAAATATTGGATACAAAGGTGGGGATATTTTTCCCAATAATGGAAATAACGGAATGTAATCATTTTGTTAAGCCAAATAAATATGAAATCGCGTATCAAAACTGTCTATAACTTTTTGGGAAGTCAAAACATAAAGCATATCGTTTGAGCGTTTCACAAAAATCAGTATTTATTCAACCAGGCAATGTATATTCCAAGTATGTTTATATTTTAGTAAAACTCAAAACACCTTAATAAAAAATAGCGCTAACAAATATGTCATTCAAAATCCCAAGCCAGCTAAGTGAAGACCAAATTGAATCAGACGTAGCCTCATACCTGGGTTACATCACTCCATTCTGGTCCAAGCGTTTCCGTTTGATTTCCGTAAATGAGGCAAGCTCTGGGGCTGACAAGCTTTTTAATAGGTTTGTGCCTATTTACCTTCAGTTTAAGGTTTCCCAAGGGCTTGACCCCAAAGCCTCAATACTTGGCCAGCTATTGAACAAACCACTGGCCAAAATCATCAGTTACAGGAAATCCAATGGCCTTGCCGGGGATCCGATACTTTATTTTCAATTAAGGAGACAGGCTAAAACAGCTACAGAGTTACAGCACAACCTATTGGCTCGTATGCATAAGCCTCCCCACCAATACGGACTATATATCGCACCCTTAACTTTGGACCTCGCTGAATATGAAAAACTGATGAACCAGGAGCCACGATGGTGGCACCGCATGTGGCGCCCTTTTGATAACCAGGATGCTGAAATAGCCGATAGTATCCAAGCTAAAAAAATATTCCTGGGCAGTAACCCTTTTCTCCGGCACCACATCTCCATACCGGCACATACCGATGTTGATACCCATAACCACCACTATTCTTTTTCAAAGAACGGATCAGAGCTTGCCTGGCATGGAGGGGAGGTACTCAGATCGGATTTCCGCTTATCCACCATGCTTTCTTCAATCTATGAGCATTTTGAAACAAACAGGGAAAACGGTATAAGGCTCCTGCCCTTCATTAATTATACTCAAAATCTCGCACTGGAAGGTAGTCCAGCTTTTGACCAAGAGGATCAATTACGTGAAAGAGCACAGATCGATTATATACAAAACTTCACACGCTTTCTTAAATATGAACATGGGATCAGCCTCATGTTTTTAGTTGACACTAACAGATGACAGTCCTAGACCAGATCAAAAATATAACAGACAGGGGCCTATTTGAAAAAATATGTGTGGATATCCTACGTAATATCCGTCCGGAATATGCCAACATTATCCATGGCGGTTTAAACGAGAAAGGTGAACCGGTGCCCTCCCCTTTGGATGCTTTCCACTGCGATCAAAACGGAAATTTTGTGCTCATCGAGGTAACCTCAGATGACAGCAACCTGCGCAGGAAATGGTTGGATAAAAATACCGGCGACGTTTTTAAAGCACTAGGAAAAGTTCAAGAGTGGCATAGCAATTTCCCAGAGGCAGCATTTACCCTGTGGCTGTGCACCAATCAAAGGGTTAAAGACAGCCATCATAACAAGCTTTTCACGGACGTTGTCGAACTTTGTAAACAATCAGGGGTCACCGTTGAATTCCTTGAACAATCAGCCATAGTATCGTACCTAGAAGATACACCAATTGGTCAATGGATAGCCCAAAAGTCCCTGCATATCAGCGCCAAACAACTATCGAAACCCAAACTCCTTGATTTAACCCTGGTCAACCTGGAAGCCTATGCCCGGGAAATTTTCGCAGGCGAACTAATTACCAGGGCATGTGAAGTTGATTTAGCGGAAATCCTCGACCAATCATACTCCCCGGTGCTACTAGTGGCAAAATCAGGGATGGGAAAATCTACTATTGCCTATAACATTTTAAAAAACTGCTCAAAGACAAAAAAATGGGGGCTTAGGATAAACCACAGCATCGCAGCAGATTCAAGCTCTTTGACCCAGGCCATTAGCAAACAGCTCCTGCAGCACCAGAACGACCTGTTCATCTCCCCTTCCCAGTTCCAAAACCTAAGTGAAAAAGTATTGATTGTGATCGATGACATCAATAAAGCTACCAACCCGACAATACTGCTTGAGCATATTTTGCTATGGCAAAGGGAAAGCAGTTTTAATGTATTGATCCCGGTTTGGCAAAACGTATACGATCAGCTCCCAAAACGTTTCAAAGAGGAAAACACAGACGAAAAAAATAAGCCAGAGCTTTCAGAAACCGTCCTGTTATTAGGCTATTCGACAGAAGAATCAATAGCAGCATTGAAGCTATCGTCCCTGAACAGTGCCCAAAAATTCAGCGACCAACAATTCGAGCGGATATCAGAGGAACTTTTCAACGATCCTTTCCTGATCCGGATCTATGGAGATTTAACCGGTATTGACCAGGACAACTGGCTGGCAAAAACTTCAGCCCCTATTGAAGAATATATCGGGGAACGGTTACTGGACATCCAGCAGAAAGCTTCCATTCCACACTTTAGCCTTGAGCAGGCACTCTTGAAACTTGCTGACCATATGCTAAAGAGCAAACTACAATTCATATCTTTTGTAGCGCTCGAGGACAAACTAGACCGCGAGGACATCAAAATACTTCACCAGATCGGCCTCAACAATGCTATCTTTTCCATCGGCCCAGAAGGGCAGCTTATCTTCAAACATGATAAACTAAGGGACTACCTGCTGTCCAAAGCCATTGCGCGCATGTTTTCCGACCTACCCAAGCATATCCAAACCCTGTCCGAGCCCTACTATGCAGAACTCATCGGCAGGGCACTATCCAACACTAACGGTGAGCAACGATCCAATATATCCAAATGGTTGCTTGGACACTTACCGCTGGCCGTAGTAGAATCCCTGAATTACCACCAGGATGAAGACGCCCATGGACTCATCACCCAGCAGCTCATCACCTGGCTTAAAACGCACAAAGAAAAATTAAACGAGGCAACACTAATTTCCATAAAGGCCAGCCTAAACAATATCCACAATCCCAGTGTCATCCAGATTTGTGATTGCCTGGATACCGATTTTTACACCTTAGGCGCTAATTTTCTAAACGGCCATACCGGCGATGGCATACGCTATATAGCCAGGTTTGCCAATAGTGATTTTGAGCCGAACAGTGGAAATGCCCGCCGTGACTACCTCATGGCCAATTTTAACAATAGATTTAAGGAAAATGGGATTGCAGACCTCAAAAAGTACCTAAGCGTCCCCACTTACACCATCCAACAAAAAAATGCCATCATCATGTTTGCAGGGTACCTACGTTCACAGGAACTGTTCGACCCTATATTTGAGCGCTGGCAATCGGACAAAAAAGCCCTCTTTATGAACAGCATCTGGGCACTTATCATTTCTTTCCAGGCCGGCAAGGAAGAAAAACTGCAGGAAGTCTTTGATTTTTGGGCCAGCTTGCCCGAGAGCAAAAAAACAAATGGGTTTCCCGAAGGAACAAAAGCACTGAGTACCTACAATCTGGGAAGATATAAGGAATTTGCCGTTAACGAGGCCCTGGCGGCCTTTCTACTCAAAAACACACAACGAGAGGATTACCTAAACCTCTTCTTCGCGGTAACAGCCTACATGGACCACCCTGATTTAATTGAATTTACCATCAGGCACTTTGCCAAAATCAAAAGACAGCTGTCACAACAAGAGGGGCTCTATGTAGCCTCCCTTACCATTTCAAAATTCCCTGAAAGGTGGTCTCCGCGCCATCAAAGTGGGAAAAGCCTTTCCACAGCCAGTAGAAATAGACTTCTAAGCTTATGGAACAACCAGCCAGATGACCAGTTCCTTACCCTACAAGCATTTGTCCTCTGGTCTGTTGGCGCTGATGAATCAGAAGGGCACATCCTGCAAAAAATAGATCTAGATAACCCTGAGCTATACTCCCGGACAATAACCACCAGGATGCTCATAGGTGACCATTCGGTCTTAGCAGACCTAAAACAGATCATCAAAGCTGAGAATAGACAAAATGGGAAGTACATTGAGCACCTGTGTTTGATCTGGGACCAAGCTACAAAAGAATATGTCGATAGCTTATTAAACTTATACCACCCAAATCAAGACCAGAAGTTCAAACATTCAAATTCGTGGGTGCTTTCTAGCATTGCCGAACTGCTATTTTACTGCCCAGATGCAGATGTCAGTTACCTGCTGGAAAAACATTGGGACAGGTTGGGCTATTTGAGCGAATTTGTGATACTGGCCTTACTTACCGGCACAAAAAAGACAGCAGACCTGGCTGCCCAGGTATTCCCACAATACCCGGACCCCAAGGCCTTATTCAAATACCTGGACATCAAATTTACAAGCGGAAAGATTGTGGATCTCATCCAATTTAAGCGTAAGCCCCTCACTACCCAGGTACTGGAGAACCTAAAGCCTCACCTAGCCTATTTTAGCCAAAGCGTGCTGGAAACCTTGATGATGAATGCCTCAACAGCAACCGAAAGGGCTTTTATTAAAACCAATGTCCTACCAATACTGAAGAAAAAACCAGGACATTTTGACCATGTAAAGGATCTTTTCCCTTCAGAAGAGGATATTTCCGATGAATTCGATGAGTTCGTAAGGGTTCCTAAAAGCCGCTGGCGAATAGATAGTTGGCTGGAACGCCTGGAGAAAAATGGGATATCCAGAAAGGAAATCATCTCGACCCTACTCAAAACAATCAAAAAAACGCCTGTAAGCCAACCACAACTGGATTGCTTTTCGAGGGTAATGGAAAATATCGGTGACCGGTCTGACCTAATGTTTATTGAAGAATTAGACCCTAAAAATCAAAACAAAACGCTATGGACAGATCTCGAATACCATATAAAAAGAAAACTTCTAAATTAAAAGACAGCAATATCAAATGCATCTTTTAAACTGGTAGTGTAACGCATTTAAAAACACTAAGGAAGGATATAAATTAAATTTACCCACTATCCTTCCAAAAGCTTTGAACCTGTCGTAGCATGTCTATATATCTGATATGACACAGACCCTAAATGAGGAAACGACTAAAGCTGAAATTCATGATAACTTCTCATTGCTTCATCTACACTTACCTCAATTGTCTTTTTACTTATATTCTGATCATCAAGCTGCCGGATAAAATAATAAAGGTTGCTCCAATCTGTACCCTCTTCAACCCGATCCATCATATCTTCGATTGCAGATTTTACTTGTCTATAATTTTCTTCAGATACCAGCGCAATACTATTTAACGCTTCCAAAACCCTAGATTCGAGATTATTGAAAATGTCACCAGGGTATTTGCTTATTTTGGATCTTTTTAGCAGGATCAACAATCGATCAAGGCACCCAATTGTATCAATGAATTCGAAACCAAATAAATGGTTCCTGTAATCGAAAGCCTCATTCGTTCTGGCCATCAGTTCTTTAAAAAGGAAATCAAAACCAGCGGAGTCGCCCATTTTTATCAGATAATTGGCAGCTATCAAACGATCTTGATCTGAAATATGGTCATTCCCTAAATCTCCAATTAAGATACCATGTAAAACAGTCGATTCTTTGGGAACGCTTGAGAGTAGTTCAATAGCTTTCAACCTGAGGGAACGATTCCACACGCTTTCGATGAATGTTTCCAATCTTTCCCAGTCCCCGGTTAAGTCAAACCAAAATGATAGTAACTCCTCATATCGATAATCATCTTCTCTACTTTCCTGCAGTCGTTTGATAATATTAGGAAACGCTTCTTGTATTTTTTTTCTAAGTGCATACGAGGCATTTCCGAGCCATGCAAAACCCTGCAACTCCGGATTAATGATATTTTCATTGACCCTTAAAATCAGGGGAGCCAGCCCAACCAATTCCTCGAGCACTTCGATCCCCCCGCTGTTCCTTACCCCCAGTTCCCACCCAAAATTATAATAGCATGTGAAATCAAGAATTTTTTCGGTGGGCATTTTAAATTTGAAGCGCTGTAGGAAATACCACGCAATGTCTGAAGAATTGCCTCTTAACACTGTCCAGTTTCGAATGAAGTCGATCATTGGGGCACTTACTTGTAATTGCCTATGATTTTTTAAATGTTGATGGATCTGTTCAATCTGAAAGCCAATGAAACTTAAACCAGCATCGATCCAATTCAAAATCTCAGACCGATGGCAAATTCTGTTATTGTATGTAAATCTCCTCAGAATATTCAAAGCTATATTAGGAATATAGAGGGTCTCGGGCTTAAAATTAGCTTTCGACAACCCTGCAACATCTTCCCGAGTAATCTCTTCCTTTGCCAGACGCTCAAAAACGTGCTCTAATATTGGCTTGATCAAATCAGATCTGAATAATAGATAAAAGTTGTCAACCAAGCGTTGTTCCCAAATATCCGGTCTTTGTATCGCGATAGGCTTTGTTAGCGTTATAGAGAAAATCTGTTTAACTTTATCATCGAACTCCTGCGCCAAAGCGTCCCCATCTCTCTGCTCCCAAAGGTATTGATGAACAAAATTCAACATGGTCACATTTACATTTGACTGTGACCAACCAGCTATCCACTCATCCAACGCCTTCCGATCTATTAAATTAATGACCACATCATGCAAATAATAAAATTCATCATCATCCGCTAATGAAATCAGGCTCAAAGCTTTTCCATGAGTTGCAGTTTCTTTGAAAAATACGGATATTAATTTTACACTATGCTCTTCATATTGTTTCGCCATCAAGATAACAAGTTCAAATACTTCCGAAAATACATTGCGGTCGATATGGTATGCTGACCCAGCATTTTGAACAAGTGCTATCAAGCTTTCCCTTTGGTTATGCACCAGCGAAAGTCTCTTTTGTGGATTATCAATCAATATCTTAAAAACCGACTGAATGCCTGTAACAGACATTATCTTTTTAAATGCCACTTCCCAATGATAGTCCTCGTCACCAAGGCTAAAATTTTCCCTATCCTCAACCGCCTCAGAAATCTCGGCAAGGGACAGGCCATCCATCAGAACAGCAATAAACCTCTCAGGGGCATCCGAGACACCAATAAGTTCATAAAGTCCGGCACGCAGGTATTGGTTCTTGTGTTTTTTGAATTTTTGAACAATCTGTTCAATCTGATCTTCTTTTGCAACGGGTAGCCTTGCCAGTAAAGACATGATTCTGTGGGCGTCTTCAGCGGCAATATCTTCATGCAGCAGAGCGGAGAATAACATTTCTTGAAATTCCAGGGCCTCTTTTTCAAAGCCCCTGAAATCAAAATAAAGCAAGTGGTAAACTGCATTCACTTTTTTCATACGGTGGCTACCCGTATCAGCTAAAACTTTTTTTAGAAATACTAGTGTCTGCTGGGTCCTTCCAAACCTTGCCAGATCAGCAGGACTGAATTTATTAGAACTCACCCACATCTCTTTATCAGTATAAAAATTGAATATACGCTTAAAAATTTCCGTTCGTTCGGCTTGATCAAACCTATCACTTTCAAACTTAACAATAACCTCCTGATCTTCTTCCAATATTTCATTTACCAACCGGGCCACCGCCTCACCCTTGTTGATGCTGATCAAAAAGGAAAGCGTATTGATCCAGGTTGGCTTCACCCTCTTGGTGCCCAACGATTCGACAAACAAAAGAGCCTGTAACTTTTCAAAAGGTTGTCTGGATAGCACCCTTGAGGCCAAATATTCCTGGATATTGTTGTGCTCAAAGCTCCAGGTATCATCATCGATATTGTGGTTAAATGCCGGTAGGAATCTACACTCTTGATATTCCTCCGAATCTGAAAAAAGCTTTTTAAGATCCACAGCAGATAGATAATTTTTACCTGCCAACTCCATGATGAATGCAATTTTCTCAAGCCGTGAAAATAAAGTGGCCAAATCTCTCTTTCCCCTACTTGACTTCAAAATGAAGCCCTTATCCTGATCAATCAAACTTGCTTCCATTATCCCAGCCCTACCCCCCCTGAAATTTTTATTCTCAAGATAATAAGCAATTAATATCCTGAGAAAAAATGGCTTCTGTATTAAATCCAGAAGTTCATATTCATAGATTTTATTCATGAAATCTTCCGAATCTATTTCATAACCTAGCTCCAATGTTGATTTGATCACCTTCACTGAAGGCTCATTTATAAAATAGGCATGAAAGCCTCCTAGAGTCCCTGATTCTTCACTAACAGATGCTTGGTAGAAACTGGTTCGGCACGATACAACTGCTGTGATCTGGTTATTGCTCAAGAAGAAATCTTTTATCGTATCGATAGCCCGGTTAAAAAAAGCGGGCTGTACCTCATCGAGTCCATCTAAAAATATAATCAACTTGGCCGGATCGGTCTTTTCCCAGCCCCCAGGGAGGTATTCAGAAAGATCTTCCCCCTGAAACCTATTCAATCTTATTAAAATGGGCGTCAGAGGCTGATCTAGCCCTTTTAGTCTTAAAGCCAACCTATTGAGTTCAATTGATTTCCCTGAGCCAGCGCCTCCAAGCAGCACAATCTTCTTATGGATCATTATTACCTCCTCCAGATAGACCCTGCCGGAATCCTGGGCAAAAAAAGAATCAAAATCCAAATCTTCCCTTGCTCCAGGAGTCAGGTGGCGGGAAATATAATGTTTTGGTAGCGGTAATTCAGGAAATGGAAAATCAATCTTGCCATCAGGATAAACTTTGGGAATCTCTTTATCCAGTTCCAAGGTCATCTCTCCGGTTATGCCCCCGAAGTCTTTTAGCGGAGCGGCACCGGGTCTTTGTCCCCTGCGTCCTTTGGTATTTTCAATGACCTCATCAAATAGCGTAGTCATCTTTAAAACCGGACTGTTATTGGTTTCTAAAAACGTATTTAGACATTGCGCAAATGGACTTCCTTCCCCCTTTACACCATCGCTCACCTTGTTCGCCTCTCCTGAGGTCAGCACCCACCTCGAACTCTCACTGGTCAACCATGTTTTAGCCCCTATCTTCTCCGTGATGCCATGCTGTAAGATAAACGTACCAGAATAACAGCAGTCTGAGATCAGTAATACGTGCTTTGCCCTTATAGCCTTGATAAAATCATTTACAGTGGAATTCGATATAAAACTCCACTTCCTTGCGGTCGCATCAACAGGCACCCAATACCCTAACCCGGTATCCTCATCTTGTTCTCCATGTCCCGCATAATATATAATGAGATTTTGGCATGCGGATGTATTTTGCCCAAGCTTCTCAAGTTCTTCAAGGATTTCGTCACGTTTAGCATTACCATTTTCCAAAAGGGGACTGATAAGTTCAAAATTATATCGGTCTTTCATCACCTTCACAAAGCGCTCTACATCGGTTTTCGCGTTAAACAAAGGTCTGTGGGCTCCACTATATTCATCTATAGCTATTGCCAGGACCAGATTCTCAAGTTGACCATCATTTTTCATTGCGATGAAGTTAGATATTGTAGAAGGATTTTAAATAAAATTTTCAACCTGAAATTTCGAAACCCACCTATACCACTGTCTATCAAAAGCTTAATCAAACAAACTACAATTTAACAAACCTTGAGCCTAGGGAATTGCTAAAAATTAATAAATTCGCCTAACCGAAACAACAACCATTAAACGCTCGCAATGAAAAAATGTGCAATCCTCATTGGCATCAACGAAATCCAAAAGCTTCCAACTCTTTCTGCTTCCCGTGATAACGCAACTAAAATGAACGAGTGGGCCTTAGGACAGGGCTTTGAAACCAGTCTTTTTATTGATGACACAGGCCCGGTAAGCTTTAAGGAAATTCAGAATGCTGTGGATGAATACGTTAAAGACTTTTCTTATGAGCAAATGCTCATCTATTTTTCTGGACACGGATACCTGGCAGGCCCTGGGCAAGAAGTATGGATGCTTTCAGATGCCATGTCCGACCAGAGCCAGTCCATTGGCCTACAATCCAGTATCATGTTCGCAAGGTTTACCAAACTTAAAAACCTTATCATTATTTCTGACGCCTGCCGAACCCCCAGCAGGGACATAGCGGCCATCGGAAACCCAGGCTTACCTATTTTTAAGTTCAATGACAATCCCGCCTCATTAAAAAAGGTGGATATATTTTACGCCAGTCTTCCGGGAAATCCCGCCCATGAAGTTTTGATATCACCTGATCACTATAAAAGTGTATATACCGAATGTTTACTGGAAGGCTTGAATGGAGAAGTACCTGAGATCATCACCACTTTAGCAGAAGGTACAACCACCACCCATGTGGTTCACTCCTATGAACTCAATGAATACCTTCAGTTAGCCATACCCACTCGACTAATAGAACTGGAGGCGCCTATCAACCAGCAGCCTTCGGGAGAAATTACCAGTAGAACGCCTATATTCATTTCTGAAATTAGCGGATATAGTCCAGATAGGGCTTCCACTACAATCCGGCCGGCAGAACCAGATGAAGATTATCCAGGTATTGGACTTCCCAAAGCTTTTGAAGAGAGCCCTAAAATCAAAAAAGAAATCGAACAAAATATCGAAGATATACTCAGTTCTGGCAGTGAATCCGACATCACAACTGAAATGGATGTGAATACCGGCTTAAAAATCACAGGTGAAATCCCTAAAAAAGTCTGGGAAAATGGGCATATCAGGCAAATGCCAAAAGACACTAGCGGTTCGAACCTATTTTTCGGATCGACCACGGATAGCTCATCTGTAATCCTGATCCAACTGGAAAATGGAACAGGAATCCCCTTTACTCTACTCAAAGGCTATCATGCTAATGCAGTCATAAGAAATGGGCAGCTGATCAATATCAATTATGTTCCATCTCCCTTGAGTTATAAGCGTTTCCAATATGTGGAACTGGAGCAAAAGATCAAGGAGCAGAAAGCAGAAATCATTACTGCAGCCCAATTTGGCATCTTTTCTCCAAGCCGTGAAACCCATTCTATCTTTGCCAACTATATCCGCACATACAAAGCGCTAGATCCTACTCTTGGGCTCTTTGCGGCATATGCATACGCTTTATCTGGCAATTTCAAACAGATAAGGTCTGTCTATCGGCACATGGCTAGGGAAGAGGAACCTGTATTGCGTGATGTCGCAATCTTAAATGGGTTTGCGCAAAACCAAGATTTCTCAGGGCATGAATTATCGACAATAAAGAAAAACACTTTTATGCCATTATTGACACAGGGATGGTCTTATATGGAACTTTATCCAAAAAATAATCTCTTCGAACTCTCGAAAACACTGATCCCCGGTTTATGGACATCTTTTACTAAAGACGGAATTGAAATTTTAAATACACTTTTACAAAACAGAAGATGAGAATATTGATGGTCCATGGCATAAACCAGGAAAATAAAGATCCTGAAGAGCTTAAACAAACCTGGATAAAAGCCCTGAAACTGGGCTTTGAAAAAGCAAAACTCGATTTTCCAGAAGGCCTTACTTTTGATTTCCCCTACTATGGGGATTTGTTGCTCAAACTTCAGTCCAACTATGAAGCGGCAAATAAGGGAGCTGAATACAACTTAAAATCCACTTCACCAGATACAGATACAGTGCTTTCCTTGCAGGAAAAAATATTGGAAGAGATGCTCAAAGATACGGACTTTACCAATTTGGAACTAGAGCCAGAGCAACCGGCAATTAAAGAAAAAGCCATTTATAACCATATGCCGTTTTTGGCATTGGCAAGGGCATTGGATGGCAAGCGTTACTTAGGGAATCTTTCTCTTGTAATATTCACCTCTGTTGTTGCCGCATATCTAAGTGTGAATTTAATCCGGCATAAAGTGGATCAAAAGGTCCATTCCCATATTTTTGATGATACAGATGTGGTGATAGCCCATTCACTGGGCTCCGTAGTTGCTTACAATGTTCTAAACGCAGGAAAAAAAGGCCCAGTTAACCTAAAACTTTTTGTAACCCTTGGCTCTCCATTAGGATTGATGCGTGTAAAAGCACAGCTTGAAACCCCAGTAAAGTTTCCTCCTTGTCTAAGCGGTAAATGGATCAACCTTTATGATCCAAAAGATATGGTTTCTCTGTATCCCTTAGATGCTGAAAATTTTAATGTAAACCCTGAAATAGATAATTTCAAGATGGAAAATAATTCAAATAACCACCACGACATTTCTGAATATTTATCTGATCCCCTGGTTGCCTCATATATTAATAAGTTATATGTAGATCGGAAAAAATCTTAAGAGACTAAATAAAAGCACGAATAAATTAACTCCAACAACGAGATCATCAAGCCCAATACAAAAATGCCCGGCCAAATGACCGGGCATCCAAACAAACCTCAAACCAACCTTACTTCCCCTTTTTTTTCTCACTCACCTCTAAACGGATCTGCTGCGAAATCGCCTTCGCTTCCTGCAGTGCCAAGCGGAGCCTAGTACCTGCAGCCTTATTCCCCTTCCCAAAAAACTTTCGTGCATCTACCTCTGCACCTAACACCACCTTTTTCAATGAATCAAATGTTTCCATAACAATAGTTTTATAGATTAAAAAACAACCAGATCAGCCCATGGTCAACCCGCCCTGGTTATCCAGGCCAAGCTCACTTCCACCTGCTGATACAATAATCACTCCGTATTCGGTCTCAAACTGCGCCTGCTTTAAAAGCAGCCAGCCCACATCCTGGAAAAGGTTATCCATTTCCGCCACAACCACCATATCCAAGCGCCCAACGGAATTCTGCACCATCCGCTCCAGAATATCCCAGGACAGACTTCTCTCGCCTTCTTCACAAAGCACCACTCTTAATTCGATACCATGCTCTTTGCAGTAATTATAGATACTTTCAGACTGACGGTCGAGATCATGGGGATCCCCAGATTGCACAGTTCTCGCATAACCGATAGCAACCGGTACTTTCCCTTCCATAGTATACAGTCAAACCCCAATAATAACCGATCACCAAACACACAACCAAAAAACAGGACCAATCAGCCACCAATACCCATTCCGGCTTCCTGCTCTTTCGCGTTATTTTTACTTTTGTCCTGCCCGGTATCAAGCATAGCGGCCAGTGCTTCTTTGGTCATAAACAACTCTCGCTTTTCCATCTTGCCCTCAGGCGTATAAAAATTCACCTTGCCATACCTTGGAACCGCCTCGAGCAATAGCTTTACGGGCTTGCCATCCTTTTCCGTACTCACCAGTGGCGTCAAACCATTACGCAGATCAGCCTCCAGTTTCTCCCTTTTCTCCGGCACTGCAAGTTCCCCGATCTTATAATTATCCAGCACCTTGGGCAGATCAAAACCGTACTGCGGATCATGGTACTGTTGCAGGTTGAAATTTCCATTTGCCCCAACGCCCTTGTCCATATCAAACTTCACCCAGGCCGAATAAGCTTCGCCCGAGAGAAAGTTCACCAGGTCATTGCGGTATACGGCATATCCCTGGATCATCTGTGCAGCCTGCTGCACGGTGAATCCCTTTCCACGGTCCGGCCACAGCGTTTGCGAAGCCGGTTTTCCATAAAAGGTCCCCCTGAATTCCTTGGTCACAAAATTCACTTTTCCCTCTTCCATTGTCGCCAGGGTCTGTTTGTTTGCTGCATCTTTTCCAACTGCCAGCTCGCCGGCCCCCTCCCGCTTTTTAAAAACGTCGACAGCCTCTGTCACCAGGTCGTATTCTTTCACCGTAGCAGCCTGCCCGTCCTTTCCTGGTGAAATGATCAGGTAATGCTGGTCTTTCTCCAGGGGTTTTGCCAGGCTATGGGCAACGGTAAACTTATTGAGGAAATAATACTCTGATTTGCTGGACTGCTGCAGGTAAAACTGTACATCCACCTGCCCCCTATTGGCAGGCATCACCTGGTGCACCGTAAATTTCGGTGCACCTGTTTTCATCAGTTCCTCCATTTTGGCAATGGTTTTTTCACTCGTACCGAGCGCCGCCATTTCCTCCTTCCGGTCTTCTAAATTGTTCAAATTCATAGTTTTTGTTTTTATTGATGTTTTAGGATTATTTATTTTTACAAAACGATCCGGCCTAAGCTCCGCTTTCTCCAGTGCGTTAAGCTGGTAGATCATGTCACCGATCGGAACCGCGATATGCCAGTTAAATATCTGCTGGTGCGCCTTCTCAAATGCATGGGCAGAAGCACTATCGGCAAAGCAGGAAAGCTCAAATTTTGACGAAAGAAGTTGGTCACTATCATACACCACCCAATGAAAGCCGAGTGAGACCTGTTCTTCCAGATATTCCCTGATCTCAGCCGCCAGACCCGATTTACCGGTCAATTCAATCATAAAAAGTATCTTATCTACCCATCTCCAACTGGTTTTCTTCCCGCATGTCGAGCTGTTTATCAGCTCCCAGCCCAAACGAAGGCTGCGCTTTTACCGGCACCAACATATCCTTGAGCTGCTCAAAAGCAATTTCTTTTTTCCCTGAATCAAAGAATTCCAGCCTGTTTTCAAAGGGATCAGCCCGGATATAAAATTTATCCTTTCCGGGAACATTAATCTTCATCCTATTGCCCTGTTCCAGCCCGCGCAACACGACTTCGGTACTAATCGCGTAACATTCCAGTGCGATGGCATGGTCGAGCAGTTGTTTTTTAAGGTCATATTCCTGCCCGGTACCCGAAAAATACAATAACGGTGACGAAGAAAAATCCTTAGCGGTATCATTTACCTTTACCCAGCATTTTCCCAAATTACCATCCAGGCCCTGGTATTCCTTAAGTACCGATCCACCCCGAAGCAGGTTTATCGCCTCAACGAGATCAATCCCCGCTTCCCTTGAAAAGAAACAGCTGCGTTCCGATCCATCTTTCCCCAGCATCCGTCCATTAAACCCACTAAAGCGGTATACACCAATATCTTCTCTTTCAAAAGAAAGCTGGAGCGATAATTTTTCCCCTGTGTTCAAACCACGAACCACATCCAATACAATACGCTGTCTTTCATAGTCAAGCCGCTCCTCTAACCTCAAGTCCACGTTACGTAAACCCAATGATGAAAGCTGCTCTTTCAGCGAGCTGATATTTTCTTCCCGAAGCCTGGAGAATCGCGACAGATGCACGCTCTTATCAATCACAACCGCTTTAAGCCCCACAAAAAACCGTAATAGGAGATTGGGATAAAGCTCTTTGCGGAGCTTAGCAGTAACCGAACGCAGCACCTGGATATATAGCCGTTCCATTTCTGATGGCCTAACCGATACCCTGAAAAGCCCCGCAGATAAAAACCTGCATTTCAGCTTTTTCATTTTCCGCTCGTCCACGCCAGTGCCCATGAGTCCCAAAAGCGATTTCTGCCTTTCTTCCCAGGCCAGGTATAACTGCTCGGCCCTATTGATCCCCGGATCCAAAACCTAACGCAGTTTTAATTTATTGTCTCGCAATAGCACCGCCTGACCGCCTTTCAGCTTGACCTTGACCTTGCGTAATTTTTTGGTTAGCATAGATTTCGCTGCATCGATCCCGGCACCCGCGACCTGCGTAACCAGCGACTGATCAAAAGTATTCAGCGCTACCTCCCCGACTGCATTCCCTGCCCCGTCGTTCATCGTTTCAGTCAGCACCGCTTCCGGTGCATCCAGACCAAGCATCCCATCATAACTGTACAGGGATAGGTCTGATGGTATAATCGCATTGCCTAAACGGATCTGTTTGATATCCAATAGCAGCCTTTGATTAGTGATTTTGCAGGCCCCGAACAGTTCATGCCCTTTTGGGATCAGTACACCGTTCACACGCAAAGTATCCAGCAATAAAAGTTTGATCGTTGCGCCCTGCACCACTTTTTTATCCGAAGCGATTACTGCCGGGATGGCCTTAAACAGACTATCGGTATTCACTTTTTTTTCGACCGCCATTTTCTGCTTTACCCGCTCAGGATGCTGGATATCGATGATGTTCTCCATCATCGCATTCAGTTGTTTCATTTCCGGATCATCTCCCGCATTTTTATTTTCCTGCATCATTTTCATCAGCGCCTCGAGCCTATCCACATCGTTTTTCATGTTGCCCGAACCGGTAACACTAGAAAGACCATAACCCGCACGGACACCTCCCGCTCCACTAACCTCAACAGAATTCCCCGCAGGCCGGTCGATCTCACGCTTTAAGGCTTCAAGTTTCAGCGATATTTCACCGGTCTGCTCCTCCTGTGCATTTTTAAAGCCTAAGTTCTGCGCCATACGGGAAAGCGATGCTGATCCCCTGCTGGCAGAATCACGCGCCGCCTGCTCGTAAAAAGCCATTTTATCTGCCGGTTGCTGCTTTTTGATCGTGGCATCAGGCAATGAAAAATCCACCTTTCCCTTATCGTTAACCGCGTTTTCTGGCACATCTTTCCCACCGCCCAGCATAAAAAAGCCCGTAGTCAGTACAGCTGCCGCGAGCAATGGCAAAAAGATCAGCAACACTTTCTTTTTGTCTATTTTTTTCCTGTTTTCCATTTCAATTGTTTTATAGGTTAATAATTTATTGCAGAAAATTGAGCACTGCGGATAAGATCAGGTACAGGCAGTAAGCGCCGCCTAGCATCAGAAAGCAGGCAAAAAACAGCTTCATTCGAAGCTTTGAAATGCCTTTCGTTTTAGCATTTAAATAACCTGCCACCAAATTCTGGCCTATAAGTATCTTATTTGCCAGGCGATATGACAGTTCATTTTTATTCATTGGCCGGGCATTTTGCCCGCCTACAGGAAAAGTGCCTTCATGTATACCGCTCAAAGCTTTCGCTGCCCCATCTGTCCCGCGCTTAAAAGCAATATTCCAGATTTTCATGGCTGCTCCTGTTTTAACTGTTCAGCCCGGTTTTCCAGCAGTTCAAACTTTCGGATCAGAAATCCATGGGGATTGTTATCGGTCTGGTTTTTTAAATCATCCACCACGCCCTGGCTGATGAGTTTCCTGTAAACCGTGGATGAAGACCTTACCAGCTTCTGCGTAGCAAAGCACCTGAAGGGATATGGAAATCGGTCGACATCGAGCTGTATACTGTCCACCGTGATTTCCTGTGAGATATTGGCCGCAATTAGATTATTGTAATAACCGTTTTCCTGAAAGTTGTCATACTGTTTCTTGGCCGATTCGTCGGCCAGATACAAAGCCCTGGTTACGCTTGCCTTGATCGCCTTATCATCAGGAACCAGCGCAAAGAAATACTGGTGGAAGGTGCGGATATGGTCACGCAGTTCCACGGGTAGGTTGCTCTTGCGGTCAGATGCCAGTGCAGTTAACAGCTTACCATTATATAGTATATATATGCGCTGATCCTTTAGGGTGTAAAAGCAGTAATACTCGTAGATCGCAAAACAGCTGATCACCATACAGGCCACGATCAGGAATAAACTGAACAGGCGGATATGTTTGAAAGCGGTATCGATATTTTTGAATTGGCTGAACATAAAAATTGAATATTTGATGAATAATTACCCCTCATTTTTAGGCAGGGGCAAGCCCTGCGCCTACGTACGTACCTATTTACCTTCTATACGCTTTTGTTGGTGCGGGTTATCCGGAAAATAATCCCCTTGCGCACCTGACGAAAAACTCTGCTTTAAATTGCGGTAACCATCACCCAATGCATCCGCTGCCATGCCCCCGCCGGATCTGGCGGCCTGGCTTCCCGAACGCGTGGCCGAGGATACAATTGAATTCACTTTCTGCAGGATCGTATTTCCGCCTCCTGCATGCACCACGTAATTGGCCACATTGGGCACGCAGAAATAACCCACGATCCCAATAATTAAAAATATCAGGTAAGCAGTATCCAAACTTGAAAAGAAGGTATCCCCCTGCTGCTCGATCTGCGAAAGATCCAGTTTTAACATGTTTTCCTGTACTTTTCCAAGGATACTTGAAAAGATATTGCAGATGGGCAGCCACAGGAATATGTTCACATACCTCGCGATCCATACCGTCAGCGTATTCTGGAAACCATCAAAGACCGCAAAGCCAAATACCAAAGGCCCCAGAATGGCCATTACGATCAAAAAAAACGTCCGTACGGTATTGATGCACAGCGCTGCCGCGGCGTACAGGATCTCCAGTACCTCACTCAGCCACTGCTTGATCGAATTCCTGAAATTGTACGAAGCTTTAGCAATATTGAACTCCAGTCCATGGCCCAATCCATCCAGGAAAGTTTCTTCCTCCCTGTTCGGATCATTAGGATAAGCATATTTGTACCACTTATCAGAATCCCCTGATCCGCTCTCGCCGACATACATCTGCCAATAGCGGCTTTTTTTGATCGCAGCTTCCTTCATTTTAAGCAATCTTTCGATCGCTTTATTGCTTCCCGCCACCATGGCATTGGTCGCCAATACCGTTGGCTGCAGTACCCCATTGATCATACCCAGCACCGCCGGAAAAAGCATCACCGCCATTCCCAAAGCAAATGGTCGAAGTAGCGGATAAAAGTCGATGGATTCTGCCGATGCCAGCTGCCTCCACACCCGCGAGCCGATATAGAACAGTGCCCCAAAACCTGCTAGGCCCCTTCCCACGCCCATCATGCCGGAGCATAGCGGAAGCATTTCATCATATACTTTGTCCAGCACGGGTTGCAGACCGGAAATACTCTGCGCCGCAGTTTGCGCAGAGGCGCAAAACGGCAGTAACAAAAAGGCCAGGATAGCGCACAGGAATCGGTTAAGTTTTATTTTCATGGTACCAAAAATTTATCTTTTTTACTTTTTGAGCTGGGCATATAGCCGGGGCGTTCTCCAATGCGTAGAAAACCAGATGCATTATTCCCCGTTAACACGATCATTTTTCATTCCTGAACACCTCGCTAAGCCCCTTGACATCAGCCCTCTCTTTACTCCTTTGTAGATTAAGCATGGTCGCCTGATCATTAAAGGCCCGTAGAAACATCAGCTTTTCTTGCGTATCGGCAAAAATCCTGTCGATGGCGGCCAACCTTTCCTGGTCACTCATTCGAAGGTTTGAAGAAGTAATCACCGTCAGCAGTTCATCCAGGTTATCCATGCTCAAATCAAAAAGCTGTTTATACACCCCAGCGAGATAAGCAATATCATCCTCCGAAAAATTGCCCGAAGCCTGAAAGCGCTTGAATGCCCGCTTGTACTCTGAAACAATCTTCGCCTGGTCACTAATAATATCCGCTACCTTATGGTATTTTTTAATTTCCGGACTGACCAGCATCATGCCATCCAGAAAAACCTCATGCAGCGAAAAATTACCTTGAGCAATATCCTTTACCGCCTTATAACCACTGGATATCAGCAGATACCCTTTTTTCATATCGGACAGGATATTTTTGAGCTGGCTGAGTTTTTCGACATTCAACAGCAGTTGCTGCGCTTCAGTTGACTGCGCTAGACTTTGCTTAGCAGATAAACTAACCGTACTGAAAAGCGCCGCTAAAAGCAAAGCTTTTGGAAAAGGTAATAGTGACCTTATCCACACGCTGGCAGATAGCGATGAACACTGCGTTAAACCCTTTAAATAGCATCCGGCAATAAACCTATTCAAAACCATAAGCCCTCCTTAAATCCAGAATATCAAACCTATCCCTTTCTCTGCTTCTGATCAATCGCTCTACCTTAGCCATAAAATCCGTGGTAAAAGCTGCCCTGTCCTGCATAGCTTCATACAACTCATCAATGCGCCTGATCCGCTCAGCCTCCTCCATCTCCAGCCTGCCCGAAGTCACTACCAAAAGCAACGATTCCAGATCCCTTGAACAGTCCGCCAGTACGGCCGCTTTCACTTCCAGGATATAAAGCTGATCGCCCGGCGAGAGCATGGCATTGCCCTTAAATTCTGAAAACCATTTCGCGATACCGATCTGGTAGGAAAGGATTTCCGCCACCTTTACATTTTTTCTGACCGCAGGGCTAACTGCTTTTAACGAAGAAATAAAAGCGCCATGCAGGCTGAATTCGCCACTGGTAATATCTCTTACGGTCTGCAGTCCCCCATCCACCAATTGATACCCTTTTTTGGCATAAGATAAATACAGCTGTAAAGCCGCAATCTGTTCCAGCAGGTATTTTTTCTGCGTTTTCTTCTGGTTAAAAAACTCTCCAAAGGTCTGCGCCTGAACGGCACCACCAAAGCAGAACACAAAGCAAAACATAAACACCAAAGCCCCAATGACCAAAGCTTTTACCCTGAAAGCTAAAGCCTGTACCACCCCTAAAACTAACGCTGGACTCTTTCCAACCCCAGCCAATAACCTATTTTTCGATACCATAAATTTCTTTTAGTTTGGCGCTTTCCTCCATCGAAGAAGCGCGTTGTATACTCAATACCGCATTCCCACGGTTAAAACTTTTCAGATCTGTGTAATTCACGTCCATCTTTTCCGATGCCTTGGATATGATTTCCAGTCGCTCGGCATCGCTCATCTGCGTTTTGAAGGAATTCACGACCAATAATAACTGGTCAATGTTTTTGATGCTTTCATCCAGAATCCCTGAATACACCTTTTGCATATAATCCAGTTCGGAAGGCTCAAAGTGTTTGTCCTGCCGGAACAGGTTCCAGGCCCATTTGTATTCATCCACGATCGCCACCTGCTTTGCCGTCAGGTCCTTTACTTTTTTATAATAGGCAATGGCCGATTTAATTTTCCAGAGCTCCTCGTAATACTCGCGGTAGAGTTCCTTCTGCCGCTGCGTCCAGTCCGCGATCTCGGTCAGCTTTAGTTTGGAAAGCTGGTTTTCCAGCACCTTCTGCGCATTCTGCAGCCAGATCGTTTCATTCTGCAGTCGCTGGATTTTCAGGTCCACCGCCTTGATCACCTTTTTTACCCCTGCCTTGATCACTTCCAGCACCGCGATCTGTGCATCAGCCCCCTTGGGCAGCCCCACGATCAGCGTCACCGTACTCAGCGGCAGGATTACCATATATTGTTTCATCTTATCCCTGATTTTAGTCCATACTTTTCCCATCCGGTCCGTAAACCGGTTCAATAGATTTTCCATAAGTGAATTGATTTTAGCTTTTTGTTATTGTGCTACAGGTGTTTTGCACTTTTGCCCGGATTTAAAAAGCTGTTATACTATATATATGTACCTTGACAAATATGCCTGGCGCCTGTTAATTGCCACCGGCAATCTTCCTATACTCACGCGTTCCCAGTAGCAGCACACCTGAATCGGGATAAAAGCTGATGATCTTGGAATTTTTCGGGACCTGGATCGATCCACTTTCCCCATCCCAGATCCCCAGCCACTTCTCGGCGGCATGTTCCAGGCGCCCCGGTTTTCCATCTCCGATCCGCCTAAAGCCTGTCTTCCTGATAATCGGATAGCTATCCTTGATTTCATTAAACTCCCCGATGATCAGCGTGTCCGAAGATTCACTGTATTCCCCCCTGGCATAATCGATGTAGGTGCCCGGGATAAAAGATTGCAGGTCTTTGGATCCTTTACACGACCATAAAGCGGCCAGACAAAGTGATAAAAAAAGCATTTTAGTTTTCATGGTATTTGGTTTTGGTTAGATTGATTGATGTATTGTTAGATTGAGTTATTGTTATATTGTTGAATTGTTGGATTGTTGGATTGACTTATGGTTATATTGTTGGATGGTTAAGGCAAATACAGGATAAAGAGCCTCCAGCCTATCTCTATCCCGGCTTCGCCCTTGCCCTCATCTCTGCTGCCAGTACCGAAATCCCCTTCTGGATGCTGCCGTAACGCGCGGCATATTCCTGCACGAGTATCTTTTCCCGTTCTTCGGTAGTATAGGCGAGGTATTCTTCAACGCTTACCTCCGTCCGGTACACCTTGCTCATCTGTCCGCCCAGCGAGATGAAAATCTCCTTGTATTTCAGTTTGGGATCATTTGCCTTGTTCATCGATAGTACGAGCGCTTTTTCTTTATCGGTCAGCCCCAAAAGTTCCTGGATCTGGTCAAATTTGTTCTGGTATTTACTCTGGTCCAGCAATATCTTACAGTCCGCATTATTGATAATCGCCTGCTTAACAATGGGTGAAGAAATCACATCCTCAATTTCCTGCGTTACCACGATCGGCTCGCCAAAGAACTTGCGCATCGTTTTAAACAGGTAGCGGATATATTCCGCCATGCCTTCCTTTGCTATCGCTTTCCAGCATTCTTCGATCAGTACCACTTTTCTGATCCCTTTCAGTTTTCTCATTTTCGAAATCACCATTTCCATGATGATCAGCGTGACCACAGGAAAAAGTATCGGGTGGTCTTTCACATTATCCAGCTCAAAAACAATAAATCTTTCGGATAACATGTCCAGGTTTTCCGAGGCATTAAGCAGGTAATCAAACTCCCCTCCACGGTAATAAGGGTTCAGGACATACAGGAAATTACCCACATCAAAGTCCTTTTCCTTTACCTTTCCATCTGCAAGCACCTGCATATATTCCGACATTAAAAACTCATAAAAGGAATTAAAGCAGGGAAAAATATCAGCCCTTGCCTCTAAATGCTCATAATAAAGTTTAAGTGCATTGGATATCGCTACGTATTCCGACCTGCGGTAATGCTCATCGTCTTTCTTCCATAAAGCCAGAAGCAAAGTCTTGATGCTCTCCTTCTTCTCGGTATCCATCTGGTCCCCATCCGAAAGATAAAAGGGATTGAATCTGATTGGATCCTCTTCGCTATAGGTAAAATAATATCCCCCGACCAGCTCGCACAATCCCTTATAACTGTGCCCGATATCCACCAGTATACAGTGCGCCCCTTGTTCATAATAACTTCTCATCATGTGGTTTACCGCAAAGGATTTCCCTGATCCCGATGGCCCGATCAAAAGTTTCGCCCTATTGGTGATCAGTCCCCGCTCCCAGGGCTCATCACTGATATCCACGTGCACCGGTTTGCCCGTCAACCTGTCCCCCATCCTAATCCCGAATGGGCTTAATGAACTCTGGTAAGCGGTTTCCAGGTTAAAAAAGCAAGCCGCCTGCTCTAAAAAAGTATCAAAGCAATCGTTCATCGGAAAGTCCGCTGCATTTCCCGGCACCCCTGCCCAGAATACCTGCGCCTGCCCGTCAGTCTCCCTTTTTGCTGAAGCATCCAGCCCGGCCATTGCTGATCCCACCAGGTTCTTCAGATCCAGCGACTTCGCGCGGTCCGAAGACCAGGCCAGCACATTAAAGTGCGCTTTTACAGGTAGCCGCTGCGAGGCTACCGCTTCATTCAAAAAATCATTTACCGCATCCCTTGACAGTGCATTTTCACGCGAATAAGCCGACAGCGACTGCAAACGCAGTTTCTTGGCCTCCAGTTTTTTAAGCACCTTATCCCTATCCCCTATAAAAATATACTGGTTTAAGATATGGTTGCAGGATAACAGCGATCCCAGCGGGCTTGCAAAACCGATAGAAAACTTACTCCGATCCGAACTGTATTTATCATAATTGATCCGGGGGCCGCACATTGCCGGCAGGTCCTCCACATCCGAAAGCGTATAAAGCTCGCATCGTTTATCCCCAACCCTGATTTCATCCCGCAGGTGGATATCTGAAATCAGCGGCATTTCCTCCTTCCCCAATAAAAAGCAGTAACGTTCGATCAGTCCCGGCTTATTTGCTGTTCCCGCCAATTCATCGTCCAAAAGCCTGACCAATGACACAAAACCGCTGTCCGATAAAATCCTAACGAACTGCCCCACGTAATCCAGAAAGGAAGAAAACAACCCCTCATCCACCGTCTGTTCCGGGACAATCCGCCTGCGCAGGATATTGCTGTAAGCAGAGTTGGAGAGTTTCCTCCCCGCAGGCTTTGCGGTCAGCATCACATAACACTCATGCTCCAGGAATTCCCGCTCATTGAAAAAACGCTCCGATGCCCCCGATAAAAAACTATGTTCAACCGAAAAATCAGCCTTAAACCTGCTTTCCAGAAACCAATCCTGTTTATGCAACACTGTTCCGATAGGCAATACCCTGATCGCCTTTACCCAGGCCTGGTGGTAGCTTTCATAATCCCTTTCCGATAACGTAAAGATTTCGGGCAACCCCAGCTTAAACACCACTGTCAGGTCCCCCTGCATCGACTGGATACAGTCATGCTCCACTTTATATATCGGAAATATGTCCTTAGCCTCTATCATAACCTCACATTTTTTAACCGTGTAAATAAGCGGCGGGAACGGAATACCAGGTACTTTGGCAGACCACGTTTGGCCAGAAACTTTAACAGCCCATGCTCCCCGAATTTTGCGCTCATGTGAAAAACCACAACAAAAAGGCCACCTCCCAAAACACCTACCATTACCATCAAAAACACCAGTGGCACACCTGAAACATAGCCAATAGCAAACCCGATCAGCATCAGCACCAGCCCCAAAGCGAGATAAGCGATGTACTGCGCTTTTAGCCCCTTGAAGACAATCGGCCTGCCAACGCCCTTATTGATATGATATATAGTGGCCATTACTAGATCCCGAAAAATGATTTTAAAACAGTGGCCACAATCACCAGGAAAACACAAGACCCAAACCAGGCAGAGGCCACCTTTGAAGTATCCGGTTCACCCGCGTTCCACTTATTAAAGACCTTCACGGCGCCTATGATACCCATAACTGCACCGATGGCATACATCAGGTCACAGCCCGTATCGAAATATCCCACCACCTTATCGGTAGCTTCCTGAATCCCCGCATTCCCATCCTGCGAAAACACAGGTAGCGCAGCGATAAACTGGAACCAACAAAAGATATAAACCACTAATAAAAATTTGGCACAAAGCACGCTTCGAGGGCTGTTGAATTGATTTTTCATAAAAAACAGATAATGGATAAATAGATTGAAGTAAGGTAGAATAATAACTTGCTCAGATCACCCAAAGGCTAATACCACAGGTTCTCCAGTTCTTCCGGCGAAAGGTGGAAAGCAGCATGATCAGAGATATATTCATTGATCCGCCTGATCCTGGGATGCGAGGCCATGCCCGGATACTGCTCCTTCACCACCTTCATCAGCTCAAAAAAATCACGCTTATTGCTATCTTCCTTCGCCAGAACCAAAAACACATTTTTGATCTCCTCCAGCAGGTCCGGCACCAGCCCCTGCTGTCCCTCGATATCCCTTTCATCCAGATCCACAAAACCGATATCCTCCATGCCCACGCTGCTCATCCCCTCAGGTAGTCTCGCTTTGCCCATCAGGTCATCAGCTACTGCGCTACCCGAAGCGGTAACACTACCACTTCCCTTTCCAGGGACAGATGAATCTAACACCCCCTTAAAACTTGCCACCCCCAAAGGCCCCATTTTTTTTCTGAGATTAAAAAATATTAGGACACCACCATACCAGAGCAGTCCAAGTACCAGCAGTACCGCTAAAAACTGAAGTGTAGAAAAACCATGCAACATAACCTTCACTTTTCCCCGGCACCCCATTGTACCGGGATTTGATAAAGCAAAGTTGCGCATGCATCAAATCTTCCTATCCAATATTGGATAGATTGGATTTTAAACCTGCTTAAACAAGTCCTTTAAGCGGGCTGGCAACTGGTGATACGGCCTCCTCAGAATTATATAGCTTTGTGTAATCTTTACTGGGTTTATAAGAATGCTTTGTACATCTTATTTTTTCAATTTTTAAATGAGATATTTGCAGCCCGATCATTCGAATTATGGCCTCAAAATATTCCCGGATAAAACGTGCACTTGCCTACCTAAAAGATTTTCTAACCAGCAATCTGGACGAGTACCATGATGCTGCTTCCAATTTAACCCCGAGCGAAAGCGGGATAGCTTTTCTCTTTGACGGCGACGTATATGCTTTAATGGCAAACCTGGAAGAAACATTGTATAATGATATTTATCCAAAATTATTAGATGATAACCAAGCTCCCGATGTAGAAATCCTGGAGATTATTACCACACTGATCAAACAACTGGAAGATTCCAAACAGCTATTTAGGTCTATTGAGGAAGAGGAAGGTGGCATATTGAATGTCTCTGTTGCTTTAGCGCAAAAGCTGGCCATCCGTGCCTTGCATCAGTTGCAGGAAACATTGGAGCTGGCCGAAGAAGATAAAAAATTGGGGATCACCGCACACCGTTCAACAAATAATTCGCAATATCAGATCGCAATTGTTACCGCTACCCTGGAAGAATTTGATGCTGTAAAAGAACTTATGACAGATTGTGAAAAACTTCATGGTGGCGACAATGATGCTAGTGTTTACTATGCCGGTTTCTTTAAAGACGATCACAAGTCCCTATCTGTTATTCTTGCCAGAGGATTTCATCAGGGCATAGCCGGCGCTTCAACTATTGCATGCAAACTGACCTGGAAGTACCAACCAAAATACATCTTTATGCTTGGACATGCTGCTGGCAGCCGAAAAAGTATGTATAAGCCTAATCTCGGGGACATTATGATCGCATCGAGTTCAGTTGATTACCACCAGGTAGTATACAAAATGCAAAAGGGTGCAGATGGCGAGCTTGAGCAGGTTGAATCTGATCGAAAGATGGAAATCCCAGCAGATCCAACACTTGTACGAAGCATTGAAGCCTTTGCTCAAAAGGATATATTAACAGACATTCAGGCTGGCTATCCCCACGCCAACTTGTTTGAGCCATTAAGGGCCATCCCAGGAAAAATAATCACAGGTGGTGCACTGATGCGCTCCGATGAGCTTTTTGAAAAGCTTACCAACGAGAATGCGGGAACAATTGGCCTGGACATGGAAACCTATGGGGTTTATTATGCAGCTGAACATACAATGTTCGAAGAAAAACCCCTTTTCATTTCACTTAAATCGGTATCTGATTTTGGAGGTAAAGGCACTGAAATCACCAAAGCACAGAAAGCAGTAAAAACAAAATATGCAACCTATACCAGCGCGCAATTTTTCTACCGGTATAGTTTAGCCTGTTTACCATTAACGACATAGCAAAACAAAGCCTAAATATTGATGCTAGGTCAGCCATCTTTCGAAAAAGATGGTAAAAGGAAATTTTACAATAATGCATGTAGATAATTTGCAGTATCGGTAAGGCCATTCCTGCGCAGGCTTTCCAGCACCTGGTATTCATCCATTGCAGGATTCTTCCTGTTTAGTACCATTTCCCGGAATGCCTTTATCGCCTGCCCCTGGTTCAGATCGATAATGTCGGTAAGAAAATCATCGGCACTTTTGGCCTTCAGGCCGAAAGTGTCCAGATATTCTTCTGGAAAATCCTTCAGGTTATTGGTAACGATCACATTGGCGTTGGTTTTGATTGCTGCTGCTACCACATGACGGTCATCCTCATCGGGCAGTTCGAGCTGCAAAATCAGCCCCTCATAATTGCCCACCATGGCATCCGGAAAAGCCTGGTTTGCCTTTTGAACCCGTTTTTCAGCCTCCTTTTCTTCCACGCCATGCCTAAGCATCACCTCTTTCCACTCACCGAAAATATTGGCACTCCACTTTGGGGTATAAAGGTCATAATATGCAAACCAGAAAAGCAGGTCGCGTATAATTACCGGATAGATGACATTGGTATCCAGTACAGCCTTAAACCGGACACTATGAATCATACAATCCAAGCTCTTCATCGAAACCCATAATCTCGATAATATTCTTTTTCTGCTGGTCCTTCATCTTCTGTCTGTAGGACACAACATCTTCAAACTTTATTCTCCGATGCTTGCCAACCTTCACAAAATCGATGGCTCCCTCTTCCAATAACTTCACCAGATATGGCCTTGAACAGCCGAGTATTTCGGCTGCCTTTTGCGTAGTTACCTCAGTTGCCAAGGGAACGATAGAAACAGGTTTACCCTCTCCCATAGCCTTTAGGATATCCCCAAGAAATGCAAGGGCCCTAAAGGGAATCTTGATCCGCTCACCGGTTTCCTCTATCTCAATTTCCGTCTGCTCACTATGGATGCCGGAAAGAATTGAAGAAAAAGCAGGTAAGGACGCTATAGCCATCATCTGTTCCGATTTGGAAGGACGACGCATCTGATCAATCGTATTCATATCTATCATAACAACAAAATTAAACGAAATAAACGAAATAAACGAAACAAACAAAATAAAAGAAACAAACAACAGGAGTAAAAGAACTAACAGAACAACTAACAGAAACAACACAAACAGCAGAAACAACAGAAGAACAAACAGAAAAAAGAAAAAATAGAAATTGCCACATAAACAAAAATCGGAAATCCTACAATTGGAATAAACAAATTATGTTTAACCTGGTTTACTTCACTATCAAATAATTTCAAAGAACAATATGCCTTTATACATCAAGCATCAACTTTTCAGGCAAAATCAAAATAATTCTGCGCCAAGCAGGAACCACCTCAGAACGCAGTGGTCCCTCCGTTAGCCACTCCTTAAAACCCGTTCCTCCGCCTTGCCCTTTCATGATCATAGGCATCATCATCATCCATTTTCTTCAGCAGCGCTGCACGCATCATATCCAGAAAAGCCGTGCGGCTCATTGTCTTCCTTGCCTTCAGGTCATCAAAGCCCCGTTTGGGCACCCTGAGATTTACTCCGAAAAACTTCCCGACTACCTGGAACAGCTCCACAATACCGATTTCTCCATTGTTCACCTGCCCTGTCAAAAATATACCGTGCACCAGTTCGATCAGGTGGATATCTCCCCCGGTCCACTTAAACTCACGGTGCAGATTGCCCCCAGCATCAACGACTGTAGCAGAAATTCCCGCAGGTCCGGACAGCTCGTGCAACATAGCCAAGATCCCATTCCTTAAACGTTCATATGCCATAAACCAGCTTACCAGTTCCCCCATCGGCGGAGCCAGGATAGGCTCATAACTCAATACAAATGGCTGTAGAATATTCTTCATATCTCCCTTCGAATAAAACACCCTATCCAGCAACCCCCCATCCAATCTGAAATAATCGTAATGCATGCTGTTCTGTTCAAAAAAAGCAGCGATCGACCGGAGTTTGGACAGATAATATTTCTTTTTCACTTTTAATCCCGATTCAGGAATGCCAGTCATAAAATAATGAAGTTCAGTGTGGTATATTATCAAAGACTTGAACATTGGATATGCGCCCTTATAATAATCAATTTCAATTAAAGGGTCTTCTGCAATCTTAGGCACATAGAAATCAGATAAGGTCTTTAAGGCTTCCGTGATCACCGAAGTCCGTGCCTTCAGCAACGCCACACTAATTTGATCCCCATCTGATAACGAATCCAACCGGGTATTCAGCTCTCCAAGCAGATTTTCACTAAAACTGTTTTTCATATTATAGATATTAGATAATATCCTACCCCGCCCGTTAACCGGCAACAACTCCCACAGGTAGGAAAAATGTTCAAATCCTCGATCAATAAATTTTGCGTCAGCAAAGACTTCCGTTTCCAGTTAAAAAAAGAACAGCACTTATACCAAATCGATAAAAAAGACGTTTAAAATCAGTATCCGTTCCGCAAGGACAATATTACCCCGTTTAAAAATAACAATGGTTGATCTGTGACACAATCGATCACCATGCCACACATCAACGATCCCGAAGCCGACCTACTGGAAATACTTGGCTTCATCATCCCGCTTCCCACCCCTATGCAGAACCGGGTAAAAGAAGAAAGCCTTATCGAAACCTTTGAACGCAAAAAAATCCTCCTTTCCCCCGGAGAAATCGCACGCCGCATATACTTCATCCGCAGCGGATTCATGCGTGCCTATTTCATCGACGAAGATGGAAAAGAATGCACTACCTGGTTCCGCGGGAAAGGCGATCTGATGATCTCAGTAACCAGCTTTTTCACCCAACAGCCCGCCCAGGAGTACATCGAAGTCCTCCAGGACAGCAAAGTCCAGTCCCTTACCTGGCTCGAACTCAACGCCTACTATGCAGACTTCAAAGAAGCTAACCTGATCGGCCGGATTCTCATCCAGAAGTACTACATCCTCAGCGCAGAAAGTGCCATCCTGCTCCGCACCCAAAGACCCGAACACCGCTACGATATGTTGCTGCAAAACCACCCCGAAATAGAACAGCAGACCACCCAGCAGAATATAGCCTCCTATCTCGGGATCAGTCGCGAAACACTTAGCCGAATCCGTCGTAAAAAAGCAAAAATGTGTCACCAGACACAAAATCGTTAGAAATCCGTCACTTGTTTTTCTTAGAAAAACGTACAGATAGAAAAAATAAGAAAGGTAATTATCTGTACCTACACTGGAACTTACAGTGATTAAACTTTGGAGGTTATAACAATGGAGCTCAAAGCGGTCCGATACTTTTCATTTTTATAAGTTGGTATTTGGGGATAAATCGCATTGGCTAAGCTCCATCGGAAGACAATACTCCTCTCCATGAAATGACCCATGGTCTTCACGTTGTTCCAGACAATCCTCCTGATCAATCTGGACACGTTATGCCTGAACACATACGGTTGAACGGTTCTTCCTCAGCCTACCCTGCCAATAAGGAAGTTTAAATATTATATTTGCTAAAATCATTCCATTAATGCCTCTAAAAAAGTCACCATATCCGAAATCAAATTGGTTCGATGACCTTCCTTTATTTGTAAAGATTATACTGTTCATTCTTTCCTGTGGGTTCCTGTACTGGCTTAAAACCAGGCAGCAGGAACTCCAAAGAAGAGAAAATATCCGACAACTTATTCCTGATATCATTCTAGCCTTAAAAGATATCGCTAAAAAACAGGATATGGTCCTGTATTTTTCCAATTATGATGCGCTGAGGCTACGGGAAGACCATAAACCATTGTTGCAGGCGATTCCAAAAAATTACAGGAACTGTGGCCTTGATGCCGATGAGCAAGCGTTGATTTCCCGTTTTGTGGATATCCATGAAAATTTGGAAGGGATCAGAAAGGCTTACAACGGGCGGTTCATCCCTCATGAGATTTCTGAATTCAAAGCATTTCTTTGCAGCCTGGAAACCTATCCCCTCTCTTTGGAACAGATGCGGGCGGTGGCCTGTGATGAAGATAATAATCTGGTGATCGCCGGTGCGGGAACTGGAAAAACCACGACAATCAGTGCAAAGATTGCTTATATCCTGGAAAAAAACCTAGCAAGGCCTGAAGAGCTGCTGGTGATTTCGTTCACCAATACCGCGGTAGATGAAATGTTTGACAGGACCTGTAATTTTCTGCGGGATGACGAACTGGCCAGGGGGATTACATTTAAAACCTTTAATGGTTTCGGCAATATGGTGTGTAGGTATTGTAGTCCCTATCCGGTGAAGCTGGCTTTTGATGGCAAGGATTACCGGGCCAAGTCATTTTTACAACACGAGTTCGACAGGCTGTTTTTAACAGATACGGATTTCGCACAGAAGGCCGTTAATTTTATCTCCTTTTTTGTCAGGCCGCCGCGGGATGATTTTGATTTTAAATCGGAAAACGATCTGATCAAACATGAGCGCGCTTTCCGTAATGTGAGCCTGAACGGAACGGAATGCAAAAGTTTGGAAGAGGTGATGATTGCCAATTTCCTCTACCTGCACAGGGTAGACTTTGCATATGAACGGACTTATCCGCTGAAGGCCGAAGATCAAAATCCTGATTTTGGCGCGTATTGCCCTGACTTCTACTTACCGGAATACGGCATCTACCATGAGCACTATGGCATCGATGAACAGGGCAACGTTCCCGCCTATTTTAAGTGCAAGCCCCCTTTTAAAACGGCTACCGAACAGTACCAGAGCGGCATGCGCTGGAAAGAATCGATCCATGAGAAATACGGTACCCGTCTGATCAAAACCTATTCCTTTCAGAACCGAAATGGAACGCTGCTCAAAGCGCTAAAAATCCACCTCGATAATTATGGCGTAGTATTGAACAAACGTGATCCAAAGGAAATTTTAACCAGGATTAAGGCACTGGATGATTATGAGGATTTTATGAACCTGATTTTTACCTTCCTGAACCTGATGAAGTCCAACAATAGCACTATCGGGCAGCTGAGATCGAAAGCTGCCGACCAGCGCTTTGAAGTATTCTTGGGCGTATTTGCTCCTTTAAAAGAAGCCTACCAGGCTGAACTCATACGGACCGGCTGTATCGACTATAACGATATGGTGAACCATGCAAGCGAATATATCTCCAACGGTGAATTCAACAAAAAGTACCGCTATATTTTAGTTGATGAATTTCAGGATATGTCCCTTGGACGTTATGGCCTGATCAAGGCCCTGAAAGCCGCCAATCCCATCGCCAAACTTTATGCCGTCGGAGACGACTGGCAGTCCATCTTCCGTTTTACCGGAAGCGATATCAGCATCATCACCGAATTTTCAAGGCATTTTGGGATAACCGCCGAAAATGCGGTGCTACAAACCTACCGTTTTAACCAGGAGATACTTACTTTAACCAGTGGCTTTATCCAGGTGAACCCTTCCCAGCTCAAAAAAAACCTTTCTTCGCCATTTAAAGCCTCGCGCCCTTCTTTTATACCCAGCCCCGTAACTGCTTATGGCAATAAAGCGCAAAGGGATCTCCAGAAATTTGATGCTTTAAAAGATATCCTGGCAAAGATCAAGAAAGATCACTCGAGCGCCTCAGTCTTTCTGATCGGCCGTTACCATCATAATGCACCTGCGGATTTAAGGGAACTGCAGAAGGCTTTTCCAGCACTCAAAATTTCCTATTTCACTGCCCATGCCTGTAAAGGACTGACCTGTGATGTGGCCATTCTGCTGGACCTGGATAGCGGTATCTACGGCTTCCCATCCCAAATGGCCGATGATCCGATTTTAGGCTATCTGCTCCAGCACGGCGACAGTTTTGAAAATGCCGAGGAAAGGCGGCTGTTTTATGTCGCCCTCACCCGCGCACGCCACCAGGTCTATCTCCAATATAACCCACAAAACATGAGCAAATTCTTAGCTGAACTCATCCAGGATCATGGTATTGGCGACAAACAAACCGCTCAGCAAAAATGCCCAAACTGCGACGGAGTTATGGTAGCCAGAAGTTCAGACAAGGGAAAGTTCTGGGGATGCAGCAATTATCCGCGGTGCAGACAGATCTTACGCGTGGCTGCTATAGCAACATAAACATTGACACAAAGAAGTTCATTAAAAGAATAGAAAATTGGACTGGCTATATAAGGCCCGATGATATCCAACGCTTAATCTTGATGCCATTTAAAAGTTGAGAGATTCCCTTTTTATAAGTCTTTAGCTTTGTTAAGTCACCGGTTATTTTCTCTCTTTGGTTCTCATAAAGTTCTTTATTTGGATAATTCGTTCAGGGCTGTAGCATTGATACACATCACCTGTTGAAGAAATTATCCCGTCAATATCAAAGTCTCCAGGGGATGCAGGAATTTCCTGACAAACGATGGAAGAGTATTTAATTTTGAGTGTAGATTGGCATAATCTTTCCCAGGACTTCCCGTATAAAGGACCAATATCAGTTTGAACATATAAATATTCACAGACAGAAACCTCGCTGCCAGGGATCCATTTTTATCCCATATACAAACCAGTTACTACAATAGCCTCAAAAGACAGAGTGGCCATGCCCTCAATTGTGGCACGGCTACTCAAAAATATTATGCAGTGAGACTGTTTAATATCTCTTCTTCAGAGGCCAAAAGCTGTTTCAGCGCTTCATCAAAAGAAGCTAATGCATTGGCCAGCTCCTGTGAGAGATCTTCTTTCATTTTTACCATGTCAATTTCCACACCATCCTCCCCAACTACTTTTGACGGATCTGCACCATTGGACTTCATCTGTTTTATGCTGTTATCCAATTCAGTCAAGGCAGATGTAAATTCTCTTTGAACCGAATCCCTGCTGGAGGTAAGTGAATTTCTCTGGCAGTCAAATGTAGTGACTACCTCGTCTGCCATTTCTTTTTTCGCCTCCAGGCCAAGGTTATTATATTTCTTTTCCAGCTTCTCTGCCTCATCCCGAAGGGTTTCTGCCTTTGCAGATATTTTTTTAATGGCAATTTTTGGGAGTTTCATAATGATTTCTTTTCTGTCTCTTTTAAATTCCGGGATTTTCGTTACAAATCCTGTCGATGCATATGTAAAAGTCGGAATCTTAGTAATTATCGTATGGGTTTTCTTAACCATTGTTGGGATTTTACCATAGATATTTACTTTTTTCATCTTCGGCCAATGGAATTCCATCTTCCAGCCGATGACTACCCTTTTCATACCCGGCTCATAAATGGTAAAAGACATTTTCTTTTCCTTAACCGTGGTCTGGGGAACGCTGAAGGACATCTTCTTGTTCCTCATTGTTACGCTTACCAGATCGAACGAGAGTTTTTTATCGACCATACTGAAATCAATATCCATGTTCAGACTGGCCAGTACAGAATTTGACCATGGTGCATCTTTATCACTGGTATCAGGCGCCAGTTCCTTATATTTTTGCTCATATTTTGCGACGACCGCATCCAAACTCGCATTCGTGGTGTCGCACTGGCCGAAAGCATCGGCAATACTGAGCATTAGAATGCTACAGCAAAATAAAAAAGTTTTCATTGTTTTGTGGTTTAAGTGTTAATTATATAATATACGTACGCAGACGAGTGGGCTACTCTCGAGTGGGTTTAATAAGCCGTAACCGACCCTGTTAGGGCATAATCAGTAGCACTTCTATCGCTGAGCAAGAGCGGTCATCTGCCAATGCCGGAAAAATGTTTTTAATCAGGGTGACCAAACGCTCACCTGCCAGGCTCATGGCGAGAATAAGCGAAATGAGTAAAATGAGTGGGTCCATAACTTTTTTAAGTCAAATTTGCGAATCTAAGGCAGTTAGGGCAATACCACACTGGTGGTATTCGCCGCGCGGTTTGGGGTATTTAAAAAAAATGTATAAGTTTATGACACCATCTGTTAACAGCTCTCCATCAGTTGACCCATCTTTTTAAAATACCCCTTGTGTGGTATGGTTTTACTGGCAAAGAGTATTGAAATTTGTTTTGATAACCAACCAGTAATAACCCTTAAAATAAAAGCATGTCAGAAAGTTCAACAACTACCTCCCCTGAATTCGTTTCGGTGGAATGCGAAAAAATGAAAGTAAACCTTGCCAATGCAGGGGAATTTATCACCGTAGCCAATGCGGCAATTTCGCTTGAAAAATATCTTGGCGATCCGCAGACCCCGGCCAGAAACGAATCAAGCCATATTTTCGGACACGTCTTTGGCATTAACAGTTTAAAAAAAGTGCTCATGGATATTGATATTTTCAACGCCAGGCAGGGGGAAAAAGACCCAAAAATTGCGGCCATCAAATGCTACTATGGAATCTCAAAAAGGAATGATTGTGATTTCCCGCTTAAACCTGCAGACGGAGAATTCAGGGATCTTATCCTGATGCCTGTACTGGACACCGGTGTGGATTTTCATAAGATATTGGGAATTGATGACGACGAGGTACTTTCAGGTTCAAGGCCCTGTCCCAATCAATGCGGAGAAGACAGTTTTCTGAGTAAATAAAAATGGTCTCATTTAAAGATATCAGTTTTGCCGTTTCCAATATTTCCGACATCTCGGAGATTTTTCCGGCATTGGTATGGATAAAATGGGGAAATCGGAACAAGCCCTTCGCTATGATGGGTTTGTTTTTTTTAGTTTCAGGAATTATCCGGCTCATTGCCCTGGGTACAGCTATAAAGGGCATACACAATATGCCGTTATATCACTTGCTTGCTTTATTGGAGGCTGCCGCAGTCTATATTTTCTTTACTCAGGCAAAAGGAACAAAGCCAAAAACAGCTGTTCTTGTTATTTTATTGTTGGTGTATTCGGGCAATATATTGTTCCAAAACATGTATCTGGACTTTAATTCCAATACCTGGACATTGACTGTATTGATTATCATCTTTTTGGGAATGCGATTCTTTCACAGAATTTACCAGACCGAGGAGAGTAAGGCGCTGCAACGGATGCCCGAGTTCGTTATCACCTGCGGATGGCTGATTTATTCTTCAGGGTCACTTTTTACCTACCTGATGGGAACAGATATCCTTTCGGGAAAGCCGGAAGGTTTCTTTAACAATGCCTGGTTGATTCAGTGTGTAAGCAATATCATCAAAAACGGCATAATCTGTTATGGTTTTATTTTATCAAGTACGGAATGTCCCAGGTAACATATTTCATTTTAGGAACCGGCTCTATGCTGGTAATGGTAGTGCTGATCATCTGGTTTGTATATAGCTACCAGCGCAAACTGTCGCTGAGAAATGCGGAATACCGGATGGTGGAGGCCTTGATGCAACGCAATGAACTGAAATCTGCATATGCCGTGATTGAAGGCCAGGAGGCAGAACGCAAGCGGATAGCCGCCGAACTCCATGATAATATTGGTGGGATTATGTCCACTTTAAAAATATTCAGTGATCTGGTCACACTGGAAACCGACACCAGTGAAGTCCGGCGGTTAAACAAGAAAGTCAATGAGCTGAGTATACAGTTAACAGCAGAAATACGCAAACTTTCACATGAGCTGGATCTTCGGACACTTTCCGGATTTGGCTTAAGGGTAGCCCTAAAACAGTTGTGCGAATCCATTCAGGCAACAGGAAAGCTGCAAGTGGTTTCTGTTATTGAGCTGCAACGGTCCCCGGATGATGTCCTATCCATGAATCTTTACAGAATAATACAGGAACTGTTTACCAATACACTCAAGCATGCTGATGCCAGCCGGGTGAGGATCGAATTATCGGCCATTGATGATGAACTGACCATGATCTATGAGGATAACGGCAAAGGTTTTGACGCTGAGCTTCAGGGCGGAGGTATGGGACTGGATAACATACGCAAACGCACCCAGAGCATGGAAGGACAGCTCACTATCGATTCAAATTCTTTTGGAACAACCGTCATTATTGAAATCAAGTTATGAACAAGATAAATTTATATCTGGCCGATGATCATGCCATGATGGTTGACGGGTTGAAAGAGATATTACGGTCCCAGGACCACATCACCATTTCAGGTACGGCCTCAAATGGTGAGGAAGTGATCGAGCTGATGCATGCCAGGCCGGCAGATGTGGTGATTATGGACATCAACATGCCCCGGATGAACGGTATCCAATGCACGGAATGGATCAAAAAGAACTTTCCAAAAACCAAGGTAATTATTTTAACCATGTTCCCAGAGAAGTCGTATGTCGACCAGTTGATTTCCGCGGGGGCAGATGGCTGCCTGCTGAAGAGCAGGGGCAGTACTGATCTTATCGCTGCTATCAACAGGGTAAGTGAAAACCGGTCATATTTTGATACCATGAGGGATTTCGCCCAATCTGATGAGCACCCGATCTACAATCTTAGTGAAAGAGAACTAGAAATCATCAGGCTGATTGTCAACGGGCAAACTAGTGCGGAAATCGCAAAACACCTTTTCTTATCTGAGCATACCGTTAGAACACACCGGAAAAACATCTTTCGCAAGACCGGAATAAATTCGATAAGTCAGCTCACCTCCTTTGCCATCAATAATGATATTGTACGATGAAACAGCATCAAAAAACTAGATTAGAATCTAAAACTCTGCCCTCTAGTATCCATATCTGGCCCGTTGATCTTCTGGGATCCAGGTATCACTATCTTCAATCCTCTTGGATACGAGCCGCTGCATCTAATCGAGAAAACGGGTTTTGCTCATCGATTTGCGCCGCTTGATATCAGAAAACCGTTTAAAGTATTTACTCAGTTGATCTGTAAAGCCCGACCAAAAAACTCCATTAGTTCGTTCAGGCTCGCCTTGCCTAGCCTAAAAGTTCATATAAGGGCAAAATTTGTTTTTTGACTTAAAATTTACGAGCTAGTATTTGGGCAATTTTCGGACTGCTAAAAAATTATCATTCCCAAGTTGTATTTTTTTAAACCCTGACATCTACCTATCGAAACGACCAATTATTTATAACAATATATTGCACCTTATTATTTGAAACTGCCTGGTGTATTGTAAATAAAAACAATGAATTATATTATAATTTGCGTCTATACCTAAAGACTTTTCCATTTTTCCTCAAATCGTCTCTTTCTAGTAATTCGGTTTCTTGATATATCCTACTTAATGCTTTGGAAATTGACTTTGCATTGAATAGGTTTCTAGATTGTAGATAATGTTTATTTTCATTAAAGTAAACTAATATATCCATGGAGCGAACCCAATTGTTAAATAGACTGCTAGGTATTAACTGACTTTTAAGAATTAACGTTATGCTACTTTCTTTTACTTTATTTATGAAAAACTTCTCGTTACCATCATTATGCAGATAGAATTCAGATATCGTAGGAATAGAGGCTAGATCTCCAAGTATAATGGGATTTTCTAGAAATAATAAATCAGGCTCAACGGAAAAGAATGAGGCAATTTTTTCTGCAGTCTTAAGCGTGATTGAAGCCCGTCCATTTTTGATAACCCTAGCATGGTTTAACGATATTCCAGTTGCATTCGAAAAGCCCAATATAGTAATTCCTGATTGTTCGAGCAGAGAGCTTAAGTTTCTCCCAACATTTTTTCCAATATTATTTTCTAGCTTTTGCATAACCAAGCAAAATGAAAAAAAAAGTAGGCGACATTATTAACGAATTATTTGGTTTATTGCCGTATATGTATTAAATTTGTTTTTATAAAGAGGTAATAATAAGAGTCTTGTGGTTACATATTCTGAGGCCGTGACACAAGACAGCAGATTAATACCCATATCTATGTGTAGATGTATATATTTGTACATCGAAATAGGTGTGGGGCTGCTGTAATTCCATGTCACATAAGGCCTCAGAAACTTTACTGTAATCATGGTTTGCAGTCCCACATTTATTATGATGTTGGGCTACCAAAGACTCGTATCAACCATACGAGCATGAAAAGAAAAAACAACCCGGCAACCCTCCACACACCGTTCCCACCGATCAATGGCACTGCCTTGTTCTTTCCTTTCCACACACCAAAACCCACCCCCTTCTACCCTTTCAACAGGCTTTACGCTCTCAAGCCCAAAAACCCCATCTAGCTTTGGCATAGTTCTGCCCCTCCGTCTGCAACAGGTTCTTTAATAATGTAACTGAGGGGCAGACCTATGCCATGACATTACCACTAAATCAACCGAAACCCTATCACCAACCCAACTAACTAAAAGAAATAAAACATACTGCTAGCAAACCCCACAACCAGGCGGGAAGCCATGACTATCGGTTAATGGTTATTTCAAGCATGGCCCCCGTCCTGGTTTATAAATACCGGCAGCAGTCCCATCAACTAACCATATAACCAAATGAACAAAGCAATAATATTTATTGTCCTGGCCGCGCTTTGCCCAAACTTTAAGTTAAGCGCCCAGACCACCACCCAGATCACCGGACGCGTCGTCACCGAAAGCGATGGCAAAGCCCTGCCCGGCGCCACCATCAGCATCAAAAACTCCAGCACTGCCGTGCAATCTTCATCGGACGGCACATTCACCATCCACACAAAAACCACAGGCGGAACCCTTAGCATCACCTATACAGGCTACCGTACAAAGGAAATCACTTTCAACGGCAGCCAAAAAAAACTGGAAATCAAAATGCAGGAAAGCACAAACTCCTTTGACGACATCCAAGTCATCGGATATGGCAAAACCACCAAAAAACTCAACACCGGATCGGTTTCCTCCATCAGTACCGAACAGATCGAGCAGCAGCCCGTCACCAATGTCCTTTCCGCACTCTCGGGCAGGATGCCCGGCGTATTCATCCAGACCACCAACGGCCTTCCCGGCGGAAATATTTCCGTCCAGATCCGCGGAAAAGGCTCCCTCGCCGCAGGCACCGACCCACTGTACATTATTGACGGCGTACCCTACGACGGCGCTCCTGTAGGAAAGGGAAATACTGACGTACTGAACATTGCGGGCGCCGTCAGCCCCTTAAATAACATCAGCCCCGCGGATATTGAAAGCATCAGCATACTCAAAGACGCAGATGCCACCTCCATCTACGGCAGCCGCGGCGCAAACGGTGTAGTCATCATCACCACCAAAAAAGCAGCCTCCGGCCCCACCAGGTTTGAGCTGAACATCCAGCAGGGAGCAAGCACGGTAAGTGCAAGGCCCAAACTGATCGACCTCCAGGATTACCTTTCCATGCGCAGGGCCGCATTCGCCAACGACGGGCTTATCCCTTCCTCCGATCCGACCTCAGCAAACTATGCACCAGACCTCACCATCTGGAGCCAGACCCAGCAGACCGACTGGGTAGACTACATTTTCGGCCATACCGCTAATTCGACCAACCTCCAGACCAAAATCTCGGGAGGCAAAGGAAACACCACCTTTTCGGTAAGCGGGAATTTCCGAAGTGAAGGCACCGTGCTTCCAGGCAATAACAGTTACCTACGCGGCGGGATGAGCGCACAGATCCAGCACCTTTCAGAAGACCAAAAATTCTCCATCAGGGCCATCAGCCAGCTCAGCAGGCAGAACAGCGATCTGAGCAACATCGTGAGCAACCTGGACAGAAGTTACCTGACCGCCCCGAATTACCCCTTTTATTCTCCCGACGGATCGGTAAACTGGTATGCAGGCAACCTGCTGGCAGAAATCAATGCAAGAAGCAAAAACGCGACCGACAACAGCATCACCAGCCTTGACCTCTCCTACCGGATCCTCCCTTCGCTATCGTTCAGGGTCAACTCCGGCTACACCCGGACCAGTTATGACCAAAAATTTATTTCACCCAGCTCATCCTTGCAACCCGGCATCCTCAACAGCACCAATTTCAGTTTTACCGGAACACAGTCCTTTATCTCCGAACCCCAGTTGGATTATAACCTGCGACTTGGCAAACATAAATTTTCTTTCCTTCTAGGCGGCACCTATCAGATGAAAAGCAGCGAACGCAGGTCCATCATCGCCCGCGGTTACACCCTTGAAAGCCTCATGGAAAACCCCGGATCTGCAGCAACCGTTACCGCAACAGGAACCAGTACCAATTACCGCTACGCCTCCCTGTTCGGCCGGGTCACCTACAATCTGATGGACAGCTATATCATCAACCTTACCCTGCGCCGTGATGGTTCATCACGCTTCGGCCCGGGAAACCGCTTTGGCAATTTCGGCTCCGCCGGGGCCAGCTGGATCTTCAGCAACCTTTCCTGGATGAAAAAAAACATGCCCGTGCTTTCCTTTGGTAAGATCAGGGCAAGTTATGGCAGCAGCGGCAACGACCAGATCCCAGACTATGGTTACCTGTCCACCTACAGCAGCCCGGGTTCCATCGTTTACCAAGGCATACCGGTAATCCGGCCCAGCCGGATCAGCAATGCGGACTTCAAATGGGAAAATACCCGCAAACTGGACCTCGGCGTGGAACTTGCCTTTTTTAAGGATGCCTTGAGCCTCACCGCAGATTATTATCTTTCCAGGAGTTCAGACCAGCTGGTCAGTTATGCCATACCGCAGATCAGTGGCTTCAGCAGCTACCAGGCCAACCTCCCGGCAGTGATCGAAAACAGCGGATGGGAATTCGGCATCAGCTCCAGCAATTTCAAGGGAAAACATTTTACCTGGACGAGTTCCCTTAACCTGACCATCCCCAGAAACATCCTGAAATCCTTTGAAAACTTCGAGAATTCCAGTTACGCTTCCATCTACGAAATCGGCTACGACATCAGCCGCATCCGGGGGTACCGCTCACTGGGGATCGATCCTGCCACGGGCAAAACCCGTTACGCCGGCCAGAACGGCGAGGTTTCTGCAACCCCCTATTTCAACTATACCATCGGCAGGTCTGCACCAGACTTTTATGGCGGCCTTGGCAACAGCATGAGGTGGAACAGTTTTGAATTCAGCCTGCTCCTGCAGTTTGTCAGACAGCAGTCCAAAGGCGGACTGATCCGCAACCCCGGGGGAAGTGGGGCCTTCAATGAATTTGACCTGCCTGTCTGGTCGCAGGCAAACCCTGGAGCTACCGTTCCGCCACCTTCCACCCAATTCGATTTTTATTATGGACAATCCTCTGCCAATATTTTTGATACTTCCTATCTGCGGATCAAAAACGCTGCCCTCGCTTACCACCTTCCGGAAAAACTGGCAAAAAAACTGGGCCTTGGCAACCTGAAAGTATTTGCAGAAGGACAGAACCTCTATACCTTCTGGAAACGCAATTCCGGCGTCATTGATCCTGAATCAGGTGCACTTTCCTCAACAAGCGGAAAAAACATCCCCCCATTGAAAACATTTGTCCTGGGCCTTCAACTTAACCTATAAACATCATGAAAAATCATATCAGAAATTCGGCCACATGGCTGGCCCTAAGCGCAGCGCTAGCCCTGTCCTGCAATAAGCTTATTGAAATCCCCGCCGCCAAAGACCAGATCGAAAACGGGGTGGTATTCTCGGACAGCACCATCACCTCCACAGCACTATTGGGGGCCTATTATACCATGGGTACCGTTCACAGCAGCATGAAGTATGTCAGCCTCTATGCCGATGAATATGCAGTTACATCTGCAACCACTACCAATGCCGAATACGCCAATAGCCAGCTGCTGAGTACCAATACCAATAATGCTTCGCTATGGAGCAGCCTGTATTCGGTCATCTACCAGTGCAACAGCATACTGGAAGGCACCGGTCAATCCTCTCCGATCTCTCCGCTGGCCAAAAAGCAGCTAAGGGGAGAAGCAAAGTTCCTCCGTGCCTTTGCCTATTTTAACCTGGTGGGCTTCTATGACCATATCCCGCTGATCCTGGGAACTGAGGTCACCGCAAACCGGAGCGCAGCACAGGCCAGCTCCGCAGCTGTCTTTTCCCAAATGGTACAGGACCTGAACGAGAGTGAACAGGAATTAAGCCCCGCCTATGCCGGCGCAGGCAGGGTCCGCGCCAATTCTTTCTGTGCCTCCGCACTACTCGCCCGGATCCATCTTTTCCAGCAAAACTGGCAGGCAGCAGCCGAGGCCGCCTCAAGGGTGATCAACAGTGGACTATATAATACCAAAGATGTAAAACCCGAAAACGTCTTTTTAGCAGGGAGCGCAGAAACTATCCTCCAGCTCTGGATGATCAACGGATTTTTGACAGATGCCGCGCAGCTCATCCCGGCCTCCGCTACACTCATACCAGCCTATCCCATAAGGACTGGCTTATACAGTGCCCTGGAAAACACTGACCTGCGAAAAACCAGATGGATAAGCACCAACACCGTCACCAGCGGGGGCCAGACCACAACCTACCCCTACCCGGCCAAATACAAAGCCCGTGCAGCAGGCAGTCCAAACCCGGAATTTGTCATGGCTTTAAGGATGGGGGAACAATACCTGATCCGCGCAGAGGCCCTGGCAAAACTCATGCAGCTGCCAGGCTCGATAGCTGACATCAACCTGATCAGGGCCCGGGCCGGTCTAAGCGCTCTGGGAAGCAGTCTCGACCAGGAAGGGTGCCTAGCTGCCATTGCCGATCAGCGCAGGATCGAGCTATATGGAGAATGGGGACTCCGTTTTCTGGACCTGAAGCGAAACAGTCTGCTCGATGTAACCCTGGGCATTTTGAAACCGAACTGGAAAACGACCGCAAAGGCTTTCCCCATCCCAAACAACGAAATTATTTATAATCGCAACCTCATACAGAACGATGGCTATTAAGAAACTGATCCCCTTTTTCATTTTATTCCTGACTGATCCCTTCAGCGGATCGGGCCAGCAGAAAACAGTTCCCCTGAAGATCGGAGACCGATTGACTGACCTGGAATTTACAGCCCATTCCGGTCGCAGGATAAACATACAGGAGCTTTACACAAGGGGCCCACTGATCATTGATTTCTGGGCAACATGGTGTGTACCCTGCCTAAAGGAGATCAGGTATACTGATTCGCTCAGCCGCAAATTTCCTGGCCGTTTCAGCGTGCTGCTGGTAAGCATGCAGGACAGGGAAAACATAAAAGCGTTTTTGGACCGGCCCGCCAATAAGGACCTGATCCATCTGGCCCCCAATATGCTTAGCGGAGATACTCTTTTCAACCAACTATTCCCGCACCGGTCCATCCCGCACAATATCTGGATCGATACCCAGGGTACCGTACGCGCAGTTACCGGCAGCGAAGATATCACGGAAAAGAACATCCTGGATTTTGCAGCTAACCTACCGATGTTAAAGGTCAGGGGGAAAAAAGAAAATCTGGATTTTAAACGGGGGGAACCATTCCACCTGGGGGACTCGACCTTCACCTACCGGTCGATTGTCTCCCCTTATATCGAAGGCCTGCCGTCAGGGCAGCTCAGCTCCCAAAAGGGTGAGCGGAGGGAATATTTCCAGTATAACCAGAACCTGTTGCAGGCGCTATGGGCAGCCTATAGCGGGTTTAATCCTGGTATCAGGTGGGAAATGGTCGTACTGTCTACCCGGGATTCTTCCCGTTACATGAGCCCGAAACTCCATGACCGGGCATTCCTAAAGAAATACGGCTACGAAGACAGAAAAGCATGGGAAGAAAAAAACCTTTTCTGCTACGCACTCACACTGCCAAAGCCCGTTCCGGATGCTATTTTCTCTTCTTACATTTTCAGCGATATGGAGCGGCAGTTTCGGATCAAAACAACGATCAGCGAACGTAATATCCACTGCGTGGTGGTTACCTCAGGTCAAAAGAGACCTAAAAAAAGTCTGGATAGGCACCGGAAACCAGAAATCACCTTCACCCCGGAACGCAGGTTGATCGTTAAAAATTCCACACTGACCGAACTGCTGGACTTTCTGTTCAGGCGTTTGCCCCCTGAGCGGCTACCGTACCCTTTTAATGACCGGAGCGGCTATCCCGAAGACTTCCGCTTTGACCTTGAGGAGGATTATTCCAAAGAACCCGAGGTACTCAAAAACGGAATGACAGCTGAAATATTTTTCAGGCGGCTCAGCCATTATGGCTTAAACTTCACCGCAGAGATTGTACCTTATCCTGTTCTGGTCATCAGCGACCCTGAATAAAAAATAACCCCGGCCTTTTCCGGCCGGGGTTATTTTTAGGATACAAACTAAACTAGTCCACATACTTGAGTACCTGTTCAGTCTGCCCGGAAACAATCGGTGTACCGATGGCACAGACATTCTGGTCACCTTCACATTGTTCGGCAAAGGGGCCGGTCGAATCGCCAAGCACTGCCGGACCATCAGGCGTAGTTCCATCAGGCAGATATTTCTGCCAGCTATGGGTGTTCGCTTTTTTACCGTTTAAAAATTCGGAAATGTCCGAAGCAAAAGCTCCGGTAACACTGGCCATTAATGCAATGCCCAGGATCGTGGTTTTGATGTTTGTTTTCATCTTGTTTAAAATTTAAGGATTTGAAAATTGGTTATTTATATATACTCCGCGGTGAATATCATTTTGGAAAAGCACGTCCCCATAAAAAAGGCCATAGGGAAACCAGCATAAAAAACAGGTTAAAAAACAGATGCTGTCTCCATCCGAGCTTTGATATCAGCCCACCACAGGTGCATGGGAGCCTGAGTCCGGAAAAGAGCATTAACGAAATATAGACCGTAAATGACAGCAGCAGAAAAAATGACAACCAGTGCGCAGTCTTCCTGAAACGTTCGGTAAATAGTAGGCAGACCAGGCTTAGCTCAACAAGCGGTACTACGAACCCGATCAGCGGAGCAAGGTCCTTAATCAGGGGAACCGGGGCCAGCTCCATCTGCGCTACGAACCGGTGATAGTCTGCAAGCTTTGAAAAACCTGCGTAAGCCCAAAGGACTAACAGCATTACAACTGGGAGTAAGCTGAGCAGTTCAATGCTGCTGAATTTGAATTTGTATCCGCTGTACATAAGCACATGCTTTCCCTTTTATAGTTTCAGTCTGGAAAGCCCGGTACCAAGTTCGCAACACATCTGTTCATAACCGGCAGGTTTTTACCGCGAAACACCGCGGCAAATACCGCCTTTTAACTATTGTATTCAAAGGCCCTTCAAAAACCTGTGGATACCATGGTCCTTGATCCCCAGGAAAGATGCGATATCCTTTGCCCTTGCAATCAGGAACACCGCTTTATGGTCATGGTAAAATCTGCTGACCATTTCCGCATGCCTTAAATTGACCAGCTCCGATACATGCACAGCCCTGGCAGCCCCGTTCCGGTAACGGATCTTTTCAGTAATCATGGCAAGCTCTCCAAAATCCCGGATGAGCACAGTCAGTTCAGCGCGTGAAATCTCCAGCAGTACCGATCCGCCGTAGGCTTCGATATCCACCAGACTGGAAAGCCCGGCAAAAAAACCGGGATGGGCGAATACAAAATCACCCTCATACCAGAACCAGGAGGTCCGGCCATCTAGGGTATCCGCTGAAAGACTGATCTCCCTGACCAGCCCGGCTGCTACAAACCAGATATGCTTCTGTACTTCCCCTTCCCTGAGAATATTTTTTGGGTTATTGAAACTCCTGTAGAAGACCAAAGGCTTCAGGGCATCTGCAAATCCACCAGGTAGTGCGCAGAAACCATCGAGCACTTTTAACAGGTGCCCAAAGTGTTCATCATTGACCATAACATAATAGACTAAACACCCGGCCAGAAAAAAAGGGAGCCAATATGGTTCCCTTCCTGTATCCGAAGATCCGATTGGATCCGCTTAAAGAACGATGGCCGAAATGATCGGTTAAACATTGATTATTTCGGTATTCAAGGTATGCCCAAAAGAAGTAAAATTGTAACAATATTATAGGAAAGTCCCTAACCACTATATCACACACTTATAATTAAGGCGATAAAAGTCTCCATTTAGCACAACACCTTGATGATTTAAAAGACAATTGCGATATTGCAGGTCAGCCAAGATGACCGCCCATGGAACTTATCAGTATTGCCATCGATGATGAGCCGCACGCGCTTGCAGAAATCAGTGAACTCTTATCCATTACTCCCGGGATCACGCTGCGTGCAAAGTTTTCGAATGTAGGTGATGCCCTTACCCATCTTCAGGAGTTTGGACCGGTAGATATTGTCTATTGCGACATCAGTATGCCGCTCACCGATGGGATAGAAGGCGCCAGGATGCTAAAAGTATATTGTGACCACCTGGTTTATACCACAGCCCACCGCAACTATGCAGAGGAAGCATTCCATGAAGGTGCATCAGGTTACCTGGTCAAACCGCTGAACCTGGAGCGGCTGATCGAAAAGGTGGAACAGCTTAAGGAAGTGCAGGAAAAAAGCAGGCGGATTGAATATGGCGAAAAGAAGTTTGCCTTTATTACCGGTAATACCAAAAACAGCTTTATCAAGGTATTTTACAGCGAGATCGTGTATTTCGAAGCCCTGCTCAACCATATCAAGATTATTACCATTAAAAATACAGAGATCACCTATGTGGGCCTTAAGCAGCTGGAAAGGGATCTGATGCGGCATCCGGACTTTATCCGGATCGGTAAGTCCCACATGATCTCAGTGAACTACCTTAAAAAGGTGGAGGGTAATATGGCGTTTATGACTAATGGGGAAAGTCTTCCCATTGGTGAAAAATACCGTAATGCCTTCACAGAAATGCTCCGCAAGGGAATGTTAAGCGGACGTTAGGAAATAACCAGGCCACTGGTATTGGAAGTTGTGGTGAGCACGGTCGTGGGATCGGTATTGGTGGTGGGATCAGTTATGGAGACGATCCTATGATCCTTTTTTTTAAAGGTAAACACTGTTCTTTTCTGGAGTTTTTTACGAGAGTTTTTCATGGTCTATCTGGATTGATTGACCAATTTTACCCAGGGACAGCCCCTTAAACATTTTTATTATATGACATGCCCTAACCACTATATCAGATGGAAAAATTTAGCAAAAACGAATTGAGGACACACCTGATCTGCTGGTCGGTCTACATTTTTGTGGAAGTTGTCCTGGCAGGGATCATCGCCGGCAGGTTCAGCAGTTTTTTCCTGTATGTGCTATTTTATGCGGTCAATATCGGACTGTTTTATTGCCACGCGCTGTGGGTAATGCCCCTGTTGAATAGGCGGACAAAAACGCGTGTACCATTTTTTTTATTGGCCGTCATATCCGAGTGCATGCTTTATCTTTCGGCCGCGACCCTGATCAATCTCCTGCTGGAAAGTTTTGGCCTGCGGGGATCGCATTTGGTGATCAACCTCCAATACCTCGGCATCACCTTTTGGCGCTCAAGTTTTTTCATCATGTATGCAACCGGTTATTTTTACCTTCGGGGATACCTGGAAAGAAAGGACCTTGAAACACAGCTGATCATGGCCGAAAAGGATTTCCTGAGGGCCCAGATCAATCCCCACCTGCTTTTCAATACCCTGAATTTTATCCGGCACGCCACAAAGCACAATACCGCCCATGCATCCCTTGCCATATCTTCGCTGAGCGATTTAATGGAATATGCACTGGAGGACAGCAAAAATGGGTTCGTGCCCCTGCGGAGGGAAACCGAGCAGGTGGAAAATCTTATTGGCCTGCACCAACTGCGTTTCGGCCATCTGCTGAAGCTGGAATATACAAACAATAATGGTAACCCGGAAGCATTGATCCTGCCCATAATACTTTTGACCCTGGTGGAGAATGTGTTCAAACATGGTATCCTCAATGATCCTGATAACATTGCACAGATCAATGTCAGCAGTTCGGCAACTGGAATTTCTTTCAGTACGACTAACCTGATCGGACCGACCGGCAAAACCAACGCAAGAGAGACAGGCCTTCAAAATATCAGTGCCAGGCTCGAACATGCCTATCCTGCAGGGAGGTATAACTTTACCTATGGCACAAACGGAAAACAATTTGAGACCAGGCTGACCATCAACCTTGCTTGAACATCCAAGTAGGGAATTTTATCTCCGGTGAACAACTGTTAGGTATTGATCCGCATAATGCTTATTTTCACAATATGGAAAACAAAGAATCTAGCGCGTATGTCAAGGCGAGGGCTGTCCTACTCGGCGGGTATTTTAAAACGAGGGGCTGGAATGTGGCGGAAGGGAAAAACAATACCATCTTGTTTTATATCCCTTCAACGCAGCAGTGCAACTACTCACAGCAGGACCTCGCAGACATAATCGCGGAATCTGATTTCCACGTACCTGAAACCGGATTAAAAATGAGCTATGTCACCTATATGTTCTTCCATCATGGCCGCCTGTATACACAACTGGAGGTCTTGCCCACCCATGAGTATGACATCTACACTGTATAGAACAGGCTGAAAGGCAAAGGATAGATAAATAGATCCTCGCGACTGCCCGGGCAGCGGTACCATCATTACCATGGCCGGGTTAAAATCAGCCAACTACTTTCGTTATATTTGACAAGCAAAACCACCCTAGCTTAAATATTCACTACCTGCTCCTGATCATCTCCTCCGTCTTCGGATTTATCCTTCTGGCTGTCATCGCTACTAACTGAACCTATCTCCTTTCCCCCAGAACCTCCGCTTCCTGCCTTTGCCAATATCTTCCCACACTCCTCCCTGATCAACCCCTCAACCTCCGCTTTGATCAACAGGTAATTCTCTGCAATCTCCTCCTGCCGCACTTCTCTTGGCCTTGGAATCTGCTTATAGCTCCCTTCCTCTTCAGCAATCGCCTGATGATCATTCTGTATCCCACAATGGAACATCTTTAATTTAATCTTCTCCTCCGGATTATCAGCTACTATGCCCACAAACTCTCCTGAAGATAAAGAAGCAATCTTCGAAGCCGGTACCGCATAATCCATCTGTGTGGACCGTGAAATGGAGATATCAGAACTGTTGACGCTCTTACTCTCTTTATCCTGCACAATCTTTCCAAAATTCTCAGAGAGCTTCTTTGCCGTATCCCCGCTTACCTGCCCACTGATGATATTGCCCACAATATTGGTGATCACATCCGCCTGCTCCTGCCCGTAATCTTTTCGGAGCTGTGAAAAATCCTGCAAGCCTAGTGTCGTTGCGCATTTATATCCCCTAGCCACCGCTATGTGGCTGTCCATCCCCCCTACAAAAATTGAAGAATACTCATCAAAAACAATACTACTTTTCAGCATCCCCTTTTTATTCACCAGTTTCAGCATCCTGTTTACGTATAGCGAAAGTACCGCCCCATAGGTCTGCACCTTCTGCGGGTTATTGCCCATACAGACAATCTTTGGTTCCAGCGGGTTATTGATATCCAGCGTAAAATCATTACCGCTCAAAACATAATAAAGTTGTGGAGAAGATAACCTGGCCAAACCAATCTTCGCCGATGCGATCTGCCCCTCCAATTGTGGCATAGCCTTTCTTTGCAGAGCAGAAATAAATGGATTGATCAATACCCTGATTTCCGGTTCTTCATGCAAAACCGCAAATAACTTATCATAGTCCGCCTGGATCAGTTCAATCGCATGCGGCAGCGTACAATAGCGTCCGTTTTTGTATTTCCTTAAAAACCAGATCACCGCCGTCACAAAATTGATTGCACTCTCCACAAAAAAATCACCCTGTTTTTTGATCCAGTCCCGGTTCAGCCCCAGCATGATCGTACGGCTGGCCTCCGTCGCATCGGTAATATCTTCCATACTCTGCGGATCTAAAGGATTGCACCTATGGAAAATCCGGTCAAAATCGATTACCCAAAAGCTTGGTTTTACCGTATAATTATCCCGGTATTTTAGCAGCGCATTATAGGCAATGATCGAAAGATCATCAAATTTAAAATCGTATAAAAACATTGAAAAACCTTTACGGATATGCTGGGTGATCACATGGCGGATCACAAAATAACTCTTACCCGGCTTTTCCCAGATCCGGGGGTACCCGTAACGAGCAGCCCCCGGAAAGGATTGATGATATTGATGTAAGAGTTCCTGATTTTTCCTTTCAGACTATATTTTGCAGGCAGGTTGATAGAATATTCATTTTCCAAAAGCCTTTCCTCTTGCGGAAAAGTTTCGTTCTCGCTATTAAATACATCGGTATTAATCGATGCTTTGATCAATCTGGACAGCATTGCACCACCGGAAAGCATCAACAAATAACCCGTAGTGGTAACCATGATATAAAGCCCGGCGGTCAGCCGGGCCTCAAATCCCAACAAAAAAACAATACCCGCTATAAAATAAAACACCAGTCCTGTAACCATATACATGACTATATTCTTTTTCCTGATCTTTTCATCTTTCCTCCCCTTTACTCCCAATAACGAAACCGCTAAACATAATAAAGTCGCTAACTTTGGCACCAAAAATCCATCAAAAAGCCCAGTCCTTGAAATATTCAAAACCAACCGATCGGTAATCCCTGCCGTAAAGCCCCAGATCTTAAAAGCCAGGTAACAGCTCATATAAAAATGGATGCTTAAAATAAACAGGCTGATGAGCCTGGTAAAATCGGTGATCTTACGCAAGCCCCCGATATCTTCTCCTGTATTCATATAGACCTGCTAAAATTTAAGTTCCTGATGCTGCCCTTTTCTTTTTTTCCGTTTTTTGTTCCGCGAGGCGAGAGCGGGAGGATCAAAATCAGGCCGGGCCAATAGCAGATCCATCAAGGTATCTACCGGTTTGGCCAATAGCTGTGGCAAAACGTTCAAGTTCTGTTCCTGAATTGAAACAACCTGAATTTGCTCATGCCTATTCAGATGCCCAGCCATACTTAGCCGCTCTTCCAGGTTTCCGTTTTTTTGGGCATTGGCATATCGAAAACTTTCGGCCAATGACCTTTCAAAAGCAAACATTTCATCAAATACCTTTTCCCCAGAAGTTTTAAAAGCTACCCGGTCAAACTGCCCGATCTTTCTCGAATGCTGCTCATTGTTACCCCTGGAATTGTTCATCGGACTGAGCTTGATCTTATTAGTAATATCCTTACGGCTCACAATCACCTGGATATGCATCTGCTCACCCGGCTTGACCTCACCTCTTTTCACAGTTCCGTTTTTTACCTCTTTATCCTTTGCAGAATAATACCGGTGGTTTTCCAGCTTCCCGAACCACAATAAATCTTCATTGCTGTTAATACCTGTACGGTGAAAATTACGGGCGTATTCATCCATAATTTTAACGGCAAAAGCCTTTAATTGCTCCTTCAACTCTTTACCTTCCAACATTTTTAAATGCGTAATCTCCTTTTGGCTGGGTGAGATATTGACCAGGAAAAACTTGGCATCAGTCTGGGATAGCTTTGCGATATTCCCATCGATCAGGGTTTTAACCCGGTAAGATTCAATATAATTATCTCTCCCATTAAACCAATGCTCTGTCTTCTGCTCCGCAAACAATCGATTCTCCTTATCCAGGTAATGCACTAACTGTGCACTACTGCCCTTATTGTTACCCGTTTCGCTTGCCGAGATATTGATAAACATAATCTATAAATTTTCAACCTGCTTACGTGCGGATTCTGCCAGTTCTTCTTTTTCCCTGGTTTTAAAGCTGCCCAGTTCTTCGCGCGATTTAATGTAACCGTTTAATATCTGCAGCATTTTAACCTTTAGCTTTTCCCGTGATTCCATTTTCTGCGCAATGAGTTTGATCAGCCTATCATTATCCTGAGCTGTTTTTATGAAATCTTCCTGGTTTTTCAGCATTGTTTTATTTGCTCCCAGCACCTGTTCATTGAAAAACTTCACGATATCCCGCTGGTTGTTGATCATTTTCTCCACCCCTTGCTTGATCGGAATCAGCAGCAGGTCTTCCTGCGAACGGATAAAAGCCATATAGCTCTTATGCCCCTTGGCCAGCGAAATTTTTAACAGCTCATCATTCAAATCCGTCGGATCCTTTTTGTTCCGGTAAAAGTAATCCACCATCTGCGCGAATACGAGCCGCTTTGATCTGCCCAGTGCCAAACTGATTTTTGAGAGTTTTTCAGCAGTAACTTTACCATATTTTATCGCATTCAGATTTTCCATATCATCCATAATCACAATGAGCTTATTAGCGGCAGCCATACGACTCGCCTGTCGACCCCGCCAAAGGCAAAGCCAATAAAAAATAATTCATTACAAAGGAACAACTGACTAAAAGTGAAAACACTACAAGAATAAAATAACTGATAGCCCTACCCTGCCCACAAAGCAGATTCCCCCATCGATACCCATTATCCATACTAAACATTGCTACAACACACCAAAGAATTCCCGGAGAATTCCAAACATGCCCCAAAAGCTCGCTTTCGGGGCGTAAAGTAGGGCCTGCCCAACTTCCGCTTGCTACTTTTCCTAAAAGGGAAAAGGACTATGGCGAAGAACTGAGCCGGCGGTTAAACCGGAAAAGTTAGGGGCATTTTTGTTTGCTACATTTAACCGTCATATCCTTCAACACAGGCTTACCTATTTCATTAGCCTCCACCGCCAGTTCCACAATTGCGCCAAAAGGTAAATAACGGACTTCTGTCTGACCTGCCATGTAACGGTGCTGATCAGCGGCCTTGCGATATACCGAAAGAGATATCTTTCCCTGTAAATCCATTAGGGTAAAAAAACAGTTGATCGCGAGCCCACTTTTTGACCATAACATAAAGTCGAGTTTTGCACTGTAACTACCAAGTGGGACTTTATCCTTAGTATATGGATAATTTTTAGGCACTAACTCCATTTCCAAATCAGGAGTCAATTCAAGTACAGTTGTTTCCATGCTTTCCAAAATTGATGCTCAAAATTGGCCAAGTAAAATCAGGGGTTATCCAATATTGGAAAGATTGGCCTAAAAGCCAAAAGCTTCGGCCCTGTACAATAAAGCGACCTAAACGAGTAAAAGAATTAAAAATGATTTTATGATAAGATCGAAAATTGTACATTTGGAAGCAACGAAGTATGCTAAAAATGTTCTCAATTATTCACCATAACGCTCCTTTCAAACCCCACTATACATGTTTTAGAGTATATACGAAAGTGCCTCCTGCGGTCATTCCCCTAATGCGCCAACATAACCTGAAATAACAGCGAAGGAAAATAAAATTCACTGAAGTGAATCCTGAAGTATAAAGTACCCTCATAGATCCTGATAAAATACGGGCAGATTTACAGTTGATAAAACCCCATGACTAATAAAACGCAACTCAGAACCCACCAGTTAGAAATTCTTGAAACATTAAACTCACGCGTTAACCTCAAGCAAAAACAAACTATTATTTCCATGGTCCCTGGTAGTGGTAAAACACTATTGATTGGTGTTTTCCTGAAAGATTATCTTGAATCGCAGAAACAAAAGGCGAGAGTTTTGATTATTTGTGACTCTCTACTGGTTAGGGCGCAAACTATTTTGATTTTAAGTGAGGAACTTTCAGAAAAAGTAGGCACGTTATCAGATATCAGAAGCAGTAGGGTAATTGCCGCACATGCTGCAGAATTACGGGATCGCCTGGAAACCTCTAACCGAAAAAACGCTTTTGATTTGGTAATTTTCCTGGATACCAAATATTCGGCTTATCAAAAATTCAATGAAAACAATGGTCAAAAGGCCTGGTTTGAAATTATATTTACCGGCCCGGCAGAGCAAAATGGCATTTTTGGAGAACTGAATTACCGTTATACTTTTAAGGACGCGATCGGAGATGGCATATACTGCCCATACACGCTGATTAGCGTGAATCTTGAAATGAATGACGAAGAACAGCTTGCCCACGAATTATTTTTGAGGCTTGCACAGCACGAACCAAAGAAAACAAGCAGTCCATCTATCTTAGAATCTGAAGGTTATCTCAAGATACTGTGCAATGACATCGTAACCAGGAGTAGAGCTGAAAAAACTTTAATCCTAGCACCCAATATCCAGACAGCAGAACGTATTAGTGAACTTTTAAATAACATTCATAGCAGTGAAACCTTTGCCACCAGTATCCATACAGGTAAAAAGCGGGAAAGTATTAATGGTATTATCGATGATTTTGACAATCCAACTTCTGCTTTGCGGATTTTGATTGTGGTCGGCTTGATACCTTTAATTAGCAGGATACGAACTACCAGAAACCTCATCCCGCTGAGAAAAAGCGCCAGCACTTTGCTTTCTGTACTGGGCTACTCGCTCAGACGTTTTCAAGGTAAGGAATCAGTAACGGTTTTTGATTATATTGGGGTAAGAAAACTATTAAATGACCCAGAACTCGATGGCCTTCCAATAGAGGATGATATTGAAGTGATCGATGCTAAAAAGCTTCTCGCCGAGGCCCATTACATCAGTTTCAGGGATAAAAAGAATATTGACCCAGTCCTGGCCGTTGACGAACTCGCTGAGGAACTTAGCGATATTATTAAAGTTATTCCTGGCGAACAGGGGGCAATGATCGGTATTTTTGGTAACTGGGGCCGCGGAAAAACCTTTTTAATGGACATTGTTTGGAAAAAACTGGTAGAAGACCAGAGCTTCCATAGGATAGACTTTCATGCCTGGCGGTACCAGGATACACCTGCCACCTGGGCCTATTTATATGAGCTCCTTGCTGAGGCTTATTTTGACCATGGAGAAAAAAAATGGTATAAACCTAAATGGATAACCAGTTATTTCAACAGGTTAAAACTCAACCTCATTCGGGAAAAATTCCTTACCGTTGTTAAATTAGTAGGGACAATAGCCTTTGGAGTGATTCTTATCCCAGCAGTGAAACTTTATCTAAAAAGTGATAACGACTTATTGAATTTCTTCAGGTGGCCAGCCAGTTTCTCGGTTTTTGCCTATACCGCTTGGAAATCGCTGGAAAAAGATTACAGTGCGAAAGCTAAAGATGTATTTTCAAAGTATTTCTTAAAACACTCTTTCAAAGACCATTTGGGGCTACAAGCGGAAATACAACAAGAGACCCAGAAGCTTGTTAAATGCTGGATCCCGAAAAAAGACCTCGGTAAGAAAAGGCTCATACTATTCGTAGATGACATCGACCGTTGCAATGAGCTAAAAGTAATCCAAATCATTGATTCCCTGAGGGTACTTTTAGAAGATCATGAAATTGCAGAAAGGGTTGTCATCTTAGCCGCGATAGATGAGCGTTTCTTAAAACTAGCAATAAAAACGAAGTACACACAGCTACTGTCTGTCGAGAAAAAAGATGCGGAACAAAGTGCAACCGACCTCAACCGGGTAACGGATGAATACATGGATAAACTCTTCATCTCCGGAATTAGGCTTGGTAACCTTTCCCGTTTAGACAGGGACGATTTCATGCTGTCATTGACCAAACCAGACAGATCTTCTGATGCTGTGCTTAAATCACTTGAAGAGATCATCTCCGATGAACAGCGTACAATCGATTCCCGGATGACCCCATTTCTGCAAGATATACTGCTCCAGGATGATATCGAAAGAAGTTATGACCAGCAGCAATATGATGAAGGCTTAATGGAGGGGACTATTGACGAAGAGTATTACCCTGAATATCTCGAACCCTCTGAGCCGATATCCATTGACCAGCCTATCCGTACCAAAGAAAAGCTATCTGAAGATGAAGTTGCAATACTCAGATATGCAACAATTTGGTTTGAAGACGCAACGCCCCGCCAGATACGAATATTTTACTATCGATATCTAATGGCTAAAAATCTTCTAGATCGCCGATACCGCGCACTAGCCAGAAACAACACCTGGAAGAATCCCCGGCACTCTGCAATTCTTGCCAGGTTGATCATCCACTATACCAATCAAAATTCCAATGTAAATAAAAACAGGGAGCCGGAAGGAAAACAAAGTAAACAACAGGTATCACTTCAGGAACGCCTGAAAGCGGCCATGAAATCCAATACTGAGAAGATGTCTGTGGATCCGCTCCATAAAGTTTTGATGCCCACTCAAGACTATCTGCTAATGCTAAAAGTCCTTGATACAGTGATAGCATATTAAAGAAATATTGATGTCAATAAAACACACTGGTGGTATAATTTTCCACCCGGTAAAGCTCGGATTCTGCCAAAACAAAAGGAGGAAAGGTATAAAAAGTTCCCGGCGTAAAATCCCCCGGGATGTTTATGCCGGAAATCCTTTGCGTGCCACAACTAAGCCCTAATTTTGATTAAGAGTTAAATAAAAACCTAAATAGAAAGTAAAATAAAAATGCCTTTTTAAAGATTACTAAAGTTTTTCATTCTTCTACGGTGGAGATTTGGAGATTCCTCGCAGGATAATCCCAGCCAGTAATCTATAGCTTGCAGTAAATGCTTCCACCAGGTGCTATACTTTGCAGTAAGTACCAATTGTCTTGGCGATATCCTTTTGCCATAGCGCGAGCTGCTGAGAGGGGTACATTGAAATATCAAATTTCAACCTGAGCACCGAACACCTATAGTATCCATGTCCGGACTCCTCATGATGGAAATGACCATCCACAAAACCCTCGTCAGCTCCGGGATAGCAAAGGATTGTGTGGTCAGAGCTGAAATATTTTGTGTAGGCATACATCTGTTGCAGATCGGCATATCCCGGTTTATTGCCATAAGGCAGCTTCCATTTCGTATCCAGGACAAAGGTTTTTTCCCCACTTTTTATTACCACATCAGGCCTGAGGTTAACTGGCCTTTTCCCAAAAAGCCTCCAATAAGGTTTATTGGCCTGTGGTTCAATTGTTGCATCGACCAGATATTTTTTAAGGCTCAGGTACACAAACTTTTCCCATAGCTGGTTCATGTCAAACATCAATGCCATGACCCGGCTTTTCCCTGCGTTGATATCGGGATGGTAATTGAGCAATAAAAGCCGCGACATCATCAGCGCTTTGCGGTAATGCTCATTTTTCCTGGAATAAACAATCTTTTCGAACGTATCTTCAGACACGTAGATATCATTCATATCGGGGAAATCGAGCATTATTGCTTCTACATTTGTATGGACATGGCCAGTATGGTTAAAGGTTTTGATCAGCTTTAGCGTCTTGTACAACAGCTGGTTAAGGAGGTTATCGCGGTCATATAAAGTATATTTCACAAAAAAACGTTCCTGGTGAACAATATTTTTGGTCAGGTGCTTTTGGAAAAGTAATTTACCTTTAAGTGAGGTTGTATTCCCTTCTTGCTTCCTGTACTTTTTCAATAGCCCTTGATGAAGGATCACTTGTACCTCTTTAATAAATTCCGCAATATACAAATCAAGTATATTGTTCTTTTTAAGCTTTAAGTTCGCATCATTGGTAGAGATGACGTCCAATACGCCCACTTTGCGCAGCATATCAACAAGAACCTTTCTCCACTGCTGCTTACTACCCCGGTCAATTTTGGGCAACACTTCAATATTTAAGTGGCCCAAAGCAATTACCCCTACATAACCACAAAATTTCACCCCTTTGTGGATGAGGGAATAGTAAGGAACCCCTTCCTCCCCTGCATGAAGTTGTAGGCATTCCAATTCTTTTACGGACAACCTGCCGTCCTCGGGTTGGCCGAGACGGAGACTATCGTGCTCAAATACTGTAATAGTACGTTTAAGCATAACTGGAAAGCTTTTTCCCCAATAACAGGTCAAGCGCACCCTCGAAGTTTATGATGTGCTTTTTGCCGTCCAAGTCAATTTCAAAAGTTTCCTTTACCCTGTAATCCAAAATTTCATATACAGCTTTTCCGTCCAGTTCATCCGGATCAAAATCAAATTGGGCAAAAACTTCCCCGCCCCCTAGTTTTTTTTCACGGATAAAACCGGCTCCAAGCACAGGTCCTATTTTCGAAAGATCCCCATAGAAGTATTCCTGTAATAACGGAATTACCTTATTATATATAACATGCCTAAGATCTTCCATAGAATAAATGGACATAAAATAAGAATGTCCGATCACATGGTCAGCTGACAGTAGCTTCTCCAGCCTCGCATTAATGCTCATCAAAAAAACTTTCAGGTTGAACCCGTTGAAATTTTCGCCAAAAATGCGCTCATCCGCGCCAGCGTATTTCATCTTATTCCAGATCTCTTCCTTTTTATCCTCATTCATTTCTTCCAGTTCACTGGCGCCCAGGAAATGGTAAAGCGGAGTTTCCTTTTCCAAAAATTTGGGATCGTTCCAGGGCTTATCTTCGTAAGCCCACCAAAGCTGCCAGATCAGGCGCCTTGAGTCCAGAAGTTCTGCTCGAGAAGGCATTTCCTCGAAGCTGAACCTTCTTCGTAAAGCGGTGTCAAGTGCTTCCACACTCCTGTCCGCGGTATTCATCGTTCCGATAATGTAGAGGTTACGCGGTACACTGAAAGCATGCGCAGAATATGGAAGGATAATGCGCAATTCCTCATCAGCATCTTTTCGTTTGGAATCCTCGATTAGGGTGATGAGTTCTCCAAAAATCTGCGAGATGTTCCCCCTATTGATTTCATCTATAATGAGTACAAAATTCTTCTTTGTATTATCTTCATCGGTTACCTGGAATGGGTAATGTGCTTGAATATGCTCGCTTATAGCAATCGTGTAAGACTTCCAGTCGTCAACTATGCCGTTGGTCATATAGTTCATGACCATACTTCTGGTCACCACCATTTCAGTCGCATTCTCTGTTTGTGGAATTGCGACGACATTGTGATTTGAATTGATCCGGATATTGAAAGGTTTTTTGAGTTTGGGAGTGTAAAGGACCAGTACATTTTCGTTCTCCACCACCTCATTGACAAACTTATCGTAGGAATCGTCAAAACCCGAAACCGATTTTGTTTTTGACGCCTGTAGACAGATTTTTTTGAACAGCCCGTCAGTTACCTGGTAATTTACAGCGCCTTCAGTTCCTTTGGGTGAAACTGGCTTGATGCCTTCAATAAAATCCTCGTAAGACATGCTCTGATGAAATGTACAAAAGGCAATCTGACCCTTACCATTATCAAAATCACTGATCAACAGATCCCGGAACTGCCGGGTAAGCGCATGCCTATCATTACGATTAGCAGCATAAAATACCGGATCAATAATTTTTAGCGCCCTATCAATTGTATGATAGGTTTTTCCTGTCCCGGGGGGACCATATAGGATTTGGTTGAGTTCCATCTTTTCAAAATTGTTTTTTTCAGACACTTTTTCAGGATCCAAAGGCATTACATATCTTACCCTATCAGCAATACTGTTTTCAAGAAAAAGCAGCTGCTCTGTTATTTGGTCGACGACATCTTCGTCAAAGGGATTTAAACCTGTTTTTGTTCCGATACTATGCCCATCCTGCCATGGAATCCATTCCAATCCTTCAGGCAGTTCATTTCCGATCAATGTTTTAAATTTCTGAGCCTGTTTACCCTCAAAATGGATATCCACAAAAAAACAGTTTTTATAAGCATTACGGGTCCGGATGGAAACTTCAAAATGGGCATCCCGATTTCCGATCAGCCCGGCGGCATCACGGATCCAGACATAACTGTCTTTTCTTCCACTGAATCCATTGTCCTTTAAATGCGCATAGTCAATCGAGAAGTCTTTCAGAATAGATTCTTCTTCCTGCATGGCCGACTGGAGGTCACCGATCACACTTTTAAATGTGACCTCATTTTTATCAAGCATTTTGTATAAGATATCCTGTGCTAAAAGTTTATGGTGCTGATCCTGAAATAACCCCGGTGGAAGCTTTTCGGATACGATTTCCAGCAGTTCGCTATCCGGCTTGATATACCGTTCAACCAAATCCTCAACAAGTTTCAGGTAATGGATATATTTCTCATTTTTCTTTTTAGTTTTCTCTCCAAGCTTGATGCAATATTTAACATAGAAAGAGCTCTTGTAAAAAGTATATTTTTCCGGGTATTTAACCGTGAGAAAGGTCGCAATCGCGCGCTCATCCTGATGATGGAACAATGTCTGCCCCATTGCCCGGTAGGCCTCATCGATCATGGCCTGGAACAGGTTAATCCGCTCACCAAGGAGAAGATTTTCATTAAAAAGAACTTCAAGTGCTTCCCTGTAAGCCTGCGGATTCTCAGCTAGAATATGGTTCCTGACGCCCCTAGTAGTGTGAAAGATCAGGTTATCGTAAGTAATTGTCCTGATTTTCTCGGCAAAATCCAGGCCGCTGAGATCAGGCTTTCCACCAATGTCCTTTAACATCCGCCATTTATAAAGCTCATCATTCAGCCCTTTTTCAACCAGATCCTCTTTATACCCCTCAATCATTTGCTGGACCGGATCATTAGTACGCTTTTCAATCATAAATTCCGCCCCAAGCAATAAAAGAAAACGCTGGGCCATACTGGTTGTAAACTGATCATGAGCCAATAATTCCCCGTTTGCAAATTCATTTGCTATCACAATCACGTGTTTGGGCGGGTATTTTTTATTTTCATAGGAAAGGTCATATATCGATGACTTCCCAAGCGGGTATCTCAGTCCATTTTCACGGATATCGGCAATGGCCTGTAGAACATGTTCTTTGGTAATATTCTTAGGGATCAATTGAGCGTTGTTTTAATGTGATCATTATCTTAAAGACCAGCGGTCTAAGACGGTCCAAAATAGCAAATAATTATCATCTGTGGATGATTTACAATATTCTGATGCGTAATAAATGCTTTTTTACCCATATTTTCGGCGCGCCATTTTAACTCCAAAAGAAAAAATCACCATTGGCGCAATCCTGTGATCAAAGCTGCTTGCCTGACCAAAGATGTTACCGATCAGCGAAAATCGGTTTAAAACCAAAAAGGTAGTGGCTTTAATATTTGAAGTCAACAGAAATTAGGCCTGTCCGAAACAAATCGAACAGTCCCATTTACCTTAAACTTCCAGAAAAGTGGTGCATCCGGCGGGTGTTAATTTACCGCAATGGTGTAAGATATCATTAAAACCCAGTCAGCCGCCCTAATTTTTAAAAACAAACTTTGTGATATTTGCTTAAATACAACCCATAACCAAATTTCCCGTCATGAAAATAACCCTAGACGATTTAGCACAAAAATTCCAGCTATTATTCACCAAGGTAGAGCTGATCGAGCAAAAACTTAATTCACCAAGTTTAAGGAGAAAAGCTACTTTAGTTTCCGGCTTTCCAATCCAGGAACTTCTTTCCTTTAAAAATGAACTTGAGCAGGTTTACGATAAATTTGCTGTTTTAACCCCGCAGGCACTGTACCTCGATATCTTCGATACCCTAAAACAGATAGAAACCACTACCAATGAGATCAAGGAATCAACCGGATTTGTAAAAAACATCTTTGTAAAAGAAAAAGTAAAACCGGTAAAGGAAAAAGTCCCCAAACAGGAGATTATAGATAGCTTTACAATTAAATACCTCAAATCAATGAAAAAATAAGGATAGATAAACCGCTACTTCTTTAACACCAACCTACCCAATGTTGGACAGCCGATAAAAAACTTTGCCCAACATTGTATCAAACTGAATCAATTATGGAAACCTTTGGTTTTGAAAAACTTCCCGAAGTAGTAAGGCAGCTGTTTGAAAAAGTTGAACGCATTGAATCAATGCTAGAAAAACTTCATCCCAGCGAAGAAGACCAGGACGAACTCTTCAACATCCAGCAGGCAGCAGACTACCTGAAAGTATCCGTACAATCAATTTATGCCAAGGTCAGCAGACTGGAAATACCGGTAAACAAGCCTGGCAAACGGTTATACTTCAGCAAACGCGAACTCCGCAGCTGGGTAGCCAATTCCAGGCGGAAAACCGCCACCGAAATGATCGGTGAACTCAAATTAACAGTGGAAAAAAGTAACTCCAGATTGTACTGATAACCCTGGAACCATCAATAATGATGATCAATGGTCAGCGCTTCTCCAACCTGCTTAGCGCCCGTTTGAAATACGCCTGCGTTTCCTTGTCGGTACAATAGATATAACAGCCCTTCATCCCCCGGGACATCAATGTACGGTAGGTATTTTTGATAATCCTGTCCAGGCGTTCCATGGTGGAGACAGGATCTGTTTTCATCAGGCCTTTATATCCCGAGAGGGCCCTATCCCGTTGGGGATGCGCATAAGGATTGACAACCAGCTTTCCATCACGGTAAAGCAGATCATCGCCAACAATCACACCGATATAATCCACCTCAAGCCCCTGGCAGGTATGGATACAGCCGACCTGTTCGACAGATCCAGGCTCAATTATCCAGGAATAACCATCTCTGCGCAGATTCCATTGCATTTGGAAACTATGCTCAGCGATGACCACATCCATCGCCTTGGGATCTTTCAGACTTAGCCAGTCCCAACAATAACCCGCTACCATCCGGGCCGAATCCCGCTCCCTGTTCTTTTCAAAAATCAGTGCTCTGAGTAGATTCGGATCATCCACTACCATAAAATCATATTTAAGCTCCGAAATCTTCAGGTTTGCCGATTCCCTGATCTGGAGTACATTATTCAGCCAAGCCAGATAACCTTCAGAACCCCCACAACGGAACTGCGAGGTAAGCTCCATATAACTCACCTCAGCATTAAAATGTTGGGCCCATTTTTCAATTTCCTGTTGGTCACCAATATCAAACATGGTCACCTGCTGGTCCTCATCCAGAAAGAAAACACTAGATCTGGATGCATAGATAATCTCTTTTACCTGGTTTTCCCCTTTCACAAACCTCCCGGAACCGGCCATTAACCTATGCGCCTCATCTACGATCAGCGCATCAAACTCATTGTCCTGGGATGCCACAAAGCTGGATGATCCTTTAAAAAGATGCGCAAAGTGGGTCTTGGTCATCACCTTGGTGAGTTTTTTTTCATACACGCTCCTGGGCGCAGCGTTACGGGTCACATATCGTGCATTGATTCCCTTTTTACTCAATTTGGATAACAGATGGATCGCCACTACTGATTTACCCGTACCGGGACCGCCCATTATGATCATCACCTTCTTTCGACTATCTGAAGCTGAGGTAACATTCGATAATGCATTTTCCAGTGCTATTTTTTGCGCATCGATCATCACAAAAGAATCATTGCCCTTAAGCAATTTTGCCAGTTCATCCGCAAGTTTCTTCGATGGACGTACTTTTGCCAAATCCACCCGCTGAATGATATCGGTTTTATCCCCCTGCTTTATACGCTCGGAAATAAAATTCCTTACCTTGATTTTTTCGGTCTTAAAAAATGAGGGTGCTTTTGCCAAGTGATCGGCATAAAAAGAGCCTGAAATGATCCCATCGTCCAAAAGATTATGCAGATAAGCGCAAGGACTAACACCTATCTTATTTTCATAAACCTCGGTATTGAATGCTTCCAATAAAGCCGCATAAGACCAGGCCTGGTAACTGGGATGGGTATCCTGAATCTGGTCCTTACCCCGGGACCAACTGATAATGGCATCCTTCTTTGTAGCCCTGACCGAAGACCATTGCTTGAGCTCAATCAGCACGATATGGTCATTTCCATCCGCATCCTGCCCGGCAACCATAAAATCGATCCTGCTCATGGTTCCCGGTATCATATATTCGATACTGATACTCACATCAAAGGGAACAAGCTCACTATCCAAAACAAAATACATATGCTGCAGAGAATGCTGCCAGGACCGGTAAAGCGATTCCTGCGTTTTACTTCCCCAGACCTTAAGCACCTGCGCTTCAATGATATCTTCGATCAGACCATTTGAAACATCATCCAGAAATTCAAGCTTGTTCTTTTTGTAAACGATCATAGCTCATTATACTTCCTGGCATTCCCCTTAGACTTATCAACAGGATACTTTATCCCGTTTTTTCTGATCTTCTCCATCACGATCTCCTTCACATCAAGTCCGAGTTTTTCAGCCAGCAGCAGCGCATAACCGATCACATCTGCAAGTTCCTCCCTAAGTTTCTCCGGGTTTGCCTGTTCCGGCGATTTCCAGAGATAAAGTTCAAGCAGCTCTGCAGCCTCGATATTGAGGGCAAGTGCAAGGTCTTTGGCATTATGGAATTGTTCCCAGTCCCGCTGATCGCGGAATTCGATAAGGGCATCGGTCATCTCTTGTATATCAGTCATATCTTGTAAAGCAAAAAAAAATCCTACCGGACAGTAATGAACGAAGATAATCCTTTTCCTGAAAAACATAGACATTTTTCACCCATCCCCGATGCCGCATCAGAGCCGATAACATAGGAAATAACGATATATTCAAAATCTTCTAGTTCTCTGGCCTCAGTGCGTATTTCACTAAAACTGTACAGCCCGTTGTACGGTCCTGAATTTATCTGTCGTTTTTGATTTATAATACTAGAAGAAGACAGGGGCATAAAAAAAGCAACTACAATGAGTGGCTTTTCAATATTTAGAACTGGCCTATCTGGCTCTGTGTTTTGCATTCTTCAATTCCGCCATAAAGATTTTTCCATCTTTTTCAGTACGGATCGCTTTCGAAAGACTGTCCTCCTTTCCCTGAGTGCTGACATGGGAAAGCTTGCCCGCCCTGTTTTGGCTGAGCACTTTGCGAAAGGTGATAAGCAGTTGTTGGATACGTTTATTCATAATACCACAAATATGCAAATAATAAAAACAGATAGAACCCACCACCAATGAAATCAAAGAATCAACCGGATCTGTAAAAAACATCTGTATAAAAGAAAAGGTTAAACCGGCAGAGGAAAAAGTCCCCAGACAGGAGATTATCGATAGCTTTAAAATTAAATATCTCAAATCAATGAAAAAATAAGGATAAGTAAACCGCTTTCTTTAGAGCCAAGCCCCCGTCCAACCTGCCCAACATTGGGCAGGGATAAAAAAACCATGTCCAAATTTATAGAACAATCAATCCTGACCATATGGAACCATTCGGCTTTGAAAAACTACCGCAAGTCATCCGCCAACTATTCGAAAAGGTTGAACGCATCGAATCGATAGTTGAACAGCATCATCCCAGCGAAGAGGATAAAGATGAACTCTTCAACATCCAGCAGGCGGCAGAGTACTGAAAGTCTCCATTCAAGCGATTTATGCAATAGTGAGCAGACTGGAGATACCGTGCAGAAAACCGGGCAAACGGTTATACTTCAGCAAACGAGAACTTCGCAGTTAGGTGGATCGTTCAAGGCGTAAAACCGCCAGTGAGCTGATCAGTGAGCTAAAAGAACTACCCAAAGTAAATATACTAAGTTATACTAGAATGGGTTGATTTTGCACTAAAGTGTCCGGAAGCGATATCAAAACTATAATGAGATTTTCAGCAACCAACAATAAGACAGAACAATAAGCCATTTTTGACCAACGCAGTTTCTTTTGATCATCCATTGACACCTATGATTTTAAATAATTATCATTTTGCTTTCTTCGGGTCAGGTCTATTTATTTATGCTGCCCGCTGTATCCGCATAAGCTAATGATCTGGTCTTAACCACTCCTGTTTTTTGGTATCAGGATCATACCTAAACACTCCTCCCCTCATGCCTACATAGACTACAGCGTTATGGCAAACGACCGAGTTTGGAGAGAGATAGTATAACCAGTTGTCATTCTCATATAAGCTTTCAATACCTGACTTTTCATCTATCCGGAGCAGTGCAGATGCCGTGGCAATCAGAAAACGGTTTTTACGATCGATGGTTATCGCTCTTGGGGCCGAAGGCAGCCTCAGGTAATCACGTGCAGTCCATTTCCCAGCTTTTTTTTCGATCTGGAGAATTGTCCCCTCGTTAGTCGACATATGTGATAGCCCCTGGATGGCATAGACTTTCCCATCACGAGAGATAAACTGCTGCAGATTAAAACGGCCGATCAGATAATGCACCTTCCCATCAGTGGAGAACCAGTTCAGACTTCCGCCAAATTCCCCGTTGTTAAAGCCTACCAGATAACCGTCATCTACCCTGAATGTAGTACGCACACCTGTAAAAGGGCTATAGAACTCCCGGACTTCTTTTGGGGCCTGGGCTTCGATCCTAAATGGAAGGTCATTTTTTTTGCCATAAATTCCTTTCGCGGCTTTAACCTGATTATTCTGTACATAAACCCGGTAATCACTACTGTGATTATAACTTAGCAGCGTGTCGTTATCCACTGGAAATGCGTGGCTTTTCCAATCTTTGATCAGCGAAGTATCCTTCTGGGCTTTTAGGGATACAGTGATCGTGAGCAATAAGAGCGTAACCAGGATTTTCATGTTGTTAAGTTAAGTTTTTTAGCCCGAATTAATTCCTGCATTTTTTATCGTGCTATTAGCGAATAAGTTTCACCAGGTAATCATTGATTCTAACCGGACAGATTTTAAGATCCTCCATCAAGGCTTTCCCATTTTCCAGTGAAAGCAATTCCTTGAACTTCTGCCGGGTAACAGGAACGATATTGTCTATACCGATTTTTTCCAGCGCCTGAATAATCAAACTGCTGTACGCTCCCTTCATCGAAAGCTTTTTGGGCGTAGTGGTCTTAAACCTGATCACCGATTTCCCCACTTTGATCTGCCGCGGAGGACCGTCAGTGAGATACACCAGTTTGGTTGGGACCTGCGTGGTAAGCCCAAGCCGATGTAGCGCATATGCCCCCGCAGGCTTGATCCCCACTTTATCCTTTTTGGCAATCGCCTGGGCAATATCTTCCAGGGCCGGCATCAGCACACCAAAAACCGGATCCTTTTTAGGAATAATATGAATGCCATGACCGATCCGCATGATCTGCCCAGCGCCATTTTAACAGCCGCCCCGCTTCCAGCCCCTCTAAAATCCGCAGGAAAAATCAAGGCACCCGCTTTCTTCCGTTTAACGCGCGGTTCTACATCCAAATGAACACTTGACATGTTACCTTTTTTAAAATAAAGGTAACAGATAAATCCCGTTATTAACGGTAAATTTCTCACAGTTTTCCAGACGGCAGCTATAAAACAAAGATGCACCAACAGCCCGATCTTCCAGAAGCAACCAGTGCAAAAACATTCGAAAATCATCAAGATTTAGAGCACAGCATTTTTCGAACTGCTCCGAACCTCCAGGCACACACAGACTCAATCCCGTATAAGCAAAAGCCGGGCGAAGCCGGCAGGGCGCAACAGCGCGCCGGTCAAACATCAGAAGATCACCGACTGCCAATATAAAAAAACAAAAGGGCATGTGGAGTACCCTTTCGTCGTTTGATTTAAGCTGCTTTCCTTTTAAGGTACCTCCCGATCATCCGTTCCCACTCTGCAACATTATGGTGAACTACCCTGTCGAGGAATGACTTATGATTTCTCGCCGTTTGCTTGTCGAGCACGAAATCCTTATCAAAAAGAGAAAGTCTAAAAACATAGGTTGCATTTCCGCTCCTAAGATTCTCTAGAATAACAATATCATCCTGTTCGAATTCAAAACGAAGGTATTCATTAAAACCACCTATCCCATCTGCTATATCCGAAGCATTATAATCTTCAAGCACTGCAAATCGGTAACTGTTCCCTCCATTGTCGGAGCCATAATCCCCTCTGATCAGGCGATCCTTTATTTCATCTATCTTCTCGGCCATGGTCCCGATCCCGGACTGGAGTACTTTTCTTCCCAGATGCTGGGTGATGCGAAGAGCAGGTTCAAATTTACTGTCATAGATCATGTAGTAGCCACCAAGAATGACACAAATATTCATAGCTGCCTTTGCACGAAGAAAATGTGTCTCATCATCAACCATGTTAAACAACGGGAAATGGATGATCATCTCTTGCTGTGGAGACATATGTCTATATAACTTCAGCTCAAACCGGTGGGCCATTTCTTTTTCCCAAATATGAAACTCACGGTCATATTCAATAATCTTACCGTGATAATTACTGTAATATTCGATGTGTTTTTCAATCGTTTCCTTGCGTTCCGGTTGCTTGCGCACAAATTTACCTTTTACGTTCTCCTTTAAAGGACCTTTTTTACCCGAAACGGTAAAACTGCCAGTCTTACCATTGATCAAATCATTGAGATCAAGGTGGTCTTTTCCTATTTCTGTAATCTGATCAATACCGAAACCGATATAATAATCCTGACCATCAGAAAGCAAATCTCTAAGATGGCTTTCTGCATTAATAATTCTTCCCATGATTAGTTATATTTCGTGGTAAATCTTAGCCAGTTCCTTACATAATTCCTTGGCCTCTGCTGCTGTAACCATTACATTATCATCCGCGTGAACCAAACGTTCTCCGAAAACATCATAAGCCCAGCACAAGGTGGAATCCACGACTTCACCTGGCCCAACGACTTTTTCCTGAAGGTAAATTCTAAGGATGTTTGCAATGCTTTTTGATTGCTGCAGCCCAAATGGTTTTGATTTGGACACATGAAACTTTAACGCGCCAATCTTTACTACCCCATCTTCAACATAGCGGTACACCAGTTCGGGATTTACGTTGATATTAATGCCCTCAATCTCTATGTTTTTCTGATCCGGAAAAAGCACTTCATAACCATTTACCAAAATATGTTCAAAGCCCATTTCCATCACCTTATGAATAGCTTCGATAGAAACGGTTATATTATTTTTTGCCTTATCATCCTTTGGAACCTTATTTTTAAGATCATCCAGCGCTTGCTTGAGAACTCCGGTTTTAGCCACATCACGAAAATAAACTTTCATCCTATTCTTTGCCAGCTGATACCAGGGCGTGAGTAGCTTATTTACATTGAGTTGCTGTTCAACAATTCTAGCTTTCCCCCTTGGGGTTGCTTGCCCAGCTTCTATAAACTGGTTCAACGATATGGTAAACATTGCCATCTCAATTTCCTCCTTGATTGTCTTCAGATAATCGATTTAATCTGAATGAGCTTCCCCTGCCATTCAGCACTACCGTTCCATAACGGGATTGTTTCCAGGGAACGATAAGGTTCCCCAGAAATTCTTCAGATGTTTTTTTTGCCATCTTCTTTTTAAAAAATTAAGTCAATAAATACCCTTACCCATTTAGTGGTGAAGGGATTAATTATTTTCCAAAAGCATAGCATGACTGGAAACCTCATGGCTCCAAAAGGCGAAGGGAAGAAAAATGAATTAATACTTGTATGCAAAACAACTTTTTATAATTTTGCACGTATTAATATAACAACTCTATTCCTGCCAACCCTATTGGCACGAATGATATCATAAAGGCCTGAGCTGTTTGGTCGCACTCAGGTCTTTAATCAACCACTCCTATCATTCTAAGCAAATTTAAGGTTTCTTAAATACTTAGTATTAACGAGTTATCCACAATAACATCGCTAATCTTTTTAGTTCAATTTGTAAGTTTTAGCCATCTTGCCAATCTTCGCCATAACATCTTTTACTGGCTGTTCAAGCTCCTTTCCCATTTTTAAGTACTCATTAGCATCTTTTTGCCCACTTAAATCCAAAAAAGCAAAATATAACGGTTTGAGAATATCCTTCAAGTTATTAACCGAATCGAAGATTGTAGCAACCTCCTCATATCTACCCCGCAACACCAAAAGCATTATGACATCACTCACCAGCCTTTGATCATTTTCTCCTTCGAAGTCAACATTTCGCTGGTTTTTTATGAAAACTTCGACCGAAGACGAGTAATTGCCATTCCACGCTAGAATAAATGCATTTTTCAGTATAAAATAGGGATTGTGTTCACTGTTATCAATTTCCTCAATCAACCTGGTTGCTTTCTTTTTATTCGGCCTTATCTCGGTATAAAGCATAAGTAAAAAATAATGAAGCAGATTATATTCATATCCACGCCTGTTCCCCTTTACAAACATTTTTCTGGCATCTTCAAGAACCTGCACCTCATCGAAATCCCCCAAAGGATGTTGATCATCATCTTTAGACGCAAATATCTTTGAAAGCCCCTTATAAACCAGAAATTCAGGATCCGAACTAAATTTCTCATCATTCTGTTTAAGTATGGCCAAAGCTTTAATCTTGCTTTCATCTGTATTATTCTTCATCAAATAGAGATCCAGTAAGGGCCAAATAAAAGCATCATCCAGCTTCATTCCCAGAAGAATATATTTTTCGGCCTCTTGGTAGTCTTCTTGCTGAACCAAAAAATCAACAAGCATCCCTATAGATTTAGCATCCTTTTCATCCAGGCGTTCCATATAAAGCGCTTTGGCTTTTTCAACCTTACCCAACGAAATATAGAAGTTCGCCTTGGCTTCAAGCACCCGATCGTCACGAGAATGATCTAAGTTATCCATGCATTTTTGAGCCTTTTCGTGATCCTCTACAAGTTGATAAAAAGTGATTAGTAAAAAAGATTGAGTTTCACTTTCAACTTCCACCCCCTCTACCATACTAAAGGCCCTATCACGGTCTCCAAGAGCTGCGTAATTCCAAGCAAGCAGGATATTCTTGCTCTGATCTGGATTCTCAATCGCATTCAACAGATCGATAGAACCATGAAAATCCTTAACTCTGTAAAGTTCCACAGCTCCAAGTAGCTGCTTACCGGTCAGATCAGGTAGCTCCTTACGCTGCTCTTCAGTTAGAATAGCCGATGTTGCCACATAAAGTTTGTTGAGACTTAAGATATCTAGATGGTTGGAACCGATAAGCGCCTCTGTCAATAAGATTGCTGACTTCGCATGATATTTACCGCTTTTCAGCAATTTGATATGACGTTTTAAAAAAACCTCAAAACCCTTCTCATCCTCATACCATAACTCCAAAAATCTGGTTAACCAGATTACCTTGCGCCGATCTTTACGATCACCATGCCGCATTAAGTACCAAATATTAAAGAAACGTTCCTTTAGCTGGTAAAGATTATTTTTGGTAGAAGTTTCCTTCTTATCAATAACATTATTTTTCTCCAACTGCTGCAACTGAGCCGATATCAATTTGGTAGAAATCGAACGCCCATCGTCACGTAAATGAACAGCAATATCCTTGGTGCTCATCGCATCCCATTGTTTAGCTACCACATCGATGATCCTGCGCTGTTGGACCGGCAAATCCTCTATACGATGTTTATAAAGCGGCGTAACCCGGTCCAGGACCAGCTGCAAATCCGTTAATGCCGACCCATCCTGGTCTGCCAAAACAACCTCATAAACCAACATCAAAGTACGTATTACTCCACCTGTGAGCACAGCAAGCGTCTCCAACTTAGCTTTATTTTTTACAAGATCGATTTTCACATTTCCCTTCTGCGAAAGACTACTTAATAATTCCAGTGTTTCTTCCCTTGTTAAACCGACCAATGGAATTACCCTGAAATGTTTAAACAGTGGCTCGGCATAGTTCTTCTGATCGGTAATAACAATCGCTGAGGCGGCAACAATCCGGATCATATCACAGCTTCCCAAAATCTGCTCAAAGCGTTTCTTTTCCTTTTCTGTTAGATTATCAAGGAAAAGCTGGGTAAAATTATCAAAGAACAGGATAAGCTTCTTTTTACGGGCGGTCAGAATCTCTAAAAGATAGTTAAAACATTTTTCTTCATAATCATCACTATCTAAGAAGAGCTCGGTATGTCCATAATAAAGCCCGTTAGTATCCCAATATTCGTCAAGATACTTTAGCATTTTCTCCCAAAGACCTGACAGCGAAGTTAGATCATAAGACTCCTCATTAAAAAAAATCGGCAAAAGCCAGCTTCTGAGCGATTCGGTATTTTCGATTTCATATTTCAATCGAAGCAAAAGAGTTGTCTTACCCATACCCCGCTGCCCCTGCAAAAGATAATGGCGCTGATCCCCCACCAAATCTTCCTTGGAAATAATTTCAAATATTTCACTGAAAATTTTTGTCCTAACAACAAAAGCATCAATAAGAGAACTTTTGGATTGGCTCGCTGGATTATATAACGTATGTTCTAACATTTTAGCAAAATATTTATTGCCAAATATAATGACAATAAATTTATTGCCAAAACAAATTGACAAAATATTTATTGCCATCATAAAATAATTTCCAAATAAGCACACCCTAACTTCGAATCCAATAGATTTCTACCCGTTCCTAGATTTTACCCTTCCGGTAATTCTCAATATCAGCCAAGACGAATTGATGTTCCAAAATTCCAGGAGATCAGAACAGTTTTAAGTTGATTAATTTATTTATTCAGCGCATAAATGCGGTGAATACAACAATTATCTACCGCATGTTAGAATTTTCGCCGCAATTTTGCGGCGAATAACGCGATCATTCACCACATCAGCAATGAAGAGAGGAAGTTTCCACTTCGATCAGTCTATCTAATCCCCCCTAATCAAATGATGCAGCTTAGAAATCGAGATAAATAGGCTTAATTAACGACCATCAACCTGCGCTAATCTTATCTTCATTTCTGTGCAGAATAAAAATTCCTTTCCTTTCTTGCAGGCTTTCATCTTCCCCAACGCCAGCCTTATCTTCCACTTCCTCTGGATCACCCAGAAGCAGATTTTTATCCGCAGCGATCCGTTTGGACTTATCCACGATTTTCGCATACACCTCCGTATTCTTCAGCACCCGGTGCCCCAGCATTTTAGATACCGTATAAATATCAGTCCCTACCTCGAGCTGCAATGTCGCAAAGGTGTGCCGGAAACTATGGAAAGTGATATTCTTATCAATCCCCGCGTCCGAAAGCCATTTGGTAAAGAATGACTTCAGCCTGCTGTAAACAAGCCCCGGAAAAAGCAACTCTCCTCCAGCCCCTCTATCTCCCAGGTAACTATAAGCCTGATCAGAAATCGGAAGCACCTCTGCGCTTTCGGTCTTCTCCTGTGAAAACTGGATTTCAAAACTCCCAAACCTGCCTCTGATATTGAACCATTTCAACGTCGAAACATCGGACCAGCGAAGCCCTGTTAATCCTGAAAACATAGCCGCACATTTCATCAGTTCAGAATCAGTAGGCGTATTGGCCAACAGCCTAAACTCCTCCATTGTCAAACGTTCTTTATGCGTCTCTTTAGGCCTGATCGGATCTACCATACTGTGCAAATCGATCGGTATCAACCGCTTTCTGTACAGTACCCGCAGCACTGCCCTGAATTTGGCAAAGTAACTCGCTGCCGTATTTCTTTTGATCGGCCTGCCGTACCGCGCTATACCCGGACCACTGAGCAAATAATTCTTAAAATCCTCACAGAGATAATCCGTCAGCTCAGGGAGTATAATCTCCCTGCCACAAAAAGCAATAAAATACCGCAGCGACATTTCCCACTGGTCATGAACACCCTGCCTCCTTTGCCTGGCCACCTGCCGGTACACGTCGATGAAGCTCGCTTCCCTTTCATGTTCCGATACCAGCCCAAAGCGCCTGTTCTGGAGCTCAATCTGCCGCTGGGCACACACGGTATTGGCCGTAATCAATGTCTGCTTATTATGCTTGCGCTGAAAGTCGTTTTCGGGTTTGGTGAAAAGATATAACCTCAGACAGACAAAACGGGTGCTCTTTCCCGTTGCAGGATTTAAAAGTGGTGGATAGTAATCCAAAAAAAGCGTCTGTCTATTGTTCCTGAGCGCTTTCGCTCTAAGTTTTACGTTGGACATATTTAGTTTTATAATTGGTTAGACAGGCATATTCTCAATGCCTTTAAATATTATTTAATCATTTATATTTCCACTGATCAAGATAAATTTGATTCAACGGAATGGGTAGAAGATGGCTGGCCAGCTTCCCATAAGGAATGGTATTTTGTGGAGCCATAAAAATGCTAAAAGCAAATATATTTTCAAAGCAAAACGACCATAAAAACAAACACAAGCAACTGAATAACAAATCATTATTTCTGTAATTATTCAAATTTTACCGTTATTACCATACTGCTTTTCAGCGGTTATTTTCATCCACCGCTCGTTAACCACAGTTCTCCCATTTACCACAATTCTCCAGCCCCGTACTACCGGCTGCTTTCGGGAATGTAGCGGCACTCCTCGAACATTTTATCGATGAAGCTTTTCAGGATGATTGTTTTCTTTGGTGAGGGCCTGATCACGGTTAGCTTGCCTTCCTTAATCAATTTGTAGATGGTAATTTTAGAGCAGCTCAGATATTTAGCTGCCTGCAGTACATTAAAGACCTGGTCTTTGGGATTACTGTTCATAAAATATTTGGTTAAGATTAAAATTTACTCGGTATTACAACGGATTCAGCGCGCATCTTTCGGGATTTTGTCTACCGCCCGTTTCAGATAGTACACGTATTGCCCCACCCGCAATTTGGGCACATTCCGTCTCTTGAAGATGGCGTACAAAAGTCCCCGCTCCTTTCCCAGGAGCTGAACGCATTCTTCTATTGAATAGCAGTCCGATATTCTGATCGGCTTCGAAGCCAGCCGCTGATTGGCTCTGCGTTCTCCATCCAGTGGATCTGCTCTTGGGGCCGACTTCTGTTTATAAAGCCTGTCTACCGCATCCTTTGGGATCAGAATCTCTTTGCCGACTTTGACCTTCTGTATCCCGCTCCGCTGCAGCATGGTATAGACCGCTTCCCTGGATTTTCCAAATAAAGCAATGACCTGGGCGGTGGTATAATAACTCGCAGCGGATTCATCATCCCCCTTTTGTGTTTCAACCGGCTTTTTAGCTACAGTTTTCAGCCACATCTGCTGGTCAAAAAGAGAGAGAAAATCTTCACGTAACACCACAGTTTTGCGCGTGTGTATCTTTGCGGCCTTCAGTGCCCCGCTATTGATCATTCCATAAACCGTTCCCCTGTGCGAGCGAAGCAGCCCGGCAACTTCAGCCACCGACAGCACTTCCCTGTCCAAATGTGAAACCTGGTATTTAAAGCCCCGGGATACAGTTTCAAGATCAGAAGCCTGTACCTTATCCGCTCTGGTTTTGGATTTATAGTACCTGGAATTACATACTTTGCCACAGAACCTCGTCACCGTCTTTTTGGCGATGAAAGTCTGGTTACAGTACTCACATTTCCTTAAAATTTTCAGATTACTGCTCATAAGTTAAGTCACCCATTTCCGTGCTTCATCGTGCTTCCATGTGCTTCTATGTACAGTTAATACTCCACATCGAACATACAATGCACTATCTAGTTTCACTTGCCAAAAAAAGCTACAGAAACGCAACAAAACTATGGGTAACAGGGGCAAATTACAGAAATATCGGAAATAAAAAAATCGCTAATTAGTTAACAATTAGCGATTTACTTGTCGTTTTTAGTCAATAGTCGACTAAATCCATAGGATTACTTGCCGATACAAAACTTAGTAAAAATATTCTCCAGCAAATCATCTGTAGTCACCGTACCGGTAATCTCGCCTAAATAATGTAAGGCTTGTTTAATGTCCATAGCCAGAAAATCAGAAGTAACCGGGTTATCTACATTATCGAGTACGCGCTGTAAAGCATGTTCGGTTTGTTTCAAAGCCTCTACGTGGCGGATATTGGTTACCAGGGTTTCGCTGGTATTGATGTGGTGCAGGTTTACCTGTTCAAGCAAAGTGGTTTTCAGGTCTTCGATACCTTGTTTTTCTTTAGCCGAAATAAATACCACATTCAGGTTTTCGAAGGCCTTGCGTTGCGCTTCGCTCATCAAATCAGCTTTGTTTACGAGAATCAGATATGGAATAGCCAACTGCTCGAGCCCGCGCAACTGTTCTTCGATTTCGGCAATACTTTGGGCGGCATCGGCCATGTAAATAATCAATTTGGCTTGTTTCATTTTTTCGAGCGTACGCTCTACCCCTAATGCCTCAATAATATCAGCTGTATCGCGAATCCCTGCCGTATCAATGAAACGGAAAACCACACCACCAATAGTTAGTTCATCTTCAATGGTATCGCGTGTGGTACCTGCAATGTCAGATACAATAGCGCGCTCTTCATTTAACAATGCATTTAACAAAGTCGATTTACCCACGTTAGGCTTACCGGCAATTACAATCGGAACGCCGTTTTTAATCACATTACCCATCTCGAAAGAAGAAATGAGGCGCTGCAATACATAATTAATTTTGTTAACCAGGTTTTTCAGCTGCTCACGGTTGGCAAATTCGACATCTTCTTCAGCAAAATCGAGTTCGAGCTCTATCATCGAAGCAAAATGGATCAGTTGCTCGCGCAGCCCCTTCAGCTCATTGGCAAAACCGCCTCGCATCTGCTGCATGGCCACATCATGCGAAGCTTTGGAATTAGAAGCAATTAAATCGGCTACGGCTTCGGCCTGACTTAAATCAAAAGCACCGTTTAAGAAAGCGCGTAAGGTAAATTCACCGGGTTTGGCTGCCCTTGCTCCTTTACTAATCAACAGGTTAATAATTTGCTGAATAATATAGTTGGAACCATGACATGAAATTTCAACCACGTTTTCTTTGGTGTACGATTTTGGCGCCACGTATAAACCAGCTACCACTTCGTCGATAATATGGTTACCATCTTTAACCAGGCCAAAATGCAAAGTGTGCGAAGACTGCTTTTCCAGATCTTTACCTGCAAAAACGGCATTGGTAAGTGAAATGGCTTCCGGCCCCGATAAACGGATAACGCCAATGGCGCCCGATCCCGGCGGGGTAGATAATGCGATGATGGTATCCTGATTGTTCATGTGCAATTGTAAAAGCTGCAAAAATAAGCCTAATCCCCGGGTATATGGTGTCCGGGAAGTAATTTTTTTTACAATTCGTTCGGTGGTTCATTCGTCATTGGTTCATTCACAAATTGTCATTGAGAAACCAGGATGGTACGAGCTGAGGTAATCTATTGTTATTGTTTTTTGGTTATTGTTATTTGGTCATTGTTTTTTAGTCATTGCTCTTTGTTTATTGATCATGAGTTCTCAATTTATCTCAATGCAAAACTTAACTAACTTTACCTGATCAAAACATTTTTGATACAATGCTGTTAAACCTCCATCAGATAAGCTATATATGACTAACAATTTACCACTAACCGTTAAACGATCGATAGAATTACTGGGCCTGATGGCCATTGTAGCTGTTATGGTTGTAGGGCGCGACATTATCATGCCCATACTCATGGCCTTTTTCATCAGCATTATGCTCTTGCCGGTTTACCGCTTTTTAAAAAGAAAAAAAATACCCGAATCTCTGGCCATTATTATTTCGATTTTGCTGGTAGCACTTTTTGTTGCGCTTATTGTTTGGTTTTTCTCCAATCAGATTGGTATTCTGGTTAAAGATTTCCCGCAAATTAAGGCCAATGTAACTCAGCATATTAATTCGCTCAGCGACTGGATTAGCCGCATTACCCATTACGATGATAAACAACAAAAAGCCTTTATTCAGGCCAAAAGCGACGATCTGATGAATATGGGTACTTCGCTTGCAGGTGGTGCAGCTGTGACACTTAGCGGTATTTTCGTATTTATCGGCCTGTTACCGATCTACATTTACCTCATGTTGTTTTACAAAGATATTTTGCTCCGTTTTATTTTCATGTGGTTTAAAACAGACGATCATCCAAAGGTTAAAGAAGCCATTTACGAAACGGAATCAATCATTAAAAGTTACCTGATTGGTTTGCTCATTCAGATCACCTACATGACCATTTTATTGGGTGGAATATTAATGTTAATCGGCATTAAACACGCCCTGCTAATTGGGGTTATTTTTGCTATCTTAAACCTTATCCCCTATGTAGGCGCTTTAATTGGCAATATTATCGGGGTATTGTTAACACTTACTTCCTCACAAGAGTTGTGGCCAGTAATTACTGTATTGGGCGTAATTGCATTTGTACAGTTTTTAGATAATAATATCCTGATGCCACGCATTGTGGGCTCTAAAGTAAAGATCAATGCTTTATTTGCCATTTTAGGCGTGTTTATAGGCGGCAGCATTGCCGGGGTATCGGGTATGTTCCTCGCTTTACCTATTGTAGCTGTGCTGAAAATTATCTTCGATCGTACTGAATCGTTTAAACAATGGGGTGTTTTACTCGGCGATGAAAGGCCAGCCAAAAGCCCTATGTCTTTCCCCGCGTTCAGGAAAAGGAAACCTGTGGCTACGAAATCGGGGTTGGAAGGGAAATAGTCCATAGTCCATAGTCCATAGTCCATAGTCCATAGTCCATAGTCCATAGTCCATAGTATGGAAAAGAAAAAGCATCGCAGGTTTAACCTGGCGATGCTTTTTTATTTATTGTTATGCAGAACACGAAGAAGAATCTATTAACATTTGAACCAAAAAGAATAGAGCTTTTCTTCTCAAATCTCACATCTACCCTCTTCCATTTTACATCTTGATGCTATAAACGCGTTTTCAAAATATCGTAAGCAAATCTCAAAATTGTTCCGAAAACCACGATTAAAAAGAACACCCTTACAAATTTATTCCCCTTCAATAAGGCCAGTTTTGTACCGAAAAAAAGCACCACTGAGATTAAAAACAGCCATGGGTATGGCGTACTGAAACAAAATGTGACCGGTAGAACTAAAATAAAGAATAGCAGCCAGATTGGTGGCGATGTTTACGATTTTGGCATGTGCACTGGCGCCAATAAAATCGAAACCCAGTACAGCAATGAAAACCAGAATCAGAAAAGAACCTGTACCCGGACCAATTAAGCCATCATAAAAACCAATAATCAGTCCGAATATACCTGCCAGTAAAACTTGCTTTACCACCGCATGTGTTTTCTCCTGATGAATACCAAATTGTTTATTTAAATAAGTGTATAGGGCCACAAAAATCAATACGACCAGAATAATGGGTTTAATAACCGAATTATCAATCCGGCTAACCAGATAGGCGCCTAAAAGTGCAGCAAAAAAGGCGGTTACCGCACAAGCGGCAAGCACCCGGTAATTAAATTTAACCTGCCTGGCATATTTAAAAGCAGCAAGCGTGGTGCCTGCCATCGATAGGATTTTGGTTGTACCTAAAAGTGTAGCAACAGGGTAGTTAGGTAAAATAAGTAAAATGGCGGGAGTTTGTAATAAACCACCGCCACCTACAATAGCATCTATAAATCCGGCTGCAAAAGCAACCGTGCAAAGTAAAATCAATTCAGTTGCCATCTGCTAACGTGTCTGTCCTTGCCCATCTTACCCCTTCCATTTTACATGTTGCAAATTGTAACCCTACATCCTTTCCGGAGAGGTGATACCCAGAATCAACATTCCGGCATAAATAATATCGGCAGTTTTTTTGCAAAGGTTCAAGCGAAATTGTTTTTCTGCCCCTTCTTCCATTTTAAGAATATGCGGAACCTCGTGATAAAACTTATTGAACAATTTGGCTAATTCATATAAATAATTGGCTAAACTCGCCGGACTGTAAGCTTTAGCTGCAATGGCAATTTCGCCCGGATATTTAGCCAGCAACAACATCATTTCCAGTTCTACAGGCAAAATTTCAGCCGGTTTTGTTGCCGTTAGCTCATAGTTAGCCTTCGCCAGTAAAGATTTAATCCTGGCGTGGGTATACTGAATAAACGGACCAGTGTTACCTTGAAAATCGATGCTCTCTGCCGGATTAAACAACAAACGTTTTTTAGGCTCTACCTTCAATAAGAAATATTTTAAAGCACCCAAACCAATGTTTTTGTAAAGCTCGTCTTTATCTTCCTGCGGGAAATCGTTGGTTTTACCCAATTCTTCAGTTTTTTCGCGCGCTGTGGTTACCATGCTTTCAATCAGCTCATCGGCATCTACAACAGTTCCCTCACGGCTTTTCATCTTTCCGTTCGGTAAATCTACCATCCCGTATGATAAGTGATATAAACCTTTCGCCCAGCTTTTACCCAGTTTCTCTAAAATAAGGAACAATACCTTAAAATGGTAATCCTGTTCGTTACCTACCACATAAATCGACTCATCCATATTGAAATCGTCGTGTTTCATTTCGGCAGTACCTAAATCCTGGGTAATGTAAACTGAAGTACCATCGGCACGTAATACCAGTTTCTGGTCCAGGCCATCGGCCGTTAAGTCAATCCACACCGAGCCATCTTCCTTTTTAAAGAAAACGCCCTTGGCTAAACCTTCATCAACGGTACCTTTTCCTAATAGATAAGTATTGCTTTCGTAGTAAAATTTATCAAAATCTACACCCAGGTTTTTATAGGTAATATTAAAACCGGCATAAACCCATTCGTTCATGGTTTTCCAAAGTGAAACCACTTCCTCATCGCCCTGCTCCCACTTTAAAAGCATTTGTTGTGCTTTCTTCATTAAAAAAGTTTGACTTTTAATTTCGTCCGTTATATCTTCTTTAAGTTTTAAAATAGCTTCTTCTAGATCAATAAATGGCTTTAAGAAATAGTCAATATCCCTTTTATTTTTCTCCTTTTGCTTATCAGAAAAATGAGCATACTCAATTTCATCAAAACATTTTGAAACATTTTTCCATAATTTATTACCATCGGTAGCTTCCTCAACAAATATTTCTGCCCTAAATCCGAAATCTTCTAATGAATTTTTATCAGCATTAAAATTTAAAGTTCCCTTTTTCAATTCGAGCTCTTTATATTTTATGATTTTGGAAATTATACTCTCTTTATCCTTGCTATTAAAGAATATATCATAATCGTTTTTAACTATAACATTCTCAAAAATGTTTGAAACTTCCTCCTTTAATTTTTTCTCAAAAAGGACATAATAGTTCCCTACCAATTTATCGCCTTTTAAGCCAGTGTTTTCAGGAGTTTCACCATTGCCCCACTCTTGCCAGGCCAGCATCGATTTGCAAATGTGAATACCACGGTCGTTAACCAGGTTCACCTTTACTACATCGTAACCATAGGCTTTAAGCAATTCTGAAACCGAATAACCCAATAAGTTATTACGCACGTGCCCCAGGTGAAGCGGTTTGTTGGTATTGGGCGATGAATATTCGACCATTACCTTTTTACCGTTTGATGGGTACAATCCAAAATCAGGCGCTAAAACTTCTTCGTTAAACTGCTTTAAGAAATAACTTTCGGCAATGCTGAGGTTCAAAAAGCCTTTAACAACGTTAAATTTGGTAATATCCTCTACATGGGCCACTAAATATTCGCCAATTTCGGTTGCCGTTTGCTCAGGCGATTTTTTAGAGATTTTAGTAATCGGAAAAACTACAATGGTTGCCTGACCTTCAAATTCTTTACGGGTTTCCTGTATATTGATTACACTTTCAGCTACTTCTTCTTTATAAAGCTCCAAAATAGCTTGCTGTGTCTCGGTAATAATAAAATTCATGGCGTAAAAATAGCGATTAAAGCGGAAAGGGCAAAGCAGAAAGACTAAAGCCAGCTAACCAATACCTAAAATAATAATGGTTTTCAGTTTGAAAAGGTTCAGTTGTGCCGGTCGGTTATTTCAGTCCTCCTTTACGCTGTAGTCCCGATTATTTCGATGAAAAATCGAAAATCGGGAGCTGCCGCTTCAATGAGGTTTATTGTTGTCGGTGCTGTGCAATAAAAAAGGCCGCAAGCGAGAGCCCTGCTCAAATCTGGCATCTCAATTCTCATATCTGATTTTTTCTGATAGCTTTGTAACAACTAATTTATTTATGAGCGAGCAGAATCTAAACTTTAAAGTGAATGTAAACACCGAAATCGGCAGGTTGCGTAAATTATTAATTCATAGTCCCGATAGTGGTTTGGGTAAAGTGGTACCTTCAAAAGCGCAGGACTGGCTTTTCGAAGATATTGTACATTTAGATACCATCCGCAAGGGCGAATACGATTATTACATCAAACTGCTGATGTATTTTTTAGATCCCGGCAAGATAAAAGGCAAACTGGCCGAAATTGATTCGGAAGCTGCCAACAGAAATTTCTATAAACCCAACCATCCCGATTTTCACAACTCGACTGCTGTAATCGAAATCCAGAATTTATTGAGCGAAATGCTGGAGGATGAATCCATCCGGAAAAAACTCGTTGCCGCAGTTTGTGCCATTGAGGGCTGTACCTATAAAGTGCAAACCGCGCTAACCAATACGCCTGCTAAAGAACTGGCCGAGATTTTTATTTCGGGCACCCTGGCCAACGATACCATGATTTTTGCGCCAATTCCCAACCTGATTTTTACGCGCGATGTGGGCACTACCATTAACAACCACATCCTGTTAAATAAACCGGCAAAAAAGGCCCGCGTACGCGAAACGCTTTTAATGCGCTATATTTTCTTTAATCACCCGCTGTTTGAAAGCTACCGCAATAACATCCTCGAAATTCCGGATGTAACCATGCATTTTTTACGCCCTGGCGATGAACCTGCTTTCAGCACTACGCTTGAAGGTGGCGACGTGATGATGGTTAGCCCCAACCATGTATTAATTGGCTGTAGCGAACGTACATCAGAACATGGAGCCAATGAAGCCATTAAACTCTTGTTTGAGCAGAACGTGGTAGAAAAAGTAACCGTAGTAAAAATACCGAGTAAGCGCGATTATATGCACCTGGATACCGTTTTTACACAGATTAAACGCAATACCTGGGTAATTTTAAATTCAATTGCACACTCGCCAAAATACAATCCTTACGAGCCAATCAACTTCTTAAAAGAGCCCGAGAAGCTTGAAGCTACTACTGCTATTCAGTTTACCAAAGCCAACCCGCAAGAGCCAAAGCATTTCGAGCATGTAGAAGCTTTGCTGAACGATATTAGTCAGAACGATTTAAAGAGTACCGAACCCACAAAGATTATTTACAGCGGCAACAATACTTTCCCTTACGATTCGAGGGAACAATGGACCGATTCTTGTAACTTACTGGCCATTAAAGAAGGGGTAGTTTTGGGTTACGACAGGAACGATAAAACTGTTGAGGCTTTTAAAGCAGCTGGTTTTAATGTGGTTGATGTAAAAGATTTAATCCAGGATCTGGAAAGTGGCAAGGTAAATACCGAAACCATTACCGATACTTTAATTTTAATGCCATCAGCAGAACTTTCGCGGGCACGTGGCGGTTTCCACTGCATGAGTTTACCTGTTTTAAGAGATAATTTGTAAAATGTAAGATGGTAAATGGATGATGAGCAATCGCCCGGAACAATTAACCAATTAACCAGTTTAAACAATTAACCCAAAAATGCAAACCACCAGCCATATCCTCATGATCCGCCCGGTCGACTTTAAGTTTAACGAGCAAACCGCCGCGAACAATAAATTTCAGGTAGCATCCGAAACGCAGGGTGTACAGGCGCAAGCCTTAAAAGAGTTTGATGGCTTTGTTGAGCTGTTGAGACAAAACGATGTGGATGTTACTGTAGTTGACGATACCTTACAGCCAGAAACTCCTGATTCTATTTTCCCTAACAACTGGGTTTCTTTTCACGAAGATGGCTCAGTTTACCTCTACCCCATGTTTTCTGAAAATCGCCGTTTAGAGCGCAGAAAAGAAATATTGGATGGGCTGAATACCCGTTTTGAAGTAAACCATGTAAGCGACCTGAGCTTTTACGAAATGCAGCATGCTTTTTTAGAAGGCACAGGCAGTATGGTGTTAGATCGCGCCAATAAAATTGCTTATGCTTGTTTAAGCGTGCGTACAGATGAAGAAGTTTTAGATAACTTTTGCATGCTTACTGGTTATGAACCCGTGGCTTTCCAGGCAGTAGATAGCGATAACTTCCCGATTTACCACACCAACGTGATGATGTGCATTGGCGATCGTTTTGCAGTAATCTGTCTCGATTCCATCCGCAACCCGGAAGAGCGGCTACAGGTAAGCATCAGTTTAAAAGGCAGCGGAAAAGAGATTATCGAAATCAGCCTGGGGCAAATGAATAAATTTGCAGGCAATATGTTGCAGGTTGCTAATGCTGCCGGCGAAAATTTGCTGGTGATGTCAGAGCAGGCTTATTTATCCTTAAACCCTGAGCAAGTTGCGGCACTGGACCAATACAGCCGCATCATTTACGCACCACTTTACACAATCGAAAAAAATGGCGGAGGCAGTGCCAGGTGTATGCTGGCTGAGATCCATTTACCAGAGAAGTAAAAACCAAACAGACTATTCCTAAAAGTTTTATTACTTTCGCCGAAAATTTCGAATCAGATGTCTTTACTACAACAATTAAAAACCCGATCGGGAAATAAATGCGAATTATGCACAGCCGAAATCAATTTATCGGTATACGAAGTGCCGCCAACCAGTAATGCCAATGGCGATAACAGCATTTTAGTTTGTAAAACCTGTTTAGACCAGATTGAAAAAAGCGAGCAGCTTGATGCCGCTCACTGGAGAATTTTAACAGAAACCATGTGGTCGGAATTTGCACCTGTTCAGGTAGTAGCCTGGCGCATGTTAAGCCGCCTGAGAAATGAAGGTTGGGCTGCAGATAGTCTGGATATTTTATACCTTGACGATGAAACTTTAGAATGGGCTAAAAAAACCGGCGACCATGAGCAGGAAGGCACAGTAGAATTTCATCAGGATAGCAATGGTGCCCGTTTATTTGAGGGCGATACCGTAGTTTTGGTTAAAACGCTTGATGTTAAAGGCTCCACACTCAGTGCCAAACTCGGTACAGTAGTAAAAAACATTCGTTTAGTGCAGGATAATACCGAGCAGATTGAGGGTAAAGTAGAAGGACAAACCATAGTGATTTTAACAAAATATTTAAGGAAAGGTTAACTTACCTATCATATCTCATTAGTGCTGGCGCGCGTTTCTAACGCGTGCCTAAATTGCCTAACGACTGTATCGTTATAAACCATATGCCACAATTTGATTCGCAGCTGTGAACCATGGTGTTTTTGCCACGGAAACACTGAACACACAGAAAAACCTTCGCATAAAGGTACTCTCTATTAAACCCCAAATAGCAATACGGTTTCTGCCACCTAAACCTGATCGTAACGGACACGAGTGCAACGAATAAAGTGGAGAGCAGGAACAACCCTAACCTATAAAAAACAGGAACCTGCTTTCCTAAACACAAAATAAATCAACCATTTATATAACTAAATTACAATTAGTTAAATAAAAAAAATCGCTCTGTTTTTTTAAAACGCTGACGCACGTTTCTAACGCGTGCTTAAATAGCTTAACGATTGTATCGTTATAAACCATATCCCACACTTTGGTTTGCAGCTGTTAACCATGGATTTTTTGCCACGGAAACACTGAACACACGGAAAACTTTCACATTAAAGCACCTCGCTATAAAACCCTAAATAGCAGTACGGTCCCTAAATGGCCTAACGATTGTATCGTTACAAAGACATTTGCCCACCAGCAACTACAATCTCCCTCAATCCGTTTCTCTACAGTAAAAATATTATCAATACCGTTTATTTCTCAATTTAAAATTACATTTTTGCAAAAATTATTTAAAAGTAAATGCAGAGTTACTCAGAATTTCTCGATCTAAGCGTTGGCTTTCCACAGGATGGCTTTGATGTGATAGATGATGAATTATATTTTCAGGATTTAAACCTGATGGAAATGATCGAAACTTACGGTACTCCCCTACGTTTCACGTACTTACCCATGGTGAGTAAGAAAATTCAACAGGCGAAGATTCTTTTCCAGACTGCCATTTTAAAAAACAACTACCGTGGCGATTATAAATATTGCTATTGTACCAAAAGCTCGCACTTCAGACACATTGTAGAAGAAGCGCTGAAGAACAACATCCACCTGGAAACTTCTTCGGCTTTTGATATGCCTATGGTTGATGCACTGGAGAAAAAAGGTGCTTTAACTAAAGATACCACCATTATCTGTAACGGGTTTAAAACTTACCAGTACAAACAGTATATCATCGATATGCTGCACGATGGTTACACCAATATTATTCCGGTTTTAGATAACAAAGAGGAATTTAACCTTTTTGATGATGAGGTAGATATCGATACACCTTGTAACCTGGGTATCCGTATCGCTGCTGAGGAGCAACCAGATTCGCAGTTCTATACCTCGCGTTTAGGTGTGCGTATGGAAGATGTAATTGAGTTTTACAATAACAAAATTGTACACAATCCTAATTTTAGGGTAAAACTATTACACTTCTTCATCAATTCAGGTATTACCGATTCGCCATACTACTGGAACGAGTTAGAGAAATATGTAACCCTTTATTGCAAATTCAAGAAAATCAACCCTGATCTGGATACCCTTGATATTGGTGGTGGTATGCCATTTAAAGATTCGCTGGTTTTCGATTTCGATTACGAGTACATGGTAAACGAAATTGTAAAAAGGATTAAAGAAATCTGCGCCATTCATGAAGTAATGGAACCAGATATCATTACCGAATTTGGTAAATATACTGTTGCTGAAGCTTCGGGTATTTTATATAAAGTTTTGGGCCGTAAACAACAAAACGACCGCGAACGCTGGTTAATGCTGGATGGTTCTTTCATTACCAACTTACCTGATGTTTGGGCATTGAACCAAAAATATATCTTATTACCAATTAACAACTGGGATGCTGAATACGAACGTGTTAACTTAGGTGGTATTACCTGCGATGGACAGGATTACTATAATCAGGAAGCACACATGAACAGTGTATTTATGCCTAAAACCCGTAAAGTACAGTATTTGGGCTTCTTCCATACCGGAGCATACCAGGAAGTACTGAGTGGATATGGCGGTATACACCATTGCTTGTTGCCTAGTCCGAAACATGTATTGATTCGCAGAAACCGCGATGAAAGTTTCAACTTTGAAGTTTTTGGCGAAGAACAGAACAGTAAGCAAGTATTGAAGATACTGGGTTACTAATTCAGTTTTCAGTTCGCAGTTTTCAGCTTGGAAACAGCTAAAATATAAAGTTATATATCGATTTTATAAGTGCCCCGTTTTTTTAAAACGGGGTATTTTTTTTTATATTCGGTTATGGCAAAAGAACAGGTTAAATTATTCGATAGGATCATTTCTACAGATGGTTTGATGGGCGGAAAACCCACAATACGTGGGTTAAGATTCCCAGTTTCTGACGTACTAGAATTATTGGCAAGTGGCATGAGTGAAGAACAAATACTAGAAGAACATCCTATTCTTGATAAAGAAGATATCAGATCGGCTTTGCTATACTCTGCTCAGAAAGTTAACGAAGATTTTTCATCGTAAAGTTTATAAAATCTCTTTCTATAAACTTTCCACAACTGGCAAAAGCCAAGAACAAGTTTCTTATTTTTACAGTACATAATACTTTGGCTGAACGAGCCAGTGTATTTTCCCTTAAACCTTTTGCCTTACACCTAAAACCTTAAAATATGAAATTCGGCCAAGTAGAAGACCCCTCGATAATAGATTTTAAACTCCCTGCTGATGCGCCCGAAACCGCAGCAGTTTTGGCAGCCAATAAACCCAAACAGGCTTTCAAAGCTTCTGTAGGCTGTGCCAAATGGAACAAGGCCGATTTAAAAGGCTTTTACCCAAAAGGTACCAAAGATGAGTTAACGTACTATGCTACGCAGTTTAATTCAATTGAACTCAATGCAACTTTTTACGGTATGCCATCTAGCGAGCAAGTAATCACCTGGACACAAAAAACGCCTGCGGATTTTAAATTCTTTCCTAAATTAACCAATACCATTAGTCACTTTAAAAGGCTGATTAACGTAAAAGAACCTGTAGAACAGTTTTGCGATGCCATTAGTAATTTTGAAGATAAACTGGGCATGGCTTTTCTGCAATTACACGATAATTTTAAACCTAAGGATTTTGAAAGGCTTAAAACCGTAATTACCGAGTTTCCGAAAGTAATTCCTTTGGGTGTAGAAGTACGCAACGAAGAATGGTTCTCAAACCAGTCTATTGCCAGCCAGTTTGCCCAATTGTTTGCAGAAAATGGTGTGGCCAATATTATTGTCGATACCGCCGGACGCCGCGATATGCTGCACATGCGCCTAACTACCCCAACTGCTTTTGTACGTTATGTAGGTGCCAATCACGAAAGCGATTATACCCGTTTAGATGAATGGGTAGAAAGAATTGTGCAATGGAAAGCACAAGGACTGGAAAACCTGTATTTCTTTGTACACCAGAATGTAGAGCTGGCCTCGCCCCTGTTATCGGCCTACTTTATCGAAAAATTAAACAAAGCCATCGGAACTGATTTAAAAATCCCGGTACTGGCTACCACTACCCCTACATTGTTTTAAACTTACCGTTAGTCGGGATTTTTAATCCCGACTTGCATAAACGCTGGATTTTTAATCCACCAATGGTTTGTGTAACCACGAACCATTTTCTTTCCTATAAACGCATTGTGTTTAAACCCTCCTGTAAACCGTTTCTGTAGCTTTAGCATCTTCCCCTTCAGGCGAAACATTATAGGCTGTCAGCACAAATTCATCAGCACTGTTTATTGCTAAAACTGTACGCCAGCCCCATAACTGTTCTCCATATTCCGGACTGCCATATTCGCCAAAAACAGCAAAGCCATTTCCGGTTGCCTCGCCCCCAGAAAGCATAATCTGTGTGCCCATATGGAAACTATCTACCCAGCTTACCCTGAACTTTTGGTAAGGAATATCGAAACCAATAATCATTTTACCTTCAAAAGGCTTTCCTTCTAAGCTTCCCTGATAATCAAAAGAGATAAAACGGGCACCCAAAATGGAAGTAATCTCACCTTCAGATGGCGATTCATCTGCCAGGATATCTTTTTCAAACCAGGTTCTGGTACTGCCTTGCCAGCGGCCCACCAGTTTTTGTAATTGTTGATGAGCACCATCCGCTAAAGATTGCTCGAATTTACTTTTCGCCATATCCAAACTTATAAAATAAATTTTCAAAAAATAGATTAGGACTAAAAGACTAAAACAAGTGAAACGAAAGTGATTTATTTTATCGAATTTTAATTTTAAATTAAAGCTTTCCACGTTGAGATTAGACTGCACAAGGTCTGGAAACAATAATTCACAAAAAACAGCAATTAAACCAATCAAATAAATGACAAATTACGAGCTCGAAAACGAACTAAAACCTAACCTAAGCACAGGCGAAAAATTAATATGGGCAGGAAAACCTAAAACAGGAATTTTATTTAGAACTTCAGACGCATTCTTAGTCCCCTTCAGCTTACTTTGGGGAGGCTTTGCAGTATTCTGGGAAACAGGTGTAATTACTACTGATGCTCCATTTTTCTTTAAGCTTTGGGGTATTCCATTTGTTATAATGGGTCTGTACATCACTGTCGGGAGATTTTTCATCGACGCAAAAAAGAGAGCAAATACCGTTTACGGAATTACTTCGGACAGAATTATTATTAAGACCGGAATATTTAGCAGAGAAATCAAGTCATTAAACATCAGAACGTTATCTGACATCACAATTAATCAAAAATCTGATAATAGCGGAACAATTGCACTAGGACCAACTGATTTTAGAAATACAATGATGCAGGGAATAGAATGGCCGGGTGTAAAACAACCAGCGGCCCTTGAATTTATTGAAGATGTAAAAAATGTTTACGACCAAATAATCAACCTCCAACGACAGAAATAATAGCTCAATAACCAGCATTCAATGGTTGTAAGAAATCATTTGAAAAAACCAACAAAATGAGCATTAATGACGGGTGGAATTATGAACAGAAAACTGTAAATTGTTGAAAGAAAACTATCTGCTATATGCTAAAAACGCTAGATCTAAATCAGGTAATGGTACTCGATATTGAAACCGTTCCGCAATACCCATCATTTCATGATGTACCACCTCATTTTCAGGAGCTTTGGGAACACAAAACGCATTACCAGCGCAATAACGACCAAAGCGCAGAAGAATTTTACGAACGCGCAGGCATAATGGCCGAATTTGGCAAAATCATCTGCATCAGCCTCGGCATTTTCTATACCGAAGACAAAACGAATAAATTGCGCATCAAATCTTTTTCAGGTCATGATGAATACGAAATACTCTCGCAATTTTCAGCTTTGTTGAATAAACAAACGCCTGGCCTCATGTTCTGTGCCCACAACGGAAAAGAATTTGACTTCCCTTACCTGTGCCGCAGACTTTTAATTAACGGCATCGAAATTCCGGTACAGTTGCAGCTAGCAGGTAAAAAGCCATGGGAAGTAAACCACATCGATACCATGGAGCTCTGGAAATTTGGCGACCACAAACATTTCACCTCCCTTAGTCTGCTTGCCGCCATTCTGGATATTCCTACTCCAAAAGACGACATTAACGGCAGTCAGGTAAAACAGGTATATTATGAAGAAAAAAACCTGCCCCGGATTGTTACCTATTGCCAGAAAGATGTAATTACTACAGCACAGGTACTGTTAAAATTTAAAGGTATGGAGGTAATTCCGGAAGAAAATATTACCATTGTAACCTGATGGCAGATTTAAAAATAAACATTCCCGAATACACTAAAGAAAAAGGTACTGTTTCCATCTGGGAGGAAGGGTTTGTAATTAAAAGTGAGGTTCTAAATGATCAGATTATTATCTCAGCTAACCAGGCAGGCTTAATTTCTTTGGCAAAACATTTACTTTTTCTTGCCCAAAATGAAACGCCTGTAAATTGCCATTACCATTTAGATGAACAAAACAGCTTAGAAACCGGGTCGAAAGAAATTGTAATCTGTAAAATTTAATGTTAAACGTTGAAAATTTAAATATCGATTTCTACAACCAGGAAGATAAAAACTGGTTCAAAGCCGTTAAAAAAATTAGCTTTAATGTAAAAAAAGGTACTGTTTTAGGCATAGTTGGCGAATCAGGCTCGGGTAAATCGGTTACTTCATTCTCCATTATGCGTTTGCATGACGAGCGCCTTGCCAAAATTACCGGCGATATTGATTTTGAAGACATTAGCCTGCTTAACTTAAATGCTAACGAAATCAGGCAGATCAGGGGCAATCAGATTTCGATGATTTTTCAGGAACCTATGACTTCCCTGAACCCCGTTTTTACTTGCGGCGATCAGGTTGCCGAAGCCATTATCCTCCACCAAAAGGTAGATAAAGCTGAAGCAAAAAAACAAACCATTGCCCTGTTTAACGAAGTTCAGCTTCCGCGGCCCGAAAAAATATTTGATAGTTATCCGCACCAGATTTCTGGCGGACAAAAGCAGCGCGTAATGATTGCCATGGCTTTGAGCTGTAACCCTAAACTGCTCATTGCCGACGAGCCTACAACAGCATTGGATGTAACCGTTCAAAAAACCATTCTCCAATTGCTGCTCAAACTCAAAACAGAGCGCAACATGGCCATGATCTTTATCTCGCACGATCTGGGCGTGGTAAACGAAATTGCCGATGAAGTTGCCGTGATGTACAAAGGCGAAATTGTAGAACAGGGGCTAGCAAAATCGATATTCGAAAATCCGCAACATCCCTATACCAAAGGTTTATTGGCCTGCAGACCATCACCCAACTTGCAATTAAAAAAATTACCGGTTGTTGCCGATTTTTTAAACAACCAAACCGGTGATGCACCAGCGTATTTACAGCCGGCAAATCAGCTAACCACAACTGAAATTGCCCAACGCCGGGAAATACTTTACCAGCAAAAACCATTGTTGCAAGTTAAAGCCCTATGTACCTGGTATCCTATCCGCAATGGATTGTTTGGTAAAACCACCGATTATGTTAAAGCCGTAGATCAGATTAATTTTGAAGTTTTTCCGGGTGAAACCTTAGGGCTTGTTGGTGAATCGGGTTGTGGGAAAACAACACTGGGCCGTACCATACTCAGGTTAATTCAACCCACTTCAGGCTCCATTATATTTAACGGACAAGACATTACACACCTGGGCAAAAACGAACTGCGAAAGCTCAGAAAAGATATCCAGATTATTTTTCAGGATCCCTATGCCTCGCTAAACCCTAAACTAAGCATCGGCCAATCTATATTGGAACCTTTGCAGGTGCATCGGTTGTATCAAAATGATACCCTGCGCAAACAAAAGGTATTAGAGCTGCTTGATAAAGTTGGTTTAAAAGCCGAACATTTTAACCGCTATCCACACGAATTTAGTGGCGGCCAGCGGCAGCGTGTGGTAATTGCACGGGCTTTGGCATTGCAACCTAAATTCATCATTTGCGATGAATCTGTATCGGCACTCGATGTATCGGTACAAGCGCAGGTACTCAACCTCATCAAATCGCTACAGGAAGAGTTTGGCCTGACTTATATCTTCATTTCGCACGATCTGGCTGTGGTTAAACACATTTCTGACCGTATTTTAGTGATGAATAAAGGTAAAATTGAAGAAGAAGGTTTTCCAGAAGAATTATTTAATGCTCCTAAGGCCGAATATACCCAGAAACTTATCGCCGCCATTCCCGGACACCAATAAATTATGCAAAGATTCTTTTCCATTATTGCTACATTGTTCTTTTGCGCAACCACTTACGCACAAAAAGTTGAAATTATACAGTCAGGCCCCGTTTTTAATCAAGTGCCTTTCGAAGCCTGTCATGCTTCAACACTCGTTGATCTCGGAAACGGAAAAATTATGGCCGCCTGGTTTGGTGGCAAACACGAAGGAAGCAAAGATGTGGTGATTTGGTCAGCGGTAAAAAATGGTGCAAGCTGGAGTCAGCCGGTTGAGATAGCCAACGGAATACAAAGCGATACCAGCCGTTTAGCCTGCTGGAATCCGGTATTGTTTAAAGCAAAAAACGGCACTTTATTTTTACACTATAAAGTGGGTTTAAATCCCCGTACCTGGTGGGCTGAGTATAAAACATCGGTTAACAATGGTAAAACTTGGTCTAAAGCGCAAAAATTACCTAAAGATTTTTTAGGCCCTATTAAAAATAAACCCGTTCAACTAGCAAACGGAACTATCCTCTACCCTTCGAGCACCGAAAGCCTGGATGAAAAAACATGGAATATCCATATTGAAAAATCGGATGCTGGCGGTAAAAACTGGACAAAAATCAAGATCAATTGCGATACCTTTGGTGTAATCCAACCATCAATCCTCATTCATCCCAAAGGGAAATTACAACTGCTTTGCAGGAGCAGACAGAATGTAATTGTAGAAAGCTGGTCGGTTGATGGGGGCGAAACCTGGTCAAAACTAAAACCTACAAAACTGCCCAATCCCAATTCTGGCAGCGATGCAGTAACTTTAAAAGATGGCAGGCAAATGCTAGTTTACAACCCATTAACGGCAGGCAAAAACTGGTGGGAAGGCCGTTCGGTATTAAAACTGGCCATATCAACCGATGGCGAAAACTGGAAAGATATTTACACCCTCGAAAACCACCTAAAAGGCGAATACAGTTACCCGGCCATTATTCAGGATCAAAACGGAAATATCCATATCAGTTATACCGCCGAGCGCAAAAATATCACCTATGTTGAACTGAAGTTAACAGAACAGTAACTTGCAGATCAACCTCCCCCATCTCACATCTCATATCTCAAGTCTCATATCTCACATCTACCATACATTTTACACCCCAAATCCCGTCACTTCCCTATCTTTTCTGTATCTTCGGTAAATTCAGTTTAGCGTATGGCAAAGAAAAAATCGGCAAATATAAAATTGGTTCTGAATCAACTGGTTAGTGATATTTTTGAAAAAAACAATAATCAGCTACTCAATTACAAACAGGTTTCGGCCAAATTGAACCTAAACGATCAGGAATCAAGAGAAACGATTTTAGAGATATTAAAGGAAGGAAAAAACAACGGTATTTTCTTAGAACCCCAAAAAGGGAAATTTAAACTTAAAGAACTCCAGAACTTCATTATTGGTACCGTAGATATGACTGCCGATGGTTCGGCTTATATCGTGCCCGAAGATGAGTTTGAGAAAGATATTTTTGTTGCACCCCGCAAACTTAAAAATGCCCTACATGGCGATACCGTAAAAGCTTATGTTTTTGCCAAAAAGAGCGGCCGTAAGAATGATGGCGAAGTAATCGAAATCATTAAAAGAGCTAAATCAGACTTTACCGGTGTGATTAAAATATCAGATCGCTTTGCTTTCGTAATTGCCGACGATAAAAAAATGATGCACGATATTTTTGTACCACTGGCCGATACGCATGGTGCAAAAAGTGGTCAACGGGTTTTGGTAACGCTATCCGACTGGCCCGAAAGTGCTAAAAACCCAATAGGTATTGTGAAACATGTACTGGGCAACCAGGGCGAAAACAATACCGAAATGAATGCCATTCTGGCCCAATACGGCTTTCCGCTCGAGTTTCCACCTCAGGTAGAAAGAGAAGCCAATGCCATTCCCGAAGAAATTCCGGCTGCAGAAATTGCTAAGCGTAAGGATTTTAGAAAGGTGTTAACCTTTACCATCGATCCGGCCGACGCCAAAGATTTTGACGATGCCATCTCCTACCAGAAATTACCCAATGGTAACCACGAAATCGGAATCCACATTGCCGATGTTTCACACTACGTAATCCAGGGAAGCGAACTCGATAAAGAAGCATATAGCCGCGCTACTTCGGTTTACCTGGTTGATCGCGTAATTCCGATGCTCCCTGAGCGTTTAAGCAACGGGGTCTGCTCGCTTCGTCCACATGAAGATAAATTGTGTTTTGCAGCTGTTTTCGAGCTCGATGAGCAGGCCAACATTCAAAATGAATGGTATGGCCGCACAATAATCCACTCCGATCGCAGATTCACCTACGAAGAAGCACAGGAAGTGATTGAAAGTAAAACCGGCGATTACGCAACCGAAATACAAAAACTGAATGAGCTTGCTTATATCCTGCGCGACCGTAAATTTAAAAACGGTGCCATCAGCTTTGAAAGTACCGAAGTTAAATTTAAACTCGATGAAGCCGGTAAACCTATAGGCGTTTACGTAAAAGAGCGTAAAGACGCGCATAAGCTGATTGAGGATTACATGCTTTTAGCCAACCGCAAAGTGGCTGAGTTTATTGCCAAAAAGAGCAAGGGTAAACAAAAGTTAACCTTTGTTTACCGGGTACACGATTCGCCAAACATGGAAACCCTAAACACTTTTGCCAACTTTGCTTCCCGCTTTGGCTATAAAATCAATACCAAATCGGATAAAGAGATTGCCAAATCGCTAAACCATTTAATGGCTGATGTAGAGGGCAAAAAAGAGCAGAATATTTTAACTTCGCTGGCCATCCGTTCTATGGCCAAAGCCATTTATACCACTAAAAAAACCAGTCATTATGGTCTGGCTTTCGAGTATTATACCCACTTTACCTCGCCCATCCGTCGTTATCCCGATGTAATGGCGCACCGTTTACTGCAAATCTATTTAGATGGTGGTAAATCGGCTGATATGGAATTTTACGAAGTAGCTTCTGTGCACTCTTCTGCCATGGAAAAACGGGCTGCCGATGCCGAAAGAGCTTCGATTAAATACAAACAAGCCGAATATTTAGAGAATAATATCGGTACAGCCTACAAAGGCATTATTTCGGGAGTTACCGAATGGGGCATGTATGTAGAAATTGAAGAAAATAAATGTGAAGGTATGATCCGTTTACGCGATATATCTGATGATTTTTATGTACTCGATGAGAAAAACTACTGTATTGTAGGCCAAAGAAAGAAGAAAAAATACCAACTGGGCGATGAAGTGATGATCCGTGTAAAAAAAGTTGACCTTTCTAAGCGCCAAATCGATTTTACCCTAATTCCTGATTAAAAAATTAAGACATTTGTGCCCGAAACACAGTGTTTAAACAAAACATGCATACTACAGAACAATTACAGCAGATTTTAGATACCGCAATACAAAATTTAAAATTTCCAGATCACCCGAAACAGCTTTATGATCCGATAAGCTATATTATTAACCTGGGTGGTAAACGGGTAAGGCCGCTTTTAGTGTTAATGGCTACTGAATTGTTTGGTGCTGATGCCAACGAATCTGTGCATGCTGCAATGGCTATAGAGATTTTCCATAATTTTACCCTCGTACACGATGATATTATGGATAATGCACCGCTACGCAGAGGACAGGCGACTGTACACGAAAAATGGAGTACCAATGTGGCGATTTTAAGTGGCGATGTGATGATGGTAGAAGCCAATAAAAACCTGGCTAAAGTAAATCCGGTTTTTCTTAAAGATGTGCTCGATACTTTCAATGCTACCGCTCAGGGTGTTTGCGAAGGGCAGCAGCTGGATATGGAATTTGAAGGACGTGATGATGTAAGTATTGAAGAGTACATTAACATGATCAGGCTCAAAACGGCTGTATTATTGGGTGGTGCGCTGAAATTAGGTGCTATTATTGCCGGTGCATCAGCAAAAGATGCCGACCTGATTGAGCAATTTGGCGAAAATATAGGCATTGCTTTTCAATTGCAGGATGATATTTTAGATGTATATGCCGATCCGGAAAAGTTTGGCAAGCAGGTTGGTGGTGATATTATTGCCAACAAGAAAACGTTCTTGTTGTTAAAAGCACTGGCAAAAACCGATTCTCTTGAGCTACAGGGTTGGATTGCCAATAGCAATCCAAATATTCAGGAAAAAGTTCAGGCAGTTACTGCAATCTACAATGAACTACAAATCCGGGAAGAGGCAGAAAAAGAGATGATGAAATATGCAGCTGTCGCTTTTCAAAACCTTAAAGATATTGAAGTACCTCTTGCAAATAAACATGATTTACACGAACTTGCAGAACAGTTATTGAAACGAAACAACTAAATAACAAATATAAATTAACCTCTCATGTACACCTTATTACAACCTCCCAAAAAGTCATTTCAGGGTAGATTCCTGTTCGGATTATTTACACTTGCAACCATATTGCTGAGCATTATGTTTTCAACAGGATGCAAAAATCCGATAAATGATATGGCTGTTTTTGTTAACGCTTACAATGAACAGGCCAGATATGCACGTACTCCATCAGTAAGCTGGACATCAGCTGTAGCAGATTATAAGCGAAAAACCATCAAGATTAAGGTAATTACTACTTATGCTATCAGCGATCCCGAAACTGATTTTATTAAGCAGGCAATGCCGAACATGATGATGGAACTGTTAAAGCAGCAGTCTACCTCCAATAAACTGATAAACGACGGCGTTACGTTTGAAATCACTTACTATACGGCAAAGCAATCTGAAATTTCTTCCGCAACACTGGATAAAAAGAAAATGGAAGAGCTGAGCAAAGTAGCTCCTGATACACACAAAAGTGATGCTGGTTTTTTAAATCCAAAAACCAGTGCTCCATCCTCTCCATTTGAACAGATATTAGTTGCACTGAATAAAAGTTTGCCGTACACAGAGTCCTCAACAGGCGCAACCATATTTAAAATCGACCAAAACAAACTTGGCGATTTAGTATATCACGTACGTACCCCAAAAGATCTTGCTGGCCCGCTTAAAACACAAGCAGGTGTAGAACTGATGAAAAGTGAAATACTACGATCTGGCAAGCTTAAAAAACTAATTAGCGCTTTTAACAAATTTCAGATTAGCGCAGTTAAGTATATCTACTATGATGAAAAAGGCAATCAGCTTAACGAGCTGCGTTTAACCACAGCCGATCTAAATTAAGCCCTATGGAAGAGAATGAAGAATACAGAGAAAGACCTGTTTGGAGAACAGTGCTCAGTATCGTGATTGCTATTATTGCAGTAGTCCGCCTTTTTGCAACATGCAACCAAATGGAATCGAGGCAAACCAGAATATTAGATGCCAACCAACTAAACAACATATCAGAGCGGCAGTTTTCAGATCAGCGGTCATTAACTTCTAGTCAAACTCCTAAAATCTGGAACGATCTGCTTTATAAAAGATACAAATACCTCGATTCTTTGGATCAAACCAGACTTAAAGACTTTTATATTATCAAACTGGCAAAAGACTCATTGGTTAGCCTGGATATAGAGAGCCAGCTCAAGATAGAAAAAGGATGTTTCTTTCAGAATACACATGATGATACGCTAAAATTTGCGTTTAAAACACCAAAAAACCTAAATGTTTTTGTCCATGATTTCGAAAGTACTGTAGCTGTTGATAAATCTTTTAAAAAGCTAAAAGCAGGGAGCGGAATTAATAATTTTAAAGAATTTATAAAGTTAAGCCCTACAACCAAACTTCTTACCTATAACATTACCAAAAGAGATATAAAATTTAATGGTATTGCCTATGCTTTTGAGAAAAACAACTACCAGATGTTTATTGAGTTTGAAAGCAGTACATGGCCCCAAAAGAAGTTAAATCAAGAAGCTTTAACCTATGTGGTTAACCACATTAAAGTGCGCAAATAAAAAAGCTGTCGTTCTAGACTGACCCCAAAAAGTTGGACGAAGTTACGCAATGTTTTTAAAGTAATGAGTTCGGTATTCCACCGGACTCATTCCATTTAAATTAATCCTTATTCGGTCCCTATTATAATATTTAATATACTTTCTAATTTCAGAATGTAATTGTGATACCGATTTAAATTCATTTAGATAAAACAATTCTGATTTAAGTACTCCAAAAAAGTTCTCAATTATAGCGTTATCCAAGCAGTTTCCTTTTCTGGACATACTTTGCATTATCTGTTTATCTTTTAGTTTTTTCTTATACTTCTCTAACCTGTACTGCCAACCTTGATCGGAATGGAGAATTGGTTTTTCATTGTTTTTGATTTTCCTGAAACCTTTATTGAGCATATCCAAAATCTGTCGATAATTAGGCGATGTAGATAAGTTATAGCTTATAATCTCCCCATTAAACAGATCAATTATTGGGGATAGGTATAGCTTTTTTTCCTTTACTTTAAACTCAGTTATATCGGTAGCCCATTTTACATTAGGCTTGTCAGCAGTAAAATCTCGTTGTAAGATATTATCCGAGGCTTTGCCAATTTCGCCTTTATAAGACTTATATTTTTTAACCCTTATCTTACTCTTCAAGCCCATCTGCTTCATGATTTTAGCAATGGTTTTAAAGTTTACAGCGATGTTCAATTCTTTTCTAAGGGCTAACGTTATTCTTCGATAGCCATATCTTCCAAAATGCCTCTGATACAGTTTTTTAACTTCTTTTACCAAGTCTATATGCTTATCTAAAAAAGCACTACTATGTAGATGATAATAGTAGCTACTTCTTGCTAGCTCAGAGAGATGTAAAAGATATTCCAGTTTGTGTAAGCGCCTTAACTCCGTAACTATTACGGCTTTTTCTTTTTGACTTGCTTGCTTTGAGCTAAGGCTTCCAACTTTTTTAGATAAGCGACTTCTGCTCGTAAATATTCATTTTCGATGGTTAACCGCTCTAAATCAGTCATAGAATCTTTGATTCCTGGAACTACTTTTGTTTTAGCCATCCTCTTTGGAGTTTTCTTCTTTTTTAAATGATCACCGCGTTTATCTACTAGGCCTTGATAGCCAATCTGTTCAAACTTAACGACCCATTGAAAGAGTGTTGAAAAAGAGGCAACCATAAAAATAGCACAGGTGTCAATCAAAGATAATCCGCTTGCTTGATAATAGCGAATGATTTCAAGTTTTTCATCTGCCGTATAGCTTTTAACCGCGATATCTTCCAACCCTTTTTCTCCGTGGTGCTCATGGAGTTTGCACCAAAATTGTAACTGTGATTTAGCCAATCCATACATATTGGAAAGTTCATGTACAGAGTGTTCTTCTTTGATTACCTTGTTGACTAAATCAAGTTTAAACTGATAGTCATATTTTTGTTTTCTACTCATAAAAAATGCCCCAAAAAGTGTCTAACTTTTTGGGGCATGTCCA